>JBMFRB010000031.1:0-1352 GCA_049968255.1 Candidatus Sumerlaeaceae bacterium | reverse complement strand
GACCCGACCAATGGCACAGTGAGCGATGGCGATGTTATTCGCACTCAGCTTTCGAGCTCGGGTTATGTGAATGCTCGCTAAGCTGCCTTAGCCACAACCGATTGAGCAGGAAGGCGGGGACCCAAAAGGGTACCCGCCTCTTGCGTTTTTAGGGATCACACCGCAACGTAAAGCCTCCATGGCACTGGCAGAAAGCTCAAAAGCGCCTTTCGCTTCCTGCACTTTGGGGGTTTTATTTTGCAGAGAATACGGGCTCGTCTTCGTGCGAGAGTGTTGCTGTCGGCAACGACGTTTCTCCGCCGATCGTCACAAGTGAGGGCGGAGACATAGAGGGAAGCAGAGGAGTACCCGCCCATCAGCCCTTGCCCGACGACACCCACGGCTCGGTCCATGACACAACATGCTTGGCGGTCCCTTGCGCGACAGGCTGTTGAAGCTTGCGCGAGAGCCCTAGCGCCATCGCCACAAGTATGATGGCGGGGCTCCTCCATGGCCAGGCAAATGGCGTGCCCCTGAGGTCAGCGCCTCTGTGCGTGCATTGGTGCTCGACGATCGGATATATGGCACACTCTTGCGTAGACCCATTGTGCGGTCCAGCAGTTGGGCAACAGCCCTCTGTGCTGTTATTGATAAATCTGACGCGTCGAGGAATACGCGCGGCGAGAACTTTGTGGCTGGGCTTTTTTTATCACTTCTGTTCTTTTTTGAACGCCAAATCACTCATTTGGGCTCAGGGATGTGGGCTGCTCTTACTCAGTTCGCGAGTAGACGCACTTACCGACAGCTGGACATCGTGCTGCAAGCTGTGGCCAAAGCAGCGATGATCCTTAGTGAAGCAACACAAAGGAGAATGGGAAAATAGGCAATAATTTGCAGGTTTGTCACAGATTAGGCCGACTGCCTTGGATGTTTTTGGGAATGGCATAGCAGTTGCACCACTTTGACGGATAGTCGAAAGGAGCATGCTAGCCATGCTGAGATATTTGATCGGAGACTGTTGCAACGAGGCTGCATTCAGGAATGAGCCTTATTGTCCGGTATGTGCCTCGCAACTTGCGGAACATAAGGGGGAACTAGGGCGCGCTCGAGCTGAAGAAGCGAACTATTTCTGTCCGGAAAACGCGCAAACGAGAGTCTCGAATGCCAACAGAACAGAACTGTGCCGGCGGATGGAGCTGCCTTCGACCCTGCGGCGTGGGGCCATCGCACGCAATCCGGCGCGACTTGCAGTCTTCAAAATTTTGGGAATCTATCTTCCTGAAGAAGAAGCACAGGCTGTCCTAAAAGAAATCCACACGTACAAGTGGCTCGTGGCAGAGAAAGTGGGAAAGGATATCTGGCAAGAACACGCG
>JBMFRB010000030.1:0-1833 GCA_049968255.1 Candidatus Sumerlaeaceae bacterium | reverse complement strand
TCAGCGTGCCCGCGGCCAGAGCCCGAGCCCTCCAAATAAGCCGCCCGGCGCACCTGGCGGAATTGGTTCGGAGTTGGCGGATCGGACGAAACAAATGTATCACAAAATGTTTCGTTCATGACCCAGTAGTATTAGCTCGGAACGAAGGGGAGGCATTTCAGGGCGACATCATCCGTGGCATCGGCTTCGTGCTGGGTTGGAAGAGGCCGAGACCCTCCTGGCGAAGGATCCCTGTAATGAGGACTGCCTGTTTCCCTATCTGAACGGGGAAGATCTCAACAGCCATCCGGAGCAAAAGCCGAGCCGATACGTCATTTGCTTCCACAACTGGGATCTCGACCACGCAAGCCGCTATCCAGACCTGGTCCAGATTGTGGAAGAGCGAGTTAGGGCTGATCGTGAGCGTCTGCGCGGACCCGGGGATGCGCGCAACCGAGAATACTGGTGGCAATTTGGCGCCTACCGGGCTGGCATGTGCAGCGCAATCGCCCCTTTGCGGCGGGTGTTGGTGCGAAGCCGGGTGAGCGAATTGCATGCGCTCTCGTTCGTGCCCAAAGGTTGGGTGTACAACGAGCAAACTATCGTCTTCGCCTTCGACGATGACTACCACTTCGCCTTGCTCCAATCGAACGTGCATGAAGTGTGGCTGCGGAAGCAGGCCTCCAGCCTTCGAACCGACATCCGCTACACCCCCACCGACTGCTTCGACACGTTTCCGTTTCCCCAGGAGCCGTCCCACGAGGCGCGGCAATGCGCCGCCCGCGTGGGCGCCGACTACCACGAGCATCGCCGCCAGACGATGCTGGCGCGCAACCTGGGCCTGACCAAGACGTACAACCTGTTCCACAAGCCCGATTGCCGGGACGGCGACATCCTCCGCCTGCGCGAGCTGCACGCTGAAATGGACCGCGCCATCCTCGCCTGCTACGGCTGGCGGGATGTTGACCCAGGCCACGGTTTCCATGAGAATGATCGTGGACAGACGCGCTTCACCGTCTCGCCCGAGGCGCGCCGCGAGCTGCTCGCGCGGCTATTGGAGCTGAACCAGATGCTGGCAAGGGAGCAGTGATGGCTGGAAGCACGCCGATCAATGTTACGCTGTCGGAGCCTAGGCACCCGACCCTAAACCAAGCGCATTCTCTACTGGAGTATGGACGGTCTTCGCTGACCTCTCTTGCCGACCTTTATGCAGAAAGGACCAAGAAAAGAGGCCCTGGGGCCCCTACCCACGAAGAGCAGGATCTGCTGCGGGCGATGGTCGTTATGGCTGGCGCGGCCTTAGATGCCACGCTTAAGCGCGTTCTCACGGACGCATACGACGCCGTTTTGAACACGAATGATAGCGCTCGAGAAAAAGCAGCCGAGCATCTCCATCGTCACATTCTGAAACGACTCAGCGAACCGGACGGCAAGATGCTGGCTACTGCTCTGCTTTCAGATGATCCTCGGCGGAAGTTGCTGGAGCAGATCGTGGAGGATGTGGCCAGTCGAAGCTTACAAAGTGTCGAGGAGATCGATCGGGTTCGGCAATACTTGGGACTTGATGATTTCATTGCCCCCCATTCGCGATCGTCTCAAGCAGGCTCTGTTGGTGAGGAACCAAATTGTTCATGAGATGGATGCGGTGTCGGACGCAAAAGGGCGGCCAGGATCAAAGAAGAGGCGCCAGCGGAAAAGACGTGAGATGATGAGCCATGCCGAAGTGCTGCTACAGGTAGGGGTGGATCTAATCAAGCGTGTGGACAGCATACTTTCTCGAGGTAAGAAGCTGTGACACCTACTGAATCTCGCATAATATAGTGTCACCTTTTCGGGGGCCTTGCATCCATAGGT
>JBMFRB010000029.1:0-2119 GCA_049968255.1 Candidatus Sumerlaeaceae bacterium | reverse complement strand
GTCGTGCAACTTCCGTCTGAAAGGCCAAGCACGGGGAGCAAATCAATTTGCTCTGACGAGGAGCTATTTGTGATGACATGGATTGCCAACAAGTTACGGCTCAGTTGCTTGAATTGCGGTCGACACTACCCCTGGTCGTTCACTTTGCAGTGCGATGCCTGCAATGGGGCGCTCGTGGATGTGGATTATAATCTGGCAAACGTGAACATCCGGCCAGAGGGTTGTCTGATGGAACGTTTTTTCGATCTTTTGCCGTTGGTAAGTCGCGACTCGATCATTGACGGCCAAGAGGGGAACACACCCTGCGTCCATGCTCGGGAGCTTGGCAAGTGGCTAAAACTCTCGAAAGTTTATCTGAAAAACGAGACGACCAACCCCACAAGGACCACCAAAGATCGGTAAGGCGCCTTGCCTGTGGCCGTGTTCCGCGAATTAGGCATCCGCGAGTTCATCACTTCGTCAACCGGCAATTCCTCGACAGCAATTGCTCGAATCGTTGCCCGATTTCCAGACATGCGCATGCATCTTTTCGTCGGAGACGAATTCTTGTCCCGCGTCAACGTCGTGGGAGCCGACAACCTTGTCGTGTACTGGCTGAAAAACGGCACTTTTGTGGACGCACACAAAGCCGCGGCTTGGTTCGCGAAAAAAAGCGGCATGACCTCTGCACGCGGCATATTCTTCTTCGGCCAGCGCGAAGTGCTCAAAACTGCCTTTTTTGAGGCTGTCGAACAAATTCCTGAGCCAATAGATGTCTACATCCAGGGTGTCAGTAGCGCGCTCGGGGTCTATTCCACATATAAAGGAGCCTTGCAATATCGGGGCCTCGGCAAAATTCCCAAGCTTCCACGCCTAGTCTGTGTGCAAGAAGAAACGTGCAATCCCATGGTGCGGGCATGGGAAGATGGTGCTGAAAAGATCCGTCCAGAGTACATCATTCGCTACCCGCGAGGACTATCGAAATCCACACTGCGCGGTGATCCCACGATGTCGTATCCCTACATCCGAAGCGTCGTGAAAGCCACCAACGGCACAATGGTCACCGCCACGCAGCAGGAAATGCGCGAGGCACGCAAACTGCTTTTTGAACTGGAAGGAATAGACGCGTGTTACACGTCGGTCATGACGATTGTGGCAGCCAAGAGGCTTGCCCAGCAAGGCTGGATATCCGCCGATGATGTGGTGTTGCTCAACATCACGGGATCTGATCGCGAAGGTGCGCCGTATCCCCAGCCAAACTTTGTGGTCGAAAAAGAGGGAGACGGATGGCGCATAGAGCCGTTTTGCGATGAGGTGGCTCGCGGATGCCTCGACCGTGTCTACGAGGTTATTCGAACGACCCTCCACATTCCCCCTGAAATGAAACTCGACACGGAGATTCGCCTGCTCGGGGCTGATCTTGCGCTCGACAGTGTGGCACAGCTTGAACTCGCCCTCGCCATAGAAAAAGAGTTCGGCTGCGAAGTTCCGCCCGATGATATCACCGTCGAGAATTTCCTAACCATCGGACACCTGGCTGATTATTTGCGCAAACGCTTGTGTGATGCTCTTCCTGCGTGAGCTCATTGATATTGAGAAACTGGCCGGTCGAGGTACGAGGGTTGCGATAGCCACTCCAGCCGAAGAGCTCACGTATGCGAGCGTAGCCGAACGCGTAACTTCGCGCATTGTTGAGCTCCGTCGGCTTGGCCTGGAGCGCAGCTGCTCGGTCATCGTCGTGGCGAGGCACACGCTGGCTACGGTCACGGACGTTCTTGCGTTGCTTCACCTTGGGGCATTTCAAGTGCCAGTATCCGCCGAACTCAAATCCACCGAACTCATGCTTATTGCGACGCGCGTGGGTGCGGGATGGATTCTAGATGGAGCCAATGTTCTCCCCTCTGGTATCGAGCATCGCCGGCGTAGCGATGGAGCAAATCTTGGTCTGCTCAGCAGTGGGTCCACAGGCACACCCAAGCTGGTGCTGCGCACCGCTGATCACATTGCGGCAGCTATGCAAATCTACAGTGCAGCCGTTGGATTGACAGAGCACGATCGGGTGCTTGCCCTCCTGCCGCTCGAACATAGCTACGGTTTCCATAATGTTGTCCTGGCTACCTTAGCCGTAGGAGCCACGCTC
>JBMFRB010000028.1:0-3193 GCA_049968255.1 Candidatus Sumerlaeaceae bacterium | reverse complement strand
TCAAGGCGAGCTTGTAGTTCCATGCGCGCTCTAGATCAGATACATCCTTACGTGCGCGGTTTTCTAAGTCTGCGAGCCTAAAGGCAGCTTCGTCGTCGAGATTTTCGAGACGAGCGATAAAGATCATGTCAGGATAGTTGTTCTTCCTGAGCCATGAGATTGTCCAGTGCCGCCGCGTTCCGACGATGACTTCAAATTCATGCTCCGGGTCGTCCTGAACCCGCCTCACTATGGCAGATATTTTCTGGCCGCCATCGGCAATGATAGAGTCAATTAGGTCAGAGCAGGTAACTTCGTTGAGCATCTCGTAACGGCGGGCATTCCCTTTCCAAATCCGGCAACGTGAGGGATCTAGTCGCATCTCCGTAACCTGCCGAAGTTCTCCAGAGGCCAACCGTTCGATGGTATTCGTGCGAGTCAGGATCGCGTTTGGCCGACGTGGGCGATCCAAAATAGGCTGCATGCCCTCTTCGTGTGCCCCCTCACCTTCCCCGGCACCTATAATTCCCTTTAGGTATTCCCCTTGTTTAGCCGACATGAGCTATTGCCTCCTCAATCGAAGCTGGCCGAGCCCACGTTCGTCTAAGCAGCAATTCAACTTGACTCAAGCTTTCGTCGAGATTGGTTTTGGCTCGTTTGTGTGTTTTTGGAGCGCCAATTGGAGCCTCTAACTCATATACGGACATCATCCTGAGGGCTGCGTGACTAATTTCGGCAGAGTCTAAAATTGGAACCGACAATAATGACGGGCCAAATGCCTCTTCCATCACGCGGATAACCATTGTTTGGGATGGGTCTGTATTATCAAATCGGGAGCATATAAGGCGAATAAAGTCATAAGATGGCTTAATACCAGCACCAGCCATAGCTTCTATAATCTGGTCCATCATAGACAGAAACTGGACTGTAGAACAAAAATCGGGGGTTGTCGCGGCGAGAGGCACTAGCAGCGAGGTGGCGGCCTGCATTACAGATAAACTTACCATACCGAGCGCCGGCGGAGGATCGAGGATAATAATGTCGTAGCTATCGCGTGCTGTACTTTGTAAGCCGTCACGCAATTTCCTAAACCTATCCGCGAGTATTCCTTGACCCGCGGCGTTGGTTGCCGCCAACTCATATTCGACATCGAAGAGCTCAAGACAGGATGGGATCAAGTCGACATTCGGCCAAGGTGTTTTTTGTACGGCGTAATTCAGATCATCCTCGGTCGATTCAACCGAAAGATAGGGGTAAAGTGTCTGCTCACGGGTTACGTCGAAATGAGGGTTGCAGCCAAAAAGCGTAGTGGTGGTTGCTTGGCTATCGCAATCGACAACCAATACTCTGTAGCCCTGTATCGCGAGGTAGTGGGCGAGATGAACTGTGACAGTGGACTTCCCTACGCCACCTTTGAAATTTTGAACTGCAATAATCGCTGGTTCGTCCGTTGAACGGCGCTGCTTTGAAGCGTTCAAAACTTTCCGCATATTCAGGAGCGCTTCGATTGTGTAGCCAGCGCGCCGCTCACCGGTTCGTGGAGGTGGAAGTCGACCGTCTTCTTCTGCCATACGAATACGATTGGTCGAGCAACCGAGCAATTTGGCGACTTCAGCTATTCCAAGGTGGACATTGAGTGATTTCCGCCTGTCTGGAAGAAAAGCTTTTTTGCGTAATCTTTCCACCATTTTCTCGCCGGACATCGCTAGTTGGTGTATCTGAGTAGCTTCGGAACTCAACGAGTTGTCAATGGCATCCATAGCGCTCACCTAACTGCCATACACACTGATTGAATGAATATCGCCCAAAAATTTCCATAAATCATTCAATCACGTCAAGACCTTTCTGTAAAGTATTAATTCTATGGGAAAGTTGGCACACTGATTTTTTCGGTGACATCATAATCTGGTGCAACTCATTCTCACGAATGGATGACGGACTTGTTTATAGGCTTTCAATAGTGCTCTCCGGGTGAGAAAAATCCGGCCGTACTGCGGCTTTGAGCTGGACGCTCTATGGGGTCTGAGGAAAGTTTCTTGGAGGAAACTTCCACCCCCACCCCCCTCCCCCGCTCTTTTTTGGTATCATCATAGATTGGGATTGGAGCGTCCAAGCGCTAAGTGTTTTGGCTAAGTGGGTCCCTGGAGTTGTCGTGAATGCGGGGCGTATCTGGGATAAAAATTGGGGTTTCATAATTGTGTCTATGCAAACGACGCTCGGCCTGTCTGCGCGGTGATGCGCCAAGGCGAGAGAACTTTGAGACCGGCCTACTCAATTTGCTTGAAGCAATGAGGTGGTCCGTGGCGGAACGGTTGAATGAAGGTCGGGAATTTTGCGCGCGGACGCAACGCCGGACTCGCTCTCAATTTTGCAAAGTTGCTGTTGGCACGTTGTTTCAAAACTTTTGTGGGTGCTGAGAACTTTAGCCGAGAAAATTATCCGATGATGCCCCATTGAGGATCACAGTCCGAGTCGGGCAAAAGTGACGTGGTTTTTTGAACTCGCGATGGGCTATTTCGGAGCTGCCGAAGCAATCAGTAAGCGGGTGATATTATTTTGAAATTGACATTGGGTAAGAGTGATCTCCGATGACCGGTTCGTTGCGCCCCCGCGGACATCTATGTGGGCCTGAGGAGTATGTCTGGACCTGGCGGGAGTTGGTGTCACGTCTATGTGTTTTAGATTTCGAGGGGCTTCTGAAAGAAGTTTCCTACAAGAAACTTCTTTCCAAAAACATACGTGTGCAAAGAAATTCGGAGGAGGTCCGCCAGAAAAAGCCTCTCGTAGAAAGCCTCGGGGCGTAGCATCGCGAAGTGGATCCATGGTGCCCAAGGTCGACCTTATTGACGGCCACGATGGGATAAACTCGTCGGCCTTCGGTCGATTCGAACCATAGTTCAGGTGCATTGCGTCGCGATGTTCAGCTGGTTCCTTGTGCAGCCGAGTCTCGACGTGGACCACTGTCGTAATTCTTTTTGGGTTCTACCAAAGTCACCTGAAGGGTGAGAAGTTCTGTACGCTCGTCGATTGCTCGGCCCAGATCAACTAACTCGATTGCGATCCAACAGGAGTGATCCAACGCCGTTCTGGTTGGTCGCTGATCTGAGAGGATCATAGTTGCCTATCTGGCACCTGTATCTACAGTCAACTCGTGCCTTTCACTAGAGAATGCCCTCGAGCGGATGCCCTTCGAACAGATCGCCGAACTCCAGAT
>JBMFRB010000027.1:0-3324 GCA_049968255.1 Candidatus Sumerlaeaceae bacterium | reverse complement strand
AAACCAGGTCGCAAGCACGCGTCACTTCGTAAAACACAAGTAGCGGCGAGTGCTCGAAGTCCTCGCGTGTGTACGCAGCTTGTGAGTGAGAGCTCCTTTGCGCTTGTTTCCGCTCAGTGGCAGCGCTGCTGGTTTGTCCAATATGTGCGCTTGCCCCAAGAGATGCGCCGCCCTCGCGCCCTTCGTTGTGCCAGTACTGAGAACTTTTCATCATCTCAGGCTGCTCTAAAGCGTTCTAACACGCGTGCCTGTTGCCTGTTCGCGACCACTTGACTTCTATCAAGCTTTCCGCAAAAAAGACACGTCAACTCGGTAAAGGAGGCTGCCCATCCATGCTCAAACAGTCAAATGCGAATTTTGCACTTGTTCCGTTGCTGTGCTTTTTCCTCGCAACAGGGACGGCGCAGACGGTGTTTTTTGCGTTCCAAGGCAAGCTTATAAGTTTCGACGGCGAGAAAGCGCGTGTTTCTACACCTCGCATGCTGACTGGCGAAACACCGCGCATTCATCGCGTGTGGGGCTCCTGCCAGGGGAAGGTCGTTGCCACCCTAGAGAAAACCGCCCAGCCCAAAGACGCGGGCACGAGTGGCTCCACGCCCAACGAATCTCACGACCTTGCTCTTCTCGCCGCCGACGGCTCGGTCGAAAAGCTCATCGCCGCAAATGTCGCGCGCGCATTTCCATCTCCCACTGGCAACGAACTGGCCTACGTCACTGCGGGGCGGCGTTGCCTCATTTATCGCGAAGACAGCACCACCCCACTCGCGCTCGAGGGCCGAGTTAGCCATTTGGCGTGGTCACCCGATTCAGCGCGCCTTGCGATCGTCCTTTACCCCGAGGATTGGTCAGCAGCCGCTGTCAACAACGCCCCAACCACCGCGGACTTTTTCCGGCTGCAAACCTCCAAAATCGTTTTGCTGGACGCAATCTCACTCGCACCGCTCGCAACGATCGTCGAGAACGATGGCACGAACTTCAATCCGTTCTTTTCCCCTGACGGCGCCACGCTCTATTACATCCATCTTGATTTGACGGACGATGTTGGCGGCGTGCGCGAGCTGGCGCTAGCTGACGCCGGCAAAACGAGCGGCAAACTCGTGATTCCCACGGGCGAGCGCCAAGGTGGCTTGCCGCTGGGCCGCGTGGGAACCTATCTGTGGGTTGGCGACAAGCTTCTTTTCGAGGCGGGAACGCCGGAGGGCGAAGGAGTCCTCTGGTTGATTGCCCCCGACGGCACCGCCGCCAAGCGCTTTGCCAACGGCCGATATCCTCAGCCACTTGCCGCAGGACGAGTGGCTTTTCTTAAGCCTGATGGCACGCCGGCCGTTCTGGATATCGACCGAAAGGAGGACACAGGAAAATGACACGGCGGTCACTTCGTAACTTAATAACAGCACTCTTCTCCCTCAGCATGGTTGCCATCAGCGCAGCGCCGCCTGAAACTCCTCCACCATTCGGCTGGCCGATGTCGAGCCCAGAGAATTTTAATATGACCGCCGCATTTGATCTCGATCGCACCGCAGGTGCGCAGGCCGATTGGACAGGCTGGACACTTGGCGAACCTACCCCTGGCTCTGGCCATGCCTATGACGGGCACAGCGGAACGGACTGGGGCATGGTCACGAACACGCCTCTCTACGCTGTTGCCAACGGCACCGTCTACGCGCTACGCGAATCTGTACCCAACGACGACCACTCCGACACAGGCAATTATCTCATTCTGAATCACAACGGTATTGCAGGACGCAATTACCGCACTCGTTATTGGCACCTCGCACAAAACGGCGTGGTGCCAAGTTCTGGCGCGTCCGTAGCAAAGGGCGATCTCGTTGCTTACAGCGACAATACTGGCAACTCAACCGGACCGCACCTCCACTACGGCATTTCACTGCTGCCTAATGATGTACAAACATGCCCCTTTTATCACGGGTGGTGGGAGAACGACGAATTCTACCGCGCCGACGGCTATCCTTGCCTCATCTACCTCACAGTCACCGGCAGCGCAGTGAATGTGCGTGAGGGCAACTCGACCGCGTACAGCATTCTCACGACGGTTTCTGCTGGCACGAAACTCGTCGCCACACAGCACAACTCATGGTATCGCGTCATGCTCCCCGTGCCGCCTAGCTTTGCGCGCGAAAGCCTCACAACTTCTGGAACGTCGGCGCCGGGTTATACACAAACAGGGAGCTGGAGCACAATCGCTGACAAGTCCACTGTCACGGACGATGCTGGCGATGCAAACCGTGTCGCTCTCGAAGGCGCAGGCTCACGCGCATCTACTTTTTCAACCACTGGCGATGCCGGGGATATTGCAACGTTCACGTGGAGCATGCCGAACCATCGCGGCTATTACGATGTTTATATCACATGGCCGCAATCGGCAAACGCTGCGAATGTTGAGTATCGTGTGACCCATAGCGCGGGCACGACGACGGGCATTATTCACCAGAGAGGCTTCTCTGGCTCGCCTGGAAATGGCACAAAGAGCAATCCCTACCGAATCGCTAAGAATCCCTACGTTGCTGACCACACAACAGTCGGTGCACCAAGCGAATGGGCCAGCTATTCGCCCGCTGGCTCGGGAATTTCCGAAGGCGGCCCAGAAAATCTTTATCGCTTCGATCTCCTCACGACGTCCACCGTTTACGTCGAAGTGCAGCATGCTGGTTATCCCACATTCGACGTGGATATCCACCTGCTCACAGCGCCGTCGAACACAGCATGTATCCAGCGCGCAGACTGGTCATTCTCCTCTTCGCCGCTGGGCCCAGGCACGTATTACATCTCTGCGGACACCTACCAGAATGCTTCGCGGGCAACAAACTACCGCCTGATTGTGCGCTTCGATGAGGATCAACCCTTCCCCAATTCGTGGGTGAGGTTGGGGCGATTCTTCTTCGACCGCAACGCCACCGGCGTTTTCGAGCTGGGCGAGGCTAGCGTCACAGGGAAACTCGATCCAGGCGCGCCAGGCTTAGTTGTGGCCGACTCAATCAAAATTGTGCCGCGCGTCTATCGTCGAACGGGTTGGATTAGCAATACACTCGTCAGCCGAATCAATACGGGCGTGACACCCGTTGGCACGGTAGGAATTAAGACCGACAAGTCCGCCAACAACGATTCCAACGACATGGCCGACTATGTCGAAGTGCCGATTTATGCTTCACCCGCGGCAGGCACTGATAATAGTTCGCTAATTGTCGGCAAGGCTGTGACGGGCCAACGATTTGTTTGCACAGGCAAAGCCGGCGATTGGTACAAGATCACGCTACCGAATAACACGGCCGCCACTGAGGGATGGATTCTCGGCGACTACCTCTT
>JBMFRB010000026.1:0-4116 GCA_049968255.1 Candidatus Sumerlaeaceae bacterium | reverse complement strand
CGATGCAAGGCTCCCGAAAAGCAGACAGTACATTATGCGAGATTCAGTAGATCAACTTGACTCTACCGGAGTCGGCCCATCCTTCGCCCCAGTAGACTCGGCCGCCCCAGCACACTCAGATCAGGTAACATTCATGCGTTTTGGACAAAGGTGCTTATGAAGCTAATGACGGTCACTCCCCTTAACGTCGTTCCACGCAATCTCTGGAAAGAAGTATTCAGCGTCACACAACTTCCTGCAATACCCCCCGCCAACGGTGTCGCCAAATTTCAATATCAAATGCTTCAGTGGTCTCATATCCACGCCTCGCTAATGTTCTTAAGAAACGACGATCTCGATACAGTCTTTGCAGAGCGGCCTCCAACTCTCCTGATCGAGGAGCTATCAGCAAACCGTTGTACTCATCAATTATGATATTGGGAAGTCCTCCAACATTCGAAGCAACAACGCAACAGCCGGAAGCCATCGCCTCAAGACAAGACAGCGACGTGCCCTCGGAATACATTGTAGGTATAAGTGCAATATGAGCATTCCTATAAACTGAAGCCATCTCGCTTGGGTCGCGCTCTTCCCAAAGCACCCTCTGTCCATAACGCGATTGCAGCCCACGCACGACCTCCTCATCGCGGGACGAATCTGCTTGCCCAACAAAATGTAGACTTATGTCTTCAACAGTAGACAACAGTGAATCAAACGCTCGAGCAGCGATGTGGAGACCGCGAGCCTCATAAAGCCTGCGAGGGAAAAGACACCTGAGCTGCCCATCAAAATCTTTATCGACATAACGAAATATTGACCGATCGACATAATTCGGTACATAGCGCACAAGTTTTGATAAAGAGTAGTCCACAGTGCGAAGCCAATTCACAAAATTTGTATCGACAGCAACGATAGAAACACACTTTGAACTCCCGCGCACTGCACTTGCAAAACGCTCGAACCGAAATCCCCGCAAAGTATTGCTCTTATGATCCCAATGAATTCCGTGGCTGATCCCGATAACACGAGGGTGCGTAAAGTCTTGTGCTAGTTCCAACGGTGATGCAATGATTAAATCAAAGTCGTCACAAAAACGTGCAGCAGCAGCAGAAATTGCATTGAATGAATAACCAGAGGCGACAGGAAGACCCACTAAAGAATATCCGTTTATGCTCTTGTGAAATGCTTTGTTGGCCCCCTGCAGCAGGACAACCTCGAACCCAAAATCCTGAAGGATGCCAGCAAGCTCCAAGACATATCTCTCGGCACCGCCATTGTAGCAACGGTGGCCATCCCAATCATAAAACGTGGCATTAACTATTGCTGCGCGGCCCTTGGAGACTCTTGCTCCACCACTAGGAATTCCTTTTGCTGCATCACTGATTGGAGTTTCTGGCCCTCCTTGCCTTGGGTCAATTCCTGAAATGTTGCTCGCTTCTGCCAGATAGCGTGGCTCAGCCAACTTCATACGACGAGAATGTGTCAAGTTCGCGGTACGGTCGGCAGAAGTTAAAAGACCGCCACCACGGAATGAGCCATCATCCTGACCTATTCCATCTGCAGAGTCTACTCCAGACTGAGGAGACCAACTGTGACTCGAAGCAGGATTCGTGCAAAAACAAATCTGACCGCACAAGTCAAGAAGGCCCTCTATTGTTAAAAGCGCGCTAGCCGTTAAGACAACATTTCGAGTATCGCGTAAAAGCTCAGTAACAACGCCTGGGACAGAGCTTTCAGGACCCACTGGGACGTTCAGAGACGTTCCAGCAAGGAAAAGAATTCCTTGACCGTGGTTGGCGACATGATTCAAAAGTGCTCTCCAGCTGAGGCGCTCGTCCACTCGATCGAGACACGCCAACGAAAAAGATACCGCGCTGGTGGATGCACGTCTCGCGTCTATGGGGACAAAGTCGGAATCATCCCAACTAGCAGGCAAGACAGTCTGGTATCCGAGCGGGGTGGTATTAATACATTGTCTTTTCAGCTGGGATGGTACTGAGCCATTCAGCTGTTCCAAGGCAGCATGATCACGACGCGCGATGGCGCATGGGGGAATCATACTCTCATCTATTTCCGAGTAGGCAACTCTTACCGGTCTGAGGAATTTGAGCAGTGGCGCCGCGAGTGGGGTCAGGGCGACAAGGGAGATACTTTTGCCGTCTAGTGCTTTAATGACAGGCAAGACACAATTCGTCTCGATTATATGTTTTTGCTGGCACAGAAGATAGGAAGAACTTAAGCTGAGGCGCAAGAAAATCAAAGGAGTTTGGCCGCGGGAGGAAATAAGATGATCTCGATATTGGCGTGCTGCACCAAGTGAATCAATATCGGAAAAGCAGATTATCGTACAATCGGAGTGGTTCTGCATTGCGCTACGAAGAACAGATTCAATTGCTAGTTCACGGTCAGTAGGGACAAGCACTGACGAACGTCTGGCTAAGTCGACGAGAGCTTCACGCAAATGCTCGTAATCTTCAACACTATACTGTCCTCGCCACACCTGGAGACGGCGTGGTAGAAATGAGGCTAGGACAAAGCGACCGGATTCACCCAAGGCATGGAAAAGACCTCGTTCCCTCCAGAGCTCTCGAAACGAGGCGATATACTGTTTAGTATTTATTGAAAGTTTTGAGATGTTATTGAGAAATCGGACAAAGTGGTGATAGTTAGGGAATGAGCCAATTTTTCTAGAGCCGCGACAGCTGCCGCGGGATAACGTTTCCGTGGCTATCTGGAAGTCATGAGCTGCAGTCGATTCCGGGGTCAGACTGATAGAATTTTTCAAGGTTGATGTGGCCGCGGGGGCAGTGGCAGTGTTTAGCGTCGCTGTGAAATGGCTGTCAACATCCGGTGACAGAAGTTTGGTGGTCAATAGGCGAGGGGAGGATGTCAATGATTTGCAAACTGCAAGAACTGTCGGGCAATCTTTCAGGATGTTTGAACGACATAAAGCTACAAAGTTTTTCCAGACGATGTTTTCATCATGTTTTGCCAGCACAAGTGTCGCGGTTTGAGGCGCTACAGAAAATGAAAAACTTTTGAATTGTGATCGAAGATGAGATGTTTGGATTGTGTCGATGTTTCTGCCAGAGTAGTTAGCATAGGCCGCATGTTGAAGATTTGTTGGTGTCAGAATACCTTTTACGCCGTCGTAGCCGACGAGAATTGCGCATCTGGAAAGAGCAAGGGCTTCAATCATTACACGCCCCATACCGGCGACGTAAGGATATTTCAGCATGAGGGCGCGTGGCGTGGGCGCCCAGCCCTTTAGTTTAACGTATGAGTCAAGGCGGGACTCGCTCAAGAAGGTGTTTAAATCGTTTTGCGCAGGGCCGGCCCCGAAGATGTCAATTTCAGGAAGTCCTGCATCATGCGCCTTGCGAATAAAATCTATGATGCCAGGCAATTTGTAGCGGTCGATACGACTCAGATATAGAATTCTGTCACAAAGTGGGTCGACAGGTTGTTCGTCGGCCGATAAGGGTTTTACCGGGTTCGGCAGGATCTCAATCCGCGCATGGGGATGGGCGGCGACAATAAGATCGCGAAGCTCTTCGGACACGACGCAGGTAGTAAGACCTGAGGAGAAGAGGACTTCGTGAAGGAAATGTGCATACAGGGTCCCATAAGTGTGATGTAAAGCACTTGGCCCATGCAGGGTTACAGCAACGGGGACCTGGTGCTCAAGTGCTGCGATTAAACCTGGAATAAGGGAGAGATACGGATGAACGTGAAGGAAGACTGGGCGAGTCGTCGAGATCTGACATTTTAGATACTGAACGCATTCAAGCAGTTGGGCGACTGACATGTTTGGCTCTAACGGCAAACCGAGCGAGAGGTTTGCCGATAGAAGATCTTGATGTGGATTGCTGAACCTCTTGCCGACAACGAGATGTGAGGAATATCCTAGAGAGCGAAGTGATCGGATCTCGCTTTCGATGTGAGTCTCAAGTCCCCCATAGGTAAACGCTTCGGTGAGAATGATTGCCATATTGGAGTGCGGGTTTGGGTTTTGGGCGTCGAGCATGCCAACCTATCCTTGCAACTTAGTGGTTTGTTACTAACGCTTCTTTAACAGGATGCGACGGTGCCCCGGCCGCAGTTGAAAGTTGCGCAGCGGTTCATGGTTATTTTACG
>JBMFRB010000025.1:0-5735 GCA_049968255.1 Candidatus Sumerlaeaceae bacterium | reverse complement strand
CCTCACGGACTTCTGCAAACGGCCTGTTGCGTGGGGCGATACGCTCCTCTAGTCTAAGGATCTCCCAGCCATATGCGGTTCGCAGCGGTCCAGTCGTCTGCCCCGGCGCCAATTCTTTCAAAGCCTTCTGGATTGCGGGGTTCAGCTTCGAGAGCTTCTCGGGACCGACTAGACCTTTATTTCGCTTCGCGCTTTCAAGCTCACTGTACTCAGCAGCTAGTGAGGCAAAATCCTCCCCTTTATCCAGCTTTTCTTTCACCTGCCGGGATTGTTCGAATTTTTCCTTTTCCGCGCGGACATCGCCCTTTGGCACCAAGAAGAAAATGTGCCGAAACTTAACTAATTCCGTTGTGACAAAATCGCTGGCGTGCTCTTTGTAGTATCTCTGAAGTTCGTCGGTGGTCACTGCGTCCGCAGGAATCCGCAGTTCAAGTAAGGTATCAAGTATCTCCTGGGTCTGATAGTGTCGGATATCGGCTTGCAGCAGCGGATCGCTCGTTATCCCCTCTTGCGCTGCACGTGTGGCTAGCTCTGCTTCCAGGAAAATGTCCTCGCGCATGGCCTCGCGCGGATCTGGTTCGTCGGCAAACCGAATCGACCGGATGACAGAAGCCTTGTAGAGCTGTTCGTATGCGTCTAGCTCATCTTCAGTGGGGCAGGTCGCCGCGCCCGCCGTGCTGGCTATCCAGCCAATGAAAAAAAGAGTTATTAAGACAACAAATGGCCACGCATTCCACGGAGATTTCATCGCACGGTCCTCCCTTCGCTCTCTCGCAGAAAAGCTGGTATATCCGGACACCTTTCGTAGCCAATCTCGACCAGCCTGCAAGCCTTTTTCGCGGCTTCGTAATTTCGGCTGCTGAGATAGATGCGCACCATGAGCACCGCGGCCTGCCACAGGCGTGGCTCAAGGCGTAATAGCTCACGCAAAATATGCAGCGATTGCGACATCTTGCCTTCAGTGAGTAGCCCCTGCGCCAGCAACAGTTGTGATTCGACAGCGATAGATCTTTTCACAGCCTCGTCCAGTTTTCCGTCATCCAGTATTGGTGAGTCCATCGTGATGCCACACCATTGCCGATCGTAGAGTGGAAACCAACCGTAGGAGCGAGGAATGGCATAAGCTTCCCCATCTTGTCTGAGGCGAAACACTCGAAATCCACGATTCTGATACACAAGTTGGAATTCAGCGAGCTCGTGCGGCAGGAAGTGAAGAAGCGCCACAGTGGAGGTGGAGCTTATGGCGCGCTGTCCAGCTATGTAGCGATAGCTTTCGGTGCCGTGGTGCAAAACCATAGGAGCTTCGTAAACAAAATATCTGGCTCCGTATTTTCGGCAGAAGGCACCCAGCTTGTCAGGAGTCCCGTAGAGAGCCTCAGCAAGCTCGACGAGCTTCGTGCGAACTGTGTTATTCTCAAACTTCGATTGCACCACGACGGCGCGATCTGCGTAAGCATAAATTTGCGAGGAAAGCCCAAACCATGCGGCGATCACGTCCTCGTACGTGGTGTTTTTCCGGAGCCATTGGATGATGTCGCAAGTGTCGCTAAGCCGATTCTGAAACAAGTTCTCTTCTGGCGGCTTAAGCTTCGCTTTTAGCCAGCTTTCCACCCCTCTCATCGGAGAGAATGCAGCCGCTTGCCCGGCGACAAAAAGTGCAAGGAGGAAAATCGTAGCAGCCGCAGCCCAGCGCAACCGGTTTTTCAATGCTTCCGAGGCAATAAGGCCGAAGGCGATGGATATGCCAAAAGCGAAAAGCACCACAAGCCTTTCAAATGTAAGATAGGCCCCTGCATACGCGAAAACCAGTATGCCGAGCGCGCGCCAAGACGGATCACAAGAGAGGCGACCTGCAATTCGCCGGCGTGCCATCAGCGTGAGCAAAGTGGCCGCAAGCAGGAGTGGGCATGCCTGCCAAACAAGCGCCGCCGGGAGCGGACTGTTGAACGCTTCGATCCACATGAGCCGCGCCTCTGGTGAACAAAGAGTGGGGTCCAGAGGCTTGGCAAACATATGGAAGAGCTTTGCCTGAATCACGCTATTCACGTGCGTATCAGAGGCAGGAGCCCAACGCGCGGCCAGAATACGCGCTCCAGCAGCAAGGAGCAACACCGAGAGTTGCCTTGGCCGACTCCTGACGAACGTTAGTCCCATGGCGAGGACCAGGAGCATGACGATATTCGGCGATAACGCATAAAGGCGCTCCTGAAGGGCTGGCAGCAGCACCCAAAAGGGAGCCGTCAAGAAAATCCACGCAGCTGTTTGCCGCACTTGCAACGAGCTCGTGCCGAGGAACGTGGCTGTCAAAAGCAAAAGCATCGCGTGGAACTCAAACAACGGGCGCGCCATGTGCCAGGAGGCGAGGGAAACACCTTGAGAAAGTGCAGCGAGTGCTATAAGCATAACTTGTGCACTTAATGACAAACGCTTATTTTGCCACAGCCACAAGACGATTACAACGGGCGCAAAGATGAAAACGAGCGCGAAGTTCTCGCGCCCGAAATTACGCACCACGCGCTCCACTGCCCAAGGGTGAAATCCAGCCAAAAATGCAGATACTGTCGCCGCCACTACCGTGCCTCCCAACAGCCGCACCGCAAGATAGGACAGAACAAGAGTGAGCGACGACACAGCGGCGACAAAAATAAAAGAGAACTCGAAGAATGAAGCTGGCCTCCAAGGCAAAGCGCGGAAAACCCTTGCAGCAACAAGCTCCATGATTGGCATGATGTCGGACCCAAAGTGCAACCCCTCGGGCCACTGTGCACGCCGGTCTATCTCCGGCAAAACCCCATGAACGGCTAGCTCGTGGGCCCACCGATATTGGAGAGCCGCCTCCGCAGGATAGTAGCACGTCGGATCTGTGGGCAGATACGCTGGATGATCCATCGCGAGGGATACCCGAAACAGCAGAGCTAGAAGAAACAGAGCTACGACGAGAGCGTATTCGAAAGCGTGAGTTTTTGCCGCCCTAGCATTCATCGATATCGGCGATTCATATGCTCTGCCCAAACAGCTTACCTCAATGGTAACAGGCTTCTCTCGGCCTCAGCACAGTTGATGCTGCCTACGAAGAAATCAGCAAAAGGTGGCAGCAGGCACGTGAGAACCGCAACAGCCAAACGTTTTACACAGAAGCGCAGAGTCGCTCCGGTCATTGGAAAGTTCAGAAAAAATGCTGCGTCCCTAAAGAGTTGCGGGGTGTGCCATCCAGCAGCACACCCCGCCATTTTTGCTACTTTGCAACTACTTCTTAGTAGACCGACCAATCCGCCACACCGGCATCAGGCAGAAGGTCGGGATTTCGGCTAACGTTGGTGAAAGAAATGTCGTCGAGGTAGTAAACCACACTTCCGGCCGGCGCACCCTGGCTCCAAAAGAAGCCGCTGAAGGAGCAAGTGGGGACTAGCGTGCCGTTTCCATTGACCCAGCCCACGACCGGATCGGTAAGAATGTTGCGTTCGACAACCTTCCACCCGGAAAAGCTGAGAGTATAGTCTGCCGTGAAACGCTCGTAGGGACTAGCGCCATTTCCCCCTGAGCCTTCACCCATATAGAAGGCCAACTTGTCACCTGACCCCGAGGCATAAATAGCGAAACCGATGAAAGGTTCACTGGTGTGATCAACAGCGGGGGCATTATTGTTCAGTCCAGCGGCAGGCTGAATACGAACCAAACCACCAGAGGCGTTTATCCAGTCCCACCCCAACTTTCCAGACACCGAGCCGGTCTTTACCTGCTCATTCGAGTACTGATAGACGATTGTCCCGCCCGCCCCGGTAGTGGTACCACTATAAGTTGGGTTCCAGTTGTTTACGAGGCTGGTCCCCGGTGTGCCAGCCTCGAAGTCTTGCAACACCGTGTCGCTAAACGCGACTCCTGCAATAGCCATCGATGCTAACGCTACGCTGAGGAATTTTGTGTTCATGATTCACCCTCCAGAGTTTTTTTGGGGCTTTTTAGCCCACGTTGCCTTTAGGGTTAGCTCGTCATCCTCTTTCTCTCAAGAGAAAATGAGGGGAAAAAAACGACTAACTAGATCGGTCTAACAAACGGCGTTCGAACTTACCCATGCGCAAGGATTCCGGGCTGGTAAGGACAACCGTTTCGTAGATGTTCACAAGATCGCGAAAGACTTTGGCACGGGCGCTAGGTGTAGATACGGTCTGGGGAGCTGAAAATCGGATGGAGATTTTTCGGTCTCGGGTGAAGACTGCCGCAACCGTAACGGGCACTCGAGCGAGTCTCGCTGCTTCGAGCAACCCCGGCCGAAGGCTAACTTTTCGCTGGAAAATCTCCACAGTCAGCTGCTGCTGGCCGTACATTCCGTCAACAAACACGAAAGCGGCGTTTCCCTGCCTGAGCCAATCAAAGGAGCGCTTGAGCACTGCTCCGAGAGGTTCGTCTGATCTCAGAAAGAGCGGTGTGGCCCCGTAAAAAAACATCCGCTCGACGGTAGTTCCCACGAGCGTGGCGCGCTCTGCCTTGCGGTATGTCAGTGTCGGTTTGCCACGACGCACGAGATAGGCCGCCGCCAGGTGGCCATGCACACTGTGAAGGCTGCAGATGACGAAGCCGCTGTCGTGGCACAGGAGATCGCTCAAGTGCTCTTGTCCTTTAATTTCTAGTAAACGCTCGACATGCTCCATTGGCGCCAAAGCAATGTAGGCATGTGCAAATTTCAGGCGCCAGTAAGCGCAAAAATGTAAGCGAGGGCTGAGACGCTGCTTCGGGTTTCCTGCCAACAGGAGCAACCGTCGCAATTCGCGCGCCACGCGCCGGCTGCGCTTGCGTCGCCAAAGCCATTCGGCTGTGCCAAGCAAATCGCAGACAAATAAATATTGGGATGGCGGAAGCTGCGACAGCAACTCGGCAAACCAGTGATGCCAACCGAGGCCCATCCGCCTAAGTTCAAGATAGCGGCGAATCATCTTAGCTGATCCCTGAGAAGCTTGCCCATGCTGTTGCGTGGCAGTTTCGTGCGGAAGTGAATGACGCGTGGAACTTTGTAGGCGGCGA
Organism: Candidatus Sumerlaeaceae bacterium; assembly: GCA_049968255.1. Lineage (GTDB taxonomy): Bacteria > Sumerlaeota > Sumerlaeia > Sumerlaeales > Sumerlaeaceae > DRVG01. The sequence goes on along the minus strand of JBMFRB010000025.1, from coordinate 716 downwards.
GGCGTTGCGCACAATGAGCCAGAAGTTCGCTGTGTGTCAATCCGTCGCGGGCACACACGTACGCTGTGATCTGTTCAATCCCATTGCTGTCGGGAACTCCGATGACTGCAGCGTCGCACACGCCAGGATGTGCACGAAGCACCTGTTCGATCTCAAAAGGATCGACCTTATGACCGGCCGCAGCAATGAGGAGTTTCTTCCGACCAGCGAAAAACAGCTCGCCATCGCGGATAAAACCAACGTCGCCGGTGTGAAAGGCCCCGGCAGCAAAGGTGCTGGCGCCGCCGTCGGCGCCATCGTAGCCCAATCCGACCGCCGGAGAGCGCACTACAATTTCGCCGATTTCACCGTCGGGCAGCGGATAGCCCCTCTCATCGAGAATCTCAACGGAGACGTGCGGACAAACTTGTCCCAAGGCAAGGAGTTCGCCATGAGGGGTCCTCCGCTGGTTCAGCGCGACGGGGCCCGATTCGCTTGTGCCATAACTTTGCCAAATGCCGAAACCGAAGGCTCGCGCAAACTGCTCGTCAATGCGCCGCGACAGCGCCGTGCCGACAGAGATAGCTGCGCGAAGAGGAAGTCTTTGGGACATCGTGCCGGTGAATTTGACAAGTAAATCGAAGAAGACGGGCGCTGCTGGCAAAAGCGTGATGCCGTGGGACAGAATCGTCTGCATTGCGAGTCTCGGATGTGGCGAAGGGTGAAGGTAGAGCGTG
>JBMFRB010000024.1:0-6423 GCA_049968255.1 Candidatus Sumerlaeaceae bacterium | reverse complement strand
GGAAAGTGGGGCCAGGAAATTACATTTGAGTTGATCGTCAAAGGAGCTGTCATGACCTCATGCTCGCAATATATACCTTGACCGGTAAGGGAAGGAGGCAAAATGGCCAACAAACCACTTTTCTCAGTCCCGCGTAGCGGTCTACTGACCACGTTGGTGTGTGTGATGATAGCATTGGCTGTTATCGTCCTCTCTTCCCCAACTTCTGATGTCGTTTCCCAAGCAAAAGCGCACTTTGAATCTCCGCTTTTCTATTCGCCCTTACCAAAGCCAACCCCTCAGCCAGTAGTGCCCACACCCTCACCCAAGCCTTCTCAACCCGCTCAGGAAGCTTTGCTGCATCTTGCAAAACGAGAAGGAATCCCTGTGGAGGCTCTACAAGTGGTGGACGATCATCCCACAGAATACCCCAATTTAGGCCGCCAATTTCAGGTGGTTACGATCGTGGATACTCGCCCCCAGGGCCAGATCTACAAGCTCCTTGTTGATCTCAAAAGTGGCCGCATTGAAGAAGATATTTCCGGCCTTCTAGCGGCTGAGGCTCGGGCTTACCAAGAACGATATGGCAAGTTGCAGCCTGTTCTTTTCGAACGACTCCAGGCCATAGGAGATGATGAAGCTTTACCTGTGGCCGTTTGGGTTACGTCTCCCACAGGACAGTCCCTGACAGATTTGCAGAAAATGGCCTTTGATGATCTGGCGGCCAAATACCCCGAAGTCCGAGAAGCCCGAGAGCACCTCGGCAAGCCAATGGACGTGCCCGATCCCGAACGACGCCGAAAAATAGAGGACGAATACCTTGTGTTTCTTGCAGTTAAAGCAGAAGCCCGTGTTTTACCCCTCGTCCGTGAGTTGGAAAACAAAGGTTTCAGTGTTACCACAATAGCAGGGACGCCCTCTTTCACCGCGGTGCTACATTTTCTTGAACTTTCTCTTCGCCTTTTCACGACAACACAATAGCAGGGATGCCCTCTTTCACCGCGGTGCTACCCAAACAAGTGATTTTGGAGTTGGCCCGAAGGCCAGAAGTGAGCGCTATCTACCTCATTGAAAAAGAGGCTCAACCCGAACTGGATTCCGCAGTGCCGACTTCCCTGGCTCCGGTCGTGTAGACACGAGGCATTACGGGAAGCGGCGTCACTATTGCCATTCTGGAAAATGGAAATGTGGACCCAAATAACAGCTTTCTTCACCACGCTCCGATCAGCCGCACCACCACGGCTGGTATCCAGAACCACACGACTTGGGTAGCCAGTGATGCAGCAAGTTTTCACGACGTGTATAGGGGGTGGCCTACGGAGCAACGGTGCTCAGTGCAGGGCATGAGGGTTCGCAAAGCGATTTTGTAGCCGCCCTCCGATGGGCCATCAACCAGGGTGCCAGGGTTATAAACGTAAGCGAAGGGTATGAGCCAGACAATAATGTGAACTGGTTGGACCATGCTGTGGACTATTGGGCGCGCAGCAGTTTTCGAACCATCGTCAAATCAGCGGGGAACACAGGAGGAAGTATCACAACTCCTGGAAAAGCCTGGAATGTTATTACAGTGGGCGCTACTGATGACCATAACGATTCTGATTGGTCTAATGACCAGATGTGACCAAGATCAAGCTATGTAAATCCTAATAGCCCTCACAACGACCGCGAGAAGCCCGAAGTTGTTGCCGTTGGCGCAAGTATAGTGTCCCTCGGAATTGGTGGTGCTATCTCTCCGCCCCCTTCAGGCACCAGTCATGCCGCTCCTCAAGTGGCAGGGCTGGTGGCACTTTTAATCCATCAGAATCCGGGTTTACCTTTTGGCCTGAGGCGGCCAAAGCTATCATTATGGCTTCTGCCACCCATAACATCACTGGCCCGACAACCATTGTGCGTGGGCAAGGGGATTTACGCGACGGGGCAGGAGCGATCAATGCGGCTTTAGCCGATACTGTAGCTCAACTGCGCGCTGAGGCTCTACGACATGCCAGGTGCCTTGCTGGTGGGGGCACTACATTGACAACAGCAACTTCCTGGTAGGCACAGACCTGGAGCGAAACTTTTATGCTCGAAAAGGTGATTTAATCCGGGTGGCGATTGTCTGGTGGGCTCATGCGGACACACCAAGCAACAACTACAGTTTTGACCGGCTGGATACGGACCTGGATCTTCGCATCAAAGATCCTAACGGCCAATATGTCCCAAACGTGTACTCGCTAAGTTGGGACAACAACTATGAGATGGTTGAATTTGTAGCGCCTCAAACAGGCAATTATCGGATTGCCGTACGTAAAGTGCGGGCTGATGAGACGTCCAACTACATTGGCATCGCTTTTGTTCGGCTGCATCGTGCATACATCCCTCTTGTGCTCAAAAACTATTCGTAAAGGCGACCCAACCCGCGCATCCAGCTGACAGGCCTTCGGCCGCTTTGCGGCCTCCGGCCCGGTGTAGTATAGTACAAGTGTCAGAAGGAATCAAGCCCAAGCTGACAGGCCTTCGGCCGCTTTGCGGCCTCCGGCTGATGCGCAGACCGTTAGCCCGCCTGGCTACAAGACACAGGTTCGGATATGGAAGCCATCAAGTTTGTGAATGACCTAAAACATACTCTTTGGAACATTGACACTTCAGGTGGCAATCCAGCAGTTTACGTAACACCAAATCACGACCTCTTGGCAAAACTCAGGCAGCACATCTTCGAGATTGTAGGCAATCAGAATATTTCGGTAGATGATAGTGACTGGCGTAATTCATCGTTCTTTGGGGATTTACTGGATAACAAGCGATTTAAACGACGAATTCGCTATTGCATTATCAGGCTTCGAGAATTCAGTATTCCAGAAGATGAATTCTTTGCTTACATTTCGCAAGCCTTGCGCATTGTGCTTGAACGTTATCAAAAATATGGTCAAAGTAGAAAATTCCAACGGCAGTCCGCCACAACTTTGCAAAACTTGCTTATTGAAGAAATAGCCAAATGTTTTGAGATTTGGTACTATCCTTCTGATGTATTCCACTATGACTTTGCCATCGAACACCAATTGGCAACTTTTGACTATTCCGACTACAAGTGGAAACTATCCAGCATTGGTCATTACTTGCTGAAGTTATCTATATTTGACGCGATCGTCTTCTTATGTTCCCTGGAAATTGTCTTCGGAAAAGAGGGCACAAGTAACCGTTATCTCAATCAACAAACCCTTGAAAGATTATTGAATCCTCAAGTCAGCAGCGTGCATCGGAGACCACACGAGCGTTACCCTATCTCCCTGCGGTGGTATGGTGTGATAGATTCCTTCTCAAAAGAACCCACCGTCACAGACTTGGGTATGCGAATTCTGGCTAAGGTTTCTGCCAATCTTGAAGTGCTGAGAGAGACAATTTTGCTATTGACCGAGTCTGAAGTTGGGGGGTTCCACTATTCGGAACGTGCAGACCTAATCAATCAAATCAAAGAACGGACACGAACATCAAGGAGCATAGTTCAAGACCAAAAGGAGTCTATTGATTCAGCCGTAACGCTCTTTATGACTGGGCATTACTTGGACAGCCTGCGCCTTTTTTACTCAAATATCGAAGCAGTTTTGAACCTTGCTCTGGCAAAGAAGGGTATGCGTCCTGAAGACTTTTCAGGAATGAAATCAAAAATCGAGAGATTGGAGAAAGAGAAGGTTCTATCTTCCAAGTTGAGCACGTGGTTGGAAGTTGTAACCAGCCGCAATAAGGTGTTTCACGGCAACATAGTGGAAGATGACGCTGAGTTAGTCAGGCCACTTTTTTATTTCATCGCTGCTTTCTGGAGTCGTTTGATAGAAGAAGTCGATTTCCATTTTGAGAATATAGCTGTGTCCACCAGAACGGCGGGCTAACAAGCGTTTCCAGCCGACACGCTCCGCTGCGCTCCGCGTGCGGCTGACGCCCACCGTTAGGCTTCCAGCCGAAAAGACCCATCAGGAGAGAAGATGGAGAGATCAACCCAGATACTTCGGCTCGAGATCGATGGTCGCTGGTCAGCGGAGGATTTTGGCCAGGCGCTCGTCAGCATCTCGGATCTCTACGATCTCCGGCTCTTCCTGGAGTTAGTCCGCGAGGACCAGCGGGAATGGGAACTTTTCTACGAGGAGCTGATGCACTTCCCGCCGTTCAGACACCGCTGGAGAAAGCGCTTCCCGTACTGGGGACTAGTTCCCTGGGCACTGGGGTTTCCTGGTGCACTCCCTCCGGTACTTGACGACGCCCAACTCTCCCGGCTCTCGCAGCTCCTTGAACCCGAGGAACGCCTCGAGGTTCGGCGCATCAGCTACGCATCACCTGGCGCGACCGACTTAGCCGGCATCGGAACCGTCATTGGCCACATCAAGGACTTTATTCTGAAGCTAATCGAGCGCCAAGATTCGAAGCGGCAGCGCGAACTTGACCAGGAACGAGCTGCTCTGGAAAACGATCGCATTCGACTCGAGAACGCAAGGAATTTCGTCGCTCTCGCCCGCGACCTTGGTTATTCAGAGACTGACCTCCGTCGTCTGGTACTGTACGTCGACGGAAAGCAGGCTACGCTCGTTCGTCTGATTGCGCAGCAGAAACTACGGGGAGTCTCGATCCCAGAGGCCGGCGGTGAGCAGTAACTGCTGAAAGCATAACAAGCGGTTACAGCCGACCGCTTTCAGTGGCGGCTGAACCGCAGGCCGTTAGATGGCGAACCAAATGTCTTCACGCACCGAGTTGAGGAAAGGACAGGTTTTGGGCGAATAAAACTTCGAGGATTTATCGGCATGCGCCATTTCGGTATAACTCCTCTCAGCAAAGTGTTATACTGCAAGTGCGGCATAATTACTAGTTAGGACGTGAGACAAGGAAAGAACCTTCATGACTGATAGGAAGCAGCCACTGGCAGAGGTCTTCGGTCACCTGATAACCGATCAAACCGACGCAGCTAAACGATACCGGTCTCACCGTCTCTGCCCCTTTAACAACAAAGTGCCCAATTGCACAAAGGACAAGGCGAAGAATCCTCTTGGCGTGTGCAGTATCTATCACGAGAACGAACCCGTCATTACCTGTCCAATCCGTTTTCGCCAGGATTGGATCATTGCTGACGATGCCACAGCTTTCTTTTTTGAGGAAGGAACAAGATGGAGTTCTCTTACTGAAGTGCGCTTGAATGACGCCAACGGCAAGTCTGCCGGAAACATCGATGTGGTTCTCGTCGCTTATGACGATAGCGGTAAGGTCCTTGATTTTGGCGCCCTAGAAATTCAGGCCGTCTACATCTCCGGTAACGTTCGTGAACCCTTCGAGTATTGCATGGGTGACCCAGAAACCCGAGCAACAATGGACTGGTCTAGAGAGCCGAACTATCCTCGTCCCGATTACCTTTCGTCTTCTCGAAAGAGACTCGTCCCCCAGCTCGTCTACAAGGGTGGGATTCTCCATGCTTGGGGAAAGAAGATTGCCGTGGCATTGAACAAAAGCTTCTTCGCCACTCTTCCCACCTTGAAACAGGTTCCGAAGCGTGATGCAGATATTGCATGGCTTATCTATGATCTGGAGCTTCGTACGGAAGCAGGCAACGCACCGGGACGATACCATCTCACAAAGGTGGATGAAGTATTTACTGAGTTTGAACCAGCTCTGCTTTCGATCACTACACCGTTGCCTGGGAAAGCAGAAGATTTCATAAAACTGCTTCAGGAAAAGCTCGACGATCAATTGGAAACTCCCCCCACAAATCAAACTATCGAAAGGCCGTTTTGATATGGCTAAGGTGAGACAAATACCGCTCTTTGCCGACGTATCTGCGGAGATAGAAATAGCGAAGCCGGTCAACGTTGCCTCTGTCCCGCAGCGCAGTCCATTTCGGTATCCCGGCGGGAAGACATGGTTTGTGCCGACATTCCGACGCTGGGTGGCCAGTCTGAAGACCAGGCCGCGTATTCTGGTCGAGCCATTCGCTGGCGGAGGAATCATCAGCCTTACAGCCCTCTTCGAGAATTTGGTTGAACGGGCTGTCATGGTCGAATTGGATGACGAAATCGCTGCCGTCTGGGAAGCCGTAGTCAATGGCGATGCGGAGTGGTTGGCCCATCGAATTCTGACGTTCGACATGACGAGAGAAGCGGTGTTAGAGGAACTTCAGAAAACTCCTACGACGAAACGAGAGAAGGCGTTTCAGACAATTCTGAAGAATAGAACGTTATATGGAGGAATACTCGCTGAAGGATCTCGCTTTATAAAGTACGGAGAGAAGGGAAAGGGGATCGGCTCTCGTTGGTATCCCAGGACGCTTGCCAACAGACTTCTTAACCTCAATCATGTCGTGAGCAGAATCGACTTCCGTTGCGATGACGGATTAAAAGTGATGGCGGAGTTTTCTGCAAATGAAGATGCGGTCTATTTCATTGATCCTCCCTATACGGCCGGTGGGAAGAAGGCGGGCAAGCGTCTTTA
>JBMFRB010000023.1:0-6990 GCA_049968255.1 Candidatus Sumerlaeaceae bacterium | reverse complement strand
CGCCGGCGACACCCGCAGTCTGGAGCAAGGTCTGGCGGATCGCTTCGACCTCGTGATCTGCTGTAGGCGCTCGAGCGTGGCGCTCGAGGGGTAGTCATGTGCCATCCGCCAGTCCGCCAACGACGGCGGTCGGGCCAACTGCAACACCCAGTGATGTGTTGACGCCGGTGCCGACAAGGGCAGCTTCACGCCCACCACCTCGCGGTACAAGAATAACAAGGCGCTGAGCGCCTGCTTGTGCGTGGAGGCCGACACATGGCGTTCTGTCGCCAGCATGGTCAAAAAAGCCTCCACCTCGGCCGCGGGCATCTCACGCGGATGCCGCATGACCCCGCCCCGACCTTGCCAGCGAATGAAAAAGGCTCACCCAATACACATAAGCCTTCTCCGTGCTGAGGCTATAGTGCACGTACCGAATGCGCTCGCGAAGCTGATCGAGCAGGCGAACCGAGTGAAGAACAAGCATGCCGGGTTTCATGGATCGCTCATACCTGTTTTCTGTACAGCCGACCCGTTCGGAACTCGGTCTGCAAGCCACTTCGCCGAGCACGCTCTGGCCAGAATATCCCGCAAGGGCCGGTTTATTTTGCAGAAATTGCGGGATACATTACGTTGAACTAAACCGCTGACGCGGTGGTTGCCCTGACTGCCACCGCGTTTCTCATTCTGAGGTCTGCGCGCCCCCGATCGTGCATCGCAGCAAGAGCAAGCCATGCCATCCTCGTTCTGGGAATGTTCCCAGCCACGACGAGGAGAACGACATGTCTGAATTGCACCAACGGATGGAGGATGCGATGGTGTTGCGCGGGTTTGCCGTGCGCACGCGCGAAGCTTATCTATCTTGTGTGACGGCCTTGGCCAGGCATTACCGGCGCCCGCCTGACCAACTCGGCGGTGATGAGCTCCAGGCCTACTTTCTGCACCTCATCACCGAGAAGAAACTGGCCTACGCCAGTGTCAACCAGGCGGCCTGCGCCCTTCGCTTTCTGTTTGAGAGCGTGCTCAAACGGCCGAATGCACGCTTCGACATCCCCATGGCCAAGGTGCCCAAGCGTCTGCCGCAAATTCTCTCGCGCGAGGAGGTCGCGCGTCTGATGGATGCCGCTGGAACGCTGCGTGGCCGCACGCTCTTGATGACGACCTACGCCGCCGGCCTGCGCGTCTCTGAAGTCTGCGCCCTGCAAGTGAGCGACATCGAGAGCGCCCCGGATCGGATGTATCTCAAAGTACGCCAAGGCAAAGGCAGTCAGGATCGTTACACCCTGCTGTCGCCGCGTCTGCTCGACACCTTACGGACTTACTGGCGCGTGGGGCGTCCGGGATCCTGGTTGTTCCCCAATCCCGCCGGGTCGGCGCCGATCGATACCTTGACCGCGCAACGCATGTATTGCGCCGCGCGCGATGCCGCCGGCATCCGCCCGGAAGGCGGCATCCACACCCTGCGACACTGCTTCGCCACGCACTTACTCGAAGCCGGGGTGGATTTGCCCATGCTCCAGCAACTCCTCGGCCACGGCCACATTTCGACGACGATGCGCTATCTGCATCTATCGCACCGTCATGTGACCGGCGCTGCGGCGCCGCTGGAACTGCTCGACCTGCCACGCCACTGAGCGACCGGCATGACCCCGGCCGCCCACCGCGTGGGTCTGGCCGACATCCTGCGTCGCCATGAATCGGCCTATTTCGCGACGCATGGGCTGTCGGTTGCTCGCGCCAAAGCCTGGCGCGCCATCATCGCCTGCCGCACCGCCGCGCTCGGCGGACATGTCGAGGTCTGCAATGCCTGCGGCGTCTCTCGTCACGTCTATCACTCGTGCCGCAACCGGCATTGCCCGTTGTGTCAAACCCGTGCCAAGGAGGCCTGGCTCGTCCAGCGCCGCAGGGAGCTGCTACCGGTACCGTATTTCCACCTGGTGTTCACACTGCCACACGATCTGAACGGCCTCGTCGGCCAGCGCCCACGAGCCCTCTACGAGATGCTGTTCGCAGCAGCCTCGGGCACGCTGACCGAGTTCGCCGCCCATCCGCGCTGGCTGGGTGGAGCACTGGCCTTCACCCTGGTGCTGCATACCTGGAAGCAAGATCTGGGGCGGCAAATGCACGCGCATGCACTGGTGGCAGGCGGGGCGCTGACGGCCGCCGGTGAATGGGTGGCGGCGAAGCGCGGCTTTCTGTTTCCGGTGCAGGCGGTATCGAAGGTGTTCCGGGGCAAGTTCGTGGCCGCGTTGACAGCGGAGCGCGCGAACGGGAGGGCCGATGGCGTGGCAGCGCTGGACGACAGGGCGTGGCGCGCACTTCTGGCGCGTCTTTATGCCAACGCGTGGGTGGTCTATGCCAAACAGCCGCTGGGCGGCCCGGCGCAGGTGCTGGAGTACCTCGCGCGCTACACGCACCGGGTGGCGATCTCAAACGAGCGCATCGTCGGCATCGAGCAGGTGGGCTGGCCGACGGCGAGGTGGCGTTTCGGGTGCGCAGGGATGCGACCAGCGGCAAGAAGCGCACGCTGCGCTTGCCGGGGACCGAATTCATCGACCGCTTTCTCCAGCATGTGCTGCCGACCGGGTTCAAGCGCATCCGCCATTACGGTCTGCTGGCACCCGCGCACAAAACCCGCCTCCTGGCGCTGGCGCGCACAGCACTGGATGCACCGACACCCGATCCGGTGGTGACTGAGTCGGTGCAAGCGTTCATGCGACGGGTGGCGCGCATCGAACTTCACGCCTGTCGGCATTGCGGCGTGGGACAGTTCGTGGTGACCTGTGCGTTGATGCCGCTGCACGCTCACGGCGCATCGTCGCGGGGGCCGCCTTGCGCCCACTGAGCCCATTGCATCGATCTTGGCGTCATGACCATGCTTGCGACAGGCGGCAGGGGAGCGTTCGCGTCGGTCACGACGACGGCAGATTTCCGGTGCAGAACACTAGGCGAAAGTGCATCGCCTATGCCGTGCAGGATGCCGTCTGGCGCCATGCAATCACGATTGCGGTCAGTTTCTTCAGTGCCCTCCGCGGCACTCCCCGCTCACCCACTGCCTCGCCAGATTTACTATCCCCATAGGCGCCGCCATCACGCCGGTTCAGTCCAACGAGGTTTATCCGCCGCAATCACCACCTGCGCTCTCCTCGCTCGTCCTCTGCGGCGGATAAACGCTATTCGTTACAAGACAAGGAAACAGGCGAAATATGGGAGATCGGGGATATTCTTACAGACATATGCAAACACACTGCTGACGGACTTCGCGATGAAGGGAACCGGATGTCGTCACTTCTCAAGAAACTTATTGAAATCTATGTCGGCATCGTTGCCGAGGTCTAACACTTCGTGTCAACGGGGACGCCCAAACAGCTGGCTTCTCCACCTGTTTGGCCGCCCGTTACCTTCGACGCTGGGCGTCTTGATGCCTCGCTGCTATGGCCAAAGCTAAGAATCCAATAACCCTGAGTCGCGAGTTTGGAATCGACCAGCGCGTACTAGCTCGAACCGGGGTGCTGGATGTCACACTCGCTATCGATACAAAACTCTTCATTGACCCGCTTCTTCTGCGTCGTAGCGCTCATCCAGAGATCAACGTCCAAGCGGTACAGATATATCATTCGCACTTCGACACCATCATTCGCTTGCTTGCCAACAGCCGCTCCGAAGGAGATGCGGCCTGGAAGGCCGCTGAGAAGAAACTTGCCTTCCCAGAAATCAATGGCACGTGCCTTGGTTATGGAGCAGGCTCAATCCACGGCAGCGGCTTTGGTCCGAAGCTTACGAATCGAGTACTGCGCGTAGCGGCACAGATCGTCGATATTGGTGTCCGTGACCCCGACTTGTTTGCGGCAATGGCGCTGTTCGAATCCGACATTGGCCCCGATCGAATAAGCGACATGACGACCAACATAATCCTGAGCGCCTTGTCCGCATTCAACGCTCGAGTGCTGACCGACTTGAAATTGACAGGTGAGTCGTTCCAATTTGGCTGCTTTCTGGTCAATCCATACGAGGAAAAACGAACACCGATTATTCTCGTCCCGACTGACGTTCTTCGAGATCTACCCGTCGCACATGACTGGGATAGTGTTGCTGACGCGGCGCGACGAAATGAAGAGCTTCGAGAGAAGGTCAATCAATACGTCGCATCGATCTGGATGAGGAAGACCAAGCGTGACAAGGACCGCCTCAAGTCGCAGGCGCTTACGAACCGCGAGGCGTTTGAAACACTCCTGAAGGCAATCAAGTCGGTGTCTGGCCAGCCCTACGATGTAGGTTCCGATCCTGAAGGCGTAATTAATTGGGCCACAAAGGGTGAGCAATTCGCTCAGAATTACCCTCTCACGCTCAAAGAGCGTTCCACTGAATCCCTTGACGCCGTGTTTCACATCGTCAGGGAAATCGTTATCCAGTTCCGTCACTTGATCGAAAACCACGGACTGAACAAAGAACTCTACCGCGCTAACCAACATCCGCGTCACGAATCGACCGCTCAACGATTGTTCTTCGCCGTCGCATACGCCTATTGTCGGGCCAACAATGTCGACATCTCCCCGGAAATTGACACGGGCAACGGGAAGATTGACTTCAAACTTTCCCGCGGCTTCGACGACCGCGTGTTGGTCGAAATCAAGCTATCCACGAATTCGAATGTCATCTCCGGTTATCAGACACAACTAGAAGTCTATAAGGCCGCTGAAGAAACGCTGAAGGCTATCTATCTTGTGATTGACGTCGGAAGCATGGGCCGGAAGGAGAATGCGTTGATCAAGATGAGGAATGATTCGGCAAAACGGAAAGAGCCACTATCAGACCTCGAGTTCGTGGACGGAACGATCAAGCCCACGGCAAGCAAACGGTAACCGTGAGCCAGACGCCCAACCCATCATTCCACCGGATCCGTCGCGGCAAGCCGCGCAGGCCGGTGAATTCAGACGGTATTCCCATTTAGCACTTGAGGATTGCCCAATATGAGCGAGAAGGAAGTTAGTCTAATTCTTCGACTTGAAGGCGGAATCGCCAACGAAGGACTACTTGATGTGTATGACGCAGCAAATACTATCTACGGATTGGCGCGCGCGGTAAATCTTGTATCACATTCATTCGCCAACGACGAGGAAGTTAGAAAAAAGAACCAAAGTGCTCACGGGGCAAAAGCCTTCATACATTCATCAAAGAAAGGGTGCTTTGAAGAGCAGGTTGACATTATATTTGACCCCAAAACTGTTCAAAAAATCGGACACTCAGTCTTAGTTAATACGTTCTGGGATTACCTGAATTGGACGTGGCATGCTTCTGTCGGATTTTCCTACGAACCCAAAACGCCGCAAGTAATAAAAATCGCAGAAGAAAATGATCTGTTTATTTATGAAATTGCAGACGCTCTGGAAAGCCCGATGCAGTTAGTCCACAGAGCGATTTCGCACGATAATTCCATTAAAGCATTTCTCGCCCGACCACGAGTTGGAGACTTACTGGAACTAACCTCCAGCACTTTGGACTATGTAAGCATTCGAGAAGAGCAAACACAAACTGAGTACATACTGGGCAACATTACAAGGGTTAATGTTCTTAGTCAATTTGGCCGACTTTTTTCCGACGAAGAAGGCCGAGTAATTTCATTCGAGCTGGCCAATCCTAACGATACGCGAGTGAGAGGATTGGCACTCAAGTCCATGCAAAACCACAACGATGGTGGGAGCGGAAAAATGCATCTCAAAGTAACGAAGATCGTTAGTGCGCAGGGAGTAGTTAAGCGCTACGTCGTTCACGACATCTTAGAGATTAAGTAAATGTCGCTCCCGGAACAGTACTGTGCTCCATTACTCAATGTGTGTCGAACCATGCCAGAGTGGGCTGTTTACTGGCAGGCGGCAGGGGTTATTGCGGCAATTGTGTTTGGAACTGTCGGGCTTTATAAGATCTACCATGAGCTACGTCGCCTTAACGAGCAGCGAAACAATGACGTTAAAGACAAGGAAACAGCGGCACGGCTGAAGCGAACAGAATTTTTCTTGTCGCAACACCGTCGTTTATTTGATGACAAGGACTTGTATGAAGTTCTATGCCTTATTGACGACGATAAAATTCGCCTGGCAGATGAAGACATGTGGGACAAGAAAAGAAAACTGCTAGTTTTCTTTGAAGAAATCGCCCTTCTTGTCCGTAGCGAGCAAATCGACAAAAATGTAGCTCTCTACATGTTTGGGTACTACTCTTTATGCGCCCGTCACGGAAATAATTTTTCACAGGGGATTGATCCTTCGAGGGAGCATTGGGCGCTGTTCTATGAGTTGTCTGATGAAGCACAGAGATTCTTGGATGAAAATCAAGATGGCCCACCGACGAGCGTATCTCTTTAATCAGGATGTTTATAACTGGCCGCCACTATTCGTTTCAGCTGACCGACAAAAGCTAGGCTTTTGCCGTCCGCTGAACTCAAACTACAAGGGATTCCCCTCGAGGGCGCCTCGAAAAACCGCCCGCTAGCGGCGTAACCGGAACGTGAAGATTCGAGTGAGCGACGACGCCGGCGACCGCAACGGGTGGACTTGCGTTCGGCACCTCAATCTGAGCCGAACGCACGCGCAGGTCGCACTGTTTGCGCGGACATCAATGTCGGTGGATCGGTCCATTGCCGTCACTGGCACCAGGCGTGATGAGCGCCCGCAACGGCCGAGCCTCTGCCGCTCAAGCATCCGATCTCTCGACCGCTCCAATCTGATAACTGCCATCGGTCCGTCGTGAACTCGAAAGGCGCAATTCGGTTGACCGCAGCAATTCAGCTGCACCTACAACCGGCACGAACCACACGGACGCTCCGAACGGCAACAACTCGATAGCATGCTGCCGTTTACAGGCGCTATCCCAATTTATGCCAATCGGATTTTCTACGAACGATCAGTGACACAGCACTTTTTGCATGTGTGAGAATTTTTGCAATTTAGATGAGAACCTACAACCTCACACATCGAGATTCGCCGCTCGCAGGGCGTTGGTTTCGATGAAATC
>JBMFRB010000022.1:0-8222 GCA_049968255.1 Candidatus Sumerlaeaceae bacterium | reverse complement strand
GTCCCGTGCGCATGCAGAATTCGGATCCCCTCACGCTCCACCAGCCGCCGCAGCCCAGTGTCTCCTCGGCGCGGGGCACTGGAAGTTCGTTGGCGACGGATGAAGCCAAATTCAGTCGCGACCCTACGCCGGCAGCTCGCTCAAGCGATTGTAAGGCAGCTTCCATGGACCGCACCCCGTGACGTCACACGTTCATTGCCCGGTGGCAGCCAAAACATTTGCAGACCCGCGCGATCTGAGAACCCTCTTGTACAGCGCTTCCAAATGATTAGGTAAAATATCCAAACTAAAGAGAGTCTCGGCCCTTTTGCGCAAGGTCGCTCCAATCCTCAGACGCAGCGAATGGTCGCCCACCAGTGCTTGCAGCAATTTCAGCAAATCCGCTACGGTGCCGGAGCTCGCGATGCACTCCCGCGAACATTCCCCAAACAGATCTCGAACCCCCCCGACTGGGGTCGTGACAATCGCAAGGCCAGTCGACATTGCCTCCAAAACCACGTTCGGAGTGCCTTCGTGCCGAGACGTTAGAACCAGGATGTCTGCCTTCTGGTACCACTCGGCAGTATTATCGACAGACCCAACAATGTGCAATGCACCCGCAAGCTTCTCGCCTGACTGAAGCAGGGTCCGCACCCTGGTCAAAAGGGGCCCATCCCCCGTCATGATTCCGCGCACAGGAAACCCATCCTCTCTGAGCTTCAGAATAAGACGCACAAACATGCTGGGCTGCTTTGCTTCCACCATCCGCCCACACCACATCAGAGTCACTTCCTCTCGGATGCCCGGGCCTGTCTTCTGCACAAAGTGCTTCGTATCTACCACATTAGGCAAGTAAAAAATTGTCTCCGCCCGACGGCCGTAAATCGTGCAACCGCGCATGGCTTCCTGGGAATTCACTGCAATCCAGTCAGGCTTAAGCAGCGAGAACTGCCCGATTGGCCACGGGTGTGCGCCCACCTCGGAGTGACAATCGTTCCGCACAGCCCCAATAGAGGGCACTCCTGCCTTCTTTCCCGCGTACCACGCGTACAAGTTTGTGTAGAAATGAGCAGACTGAACTATGTCAGGACCGAATCTCCGAATTATCTCGGCGATTTCTTTCAGCCGGTGAAGCGGGCTTTTCCGCCTTCCCGCATATGTGATGCGGATCCCCGCGCGCCTCAATTCACTCTCCCAAAACTCTCCGCTGGTAAGAGTGATGACTTGCACTTCTATCCCCATTCTGTGGAGCGCCGTCGCCTGATAAAACAGTTGTCTCTCGGCGCCGCCCTTACCAAGCGTCCCTGCTATGAGCGCTATACGCCTTGGAAACATTCGGTCTTCTGTACCCATATCTGGCCCATTGCTCACGCATCACGGTGCCGATCTCTTCCAGCCATGCTTCAAGCGAAAACCCTATAGCGCTCACGCGCGCGGCCCGGCAGGCGTGCTCGTAAGCCCCCGGACGGATACATTCGCGAACGGCTGCCGCAATTGAACGCCCGTCGACATTCTTTATGCTGATGCCGCCGCCTCCTCTGGTCAGCGCCCGGAACACCTCAAGATCGCTTGTGATCACCGGCAGACAACACGCCATGGCTTCGATCACCACTTTTGGAAACCCCTCGCTACTTGAAGCCAGACAGAACACATCCGCCTCCCGGAACCGTGCCCACAGATCTTTTTGCGCTATCTGACCGTAAAAGTGCACATGGCTCCCAACGCCCAGCTCTTGAGCGAGCCGCTGAAATGCGTCACGCTCCGGCCCATCACCGAAAACATTCACTCGAACCTCGGGAAAGTCCTTTCTTAAAAACACGACGCTCTCTATCAATGCCTCTACGCCTTTGCCCTTAACCTGTCTACAGGCGGTCGCGATGCAAAGTCTTCCCTCTGTTGGGGCACGTCGGCCGGCAACTTCCAGCCCTGCTATCTCCCGCTCCCAAAGCGATGTCGCAAAGCACCAGCGCACATTACGATTCCAACTTGGTGCCCGCTCACTGAGCCCAGTGACTATCATCACCCTCCGCCCGCCAGCGTTTGCCTCGATGAACCAGCGCCACAAGTGTTCCGCCAATGTCTTAGTCCTTGCCCAATTTCCGCAATGTCGTACCAGTAGGCATTTTCGTAACAACCACGCCAGCACCATCCCTATCGTTCCGACGTCACCAGGGATTGGCGTATGCACCACGTCGGCTCTCCATACCTCTATTAAAAGCCTGGGCAAGTGTATCAATAACCACCACACCAATGCCAACCGTCGCAAAATAAGCACTGACGGAAGGCTCCCGAGCGGCCTCACAGAAAGATTCTGACCGACAAGCAATGCATCACCGGTAGACTTCGCATTGTAAACCGGAGCCGCGACCACCAGACTGTCAAATAGGTAGCTCAAAGCTTCCATCTGACGCGGAAACCCACCGTCTGTCGCGTACGCAATCGGACTTCCCGCCACCCGGCGCAATGCCTTGTGAGTGACAACCAAGCAACGCATTGACCTGACCTCTTATGACAACTTCCATACGTTGACCGTCAACCTTCGCCACCGGACATTACAGTCATCCCAGCAAGTCGACATAAAGCCGGTACAGTTCCTCTTGCACACGTTCCCAAGATAATCGAGCCTCGCACATCTGTCGACATCGCAACCAAAATCCCATGCGGTCTCTTTCCACGTCTCTCATGAACCTTAAAACACTCTCTAAAGAATCTATTTCCTCTAAAAACATTCCGACTTTATTCTCCTTCAATATCTCTCCGTAATCTCCAATGTCTCCTTCACATATAACAGGAACACCAGCGGCAAGATACTCCGCAAATTTCGTAGGCGATGAAAGCTGGTTCAAAGGCGAGTGATCCCTTAGAAGAAAACCGCTATCCGCCACCTGAAGAACGAACGGAACCTCAGCTCTCGGCAAAGACATTATTCGAACACAATCTCTTGGGGTCTTATGTTCCACGAGTTCACGCTCAAATTCTTCTATTTGATTTGTCATAATTAGTAGGAAAGCATCCTGCCGCCTGTGCAGGACCCGGGAAAATACATCAAGCATCCGACCTATCCGCTGATAGTGGCGGTAAGAACCGGCGTATGCAAAGACATACTTCCCCGTCAAATCCATTTCCCTTCGGACTCGCTGCCTCTGTTCGTAATCCAGCTCAGGCACGTCCGAGGCGCATGGCACCACAGCATAAACCCTTCGCCGTTCTCCTGCACGCTTGCGGAGGTAATCCATGAGTCGCTCTGATACCGTGATCACCCCATCCGACTCAGTCCAACACAATCTTTCCAAAGCGCCAATCCACTGCGCCCGCCTGGCTGCCACCCGAGAGAACTTGCATCGCGCCAGATACTCCTCCAGCGCACCGCCGTGAAAATCGCACACAACCCTTAGTTTCCTTATGACCCGGCGAGCCCAAATCGCAGCCGCTCCAGCGCTCACGCCGTGAGCATGGACAATCATCGCCTTAACTAGTCGGCTCACAACAAACACACAGATCGCATTCCATGTAAGTCCAACCCAACGTAATAGGGGCCAGCGAAGACCCAGGGGCAAAAATATTACCTCACCTCCGAAGTCGAACTCAAGCACTCTTTTGCCTCGAAAAAGTACATCCGGCCGTACCCATTTGCGTACAGGCACCAAGCACAACAAATACACCTCAAAACCCTTTCGCCGCAGTGCCTCAGCTTCACCAATAATTCTGGTCCTACCACCAGCAGATGCATAATCTTGTGCAGATGTGCTCACAAATAGGACTGTGGCTTCCCGTAATGTATTATTATCGAGCATTTCTTGGCCTCTCTTTCTAGGCACAACGTACCAGATTAATCTTTTCCGGAGGCCTCAAACACATCCTTATCGGTCAACATCAGATGGCTGGTAACCAGGCTGTTTCTGATCCATCCCCCTGCTTCGGACGGAAACTCTTCTGGCTGCCCCCTGCCTTCACCATCGTCCCGTCCATGACAACATGCCTCGCTAATCATCAGCTCCCACCGTTTGGTCTGCCGCACCACCTCGCGCAAAAAGGCATGTGCCACTTCACTCTCCACCAAACGGTCACAATTCTTCTTAGACGCCGTCGCGTACCAAACCGCATTATTCACGCCCAGCCCGGCGAACCATCGGTACACAAACCTGTACCCGATGCGCACCATCAGCATCCGCTCTCTGCGGGATGTGCATCGCAGCATCACCAACGCAGGCCCCCGGCAGCCGCTTCGGCGCAATTGCCGGCGCCCTATCCACGTGCAGTTCATCAAAGGTTCCGTCCAACCGTCTCGGCGCCTGATCCACCATCGCACGGGGCAGCAGCAGCCGGGCATTGGCACGCAACATTTCCTATAGCCCCCCGTACAGGGAGATCTCTTCCTGTTGCAAGTCCACTCCTCTCCTGGAAACCGTAATAACAACCAGACCCATGACACACATTCCAGGTCCCTTCTTCTGTCGAGTTTCTCAACGGCCTGTCAGGCGCGCCAAAGAATGCAATAATGCGTCCGCAGTTCTTTCCGCGCTTCGGCCGTCGAGTGTGTTTCCAAACACTTGCCGCAGAATACGCTCGCTTCCTCCGCGTCTGATATCATTCCCCAATAACAAATCATCCAGCGCACCCCTCAATGCCTCGGGACTATCCACTAATATAACCGCCCCCGACCTAACTACTTCCTCGTAGTGCTCATATCGATAGAACCGCGCATAGGAGCACGGCCAAATCACTCTTCCAGGTGGGTCGAAAGCTATATTTATTACAGCCTTACCGTGCATCATTAATTCTAGACTCACTGTTGATGCCACGTTCACTCCCACGTCGGCGTGCTCCAGCTCATTCCAGTACCACTGGTCGTCTTCGGGCAAAGGCGTAAAAAACTTACTTTCCCACATCACCGGCGCCCTAAACACGTCTGGATTTCTCCTAAACACCTCATCAAACCGCCCACTTCTGTCCTTTGCATAAACCCGGACGACTAGCTGCGGTCGCCTACTTACCGGATATGAGCGTAGAATCCCAGCCAACATTGTTACAATGTCTTCCTCATGAGGCATGTGATTTGGCATCCCGGTGGTGTATAGAACAACTGGCCTACGCTCATCAAGGCCAAGCTTTCGACAAAACTCATGTCGAGTCCATGCTAGCCTTCTGCTATAATGACAATCGAATTGCGGAGATCCAGTGACAAACACGCTTTTTGGGTCAATATCGGAATATAACCGTAATAGCTGCTCCGCCATTGCATCAGACCACAACAGATAGGCATCGTAGCGAGGAACAATTCTTCCCTGCGTCGTGAGATTGTCCCAAGAAAATAAGAATCCGACAATTGGAATACCCAGCTTTCTTGCAGCGGCCAATACCGGCCGAACCTTAATCCCGTGAACATGCGACGCATTAAAAACGAGATCTGGTTTCCAAGCATCCAACACTCTTGTCGCTTCTCGTGCAGCGGCAGTATGCTCTGACCACAGTTCCTCCATGCTCTCCAGGAGCCTCAGACGTTCTTCCGTGGAGAACGCCCGCCCCAGGCTGAGCTTGGCGCGCAACTTCATTCTCTTCCACCCATGACTAGATTCGGCCCTTCTTCGGTCCATGCGGTGACGCATGGCTTCGGATGATACATATTCGGCGTGGCCTGCGTTCAGCAGCTCTCTCAACACCCGCACGCCGTATGGCTCTTGTAACTCTGGTATTTCAAACAAGCCATTACAATCTTGCGCCATCAAATCCCATATGGTCTTGGATGGGTTTACTGAGCCGATTATTACACTCACCGATTCCCTGAGTCTTCTAGCTACGCCTCTATAAACAATGTTTCGGATTGCTTCTCCCCGAGGCAAAAGTATCAGGATTCTTCGACGTCGGCTCATATCTCCTCGAATACCTCAGTCACCATGAACTAAGAAAAAGTTTCAGACACTGACAACTGTGCATTTCCTGTTCTCACAATCAACCCCTTGCAGGCTTCGCCATTGATCTTAGCGGGTTCTTTCACCATCCGTTCACTCAATAGGTGGTTCCTGTGCGCCTGCCACACGCGCAATCGCCAAGGCAAGTCGCTCTGCTGACCTGCCATCAAGCTTGCCCGCAACCAGCATTGTCATTCGACGCCGCGCCTCTCTGTGAAGCGAGGGATTTCGCAGGTATTGGCCAACGGCCTTTTCAAGAGAATCCCAGCTATCAGCAAGAATCATGCCGCCAGTTGCAGTCACGTAACTATAGTGAAGCCAGACCCTGTTGACCTCCTTAACCAGCAAATCCTTTTCTCTGCCCGGACTGGGGTCAAAATCCAGACAGACGGACGGCGTATCGAAGACACCCGCATCAATTGCCGACGTGGAGCACAGGTGAACAACCACATTCGCGTGACAGAATGCGCCAACCCATTCTATGACGTCCTCGCGGGACACGCCTCGCCTGTTTCTCGGTAGTAGCGGATTCTTGATGCTTTGCACTCTCACGCTATCCCCAAAGCGGCTCAGGATTGAGCCAAGCTCACAATTACTGTCGAAATACGGATGCGGTCTAACGAGGAGCTGAACCTTTCCGAGCCGCCCGGAGGCAATTATCTCAGCTAGTCCTATGGCGAGGTGGATTTCGTTAATTCCGTTTGCCATTCCAAGAGCCGCCAGCACAATAGGCACCTCGGGATCCAGCTGGTGGCGCCGACAAAAGCTTTCCCTTGACTCACGGTAATCCGGGTTTAGCAAAATATCGTACTGCGGTGCCCCAACAACCTCTATCTTTGCTGAGCCGCTCATACCATGCGATTTAAGCTCGTCTTTCACATTATGGTTCCAAACAAAGATTGCATCAAAATGATACAGCAGTCGGCTCTTTGTTGTGACGTTATCCCAGGATGTAATAAAGGCACAGACTGGTATGTTCAGCCGAATCGCTGAGTTTATGACCTGACGTTCATCGTTTAGTTGCGGTCCCATGCTGACTATCAAATGGGGGCGACGATTGGACAGCCGCTGGGTTGCCTCAGGGCTGCTGTCTCGACGAAGCGCAACCGTGCGCGTTGCGGACTCGAGTATTTTCTCCAGCCCGAGACTGCCAATCGTCATGCCGACTGTTTTCGTAAAGCGATAATGCACCCCCCCCTTTCGGTCCAGCAAATGACGCATCATGCTCTTCTTACTTGTGTTATTCGCTGCAAAAGTCCACGCGTGGTCGTTTATTTTTCGTAGAAGATTGACAGGGAATTCGCGGAACCCGATGGTTTTTGGAAATGGAAAAAGATTTATATCGTTGTCAAGTTCGCACCAGCCTTCTGACCCGTAGGAGGTTGCCCAGACTTCCAGATTGCAATATTTCTTCAAGACTTCAGAGAGGCGCGTATACAGTATAATTCTGTCCGTGAGTGGAGAAGATGTAAGGATAAGAATGTTTGGCCTGCCTTTTTTCATTACTGGTCCCTTTTTTTCAGCCCGGTTTCGTCAGAGTTAGTGTGTCGGTTCAATTGCCCATTCGCAAGGAGGCACAATCACCGACTTGCCAATCCCATCGCAATTTCCAGGCATTTCAAAGAATGCCCTGGCGGAGACTCTGCGAATGTCATCACCTGAGCGGGTTCGTGCGATGAGTTTGAAATAGCCGGCATAGGCGCCTGGAGCGAGCCACGCTTGATAAAGGCTGACCTCTACGAGGTACTTTTGGGTCTGGAGATTGCCTATTGGCTTAGAACTAATTTCGACACGCCTATTCACAACGGTTCTCCCAAAGGCGTCCTCTAGCACTGCGATTAGATATCCACTTTGCAACGGTTCAGAGATATTGAGGTTTGCGCGGAGCCTAATAATTGGGTGATGCTTTATACTTGACGCTCCTTCGGAAAACAAAACCTCGATCGAGAATTTGTTCCACCAGAATGTTTTGCATGTATCGTCTTCTAGTCGAAGAATTTCTCCGTAGGCAAGAAGCGTGCGGTTAGTGTTGTCGTACATTCGTATTGTTCCGTTGTCTATAAGCATGCTCTTCGGGCATAATTCTCGTACTGCTGAAAGGTTATGGCTTACGAACAAGACGGTTCTGCCGCCCGCTGCGACAGACCCTATCTTTCCCATACATCGTTGTTGGAATTTTGCGTCACCTACTGCTAGAACCTCATCCACCAGTAGAATTTCCGCATCGAGGTTGGAGGCGACGGCAAAAGCCAGCCTAAGGTACATGCCACTTGAATAGCGCTTCACCGGCGTGTCGATGAATTTCTCGATCTCCGCAAACGCGACAATCTCATC
>JBMFRB010000021.1:4652-8790 GCA_049968255.1 Candidatus Sumerlaeaceae bacterium | reverse complement strand
TGTGGATAAAGTAGTCGAAGGTGTTGCGTGCCGTGTAGTCCGCAAGGTGCTTCTCCAGCAGCGTGCGGTTGGGATTCTTCTCCGTGGGCCGCTTTTCGAGAAGGGGAGACCAGGCGACTTGGAGACTGGGCGAGCTGGCCATAAGTGAATGGATTGTAGCTGCAGCTTCGGCATTCAGGTCGGCCTGCTTACGATTCTCGGGGTCGGGGGCGTAGCGGAAGTAGAACACCAACTCGCCGTCCACCTCGTCCCATATCTCGCCCCGTCCCCCTGTCTCCTTTTCCCCTTGTCCCGCCGTCGCCTTGTCGCCTCGTCCTAATATGAAGCGGCGTTCCTTGCCGTTCTGAGGGCGGTTGTTGTCCTTCTCCGTCTGCGCCTCGATGAGCTTGAAGTGGACCCGCTTGCCGGAGGGGAGCTTGAAGGTGTAGTTGCGAAAGTACTCGCTCGTCTTGATGTAGTACTGGTCGTAGTTGGCCCAGTAGAGCTTGACCTCCTCGCCTTCATAGGGGATGGCGTAGACGCCCTCTTTGTAGCGGCGCTGGGAGATGAAGTCGCCCTCGCTGTAGTAGCGGCGGAAGAAGTTGTACAGGTGGGAGAAGACTTCGCTTTCTGCCGCCTCGATGTCGAAAGCGGCGTTGTAGCGGGCCTCGAGTTCCTTGACCTTGGGGGCTTGAGCGGGGTCGTCGAACCCAAGGGCTTTTGCCTGTTCTGTTGCTTTGGCCAGTTGCGCTTCAAGGGTTGCGCGAGTTTCGCTCTCGTAGGCGCCAAGAACCTCGCGGACCTGGGGGAGAAGGTCGTTGTCCAGGAAGCGAGTAATCTCGTCGCGTTTGGCGTTCATGATGCGGTAAATGCCGAAGTCGAGTTCGGCCTGGTCGAGCTGGAAGAGCTCGGCGAGCAGGGACTTGAGTTTTTCTAGGTTCTGGGACATAGGCTCGTCCATAACTCCTCAATTAGACGACTGTCCAGCGAATGGTGAAGAGTGGCTCCACACTCGTCCGCTGTTGCATTCGTTTTTCGAGTTTGGCAATGAGTTCGTCGCGCTTGGCCATGATCTCGTCCTCGACGTCAAAGATACGCTGGCGCTGGCGGCGTTTTTGTTTTTCCAGATCCTGAATCTGCTTTTGCAGCGCGTGCTGCTCTTCGGTGGTTGTGGCGAGGCGTGCCTGGCGGGTGAGCGCCTTGATGCGCTCCTTGGTGTCCTTGAGCTGCTTTTCGGCGGCGATCAGCATGTCGTCGGCCCATTGTTCCAGTTTTTCGCGTTCTTCCAGGAAGTGGCGGTTGTTGGTTTCGAGCGAGCGGCTGATGGTGGCTTGGACGTGCCGTTCGGCTTCTTTTGTTAGGCGGAGTTTGACTTCGGGGGGAATGGAGTCAAGCGGTTGCGCAGTGGCCTCGCAGAGGAACAATTTTTCCATGGTTTCCTGGTCGAGCGAGGTTCCGTCGTCGAGAAAGCCGGAAAAGAGCAGATATTCTTCGCGTTCGAAAGATTCGATGACGAGTTGCTGCAGATGGAGCCATCCGGTGCGGCCCTTGAGCGCCTCGACGACGGCAATGCGCGTGGGCCGAGCAGTGACGTTGAAGGTCAGGTGGGCGAGCTGAGTGTCGAGAGTTTTGGCGGTGTCGATTACGTACTCGGCGAGCGGATGCGACAGGCGATAGAGGAACATCCCCGGGACGTTTTCCTGCTCTTTGGAGATGAATCGGTAATGGCCAAGGGGAATATCGTGGCGGGGCGTTTGCTTGAGGTCGAAGGTGAAGGAGGTTTCGTCGAAGGTTGCCCATCGATCGAGAATGAATCGTGTGAGCCGCCAGAACATGATCCCCACGCGGTTGAGCTGTTCGCGCGCTCCTTGAAAGTTGAGGCGCAGGCGCGCAGCGACGTCCTCATCGAAATGTTCGAGGAGTTTTCGGCGCGTTTCAGCCATGCGGGTTTGGATCTTTTCCTCGAGCTCTTGGCGGAGCCGTTGGAAGGCCGCTTCAATCTCCTCGGGGGTGCGGCATTGTTGGTAAATTTCGAGCACACTTCGCTCGAAGTCTATGCCGGATTCGAGGGAGCCAAGGACTTCGTCGGAGGCTCCGAAGACGCCGTTGAAGAGATTGAACTTTTCCACCAGGAGGTCATAAACGCGCCGGTCGACGTCGTTTGTTTCGTTGAGGAAATTGATGACGACGACGTCGTGCTTCTGGCCGTAGCGGTGGCAGCGCCCAATGCGTTGCTCGATGCGCTGGGGATTCCAGGGCAGATCGTAGTTGATGACGAGCGAACAGAATTGCAAGTTGATGCCCTCGGCGGCTGCTTCGGTTGCGATGAGGATTTGCCCGTGATCGCGGAAGTGCTCAATGATGGCGATGCGAACGTCCACAGGTCGGGATCCCGTAGGACGGCCACTTTGGCGATTGGCTTGCAGCCAGCGCTGGTAGATAAGAGTGGCCTCGGGGTCACGATTTTCGCCGTTGAGCGTGGTCACGCGGCCTGCGTAGCCGTTGGCTTCCAGGAAGTCTTTCAGATAAGCTTGTGTTCTACGCGATTCGGTGAAGATCACGGCCCTTTGGGCGGCTCCGATATCTCGCATGGAAGTGAAGCCAATGTCCAAGGCTTTGAGCAGGGCCTGGCTCTTGGTGTCGACGCCGATGCTTCTGGCCCACTGGGCGTAGCGGTTGAGCTCGTCGATTTCGGCGCACAACTTTTCTCGGTCAATGGAGGGGTTGGTGGGTTCGAGGGGGCGAGTGGGCGTGTGGGGTTGAGGGGTGTCGGTGGCTTCGTCGGGCTGGGACAGCTCGAGCGAATCGGTGAGCTCGTCAAGCAGCTCGTCCTCGATTTCCTCATCGGCGATGATGCGTTCAATGACATTTGCCACGGGTGATTGCTTGTCGCGCATGGCGATGAGACGGTCGCGCATGGCTTCGAGCGTGGCCGCCACGGCCCGCGGCGAGGAGGCGAGAAGTTTGCAGACAACCATGGCGGTCAGAGTGCGCTGCTGGGGGGGAATCGCGTAAGTGTTCGTGCGCCGGAGAAAGGCCGACACCGCTTCGTAGAGCTTTTGCTCGTCATCGGTTGGCTTGAAGGGCTGCGTGATGAGTCGGCGCTCGGTGTATTGAATGTACTCCGTCACTTGGCGGCGCAGGGTGCGAATGCAGAACTTGCCAAGCCGGCTGCGAAGCTCTTCGAGGTCGCTCCCCCCGTTGAGGAATTGATTTCGGAACGACTCCAAATCGCCAAAGATGTGCTCGTCGATGATGGTGGAGAGGCCGTAGAGCTCAAGCAAGGAATTCTGAAGTGGTGTGGCCGTGAGGAGGATTTTGCGCCGGCCTTCGAGTGCCCAGCGAATGTTATTCCCCATGCGATTCGATGGGCGGTAGGCATTGCGTAAGCGATGCGCTTCGTCGATGACGACGAGGTCCCATGGGATCGGGCGAAGGTCGGTGGCCCGTGCACTGGCGAAATGGTGAGAAGTGATCACGACCTCGGCCGCTTCGAAAGGGTTGTGCTGGCCTTGGGCTTGGCGTTTGCAGTACTCTTTTCCATCAACGATCACCGTGGGAAGGTTGAATTTTTCGGTGAGTTCTAGAGCCCACTGCTTGCGAATGGAAGCGGGGGAGATGACCAAAAGCCGACGACGACGCTCGGCCCAGTACTGACAAAGGACGAGACCGGCCTCGATGGTCTTGCCCAGCCCAACTTCGTCGGCGAGCACCACTCCTTGCGAAAGGGGCGAACGGAAGGCGAACAGCGCTGCCTCGACCTGATGAGGATTGAGATCAACACACGCATCGAAGAGCGACCGAGAAATGCGCTCCATGCCCGAGCCCCCGATGCGGGTGAGCTCATGCGCAAAGTATTTCGCATGATAGGCGGTGCTCATCGTTGTCGCCCATGGCTGACGACTTTGGGCTTGAGGCCCCAGCCACGGCCGTGGCGCTGTTTGATGATGCGCAGCAGCTTCTTTCCCCTCCATGGCATTGCCCTGCAAACATATGCCATCCCAGGGGATGCCAAACGGTTTGACAAGACGAAAATAAAAGGGACAAGCTGGACTGAGGGATGCGGACCGAGGGCTCCCCACGCGCGAGCGGAAGGGGGATTATACTAAACAGCACGATTCCAAGCCTCAAACGGGCTCCCCACGCGCGAGCGGAAGGG
>JBMFRB010000021.1:0-4552 GCA_049968255.1 Candidatus Sumerlaeaceae bacterium | reverse complement strand
ACTAAACAGCACGATTCCAAGCCTCAAACGGGCTCCCCACGCGCGAGCGGAAGGGGGTCTTGGAGTCGCCTGGTCTCTTCGACGAATCCGTGCTCCGCACGCGCGAACGCAGGGAGGAAATGAAAGGGAGCGGGCTCGGGGTGCCCGAGCCTGCTCCACGATTTCGCGAACAATGGCGAGGCCCGCTTACCAGCGCAGGCGCCCGGCAAGGCCGCCGAATTCTTTCATGAGCTTTTCTTCGGCGGGACCGGAAACGATTTCGAGGCGCGTGGCGTAGGCCTCGCACAGCTCGGGCAGGACGTCGCGCAGGAGCACGTCCTCTTTCGGTTGGCCCGGGCACAGCACTTCGAGCGGCTCGGGGGTGGCCGCCACCACGCCACCGGGGGAGCGCAAAATGCGCGCGTCCAAGTTCCATGGCGCCACGAGAACGTCGAGCCGGCCGAGCTGCAAGGCGTCGAGCGTGGGGTCGAGCCCCCACACGCCAGGCTGCTGGCGGATTTGATCGAGCAGGGCTAGCTCGCCCTGGCGCTCGAGATTCTCCAGCACAGGCCCCACTTTGGCCCCTACCTGGAATGGGGTGGCATCGCGCGCCGGCACGTCCGTGATGCGGGCCACGACAATGTCGCGCATGCCTTTGGCCAGCATTTGGAAAAACATTGTCATGGAGTCCGCTGCGCCCAACAGCACGAGGCGCCGAATCTCCATCTCGCTGACAGCTTTTTCGACGAGGGCGGCAAGCCGCTTAGAGTAGCGGTAGGCGGCTGTTTCCATGCGGCGGGCGAACTTATCGCGCAGGCTGGCGTTTTTCGCAATCGCCAGGGCGCGGATGCGGTTCGGGTCGAACTCTTCGAGTTCCTTCCAGATCTCGGGCGTGATCTCGGCAAAGATTTTCGTGCGCTCCTCGATCTCGCCGAGGAAGAACTCGTAGAATTTCCACTGGGCGCCGCGCAGCCACACGATGCCTGTGCGTTCGTATTCGTCGAGAGCGTAAACGATCGGCGTGATGTAGGGCTCGCCCCAGCGCGCTTCGATGCGCCCCTGGCGCAAGTCCACGATGGGCAGGTCGGCATGGATGGGCAAGCGCAGGATCTGCACCCCGCGTTGGTCGACGTGGCCGAAGAGTGCGAGGGTGCGCGCCTCAGGGCTGAGTTCCTGCTCGAGCACCGTCGCAAGCTCGCGGCGCAATGCGGAAGGAAGATCCAGCTCCTTCAGGCTGTTTTTCGCGCGTGCGACCCAGGCCTTGGCGTGGTTGAAGGGCTTGCCCGGGTTCACATCCGCGTAAAGCGACAACACCGGCGTGGGCAGCGCCGCCAGGTTCTCGCGTATCTTTCTGACATCGTCCTTTGTGATCATGACAATCCCCTTGTCAAAATGATTCACATTGGCCCGCTCGGGCCTGCTCCAGTGCTGAGCCCAGCAATCAGCGCGCCGCACAAAGAAAATCCCTCGGGGGTGTCAGGACCAAAGAGCTCGCAGACTTGATGCGCCGCTCTAACGCTTTCCCGGCTCCATCGGGTTCTCCCGAGACCCGATGTCTTCGCCGAACCCGCTCTTCGTCTTACATGAATAAGGCGATTTCAAGCATGCCCCTGGGGTATTCAATATGTTCGAGTTTTTGAGTCATCATCTATTCTTCCATTGTCCTTTTGATATCCGCCTCATCGAGCGGTTCTTCCACGGCATTACGCAGCCAAGTTGGATCGAAGCCTGCGGCCGACGTGCCCTCGATGCGGATTCGCACCTTGCCTCCGTCAGATTTGTCGGCCAGGTTCGCGATAGCCGAGAACGCCCTGTAGACCTCTTCTCGGGTGGCCTCGAAGGCAAAAGCAACCCGCTTCTTCCAACCGGAAACACCTGTGCTCGTCGTTGCTGGGCCAGTTCCGGTTCCCATAGGAGTTGCGACCGCGCCCTCCTCAACATTTGGTGAGGGAAGCGCGTCCGTAACGACAGGGGGGAAAGTGCCCGCGGGTTGGGCCGCCGGGGCTTGCGGAACAGCTTCCGGCATCATGAGGAAGCCGGATTCGAAATCGATCTCGTCCTCAGCAATGGGGCGACCGAGAATCACCTTGTCACGATTTACCTGGTACCTTCCATCGGGACCAAGAACGGGCGGTTCACGAACCGCCCCTACGTAGGCGAAGACCCCTTCGGCAACACCGCGAGCGATACCTTTGCGCAAGACGGATGCGGATTCCAAGCGGGGCGGCGCTATATCCCGGAAAAACGACTCAAGCACCTCGGATGCCTTGATGCCCAGGAGCGGGGGCTCTCCCTCGACCACGGATTCGCCGAGCCGCACCCGCTCGACAATTTTCCTCGGCGTCACCGATCCGTGAATGCGCGGTGTCCCCACACTGGTGAGCAGCTCCATGATCCGCTCGTGCACGCCGGTTGCCTGAAGCGGCCTGCCGCCCCGTTCCACCTTTTCGATCTCTAGTTCACCGTCCTGAACCCGAGGCAACCAGACGGCCGTGTAAAGCTCCCGGAGGCACGACTCAGCCGCGGCCTGTTCGGTGCGCTTCCTCTCCCGGAGTTGGTCAAGCTGGTCGTTGGTAAGCCGGAGCTGCTGCTTCTTGGCTTCCACGCGGTCGATGGCCAAGAGATAGCGGACGGCACGCCGCAAAGCCTCGATTTGCTTCTTCTCTGGGATCGCCAATCCGAGACCGTTCCGGAACCGTCTGGGGCGATCTCCGTACTTGGTGAGGTACTCCCTGGCCTGACGTTCCTGCTCCGACTTGTCCTCGGCGGCGAACTCAAGGGGCAGGTAGGCGACGAGGAACCGCGGGTCCTCATCGGGGATGTCCTGGCTTTTCGCCGGCCATACGATGGCCGTGTGATGGCCGGCGAGTCGTTCATCCAACATCTCTTTAATTCGGTTTCGAACCGGCCCGTGCCCGCGCGCCTGGGAATCCTCGCGGGCAACGGTCTGCTCTGCGTCCTCGATCAGCTTGGTGACATTCGGGTCCTTCTTGAAGCAGTAGCGGACGCCGTCATAATGCAGGTATAAGCAGGTGTTGCGAAGCTCGGACAAAACGGCGATTGCCGTGATGTTGTCCAGGTCGGGACCGGCGCATGCCGCAAGGAGTTCGTTTTCCGTCACGCCGGGCGGCAGCGTTTCGTCACTCCCCGAACCCTCACGCCGGAGCCCCCCAAACGAGTACAGAAGGATGGCCGTGGCGATGCGCGTAGCCGGCTTCACGCTGGCAAGCGCAGGAGTCTCGCGCGCCATCCGCTCATCGATACGTTTTGCCCGGGCGTTCGGACCATCGATGTCCGCGGTGATGACCGGATCGTAATCGTTCTGCACCCCCAGCTCTTTGAGCATCTTCACCCGCACGTCAACGTCCTTCAGGGGGATGTCTCCAGGGCCAAGAAGCACGTTGGCCCCGCCGTTCTTCTTGAGGGAATGCATGCAGGAGGCAAGAAAACGCAGCGCGCCGCGGGTCCTCTGAAAGGCATCCACCGCGGTCCAGCGTTCCCGCATGATATCAATGAGCGCGGGATGGAACGGATACGCGGCCCGCATCCGATCACGCAGGAGGCGGCCTTCCTCTTCGGCCTGCTGGCGCTCCGATGCTGTCTCCGCATGAGCCCGCAGCATGCCAGTGATGATCTCCTGATACACCGTGGCCACCTCGGCGGCAAGTGTTGGATCAGGAGCGCCACCCAACAGACGTCGCTGAAGGATCGGCAGGACCTCATCCCCTGAGACAGGCTCTCTGAGCTGATCCACCCGAGATGCGAGCTTGTCGATCTCGGCAAGCAGTCCCACATTCCCCAAAGCTTCCCTGGCGCTCCAGGTGAGGGAATAGACGAGCGCGGCCTTCTCGCTGCCAGCGACCTCGACGGTCAGGTTTTGGAAAAAGTCCTTGGCCTGGCGCTGGAGGGTTGAATCGAGTACCTGCACGGCTGCCGCGCGCTCCATGTACTTGAGCACTTCGTCGAGAAGGATCAGAACCGGCCTGCCACCGGCCCCGCGGGTCAAAAGCTCCCGGAGCACATCTCCGCCCGGGGCCACGCGGTCCTTGTCGTGGTCGGCCACCAGGGGAAAGGCCTTTTCGGGGTCGATCTGCCAGGCGATCCACCCCCACATGGTCTGAATCATGAGGGACTGGCCGCTGGCCAGTCGAACCTCCTTGCCGTTACGGGCGTCGAACTTCTCGCCGTCGAAAACCGCCACAGCAACATTGGTGGGACAGGCTTCCAGCCTGTCTAGAAGGCCTTTGCCTTCGGGAAGGGACTTAAGGGCTTCGGGGTGTCTGGCCGCATGGAAGAGCGCCGCCAGGGTATGTGACTTCCCCCCTCCGAAGGGCGTCCTCAGCTTGAGCACGCGATTGTAACCGCTCTTCCCAGCAAGACAGGCGAGCACCTCTTCAAGAAGTTTGCGGAGATCGGCCGTGAGGTACGTCGCCCGAAAGAAGGCTTCCGGGTCCCTATTGACTACGGGTACGTTGGGATCATTGGCGGCGATGGCCCCCAGGTCGATGGCGAACACCGCCTCGGTCAGCGCCCCCGCTTCCACATCAGGATGGAGCTTGACCAGGTCGGTCCA
>JBMFRB010000020.1:0-10872 GCA_049968255.1 Candidatus Sumerlaeaceae bacterium | reverse complement strand
TTAGGACCGTTATAGTTACGGCCGCCGTTTACCGGGGCTTCAGTTTGGAGCTTCGCCTTGCGGCTAACTCCGCCCTTTAACCTTCCGGCACCGGGCAGGCGTCAGACCCTATACGTCCACTTTCGTGTTCGCAGAGCCCTGTGTTTTTGATAAACAGTCGCTTGACCCATTTCACTGCGACCCCCTCGGGCTTCGGCAGTAATTACCGTCACCCTAACGGGGCACCCCTTCTTCCGAAGTTACGGGGCCATTTTGCCTAGTTCCTTAACAAGAGTTATCTCGAGCGCCTTAGGATTCTCTCCTCATCTACCTGTGTCGGATTCCGGTACGGTCGCTAGATCGACTCACGGCCCGAGGTTTTTCTTGGCGGCATAGGTTCACCCAGTTGGCTTGGCCGAAGCCGCGCTTCCCGATCCCCCTCGGTGTTAGCGAGGACCCGGATTTGCCTAGGTCCTCCACCTACAGGTCTCGCCTCCCATCCGTCAGGGAGTAGGGCTACCTTTCCGCGTCACCCCACCGTGTCTTTGTCGCCGATCCAGCGGTGCAGGAATTTTCGCCTGCTTCCCATCAGCTACGCCCTTGGGCCTCACCTTAGGGGCCGACTCACCCTGGGAGGATTAACCTTGCCCAGGAAACCTTAGATTTTCGGCGAACGGGTTTTTCACCCGTTTTATCGCTACTAATGCCGGCATACTCTCTTCCGCACGCTCCACTAGTCCTTTCGGTCTAGCTTCTCTGCCTACGGAATGCTCCCCTACCGCCGAGACCTTATCGGTCTAGGCCCACAGCTTCGGTGGAGTGCTTGAGCCCCGTTACATTTTCCGCGCAGCCCGTTTTGACCAGTGAGCTATTACGCACTCTTTAAATGAATGGCTGCTTCTAAGCCAACATCCTGGTTGTCTCAAACGAGCCACATCGTTTTCCACTTAGCACTCTCTTGGGGACCTTAGCTGGTGGTCTGGGTTGTTTCCCTCTCGACGATGGAGCTTATCCCCCATCGACTCACTCCCGACCTCTGGAGTTACCGCATTCGGAGTTTGGTTGGGTTCAGTAGCCTTGTGGGGCCCCTAGCCCATCCAGTGCTCTACCTCGGTAACTGAGCGGTCGAGGCTGCTCCTAAAAGCATTTCGGGGAGAACCAGCTATCACGGAATTTGATTGGCCTTTCACCCCTAGCCACAGGTCATCCGAGCGCTTTTTAAGGCACACCGGTTCGGGCCTCCAGTCGGTGTTACCCGACTTTCACCCTGCCCATGGCTAGATCATCCCGCTTCGGGTCTACCGCACGCAACTTGGCGCCCATTTCGGACTCGCTTTCGCTGCGGCTACGCGCCTGAGGCGCTTAACCTTGCTACGTACGGTAACTCGCCGGCTCATTATGCAAAAGGCACGCCGTCGCACGGTCACAGGGCAAGCCCTGCGCACGGTGCTCCGACTGCTTGTAGACGTACGGTTTCAGGTACTATTTCACTCCCTTAGCAAGGGTTCTTTTCACCTTTCCCTCACGGTACTTGTGCACTATCGGTCGCTGGGGAGTATTTAGCCTTGGAGGGTGGTCCCCCCGGATTCACACGGGATTTCTCGTGTCCCGCGCTACTCAGGTACGGGATAGGGCCACTCAGACTTCGCATACTGGGCTCTCACCGTCTATGGCCGGACGTTCCAGTCCTGTTTTGCTCGCCTTTGTGGTCCCACGTTTCCCGCCCTACAACCCCCGAGAGCAAGCCCTCGGGTTTGGGCTGTTCCGCTTTCGCTCGCCGCTACTCACGGAATCGCGTTTGCTTTCTTTTCCTCCGGGTACTGAGATGTTTCACTTCCCCGGGTTGGCTCTCTCTGCCCTATGAATTCAGGCAGGAGTGCTTGGCCTTCTGCCAAGCGGGTTGCCCCATTCGGAAATCCTCGGATCGATGCCTGCTTGCGGCTCCCCGAGGCTTTTCGCAGCTTGCCACGTCCTTCGTCGCCTCCCAGCGCCTAGGCATCCACCGTACGCCCTTAGTAGCTTAACGAGATTCTCACTCTCGTGGCGTCTCGATAAATCAGACCTTTCACGCTGTCCGACTTCCGTATTCGATTTTCAAAGAACCTTTTCCGGCTCTCAGGCAGAGCGTTCCGCCTGGGAACCAAACCTTTTCGTTCTCTCCGGGACACTACACGACCGCGCGTCTCCTGGCCGGCAGTGGTAGCTCCCCACACCTGGCGCCGCTCCGGGCACCTCGTGACTGCGCCGGTCTTCGTACCGAGCGCGTCAGCTATATACGCGGCTCTTTTCTACGTTATTCACGCACTTTTCATTTTTTTTGTCGCGCCGAGAATCCCGCCATTTTTGCGGAACCCGAACGCACTTTTACCGACCTAATCAAAAGGTTATTCGCACACAGTGCATTTTTTACATTTTGCGCAGCGCCGAGGGGATGCGCTCTTTCCACTTGCTGGTTTTCGCTGATTTCAGCAATAATGTTTTTGAGTCAAGAGGAGCACGCGCGAGCATTGTGGCGCGGCGAATAGGAGACAGCTTGCGCTAAAAGCGGAGCACCGTACTGGAGTGTGCACCGATGCGTCAGCTTGTTATCATGTTATCCTTGATTGCAGCCGTGTGCACTGGGCCTTTTCTCCTTCCCACCTTTGCAGCATCGCAGTGGGAGTTCGATGCTTCGATTCTCGTTCCGGCCCCAAACACCCTTTTCTTGGCGGTAGACAGTCGCGGGAATATCTATGCCACCTCCTTCAACTCGCGCCAGAGCGAGGCCGAAGTGGTTGCGATGAAAATTGCAAACCCCGCTCAGGAAAAACCGAAGATTACGATTTTTGACCGCCTGATTGCACCTGCCCAGCGTGGCTACGCTGGCATTGCCTGCGATTCTGCCGACAACGTCTATATCTCGTTCGATGCCGGCGAGAACACGCCGTCGTTTATTAGAAAATTTCTGCCATCGCTCGAGCCTGATACGCACTTCGGCAACAACAGCGTGTTGGCCACGCGCGAGTTGCGCGTGCTTGGCCTCACCGCCCACAAAGATCGTATTCTTGCGGCCGTTTCTTGGGGACGATTTCTTGAGATCGACTCGAAGGGAAATTTTCTCGGCGTCACACCGCAACCTTCGGTCACCGCCTACATCCGCGACATTGCCTTCGTGCCAAATCGTAACCTCGTCTACGGCGTGGATCGGGATGGTTTGTGGGTTTTCCTAGGTGGCTCTCTCGATCACCTCGATCGCTACATGCTGGAAGAAGTGATTGCGCCGAAGAACATCCCCAAGGCCGGCTCAGCAATCAGTTTCAATAAACTAACAAATGAATTGTTTTACACGGATAGACTAGCGGGAGGCCTTGCCATTTATCCACTTGATGGTTCTTCCCGCGGTGTCCTGCTCATGGCACCCGACGGCCATGGCGCTTTCGAACCTGCCGACTCCGTGGCTAGCACTGACGGGCGCTATCTCTACGTCAGCGATCTCCGGGCCAGCCAAATTGTTCGCTACCGCTATGCAGGCCCCGCGAAGGCTCGCGACCTACCCTCCCCAACGCCGACGCTCCCTGTACAAGTTCCCGCGCCCTCATCCCTTGGGCCGTGGCTTACCGACATTGACCAAGCCTTTGCGCTCGCCCAGCGGGAAAAGAAAATCGTCGTGGCTTTTTTCCATTCGCCGCTCGCACCCCGGTCCGCCGAGGTGGCGGAGAATGTGCTCACCCCCGAATTTCTCAAAAAGTTCCCCGAGGTGATTTGGGTGCGCCTCGACAGCTCAGTGGCTCCCCAGGCGCTCACGCGTTTCGGCGTCTACAAGGTGCCGTCGATCGTGACGTTTGACGCAACCGGCAAAGAACGCCAGCGTCTCGTGGGGCAGGTCACGCAAGGCCAAGTTGCCAGTTTCATCGAGCAAAGCAAATAGAGGCGCGACATTGTTTTTGCGTTTGCGACGCAATGCACTACGGGTCCACGATAGCGGCGCATTGGAAAGGCCCCAACTGTGATGTGCCCAACTTACGAGCAACTTCGCCTGCGCTTTGCCTGCGAGCTGTCTCATGACTTCCGCAAAGGCATTGGCCCCGATCTGGCGCGTGAACCTACCCCGCCCCGACGTGACGAAAAATTTCTGCAAGCCGTGTGGCACCATCGCTTGCTGCGAAGCCAGGAGCTTGTCTCAGCCTCGGGCAAGCGAATTGAGATCCTTGACCCTGGCCGCTGGAACCACGAGGCGGGGCCAGATTTTCGCGATGCGCGCATGCGCATCGAAGGCCGAGACGTCGTGGGCGATGTGGAAATTCATGTAAAAGCTTCGGATTGGCAACGCCACCAGCACGGACGCGATTTTGAATACAATCGCGTCGTGCTGCACGCGTTCCTCGATCACGATGACTGCGCCACCCACGACGTCCTCCACAGCGGTCGCCAAATTGAACGCGTGTGCCTAGCGGATCAGCTCGCCGGAGATATGTCGAGTCTCGAGCAAGCTATCGAGCTCGAGGAACTAGAGGAACCCGTGAGCGCTCGCGGCGGCGCATGCCAGCAAGTGCTTTTGCGGCTCGATGTCGGGTTCGTGCGTAGGTTTTTCGACGCCGCTGCTCGCCAACGCATGGAGCAAAAGATGCAACGCGTGGCCAACTGGGCACGCCACGACGCCCCTGATCAAGTGCTTTATCAAACGCTTCTCACGGCCCTGGGGCACAAATCTAATCGCACGCTCTACTATCTCTTGGCGCGGCGTGTCCCCATTGAGGAGTTGCGCGATATCACACTGAGCGTGCCATCCAATGAACTCGCACTGGCCCTAGAATCGATCCTGCTTCATGTGGCCGGCCTCGTCACTCTTCCCGCGGAGGCCGCCATGTGCACCGGCCCACCTCTCGATCTTGGCACCCGCCAATACATCGAAACCCTTTCGCGGCATTGGAGCCAGCTTGGCGGCTATGTGCATGACCGCACCATGGGCCCCACGCCGCGCTGGTTCGCGGGCATTCGCCCAGCAAGCTTCCCGCAACGGCGAATTGCCGGATTCGTTCGGATTCTTTGTGAACTGAAGTTTCACGACAGCCTCGTCGACGGTTTGCGCTATCTTCTTGCCCAAAGTGTCGCTCGCACCCCGAAGTCTCAGCGTGACTGGCGCCGCGAAATTGCCGCTCTCACTGCAACCTTTGCACCCGACGGAGCGAGCTATTGGCACCATCGCTTTACGTTAGGTGGCAAGCCCACGAAGCATGCGACGAAACTCATTGGCGCCGACACAGCACGTCACCTTGCATTCAACGCTGCTCTCCCCTTTCTCCTCTCTGACGCACGTATGCGAGGCGACGCCTCCGCCGAAGCCCATCTGTGGCGCATCCATGATCTCTTTCCCGCGCTCGAGCCGAATGCCATCAGCCGATTCATGCACAAGCGCATTCTCAAGGGACTGCCCGCCGGGGCTGTGGACCTGCGCCATGAACGTACTCAGCAAGCGCTCATGCATCTTTTCTACGATTGCTGCCAGGGCGACATGCACGACTGCTCGCGCTGCGGATTGCTCCGCGAACCAGTGAGCAATCAAACTTAATTCGATTGCTCATAAGATAACAAGTCTATCTGTTATTCCGAGCACAACGGTAAGCTAGGGTAACGTCCGTGGGGCAGTCCGTTTGCGCAGCTCGGCAGGCAGCGCTTGCCACAAAGTCAGCGAGTTGGTCACCATTTCCACGCGTTCGAACTGCCACGTGGTGAGCTCGCTGGAGGACGTGGCCGTGTCGCGCCGCAAGTGCTCAAAGCGACGCGGAAACAGAGGGTGTTGTGCATAGTTTTTCAACCAAAGAATTCCCTCGAGCACGCTGCCATTTTTGCGCGGGCCACACGCCCGCTTCTCGCACAAACGACCATCCTGATCGAAGATGAAGACACGTCGTCCTGTGGAGAGCGAATAAGTGGCCACGGTTGTTGTGGTGCTGCGCTCAAAGCGAGCAGAGTGCGCTCCGAGCGCTTCGAGACTATTCAAGCGCGGATCAACAAAATGGCGGACTTGTGGAGTCCACAGATCGTATTTTTTGGCTTGCTCCACACGAGCCCACTGTAAGTCGTCTGCGCCGTCACCCCGCCGGCTCACTCGAAACGTGCCTCGCAATCCCTCCAGACGCACATGGTAGAGCGAGGTCTCGCGTTCGTTCGCTGCTGGTTCTAGCTCCTCGGCATCCACGAAGTAGGGATCAGCCGCAGCCAACAGAATGCGCTTTGGGGGAGTGGTGGCTCCCTCGGCGATACTCCACACTTTACCCTCGAGCCACAAGTGAGCCGGCGATGCCAGCTCGCGAAGCCCGCTTGTCTCTTCGCTCGGCAGCCCATGTGAAGGCGCAACAAACACGCTCACGCCAACAACGGTGGCCGCAACGATCGCATCTGTTGACCTCACGTTCTCCCTGCCCCCGCTTGCCGCTTTGCGCAGCACTGTCTCATTCTCAAACTCACCTCAGCGCTGCTGCTCGTCCTTGCTAAACCTGATACGCCAGACCACGATCGCCGCCAGCACGAGAAGTGTGCACCAAGAAGCTGGATAGCCGTATTTAGGGAGATTTGCATCAAGCAATGTCGTGGCACGCCCGATAAGGAGCGAAATGCGCGCCAGAACGATGCTTCCGTACGTGGCGCCAAATGTCACCATAACGAACCAAATGCCGACGGTACCCATTGCGCCGAGCACACCTGTCCGTCGTGTCGAAAAGAAGAAATATGTTAGCACCGTCACCACACCGGTCACCAGCACGGCATTGTTGAGGATACTCGGTGCCGCTGCGGTGGCGTCCGGCCAGAACGGAAGGGACTGCGCAAGCCCACCGCTGGCCAGCGGCAGCATCGTTCCCGCAATCTGATCTATGAAATTTGCTTTGGCGAAGCCAGTGAGATTGAGTCCTGCGAATGCCCCCACAACCAGCGCCATGGGCCAGCGGCTCAGCCACGCGAAACGCGGCACCAGGCGGGACAACAAAATTATCCCGAGAAGTGCCGCGCCCCAGCGCCACTGCGCCAACCAACCTTCGTGCGCCGTCCAGCCCTCTGCTTGCCCGTGCACAATCGCGCGCGCCCCGCGAAGCACATGCAGGACAAAATTCGGGTAAATCGTGCCTCGAAATGCCTGATAAAAATAATAACCAGCGGCCACGCCTACGTAGATGTGTTCTACGGCCTTGTAGAGCGGATTGTCGCGATAGAGAAAGCTGAACACTGCCAGCGTAAAGAAGCACACAAGCCACACGCCGAGCATTTCAACGAAGGGAGTATAGGTTCCCGTCATGCACGTCCTCCTCTTTTGCGTCGCATGGTCCACAGGATGAACTGGGCGACATTGCCCGCTAGCACAAGTCCGACAATCAGCAGGTGCACGGCACTCTGAATGAACATGCCGCGCGTAGCGTAGCCCGGCCGCCCCACGAGTTTCTCATACTCCGCTGCACCCGCGAGCCCGCCGAGAAAACCGCGCAGATTCCGCGACTGATAGTAGGGATAAAGCTGCGGTGAAATCACAGCGGTCACGCCAGCCACCATGGGGATGTTGTAGCGGCTCTGCGCCTGCTGAATGTATTCCACGGCGCCGGGATCGCCGACAGCAATCGTGATGAGCAAATCAATGTCGCGGTAAGTGTCCCATCCCTGCATGATAGGCAGGGAGGCGGTTGGGTTGCCCTGATAGTCGGTAGGAAAAGTCTCCTTGAAAGAGGATCCAATTTTCGTGATGGCCACGCGGTCGCCGGCTTTGAAGCCAAGGTTCACGTAGTCCACGCCTCGCACTTTCTTTTTGCCCTCTTTTTCAAGCTGCCCGACCACCACCGCGAACGCTTTTTCGATCATCGGCGGGCCATCCGTCCACAGGCTCGAGCAAATCACTTTGCAGTCTTTTTCCAACAACTGCCGCAAAATGGCGATGTGCTGCGGCCACAACTCCGCTTCGCTGCCAGGTCCGTAATCAATCGACAGATGAACGCGTGCTCCCGCTGGCAGCCGTTCAATTGTTTCGAACATCGCCCGCACCTGCTCGGACACCGTCACAGGCATCGAGACCGGCACAACGAGGAAAAGCACCACCACAGCTGCAACGATGAGAAAAATCCAGCGCCGATCGAGACTGACAAAGGCAGCCAGCCAGCGCTCCCAAACACTCGCGTTGTCGTTGCGCCCCGCCATCAGCTTGGCATCATCCCTTCAAGTACGGTTTTTCTATGCCGAGGATCACCCGTAGCCCCGTGGCAATCATCCCGATGGCCGCCCCAATCTGGATGGCCCGCTGCCCCGCCGTGTTCGGCCACGTCATAATCCATTCTTGCAGCCACGGAAAGCCTTTCCAGATCGCCCCACCTACGGGCACACGCCCGATCATCACAATCACGGCCGCAATGAGCAGGAGCGTGGCATGCAGATTTTTTACGCGAAATGCGCGGAAGGCTGCGCTAGCCACGTAGAAAGCCAATAAGGCGAAGATCGTGGCTGAGAGTGGGAAGTAAACGTGATCGAAGAGAAAATCGAAAAGGCTGTCGTGCACCGCCAGCGGAAGCCCCTGATTGATCTGCCGGCCGCGCACTTCCTCGAGGTACCACTTCACGCCACCCGCCACCATCATCGTAAACATGCTCACGAGAAGCAGCAGCTTGTATTCCCAATCCTTTTTGCGCTCCAACACCGCCTTGAGATTGATCTTGATAAGATTCAGCACGCCGAGCACGATGGAAAACGACAGGGTGATCACCCCCCACTGCTCGAGCTCATCGGCCACGCGCTTGATGGCCGGATACGTGCTGAAATACTTCAGGATCATGAAGATCCCGACGAAAGCGCTAATGAAGACGGGTATCTTATTGCGCATCGCCTAGAAGAGCTCCTTGAGAAGTCCCAAAAGTGTGGCCAGCTCGCTGTGCGGCAAAAACGCCAGGGCCGTGGCCAACACCACGCCCGCAAAAATCACAACCAGATAAACCATCTTCAGCCAATCGGCTGCCTCGATGCTCGCCACCACAGTTGGGTCGCGGGAGAGATAAGCCGAGGCGGCAAAAAACTCCTCGCCGATAAGCGTGAAATCGCACGCCGCCACAAAGAAAGGCAACTGAGCCACATTTGCCGTTCCTGCCACCTGGATGGCCCCGCTCACATAGCCTGTCTCCGCCAGAATGAGCGACTCGCTGTAAAAGCACCCCTGGTAGATGCACGAGGCCGGTTGCTCGCGGAGCATGATGCCATTCACTCCAGCCGTGAACGCGAATTGATCGTCCGAAAGATAACGCATGTTGTTCGGGATATAATTTTCTGGCCGCCCCGCTGCAAGCGACGCCGCTTTCACAACTTCCTCGGAAATAGTGAGCACAACCGACCGGCGGCACGCCACAATCAGAGGCGTGTTGTACTCTGCCGCAATGTAAGCCACATGCGAAAGAATGTTGAGGCCGGCCAGCGTCTGGATGTCGTCGATATCGTTGATTCCCGGAATAAAGAGCACGGGCCGCCCCATCTCCGTGGCCCGCGCAATCGCCTCCTCGATGGCATCAATCCCCGGCAAGCGCCGCAGCCGCATTGGCCGTCCTGCTTGGATTTGGCGGTAAAGGTAAAAATAAAACCCCCCGAAGAGCACGAGAGCGACAAAGACGGGCAATTTCTCAACATCAACGTAGTTCCATTCTCTCGGAAGAACTCGCGCCGCAGACGCTGCTGTGGCCTGATGGGGCCACAGACTCATCGCAGCCCCAAGGACCCACAGCCATCGCGGTGCACGCTGGCAACATCTGTGTGCGGTCTGGGTGAAACGCCTCGTGCTCATAACTCGATTAGCTCCACATTGGCTCGCGGCAAAATGTGCTCGCGCCCGTCCGGCAGTTCTACCACCATCACCCGCACCGTGGCTCCTGACTCGATCACCATCGGCTCGGCGGGCAGAGCTTTGATCCGGGCCAGGGTCCCGAAGTATGGCTCGCGGATAATTCGCACCAACGAGCCCGCACGCGTCTCCGTGATTGTTTCTTCGCAAAAATCTCCCACGGTTTCCTCCGTGGCAACGATGATTTCCGGCCGAATCACACC
Source organism: Candidatus Sumerlaeaceae bacterium (assembly GCA_049968255.1). Classification (GTDB taxonomy): domain Bacteria; phylum Sumerlaeota; class Sumerlaeia; order Sumerlaeales; family Sumerlaeaceae; genus DRVG01. The sequence continues at coordinate 855 of JBMFRB010000020.1, read as the reverse complement.
AGCACGAATTTGGGTGGCGCCATTGATGGAAGCTTCACGCCCTTCAAGCTTCTGCAACAACGCGAACGTGCGTTCCGCCATCGCCAGCCGCCCGAATCCTTCCGTGAGAATGAGTGTCGTCGGAATCTCTTCGCCACCCGTAATGGCTATGCCGAGATCATAGCCGAGAACTTGGCTGAGGTCGGCATCATCGAAACTGCCGACCACCACGCCTACCGCACCGCGCTCGGCTGCCAACCGACACGCCTCGAGCGAAGCGCGTTGCCCACCCACAAGGATCAACCCCGTAGCATCAGCGGGAATATTCTCAGGACGCAATTCCTCTGAGGGCGATTTCACTGCCATCGCCAGCCGGCCGAATTTTTCGCCACCCACACCCAGAATGCCTTGTACGATTGTGCCGACGGCCGCAATCTCGACCCCCTCGTCTCCGAGCACGTCGACGACTTCGCCGCTCAGATAGGCAGAAAGTTCAAGAGGGATGTTGGGCTCACGTAGAATCACCTGACCCGTGACCGCCGACACAGCCTCGACTTCACCATCACACGACGCACTCACTTGCGAACGAAAAAGCCCAAAAAGTCCAATGTTCTGCGCAATCACCTGACCACGCCGCACCTTCTCGCCCACACGAACTTGCAGTTTCGCCGGGACGTCGCTGGGCTCAATGCCAAGGTGATGCGCCACATTGACTAGCTGCACGTTTCCAGGAAGCTCTGCACGCGCCACAATCTGCTGCGCCCGCACGCGATCGCCCGAACGCACAAGCACTTGCCCACGGATGGGCAACATGCGCCGCTTGCGGATCAGTGCGCGCTCACGCACCATAAGCCCCGGCGTATAGGCGTGGGCCAT
>JBMFRB010000019.1:0-12402 GCA_049968255.1 Candidatus Sumerlaeaceae bacterium | reverse complement strand
AGACTAGAGGAGCGTATCGCCCCACGCAACAGGCCGTTTGCAGAAGTCCGTGAGGAAATTCGGCAAACGTTGCGCCGCGAGAAAGCGCGTGCGTTACAGGCTCGCATCACGGAAGAGACAAAAGAGCGCTATCCCGCTCAAATCAATGAGGCACTCTGGGAAACTTCCGGTTCCCTGCCACGCAATGCTTGGGTTTACGCGGTCGCAGGAACGACCCACAGCGTGGAGCAAGTTCTAGCTGATATTTACGCGACCTGGGCCTATAATCACATCCGCGACGAGCGCGAACGCATCCGGGCGGCTCTCCCCGCGCTCATAGAGACGCAACAAGTCCTCATGGCGGCACGGGAGAGCGGGCTGCTCGAAAATCCGGTGCTAGCGACAAAGTTGCGTCTCATTCGCAACAGACTGGCTGGAGAGCGTTATTGGCGAACTTTGATGCCAAAAGAGAAGCCGAGCGAGAAACAGCTTCGCGAGCATCACGCCCAGAATCCGGATATCTTTAGAACTCCTCCCCAGGCGAAAGGACTTCTCTTCAGATGGAAGCTCGAAAGTGCTCAGAGCACAACGGAGCCTGTGCGATTTCTTCGTGAGTCGTTGCGCAGCAAAGTAGCTGAGGTGCGCGACAAAGCAGCGAAAGGGCAGCTTTCGCAGGAGCAGTTGCGTAAATTGGCGGATGCGGTGGAGGAACTCGACTGGTTTCGAGAAGGACCACATGGTTACCTCTTCGATAAGGCGTTCTTCGGTGCCAAAGAGAAAAGCTACACGGAAGTTTTTGATCAGCGCGAAGGCATCGCCTTTGGGTGGGTGGAGGCGCGCAAGGAATCAACGCCGATACTGTTTGAAGAGTGCCGGGATTGGGTCGAGCGTCGCTACTTGAATTTGCGAGCCGACGATATGCGACGGAAACTTCTCGAGGAGATACTTGCACAGTACGCGCGCCAGTGCCACCGATGACAAAGTTGTTTTCGAGAGGTCCTGTGCTGCGGTGGGCGCTTGTGTGCGTTTGGGCACTCGCCGCCACGTGGGCAGCGCTGGTCAATGGCAGCGTCAACGACGAATTCGCTGCTCATATCCCAGGTGGTTACCTCTACCTGACGACAGGGAGATTTGCGGGCGGAGTTCATAATCCGCCTTTGGGGCAAGTGTGGGTAGCCCTTCCGCCTGTGCTTCTCGGCCAGCCGCTGGTGCCGTTTACCGATGATCCGCCCGTCGCGAGTCGGTTAGCGAACATTGTGTTGGGTGTGGTTTTGCTGGTTGGGCTGGGGGAGTATCTGAGGCGCCTGCAAGGAGAAACGGCGGCGTGTTTGGGCATCGCAACACTCGTCGCCACACCCGAATTTACCGCTCATGGTTCTCTGGCCACCATTGATTTGCCCGTTACGGCGGCAATACTCGGCGCGACGCTTTCCTATGCGGAAATGCTACGTCGCCCCACTTGGAAAACGGTGCTTGCAACGGGACTGTTTTTGGGTGGCGCCATCGCCACGAAAATCTCGGGTTTCCTGCTCTTCCCCATCTTTTCAGGCATGACTCTTGTGTTTGCTCTCTGGCTCCGGCCGCGCTTTCGCCCGCGGCCTGCCGTTACGATCTGGCAAGGCTGGAAAAGAGTGAGCATCGCCTGTGTTTTCATGAGCCTTCTCGCTTATGCCGTCGTGTGGGCATGCTATGCTTTCCGTTTTGCCCAAGGCAGCCACAGCATCATTTTTGCGCATGATAATTTGTTACGGTACTTTTTTCCTGCCGAGTTTGTCGATCAACTTCTAGGCAAAGCTTCTTATGCGAAAGAGGGGAATCTCGCCTATTTTGGCGGACGTTCGCGCGAGGGTGGGTGGTGGTGGTATTATCCGGCGGTTCTTGTGCTAAAAACGCCGCTGCCCGTGTTGTGCCTGTGGGCTCTTTCTGCCGTTTGGGCATTTCGCGTGAGAAAGAGCCGTCCACCGATGCTGATGGCGGCAGCTCTCACATTCCTTTTCGTGGCCAGTTTAAACCGCGCTCAAATCGGCGTCAGACACCTCTTGCCAGTTGTTCCACTTTTTGCCGTAGGTACAGGCCTACTGGCTCAAGTGCCGTTGCTCTGGCTTCGCCGCTTTGTCTGGTGGCTCTCGGCTGCAGCACTTGTCAACTGGGCGATGTTTCTGCCCTATCCCCTGACAGCCGAGAGCTTGTTCTTGGGGGGCAACGGTTACCGTTATTTTGCGGATTCTAACTATGATTGGGGACAGGCCAACAAAGCAGTTCGCGAATTGGTAGCGCAAGGCCACTGTCGCCGCCCTTGGCCTTATGCTGCAACGACCGGTACGCTCGTCATTCGGGTCAATGAATGGGCCGGTCACCGCTCTCTGACGCAACAGGGCTTTGCCTGGCTTCGCACAATGCGGCCAGTTGCACGAATTGCCAGAGCAGGTCTGGTCTTCGAGCCAGACAATCGGGTCTTCCTGAATGCGCCGAAAACCGAATCGCTCGCTACCAATTTTGCTATTGATTGGGCACGAGCGCGCACTATCGGGGCCGACTGTACTTGTTCGGCTTGTTTTGATTCCTTTATGATGATGCCTCCACTTCTTCAAAATGAGGTTGCTGGGCCGTGGCTACACAATGTCGAGCACACGTGCGGCGTGAACGAAGCCTACCGTTTGGCGCGCCGTCTGGCACTACTCTGCCCAGCCGACATGGCAGTCAAAGATTATCGCGATCGGCTTGGGCTGATCATTGAAGCTCAAAGGCTGGGACGACGGGAGCGTGGGAAGAGCGCATATGCGTGGGCAAGCGCTGCATGGCTTGCAGGCAATCCCTCAGAGGTGCTCCGTTGGCTAGGAGAGGCTATAGAGTACGGCACGCCACGTGAAGCGTGCGCGTACCTAGGCTACCGGTCCGAAGCCGCATTAGGGAGATGGCGGGGCGCCTTGACATGGGCTGACCAATTGCCACCAGAAAGACGTAACACTCTTATGCCGCCACTTGAGGTTCTCTGGCGTTTTGCGAGTGGGAGAGAGAGTGCAGAAGATTGCTATGAGCTGGGAATGTTTTGGTATAAACAGCAACTCTGGCAGCCCGCGGCAAGTATGTTCATGCACGCACTCGAAAGAGATCCTTCTCACGCCCTTGCTTTCGCTATGCTTGGCGAACTGGTTGTGCGCTACAAAGAGGAAAAACTTGGACTGGAGGGTGACCAGCGCGACTTACTGGAAAAACTTGTCATTTGGCCCCAAAAAGCACGACTGTGGTAACGATTGGTCTTGGTGCGTCGTTTGGTAAATTTGCTTATACGATAGCGAAGGGAGGTCGCATGATGAAAAAATCTTGCTGGACGTCTCGAATTTTGGTGTTGGGGACTGCCTTTGCACTCTTCGCGGGTTGTAGCCAGCAGAAGCCGCCCCAGCAGGAGAAAAGTTCGACAGAGAAGGTTGCGGTGACCAAGAAAGCCAAATCGCAGAAAGAGAAGAAGCAGACACATCTGAAACCAAAAATCGAAGAAAAGAGCACGACGGATGGACGTGCGATTTTAGGTTCGCTCGTGTTCGTGCCACCCAATGAGGTACGCCTTTACCCACATCCGACATTCCCAGGCGATAAGAGGGCATCTGTGCGTGCAAGCGTTGTCGTTGATGGAGCAAGCACAGTTCCCGCTGTCTTTGGGCAGATAGCGTCGATGCAGTATTATGTCGCCTTCCTGACGGATGAAGTGAAGCCCCCTGTTCCAGCGACACTGCGGCTCTCCGCTGATGGTTACGATGAAGCTGAGATCAAAACGACCCTTGCAGCAGTGGCCCCAAATGCAGAAAAGAATCCAGCTGGACTCACAGCGACGAATCCGCGGGAATATACGAAACTCATTCAAAATGAGTTGGCACGCCTCGAACTGGTGGTGGAGCGAGGCAACGTTGCTTTCGCACCTCAGTTCACAAAACAAATCTGGGATGCCGTAAGCGGACTTGCTCTCACGTCGAACGAGAAAGTGGAAATGGCGCTTCAGCCGGCAGTGACTGCATTAGGCACGGCGGTGACTAGCATGACTGAAGCGAAGAAGCACGGAAATGCTGCGGAGGCGAAGGCTGTCCTCAATGAGGTGAAGAAGATCATCGAGCACGACGTGCGCCCGCATTTTGTTGCAGAATGATTTGCTTCCTAGCGATCGCGAGCTCTCTGTTTGAATCGAGCCGTGAATAAGGCCGAAGCCTCATCGCATTTACATTTGATCACGACGAGACACGGTGGGGATTTGCGTTGGTGACGGCACACAAGACTCGCGAGTTACTAAGGTTATTGGAAGAGCGCATTGTTGTGCTCGACGGCGCCATGGGATCTATGATCCAGCGTTATCGGCTCGATGAAGCCTCTTTTCGCGGCGAACGCTTTCACGAACATTCCGTTCCTCTGCGCGGTGACAACGAAGTACTGTGCCTCACGGCTCCGCACGTCATTCGCGAAATCCATGCTGCGTATTTGTCGGCCGGAGCCGACATCATCGAGACGAACACCTTCAGCGCAAATCGCATTTCCCAGGCAGACTATGGGCTTCAGGATCTTGCTTATGAACTCAACGTGGCCGCCGCTCGTTTGGCGCGCGAAGCTGTCGCTGAGGCTGAGGCGAGAGCCCCCAACCGCCAACACTTTGTGGCCGGCGCAATTGGTCCCACTAACCGGACATTGTCCATCGCCACTGACACCGAAAACCCCGGCCGACGCGATTTGACCTTCGCGGATTTCGTCCGCGCTTATCGCGAGCAGGTCCAAGGGCTCCTTGATGGGAAAGTAGACCTGTTGCTCTGCGAAACGACATTCGACACGCTCGTTCTCAAAGCGGCTCTCTTTGCCATCGAGGAAGAGTTCCAGGCACGTGGTGTGCGTCTGCCAGTGATCGCAACGATGACGATCACGGACCGCAGCAAGCGTGTTCTTTCGGGGCAAACAATCGAAGCATTTTGGATTTCTATCGCCCACGCCGATTTGCTCAGCGTCGGGATTAACTGCGGGCTCGGCGCGCGACAAATGCGTACCTATTTGGAAGAGCTTGCCGGTGTGGTTCCGCATTACATCACTTGCTATCCCAATGCTGGGCTCCCCAATGCTTTCGGCGGTTTCGACGAAACGCCCGAAATGATGGCCCAGGAAATAGCAAGTTTTGCCGAAGCCGGCTGGTTGAACATCGTTGGCGGCTGCTGCGGCACCACTCCCGATCACATTGCGGCGATTGTTGAAGCGGTGCGACAATACCGCCCTCGCCAGCGTCCCACCGATTTGCCAAGGTTCACCGCCTTCAGCGGACTAGAACCGCTGGTCATTCGGCCGGAAACGGGGCTCGTCGTTATCGGCGAGCGCACAAATATTACTGGTTCGCCCAAGTTCAAGAAATCGGTTCTGGCGGGGGATTTCGAAGGTGCTCTCGCCATCGCGCGCCAACAGGTGGACAACGGCGCCAACATGATCGACGTCAATATGGACGAGGGGATGCTCGATGCCGTCGCTGCGATGCGCACTTTTCTCAACTACGTTGCGAGCGATCCTGCCGTGGCGCGCGTACCCGTCATGGTGGACAGCTCCAACCCCGACGTCATCGAGGCAGCCCTTCAATGCCTGCAGGGAAAGGCCGCTGTCAATTCAATCAGCTTGAAAGAGGGCGAAAAACATTTTCTTGAACTTGCGCGCCGATTTCGCCGCTACGGTGCCGCACTTGTGGTCATGGCCTTCGACGAAGAAGGACAGGCTGTGACATGCGATCGCAAATTGGCCATTTGCGAACGTGCTTACACATTGCTAACAGAAAGAGGCGGGGTCCCGCCCGAGGATATCATTTTTGATCCCAATGTGCTCACCGTGGCGACGGGGATCGAAGAGCATAATAACTATGCAGTCGAGTTTATCGAGTCGGTGCGCCAGATAAAGGAGCGTCTCCCGTATGCGAAAGTGAGCGGTGGCATCAGCAACGTTTCCTTTTCCTTCCGAGGTAACAACGTCGTCCGCGAGGCCATGCATAGCGTGTTCCTTTACCACGCCATTCGGGCCGGTCTCGACATGGCGATCCTAAACGCCGGGCAGCTTGCTATCTACGAGGAGATCGAACCAGAGCTGCGCGAGCTTGTTGAGGACGTCATTCTCAATCGCCGTCCCGATGCCACTGAGCGACTCATGGCGTATGCAGAAAAGGTCAAAGGCGATGCGACGAAAACAGAAGCAAAGCAGCTCGTGTGGCGCGACGCACCAGTGGAAAAGCGTCTAGAGCACGCTTTGGTAGCCGGTACGGATGAGTTTGTCGAGACGGATGTCCTCGAAGCCCTAAAAAAGTACGGTCGGCCATTAGCCGTCATTGAGGGGCCACTCATGGCAGGGATGAATGTCGTTGGAGATCTCTTTGCAGCCGGCAAAATGTTTCTGCCGCAAGTTGTGAAGAGTGCTCGCGTCATGAAGAAGGCTGTTGCCGTGCTTATGCCCTATCTCGAAGCAGAAAAGCAGTCGGCGAGCTCGACGACGCAGGGCAAGTTCCTCATTGCGACCGTAAAAGGCGACGTCCACGACATTGGGAAGAACATCGTCGGTGTGGTCCTGGCCTGCAACAATTATGAGGTCATTGACCTTGGCGTGATGGTGCCAAGCGAAGAAATACTCGCAAAGGCTCGCGAGCACAACGTGGATATGATCGGACTAAGCGGTCTCATCACACCTTCGCTGGAAGAAATGATCCACGTTGCCCGCCAGATGGATCGTGAGGGCTTTACTGTGCCACTGCTCATTGGCGGTGCCACCACGAGCAAAGTCCACACCGCGGTGAAGATTGCCCCGGCCTATCGCGGGCCAGTCATCCACGTCCTCGATGCATCCCGTGCGGTTGGGGTCGTTGGAAATCTCATCAATCCCTCCACGCACGAGGAATTTGTCCGCAATTACCGAGCAGAACAGGAGCGCCTGCGCGCCGAGCACGAGCAGCGCCTGTCGGCGCTGAGCCTCGCTCCCCTTAGTGCCGCACGCCAGCGCAAGTTCCAGATAGATTGGCATACATACGAGCCACCTAAGCCAGAATTTCTCGGCACGCGATGTCTCGATGCCATCTCGCTGGATGACATTGTGCCCTACATTGACTGGTCACCATTTTTCCACACCTGGGAACTGCGCGGCCGTTTCCCACAAATTCTCGATCATCCTGAAACAGGCGTCCGTGCGCGTGAGCTGTTCGAGGACGCGCAGCGCCTACTCGAGCACATCGTCAGCCACAAGCTTGTGCGTCCCCGGGCTGTTTACGGGTTCTTCCCCGCAAATGCCGTTGAAGATGACATCGAGATCTACGTTGATGACCAAAGGAGAGAAGTCCGGGCAATCCTACATTTCCTAAGGCAGCAGACCGAGAAAACCAGCGATCCTTACCTCTGTCTTGCCGATTTCGTGGCTCCGAAGAAAAGCGGCCTCGCCGACTATATTGGCGGCTTCGTCGTGACCGCTGGTCATGGCGCTGAGGAACTTGTCGCTGCCTTCGAGGCGGAACACGACGATTATAATGCTATCATGGTCAAAGCTTTGGCCGATCGTCTTGCCGAAGCCCTTGCAGAATACCTCCATCTCCTCGTCCGTCGCCAGTGGTATGCCAAAGATGAACAGTTGCCACTCGATGATCTGCTGCGCGAGCGCTATCGTGGCATTCGGCCGGCCGCTGGCTATCCAGCATGTCCCGATCATACCGAGAAGCGAACGCTCTTTGATCTCCTCCAAGCCGAACAGTTTACTGGCGTGCACCTCACCGAGAGCTTTGCGATGATGCCCCCGGCCTCCGTCAGCGGTTTATATTTCTCACATCCCATGGCGCGTTATTTCGCGGTAGGAAAAATCGGGCTGGACCAGCTGCGCGATTATCAGCGGCGCAAAGGCATCCCTCTTGAAGAGCTTGAGCGTTGGCTTGCGCCTAACCTTGGATACGAACCCACGCGTTAGCCCAACGAATGTGTTTCTGACATGTCACCTCCGCGTTGCTCCACAAACCAGCGGGCCAACGCTTGCAAACGTTTGGCCCCTGCACGAAGAAGCGGACTAGCCGCGAAGCGCCGTCGAAACGCTCGGTGGCTACTCGGCTCGAGAAAGACACGCGGGCTTATATATTCGCTGACGATTCGGCCGTTACGGAATTGCTCAAACGGCGTCAGCGGCGGCTGCTTATTATAGGGACAAACATCCTGGCAAATGTCGCAGCCGAAAATCCAATTCCCGAGCTGGGTCTTCTCGTCCTCCGTTAGCTCGCTTCGCTTTTCGATCGTCAGGTAGCTAATGCATCGCCGCGCATCGAGCACGTAGGGGGCGACAATTGCGCCAGTTGGACATGCGTCGATGCAGCGGGTACACGTGCCACACGTCCCCGCGCGCGGCGGATCCGGCTCGAGCTCAGCTGTAGTCACGACACTGCCGAGAAAATAGAACGAACCACTCCGCGGCGTTATGACCATCGTATTCTTGCCGAGGAACCCAATTCCCGCAGCAATGGCAAACGCGCGCTCGAGAAGTGGTGCGGAATCTACACAAATGCGAAATGAATGTCCAGGAAAGCGCCCCCCAAGCCAGTCGACGACGTGCGTCAATTTCTCGCGCAGAATCAGGTGGTAATCCACGCCAACCGCATACTTAGCGACTCGGGCTCCGTCGGCGATGGGTTGCTGAGGCTGCTCATGAGGGTAATAGTCTGCGCGGAAAACAATGACCGAGCGCGCCCCAGGCACAAACTTGTCAATGTCCGAACGGACAGGAAAGCTCTCCGCCATATAGCGCATCTGGCCATGGAAGCTTTGCGCCAACCAGTCTCGATAGCGCGAGATGGACTCAGGCGGGACGCCGGCCCGAGCGATTCGCACATCCGAAAACCCGAGCTCTCTTGCTAGTTTCCGAAGCTCTTCTTTTGCCTGAAGTGTGCTGTGGCTCGCCATAGGTGACCAGGTCTGAGCTAACCAGTTGCAGGAACATGCCTAGGCCAAAGCCTGTTTTCTGGTTGCCTCGTCATGTTGATATATCATTGTAGCTTACCGTGCAAGCGCAGGAACAAGGCGATCACAACGGGAACGCTCACGATATCATGTTTTACAAGAATCTGCTAAATCGCAATCTTGCTAGTCGGTTTGGCCTGTTAGGCATGATGGCGATCTTCCTTTGCGCGCCGTACGCTATTCCTGCGATTTGGGATCGGCTGCGAAGCCTGATTGGGATAAGTGGCGATCCTTATTATCTTCTCAAGCCCGTCGAGAATCAGACGTTTTTCATTGAATTTGGCGCTGTTCTCATCGGCGTTCCTTATGCTCTATGGCGCGGTCTGGTTGTGCCGCACCGACTAAGCAAGAGTTCACTCTTTTGGCTAGGAATTCTGTTCTTTCTCAGTCAGGCAACGTCTGTGGCTCTTGCACCAAACGCAGCCTATTCGTTTCGTTGTTTCCTGCTTCCCTTATCGTTTCTTGCCTTCTTCGTCCTGGTGCAGACTCTCGATCTCTCGATGCGCACGCTCGAGCGCATCATCCTTATTGCTGTCTTGGGCAGTACCCTTGTTTCTGCTTATGCCCTCGCGCAGAGCGCTGGATACGAGTTCCTGCCCTATAATAAACTGCCCGGCGAAGAGCTATTTGACGAAGCTCTGGGCAAGCAGAAGATCAGCTCCACGTTTGGTCACCCGAATTATTTTGCCTCCTATCTCGCGCCAATTCTTTTTTGGACGCTATACTTCACCCTCGAAGGCAACTTTCGATGGGAACGCTACGCGAGTGCTTTCGCAGGCTTTCTGGCCTTTGGTGCACTGGTCGTCTCCGGCGCACGTGGCCCGTGGCTCGGCATTGTGGGGGCATGCTTGCCTTACTATTTGCTCTTGGCGATGTCGCCGCGCCTTCGCCGGCAGCTTCTTTTTGCAGGGGGGGTGGCCATCATCCTTCTGCTGATCATTCTTTTTGTGCCAATCCCTTTTCTGCGGTTTCAATTCAATCTCACAGAGCGCTTGTTAGCAAGCAAACAAATTAGCGTTCGTCTTTATTACTGGCTCATCGCATTCGAAATGTTTCGAGAGAACTTTCTTTTCGGGGTCGGGTACGGGAACTATAATGTGCTTTTTTGGGAATATGTTGCACGTTTTCAGGCGTCACCGTCGGGTGCTTATTTCCAGTTCATCCTCGCGGAACAGATCCGCGGTGTTTCGCCCGGCTACGTCCACAATGACTGGTTGCAGATTGCTACCGAGGGGGGGTTCATCAGCTTCGTCATTTGGGTTGCACTGTGGAGCAGCATTCTGACTCAAGGTTGGGAGAGTGCAAAAGCAGTGGCCCGCCGTCCGCGAGTGCATCTCATGGCTTCCACGTTCTATGCGTCGTTCTGGGTATTCGCTGTGGATGGTTGCTTCAATTTTCCACTGCACATACCCGTCAGCGGCGCTTTGTTCTGGACGCTTCTTGGTCTATGGATTGTGTTCCGCAGCCAGGTCGACAAACGCCATATGCTTCTGTTCGAAGAGCCCGAGGTGAGCGATGATGCTCCCCAGATTCTTGCTGGGGTACCACGCGTCGGTGGCCCGCTGAAAAAAGCCAGATTTCGTCCAGCGCGCCGTTAGGCGTGAGCAGGTTTGCCGAATAACGAGAAGACAGCTCTGTAGAGCAACCGTGAAAACATGATTCTGCCTACAGCGGGATCATCCCTGCTGTGAGATTTCATCGCCCGGATGAAACTTCCCACAGCTGCAAAACCGAAGGGAGGTGACATGACGTCATGCCTAACTACGAACTCGTAGCCCTCTTTGACCCGTATCTCGAGGATGAGCTCTACGCGGCGCTCACTGACAAAGCCAAAGACCTTGTGACCAAGCGTGGCGGCGAAGTGACCAACGTGGACGTTTGGGGCCGGCAGCGAACGGCCTATCCGATCGCTAAAAAGGTCGAGGCCTACTACATCGTTGTCTCCTTTTCCGGCCAGTTCACAGAAACAGCTTTGGCCGAAATCACGCGGAATTTAGGCTTGGATGAACGCGTCCTGCGAGTGATGTTGACTCGACTGCCCGATTTGGCCAAAAAAGCAGGAAAGGTCAAAAAGGCCAAAGAAGAAGTTGTTTCTGGCTCAGCAGGCGATGCTGGTGCAACTTCCTAATGCTTCGTTGTAGGAGAGTGCCCCATGTTGTCGATTAACAAAGTGATGGTAACGGGTCGGCTAACGCGCGACCCTGAAACACGCTATTTGCAAAGTGGAACGCCTGTGACGAATTTTTCCGTAGCGGTCAACAGGCGCTTTCTCGATCCGAAAACGAATGAGTGGAGAGACGAAACTCTCTTTCTTGACGTTGAAGCATGGGGCAAACTGGCGGAACGTTGTGCTGAAGTCTTGAAGAAAGGCATTCCGGTTTATGTGGAAGGACGCTTACGTGCCGACACGTGGGAAAACCGTGAAGGCCAGCGCCAGACGCGTATCAGAGCTGTTGCCGAGCGCGTTTCGCCTTTCGATGTGCCGAGTCGCGGAGCCGAGAGCGCGCCTACGGAGCTTGTTGGCGATTACGAAAACAATGCGCTGCCGCCAACGAGCGGCGGACCATCAGCACAGCCAGCAAGCCGCGTAGCCACGCCGCTCCCGGCCTCCCGGCAAACTGGCGAGGGGCGTCCCAAATCGCCAACAGAAGGGCTTGCTTTCGACTCACCAGGCGATGCCCCCGATGTGGCGGATGATGTTCCATTCTAGAAAAAGAGGTTGAACCAAGATGTCGGAAGAACTCAATCAGACCCCTTCCGAAGTGGCTGAGTCACAGGGATCTGCAGAAACTGCCGCATCAGAACCAGCAGCTCCGTCTGCAGAAGATCAGACGCGGCGTGCCCCTGCGCCTCGTCGCTTTGGTCGCCGGAAAGTCTGTTCATTCTGCGCCGACGGTGTGGTGTGGGTAGACTACAAGGACACGGTGCGGCTTCGGAAGTTCATCACCGAGCGCGGAAAAATTTTGCCGCGCCGGATCACAGGCACGTGCGCTGCACATCAGCGCCAGCTCACGCATGCCATCAAGCGTGCACGCATTATTGCTCTGCTGCCGTTCAAGGCTGACTAGGTCAGACAGCAAGGAGAGGCTCGGGCGGATTGTAAATGGCTTCGAACCGCCCGAGAGCGTGGGTGGATAGCTCAGATGGTTAGAGCACCAGCCTTACAAGCTGGGGGTCACAGGTTCGAATCCTGTTCCACCCACCATCTTTTTTGTGGAGAAGCCGATAGCAGCGGAAGCTCCTGGGCCAAGAATGGCCTGAGCTTTTCAGCTAAATTATTAACTTATTATGCGCTCCCAAGAGACAAAAAATCGTAGGTCGTTTGCGAATGAAACTTCTGTGAGGCAATATATAGCGCATGCGACGCGGGGTCGTAGTTCAGTTGGTTAGAACGCCGGCCTGTCACGCCGGAGGTCGCGAGTTCGAGTCTCGTCGGCCCCGCCAT
>JBMFRB010000018.1:0-13011 GCA_049968255.1 Candidatus Sumerlaeaceae bacterium | reverse complement strand
ATCGTCCCCACGCGCGTGGGGGTGTAAGGTGCGAGGACTGCGGACTGAGGGCTGAGTAGGTCATCGACAGTAGGGGCGTGAATCTGCACTCAGTCCCCAGCACTCATCACTCAGTCCTCACGTATGCCTGGGCGTAGGGGGGCAGCGTGGAATAAGCGCCGCGTGGATCCTCGAGCTGAAAGATTCCCCCACTTCCTTGGCGAACTGTGTTCATGGGGCCGTGCGTGGATCGGGCGCAATGTTTCCCCGAACTCCGGGCCGAAGCGCTGCGGATCAATTGGCTTTGCGCGGGGAGGGAACGAGGGCCGTCTCAAGCACCTCGTCGAGCGTCTCCACAAGAGTGAATTTCATGTCCTTGCGGATCTCTTCGGGGATCTCCTCGAGCTCGTCGGCATTCTCTTGCGGAATAATGACTTGATGGATGTGTGCGCGGTGTGCCGCCAGAATTTTCTCTTTCAGGCCGCCGATCTTAAGCACTTTGCCGCGCAGAGTGATCTCGCCCGTCATGGCCACGTCCTGGCGCACGGGGCGTTTGGTCAGCGCGCTCACCAACGACGTGGTCATGGTCACGCCAGCGCTCGGGCCATCTTTGGGCACGGCGCCTTCGGGAATGTGGATGTGGATATCGAACGTGCGATAAAAATCTCGCGGAATATTGAGTTGATCCATGCGCGAGCGGATGTAGCTCAGGGCGGTTTTCGCGCTTTCCTGCATGACCTCGCCCATCTGGCCGGTGAGCATGAGATTGCCGCGGCCACGCATGACGATCGCCTCGGTGGGCAGGATCTCGCCGCCGACCTCGGTCCACGCCAAGCCTGTCGCCACTCCAATTTCTGGCTTCTTCTCGATCTCGAGATCGCGGTAGCGCACAGGGCCAAGGTACTCGCGCACGAGCTCGGGCGTCACCACAACCCGGCGCGTTTTGCCGCCGTTGGCCACAATTTCGCGGGCCACACGCCGGCAAATGGCGGCAATTTCGCGTTCGAGATTGCGCACCCCAGCTTCACGCGTGTAATGGACAATGATGCTCGTGATGGCCTCGGGCGTGAAAGCGATACGCCGACGCGTCAACCCCGTGGCTTTAACTTGCTTGGGCACGAGAAACTCGAGCGCGATATGCAGCTTTTCCTCCTCCGTGTAGCCTGGGATGCGGATCACTTCCATGCGATCAAGCAGTGGAATAGGAATTCCCGCCACCGTGTTGGCCGTCGTCAGGAAGAGCACGTGCGAGAGGTCGAAATCCACTTCCAAATAATGGTCGTTGAAAAGCTTGTTCTGTTCTGGGTCGAGCACTTCGAGCAACGCGCTTGCGGGATCGCCGCGAAAATCTGATGACATTTTATCAATTTCATCCAGCAAGAAGACGGGGTTCATCGAGCCTGCCTTCTTCATGCCTTGGACGATGCGGCCTGGCAGCGACCCGACGTAGGTGCGCCGGTGGCCGCGAATCTCGGCTTCGTCGCGTACACCGCCCAGCGATATGCGCACGAATTTGCGTCCGAGCGCACGCGCCACGCTGCGGGCCAGCGAAGTTTTGCCAACGCCTGGCGGACCCACCAGGCACAGGATTGGCCCCTTGGCGTTGCGCGTGAGCTGATGCACAGCTAGAAACTCCAGAATGCGATCCTTGACCTTGCGCAGGCCGTAATGCTCGGCGTCGAGAAGTTCCTGCGCCTTATTCAGGTCGGTTTTGTCCTTTGTGAATTTGCCCCAGGGTAGGTCCACCAACCACTCGATGTAGCTGCGCGACACGGTGGCTTCGGGCGACATGGGGGCCATTTTCGCCATACGAGCTAACTCGCGCTGTGCTTTTTCGCGCGCCTCGTCGCTCATCTTCGAGCTCTCGATGCGCTCGCTGAGCTCCTCGATCTCGTACTCGTCTTCCTGGTCAATGCCCAGTTCGCGCTCGATGACCTTGAGCTGCTCGTTGAGGAAGAACTCCTTTTGCGTCTTGCTGATGCGCGACTTCACCTGCTGCATGATTTTGTCCTCGAGTTCGAGCAGCTCGTTCTCACTGGCCAAGATACGCGAGAGCTTCTCCAGCTTATCGCTCGTCGTAAACGACTCGAGAATCTCCTGCTTGGCAGGTGTTTTGAAATTGGCGTAATGCGCAATCGCGTTGGCGACCTGCACGGGGTCATCAAAATTGCGAATTGTCAAAAAGAGCTCGTCCGAAATCTTGTCGCTCAGTGAAACGTAGGTTTCGAACTGGTTCAGGACAAGTCGCAGGAGCGCTTCGATTTCCTTCGAGGATTCACGCACAACCTCGAGCTGCTCGACGATGGTCTCGGTGAGCTGCTCGCTTTGCGTGAATGCGAGGATGCGCCCTACGGCTTGGCCCTCGACAAGGATTTTCAGCGAGCCGTCAGGTAGCCGCAGGGTCTGCAAAATCTCGGCAATCGTGCCCACGTCGTACAAATCGTTGCGCGTCGGGGTTTCCACATCGGGCTGCTTCTGGGCCACCACGAATACCCGCTTGTCGCTGCCGAGCGCCTCTTCTACGCCTGTGACCGAGCGGCGCCGAACGACGTAAAGCGGCGACACACACTGGGGGAATATCACCACGTCCTTGAGAGGAATGACGGGCAGACGTTCCCGATTGGCCCCAGCTTCTTGCTCACGCCATTCGCTGTGCTTGTTCGGGGTCGCCTTTTTCGAACGAACTGTTTTTGTCATATAACCTTTCGGTGCAGCTTCTAGCCACGCCTGGAGGGGCGATGCAAGCTTACCCCTCGCCTTTGTTTACAAAATTGGAGGAAAATTCATGGTGCCCATGCTTTGCGGGGCAAGTCGCGCCTGGCGTCCAGCTGGCCCGGAGACATTTTCCACGCTTTTTCGATTTTTACCGCAGGAACGTGTTGCAATTCAGCTTTTGGCGCCACCATGATGAGCGCGCTCATTCCTGGTGGTGAGGGGTAAAATGACGAAAAAAGGATCGGATTGCACCAAGATCTCTTCTCTGGCCCCGTCGCTGTCGCTTACGCCCGTCGGCGTGGCCGTCTCCCAGCGCAAAGCGGGTGCGGTGGACCCGCTGGATATGGCTCTCTACCAGCTTCGCGTGACTGCGGAGCGCCTTGGCCTTTCGCAGGATATGTTCAACATGCTGCGGCGCTTCGAGCGCATTCTCACGGTCTGTTTTCCCGTGCGCATGGACGACGGCCACATTGAGCTTTTCCAGGGCTACCGGGTACTGCACAACACCAGCCGCGGCCCGGGCAAGGGCGGCATCCGCTACAGTCCTTCCGTGGACGTAAACGAGATCGCCGCCCTGGCCATGTGGATGACGTGGAAATGCGCCATTGTGGATATCCCCTTCGGTGGGGCAAAAGGCGGTGTCTGCTGCGACCCACGCCAGATGTCAATGGGCGAAGTGGAGCGCCTGACGCGCCGCTACACATTCGAGCTTAGCCCCTTCATCGGTCCGGAACTCGATGTGCCCGCGCCCGATATGAACACAAACGAGCAAACCATGGCGTGGATTATGGACACCTACAGCATGGGCAAAGGCGTGACGGTACTGGGAGCAGTGACGGGCAAGCCGCTCGTGTTGGGAGGGTCGCATGGCCGTAATCAGGCCACGGGACGTGGCGTGATGCACGTGGTGGCCGAGGCAATGGCGCGCCAGAAAATGCGCACGAAAAATGCCCGGATTGTTGTCCAAGGCTTCGGCAACGTGGGGCGCAATGTTGCTCTCATCGCACACCGAGAATATGGCATGAAAGTCATCGCCGTGGCCGATCAGTACGGCGCCGTCTATCATCCCAAAGGTCTCGACGTGGAAGCCTTAGCTGTGCACGTGGATCGCACGGGCCGCGTCCCAGGGTTTCCCAACGCTGAGCCAATTTCGCCGGCGGAGCTTCTCGAGCTTGAGTGTGATGTGCTTGTGCCAGCCGCGGTCGAGAACCAAATCACGATTGCGAACGCGGACCGAATTCGAGCTCGCATCGTGGCCGAAGCGGCGAATGGCCCAACCACTCCGCAAGCCGACGAGATCTTGCGCAACCGGGGAATTCTCATCCTCCCTGACATCCTCACAAATGCCGGCGGTGTGACAGTGAGTTATTTCGAGTGGGTCCAGGGACTCCAGTCGTTCTTCTGGACCGAGCAACAGGTCAACGAGCAACTCCAGAAGGTCATGGTCAACGCTTTCAATCGCGTGTGTAAAATGGCCGAGCGCGAAAAGTGCGACCTGCGCACCGCGGCTCTGCTCATAGGCGTGCGGACCGTTGCCGAAGCCACCGAGCGACGCGGACTCTACCCCTGATGCGTACTCACCGTCAGGCCACAGGCCAATAGAGAAATAAAGCGCGATCTCCAAAATTGTGCCAGTCTTTCTCCTGCAAGTGGACGCCTTTCGCCCGCGCTTTCCGGCAGGTACGGTCGCGCTCTTTATGAGCTTTTAGTCGTGAGAACATTAGAGAAAAAAAGTCGCAATTTGGTGATTTTTCTCACGAACTCTTTCGATTTCATGTGAGCTTTCCTGTGCCAAAGCTTTGAAAAAGCTCTACTTGGTTCTACCTAACTCACAAAAATAGAACAAGTTTTGTTCGTGCTGTTTCTTGTTGACCATAGTGTCTACTTATATTGTGACAAATTTCACAAAATAGGGAGATCTGCTAAAACCATAGAACGTTTTGCCCGGAACGTGGGTCGTGGGAGTGCGGGCAACGCGCCCACGCGAGAAAGCGGCGGATATCCTCGTGGAGGGATTTATGGATACAAAGTTCGAACAGACTTGCCAGTGCGGTGAGGAGACAGAGGAAGAAAAGCTAGCCCGAATCGCGCAGATTGTGGAGGACTTCAAAGGCCAGCAAGGATGCTTGATCCAAGTGCTGCATTTGGCTCAGGCCATCTATGGCTATCTTCCGCTGCACGTCTTGCAGCTTATCGCTGACCGTCTGGACCTTCCGCTGTCCGAAGTTTACGGCGTCACCACGTTCTACTCTTTCTTCAGCACGAAGCCGCGGGGCGAATACACGATCCGCGTCTGCCTGGGCACGGCCTGCTACGTGCGGGGCGGCGCTGAAATCGTCAAAAGGCTGGGTCAGCAGTTGGGCATCGCCGTTGGGGGCACGACCCCCGATCGCAAGTTCACGCTCGAGGTCATGCGTTGCATCGGCGCTTGCGGGCTAGCGCCCGCCGTTATGGTCAATGACACCGTCGTACGCCAGGTCAACCCCGACAAGCTCAATCGCATTCTGGAAATGTGTAGCTAAGGAGACCCGCCATGGCCAAAGGCAAACCAGAAGCTAAGAAAATAAGATCCGCGGCCGATCTCGACAAAATCAAAGCTCTCTATCTCAAGGCTCGCGATGCCGCCAAATTCCGCCTCCTCGTGTGCGCGGGCGCAGGATGCGTGTCCTCGGGCTGCATGAACGTGCGTCGTGCGCTCGAGGCTGAGCTCCAACGCGCTGGGCTCGCCCATAAAACACTTATCCACGAGACCGGCTGTCTGGGCAGTTGCCATCTTGGCCCGACTTTGGTCGTCGAGCCAGGGGGCATTCTCTACACGAAACTCCAGCCCGAGCACGTGGCGCGCATCGTCAACGAGCATCTCCTCGGCGGCCGCGTGGTCGAGCAACTTTGCTTTTACGATGCCGAACGGGAAAAGTTTGTGCCTCGCCTCTCTGAGATTGATTTCTTCCGGCGTCAGATGCGCGTCGTGACTGCGCGCTGTGGAAGCATGCCCTACGACTCGATCGAGGCCTACATCGCCCACGACGGTTACTATGCCCTCGCCGACGCGCTGACGAAGCGCTCGCCCATCAGCGTGATTGAAGAGATCAAGCGCAGTGGACTGCGTGGGCGCGGCGGCGGAGGATTTCCCACCGGAATCAAGTGGGAGGCCGGTCAAAAGACCAAGGCGGATCAGAAATACATCGTCTGCAATGCCGACGAGGGCGACCCCGGGGCGTTTATGGACCGCTCGCTTCTTGAAGGCGATCCCCACGCCATCATCGAGGGCATGGCCATCGGCGCTTATGCTATCGGCGCCACGAAAGGTTTCGTTTACGTTCGTGCGGAATATCCCCTTGCTGTCGACCGGTTGGCCCACGCGCTTACGCAGGCGCGCGCATTTGGTTTGTTGGGAAAAAACATCCTCGACTCGGGCTTTGACTTCGACATCGAGATACGCATCGGGGCCGGAGCTTTCGTGTGCGGCGAGGAAACCGCTCTCATGGCTAGTGTTGAGGGCAAACGCGGCGAGCCTCGCCAAAAACCACCTTTTCCCTTCGAGAGTGGGATTTTCCACAAGCCGACGATCATCAATAACGTCGAGACGTTTGCCAACATTCCGGTGATCATGCTAAAGGGTGCAGAGTGGTTTGCCTCCATTGGCACCGAGAAAAGCAAAGGGACAAAAGTTTTTGCGCTTGCTGGCGCTGTCGAAAACACGGGCATCGTGGAGGTGCCGATGGGCATCACCCTGGGCGAAATAATCTACGACATCGCTGGAGGAGTGCGCAAAGGCAAACCTTTCAAAGCCGCCCAGACGGGCGGGCCTTCCGGTGGATGCCTGACAGCCGAGCATCTCAACACGCCCATTGATTACGACTCGCTCAGTCACCTTGGAACCATTATGGGGTCGGGCGGTCTCATCGTCATGAATACCGATTCATGCATGGTGGATGTGGCCCGCTTCTTCATGGATTTCGTCCAAGACGAGTCGTGCGGAAAATGTGTGCCTTGCCGCATTGGAACCAAGCGCATGCTCGAAATCCTGGAAAGGATTACGCGCGGCCAGGGCAAACCCGGGGACATTGCCCTGCTCGAAGAACTGGCCATGACCTGCAAAGAGACAGCTACGTGTGGTCTTGGACAAACGGCGGGAAATCCGGTTCTTTCCACGATTCGCTACTTCCGCGACGAGTACGAAGAGCACATCAACGACAAGCATTGCCGTGCCAGCGTGTGCGCCGACCTCTTTAGAGCACCCTGTCAGAATGCATGTCCGGCAGGGGTGGACGTGCCTGGCTACGTGGCTCTCATCGCAGCAGGCCGACCGCGCGACGCTTATTATCTTGTTCGGCGCGAGAATCCTTTTCCCGCAATTTGCGGTCGCGTCTGCACCCACCCTTGCGAGAGCAAATGTCGGCGCGCTCAGCTCGATGAACCGGTGGCAATCTGCGACCTCAAACGTTTCGCCGCAGATTATGTTTTCCATAACGAGGAGCCCCGCCTCGACCTCGTCTTCCCAAAAAAGGCGCAATCAGTGGGAGTCATTGGGGCGGGCCCCTCTGGTCTAACATGCGCTTACTATCTCGCTCGCCTTGGCTACAGCGTCACCGTCTACGAAGCCTTGCCGGTGCCTGGCGGCATGCTTGCTTTGGGAATCCCGGAGTACCGCCTGCCCAAGGCGATTCTTCAAAAAGAGATTCGCATGATCGAGCAGGTGGGCGTGAAGATTCTCACAAATACCGAGGTGGGGCGCGACGTGACTTTCGCCGAGCTGCAGCGCACCCACGACGCGATTTACATCGCGACCGGCACACAGTTCCCCAATAAGACCAACCTTCCGGGCGAGGACAAAGCTGGTGTGTATCACGGTCTCTCCTTCTTGCGCGAAGTGAATCTTGGCAAACGTGTGGATGTGGGCAAACGCGTCGTTGTCATTGGCGGTGGGAGCACGGCTTTTGACGCAGCCCGCACCGCGCTTCGCCTCGGCGCGCAAAAGGTGACCATTCTCTATCGCCGCCTCATCGACGACATGCCGGCCGACAAGCGCGAGATCCGAGAAGCACTCGAAGAAGGGATCGAGATACGTCAGCTTGTGGCACCGGTCGAGTTCCTTGGCAATGGCCGAGTGCAGGGCGTGAAGTGCGTGCGGATGGAATTGCGCGGCTTCGATACTTCCGGCCGCCGCAAACCCCAGCCCCTCGCTGGCGAGGAATTCATTGTCGAAGCTGACACCGTAATCCCCGCCATCAGCCAACATTCCGATTTACCCTTCATTGACAAGAGCGAGGTTCGCACGACGCGCTGGGGCACACTCGAAACAGATCCGCGCACGATGATGACCACGATGGAAGGTGTGTTCGCCGGGGGCGACGTTGTGCGTGGGGCCGACGTCGTGATTACCGCCATCGCCGACGGAAAAAGAGCGGCACAGAACGTGGACAAGTATCTGGGCGGCACCGGTGAGCTCAACAAAGGCGAAGCGATCGAGATTCCTGCGCCCAGCGAGGAAAAGGAAATCGCCGAACACGAGCGATTCCCCATGCGCTCGCTGGATCCTGAGGCACGCAAACGCAACTTCCGCGAAGTCGTCGTCGGATTTCACAAATTGAACGCCATCGCCGAGGCTATGCGCTGCCTGCGATGCGATCGGAGAGGGTGAACGGCCATGATCACGCTGACAATCAATGGAAAACAGGTCCAAGCCGAGCCCGGGATGACCGTGCTCGAAGCGGCAAAAGCCAACAACATCATGATTCCGCACTTCTGTTACCTCGAAGGAGTTCATCAGGTGGGTGCGTGTCGCATCTGCGTGGTCGAAATCGAGGGGGCGAGAACACTCCAAGCCTCCTGCATGGTGCCTGTGCGCGAAGGAATGGTCGTGCGCACCAACACTGCACGGGTCAAGCGCGCAAGAAAAATTCTTTACGAACTTATGCTTTCTGACCACCCGCGCAACTGCCTGAGCTGCCTACGCAATCAAAATTGCGAGTTTCAGAAACTTGGCGAACTCATCCAGATTTCCGAGTTCCGCTTCGAGGGTGAGCGCTCGAAAACATTCGTGGATTTATCAAGTCCCTCGATTGTGCGCGACAGTTCGAAGTGCATTCTTTGCCGACGCTGTGTGACTGTGTGCAACGAGATCCAGGGCGTTGGTGTTCTCAACGTCCAGAAGCGTGGGTTTCATTCGGTAATTGGTCCGGCGGACGAGCTCCCGCTCAACAGCGTCAATTGCACGAACTGTGGTCAATGCGTCATGGTCTGCCCCGTGGGGGCTCTCTTGGCAAGAGATTCCACCGAGGCTGTCTGGAACGCGATCTTCGATCCGCGCAAGCGCGTCATTGTTCAGACGGCACCAGCAGTTCGCGTGGCCCTCGGCGAGGAATTCGGCTATCCACCGGGCACAATCGTCACCGGCAAGATGGCAACAGCGCTGCGCGAAATTGGCTTCGATGACATCTTCGACACGAACTTTGCTGCAGACCTTACCATTATCGAGGAAGGCCACGAGTTCCTCCAGCGTGTCGCTGCGGCATTCACCGGCGCGCACGCTACCCTACCCATGATCACCTCGTGTTCACCGGGCTGGATCAAATACATCGAACATGAATTCCCCCACGAGCTCGATCATCTCTCCACGTGCAAATCGCCGCACATGATGTTGGGCGCCCTCGCCAAAACCTTTTATGCGGAGAAACTCGGCGTGGCTCCAAAAGACCTCTTCGTTGTGTCGGTCATGCCCTGCACCGCAAAGAAATTTGAGATTACGCGCCCGGAAATGTTCATCAATGGCATGCCCGCGGTTGATGCTGTCATCACGACGCGTGAACTCGCACGCATGATTCGGGACGCAGGCATCGAATTCACGGAATTACCGGATGGAAAGTTCGATGATCCCCTCGGCTTCTCAACGGGAGCCGCCGATATCTTCGGCACCACAGGCGGCGTGATGGAAGCAGCGCTGCGCACGGTGTACGAGATCGTAACCGGTCGCGAAATTCCTTTCGAGCGGCTCGAGGTCACGCCAGTGCGCGGCCTTTCGCAGGTCAAAGAGGCGGCAATCAAGATCGAGGGCACAAAACCAGAGTTCAACTTCCTGGAGGGCGTCGAGGTGCGCGTTGCCGTCACCAGTGGTCTCAGCGGTGCAAAACGCCTTATGAGAGACGTAGCCAACGGCACTTCGCCTTATCACTTTATCGAAGTCATGGGGTGCCCCGGCGGATGTATTGCCGGCGGTGGCCAGCCCAAGCCGACGACAAAGGCGGAACGAGAAGCACGCATGCGGGCGATCTACGCTGAAGACGCCAGCAAACCTAAACGCAAATCGCATGAAAACCCCTTCATTCAGAAACTCTACGAAGAGTTCCTTGGCCAGCCGCTAGGCCACCGGTCGCATGAACTGCTACACACCCATTATGTGCCCCGGGGCCGACACAATCAGTTTGTCGGCACGAAAATTCCTGTCGAAGTCGCAAAGTAGCAAGCCATGCAATATTGAAAATAAGCTATAGAGGTAGAAAGGATTTTTCTCCGCTAAAAATGAGAAACAGCGGATTCACGCTCATCGAACTTCTCATTGTCGTGGCAATCATCGCCATACTGGCTGCGATTGCGGTTCCAAACTTTCTTGAAGCACAAGTGCGCTCGAAGGTTGCGCGCGTACACGCGGACATGCGCACGCAGGCTGTCGCCATCGAGTCGTATGCTGTGGACAACAATAGCTATCCCCTGATGGGAGAGCTCCTAGCCGATGGATCATTGCAATTGCCTCAACACAATGGAGCGGGATCGCCTGCGCACAAGTTTCTCATGGACAGCATCACCACGCCCATCGCATACATCACCTCCATTCCCACCGACCCGTTTATCGTAAACCCCAACGTCAGCTCCACGTGGCAGGCATTTTATCCGCGCTATTTTTACACCAACCTCGACTGGTTCACCTACGTCACACAGCCTTCTTCACCTCCAGTGATTGCGCAGATGAAGGCTCGTTACGGGACGTGGATACTTGCGGGGGCGGGACCAGACCGCGACCGGCTCGACCTGGCACAGCACATCTATTACGATCCCACAAACGGGACTGTCAGTAATGGCGACATCGTTCGCAGCCCCAACATTGTTACGAAGTAGCAATGAGCTCGCGGCAAAAAGGTGAGGCAACGTCCCGTGCCAGGGACGCTGGCTCGCCTCGTCTCACAGCTCAAAACAAACAGGGACTATCTGCCATGCTGGTCTCCATTGTCTTGCTAACAATTGTATGTCTTATCATTATTTTTCTGTTAGCTCTCCGATCTCCGGAACAATTAGCTCAGGGAGTACGGGCAGCGGGACAGCAGTTTCTTCAGGCGCTTCCGTTAGTGATCCTCACATTTCTCCTGCTTGGGCTTCTGGCGGTGCTCGTTCCGCGAGAGGCTGTTGCGCGCTGGCTTAGCGAGGAAGCCGGAATCCGCGGAATTTTGCTGGGAGCTCTCGCGGGCGTGGTGGCTCCCGGTGGGCCAGTGGTGCAAACGATCATCGCTTCTCTTGCCTTGAAGTTTGGCGCCGGCGTGGGGAGTCTCGTGGCTTTCCTCACCGCGGGAGCCTTGACCCATGTCCTACTTTTGCCATTAGAGACCGGCATGTTAGGATGGCGCTTTGTGGTGGCGCGCCTGGCGTGCACCTTGTTTTTCCCGCCAATTGCTGGGCTGCTCGCGCATGTGATGTTCCGTTCCTTTGTTCGTTAGGGACCGCAAAAAAAGAGCGCCGCGACCCTTGCGGGAGCTCATCCAAAGCCCAGACGCGGAACAATCCCCCGGGGCTTGTCGCCTGAAGCGGCGAGTGCACGAATTCTCGGCCAGCGCGTCAAGAGCCACTATTTTTGCCTCAGTGGCGCCCTGGTAAGTCCCTCCCTTCTCCTTTAATAACGTTGTTTTCATGCCGTGATCCTTCACGGGGGGCGGCATCACACCATAGGAATATTTCGACACACAAACGTCCAGCGCGCGAGCGATCAGATGAATCGCGCTGCTGCGACGTTTTCCATAACTTGTGCTGCTGTTTTGGCCCCGGGAATCACGGTGTGGCATGCCGGATGGCGCAGGCAGAAGGCCAAAGCCTGTTGGGCACGCGTGGCTCCCGTGCGCTGTCGTTCCTCAGCAAGTTCCGGTTCGAGAGCTTCGAGCTCCGTAAAATACTTTTCGAGTTTCTCCGGACTAAGATTCATGCGCCTGTGATCATCCTCGCCGAAGCGTGTCTCGCGGGTGAATTTGCCCGTAAGGAAGCCAAACAGCAGCGGAATTCGCACGATCACTCCGACGCCGTAACGCTGCGCGGTGGGGAATAGTGTGCGCTCGGCCTCGCGCTCGAGAAGATTATAGCGTACCTGAATCACATCCAGTAAGCCCTCCTTCGCCCACTTTTCCACCACAGGGGTCTGTTCGGTTTCTTTGAAGCTTTGCACACTTAGACCCGCGTGGCGAATCTTGCCTTGTTCTTTTAGCCTTGCTAGTGCTTCCCACGGCTCGTCGCGCTCAAGTATGTCCGTATTCGGGCTGTGAAGCTGAAGGATGTCCACGCACTCCAGCCCTAATCGGCGCAGGCTTCTCTCGACAGCGGAGATGAGATACTGCACGCTATAATTCGGGCGAATGGGGCCATAACCCTTGTCATCTTCGGGCCGTGCCGAATAGAAATCATTTCCGGCCTTTGTCGCAATGGCCACATCTTCCGGATGCCCCCGCTCCGCGAGAACTTGCCCAATGAGCTCTTCCGAATGTCCGTAGCCATAAACGTCGGCGGTGTCGATGAAGTTGACCCCCGTATCGAGCGCTGCGTGCAGCGCTTCCTTGCTCTGCTTATCGTCGGTAGGCCCCCAGTTTGTTCCCCCAATCGCCCAAGCCCCAAAGCCAATCACAGTTACCCAAGGACCTTTTGCCCCAAGCCGTCGCTTTTCCATTGCCCGTGACCTTTCCTAAGGAAGGTTGTTGTTACATCCAACATTGGTTTCATGGAAACTTGTGCGTCAAGTATTCGAGGAAACTGCTGGTGGAATAGGTCGCGCCTCGGAAGAACTCACCTGTGAGTTTTTTCAGTGCGCACGTGAGATGCAGAGCCGCGTGGGGTGGGACGTTGCGCTATCGCGCAGCACACGCTTCTACATGTGTGACTACACCATGCAGCCCTCCAGTAGATAGAGTCTCGCTGAGCCAAACACCTCTCTCAATAAAGGAGAATTTCTCAGGCACGATTTTTCGGCTACACACGGCGGAAATGAAAAGTGGAGCGGGAAACGGGGCTCGAACCCGCGACCCTCAGCTTGGGAAGCTGATGCTCTACCAACTGAGCTACTCCCGC
>JBMFRB010000017.1:0-14112 GCA_049968255.1 Candidatus Sumerlaeaceae bacterium | reverse complement strand
ATCGTCGGCAGTCGGGTCGTAGTTGTGCTTCCCATCGCCCCCTAGTCCTGCACGGCCAATTTCCAGCCCGCGAATTCCTTTCTGCAAAGCCTCCTTGAAGGTGCGGCCGATGGCCATGGTTTCGCCGACAGACTTCATCTGCGATCCCAGAATCGGCTCGGCGCCCGGGAATTTCTCGAAAGCGAAGCGCGGGATCTTCACCACGCAGTAATCAATCGTCGGCTCGAAGCAAGCCGGCGTCTTCTTGGTGATGTCGTTAGGAATTTCATCAAGCCGGTAGCCCGTCGCCAGCTTGGCGGCGATCTTCGCGATCGGGAATCCCGTAGCCTTACTTGCCAACGCGCTCGAACGCGACACACGGGGATTCATCTCAATCACAACGCGGCGGCCAGTCTTTGGATCCACAGCAAACTGAATATTGCTGCCGCCGGTGTCCACCCCTATTGCACGAATTATTCTCAGCGCATCGTCGCGCATAGCCTGATATTCACGGTCGGTAAGCGTCTGAATTGGCGCAACGGTGATAGAATCTCCTGTGTGCACACCCATGGGGTCGAGATTCTCGATCGAGCAGATGATCACAACATTGTCATGCATGTCACGCATGACCTCGAGCTCGAATTCCTTCCATCCGAGCACACATTCCTCGATCATGATCTCGTGAATTGGCGAAAGAGTTAGACCGCGTTGCGCGAGCCTATCAAATTCTTCTGAATTGTAGGCGATGCCGCCGCCAGTTCCGCCCAAAGTGAACGAAGGACGGATGATGATTGGAAAACCAATCTTCACGGCCTCATCAAGAGCCTCGAACACAGCCCGCCGGATGTGCTCTTCGCGCCCACTCTGTGCTTTGATGATAGAGCTTCGTGGGACATCCAGACCGATCTCGAGCATCGTCTGCTTGAAGCTCATGCGGTTTTCAGCCCGCTCGATCGCTTCACTACTAGCCCCTATCAGCTTGCACCCAAAACGCTCGAGCACACCTCGACTCACCAGCTCCATCGCGATGTTGAGTGCTGTTTGGCCGCCCAGCGTCGGAAGCAGTGCGTCCGGTCGCTCACGCTCAATGATACTCTCGACCACTTCCGGCGTTAGCGGTTCAATATAGGTGCGGTCGCCGAAAGCCGGATCTGTCATGATTGTCGCGGGATTGGAATTGACCAGCACCACCTCGTAACCGTTTTCACGCAGCGCCTTGCAGCCTTGAGTTCCAGAATAGTCGAACTCGCAAGCCTGACCAATCACAATGGGGCCGCTGCCAATAATAAGGATCTTTTTCACGTCTTGCCTTTGCGCCAAAACTGAACCTCACTCGCAATTTTGGGGCTCACTCAGCAAAGCCAACGCTAGGTGCGAAGTCCTGCTATCCAACTTCAAGCCTTTTCCACGATCCCACGGTCGAAATGCAATTTCGCCGTCTTTTTTTCTGCGGAGAGCTGAATTCACTTCTTGCAGGTCGTTACCCTTCTCGCGCAGATTCATTGCCAAAACGAAAGCGTGAGAACTAAATCGCAATTCCATGACTCGTAAAACAGAGAATGCGAAGGATGTGGGCCGTCGGCGTAGGCTCCGCAGCGCACAGCTAGTCTCGCGGATAGGCCAGGTGTTTAGTTCGAACAAGTCGCTGGATACCACACTTCTTGCAATCGTGAATCTCATCCGAACCACATTTGACCTCGACCGCTGCAGCGTACTGCTTCTGCATCGCGATAGGGGAGTCCTCACGCTAGCAGCTGCCGCAGGTATTCCAGAGAAATTCTGGCCGGCAATCGAGATTCCAATCGGCGAAGGGATTTCGGGCCGCGTCGTCCACGAGCGCAAGCCCGTCCTAGTGGAAGACATCTCCCAATCTGAATTCGCCCACGCTGCCCATCACGAACGCTACTCCACAAAGTCCTTCGTCTCTGTGCCGATCTTGGTCAGCGGCGAGGTCGTAGGTGTGCTCAATGCGAACAGCCGTGCCGATGCCGACCCGTTGGGTCGCGAGGAGCTCGATATCCTTGTTGCCATTGCTGGCTTTGTTGGTCTCGGAATTGCGAATTTCCAGTTGTCCACTCGCTGCGATGATATTGCGGATCTTTTCAAATCGGTACTCGACGCCGTGCAATGCGCGGTCGTCATCGTGGACCGCTCGCTTGTCGTTCGCCACGTGAACGCTGAGGCGTCTTGCTGGTTGCAACTCAGTTCCGAAACCAAAGTGCAGGGAAGATCGCTCCTCGATCTGTGGCCTCAACTCGACGGTACGGAAACGCTTGGGAGATTACGCGAAGTGCTCGCGGCCGCTCCACGTTGTGCGCTGGTGGAATCACTCTCGTTTCCTGCCAATATTAGAGCGGACATGGAAGTCTTTATTTCTCCGATGAACTCGAAGTCCGGCCAACCCCTCGCACTTCTTGCCGTCCGCGATATCAGTGCCAGTGCGCAGGTCGACAGTTACAAATCGCAATTTCTCTCGCTCCTCGCGCACGAACTTCGAACACCTTTCACAGCGATTCAGGCAGCAAGTGATATGCTGCTTGGCACGCCGACCGACAGCCAGTGTTCCGACTGGGCAAAGCTGCTTCACATTGTCTCCAGCAACTCGCGGCGCCTCCTCACGGTCGTCAATTCGCTTCTCGATCTTCACGAGCTCGAGCGAGGCGCCCTCGTTCTCGACAAACAACTCGCGCACATTGAGGAAGTGCTTGCCGACACCGTCCGCCTTTTTGAGTCCGATGCTGAAAAAAAGAAGATTCGGCTTAAGCTCTCCTGCGTTCCAATCACGGCCAACGTCGACGTGCGCCGTTTCAGCCAGATCGTGAGTGCTCTCGTCGACAACGCGATCAAGTACTCGCCTCAAGCGGCGGTTGTAGAAATCGCAGCGCAAGCCCAGCCAGACGGAACCCTCGAGATCTCGATCCGCGACTATGGGCCCGGCATTCCGCCTCAGTTGGTGATTTGCGAAACACTTCGCTTCCAGCCCGGCGAGCCGCTTGTGACGCGGACCAGTGGCGGGCTCGGCGTCGGGCTCTATCTCGCGCGAGCCCTCGCGGCTCTCCATGGTGGCGAGCTAATCATCAGCTCCCCGGAAGGCGGTGGCACCTTGGCCATTGTCCGGTTACCATTGGCCAAAACCGTTGAATGATCATCACGTGAGCCGCACTATTTCCTTGTCAGATTGGCTTGTTGTTTCCAAAGAGCTATTCAGATTGTATGACACACAATGGCGTGATTTTGGCTCAACGTTGGGTGAAGGGACACTCACCCCGCGCATGTGAAGGCCGGGAAAAAGAAGGAGAATAATCCATGAAAGCTCGAATCTGTGGACCACTGCTTTGCCTGCTGCTAGCTCTCGCGGCCGTTCCCCCCTCAGTTCCCGCTGCCGCGGTCGTCGAGGGGGCCGGCTCCTACAAGCCTTTGCAGGGCGAATACGAAGCTCCCGACGTGTCCTCCCGCGTTGCCATCGTTCCGCGACCGCGAGAGGGAGTTCTGAAAGTGAACATCCACACCGACCGCTCGCGCTATCACATCGGCGACCCCATTCGCATCTACTTCAGCGTCAACCGCGATGCCTATGTGTTCATCTTCAACACCGATGCGGCGGGGATCACTCGACAAATTTTCCCTAACTACTATGATCGTGATAACTACCTCCGCGCCGGCCGTCGCTACATGATCCCCGATCGCACGTATGATCTCGAGATCAACGGACCCCAAGGCAACGAAAAGCTAACTATTGTGGCTGTCGCACAAGATTTCCCCTTTCTGAAAGAATGGCATCGCTACTCGCGGCGGAATCCCTATCCGGCTTCGCGCGAAGGCGCTGCAGCGCTCGTGCGTCGAATCGAGAGTTTTCGCACTGAGCCCTCAGCGCGAGGCATTCATCCTGTCCGCCCCCTCCCGCGCGAAAATTTTTGGGCGGAAGACTGGACAACGTTCTACGTAATGGGGCCAGATCGCATGCCGCCGCGCGAATATAAAGTGGCGCGCTATGGGCGGATTGAAATTGATTCCACACCGGACAACGCGCGGGTTTACATTGACGGCGAATATTATGGCCGCACACCGCACATCATTGATCGTCTCGAAGTCGGTTACCACAGCCTGCGTCTGGAAAAGAATGGCTACGAGCCCTATCAGACAAACATTTACGTGCGACCGAACGATACACGCCATATTGACGTCTTCCTCAAGCAGACGCAAACGCGTCCCTCGTATCGCTGGGAAGGCATCGGTTTCTTTCAGCGGCGTGGCCAATAGCAACCGAGGACAGCAATGAAACGAGACGAAGTGAGTGGCCGCCGAGTGGTCGTCTTCGGGGCGGCGCTCAGTGGGATAAGTGCAGCACGCCTCTTAGCTCATGCCGGCGCCAAGGTTGTCGTTATCGATCAGAAGCGTGCCGAAGACGTTGCGGAACAAGCCACGCAACTCGCGGCTCTGGGAATCCCTACGGAATGGGGCACCGAAGCTTCCTCGCGGGCAATCGCAAGCGCTGAGATTTTAGTCAAAAGTCCAGGCATTCCACAGACAAATCCCCTTATCGTAGCGGCCCGTGAGCAACGCGTACGAATCGTCAGCGAAATCGAAGTGGCCGCTGCCTTTTTGCCACACCGTAGCAAGCTCGTTGCAGTCACTGGCACAAATGGCAAAACCACAACAACCGCTTGGATCGCCCACTTGCTCAGTACCGCCGGCTTTCACGCCATCGCCTGTGCGAACATCGGGCATCCCTTTTCGGAGGCTGTATTTCATGCCTTGGTACAGCCTACCGACACCACTGTGCCCCCCATCTTTGTTGCAGAAGTCAGCAGCTTCCAACTCGAAGATATTGAAGAATTCCATCCCTCCGTTGCCGTCCTCACGAATTTGGCCCCCGACCATCTCGATCGTTATCCCACTTACCACGAGTATGTTGCAGCGAAGGAGAATCTTTTGCGCAACATGCAGCCATCGGATGCTTTCGTTTGGAATGCAGATAATCCCGACAGTGCCAGTTTTGCTCCACGAACTCCTGTTCGGAGGTATCCTTTTTCGGCCTCGGCGTGCCCCGCGAGCGGCGGTGCCGGAATAGCAGGGGATTGGCTCACCCTCGAAACGGACGACGTTGGCACCATAAGGCTTGTCCGGAAAAATGAGCTCCCCCTGCCAGGCCGCCACAATCAGGAAAATGCCCTAGCTGCAGCTCTTGCTGCGTTTCTTGCCGGAGCCTCCATTGATTCCATCCGCGAAGGTCTACGCACGTTTCGCGGCGTCGAGCACCGCATCGAATTTTGCGGTGAGCGCCAAGGCGTGCGCTTCTACAACGACTCGAAAGCAACAAATCTCGATTCGCTGGAAAAAGCTCTGCTCAGCTTCACCGCACCGATCGTTCTTATCGCGGGTGGGCGCGACAAAAAAAGCGATTACGCCTCTCTCACACCACTTATACGCGAGCGCGTCAAAGCACTCATCACCTTGGGTGAGGCGGCCCCGCTCATCGAAGATGCGTGGAGCCGTTGGGTTCCCTCAGAACGTGCCCGCACGATGGAAGAGGCAGTGCAACGTGCCGCACAGCTTGCACAAGCCGGCGACGTCGTTCTCCTTTCACCAGCATGCGCCAGCTACGATATGTACCGCAATTTCGAAGAGCGTGGACGTCATTTCAAGGAATGCGTGCGCACACTTCTTGAGAAGAATTGACTCGTCTCGGGGTTTGGCCCTCGCGAGCGGCTTCACCTGTCCCCTGTAAAATGCGAGGTATACGAGGCGAAATTCTTTGCAGCCTACCCTAGGGCGTTACGCAGAACCCGGCTTTTCTGGCGACGCACTTCTCCACTGGCCGAGTTCCACCAGAAGCAGGGCGTTTCTCGAATTCGTGAGGGCTCACTCGCTCCAGGCGCACCGGCGCATTGTGTTCTTCGTTTGCAGGCCTGGACGCCGGTAGCCCGCGGCGGCACCTCATCAATGCCGAAAATGCCGCATCCCCGTAAAAACCATAATGAGCCCACGCTCATCAGCGGCCTGAATCACCTCCGCATCGCGCACACTGCCGCCAGGCTGAATGATGGCCCTGATCCCCATATCGGCAGCCCGATCCACATTGTCGCGGAACGGAAAGAAGGCGTCGCTTGCCATGTAAGCGCCACGCACCGGACTTTGTGCTTTCACCGCCGCGATATTCGTAGAATCAATACGACTCATTTGCCCCGCACCAATTCCGATCGTCGCATTGCGCGACGTGTACACAATGGCGTTCGATTTTACGAACTTGGCCACCTTCCACGCGAACAACAAAGCATCGATGTCTTCTTCGGTTGGTTGCAGTTTCGTCACCACTTTCAACTGCTCGCGTGTGACCATTCCAGTGTCACGCGTTTGCACCAGCACGCCGCCCACCACGCTTCTCAACATCCATCGCTCCAGCACAGGCGTGAATGGTCCCGTGGCGAGTAACCGCAAATTCTTCTTTTTGGTCAGCACTGTCAGCGCCTCCTCAGCAAATGCCGGCGCAACGATGGCTTCGACGAATAAATCGGCCATCGCTGCAGCCGTATCCGCATCCACTTCGCGGTTGAGTCCGATGACACCGCCGAAAGCGCTCACCGGATCACAGGCAAGTGCAGCGCGGAAAGCTTCCGCCAATTTTTCGGCGCGCGCCACGCCACACGGATTGTTGTGCTTAATAATGGCGCAGCACGGCTCGTCGAAAGCCCGCACAATCTCAAGCGCCGAATCCAGATCAATGATGTTATTATAAGAAAGCTCTTTGCCGTGGAGTTGCCGAGCAGTTGCCAAACTCGTCTCGCCGTTCGCGTTATGCGCATAAAAAGCTGCCTGCTGGTGAGGGTTCTCGCCATAGCGAAGATCCTGTATCTTAGGTAGAGAAACGAAAAATTCGCTTGGGAATTGCGAGCGCCGCCCTTCGCCACCCTCCGCTTCAATGCTAGCAAGATAATTCGCTATTGCCGCATCGTAGGCGGCTGTTCGCTGGAATGCCTTCACAGCCAATCGCCTTCTTAGCGCCCTTGTCTCCTTTCCTTCCTCCTTATCAAGCACTTCTAGGATCGCCCCGTAATCTGCCTCGTCGCACACAACGTAGACAAACGTGTGATTCTTCGCTGCTGCGCGCAACAGGGCAACGCCGCCAATGTCAATTTGCTCGATTGCCTCGGGAATCAAGACATCTGGTTTTGCCACAGTTTGCTCGAAGGGATAGAGACTCACAACCACAAGATCTATTGGGCGCATGCCATCGCGTGCCAGAGTCTCCAGGTCGCTCGCATCACTACGACGGGCCAAAATGCCAGCAAAAATCTTTGGGTGCAGCGTCTTCACGCGACCGCCGAGAATTTCCGCTTGGCCGGTATATTCTGACACGCTTACCGCCCCGATCCCGTGATCGGCAAGCGTGCGCAGTGTGCCGCCCGTGGAAAGAATCGTCACCCCACGCGCAGCCAACACGCGTGCAAAATCGACAAGTCCGTCTTTTCGGTAAACGCTGAGAAGTGCTGTTTCGATTCGTGCCATGGCACCGGAATTCGAGGCCATGAAAAGAGGAAGGCAACAGGAAAAAATCACCAACGAGCTGATGACCTTATTGGCGCAGGATCTCCAGTCCCACGCGCCGCGCGTGATCACGCGCCTCGTCAGTGACCACAGCGTCCTCTGTCACAATGAGTTGCTTGTGGCCCTGGGATAGCGCTTTCCACACATCCTCACTTGTAACAAACATGCGTTGCTTGGTCGGACGCGTTTTGGCCAGGCGCTCGGGTGTCTCGTTCACCGGGACAAAGAACGCTTGATCTACGGCGCGCTCCAAATCAGTTGGGGCCACAAACCGCACACCCATCTCGGCAAGTCCGTGATAGGCATCCTCGGCCAAGCGACGCAGCTTCGGCGGTGCACTCGGCGGAGCAGCCGATTCGCGTAGCACGGCTGAGTCCTCGGCCACGATGACGGGCTTGGCCAGCTCGAGGAATGCACGAACCAACACCGTCGGCACAGAATCAAAAATTCCTGCAGAAAGTTTGGCTGCTGAATTCGCCGAGAAGCAAGCGGCCACAACGGCGTCGCCTTGTTTTGCCAAGTCCAGAATTTGCGCGTCTGCCTGCTGCGCAAGCACGTCGATTCCCCGAGGCAACCGCAAGGCCGCAAATCGTTGCTCCTGACATGAACGAAAACTCTCGCTCAGCACACAGACGAGTCGATAGCCCCGCTCGACCAGCGCCTCCAGCTGTCCGAAGACCGCGTCAGCTGGCCAGCGCGTTCCGCTGAAAAGAACAACAAGTAAACGGCTCTCTCTCCTGCTCCTTTTCGAGCCGCCCCCTTTCGCGAGGAATTCGGCCAACACCCGCTCGACTTCCGCCCTTATAATTTCGCGTAAATCCGCCACTTTGCCGTCCGCTCGTTGACTTGGAATCTTTCACATGATAGTAGCGGCCTGCCGCGCTCAAGGCGCGCAGGCCGCATGCCACCATTCCACCGCAAATGAGCCCATCAGCCCTTCGGCAGGATTTTCTCCAGGTCCGGATGCGGCCGCGGGATCACATGCACACTGATCAGTTCTCCCACGCGCCGCGCTGCAGCCGCGCCGGCATCCGTCGCCGCTTTCACAGCTCCTACGTCGCCACGGACCATGACCGTTACCAGTCCGCCGCCGACGTGCTCCTTGCCGATCAGCCGCACATTCGCAGCCTTCACCATGGCATCGGCTGCCTCGATCGAGCCTACTAAACCACGCGTCTCGATCAATCCCAGCGCATTGCCGTAAATCTCATCAGCCATTGCTTTGGTTCTCCTGTCCTCAGCTTCGAATCGTATCGTGCACGCTAGGTATCCTTCCATGTGCTGTCAAGAGTGCAAAAAACAACTCCGCAGCGAAAATCTCTCTCGCGGCTCTCG
The DNA here is from genome assembly GCA_049968255.1 of Candidatus Sumerlaeaceae bacterium. GTDB lineage: Bacteria > Sumerlaeota > Sumerlaeia > Sumerlaeales > Sumerlaeaceae > DRVG01. The sequence continues at coordinate 5,253 of JBMFRB010000017.1, read as the reverse complement.
GCACGAGCAATTCCCTTGCGCCCTGCGGGCCGCCCCTGCAGAGCTAGCCATCAGTCTCAACTCGACAAAGCTCCTAAGAGGTAACTTGCCGATGACTAGCCCCACTGCGCAATCTCCTCGCTTCGATCGGCCTCTGCGCCTTTTGCTTTGGCTGCTCAACGCGGTGCTCGTGTTGGGTCTATTGGTCTTCTTTCGCCCCCTTCTTGTCTGGGCCCTCAATATCGCTTCGCCCTTTTTTGTCGCGCTCATCATCGCCTACATCTTCAATCCCATTGTCGGCCTCGTCCAACGCCGATTTCATGTCAGCCGCACGGTAGGCGTTGTCCTCACGTTTGCTTTAATTCTGGGGCTTACCGTCGGCGCGCTCATGCTCTTTGTGCCGATCTTAGTTGCGCAGTTTCGAATGGGTCTCACCAACCTCGCCGACCGCATCCCGCTCGTTGTCGCGGCGCTCTCAGAGAAATTTCAGGTGAGTGTCTCGCCCGAGGACATTGAACGCCTCCGGGCGGCAATTGAGGGCAAAATTTCAATGGACAATCTCGCTAATCAGCTCACACCGGCGATGCGTGGCGTCGCTTCTCAGCTTGCTCACGCCGTCACCTCTTTCAGCCGCTTCGTGGCAGCAGTTGCTGTTTATTCAGCTGGCGTCGCCGCGTTTCTTGTCCTTGTTCTTATGATAACATTTTATTGTCTCGTAGATTTCGCCCGAATTGGGCGGTTCCTCGGCATCCTGATCCCGTCCGCCTTTCGGCCGCGCTTCTTATCGATCTGGGAGAAAGTGGACTCCGCGCTCGGCGGATTTTTGCGTGGGCAGCTCATCGTGTGCGTCATCATTGGCTCACTCTACTCTCTCGCCCTCATTGCTCTGGGAATGAAGCAGTACTCCTTACTCATCGGCTTTGCCGCAGGCTTCGGAAACCTCATTCCCTACGTCGGCCCAGTGATCGGAGCGGTCCCTACCATTCTCTGGGTTGTTTTTGGCGGGGTTTACCAAACCGCGGGAGCGAAAATCATTGGGGTCCTCGCCGTGTTGCTCATCAGCGTGATGATCCAGACTCTCGATGGGTTCATTCTCCAGCCACGCATTGTGGGGAAAAGCGCTGGCCTTCACCCTCTCGTCGTCATTGCAGCCCTCGTGGTAGGGGCGCAGTTTGGCCTTGGCGGACTCATTCTTGCCGTGCCGACCGCCATCGTCTTGCGTGTCATTCTTCGAGAATTGTGGTGGATTCCGCTGGCTAACCGACGCGCACGTGAGACCACACAAAGCTCCGAGATGAACCTGGAGCTCCCTAAAAAGTCACAAGAGTAGCCCTGGCAGGACTCGAACCTGCGACCAACGGTTTAGGAAACCGCTGCTCTATCCATACTGAGCTACAGGGCCACGTCGCGCGCCGCTCTTTTCATACCATTCGGCCGAGTTTTTCCTCATAGAAGCGCATGTCATTCGGTTTCTCAGCAAGGGACTTCATGCAGAAGCGCGTTGTATCACGCAGAGAAAAAAGTCTCGCCGACGTGGTAACTGTTCGGTTTTACTGAATTACCTCACGACAAAAGGAGAGCGCCCATGCCCCGCAGATTCGTCATTATCGTGCTCGACAGCGTTGGGATCGGAGCATTGCCAGATGCACATCTCTTCGGTGACGAAGGGAGCGATACTCTGGGCAATCTTTCTCGTGCCTTCCCCGATGGATTACGGTTGCCAAACATGGCCAAGCTCGGTCTCGGCAATATCGCCGATCTGCGTGGAGTGCCACCGCGGCCCGACGCCATCGGGGCTTGGGGCAAGTGTGCAGAGAAAAGCATGGCGAAAGATACCACCCTTGGCCACTGGGAAATAGCGGGCGTCATCTCCGAACAGCCGTTCCCCACCTATCCTCACGGTTTTCCCCCAGAGATTATCGAAGAGTTTGAGCGGAGGACTGGCCGCAAAATTCTTGGCAACATCCCGGCCAGCGGGACCGAGATCATCCAGAAACTCGGCGACGAGCACGTTCGTACAGGTCGGCCCATCGTCTACACAAGTGCTGACAGCGTTTTTCAGATCGCAGCCCACGAGGAAGTCATCCCGCTCGAAGAACTCTATCGAATGTGCGAGATCGCGCGCGAAATCCTTGACGGACCCCACCGCGTGGGGCGTGTCATTGCCCGTCCTTTCGTCGGCACTTCGGGCAACTACACGCGCACCCGCAACCGCAAGGATTTTTCCGTCCCGCCACCTCGTCCAACCATTCTGGACCGCCTGGCGGACGCTGGTTTTGCCACCATTGGCATTGGCAAAATCGGTGATATCTTTGCGCATCGCGGCCTCACAAAAGAAGTCCACACTGGCCCCAACGAAAAAGGAATCATAGCGACCATTCAGGAACTGCATGAAGCGTCCGACGGGCTCATCTTCACGAACCTTGTCGACACCGACATGATTTACGGTCACCGCAACGACACAGTCGGGTATCGGCAAAGCCTCGAAGAATTTGATAGTTATCTCCCGAAAATCATGGAATGCCTGCGCTCAGAGGACATTCTCGTTATCACCGCAGACCACGGCTGCGATCCCACCACACCGAGCACGGATCATTCGCGCGAGTACGTTCCCCTTCTTGCCTATTCGCCCCGGATGGCGCATGGGGTAAATCTCGGCACGCGGGAAACCTTTGCTGATACCGCAGCCACCGTGGCAAGCTACTTTGGGATTTCCTGGGATGGCCCTGGCTCCAGCTATCTCGACAGCCTTGTTTAGTCCCCACAATTTGAGTGAGGGCGGCGCCTCGTCAGACGCTAACACAGGAACATTCGAACCTCGTCTGGGACACATCACTTGCCTGGTCCTGGTAATGATCTGATGAAGTGTGAGACCCGGTTGCCAGCGGCGGCGAGCGCCACCAAAGCGATGTCATGAAGAAGACCCTTAAGCACCTTGCCGGCAAAAAAGAGGATTCTTCAGCCAATCGAGAAATGCTTCTAGATATCTGCGCCCCCACTCCTGGGCTGCTGCGGAAAAAGGGTTTTCAGGTGCGCGTTCTTGCCACACATCTTTCCCTGCTTTTTCCGCTACGAACCATTTGTAATTGTGAATCTCCCGCAAAACTGCTTGTGCCTCTCGCTCGGGCAAATAGATCCCATAAAGCTTAAAAACAGCAAGGCGGGCTGGATAGCGCACAATTCCCCCTCGATGGAGGACACCCGTCTTCCCCAGAGGTAGGTGTCGAGTCTGGGCATGGAGCGACCGCTCACGCGCTTTTGCCAAGCTGAAGAAAGCTGATTCTTCCTCGGCAGCGCGCTTCAACTCCTTGTGATGTTCATGCATTTGTTTTCGGCAAACGGGGCAAAAGGGGGCATTTCTAAACGCGGCTTCGTTGCAACAGTTCCTCAAGAAGCTTCCCAGCATAGTGATTACCTCCTTGGTGAAAATGCACATGCTGTGTGCCCTAATTCTAGGACAACCAATTACGACTGCCTATTCTGTTACAAAGGCGTAACTTCCTCATGGCCGACTTGGCCAATGGTCTCCGATCTTGCGCCATTGATTTCATTGACATAGGGAAAAACAGGAAGAGACCTGTGCAGGGAGCAATGTCGCGGTCCGGGACCTTGCGGAAAGAAGCGAACAAGCTCTTCAAGGCTGAGCCGCGATAGGAGGGCGCCGCCTTCCGTCAAAAGTCCCGGCAGCTCCGAGGAACTGCCGGGACGATTCAAAGTCGCGCTAGAGATTAATAAGGCGGTTGGATGCCATCGCCCAATTTTTGAGAACGAACAATGTCGCCCTGCGACACGGTCCCATTTGTGGGATCGTAGAGCACCAGGACGCGCACGAACTTGTTATTCTGCGGATAAGGACCCGCCGTCGCCTCCGGTCCTGCCGAGCTAATGCGCCAGCGCCCGTACTCCGCTTCGCCAAGTTTATAATCATTTACCTCAGTGCCCAGTCCTTGCGGGACTCCATTTGCCTCGTAATAGGGGATCATGCCGTAGCACACGTAGCGATAGCGCCAGTATTCCAGGGGAAGCGTTGAGCGTCTGTCGCGAAATGGGTCCGTCAGCATATTGTTCGCGATGTAGGCTGTCGGTGTAGTAAGACGGTGGCTGATATACCAATTCCACCCGGCCCCGATTTGCATACCCCCCACCAAAGTAATGTCAGGTGGGAAATTGTTGTTGTCCACAGCGTAGCTTTCCAGCGCCGTCGCCAGCGACCGAATATCCGCTTTCGCCCTCGAAACCTTCGCTCTCACCTGAGCTTCCAAAAAGTTAGGAACTGCGATCGCGGCCAAAATCGCAATAATTGCGACCACAATAAGCAGCTCGATAAGTGTGAACCCTTTCTTCCCCGCGTGAATTTCCATACTGACGCGGGACCGCACGTCTGGGTACGAAGGGTTGTCTTGCTTCCTTTCCCAATGAGCCCCTGAGTTGCGATCTAGCAGTCCAAGCTACACGTTGTTTCCCTCCTTTCTCTTGAAGATCAACTCGTTCATCTCTGTGTTTTGCCAAACTTGCAAGTTGTTTTTGAACGATCTGCTTTGTTCATCGCAAAATGGGATTTCTGTGGCAAACGGCCCTCTAATTCCCCGACAAATAAAAATGGTGGGCTCCGAAGAGCCCACCATCTGATCCACCTCGAATTTGAAAACGGTTACAGGTCAGCCGGTCGTGGGTCAGGACGCTCCCAACCGAAAGCTCCGAATTTCTGTGAGTAGTAGATATCCCCGTTGGAGACAGTGCCGTTGGTGGGATCATAGTTGATACCACGAGGAATATAGATGTTTTGTGAGAAATCGCCTGCAGTACTGACCTTGTTATTCACGTAGCGATCAGGGCCAGCTCCCATGAGGAGCCAGAACCCGTTCCGATCCGTTTGAATAGCAAAAGAAGTCCCTGTGCATTTCTCGCGCCATCGCCAGCTTGCGAAGCAGTAAAATTCGCGTCCTGACTGCGAACCGGTGATCGTCCGATCAAGCTTGAAGACGTCTTTCAGCGCGGCAGCACTAGAGATGTAGGCCACTGGGGTCGTGAGCTCAAAACCAATGGTGAAATTCGCCGTGGGCTGAACCGACCAGTTATTGCTGCCATCGTCCCACAAGTCATAAGGACGGTATCCATTTGTCACCGCGCCATTGCCGCAGTCTGATGGTGGTGTGTTCCAGTCAACAGAATAAGCTTCGATTGCGACCGCGCAACTGCGCATGTCAGCTTTGGAGCGCGAGACCTTCGACCTGACCTGTGCCTCCAGGAAGTTCGGCACAGCAATGGCCGCCA
>JBMFRB010000016.1:0-18392 GCA_049968255.1 Candidatus Sumerlaeaceae bacterium | reverse complement strand
CAGCGTCCTGGTGGACGATCCCCGCTTTGTCGAGCGAAGCTTTCATCTCGAGCACGGCCTGCTTGGTGGGCTCCAGTACCGCATCAAGCCGACGGATCACCGTCATCGGGAGAATGACGTCGCGGTACTTGCCGCGCACGTAGAGGTCGCGCAAGACGTCGTCGGCGATGCCCCAAATGAAATTGGTGATCCAGGTGAGTTGGCCGTTTTCCATAGGGAAAATTCACTCCTCCTTGAGTCGGGCATAAAGACCTACTCGCGCGTCGTGCCTGCCACCACGCGCGCGACACTTCGTAAGGGGCAATAAGCACACGTGCACGCGTGGCGCGCAAGAGTTTTTGCGCAAAGGCCACGACGAGTGTGCAAAAGGTGCCGCGGGTCAGGATCCGGCAGGGCGGGGCGATGCGCCGAGGAATTCTTCGTCACTCGTGACGGGCCAGCCATGGCGCCGCAGCAGCGCGGTGGTCACGCCGCATCCCGCCCGCAGGGTGCCGGAGAACGTGCCGTCGTAGATCTGGCGCACTCCGCACGAAGGACTACGCTCCTTGAGGATAATGAGCTCGGGCCGAACGAGCTCGGCCAGCCGCAGCACCTCGCGGGCCCCCCGCAGGAAATTCTCCGTCACATCACGTCCGTCGGCCGTCAGCACCCGAGCTCCCCCTTCGAGCACGTCCTCGCCGGAGCCGCCGACGATTTCCGCGGGCGGCCGTGGCGTGGGTAGCCCCCCGAGCTGCTCGGGGCAGACGGGGATCGCGTGATGCGCCCGCACGAGCTCCGCGAACACCTCATGCGCGTTCGCCCCCGCGCGCCACGTGACCTCGCAGCCAATCAAACATGCCGAGATGAGATACATGCCGCGTCTTCCCTTTAGGCCGGGCCGAAGGCGTTGCGGTATTTGTCGCCAAAGACGAGATAGGTTGTGTCGTCGAGGCCGCGTTCATACTCGGCCAGCAGACGCATGGCCTCGTTGGGCTTGATCGTATCCGCGCGGATGGCTGCATCCACCCACTCTTTCATGCGCCGTGCCAAGTCCACCGTGTGGTATTGGGTGAGTTCGAGCACCTGCGCCACGCTGTGGCTGCGGATGGTTTCCTCGATATAGAAGCCGCGCTCCTCGTCGGGATCAAGGAAGACGTGGGCTTCGTTGACCCGCCCAAAGAGGTTGTGCAGGTCACCCATGATGTCCTGATAGGCGCCCGTGAGGAAGAAACCAAGATAGTAGGGGTCGCCGTTGCGCAGAGGATGCAAGGGGAGAGCGTCGCGCTCCTCGCGCAGGTCGGTGTACTTTTTCACCTTGCCGTCGCTGTCGCACGTGATGTCCACCAGCACCCCTTCGCAGGTGGGCTTTTCGTCCAAGCGGTGCAAGGGCATGATGGGGAAGAGCTGGCCCAGCGCCCAGTGATCCAGGAGCGATTGGAAAACGCTGAAGTTGCACACGTACTGATCCGCAATGTGCGACGTGAGATCGAGGATTTCCTCCGGGATTTCCTCCTGTGTTTCGCGATGGCGCTCGCGGTAAAACTCGACGATTTCCTCCACGATGTGCCAATAGAAGGTCTCGATCTTGGCCTTTGTACGCAGATCGAGGATGCCCAGCTCGAAAGCGTTCTGGCTCTCTTCCTTGATCTGCTGCGTGTCGTGCAAGGCCTCGAGCGGGTTGTCGAACATGCGTTCCTTGATCTCAGCCAGCTGCTTGACCCATTTGTGGTCGCGGCGTTCCACCCGCAGATCGTATTCGGCTTTGGTTTTCTCGATGACACCGATGACGCGCACCACGAGCAGCGCGTGATAAGCCACCACGGCGCGTCCGCTTTCGCTGACGATGTCGGGGTGCTCGACTTGCTCCTCCTCGCACACGTCCATCACATTGTCCACGATGTCCGCAGCGTACTCCTGGAGCGTGTAATTCGTGCTCGAGTGATAATTTGTGCGGCTGCCGTCGTAGTCCACGCCGAGGCCACCGCCCACGTCCAGAAATTCCAGACCCGTGCAGCCGAGTTTGCGCAGCTTGGCATAGTAGCGGGCGCCCTCGCGCGTGGCCCGTTTGATGGAGAGAATGTCCGGAATTTGCGAGCCGATGTGAAAATGCACCATGCGCAGCGCGTGCAGCATCTGCGCCTCCTCGAGGATGCGCAGCGCCTCCATGAGATCCATTGTCGAGAGGCCAAACTTTGCGTCCTCCCCACTAGAAGTGGCCCAGATGCCCGAGCTTTTCGACACGAGACGCACGCGCACGCCAATCATGGGCTCGACCTTGAGCTCACGGGCAACGCTGATAATCATGCGGATCTCTTCAACCTTTTCCGCGACAATAATAATTTTTTTACCCAGCCGCACGCCGAGCAGTGCCAGGCGGATGAAGGCGGGATCCTTATAACCATTGCACACGATGAGCGCGTCAGGATCCTGGTGCATGGCCAAGGCCGCGTAAAGCTCTGGCTTCGAGCCAGCTTCCAGGCCGTAGTGATAGGGGCGGCCTGCTTCCAGGATCTCTTCCACCACCTCGCGCAGCTGATTCACCTTGATCGGGTAAACACCGCGGTAGCGGCCGCGATAACCGAGCTCCTCGATAGCCTCACGGAACGCCTCGTTGAGCGCGCGCACGCGATCGCGGAGAATGTCCTGAAAACGGATGACGAGCGGCAAGTGCATGCCCTGAGCCAATGCCTCCTCGAGCACCTCCATCACGTCGATGGTCGCGCCGCCTTCGCGCTGCGGCGCCACCACCACGTGGCCGGCCTCATTCACCGAGAAATAGCCTGCCCCCCAGCGGTCCACGTTGTACAATCGGATGGCTTGTTCGGTCGTCCACGCCGGCGTGGTCTCGGGGGCACTCTGAACGCCCTGGGGTTCCTCCATCGCGCTTCGCAATCATCCTCGCCCAATGAGATTCGCAAACGCGCATTAAGCTCGCGGATTACACACTACAACGCGCGCGGAAAAGTGCAAGGGGCGCAACCAAAAAAACCGAAAAATTTTTTGCTGCTCCGCGGCAGGGTCCTCAACCGCGCGGTCGGGTGGGTTGACGCGACTGCTCACCACGAGGCACACGAGCGGTCCGTGTCCTATTGCTCGTGGGTGCGGTCGGGGCCACATCCCCCTTGTCCTCGCGTCACCGTGGGATGGGCCAGCCGTGTCGGGGACAGGCGCTCAGGCAGAGCAATCCGTCGCCATCAGTCATAGTGCCGGTGAGCCACGATTTTCCCCACGAACATCTCGCGAACGACGTGAAGAGGAGGCGACACTTGTGCCTAAGTTTGCCTCAGTGGAATCCGCCGCGCCAGTTCGTTATCATGTTGATAAGATATGCTAAATAACTCCGCAATTTTCCTGTTGCGCATCAAATTTTCCTCGTCCAGTTCAACGCGCGATAAAAGTCGGACGGGCATAACTTGCTCGGGCAACGATTTGGGGAATAAGGGGCTGTTCGATGACATCTAAGAAACGCATCGTGGTGATGATTGGCGGAGCTCATGCTGAGGCTACGGCGTTGTTTGCCGCTCTGGTCGCCCGTGCTCTGGAAGACAAATTTATTCTCGAAGCCTACCCAGGCGGTGAAGTTTTCTCTCACCTTGCGCGTTGCCATGTGCTCGTGCTCGCCGGCTATCATTCGCCGGCCGCAGGCGAATCATACATGCCGCTCACGCGCGAACAGAAACAAAACTTTGGCGCTTTCGTTTCCTCGGGTCGGCCCATTGTGAGCACTCCCGAGGGGGTGGCCAGTTTTCCCGATTGGCCGCGCTATGGCGAGCTCGTCGGTTACGAGCTCCTTTCCCCCCTCCATCCCCCGTCCGCTCTCGATTCTCCCTGCGATTTGGAAATCTACGCTGAAAGTGCCGCATTTTTGGCCGAACTCCACGGCACACACCTGGCCAACGCGCCGGCCGTAGGAGCAATGGCGCGCCCAGGGATGGATTCCGACACGTTGGCTCTTGGGCGACTAGCCAATGGCGACCATATCCCTTTGGCGCTGTGTGCGAAGGGTGGGCCACGCCCTGGCGCTGGTCTCACGATGTTTCTCGATATGGGACCAGCATGGTCGCACGCGCTCAGCCCAGCCACCACGGCTCGGCTCTGGCGCCAAGCCCTGCTCTGGCTTGTCGATGAAGCCGAGAATGCCGATCGCCTTTGTTGAAAAGCCGATCTTGATTTTCCTCATCGGTAGCGCATTGGCACCACCACACACCGCGACCGCCCCTTGCTTTTCAAAACGGCGCCAATCGTTTGTGATCCGAGCGCAAGACCACGCACGACAGGACAATAGGCTGTTCAGACTCCGCGGGATATGGCTACGATCTGGCGTCGGGGCACAGCCCCTCTTCTACGCACCGCAAGAGAGCAACGATCAAAGCCATAGCCTGTTGCACCGCGGTCTGGGCCGTTTGTGAAAGACGTTCACTGTAGCCGAAATCCTCGCCGCCGATGGTACAGAGGAAAGTGCGAGGGATACGACCGTAGAGTGTGGCAGTGAGCGTGAGAAGTTCGCCAGGACCGACGTGATGACTAAACGTGCCCCCTTCTTTTGGCAGAGCCTTGCACTGCAGCTCGCGGATGCGCACGCTGCCAGGGGAGTGGTCGGCACTAGCATCAATCAAGACTGCGAGCTCGGAACGTGCCAAATCATCCACCAGCTCAGGCACGAGTTGGTGCAATGTCCGGACGTCGCAACGCTCGGCGCCCATATGTTCGAAAAGCTGCGTGGCGACGTGCCAACCTACGCCGTCGTCGCCACGCAAGGGATTTCCGTAGCCAATGACAAGAATTCGTTTCATCAGTCGCGACGCACGTGGTCAAGCACCTCTCCACGCGGCCCGACAAGCTCGACCTCGAGCGGCATCTGACCGATAGCGTGGGTCGAGCAGCTCAGACACGGGTCGTAGCACCGGATGACCGCCTCGACGCGGTTGAGCATGCCTTCCTCGATCTTCTCACCGCGCACGAAATGCTTAGCGGCCTGCAACACGCCGCGGTTCATCGCCAGGTTATTGTGGCCCGTGGCGATGATCAGGTTAGCCCACGTGATAAGACCGTTGCGATCAATGCGATAGTGATGCAACAGCATGCCGCGTGGCGCCTCCGAGACCCCCACGCCTTCGAACGCATTCGGTTCGGCGTGGGCCCGCACGTGGGTGTCGAGAATTTCTGGATCGCGCAGGATCTTTTCCATTTGTTCCAAGCACGCCACGATCTCAATGAGGCGCGCATAATGATAATGGAAAGAACTAAGCACCACGCGACGATCAAGCTCGCGGAACTCCGCCCATTCTTCGTCAGCGCGGGGCGTGTTGCAGCGGTCGGCGATGTTGAGCCGCGCCAGCGGTCCCACGCGGTAAATCCCATCGGGGTACCCTAAGGGCTTATAATAAGGCGACTTGAGGTAGCTGTAAGGCTCCACCGCCTCGCCGATGAACTCCTGATAGTCGGCAATGTCGAGCTGGTCCGCGATAATGTTGCCGGCGCTATCCACCACGCGCACCTTGCCGTCGGTGAATTCGAGGTTTCCGTCCTCGTCCACAAGACCCATGAACAGCGTGGGGAAGTTCGCAAACGTGGCAATCTCCTCGGCAAATTGCCGGAAGGTCTTTTTGTACCACTCCAACGTCCGTGTGGCAATCGCCATGGCTTGGGGAATTTCGGCCAGGATGGCGTCGCGACTGTCCTGATCGAGGGGGTCGCTCACCCCGCCCGGCACGCACCAAGCCGGATGGATACGTTTTCCGGCCAGTCGCTCGATGACCTGCTGACCGAACTTGCGCAACGCAATGCCATCGCGGGCGATGGTGGGGTGCGAGCTCACCAGCGCAAAGAGATTGCGCCTTTCAGGGGGCGCATCCATGCCGAGCAGAAAATCCGGCGACGACAAGTGGAAAAAACTGAGCGCGTGCGACTGGATGATTTGGCCCAGGTTTAGCACGCGGCGCAACAAGCGGCCTGTGCGCGGCACCTTCACCGCCAGCAGCGCGTCGCAAGCTTTCGATGAGGCCAGCAGATGGCTCACGGGGCAAATGCCGCACGTGCGCGCCATCAGCGAAGGCATCTCGGAAAAGGGGCGCCCCTCGCAGAGTTTCTCAAACCCACGATACTGCGTCACGTGAAAGCGCGCATCCTCCACCATGCCCTCATCGTTGAGCATAATGGTAATCTTCGCGTGACCTTCGATGCGCGTTACGGGATCAATGGTGATTGTTCGTGCCATGGTGATTCTCCTCTAGGCTCCAAAGCGCGTTTTTTCGGTCAGCTCGGGGATGCGGCCCTCCAGCAGTTCACTGATTGCGAAATAGATCGTATCCGCCGAGGGGGGACAGCCGGGGATGAAGACGTCCACCTTCACAATTTCGTGCACGGGCCGCGCATGGGGGAGCAGCTTCGGGATAACCTCCTGCGGGACCTGCAGGTTGAGGTCTGCGTTTTCCAGATAAGCGCGGCTCAGGACCTCTTCCAGTGTGAAAGGATTGCGCATCGAGGGCACGTTCGACGTGACCGCGCAATCGCCCAGCGACACGAGAATCTTCGTGTGCTCGCGAATTTTCCGAATTTTATGAAGATCCTCCACAGTGGCGACAGCTCCCTCGACGAGGGTAACGTCCACCATCCCCGGGAAATCTTTCATGTCCACGAGCGGGCTGTAGACGAGCTCAATTTTGTCAGCCAGCTCGACAAGCCGCTCATCCATGTCCAAAAACGACATGTGGCATCCCGAGCAACCGTCTAGCCACACAGTTGCAACTTTCACTTTGTTGGTGCTCATCCGCGTTCCTCCCGCATCATGGTTAGGTAGGGCAAAAATTGGCGCCGCTTGGCCATCTCCGCCACGCTCACACCCTTCTCCGTGAGGGCGCCTGTGGGGCACACGTGGACACATTTGCCACAACTCGTGCAGGTTTCCGAAGTGCCCCACGGCTGGTTAAGATCAGTGATCACACGCGCCTTGATGCCCCGATGGAAGACATCCCATGTGTGGGCGCCTTCGATCTCATCACACACGCGCACGCACCGCGTACACAGGACACAGCGGTTGTGGTCCACCGTGTAGCGAGAATGAGAGGCATCCACATGCAATTTCTGGTAAAGGTACGGTACCCGCACGTGGGTCATGCCCTGCTGCTGGGCCAACGATTGAAGCTCGCAGTGACCGTTCGACACACACACCGCGCAGATGTGATTGCGCTCCGTGAAGAGAAACTCGAGCACCATGCGGCGGTACTTGCGGAGGCGGGGGCTGTCGGTGAAAACCTCCATGTTCTCGTGAACCCGCGTCACACATGCCGGCAAGAGCTTGTTCACGCCCTTGACCTCAACTAAACACATGCGGCAAGCGCCCACGGGCGTAAGCCCTTGGAGGTAACAGAGCGTGGGGATTTCAATACCGTTCTCGCGTGCGACCTCAAGAATCGTCTGATCACCGCTGGCGCTCACGTCGCGCCCGTCGATTTTTAGCGTCTTGACTCGTGCTTGTTGTACAGTCACTGGGGTCATACGTACACCTCCGCTTCAGCCATCTGGCAAACGCCAGCGGGGCATCTCTTTTCCTGGATGTGCGCCACATACTCGTCGCGGAAGTAGCGCAGCGTGCTAATAACGGGATTGGGCGCTGTTTGACCAAGCCCGCAGAGACTCGTGTGGCGCACCATGTCACACAGCTCCTCGAGCAGGTCGAGGTCCTCCATGCGCGCCAAACCCTTCGTCATGCGGTCGAGTAAATTGTACATATGCACCGTCCCCACACGGCACGGCACGCATTTGCCGCACGACTCGGTCATGCAGAATTCCATAAAGAACTTGGCCACGTCCACCATGCACGAGGTTTCATCCATAACGATCATGCCGCCCGACCCCATGATCGAGCCCACGCTCGCCAACGATTCGTAGTCCACGGGCATATCGAGGAACTGCTCAGGGATGCACCCCCCCGACGGGCCGCCCGTTTGTACCGCTTTGAAATGCTTGCCGTCAGGAATGCCGCCACCAATATCGAAAATAATCTCGCGTAGCGTGATGCCCATAGGAACCTCGATAAGCCCCGTGTTCACCACGCGGCCTGCAAGCGCGAACACTTTCGTGCCCTTACTCTTCTCAGTTCCAATCGATGCGAACCACTCACCCCCGTTGCGGATGATCGGAGCGATGTTCGCAAACGTCTCCACATTATTAATAAGGGTTGGGCAGCCCCACAGGCCCACCTCGGCAGGGAAGGGTGGGCGAGGGCGTGGCTGGCCGCGATTGCCCTCGATCGAGGCAATGAGCGCCGTCTCCTCGCCGCAGACAAAAGCGCCTGCCCCAAGGCGAATGTCCACGTGGAAGTTGAACGTGGATCCGCAGATGTTGTTGCCCAGAAAGCCCTGGCGTTCGGCTTGTTTGATGGCTTGCTTGAGGCGTTTCACCGCCAGCGGATACTCGGCCCGCACGTAGAGGTAGCCCATGTCCGCCCCAACCGCATAAGCCGCAATAGCCATACCCTCGAGCACACGGTGCGGATCGCTCTCCAGCACGCTTCGGTCCATGAAAGCGCCCGGATCGCCTTCGTCGGCATTGCAGATCACAAACTTGCGGGGGCCGCGTGCCTTGGCAACAGTACTCCATTTCAGGCCAGTCGGATAACCTGCGCCACCGCGTCCACGCAAGCCACTCATCGTGACCTGCTCGATCACTTCCCCCGGCGACATTTCTGTCACAGCCTTGAAGAGAGCTGCGTAGCCATGTGCCGCCACGTAATCTTCAAGCGACTCGGGGTCTATTTTGCCCGAGTTTTCCAAGACGATGCGCATTTGGCGCTTGAAGAGCGGCGAGTCCACCGGCATTTCGAGGCGCTTCACGGGTTTCTTGTCTAGCGAGTCGAGGATAGCAGGAACGTCCTCAGGCGTCACGTCGTGGTAAACTACACCGTCAATGTCCACGGCCACGAGGGGACCGGCCGCGCAAGGACCCATGCAGCCGACGCCCTTGACGAGAACGTCCTTCTCCAGGCCTCGCTCTTTCACGGCAGCCTCGAGAGCAGCTTTCACCTTATCAGCGCCCGACGAGAGGCATCCCGCTGCCAAGCACACGCAAATACGGTGGCGGTACTGTGAGAGCTCCTCGCGGCGCGCCTGCGCCAGTTGTTCGAGATCTTCAGGATGCATGGTCATGGCTCGTCACCTTCTTCTCGATCCGTTCGAGGATTTCTTCAGGGGTGAGTTTTCCGGCGACTTCACCGTCAATGACCGCAGCAGGCGCAAGGCCGCAGCAGCCAAAGCAACGCGCGGTCAACAACGAAAGCTCGCCGTCCGGGCTCGTGTCGCCCGGTTTCACCTTGTGTTTCTTCTCGATCGCCGCGATCAGGTTGCCGGCGCCCTTGATGTAGCAAGCTGTACCCGTGCACACCACACACGTGTGGCGCCCCTGCGGCTTCAGAGTGAAAAAATGATAAAACGTGGCTACGCCGTACACCTTGCTTAGGGGTACGCGCAGCGAGTACGCCACGTAGCGCATTGCTTCTTCGTCAAGATACCCAAAGGCCTCCTGCACAGTGTGGAGACACTCGATGAGTGAGCTGGCCTTGTAGCCATGGCGACGCATCGTAGCCTCGAGCAGTTTCCAGCGGGTATCCGAAGAAGGCGGCGTGGGCTTCGTGTATTTCGACATCACGCTCAACATGGTCACGCCCGCTCCTTCTGAAGTGGCCCTAAGAGCATCGCTTTCGCGAGCTCTGGATATGATATTGGCACCGATTTACTCTTCATTTCAATAAAAATGGTCCAACAACTCATACCACGAATCAAGAAAAATCTCTCGATAAAAAATTCTCTATTTTTGCTGGTCAAAGTAGACCCTGTGGTCAAGAAGCCCGCGCTTGTTTTCTTCCCCAAAAAACAAAAAATGAAAAGCGCGCGCTCCTGACCAACGCACGCTTTCTTGCCTGCAATCCGGGGGCAGAATTCGAGTGGTGATCCGGAACTCGCCTGAGCTTGCTGGGCTCACTCTATCTCGAGCAGGCTTACGACCACAGGGACTGGGGTTCCACCAATCAAGCGCGCAGCATCCACCCAGATTTGCGCTGAGGAATCGGACCAGTTCTGGAACGCAATCCCCGAGATCGTGCGGTTGACTGCATCGAGGTGTTCGAGGGGGACGCGCACGAGCGTCCATTGCTCGACGTCAATGGGTGTGCCTGCTGTGTAGCGGCAGTCTTCGAGGCGGACCCGCCGAAGCGCCTGGGCATTGTCGTCGAACAGCAGCACGCGAAAACTCTGCGCCCCGGCAGCCTTGCGCGCGTAGAATTCCAAGTAAGAGAACCCGTTTGTGGAGATGTTCGGTCCGTGCAAATGGAGTCCACCCCACGGCATAAGCACCGCCGAGATTGAAGTGCTTCCGCTCGTCACCTGATCCGTAGCCGTGAAATTTACGCTCGTGGTCCCCCACGACCAATTCTCCCATCCCGCGGGAAGCCCCTCGTCAAAAAGTGGCAGTTGTTGGGCTGGATTCGGCGTTGGCAGAGGCGGATCACTGTCTGGAGGACCGCCGTACCATTGGCGGACCACATCCTCGGCTGGCTTATCGGCCGGCGTATAGCCCGTGTCGCACGGGCCACCTTGCAGCAGCTCGGTCTCCCACGACCACCAATACATCCCAGCAAACCACGGCTGATTCCAAACGGCCTGCAATGCCGCTTCGTAGCACTCTTTTTGCTCCTGCAGATCCCACGAGCCGGCGATTTGCCAGTCCCACGGATGCTTGTTCGCCCCATCCAAGCTGCGGTAGCCGATTTCCGTGAACACGATGGGCTTGGTCCACGACGTGGCTAAGGTGTTCAATTGCGGCACGATGGCCGCCCACGCCGCAGCGAGCTCCGCTGTTGTTGGATCATCTTTGGTTGAGAGGGGATAGTACGCGTCAATGCCGATATAATCCACAGCATCCCACCAAGAGATATCGGCGGGATGGGGATCAAAATTCGCAGCGTAGACAAGCTCCCCCGGAAAGACGCTGCGCACAGCCGCAATGACTGAACGCCACTGGCTAGCGCGTGGCCGGCTCGCCAGGAGTTCTGTCCCCACGCAAAAACGCTCGACGTTTTCCGCTGCGGCGATTTGCGCGTAATGGAGGATGAAACTCTGATACGAGGCAAACCACTGCGCCCACTGCGTCTCGTCGAAATTCGTGCCGATTTGTCCGCGCCAGTGAGTGGGATCCGCACTTAGGTCGACGTGTGGCTTGAGCAGCACCCGTAGCCCAAGGTTCTTAGCCATACGAATGGCGTGGGTCACATCCTCGTCGGTTGGCGTCGAGGCCGCAGGGGCTATCGTTGTCGAGTCAATAGTCGGCTGGTACTGAGTCACAATGATCGAAACATCTTTGGCGCCCGTGGCTGCAAGTTTCCCCAACGCGAGGTCGGCATCCGGCTTGCTGTAATCGCCTGGCCACCACGCCGCGTAGGAAATGCCCTTGATCTTCTCCGTCACCGTGGTCTGTGCTGCCCCCTCGATCGCCATCAGCTCCACCAGAACAGCCATCGCGCAAATTAACGATCTCATGTGTCTGGCCATCGCAATCTCTCCTCGTGCAATCCTCCGCTGCTCAGTGAAAAGCGCTAATAAAATATACCAGCGTGCCCCAGCGTCGCAACCGCTTTTTCGTAGGGCGCATTGCCCATGGCAGGACACAAGGTTGGCTTTCAAAGTTGTCGCTACCGCGCACAAACGTGCTCACTGGTCCTGACGAGGCAAAACAGAGGCTAAACGTGACCAAGAAACGACCCCGCCCACTCGGGCAGCAACGTGAAGTTGCGACCTTGTGCGCCCTTTGGTTCTCCTCTGCTCCATTGCAAAAATTTGCCGGGCAGAAGATCAGCTTCATTTGCCACTCAACGCAAAGTTAGGTTTGAATCACTGCACAAATGATTTCAAAAATGAGAACTAGTTTTTTAATTATCAAAAGATCATATCGACAACATTCATGTGCGCTTGGATTCATTTCCGAAACATTTTGGGAAACATTTCCACTATGCGTCTATACTTCTTCTTCTGAGGATGACAGGTGAAGGAACAGTGGTGCAAGATCTGTATAAACACAAAAAGTTCGCACCGCATAGGCTGGAAAGCATGGTCGCCCAATGGTGCTCGATGCAAACAGCGGCTTGAGTCAGGCTGCGCAAGATCTGAAGGTCTATTTTGATCGTCTATTTATTGTGGTCCACGAGCGCCTAGAACTGTATGCCAAGAATGCTGGGGGCATGGCTCTGCAATTGCTTGGTTCGGAGCTGGATGGGATAGAGCGCGATTTTGCAGAGGTTCTCCGCACCGTTGTCCGTCACAACCTTCCAGAGATCCTTCTCCATGAGTCAGGCTGGTTTCTCACGGTGCTAAAGAGCCGAGGGGCGCCAGCAAACCTCTTTGATTTACTTGTCGAGTCTTGGATCATTGCTATTGAGGGAATCATTCCCCCGCCGGCTTGCAATGTTCTTGCAGCCCCCCTTCAGCATTTGCGGAGACAGATTCCCGAGTTAGCTAGACATATCGATATGCCGCGCGAACAGACGCAGGATCCCTATGTCGAGCAAGCGGTTCATTATCTTACCTCCGGCGATTCCCAGGCCATTCTCCAGTGGCTTCAGTCCGAAGCATCCTCCGCTGGTAAAGCGCTGTACGAGCTCATACCAGACGTTCTCTTGCGTGGCATGGCAGCCATCGGCTGTGAATGGGAACGGAATCGGCTACCCATATATCGGGAACACATTGCCACGGAAACACTCATCGAAACGCTCGCAGCCCTGCCTTCTCTCAGTGCACACCAACCGAAGGTTGCGCTACGGGCCCTCACAACGTGTGCGCCCTCGGACCATATGCAGCTCGTTCCCATGGCCCTTGCAACGTATCTACGGTTACGAGGCGCTACAGCCTTTTCCTTAGGCCACGGTCTACCCCCTGGCGAAATCGCTGCTGCGGCTGAGGCATTTCAGGCCTCCGTCGTTTTCCTCTCCTTCGCCATGGTCACTCGACTCGACCGGGTGCTGGAGTTGTTGGCTGAAACGCAGCGGCTTGCCAAGCCACCCTTGGTGATCGTGGGGGGGCGTGGTGCTTACTTGGCGCGGGCCCTCCTTGAGGCGAGAGGAGCTCAAGTGGCTCTGACCTTCGAACACGGTTTTGAGCTCGCAATTCAGCACGAAGGAGGCCAAGTAAGTGCGTAGTCTGACAGCACTTCGCATCGTCGTCCATGATCGCTCCTCCACCGCCGGCTCTGTGCTGGGCGTGATTGCGATCGTTTTTCTCGTCGGCCAACAGCTTTCCATTCTTTTTGGTCTTCTCAGCTACATGTCTGTTCTCGTGGATCACAGTGGCGCGGATGCTTGGATTCTGAGCGCCAATGCACGTAACGTCGATGCCGTGAATCAGATCTCTGCTCGCTATCTTCATCGCGTGATCGGTTTGGAGGAAGTTCAATGGGCGGAGCCGCTGCTCAACACGGGCTCAGCTTTTCGCAGGTTGGATGGTTCGATAGAAAACGTGAGAGTTGTTGGAGTGAGAAGACCACGGATGGTGGGTGGACCCTGGGAGTTCGCGCAAGGCGACGAACGCGCGCTTCTGGATCGCGAGGCGGTGACCGTGGACAGACTCGACCTTGAAAAACTGGGCAATCCGCGGTTGCACCAAGTCACGGAGGTGGGCGAACGTGCGGTGCATGTCGGAGCAATGACCGACGGCGCCCGTGGCTTCCAAGGCACTCTTGTTTTTACTTCTCTCGATAAGGCGCAAGAAATCACTAAGTCGTCACGCGGCCGCTATTCGGCCATCCTTGTAAAGTTTCGTGAGGGGGTGGACAAACAGGGAGCGATCCAGCGTCTGCGCGCTATTCTGCCAGAATGCTCTGTGTTCAGTACGGCAGAGCTCTCTAATCTCACACGAACTTATTATCTTACGAACACAGGTATTGGTGGCAGTTTCGGTTTTTCGACGACAATTGGAGTTCTCATTGGCATGGTGATCATTTCCCTCACCATGTACACCGGCGTGATGGGCCGGGCCACCGATTTCGCGGTCATGCGCGCCATGGGAGCTCGCAAGAGCGATGTTGCCGTTGTTGTTTTTGTTTCGACACTCATCATTGCAGTGGTCGGCCTTTTCCTCGGGTTTGTCATGCTCTCAACTTTGCTCAATGCCACCGGACGCTCGGAAATTCCCTCCTATTTTCCCAGCTATCTCCCATTTTTCTTGGCAGTGGGAACACTTGTCGTCAGCATTCTTGGTTCGCTCATAGCCGTGCGTCAGGCGCTCAAAGCTGATCCTTCCTCGGTGTTCCATTGATGAGGCTTGCTATGGAAAACTTGTACCTCGAAAAGATAGTGAAAGATTTTTCGGACGGGCGAGAAAACCGGCGGGTGCTCTTCGATACCACACTCACGCTCCACCCTGGCGAGCTAACAGTCCTTGCGGGGCCATCGGGAAGCGGCAAGACAACGCTCCTCTCCATAATGGGCTTGGTGCTCTCTCCGACCGAAGGCCGAATTGTTTTTCGCGGCAAGGACCTGACACGCTTGAGCGACGAGCAAGCGGCTCATCACCGGTTCCGCGATTACGGGTTCGTGTTTCAGCAACCCATGCTACTCGAAGGGCTCAGTATCTTGGAAAATGTGCTCCTGGCCGTAGGAGTGCAGGGGCGCCAAATCACGCGTGAAGACCGGGAAAGAGCGACCGGCCTATTGCAAGCGGTGGGACTGGAACAGGCCATGCACATGCAGCCGCGTCTGCTGTCGGGTGGCATGAAGCAACGGGCTTCCATTGCTCGCGCCCTCATCAAAAATCCGCCCATTGTCCTGTGCGATGAACCCACCTCCTCGCTTGATGCGGAAAGTGGGCGCAACGTGATCGAAATCCTCAAACGCATCGCCACCGAGGAAAAACGCATCATTGTCGTCGTTTCGCACGATGCGCGCGTTTTTCCCTTTGCCGATCGACTTATCAAACTCGAGAACGGCCGGATTGTCGCCGACACTCGACCTGTAAATCATGAAGCTCTCTTGGAGGAGCAAGTTTGAGGATCCGACGACTCATAGTGTGGCCGCTTGCGTGTGCTGTGTTTTTCGGAGGGATGGCCTACATATACGACTCAATGAAGAGGGCGGCGCGCCGTGCCGAGCCGGCGAAAACCCCAGATCTAAGCCAGGCGCCAGCCAGGCTCTATGGACGCATTGAGCCGCTGGGCCGCGAAATCTACGTGGGACCCACTGTGGCTCGCCGCGTCGTCGAGATTCACGTGAAGGAAGGCCAACACGTGCGTGCCGGCGAAGTGTTGTGCCGACTCGACGACGACATCGAAAGCCAAACGGTCAAAGTGGCCGAGGCCAGAGTGGCTGAGGCAAGTGCGCAGGCCGAAATCACACGCGACGAGCTCAACCGCAAGCAGCAACTCGTGCGTGACGGCAAAATCTCGCAACTAGAGTTTTCTCAGATTGATCTGCGCTTCCGCTACGAGGAAAGCCGGGTGCAAAGCCTGCTCGCCGAACTCGAGGCGCGGCGGACCGAATGGGAAAAGCTTACCCTCCGGGCCCCGTGCGACGGCCTGGTCTACACCTTCGACGTGCGTGTTGGCGAACAGCTCGCGCCGGAAGACTACCGCCGTATTGTTCTCGGCAGTCCCGAAAAGCAAGTTCGTCTCTTCGTCGAAACTTTTTGGCGCGACCGTGTCACCGTGGGGCAGCGCTTTGTCGTGAAAGATCGCGAGACATTCGAGGTGCTTGGCGAAGGCGTCGTCGAGGAAGTTTCTCCCTATGTCGGCTCTCGCGACTTCCGCACCGAGGATCCACTCGAGCGACTCGACACGAAATTCGGGCAGGCTGTCGTTCGCCTCGAATCGCTCAAGAAACCCGTCCCGATCGGTCTGGTTGTGCTTTGCGAGCGCCAACTCTCAGGTCGCGCCAATTGAGGCAAAAAGCATCTTGCTTTTCTAAAGCCCCAAAAGTCACCAATCCGAGTTATGTCAATTTGTTAACAAGACACATTGATCATTGAGAATTGCACGAGAACGCTTGTTCGCCGACGAACGACGCAGCTGCTCCTCTTGCCGCGACCCAGGTTGGCGGCACACGAAAACTTTCCCAGCCTCGTTGTTGTGAGTGTCACACCGCCACTCCCCAACTAACTTTCTTGTGCACGGACTACCCCGCCGCGCTCGGAAAAATCTGCAAATGAACCCCGCAGCCACGAGATCGCGTAGTCAGCTGGAGAAGGCCTAGTCCAAGGCCACCACTCCTCGGCTCCTGCCGTGCCTGAGCCGCCAAAAGAAGTTCGGCCTTGCGCCCTGCGGCGTCCATGTTCCACCGTGGTGCACCATGAACGCAGAACACCTCGAAGATGGAACTTCTGCCCCTCGCCCAACAGTTCGAGTCGAGCTCGGCGAGCGCTCTTACGAAATTCGTCTCTACTGGGATGAGCCCCAAGCGCTTGCACGCGACCTTGCGCCGTTTTGCCCTGAGGGCGCCTTTGTCGTTTCCAATCCCACGATTTGGCAACTCCACGGCGCCGCGTTCGAATCGGCCCTGACTCTCGCTGGTATCCGGTTTGTGGTCGAGCTCATCGGTGACGGTGAGCGCTTCAAAACGCTCGAAACCGCAGCGCGCCTCTACGACCGCCTCATCGCAGAGCGCTTCAGCCGCCGGGCCTGCATCGTAGCCTTCGGCGGCGGAGTCGTCGGCGACGTGGCCGGTTTCGTTGCCGCCACCTTCATGCGCGGCGTCGCCTTCGTGCAAGTGCCCACCACCGTTGTGGCGATGGTGGATAGCGCTGTCGGCGGCAAAACCGGCGTCGATCATCCGCGCGGCAAAAACCTCATTGGCGCCTTTTGGCAACCGCGCCTCGTGGCCGGGGATCTGGCCTATCTGCGCACTCTCGATGACCACAACCTGCGTGGAGGTTTTGCCGAGGTCATCAAATATGGTGTGATTGCCGACGCCGAGTTTTTTGCATGGCTCGAAGCACACATCGAGCGCGCCGTCCAGCTCGATCCCAAAGCGCTGCGCCACGTCGTGCAACGCTCATGCGAAATCAAGGCGCAGGTCGTGGGCGCGGACGAGCGCGAGACCGGACTGCGTGCCATCCTCAATTACGGCCACACGTTCGCCCACGCCATTGAGAGCTGTGGCGAATACCGCGAGCGGCAGTTCCATGGCCAAGCCGTGGCGATCGGCATGGTAGCGGCCGCCGAAACAGCCTTGCGCATGGGCCTGTTTTCGCCTGAGCAAGCAGCACGCCAGCGCAACCTCATCGAACGGGCGGGTTTGCCCACGCGCATCCCAACCGAGCTCGCGGCCGAAGACCTGCTTGACCGGATGTCTAGCGACAAAAAAGTCGCCGGCGGACGCTTGCGCTTTGTTCTTCCCGTGCGCATCGGCGAAGTCGCGCTTCGCAACGATGTCCCCCCTGAACTCATCCTCAGCGTCCTGCGCAAGCTCGGAGCCCGCTAGGCGCTCGCCCCGCTGCGTGGTGCCCCGCTCCGCCGCGGCAAACCCTAGCCACAAGAGCGATCCAGTTGCTGAGAAAAAAACAGCGCATAGCGGAATAATAAAATAAAAAGATATCCATCAGCCCACTCCGGAACGATACGTGCAGGGATCTTGTCTTGCGGTGAGTTCACTGCGAGAAGATGCACTTATGCATTCATGATCAGCATGGTCCTCGGTTCCCTTCTTTCACCATCGAGTCAAGTGAGGAATTCCCACCAGCCTAGCTTCGCTCCTCTGCGCTCGGCTGAGGGGGGCAGCCCCCATTTTGCTGCTGCGGATCGATCTTGCCCGCTCGTGCTCGCGCGGCGGGCCGCACCCACGGTGCCCAACAAGCACCCGATATGGCCCAAAGAAAAAGCGCCCCACCCCTCTGAATAGGTTTTCCCTCGCGTGGGTAACATTTCTGCGCGCAAAACAGGTGGCGAAAGTATGTCTTTGCATACAGCAGGCAACCTGCAGCGCAAAAAACAGTGCTCCCCAGTAGCTCAATCGGCAGAGCATTCGGCTGTTAACCGAAGGGTTGTAGGTTCGAGTCCTACCTGGGGAGCCAAAATTTCATCCACCCATTTCGTCGGTTCCTCTTTAACAGAAGCACAAGACCCCGTGGGTTGATCCCCTCGGCACTTTGCCGTTTCCGGCGTGCCCACGGCTGCTTGACGCTCGCTGGAGACATCCTCCGGAATCCCGGCCCTGCTAGTCCCGCACGAGAACATCCTCGCCGTCGATACCACTGATCCGCTCGCCGACGTGGCCACCTGTCGGCGGGCGGACACGCACAGGCAGGCACAAACGCGCATGACGACCCGCGTGTCCACCCCCAAGCCAACCCCTGAGCGGCTCTCGAAGAACGCCACGGAGGCGCCCTGGCGCCCCGTGGACGGGGTGCTTCTCACCTTCGACCACCCCGAAACCCGCCTACCGA
>JBMFRB010000015.1:0-22132 GCA_049968255.1 Candidatus Sumerlaeaceae bacterium | reverse complement strand
GGGGCGCTTGGAGACGCGCTTTTCGAGGCGGCAGCGGCGCGCGGCCAGGTCGCGCAGCGTGCGGTCCCAAGCGAGCGCCTGTGTGGCGTCGAGCTGGCTTAGGTTGCGCAGGAAATGGGCTTGGCGCTCGGCGTCGGCGATGGCTGCGAGCGCGCGGTCGGGGGCGCGCACCTGGTGCTCGTACCACTTAGCGAGCTCAGTGAAGAGCTCGGGATGACGGCGGCCGGCGCGGCGGCATAGTGCTTCGAGGAATTTCGCCCCCTCCTCGGAGCGCCCCGCACGTCGATACATGCGCACGGCTTTGTTCACGAATTGGCGTGCCCACTGGGGATCGGGACCGAGCTCGGCGGCACGCTCGAGATAGGCTGCGGCAGCGTCCTCGGCACCTGCCTCCATGAGAAGGTTGGCTAAGCCGAACGTGTCGGCAGCGTGGCATAGGTTGCGGTGGGCGGGATTGATGGCCATTTCGCGCAGGAGCAAGAGGATGGCACCGAGCGAAACAATGTCTTGCACATTGTGGTCGAGGACGGGCACGAGGCGCTCGCGGCCGAGCCCGCGCAGGTGATCGAAATAGATGCTGGGGATGAGCGCGCCGGGCACGTCGTGGGTACGAGCGATGCCGAGCACGTGGCGTTCGAGCGAGGCCAGCGCGCACGAGCCGATTCGCCGTCGCCAGATACGCCGCGCAGGCCGCAGCAAGTCCACGTGGGGGCCCTCCAATGGCAGGCGCGTACGGTTGAGCGTGGCGCGCGCCTGGAGAAGAGGGAGGTCGTAGGCTGCACCGTTGAAGGTCACGAGCAGGCGGAATTGGCGCAATCGTTCGGCGAGAGCCGCCAGCAGCACCGGCTCATGGGGATAGTCCTCCATGAAGAACTGTTCGCAGATGAACTCGGCGTGGCTTGGGGCTGGCAAATCAATCGGCCAGTCGAAACGAAAATAGCCGATCCCCACGAGGAACGCATAAGTGCCGGTGACGCCAGAAAGCCCAGTGGTTTCCGTATCGAGAAATGCGATGTGCTCGAGAGGGACGTCCTGCGTGCTTGGAGGATCGCAACCAAGGATAGTTAGGGTTTCGCTAGCAATCTCGGGTGTGTGGTGGTCCCAGAGAGGAAGTGGGCGAAAAGTGTAGCCGCGCGGATGGGCCGATTCGTCGGAAATGGGAATCCTGATTACCCGATGGAGAAGCCCTTCAGGTGCTGAGGGGTGTGGCTGAATATCGGGCAACAGTTCGGTGAGGGGGACGTTAGCCGAAAGAGCTGGCTGGACGGTGAGCTCACTGGCGCGGCGTAAAGTTCCGCCCAGCTTAGCAAGTAGCTCTTCGATGCGCTCGCGTTTTGCGCGTGCAATGTCCTCGAGCTCGTCAAATGGCATAAAGAGTTTACCCCGCAGAATTACTGCTCATGCAGACATCTAATCGAGGCGATTGTGCTCGATAGGTCATGTTTTTTTACGGCGCGTGGATGCTGCGCACTCCGCACCGGGGCGCTCGTCCAGCTCAAATTCTTTGTGTAAAAGTGCGGGAACGTTTCGCATTCGCGTTCCTCGGGCGCGACGCTTTGGCGAGCTCCTGGCGGGGCTGAACCTTGGTGCGGTTAGGGGTGACGTTGTCGGCAGCTGTGAGTTGGCACGGGGCGAATGAAGGGCAGGCGGATCTCTGGCCAAGCACCACGGCTGTTTTTGCTTTTTCGCGGAACAAAACAGGACTTGACTGTGTCTGTTTCTGCGTGCGGGAGTGCTCGCGCGCACCTGGGCCCAGCGTGTGCGCACAACGCATTTTCGAAGAACAAAGGACAGAGATTGAGCTTATGATCGAGCGGCGAAAGTTTGGGAGAACGGACTTAGAGGTGAGTGTGCTTGGTTTCGGGGGGGCTGAGATTGGTTACGAGGGCGCCCCGCAATCGGACGTCGAGGTGTTGCTCAATGAAGCTCTGGATGCTGGCCTGAACGTGATCGATACGGCGGAGTGCTATCCCGACAGCGAGGAGAAGATCGGTCGCGCCGTGAGTCACCGACGCAAAGATTACTATCTGTTCACGAAATGCGGCCACTTTGATGGCCGTTCGGCGGACTGGTCCAAGGCTTCGCTGCTAGCAAGCATCGAGCGCAGTCTAAAGCGGCTACGCACGGATTACGTGGACCTTGTTCAATTGCACAGTTGCGGGCTGGAGGTGCTGCAGGCCGGTGAGGCGATCGAGGCGCTGGAAGAGGCGCGCCGGCGCGGCTACACGCGCTTCATCGGCTACAGCGGCGACGGCCAGGCTGCGCTGTTCGCCGTCGACAGCGGGCGCTTCGACACACTGCAGATTTCCATCAATGTGGCCGATCAAGAGGCGATCGATCTTGTGTTGCCCAGGGCGCGTGAGCGCCAGATCGGGGTGATCGCGAAACGGCCGGTGGCCAACGCGGCATGGCGCTATGGCAATACTCCTCCGAGCGAGCCCTATCATACGGTTTACTGGCAGCGGCTGCGCAAGCTCGACTATGCTTTCACAAAACTTCCTTTGGGCGAAGCGGTGGCTGTAGCGCTGCGGTTCACGCTCAGTCAGCCCGGTGTGCACACGGCCATCGTGGGCACAAAGAAGCCGGGGCGGTGGGCGGAGAACGCTCGCGCCCTCGCAGCGGGTCCCTTACCGCAGGAAGAGATCGAAGCGATCCGGCGACGCTGGCGCGAGGTTGCTGGACCGGATTGGGTTGGGCAAACGTGAGCACCGCGCAGCCCAGCCACATATGGCGCGGCAGGCCAAGCCTCGTCTGCTTCGGCACACGTTGCGTTGCAAGGTTCTAAGAGCCAAGTCGGATAAGGCGAGTTTAGTTACCAAAACATCTCAGTCCTTGCAAAGGAGAAACGTCATGATGGACGTGCGTATCACTTGCCTTGCTTTCGTGATTGGGCTTAGCGCCTCAGCCTCGTTGGGGCAGGTCGAGTATGTCATTGATCCGGCTCATTCGAGCATCGAGTTCAACGTGCGGCACCTTGGCGTGAGCAACGTCAAAGGGCGCTTCACGAAATACAGCGGCAGCATTTGGTACAACCCAAGCGACGTCACCCAGTCGTCAGCCAGCGTGGTTATTGATGCGGCGAGCATTGATACGGCCGAGCCAAAGCGCGATGAGCATTTGCGCAGCGCTGACTTTTTTGACGTGGCAAAATATCCGGAGATCCGCTTTCGCACGACTAACGTCAGCCAACAAGGCGACAAGTATGCGGTGAAGGGCTATCTCGTCATGCACGGCGTCTCGAAAGAGATCGAAATCGAGGCGACTCTTTTAGGGGTGGCCAAAGACCCATGGGGCAATGAACGGATAGGTGTAGAGGGACGCACAATCCTCAACAGACAGGACTTTGGTATTAGCTACAGCAAGGTGCTCGACAATGGAGCACTGCTCGTGGGCAACGACGTGAAAATCGAGCTAAACATCGAGGCGGTGCGCAAGCAGCCAACAAACACGCCAGCACCCGCCGTCAAAGAGGCCAAGCCAGCCGAGGCTACTCCTGCGGCCGAGAAACAGAAGAAGGATGAGTGAGCAGCGCGAATGAGTTCTGCTTCCGGTGCCACGTGAAGCTCCTCCACGAGAGCGAGAAACTTTGCCCGAGAGCAGCCGTCTTCCTTGACTCTGCTTGATGGACCAGTGGGCCTGTACGCTCTCACCGCGCTAGCTTGTGGCGGCGAAGATGGCCACAGCCCGCATCCTTGGGGCGAAAGGGGCGCGGCTTCTAGCGGCTTTTGCCGGTCACGTGGCTTGTCATGCCCACCCGCGTCTGGAATGTCGATCGGCATTGCGGGCGAGAAGGCAGAATGGCCTCAGAGCTCTTGCCCCTCACGATCGAAATGTTGGCGCGAAAGCGCGGTGCGAGCGTTGCCCCACCGCGTCGCGTATTTCTCGGTCCTTACGGCTTGCTTGGGGATGGGGTCTGCGTTGCGCGATTCTGACAAATGCTGGTGACGCGCTGCGAGAGGCGAGAGGGACCGCTGGGAAGGTATCAATGGCACGTCTTGCCGTCGTGGAGCGCACCACCTTTTAGGGGCCTCATGAATTGACGACTTGCAAATGCTCCTCTTTTGGCAGCGTTTTGTGGCGCGTCATGATAAGGCGACATGCGATAGCAGCCCTCTTCGGTTTTCTGACGCTTTACGTTGCCACTAGTGGCGGGCACCTTTACTCGCCAGACGAGGAAATTATGTTCCGCATGACGGAATCGCTGGCGCGCCGGGGAGCTCTCAGCGTGGAACCCATGCTCGATCCGCAGGGGCGCTCGTTCGCCACTCGCCGCGGGGTGGACGGCAAGGAATACGCGCAGTACGGCATCGGAAACTCGCTTTTTGCGGTTCCTCTTTATTGGTTAGGCGACTTTGCGGCGCGGCACGTCTCGCCGGAAAAAGCCGAGGCAACGCTGGGGTTTCGGACGGTCATGTATGTGCCCGAGACCGAAAGACAAGCCGGTCCGGCGCTTGTTCGGCGGTTTGCCGTGTCGTTTTTCGGAAGCATTGTGGGAGCGGCAACGTGCGCGCTTCTCTGGATCTTTGCCTATCGCGCCCATGCCTACTTTTTTTGCCAGGCGGCTGATGAGAAGAGCATGTCTTCAGCGAAGGGGCCGGCAAACGGAGACCTCCCCCCTCCAGCGGTATCCCCTTGCGATCAAATCAACGCAGCGCACCAAGTACCCCACCCTCCGTCCCCTAGCTCCTTCGCGGTGAGCAACCCACGGAGCACGGCAGTGGCGTGGCTAACCACACTCGCCTATGGCGCTGGCACGATGGCGTTGCCGCACGCGCGCACCTTTTTTTCCGAGCCTCTCGCGACGTTCTTTACCCTTGCCAGCTTTTTTGCGGTTTTTGGTGGGAAACGCTTGTCGATCCGCCGCACTTTTGTCGCCGGCGTCGCATTTGCTTTGGCGCTTCTCACACGTCTTGATTCAGCAGTGGTGGCTCCAGCGCTGGGGCTTTACCTTGTCCTTAGGTTTCTCGAAACAGAGAGTGCTGGGGACCTGTACGCACACCAGCTCGACGTGCAAGCGCTTCTGCGGTATGTGCGGACGCGCAGATTCCTTTGTGTGCTGGTCGCGTTCTGTGTGGGGCCTCTTATTTTCGCTGCCGTGCACATTTGGCTCAATTGGCTACATTTCGGCAATCCCTTCACTAGTGCTTACGCTGATCAGCCGGAGGGCATCCGCTTTCGCACCCCCCTGTTGGCTGGGCTCTACGGCTATTTCATGAGCATCGGCAAAAGTGTTTTTCTCTTTTCACCGGCGATTGTTTTCGGCCTTGCGGGCTGGCGTACTTTTGGCCGGCGCATTCCTAGCCTGGCTTTTTGTTTCGCGCTGGCTGTGGCACTTCTGCTTGTCTTTCACTCGCGATGGCAAAACTGGGCCGGAGGCTGGTGTTGGGGACCGCGCCACATCTTCATGGCGCACGCGTTCGTGATGCTTCCGGCGGTTGGCTTTTTTGCCAATTGGAACCGGGTGCGGCGCCTCATCTTTGTCATGCTTATGCCGATCGCGTTCGGAGTGCAGCTCTATGGCGCCTCGCAAAACTTCATTGATTTTTATATCCTATACTACCGTACGCCTGAGACACAGCCGAACGCTTACGTGCTGTATTCCAATGAGGACCTCAAGCCGATACGCGCCATTGCCCCGATCAACGACAGCATCTATGTGCCGCAAAACTCGCAGTGGTATCGTTACGCCGAGATGTGGCAGCTCGGCTACACGGATAATCTCTGGCTAAGGCTGTGGGACCGAGCGCGTGAGGCGGAGCCGCCTGTACGTTAGAGTTGAACGTTGATCGGACGCCAACGCGAGGGAAATAGTCGCCCGGCGAGCGCGATAGAGATTGCCAAGGGCTGAGAGGTCAGCAGAGGATTCACGGACCGCCATGGGACGTTTCTCGAAGCTCGAAACATCGCAAGCCGCAGACAAAAAGAAGCCTGAGCAGCCAACTGCCGGCGCGCCCATGGCCGCCGCTGAGGAGGAACTGTCCTACGACGCCAATTACTATTGCCTCAGTGCGGAGCGTGAGTTTCTCGCGGGCAACTATCGGCGAGCGTTACAGCTTTTTTCGCGAGCCGCACAGGTAGAGTCTACGCACGTCGATGCTTGGACAGGGCAAATCCTGGCCCTTCTGGCTGAGGGCGAAAAGCGCGAGGCGTTGGCATGGGTGCGGCGCGCCGTCGAGCTCTTCCCCGAGGAGGGGCGCATCGCCGCGCTTCAAGGTCTTGTCTACGCTCATCACGGCATGGTCAACCGCGGCCTTCAGTGCTCGGATTTCGCAATGGAGCGCAAGGCAAGCGATCCATGGGTGTGGTTTTTCCGGGGGCAAGTGCTAGCGCTAGCACAGAATGCCAACGCGCCGTTCTGCATGGAAAAGGCAATGGACATGCGGCCGGCGGATGACTGGCGCATCCCTGCTCACATTGGCCTCTTTTACCTCGAGCGGCGCAGCTACGCACTGGCCGAAAAATACCTTTCCACAGCCACATCGCTCAACTCGTCGGAGGCAGCGCTTTGGTATCGGCTCGGACGGGCGCAGCTCGGGTTGGCAAAATGGGAGCTAGCGCGGCGCAGTTTTGAAACCGCTCTTCAACTTGCTCCTCACTTTCGCCCGGCCGTCGTTGAACTCGAGAGCCTCAACCGTTCCCCCATGCTCGCGCGCCTGATTGCCTTTTTCCTGGGGAGAAGGAAAAATTCTTCGTGACGCGCCAAAGGGAAACACACGAGCGCACGTGCGCGACAATTTGTCACAATGCGTCGATAAAAATGCCCCTGCCGCGGCGAACGCTCCATCGCTGGTGAGGATCCCTTTCATCGCATGGCCCTTGAGACTACGCGAAGTTCAGGCCGCGTTCTGCAGTTTTGGATATTTTCTGGAACGAATCATGCTAGGCAAGCGAGGGCATTTTGTCTGCATTTTGCCTTTTGATAAGTTCGATAAAAAGCCCGAAAGCGAGGCGCTATGATTGAAGTTGAAAATCTCACAAAGAGCTTTGGCCCCACGCAGGCGCTGCGAGGGGTCTCGTTTTCGGTTCAGCGCGGGGAGATCGTCGGGTTTCTCGGACCCAACGGCGCGGGCAAAACCACGACGATGAAAATCCTCACCTGTTTTATTCCTGCCGATTCTGGGCGAGCCACGGTGGCCGGCTATGACGTCTTCGAGAATTCGCTCGAGGTGCGTAAGCACGTCGGCTACTTGCCGGAAAACACACCGCTCTACCACGAAATGTCGGTCGTGGATTTCCTCATGTTTGTTGCAGGCATTCGCGGCATCCCCAGGAGCCAGATGCCTGAGCGCATCCGCGACGTTGTGGCGCGCACTGGCCTCGAGGGCGCTGTGGGTAAGACCATCGGCGAGCTATCAAAAGGTTATCGCCAGCGTGTGGGGCTGGCACAGGCGCTTATTCACGACCCCGATATTTTGATCCTGGACGAGCCGACGAGCGGTCTTGACCCTAACCAGATCAAAGAAATCCGCGAACTCATCCGCGAAATTGGAAAAGAGAAGACAGTTCTTCTTTCGACCCACATCCTGCCCGAGGTGACGGCCACGTGCGACCGCGCCATCATCATTCATCGCGGTCAGGTTGTGGCCAGCGGCACGCCAGAACAGCTCATGGCGATGAGCTCGGGTGGCAATTCGGTCGTGGTGCGGGTGCGCGGCCCGCGCGATGAGGTCCAGCAGCGCTTCACCGAAGTGACAGGTGTGCGCGAGGTGCGCTTGCTCGATACAGAGAATGGTTGTGTGCGTTTGCGTGTGATGGGCGAGAATCCGCAAATCCTCGCGGAGCGGCTTTTTGAAGCTGCAGCCGCGCACAAGTGGGTTCTCAGCGAGCTGCGGCCTGAAATGGCTTCGCTTGAAGACGTCTTTGAACGGTTGACGAAAAATGACTGATAAAATGAACAGATTCCGACAGGACGCCGTGGGCGTTACGGCGGCACTCGCCGTTGTGGCGACACTCGCGGGGTGCGAAAGACATGAGGTGTCTTCCACTCCGAAGCCCTCTGCGGCGGAGGCGGCGAAAATGCCGGTTGCGGCGGCGCCCGTCAGCGCCGAAGCCACGCCTGCCCCGAGCCCGTCGACCGCTCCTAGCACAGAGGCGGAAACGACTTCGACCAGTGAAACATCGAACG
This sequence comes from Candidatus Sumerlaeaceae bacterium, assembly GCA_049968255.1. Taxonomy (GTDB): domain Bacteria; phylum Sumerlaeota; class Sumerlaeia; order Sumerlaeales; family Sumerlaeaceae; genus DRVG01. The sequence goes on along the minus strand of JBMFRB010000015.1, from coordinate 14,007 downwards.
CGCAGTAGAAGCAACAGAGGTTGTGACATTTTCAGTGAGAGAGGGAGACGATGGGAAACATCTGGAAAATTTTCCTCAAGGAACTCCGCGGCTATCTCGACTCGCCGTCGGCGTACATTTTCCTCATTATTTTTCACATCCTGGGAACCTCGATGTTCTTCTTTGTGAGCGGATTTTTCCGCAATCAAATGGCGAACCTGGGTGGGTTCTTTGTTTTTATGCCGTGGCTTCTGCTCTTCTTTGTGCCTGCCATCGCTATGCGCATTTGGGCAGAAGAGAAAAAGTCCGGCACAGACGAGCTTCTTCTCACGCTTCCTTTGAAAGACCATGAAGTTGTTGTGGGCAAGTATCTTGCAGCGCTTGTGCTTCTTGTCATCGCGCTGGTCCTGACGTTCCCGCTCGTGCTGACGGTGAAACATTTCGCCGATCCCAAGACTCCGCTCGATTGGGGGCCAATCTGGTGTGGCTATCTTGGCTCGCTGCTGCTGGGGGCTACGCTGTTGGCGCTCGGGGCATGGGCTTCGAGCCTTTCGCGCAATCAGATCATTGCCTTTATCATCGCCTGCGCGTTGGGCTTTGGGCTCATCCTTCTTGGCTTTCCATTCATCTACCAGCTGCTGCCTGGGGGCGAGATCGTTGCGCGCTTCAGCCCCTATGCGCATTTTGTCAGCCTTTACCGGGGGGTGCTCGATTTGGCGGATGTGGTTTACTACCTGACCGCCATAGCGTTTTTCCTCTTTTTGAACATCCGCAGCATCGAAAGCAGAAAGTGGGCGTGAGCTATGACGACGAACGTGAGCAACCGAACTCTCAAATACGGAACAAACGTTGTCATTGGGACGATTCTCTTCTTCGCGGTGCTTGTGGCGATTAATTTCTTCGCCGGCAAGAGCCGGATGCGCGTGGACCTGACGCGTGGAAAGCAGTTCACCATCAGCGAGGCCACGCGCAAGATTCTCGCCTCGCTCAAGGATCGCGTGAACATCACGGTCTACGCGACGATGCAGGAAACGCCGCCTGACTGGACTGAGCAGCGCAATCAGCTGTTTGATCTCTTGCAGGAGTATCGCATCGCGTCGCGTGGAAAGGTCCACTTCACCTTTAAGGATCCAAGCGCGGACCCAAAAATTGAAGAAGAGGCTCAGCGCAAGGGCATCCGTGAGCAAACGATGCAAAAAGTGGGAACGACCGAGCTGAGCTTGAAGGCTGGCTACCTGGGGTTTGTGGTTGATTACAAGGGCAAGACCGAAACGGTGGCTGCGCTGCGGCCCGAGCAGTCGGTCGAATATCAGCTCACCCGTGCAATCAACAAGGCCGCGCAAGTGAACGTCCCCACGGTGGGAATTATGGCGCCCGCCGGCAATCCTTTCTTCGGTGAGCAGGGCAAGTATGATCTCGTCCCACGCTATCTCGAAGAGGAGGGCTACAAGACCCAGAATGTCGAGGTCTCGAAGCCGAATCTCAAGGACGTGGATGTGCTCATGATCTTCGAGCCCGAGGACCTGTCCGAAGAGGCGCTTTACAAAATTGACCAGTACGTGATGAACGGCGGCAAGCTCTTCGTGGCTGCTGGTGGGGTGAACATCAACCCGCAGATGGGACGTGCGACCGCGAAAGTTCCTAACATAAACTCGATCCTCGAGTTTTACGGCATGCATATCAACGGCGACCTGCTCGAGGACTGGGGCAAAGCCCTGCCGCGGCTCTACCGCACACAGCGGGGTTTAGTGCGGGCTCCGGACCCGTTCTTCGTGGCGGTGACCGATCTCAACACCACGTCTATCATCACCAAAGACCTCAGCGCGCTCATCACGATTTATCCATCGAGCGTGGGGCCGAGCGCGCGCGGCACAAGTGCGTCGCTGGAAGTGCTCGCACGCACGTCGCCCCTGACGCGGCGCCAGGAATCGTTCTTTACCATCGAGCCGGAGAAGCTTCGTAAGCCCGCGAAGCAGGAATGCGACAGTTATAATATTTGCATGATGGCGCAGGGCAAGCTCGAGAGCCGTTTCGCCACGGTGGAGCCGCCCGTGCTCACTAACGACGACGGCACCACGCGAGCCGTGCTGGCCAGCGAAGTCAAGCGCGAGAGCGATCCTAAGGCCACCGTTATCGTGTATAGCTGCCCACTGTCGTTCCACAACGAAGTGATTTCGCCGACGAGCGACGGCGTGATTAATGCCCTCTTCCTACTCAACGTGGCCGATGCCCTCACGCGGGGTGGCGAAATGATCTCGCTGCGCTCAAAGCAAGCGCAGAATGCTGTGCTCAAGGCCGACATCACGCCCACCGAAGCCATCACCGCTCAGGTGCTTGCTATCGGTGGCGTCCCCGTGCTCCTCATCATCCTTGGGCTCGGGCGCTTCTACTTCAACAGGCTCAAGCGCCTGCGCTATCGCGAAATCTATGGAAGCTAAGGGGAGGCGAGAGCTCTCTGCCAGCCTCTGCCCGAGATTGGAGCAAGAATTTTGAACAAGACGCAACACTCGACACAAAGGTGAGACTATGAGCACGAAGCACACGCTGACACTTCTGGTTTTAGCAATTCTCTTGGGTCTGGCTGCCTACTGGTACTCGCGCAGCGAAGAGAAGATGCTCGAAAGCGCGGCGCCCGTTGCAAAGCCAGTTTTCAGCGGCATCACTTCCGCGACCGTGGAGAAAATTGAAATCGCTGTGCCCGAGGCACAACCTGTGACCCTGGCCAAACTCGACGGCGAGTGGTACACAAATGTCGAGAAGAAGCACAAGGCCGATCCGAATCTCATCGGGAGCCTCTTCGCCACGTTAGAGAAGGAGATCACGGGCGAGGTGGTGAGCGATAATCCTGAGCACTATTCAGATTATCAAGTGAACGAGACAAGCGCAACGCGCGTCAAGGTGCTCGGTCGCGATGGCAAAGTGCTGGCCGATCTTTACGTCGGCAAGGCTGGTTCCACGTTTTTCACCACATTTGTGCGCAAAGCCGGCGAAAAAGAAGTTCTAAGCGCGAACGCGAGCCTCACCTATGTCTTCAATAAGCCCGAAGGTTGGCGCGATAAGAGAGTTTTCAACTTCGACCAGGAGGCTATCGTCGAAGTTGCAGGCGAGCTGACCTCGGGGCCCTTGCTCCTGAAAAAAGAGGCAGGTGTGTGGAAGCTCTACGAGCCGATCAAGCGCGAAGCTCTGACAACAAAAATTCATCCGTTCTTGTCGAGCATCGCAAACCTTCGCGCCACAAGCTTTGTGGATCTCGATAGCAGCCACACACTTGCCGATTATGGGCTTGATCCACCGAAGTCGAAGCTGACGGTCACGTACGAGGACAAACAGACAAGTCCAGCGAAACGCAAGACCGTGACTTTGCTGCTAGGCGAGCCGAAGGTGGAAAATTCGGTCACCTATTATTATGCCAAGCGCGCGGACACTCCCGACATTTTCAAACTCACAGAATATCAGGGCAAGATGTTGACGCCCGAACCGAAGGATTTCACGCTCTCTGAAAGCACGTCGGCCACACCAGCTCCCACACCGATGCACGACACGAAGGCCGAAGAGGAAAAAACCTCCCCCTCAGTGGAAGAACAGAAAACCACAGCCAGCGATGAAATGACTTCCTCTGTGCTTTGATTGGTGACGGCGTGACAATCTCCCGCAAGACTTATTCCCTGACGGTGGTGGAGAAAAGGTGAACAGTTGTGAGCGCCTGCACATTGGCAAACATGCATGACGGGATGAACAGGTTTGTGCACCCCAAATGGCGCCTGCGGCCCCTGGGGCCTGCCGAGGGCCAGGGAGGGGCTCATTCGGGAAAGCAAGATCTCCTGCGCGCGGGGAAAAAATATACTGCAACAGGATGTGCTCCTGCAAGCTGCGCAAATGTCCTGCGCAAAGACTCCCCAGTGCTCGAAGCAGGGGAACTTCATTGTTCTCCTGTTGTCTTTTCCCTTGCACCGCGGCTCATGGAACACTACGCATGAGTGTGCTCGTACGGTAAGCTTGTGGGCCGACGCAGGGTCCACCAGACCGGGGAAAGGAAGGCGGTGAGAAATGATCAAGGCGGACATTGCAAAGCAAATCGCTGAGAAACTCAAATTGCAAGAGCGCGACGGCGTGCGCATTGTCGACGACATTTGCGATGCCATCCGTGAAATTGTGGCCACCAAAGGGCGGCTGGAGATTCGCGATTTTGGTGTCTTTCAAGCGAAGGTGCGCAAATCTCGAATCGGACGCAATCCGAAGAAGAAACAGGATGTGTACCCCATTCCCGAGCGGCGTGTGGTCACCTTTAAGATGGGGAAGGAAGTTAAGTTTTCCGTCCTCAACAAAGCGGAAGCCCCAAACGAAGCGGGATCCGAAAGCTGAAACATGTTGCATGTGACTGACTCAGCGCGGGAGGCTTGGCCGCGAAGCCGGACGACGTGTTAGGCGATCACAGCTTCGCGTGCAAATTCGCTATCGTCGAATTCATCCAGCCGCAAGCTCACAAGTCGACTGACGCCCTCCTCCTCCATCGTCACGCCGTAGATTGTGTTGGCCAGCGCCATCGTTTGTTTGTTGTGCGTGATGATGATGAATTGCGTGTCGTCGGAGAATTCCCGCACGAGCTGCTTGAAGCGCTCGATGTTCTTATCATCGAGGGGCGCATCAATTTCGTCCAGGATGCATACCGGACTTGGCTTGCGCATGAAGATGCCAAAGAGCAGGGCGATGGCGGTAAGCGCCTTTTCCCCACCTGAGAGCAGCGAAATGTGCGTGGGCTTCTTGCCTGGCGGCTGTGCCATAATATCAATGCCGCAGTCGAGCACCCCGTTTTCCTCGGTCAGAAGAAGGTCGGCGCGCCCGCCGCCAAATAACCTCCGGAACATTTCCTGGAAGTTCTGGCGAATCTGCTCGAACGCGTCGAGAAACATCTGTGTGGTTGTGTGATCAATGCTTCGGATGACTTCGGTGAGATGTGCCTTCGCCGTCTGCAGGTCCTTTTCTTCCCGCGTGAGAAATTCGTAGCGGCCCACCAAGGCGTTGTACTCATCAATCGCCCCAATGTGAACCGGCCCAAGGTTTTCAATCTTTTCGCGCAACGTGGCGATGCGCTGTCCGATCTCCTCGAGCGACGTCGGCGCCACTGGCATCTCCGTCACGTCCCAGGCAGAGCCATTGCCTTCCTCCTCAAGATCCTCAATCGAGGGTTTCCGGTTTTCTTCGGCTGTTCGCTGCCATTGCTGATCCAGCTGCTCCAACAGTTCTGCTGGTGTGAGATGGAATTTTTCCTGGGCCTGTTGCTCGAATAAGCGCAAGCGCTCTGTGAGGTGAGCGCGGCGCAGCTCTTCTTCGTGGAATGCATTATCTGCCTCGTGCAGGTCGCGCCGCAGTTCGTGCACGCGTTCGCCGAGCTTCGACAGATCGAGGGCGATTGTTTCTTTGCGGCTTGATTCGTGGGTAAGGCGCTCGTCGAGTGCGCGTTGGCGTTGCTGCAGTTCGTTGACTTGCTTGCGCAAGTCTTCGATTCGCACCTGCGCCTGCTGCTGTTGCTCGCGCAAATCATCGAGTTGCGTGCGGCGGCTTGTTTCTTCAGCCATCACGCGCAGGCGCTCGCTTTCGAGCCCAGCAATTTTATCTTCGCACGCGTGTAGGCGTTCGCGCGCCGTGCTCATGCGCACCACGAGGTCGTTGAGCTCGCGGCCGTGGGCCGCCAGCTCTTGCTGCTGCGAGCTCGTCTGCGTTTCGATCGCACTCAACCGCTCCTCGGTGTCGCGTGTCATCTCCGTGATTTGTGTCAGCTCCCCCAAAGCCAGCTCCTGACTGTGGCGATGTTTGGCAATCTCCGTCTCGATCTCTGTGCGACGACGCGCCAGCGCCTCCACGTCTTTTGCTTTTTCGGCGAACTTTTGCTCGGCAATTTCGAAGTCTTTTGTGGCATGAGCAGCCTCAATTTCTTGCTGATTCGCCGAGCGCACGAGCTTGTCGTGCACCTCGCGCAACTGCTTGAGGCGCTGTGCCACATTCTCAGCCTGCTGAGCCGCTAGTTTCTCGCGCTGCCGGATGTTCTCAAGCTCTTCGCCGAGCTTGCGAATCTCGCGCGTGCGGTGCAGAAGTCCCTGGCTTTTCACACTCCCGCCAGTCATGGCACCCTGCGGCACCACGAGCTCGCCTTCGAGCGTGACGAACCGGGCACGGAAACCTTGCCGCTTGAGCTCGACAGCGGTGTCGAGATCGCGGCACACCACCACACCGCCGAGCAAATAGCTAACGGCACGCTCAAGGCGAGCGTCGTAGCGCACGAGTTCCGAGGCCAGACCAATCACGCCCGCTCGCCCGCGCATTTCGCTCCAACGCGGCGGCTGCTCGCGTGCTTCGATCAGATCAAGTGGCAAGAATGTCGCTCGGCCACGGCCGCTTTTCTTCAGCCACTCGATGGCGGTTTTCGCGTGTTCAGCCGTCTCCACTACAATGTCCTGCGCCTGGGAACCGAGCGCCACCTCGATGGCCAGTTCGTGTTCATCCAAGGCCTCGAGCAGTGTCGAGACAGCGCCCACGATGCCGCGCAGCTCACCAGCTTTTGCGCGCAGCATGACTTCGCGCACGCCGCCATAGTAGCCTTCGAAATTCTCTTGTAGCTCGACCAGGGCATCGTGGCGCGAACGGCAAACTTGTTCGCGGCGCTGGAGCTCAAAGAGTTCGCCGCGCAGCTTTTGTAGTTCGTTCTCGGCCACGGCCAGCTCATCGCGTTTTGCGCCGAGGTCTGCTTTTAGGGCCTCGAGAAGCTGAAGCGCATCCTCCATCGCGGCCTGCCGCTCCTCGCGCTCGATCGCCAGTGCCTCCATCTGCTGCGCCAAAGCCCGCTCGTCCGCTTCGCACTGTTCCAACTCGTTGCGCAGTTTGGCCTCCATGGCGTGCGCCACTTGGCGTTGGCTCTCGAGCGTGGCCTTGCGTCCTTGCAGCTCGGTGATCTTGCGGCGCAACTCCATGGCCTCCACGCTCGCTGCGTCGCATTGCGATTTCAGCGCGTCGTGCTCGGCTTTGCGTACACGATAGTCCTCCTCCAGCTGAGCCACCACGGCGCGGTGATCATCGCGTTCGCGCTGCAATTGTGCAAGTTGCTCCTGAATTTGATTGAGGCGCTCACGAAGCGCCTGCATTTCGCGTTCGAGCGTGGAAGCACGACTCTGCGCATCGGCGTCTCGCTGTTCGAGCAACTCGATCTGACTCTGCGTCTGGGCCAATTGTGTCCCCACGGCGAAGGATTCCACGCGTACCTGCTCAAATTCGGCGTGGATTTCCTCGCTTTTGCGCCGCACGGCCTCCTGCTTCTCTTCCAGTTGCGCCATCTGCTGGCGCAGGCCCGTCACTCGTTGCTCAAGCGTTGTGTAGTTTGCCTCCACGCCCGCGACTTCCTCGAGCAGGGCGCGATACTGGCGTGCCAAGAGTTCCTTCTCGAGCAAATCCAGCTCAGCCGTCAGGCGCTTGTAGCGCTCGGCCTTTGCGGCTTGGCGCTTGAGCGAGTTGATCTGACGGCGCACTTCTGCAATGATGTCCGCCAGCCGCACAAGGCTCTCCTCTGTGCGCTGGAGTTTTGCTAGCGCTTCTTCTTTCTTTGTTTTGTATTTTGAGATGCCTGCGGCTTCATCGAAGAGCATGCGCCGCTCCAATGGACGCGAATTGATAATGGCGTCCACGCGTCCTTGCTCGAGCACCGAATAACTATCCGTGCCGATGCCCGTATCCATGAGCAGCGTCGCGATGTCCTTCAAGCGGCATGCGGTGCGGTTCAGCAGGTATTCACTTTCGCCCGTGCGATAGAGGTGACGCGCGATGCTGACTTCGTCGAAATCAATCGGCAAGTGACGGCGCGAGTTATCCAGCACGAGCTCAACCTTTGCCAGCCCCGTGGCCTTGAGCGAGGCGGAACCATTGAAGATGACATCACCCATGCGCGTACCGCGCAGGCTCTTCGCGCTTTGCTCGCCCAGCACCCAACGGATAGCGTCGAAAATGTTCGACTTTCCGCTGCCGTTAGGCCCCACAATCACGGTCACTCCCGGCAGAAACTCGACCACCGTTTTGTTTGCGAAGCTCTTGAACCCCTGAAGCTCCAGTCGCTTGAAAAACTGCATGTCAGCTTATCCACCTCGTTGCCACATCTGCGTAAACTTTTGCTTTTTTGTCCAGATCCTCCGCGCGCCATCGCCCGCCGTGCTGTTCTGCCCTTTTCTTTCCCAACGATGGTGCACGTGTTCGATCTCCTTTATGCAAGGGGCAGTCCTTTCGCCACAATCGTACGCAACTGCACAACCCTTAGGAACTGCGCGAGTAACCGGTTTTCTGCTGCGGCTGCCCCGCTTAGCGGCCACGAGCACGCTGTGCCTCACTCCGGCGCGGCGGCGCTTACCCATGATCTAGCTCAGTGCAAACTTATGACCATCGTGACAACATCTCTCCTTTCGGCGTCCGTTGCAAGAGTTTGCCACGGGCGCCACAGCCCTTCGCATGTTCGGCGTGCCTGGCAAAAGCACCTTTTGCGCCGTTATGCCGGGGTCCCGCGCGAGGCGGCACATAAAAATCATTCTGAAAACGGACGCCGGCATTGTCTCTTCGTTTACGAATTTTCCGTTTCACATCCCGGGCTACGCAAGGAGAAAAAGACAACGGCGCGATTTTGTCCTACAATATATTGCACACGTTGCTGAAGCTAAGGGCAAAATGTTGTGGTAGTGGGTTCACTCCGCGGCTTGTGGCGCCTCCACCCCAGTGCCGCGTTGCCAGGCTATGGCCCCAGGGATGTGCACCATGTCTTCCTTGCATGGTTTCCTTCGGGCCTTGCGCTTGCTCGGAGCGCTCTGAAAGTTGCGTTACGGGGGGTGCCTTGGCGCACGAGGACCCTCCCTGCCGAGCGATTCTTGTCCGCTTGCGAGGACGCTCCGACCGGGGGAACTCCTTCCCTGCACATTGTTATATTATTCTGCGGCCGCCCCTCGCTTGCCGTGCGGCGCGCAGTTTGTTTTTTTTTGCATAGGTGAGCTGGGGCAGGGCAGACGACGGGATTGTGGCTGTCAACCGGCCTTCTTCCGCCTCGGCTTGGACGCATGCGTGTGTGTCCAGGGCTCGACATACCAGCTGTCCTAGCCGAGAGCGGGAATTTGTGGTTGACCGTGCAAAGACGCGTGCCGCGAGATGTTCGTGCGTGAGACGCGAGCTAGCTGCACGCTGGTTGGCCAGATGGGGCTGAATCGCAAGAACGGTAATCTCTGGGCCTTTTTTTGATGATCGCTTTTACAGTTCAGGACGGAGAGTCCTTGCGTCTAATGCTTCGTGTGGTCGGAAAGGGCGGAATTTTGTGCGGTGGCTCTTTGCGAAGGATGCGAAGGCGCTCACCGCTAAGCCAAGCAGGTATCACATTGGCTAAAAATAGCTCATGAGACGTGACTGAAAAAGAAACGATGCCAAAACGAGTGATCATTTTGGGTTCCACGGGCTCGATCGGGACTAAGACACTGCAGGTGATCGAGGATTTTCCCGGTGCCTTTGAGGTGGTGGCCCTGAGCACAAATTGCCAGACGGGACTGTTGGCGGAGCAAGCAAAGCGGCATTGTCCCCAGGCGATCTGCGTTTGCGCCGAGGAGAAGGCCAACGAGGCACGCCACATCGCCCAGACGAGTGGCGCGGCGCTGCATATGGGACGCGAGGGACTTACGGAACTCGTCGAGCGCTACGAGGCCGACCTCGTGCTCGTGGCCACAGTGGGGTTTGTGGGCCTCGTACCTACGCTGCGGGCAATCGAGCTGGGACGCACGGTGGCACTGGCGAATAAAGAGGTACTGGTGACGGCCGGCCATCTGGTGATGCAGCTGGCGCAGCGCCGCGGTGTGGCGATCCTGCCGGTGGATAGCGAACATAACGCGATTTTCCAATGTTTGGCGTGCGGCGGCCGCGAGGCGGTGCGGCGCATCGTGCTCACGGCCTCGGGGGGGCCCTTTCGCGGCGCCAAGCGCGAACGTCTGTTGGCCATCACGCGCAAAGAGGCGCTGCGCCACCCCACATGGAGCATGGGGCCGAAGATCACCATCGATAGCGCCACACTGATGAATAAGGGGTTCGAGGTCGTTGAGGCTCACCACCTTTTCAATGTCCCGGTGGAGCGCATCGAAGTCGTGATTCACCCGCAGAGCACGATCCACTCGATGGTGGAATTCGTCGACGGCTCGATCATCGCGCAGCTCGGCGTAACGGACATGTACCTGCCAATTCAAAACGTGCTATTTTACCCCGAGCGAGTGGCGAACAAATTTCCGCCGCTCGATTTTGTGAGCGTAGGACGTTTGACGTTCGAGGCGCCGGATCTGGTGAACTTTCCATGCCTGGCTTATGCCTACGAAGCGGCGCGGCTTGGGGGTACCTATCCTACGGTGCTCAATGCAGCCAACGAAGTGGCGGTGGCGCGCTTCCTCAAGGAAGAAATCCCATTTGTGGCCATTTCCGAAATCATCCGGAACGTGCTTGATGCGCACGAGGGGCAGGCGGCAGCATCGCTAGAGGAAATCATGGCAGCAGATGAGTGGGCTCGCAAGCAGGCACAGAAGTGGGAGCGGCCGGCCTGAGGCGAGTTGCTCGGTCCGCGAGCTCGAGAAGGGGGAATTCGACGCAACTCGATTCACGTCTTCGCTCAAGAAGTGGTATCGGGCGTGCCCTTCAAACTTCTTCTTGGACTGCCTGGAAAAACATAGAGGTGTCGCAAGCATGATCCGAGCTATCGCCTGAGCTGAGTGGCTGGCACGGACAAGCATTGCGCAGTCATACGGTTTGATGCTCACGAGGCAAGCCGAGCAGCAACGTGGTGGGGTTATAAATGGTTATCTGTGCGATGGCGAAACCCAGGAATTGAAAACATTTCGTTGCGCTGTGGGGGAGCGGAGGTAGCGGCGTCTCGCTTGAGACGCTAAGGCATAAAAAAAGGGCCGAGCATCGCTCGGCCCTTTCGGTCATTCAGTGGTTCTATCCGGCTTTCCTCTCTGTGGGTCATTTCTTTTCTTCAGGTACGAGAAGTGCTCAGCGGAGAACACTGTCCCGAGCTGACGAGTTAGTCCTTGGGCAGGATGACCTTGTCAATCACGTGGATGACGCCGTTGCGTGCCTCGATGTCGGTCTTCACCACTTGAGCGTCGTCGACCTTGACCTTCTCGCCATCCACCGTGATCTTGACTTCTTTTCCGTTGGCTGTCTTGGCCGAGCTAAGCTTCACGACGTCCTTCGCGTAGACCTTACCAGGCACCACGTGGTAGAGCAGGATGCCCTTGAGCTTGTCCTTATTTTCCTGCTTCAGGAGGTTCTCAACCGTTCCTTCTGGCAGCTTTTTAAACGCTTCGTCCGTGGGAGCAAAAACCGTGTAAGGGCCATCGCCGCGGAGGACGGATTCGAGATCTGCAGCCTTGAGCGCGGCGAGAAGCGTGTTGAATTGGCCGGCCTTTTTCGCTGTGTCGACCACGCACATGTGAGCAGTGTGTGTGGTTTTTTGGTCATGTTCGCCGGCGAAAGCCACTTGCGGTGAAACAAAGTTGATAACACCCGCCGCAACGGCAAGAAGTGCAGCGCTTGAAACAAGCTTGACGCGGAGAGCTTCGTGTTTCTTCATAAGCGAACTCCTCTGTTTTTTCATTGTTTTTGGCGACCCATTTGAGTAGCCATAAATGAGAACCAATGCAGTACTATTTTATTCAACGCCCAACACAAGTTATTCGTTTTTTCACTTTGCGGCGCGGGACTATGCCCTCCAACATTGATGTTGAAAAAATGATTCCGCTTTCGTGAATGGGTGCGCATGCCATGAACGCAGCGAAAGAGGCAACGCCAATAGCGGGAAGCCCCGAGTCTGGTGGCGAGAAAACAGCGAGGCTTACGTCGCCGCCGTGGGTGGAAAGACTTGCGGAGCGCATCTGTGAGCGCGACCTGAGCGCGCCGGCTATTTTCCTTTTTGAGGCGATGCGGCCGCTAAATTTTGTGGCGTCGCAGACGATGCACGCGCTGGCGCCTCTAGCTTCGCTTTTTGTTGAGCGACGCAGCTGGGAGGAAGTGGCCACGGCGCTCGAAGACCGAGGCACACTTGAACTGCTGTTGGCGGAAATCGAAAAAAGGGAGCGGGAACGATCGAGCGGCCGCTGAACATCATTTTGGCCACAGATTGCGGAAGCACGACGACCAAGGCGATTTTGATCGCGCGCACCCAGGAGGGCTATCGTTTAGTGGCACGCGGCGAAGCGCCAACAACGGTGGAAGCGCCGTTCGACGACGTGACAGTGGGCGTGGCCAACGCGGTGCGCGAGCTCGAGGAGGTGACGGGGCGGCGGCTGCTCGACGACTCCGGAAAACTCATCCGGCCGGCTGCAGGCGACGCGGGCGTGGACGTCTACGTGTCGACGTCGAGCGCGGGCGGCGGTCTTCAGATGTTGGTCATGGGCGTAGTGCGCTCGATGACGGCTGAGAGCGCGCAGCGCGCGGCGCTTGGTGCGGGGGCCATCGTGATGGATACGATCTGCAGCAACGATCGGCGTTTGCCCTATCAGCAGATTCAACGGATTCGCCAACTGCGGCCCGACATGATCTTGCTGGCCGGTGGCGTTGACGGGGGAACGGTGTCGCACGTGGCAAAGCTTGCCGAGCTTGTGCGGGCAGCGCGTCCGACGGCCCGGCTTGGCTCTGGCTATCGGCTGCCGCTTGTTTACGCTGGCAATCGCCAAGCGGCGCCAGTGGTGCGGGAGATTCTCGATGATCTTGTCGCCATCCACGAAGTGGAGAACGTCCGCCCGGTGCTCGAGGTCGAAAATCTGGGCCCGGCGCGTGATGCCATCCATGAGCTATTCATGGAGCACGTCATGGCGCAAGCGCCTGGCTATGACAAACTGAAAACAATGACGGATGCGCCGATCATGCCCACACCAGGCGCCGTGGGCAAGCTAGTGGAGATTGTGGCGCGCGAGCGTGGCATCAGCGTTCTGGGAGTGGATATCGGCGGGGCCACCACGGATGTGTTCTCGGTATTTCGGGGCAAGTTCAACCGCACAGTGAGTGCGAACCTTGGCATGAGCTACAGCGTGGGCAATGTGCTGACGAGCGCAGGTTTCGCGAATGTGGCGCGCTGGAGCTGGGTGGATTTACCAGAGCAAGAAATTCGCAACCGCGTGAAGAATAAGATCATTCGTCCGACAACCATCCCCCAGTTAGTCGAAGATCTCGTCATCGAGCAGGCGCTTGCGCGCGAGGCGCTGAGGCTGTCGCTACAGCAGCACAAAGAGTTTGCCACCACGCTCAAGGGCGTGCAAATGCGGCGCACGGTCGCCGACGCCTTTGCGCAGACTTCCTCCGGACAAACGCTGGTGAACATGATGGAGCTCGATCTCATCATTGGGAGCGGGGGGGTGCTTAGCCACGCGCCGCTACGCGAGCAGGCTGCTCTCATGATGATTGATGCCTTCGAGCCGTTAGGAGTCACGCAGCTTGCTGTGGACAGCATTTTTATGATGCCGCATCTTGGGGTCTTGGGTGAATTAGCGCCTGAAGCGGCGATGGAGGTATTTTGGCGCGATTGTCTCGTGCCGCTGGGAGCCGTGGTGGCGCCCGCGGGCCGGATAAAGCCCGGCCGCCTCGTGCTTGAAGCAAGAATCGAGCGTGCGGGCCACGCTGCGCAGGAGCTTGTGCTGCATGGCGGAGAGCTGAAGCGCGTGGAGCTGCCCGAGGGTGCTGAAGCGAAGCTTGTGATTGCACCGGCTCGCGGGATGGATATGGGGGCCGGACGCGGGCGTCGCGTGGAGCGGCGCGTGTGGGGGGGGAAGGTGGGCATTGTGTTCGATGGCCGAGGAAGGCCAATTCAAGTTGCTTCGGACCAAAGCCAGAAGCGCGAGCAGCTGATGGCATGGGCGCGAGCAATCGGCGCGTGGAGGCAGTCGTGATCCGAGGGAATCATTATAAGAGCGGCATGGATCCGCGGGGTAGGCAACCACACACCTGCCGCCGGTGGGAGCTACGCTAATGGCCCACGCCTAT
>JBMFRB010000014.1:0-39451 GCA_049968255.1 Candidatus Sumerlaeaceae bacterium | reverse complement strand
GCGCGACCTGGCCGCGCGCCGCTGCCGCCTCGAAAAGCGCGTCTCCAAGCGCCCCGGAGTCAATCCATAACGGTGCCATCGTAGGGGTAAAGGGAAACTCTACCGTAACCAAGAGCGCCTCAATCCATAGCAAGAAGTTAGTTACAGACTTAGAATGGTTACCCCAAGAAAGAAGGTAAGACTTACGGTGTGGGTGTAAAAGGCAGAGTAGAGCCCTTAGCTACTGATCAAAAAAAAAAAAAGAGAGAGAGAGAAACGAGAGACAGAGAGACACAGAGAGAGTTGGGAACCGGGGGGATCGGCGTGCTGTAGGGTGTGGCTGGTCACATCGTGGTGTCTCGGGCCAAGGTGGTGGTCCCCGGTTCCCAGCGATCGGTCGGCCTAATCATCGTGATGCAGACCCACCGTTGTACCGCGCCGATCGCGTCCTTGTATAGGACAATTTGAGTCCGAATATGTTCCTGAGTTTTGTTTTTTTTTTTTTGGCGAGACCGGCTGAGACGCGTGACGCAGCCCCCCCGCTGCATAATTGGACGAGTCAGTTGGGGATTGATTCGGTGATCGCGAGGGACGTGGAGGTGCGGGAAAAACTTCGTGTTTCCGCGGATGTTTCGCGGTTAGGGCTGTAGTGTAGTTGAGCCCCTGCGCCATTGCGCGTGGGAGCACGCAACCACCTGGGCTCTGCGTTACGCGATTGCTCACGTCTGCGAGAAAAATCCACAGTCGGCAACCGCACGACCTCTGGCACCCCATCTCTACTGCTCACATGGCCACGATCGTCCGCTAGACGCTTTTTCCAACCGCTCTCTCTCGAAGCACCTTGCACGTGCGGTTGAGTTCTTCATGTGCGGTTTGCTGAGCACGATGTCTGATGACCTTAGCCATTGGGGTGCGCTCATGTTGCCGTACCGCTCTGGTGCAATTTCGATCTGGCCCGTTTCCGTGTCTGGGGCCGGCGGCCCCACGGGCGCCGCGACGTCACTGCCCAGGACGTGGCTTTGATCGGCCTTCCGCCAAAGCGAGTAGGCCCTGAGCGCTTCCGCCTTGTGATCGGCATTGCGGGCGACCCGTCCTCTGCCTTTGGGCGCGCTCATGGCGTGGCCACTTTGCTCTTTTCTGACAGGAATTTGCGCCCTCCCGCTGAAAAGCTCTTGCGTTTGGCATTTCGTTTTGGCGCTGCTAACCCCTAGATACCGTGAACCGGAGGCATAACGCATGATGAAGCGAGTTGCCGCGATGCTAGCTTCGCTGCTCGTGGCAGGGTGGGGGGCCGCCGCACCTACCACGGCCACGCTGAGCTTCTTGTGGGGCAACCCCCAGGACGAAATTGTGACCCAGCCCCTGACACTGGCCGAGGG
This sequence comes from Candidatus Sumerlaeaceae bacterium, assembly GCA_049968255.1. Lineage (GTDB taxonomy): Bacteria > Sumerlaeota > Sumerlaeia > Sumerlaeales > Sumerlaeaceae > DRVG01. Next base: position 38,093 of record JBMFRB010000014.1, on the reverse strand, counting down.
CACCTATGCCGTGTTCCATACGACGGCGGGCGATTTCATTGTGAAGCTGTTCCCCGATAAGGCGCCCAAAACGGTGGAGAATTTTGTCGGCCTTGCCACTGGCAAGAAAGAGTGGACGCATCCGATCACCCAGGTACCCAGCTCGAAGCCGCTCTATAACAACACCGCGATTTACCGCATCGTCAAGGATGTGGAGATTGATGGCGGCGACCCAACGAACAAGGGCTACGGCGGCCCTGGCTACACCCTTGATCTCGAGATTTCGCCGGATTTGAAATTCGACGCGCCCGGAATGCTAGCCATGGCCAACAGCGGACGCGATAAATCAAACGGAAGCCGTTGGTTTATCACGCTGGTGCCGCTGCCGGATTTTACGGGCCGGTTTACAATTTTCGGGAAGGTGATCGGCGGCCTCGACGTCGTGCGAGCAATTTCGCGCATGCCCACCCGCCGTCCCCTCGAGCCGCTCGACCCCACGGTAGTGAATACGATTGACATCATCGAGGTGCCACAGCGCCACCAAACTGTGGCGACGTTCTCTGAGCAGAACGGGATCCGCGTGATCACCGTGGAAAAAGAAATGAAAGGCCCGGCGGAAGAGACCGAGGAGACGTCGCCCACGGTGGCGCACGAAACCGGTGAGACGTCGCCCGCGGCACCCATGAAGGAAAAGTAAGAGCCGTCGCAGCGGAGCTCTCGTGGCGTCCCGCCCCGATTCACTGACTGCTCCCGCCGCATTCTTACTTAGCCGTGAGAAACGCCGGAGATGCTGGCGGCGCAAGCATGTGCCTGGGGAGAGGGTGGGCGGGAAAGTTGCCGTTGCCCCGCGCACCGTGGCCATGCCGTGTGCCGGGAGTGCGGCACCTCGGCCTCCCTACGCGCGTACATCGCAGCTACAGTCGCTGCCTTGGAGAAATAAATACGCAGCAAGGACTGTTTTTCTTGCACATGAGCAAGTGGTTGCTGCATGGCCTTTACGTCGTGCTGCTCGTGGCCGCGGTGGCGAGCCTGCCTTACGCCATGAGGATGTACGAGCCCATCCAAAAGAACAACATCGCCATCCAAGCGCTCGAGCAAAAGCAATACGACCGCGCCATCGAGTACTTGAGTCAGGCGCGCGATGCCAAACCCGACGATCCGGTCATCCGCCACAACCTTGCCGTGGCCTTTAATTCAAAAGCGCTCGACCTCGAACAACAGGGCAAAGAAGCTGAAGCTATCGCGTTTTACGAGCGCGCCCTGGCCATCGAACCGGATAACGCCATCGTGGTGCGCAACCTCGTGGCCACGCTCAACAACCTTGGCGTGGCCCATTCGAAATCGCAGGAATTCCTCAAGGCCCAGCAATTTTTCGAGCAAGCCGCAAAGTGGCTGAACAAATTGCAGGATGAAAGTATCGGCCAAAGCATCCGCTCGAACTACGCGGGATTGCTGACAGTCTGGGGCTCGGAGCTGCTCAAGGCAAACAAGCTGGATTCGGCAGCGGAGACATTCCGTCAGGCGCTGGCCCTCAATCCGAAAAATGCGGTGGCGATGATCTATCTGGGCGACATCGCCTATGATATCAACGATTATGCCACAGCTAAACAGTTTTACTCGGCGGCTCGCAACCTGGCCAAGGAACACGGCGATTACCTCGATTCACGCCTTTCGATGATTGAAAAAGAATCGAAGGTAGAGGATCAACTGCGTGAGATTCGCGACCGGCTGGGCCGGTTTCGCGTGCAATATGTGCCCTACTCCGCGGGCGTGAGCATTCAGGATGTCTTGGCCATGCTCGACGATGCGCACGACACGCTCTCGCAAACGCTGGGGCTACGCCCCACGCGCAGCGTGAATGTAAAAATCTACCATGCTGACGATTTTTACCGTATCTCGGCACTGCCAGGCTGGGCCACAGGCATCTACGATGGCAAAATGCGCCTGAAAGCCGAGGACATGCAAAACACGCCCGCCCAGGTGCGCGATCTTCTCTTTCACGAATACACGCATGCGCTGCTGGCAATGAACATCCGCCAAGCATTGCCGGCCTGGTTCCACGAGGGACTAGCCCAGCTCATGGAGCCCCAATTCTCCCAAAACGAGCGTGAGCAGAAACGCATGCGCGCGGTGCTGGCCAATGGCGATCTCACCTTTGAAGCGCTGCGCGATTCGTTCCGCGATTTTCGCTCGAAGGCAGAAGCCGAGCAGGCTTACCTGCTGTCGAAATATTTTCTCGCGGCGCTGCGCCAACGCTACAGCGCGGAGAAGCTGCGCCAATGGCTGGCGCGCATGGCTGCAAACAGCGAAGAGGATTTCGACACCGCCTTCGAAAAAGTGTACGGCATCGCTCTGAAAAAAGTTCAGGAACGCTGGATTGCCGAGCAGGTGCGCAACTGATGTTCCTCGTCGCATCGCCCCGCCACATCATGACGCGGCCATCACGCGCTGCCGCCGCAGAGTATTGTCCCTCGCTTATGGGTGCCACAAAATTCTTTGACACCGCAGCAGACCGGTCTTCACGGTGAATCAATAACGATTTTAGGAAAGGAAATCTTTTCTCATGGTGCAGATGTACTACGACAAGGACGCCAGCTTGGAGCCCTTGCGCGGAAAAAAAGTGGCCATCATTGGCTATGGTAGCCAGGGCCACGCCCAGGCGCAAAACATGCGCGACAGCGGCGTCGAAGTGCTGGTGGCCGAACTGGCCGGTACACCAAATTACGATCTGGCGAAATCGCACGGTTTCAAGCCGCTAAGTGCGGCGGATGCTGCGGCCAAAGCCGACGTCATTCAGATCCTCCTTCCCGACGAGCTCCAGCCCAAGGTCTACCAGGCGGAAATCAAGCAAGGACTCAAACCCGGTAAAGCGCTTGTCTGGTCGCACGGCTTCAACATTCATTTCGGCACCATCGTGCCGCCGCCCGACGTAGATGTTTACATGGTGGCCCCAAAAGGGCCAGGGCATCTCGTGCGACGCGTCTTTGTCGAGGGTGGTGGAGTGCCTGCACTCATCGCTATCCAGCAGGACGCAACGGGCAAAGCCAAACAACTGGCTCTGGCACACGCACGCGCCATCGGCGCCACTCGCGCGGGTGTTCTCGAAACTACTTTCAAAGAAGAGACCGAAACCGACCTCTTTGGCGAACAAGTGGTTCTCTGCGGCGGACTCACCCAGCTTATCATGAAGGGCTTTGAAACACTTGTCAACGCCGGCTATCAGCCCGAGATCGCCTACTTTGAGTGCTGCCACGAAGTGAAACTCATCGTGGATCTCATCTATGAAAAAGGCATCTCCAACATGCGCTACTCGATCAGCGATACGGCCGAATACGGCGATCTTACGCGCGGACCACGTATCATCAACGAAAACGTGGTGGCCGAGATGCGCAAAATTCTCGGCGAGATCCAGCGCGGCGAATTCGCACGCGAATGGATCCTCGAGAATCAAGCCGGCCGGCCCGTCTATCGTGCGCTGAAAAAGCAGGGACTTGAGCACCCGATCGAGAAGGTCGGCGAGCAGCTCCGCTCGATGATGAGCTGGCTCGGTCAGAAGGGCGAGGCAAAAGCCAAAGCGCCCGGGAAAAAAGAGTCGAAACGCGGCTAAAAGCCTGGCCGCATTGCCTGCACATTTACGCGGGTCTGTTCATGCGCTCCTTGCTGGCTGCAGGGAGCGTATGTGTTTTTTACTCGTCTCGCCATTCAGTGCGCGAGGCAGCCGCTGCCGGCGGCGGGATTTTCTCGCGAACAAGGTGCCCCCTTCGAGGCTAATTCTTTGGCGATGGAATTCCTGCGTGGCATTTTAGGCATTATTGTTCTTTTCTCCGTGGCTATCTTCGTTCACGAGTTCGGCCACTTCTTTTTCGCGAAGCTCTTCGGCGTCGGCGTGGAGACGTTTAGTATCGGTTTTGGGCGCAAGCTGTGGCGGCGTCGTTGGGGCGAAACCGAGTATTGCCTCAGCGCCATTCCCTTTGGCGGCTACGTGAAATTGCGTGGTGTGCTTTCGCCGGACGTCGAAGCAATGCTCGGCGAGAAAGGCGACGATAGCGCGGGGAAACCAGCTGCATCGCTCAGCAATTCCGTGCTCGAAGAAATGCAGGCGTTGCGAAGAAAGCCCTACTGGCAAAAGTTGCTCATTTTCAGTGCGGGCTGCATTAACAACCTGCTCACGGCCGTGGTGGTTTTCTTCCTCATGGCGCTCATCGGCTACAAGGCGCCCTCTCCAATCCCGGCCCACATCGAAAAAATCGACCCCGCTGTCGCCGACAGCGTGGAGCTGCGAGCAAACGATCGGGTTGTCGCTGTCAGTGATAAATCGATAAAAAGTTACGTCGATTTTCTGAATGAATTCTCTCGCTACGCCGGCGCCTACAAGGCGAAAGCGGTCCCCGTGACGCTAGAGCGCGACGCTACCACACAATCGCTGCTTGTGCGCGCATGGCTGATTCCGAATTTCTCGCCCGATGAAGATCGCCTTGTGGCCGTGGACGGACGCCGCGTGCGCAGTGTGACCGACGCAGCCAACATCGCTGAACGTGCCCTTGGAGTGCGTCAGGCGATCCCCGTCAAGATCGCACGAGGCGAAGAGGTACGCGAGCTCGACGTGCATCCGATCGCCGCGGCTGGCTATCATTGGCCGGCGTTGGCCTGCGAACCGCGTTCCGCTCCATTTATCGGCATGGTCCTGCCAAATCTTCCCGCAGATAAGGCAGGTCTTCAGCCTGGCGACATGATTGTGGCCATTGATGATCAGCCAATCGCCACACGCCTTCAGGCCACCGAATACATCCGCAAATCTCTGAACAAAGAGATTAAAGTCACGGTGGAGCGCCCGACCAAAGAGCATCGCAAGGAACGCATCACGGTTGCAGTGCCTGTTCGCCCCGACCCCGAGAAGCCCACGCGCGGCCAGATTGGCATCGTCTTCAGCCAGCCGCTCACGGAGAAGTTCCAACTCCCGCCACACAAAGCCCTTGTTCACGCATTCACCCGCACATGGGTCATCGCCACCGGCTACGTATACACGATTGGCGATATCTTGCGCTCGAACTTCCAAACCGTGCGCGAAAACGTGGGAGGACCGGTCGCTATCTCGCGCTTTGGTTACGACGCAGCCAAGCGCGGATGGAAGTGGTTCTTCGACTTCTTCGCGATGTTCAACATCATCCTGGCCGTGACGAACCTTCTGCCGCTGCCTGTCTTCGACGGCGGCCATATCCTCTTCGCCACAATCGAAGCCATTATCCGACGGCCATTGCCCGCATGGTTTCTCGCACGCATCTACCAGACATTTATTATCTTGCTCATCGCGCTCGCTGTGGCAGTGACTTTCAACGATATCGTGATGAACTCGTGGCGCGTGCTGTGAAATTTGGTGTCATCTTCGACAACGACGGCGTGCTCGTGGACAGCGAGCACATTAGCCTTCTTGCCTATCGCCAGGCCATTCGCGAACAGGGCGTGAACCTGCGCGAGGAGGACGATTGGCAGTATTGCGGCCTGACCGATGCAGACATCATTCGGGCCATGCGCGAAATTTACCACGCAGATCTGGATCTCGAGCGTTTCTCAGCACGAAAGAAAGAACTCTATTTTGAACTCGCTCGACGCGAGCCCTTGCGACCATTTCCCGGTGTGCGTGAGCTCATTGCCCAATTACGCGAGCGTGGTATTTCTTACGCCTTGGCCAGCTCTGGCTCGCGCGAGAAAATTCTTTTCAACCTACGCAGCGCGGGCATCGAGTCCCTTTTCCCGCTGATCGTAAGCGGAGAAGATTTTCATCGCGGCAAACCCAACCCCGAAATTTTTCTCTGTGCAGCCCAGCGGCTCGGCCTTCCACCTGAGCATTGCGCCATCATCGAGGATTCCATCAACGGGCTCAAAGCGGCTCGCGCAGCGCGTGGGCTGGCGCTAGCCGTGGCCAATACGTTTCCGCCCGAGAAACTTCAACCTTACGCGGACGTCGTGGTCCGTTCCTTAGAAGAGGTTTCTGCGGACCGCCTCCAACAATGGGTCAGCCAGCACGCACAGAAGTGTTGCCACACAGGCCACGAAAAGCAGGCATGATGCCTAAACATCAAAATGTTTTTCTTATCAAAGAACGCCTCACGGTGTTTGGGTGGCGCACCTTCGTGCGATAGACCGACAAACGAGACTTGCCCGCAAAATCTCACTCGATGCGGCGGAACCCCGGAATGCTTGCCAGGCGAGAAACCGTCTCGGCCAGACCAATCACCACCAGGACGTCGCCTGCACAGACGTTTTGCTCGGGCGAAGGCAAGACAATCTTCTGAGCGCCACGCTCGAGTCCCACGACAGTCAGTCCATAGCGGCGGCGAAAGCTACTCTGCGCTAGCGTTCGGTCGGCAACTTCTGCCTGCGGTTCAACAACAAACCGCGCAATTTCAAAATGATTGTCATCTTCGGCTGGCTGATGGCGTTGGTCAAAGAAATCCTCTGCGCGCTCGAGCTCTTCCTTTCGCCCCATGACTAGCAACCGATCGTTGGGAAAAAGTTGCGTTTCGGGCGGAGGATCGAAGATGGCGCGGCCGCCACGACTTACCGCCACAATGGTGGCGCCGGTTTGGCTGCGCAAGGAAATCTCAGCGATCGTACGTCCGACTTGAATCGAATCGGCGCTCAGCCGAATCTCCCGGAAACACACGGCCCAGTTGGCCAAACTCAAGCGTAAATCGGCCGCATCGGTGATTGCCTCCGCGGCGAGTTCCGCACCGTCTTCGTAAGGGCGGAGGATGACGTGGGCACCGGCACGCTCATACTGCGCCTCCTGCTCATCGTTCTCGGCGGCCAGCGCCACGTGCCCTGTCCAGCCAGATCGCCGCAGACCTCGCAAAACAGCCTCAGCCACATCGCTGCTGCGCACCGTACACACCACCCACTTGGCCTCACGGAGTGGCAAGCGCTCGTAAAGCTCTTCATCGTCGGCGTCGCCATAGACAACATCAACGCCGGCCGCTTTGGCACGCCGAAGCGCGAGGGGGTCAAAATCCACCCCCAGCACGCGATGTCCCCGATCAGCCAGACGCCTCACCAGAGCCAAGCCATAGCGGCCAAGCCCAAAACACACCACACTGTAGCTCTCTGCAGCACGTGGCGCAGCCTGATACTCAAACTCATCCGATTTACCGAGAGCGCGTTCCAACCGTGGCGCTACGGCTGCGTAAAGGACTTCGCTCTTTTCGATGAGCAGTGGAGAAATGAGGAACGTGCACACACCCACCGTTGCCACCAGCGAGAGCAGGTGTTCGTCCGCCACGCCGACCTCGGCAGCGACCCCAGCGAGCAAAAACGAAAACTCACTCACTTGCCCCATAGCCACAGCGGTGAGAAAGGAAGTCCGCAAAGAATAACGCAGTGCCACAAGCAGCGCCAAAAGAATAGCTGGCTTCACGACCAGAGCAAAACTGCTCAGGACCAGAGCCAGAAACGCCGTCTCGCGTAGCCCTGTGAGAGAAACGCGCGTGCCCAGATCGAGGAAGAAGAAAAGCAGAAGAAAATCACGCAGCGGGAGGAGACGGCTACTCACGCTGTCCTTGTACGGACTGGCCGCCACTGACAAACCAGCAATGAATGCTCCCAACTCTCTGCTAAATCCTAGGGCGGACGATACCGCAGCGTAGCCCGCAGCGAGGGCTAAAACAGCGACGAGCTGGAGCTCAACATTGCGCAGCGTGTGTTGAAGCAATCGGAGCACCACTTGGGTCCCCACGGTATAGCCCCCAACCAAGACCAAAAGGCCCAGCACGAGCTTGCTGGCTTTCGGCCAGTTATCACCAGCGGCCCCCCTTCCCCACGACGCCGTGAGCCACACCAGCGCAAGAACCACCGCAAGATCCTGCAGGATACTGATGGCCACCGCTAACTGTCCATGAAGCGATTCCAGTTCTTTCTTCGAAGCCAGCACCTTGAGCACAACGACTGTACTTGAGATCACAAGCACGCAAACGATCAGCCAAAGCGTTGGAGCGCGAAGTCCTACCACAACGCCAAGCCACCATGCAGCCACCGCCGTCACGACGATTTGCCCGAGACCCGCGGCCAAGGCGCGAACCCCCAAGAAGCGGAAGGTGCGCAGATCCAGCGTCAGGGCGATGGAAAAGAGAAAAAGACTCACGCCGAGCGAACCCAGAGAAGTGAAAACCTCGTGCGGAGCCAAGTAACCCAAGCCGGCAGGGCCCAGCACGATCCCTGCGGCGAGGTAGACAGTGAGCAGAGGAACGCGCAAGCGCTCCGCGAGCAGACCAACAGCCAACACTGCAACGAGGACAAGGACAAGGTCGTAGAACGAAGTCATGCCCGCTCCTTTCCCGTTGCAGCGAGATTTTCATCGGTGTGCCGACAAGGAGCTGCGTGTCCTCTTAGGCACAACGCAAAGAGTTCAGCTTCACAACCCAAGCACGAGTCGCTCCGGTGCGGCGACACATTCCTTGACTCGCCCAAGGAATTGTACGGCCTCGCGCCCATCAATCAGGCGATGGTCATAACTCAAAGCCAGATACATCATGGGGCGAATTTCGACGCGCCCCTCAATCGCGACCGGGCGATCCGCAATGGCATGCATCCCCAGAATACCCACCTGAGGCGGATTCAGCAACGGCGTGGAAAGCAAGGAGCCAAAAATTCCGCCGTTGGTGATGGTGAATGTGCCTCCTTCAAGCTCCGTCAGGGCGAGCTTATTCTCACGGGCCCGCGCGGCAAGCTCAGCGATTTCCTTTTCGATTTCGGCAAAGCTTTTCTTGTCAGCATCGCGCAGAACTGGCACCACAAGACCGCGATCAGTGCTCACTGCTATCGAAATATCATAATAATGGTGGTAAACAATATCATCGCCCTCAAGACTTGCATTGAGCTCGGGGAAGGCACGTAGCCCCTCGATAACCGCCTTCACAAAAAATGACATAAGGCCGAGCTTCACACCGTGGCGGGCAAGAAACGTGTCCTGATAGCGTGCGCGCAAGGACAGGACAGCGGACATGTCCACCTCAGCGAACGTCGTCAACATGGCCGTCTGCTGCCGCGCCTCGAGCAGGCGTCGCGCAATGGTTTTGCGAAGACGGCTCATGGGTTTGCGCGTGATGCTGCGCTCGCCGTACGATAACCCCAGGCTCTTTTCCTTCGCCATAGGCGCCCGCGTGGGCTCGGTCTCGTCAGCTGACTCTGTCGCTGATGCTTTCCAAGATTCTACGGACGCCCTCTTCTCGTCGACACTTTGAGCAGATGGCGATTCCGGCGCAACGGAGAATGCGGTGCCCGGCGGCGCCTGTTCTAGGGAAGCTAGCTCCTGGACAGCCTTCTTATGTTCTTCTGCGCCTTTTGCCAGCGACGCAGGTGAACCACTCACCTCCGCCGCCGTTGGCTTCGTCGCTGTCTCATCTATTTCGCCAATGACGGTGCCAATAGGAACGTCCGTTCCTTCTTTGACCAAAATTCGCAACCGCCCTGAAACCTCAGCTTCTAAATCGGCTGACGATTTTTCTGTATCGAGGGTGACCAGCGTTTCGCCTTTTTCCACCCAATCGCCATCGGCTTTATGCCACTGCGCCACTGTGCTTTCGGTGATCGATTCGCCGAACGAAGGAACTTTGATCACTGTCGCCATAGTAAGAAGATCATGCTCAGCAGCATGGGAAGGCGTCAAGAATTCCCCGCCGAAAAATCCTTAGCCAAGCCACGATCAAGCAATTCGTGGCAGGGCTCACGCCTGCCTGCGCACAGCCGTGCAGACGTGCGACCGGCACGACGGTTGGGACGCCATCGCTTGGCACAAGAGACCCTGGGGGCCGTTTACCAATCCGGATGCGAAGTCGAGCGAAAATCGCCTGTGGCAGGATCGTACTTCCAGCTTGCCCCATAAGGCTCTGTGGTGTTGAAATCAGTGTAGAAGACCTCGCGCAGCGATTCGGGATTGCGCTGGAGCATTTTCTTGCGCTCCTCGATCGCATGGCGAACTCCCTGCAGCATATTCTTCAGGAAATCCGCGCGGTCCGCTTCGTGAGTGATGATGTCGTCCTTCTTGGCGAACGCATAGCCGAGGAAACTCTGGTTGATCACGTAGCGCGTTGCGTAAGGATCTTCCGGAATGCCGGACTGCTTGACCAGCGAATCGCGGAAAATCTCGTTGCGCAAGCTTTCCCACCGTGCACCCGGCTTGGCCCCACTGTCCGGCGGAAGTGGTGATTCTAGCTCTTCACGCGATGGCCACGGAATCCCTTTCCGGAGCTCAGGATGGATGGCGTAATCCTTGTTCATGGCGCGGGCGCGTTTCTCCACCGCGGCTACAAATTTGCTCATGCGCGCTACCTCGTATTCTTTGAGCGCTGGCATATCCGCCAGTTCCTCGATATCGCGAGGCAGGCGCCCTGTGCGGGTGGTGAACTCATCATAAGCGCGGAAAAGGTAATCCTTGTTCCACTTGTCTATGGCTTCCTGAATCTTGCCTAGCGCGATGCGCTGCATGTCGAGATCGTTGGCATCCAGCCCCTGGAGAAAGTTCGACACAAAGCGATCAAAACCAATGTAATAGGCACCCGCCTTCACTTCAATGTAGGCCACGACGCGTGGCACCCAGTTGGGGGCGTCCTGGCGTTTCATCGCCACGCGCCCGTACCAGCGCGCGAGGTTCGTGTCGCCCATTTGCCAGTGCGCCACATACATCCCCTCGAACGGAATGCGGTACTGGCGCACAAGGCGGAACATCCCTTTGTTCAGCAAGCCGAGGCCCTCGCGCTGGCGTCCCCCTTCGTCACCAATCACCATGTTGCCGAACGTGTACGCCGTTTCAAAGTAAGGATCGAGCTCCGTGATTGTGTCGAACATATTATAGATCGGCTTCCAATCCCGATTCGTCATGCCGCGGCCGCCAAACGACTGAATAGCGCGCAGCCACAGAAAATCTGCCACCACAAGGTCATAACGTAGCGCCAGCACCTTGAGTAGTTCCCCGCTTCGCCCAGAAAGCAGCCATGTTTCCACGAACGGCGGATTCAGCTTCACTTTTTCGAGATTTTTGTGCTGGATCGTCACCGCCGCCGAGAAAAACGCGACAAAGCAGGCGAACAGAACTATGTTTTGCAGGATCGAACGTCGCATAGGTTATTTGAAATTCCGCCGATTGAAGATCATCGAAGCCATGCACATCACACCAGCCACGTAGACAATCCCGTAGACCACCGACACCCAATCAATGGGCACGTTGTGGATGTTGGGCGTGACCACGTCCCATGGACCGTACACCGCTTCGGTTCGTTTGTCGAAAAGCGCCAGGTTCGGCACAATATGCATGGCCACCTGGGCAAACCAGTATTTCAACAAATCCGGACCGACAAGGTTCTGCACCCCTCCGGCCTTCTGCGCCAGCCGCTCTGCATAGCGCAAAATGTCCTCGCACAAGCTGCCGATAATCCACGTGAGGAATGTGAACACGGCACTAAGCGTCGGCGTGGAGAACGTCGAATAGAGAATGGCAAAGCTCGTGATGATGGCCAACCCCAAGGCACTCATGCCGATGACACGCATAAGATGATGCGTGATCGGTTCGGAATAGCCGAAAACCGTCGCAATGCCTTTACCCACCGCAATCATGAACTGCTTCAAGTGATACAAATAGTATTGCACCTGCGGATTGCCAATCGGCTCGAACTTGCCCGGCGCGACCTCGCGATAGATGGCCTTCATCACCTTGTCGAAATCCGTGGCGTCGCGAAAGTAAAGCACAGCAAAGAAGAAAATGCTCATGATGAGCATGTTAACGTAGATCGTGATGAGCAGGCCGAAGAACTTGCCGAGGATAAATTGATAACGATCTATCGGCTTCGAGACGATCGTGTAGATCGTCTTCTTGTCGAGCTCCGTGTAGACGAGGTAAACGCCGACAAACACCGCGATGAGGAACCCAAAGAAATCAATCGCTGCTAGCCCCAGGTCTTTGATCAGCTTTTCCGGAGCTGCAATGGAAAGGTCGCTGATCACGCCGGAAAAGCCCATGATGAGCAGCGCAAAAATCAGCAGAAAGTACAGGACCTTGTTGCGGACCGCTTCTTTGAAAGTATTGAGCGCAATTGCGAGAACTTTCATCATTGTGCGCGAACCTCCTCACGCGGGGAACTCGTGCGCGCCACCTCCCGAATGAAGTATTCTTCCAGTGTTTCTTTGCGGGGAGTAAGCGAGACAAGCGTCGCATTCTCCGCCACAATGCGTCGCAAAGCCTCTTTCACAAGCTCCTCCTTTTCCAAAATCATCAACACATCTCGTTCCCTCTCGATAAACTTGCGCGCGTGTTTCTCCAGCACATCCAAACTGTCGCGCGATAAGCCGCTGGCCACCAGCTCGTACTCCTTGATCTTTGGACTCAGCAGGTGGCTCAGTTCGCCCATAGCCACGAGCCGGCCGCGATTGACAATTGCCACACGATCGCAAATCAGCTCTGCGTCAGAAAGAATGTGGGAGCTGAAAAAGACTGTTTTGCCCTGGTCTTTGAGTCGCAGAATGATGTCGCGAATCTCTTTGCGTCCCAGCGGATCGAGCCCCGACTGCGGCTCGTCCAGGACCACAAGCTTCGGATCGTTGAGAAGAGCCTGCGCGAGGCCGATGCGCTGAATCATGCCTTTCGAGTAGCCCTTGAGCGGCAAATTCGGGGCGTGATCAGGTAGCCCCACAAGCTCGAACAGCTCCTCGATGCGTTTGCGGCGCAGCGCGCGCGGCATCCCATAGAGCTGGCCGTAATAATCGAGAAACTCCTCGCCCTTGAGATAATCGTAGAAAGCGGGGTTCTCCGGAAGAAAACCAATCTTGGCCTTCACCTGCTTGTCGCCGAGCGGCCTCTCCATAATCCGCGCCGAGCCACCCGTCGGAAAGATAATCCCCATGAGAATCTTAATGGTCGTCGACTTGCCCGCCCCGTTTGGACCGAGCAGCCCAAAAATTTCGCCTTCGTTGACCTCAAGATCGAGGCTGTCGAGCGCCACGGTCCGCCGGAAAAAATTGAACTTCAGGCGCCCATGCTCGACGTCAATAAAATCGTGCGTGTAGACCTTAGAAAGCTTCTTTGTCTCGATGATTTTCATAAGTCAGTTCGGCACTCCACGGACAGCATCAAATCCATGTCAAGCGAATGCGCGCAATAGAAATGACAAGAAAAAAAATTTCTCTTGCCCGCACACCGCACACTAAGCAAACCCTTGTCACGTAGCAACATTGTGACAAAGAACGTCACTTGGTCATACAATGGATGGGTATGAGGTGTTTCTCATGAAAAACGGTGCGCGGTGGCTTGCTGCGCTCGTGGTGCTCTTCGGTGCCACGACGCTGCGAGGACAAGATCTCATCATCGAAACTCAAAAAGAGGGACAAAACTCTGATCACTACGAAGAACTCGAAGGCAAATGGATGGACAGCAAAGTGCCGCCAGCGACGGCAAAGAGCCGTGCTCCGGGATGCACCGACGGCAACAAGTGCGGCACCCGTAAGTACCTGTTCTCCGCCGGCACGCCGGACGCCCCGGACGACAAAGGCAATCCCGAGCCCGCCGCGGCAAGATTTTATCCGCGCTTCAGCACTCCCGGCCATTACTATGTTTATGCGACATGGCCCCGCGCCGCCAACGCCACACCCGTGAAATACATCGTGAAGCATGCCAAGGGGACGGATACAAAAGAGCTCACCCAGGACGGATGGGGGGGCGGTGGGACTGGCATCAGTAATGCCAACACGTGGGTACTGATTGGCGATTACGACTTCAACGCTGGCGATGATCAATACGTCGAATTGCGCGTCGACAAGGACGTTCGTCCAGTTTCACCAAAAAATTACGGTCAGGTCTATGCCGACGCTATTCGATTCGCCTCAAAACCACTCGAGAATCCGGGGCAGGCGGCCCTAGCGACCGTCACTCCTTCCGCGGGTGGAGCCGCGCCTCAGCCACAGGCAACGCCAACGGTTGTGGGCCAGCTGAAATGGTTTGAAAACATCCAAGACGCTCAGCGCGCAGCTGCAGGAACGAACAAGCGCATCTTGCTGTTCTTCTACGCTCCAACCAGCGAGCGCTCGCAGCTGCTCGAGAAAAATCTCGCTAGCCCCGAGGTCGCAGCAATCCTGCAAAATAGCTACGTCCTTACGCGACTGAATTTCCTCGAAAATACCAAAGTGGCCTATAGTCTCGGCGTGTTCAAAGCCGGCGTCATCAACGTTTACGACTCCCAGGGAAATGCACTCTTCCAGATCAATGAGCGGCTCACGCCCAGCGAGCTAGCCGAAAAGCTGAAGGTGCAATAACCAATCGACGTCGGACGCTTGGCGCCAGCGTTGCGCTCTGCCCTGATTTGTCGCAAGCGAGGAGACCAATGAACACAATGTTTCTTTGTTGGCTGCAGCACAATGCCCTGTTCCTGGCGCCTGTGAAGCGAGTGGAACATGCTTCAGAATTCTCGGCGTCTTCCCGACTACTTTTACTTTTTTCAAAAAAGCCTCTTGACAGGGGCTATCATTTTCTTCGAATTTTTGGAACGTTCTAATGATAAGGGGAAATAACATGGTGCAGTTTTCGAGGGGCATAAAGTTCCTAGGCCTCGCGACGACGGTGGTTGCTTGCTTGCTAAGCGTAACGTCCGCGCTCGCTCAATCCGCCGCCCCCGTTTACACCCCGCCGCCTTCCGTGGATATCCGCCCTCGCCCCGACGGCACTTACGACGTGACATTCAAATATCAGTCCGCCGCGAAGCAGGTTTTTCTCTCGGGGACCTTCAACGATTGGGCCACCAACAAGGACGAGATGAAGCGCTACGGAAATCTCTTCCTCATCACAGTGAATCTCCCCCAAGGATTGCACGAGTATAAGTTCGTGGAAGAAGGGGCGGAATGGGTTCTTGATCCGCTCAACATGGATCGCGTCGATAACGGCCTAGGCAGCAAAAATAACGTGCTGCGCCTAGGGAAAAATGTTCCCGCCCCCACAGCCATCCCACCCGCGCTCACCCAAGCGGCTGCAGCCAAAACCTCCTCAACGCTGGAATGGCTGACGAGCATTCCTGCCGCACAAAAACGCGCCGCTGAGCAGGGCAAACGCATCCTTCTTTTCTTCTTCATGCGCGGCAGCAAAATGAGTGATTATTTTGAGCAGGTGCTCGAATCGCCAGAGGTCGCCGCTTTGCTCAAAGACAAATATGTGCTTGTGCGCGTGAATTTTATGGAGCAAAACAAGTTGGCTTACCAGCTCGGTGTCTTTCGCGCGGGTGTCATCAACATCTATGACCCCAAAGGCGCACCAATGATGCAGTTCATGCAAAAAGTTTCCCCCACAGAGCTCGCCGAAAAACTAAAGTAGGCGGCCCCTTACCCCTCCCAAACGCCGGCGTGGCCTCGCGCACCAGGCCACGCCGGTTATTTGTTTTTTGCTCGGCTTGACATGATGCAGCCTCTGCTCTCGGTTATAACCCGCAGTTGTCAGAGAGAGAACGAACATGGAAAATGAAGAAGATAGAGCTACGGTGATAAAACAGACAAGATTCGGTACTCTTTCTCGCACGTGGAGCTCACAGCATGACGCAGCCAAAATTTGAGCAGAACCTGACCGATCGCAAACTCGGCCACGAGTGGTATGGCTGGGATGGGGATATTGACGCCCACGAAGGCTTCATTCGCGAACCCAGACGGCTAGCGCTGCTCTTGGCCGCCGCCGAGCTTTTCGCCGTAGTGCTCTTCTGCGGGCTTGTGCTGTGGGCTGTGACCCCCCGCCTCGAAACCCTTCATCCGGCGATTGTGCCCACTCTTGCAGGCCTGCTTGCTGGCGGCGCTGTCTTAGCCTTCGGCGCACTTGGCTGCGTCGCACTCGCCATGGTCACCGGCTGGCCACTCGTCCTCGCAGAGAAAGTGGTACACCAATTGTTCGTTCGGTTCACCTGGCTCGAACGCTTTGCGAAACTTTTCGGCATCTCAAAAGATCGCCTCGGTTATTCGCTCGTCGAAGTCCACAATGCACTCTCGGCTCATCGCCGCCGCATCGAATCGAATGGCCGCATTTTGTGCCTCGCGCCACGCTGCATCGAGCGCTCAAATATTGACGAAATTCGTGGCCTTGTGGCTGCTTATGACTGCGATTTTTACGTCGCCCCTAATGGCGCTCTCGCTCGCCAAAAAATTGTTCAGCTCAAGCCAGCCGCCATCATTGGCATTGCCTGCGAGCGAGATCTTGTGACTGGAATTCGCGACGTAGGTTATCGCCTGCCCGTCCTTGGCATCGCCAATAAGCGGCCGGTCGGTCCGTGCAAAGGTGCTTTCATTGACCTCGAAGAGCTGCGTTCCGCCATACTGACATTCCGCCGACAGCTTGGCCTGGATTCCAGAACCGGCCAAAACGCCGCAATCTGCCCAAGCGAGGTCTCGGCCCAGTGAAGATCCGCGTGCGAGTTTATCAGCGCCTACGCCACATTGTGGGAACGCCAGAAAAAATCATCGATGTCGAGTCATCGCACACGCCGCCAACCATCGCGTTCGTGGTCACGCAACTGAGCAGTGCACATCCGCAAATGTCCGAACTACTCCCTACGCTACGTTTCGCGAAAAACGGCGAGTTTGCCACCGCCGATACTGCGCTAAGCGACGGTGACACACTCGACCTCATGCCGCCATTTAGCGGAGGATGAGGCCATGGCACCCCTTCATATCACCTTCCACCCCGCTATTCTCTGCCAATTGTTGGCCCCCGGTGTTGTTTTGAATTCAGAAGAGCTCGTTCGCTTTGCCACCGCCGAGCCGCATGGAGCACTCGTGAGCTTCCATGGCGTTGTCCGGCCGCTGGAAAACGGCGCACCGATTTCGGGACTTGATTATGAATGGCACGACACGCTCGCCGAGCGCGAACTGCACCGCATCGTTGCGCAAACGGCTGCGCGCTTTCCTGTCACACGGGTGGCCTGCGCCCACCGCACGGGCTTCGTCCCTGCTGGCGAAACAGTCGTGGCTATCTACGTGGCTGCTGATCATCGCACTCCCGCCTTCGAGGCCTGCCAGGCCATCATCGCTGAGCTCAAAGCCCACGTCCCAATTTGGAAATCACCCATGGCTTGACACTCTGGCTGCTCGGAAACTAAACTTGCCACAGATCGGGGAAGGACTATTCAACATGAAAACCATCGAAGAGCTTTACGGGGCGTTCGGTCAGGATGTCGTGAACGAAGTGCGTCAGTGCATGGCAAAGTGCGGAGATATTGCCCCCCTGCTCAAGCGACTTAATCTCCCTTCCGCCTTCACGCTCGTGTCGCAGCACGAAGCACTGCGGGCCTTTCTTTTTCAGTATGGCATTGCTCTCTTCCTCAAAGTCATCCGCTCGCAAATGACGCCTGCCGAGGTCGAGACCGCAAAAGGCGAGCAACTCCTGAGTCGCCTCGTCGGCGATACGCGCGCACGGACCGTGCCCCAAACCGCGGCATCTCCGACAGCAAGTGGGGCCTCGCCGGTTGCGCTGCCGAAAAAAGCTCAGACAAACGAAGCACCGAATCAATCCGATCCCTCAGGCGCGCCACAACAGGCCAACGAACGCCCCCTGATCGTGACGCCGACTTACGTGGGGCCGGATCGGCGCTCGGGAAAAGACCGACGTCGCAACGTCTCAGACAGGCGCTTGCGCGTCGAACTCATCTACCGCAACCGGCGCTTTGGCGGACGCGACCGACGTCGCTATAAGCGCCGTGCAGAGGATCGCTACAAATCATGACCCTCTCGCCCCCATGGATCCCTGTGGCAAGGCTGGCAGAGCTCGAAACTGACGGTGCCACAAAAACGTT
The DNA here is from genome assembly GCA_049968255.1 of Candidatus Sumerlaeaceae bacterium. Classification (GTDB taxonomy): domain Bacteria; phylum Sumerlaeota; class Sumerlaeia; order Sumerlaeales; family Sumerlaeaceae; genus DRVG01. The sequence continues at coordinate 20,319 of JBMFRB010000014.1, read as the reverse complement.
TTCGTTCCGCGACGCAAGTGGCTACATGCTCGACGGCTTCGCCATCCGCTTCGCGGGCAAAGTCCTCGCGTATCTCAACCGCTGCCCGCATCTCCCGCTTTCCCTAGATTACGGCGACGGCGAGTTCTTCGACGAGGATAAGCAGTGGCTCGTGTGCCGCAATCACGGTGCCATCTTTGAACCCGCGACAGGAAAATGCGTCGCCGGCCCCTGTTGCGGTGCTCACTTGCGCCGCCTCAATGTTCGCGTAGTGGGTGACGTGGTCGCTATCGAAGCGCCTGCATTCCAAGAACTTGACTAGCGCCACTTCTGGTTCGCCGACGCCAAGCAGATTAGTCGGGCAACACCACGAGGACATCCTCGCCCTCGAGCTTGACCTCAAAAACAGGCTGCTTAGCGCCCGGGTTTGTCAGACACGCACCTGTTGCCAAATCGAACTCCCATCCGTGCCACGGACATGCAACAGCCAAGCCGTCGACCGTGCCCTCACTCAAAGGCCCACCACGATGGCAACAAGAATCCGCCACCGCAAAGTATTTCCCATCGACATAGAATAAGGCAACGGCAACGTTGTTCACCTCCACCGCTTTGCCTTCCCCAGGCTTGAGCTCGCCATGCTTTGCAACCTTGACTGCCTGCGGCATAAACCACCTCGAAAAATTAGACTGATATCGTCCTGTATGTACCCTATCCCCACGCGAAAATTTTTATGTGCTCCCTTGTCAGGCCTTGCTTTTTCGTATGGAGATAGCTCGTCAGCGCCTTCTTGCCGCTCCGGCTCTGCCCCATGCAACGCCTTTGCCTGGGGCGAAGCACAGTGCCTCGGCCAACAACCGATTTCTTCGCCTACCCCCCGTGCTTGAGCCCGTGCCGAAACTGTCGCGGTTTGGACCATAGGAGCATTCCGTTTTGGTCCCTTCCTGCACTTACACAAAAGTCCGTCTCGCGCCACTTTAGGCAAAAGATTTGCTTCACTTCGTCTTGCCGCCTCCGCATAGAAACCTGGCTAAAGCTGCTCAAAAGATGAGGTCGTACACACGATGAACTGGAGCGCCAAACGCTCCGAGCTAAGCAGCTCCGTTACCGGCATGCTCAGCTTGCGGCGCGGGTTACCCTCGTTTGCCGCGATGGTTGTCCTCATCGCGATCCTCTTTCTTTTCAATCTCTCCACCATGCGTCTGCTTCACCTGTTCGAAGCCTCCAAAGAAAATGATCTCACCCGCCAACTCATTGCTGTCGGCCGCGCTATTCTTTACGATCTCCGCAAGCCGACACTCCCCTCCATTGTCGAACTCATCGCCGGCGCAAACGAAGACACTGCGGCAGAGATCCTCGATAATTTTGCCGACACCGCTGCCTATACAAAACTTTTGGAATCCTTTGGCCAATATCAGCGCACCAACGACCTGCGTGGGCTGACGCTGCTCACACCGCATGGGCTCGTCATTGTGGATTCGACACGCCAAAGCGAGCCAGGAAGCGCCTACGTTTTCCGCGACATTGACCGCGCTCCACTGACGCGGGCCGTGCGCGGCCTCATCGCGGCGATGCCACTCTACCCCATCGGCGACACGTACTATAAGCGCGTCTATCTCCCGGTCGTCTCTGATGGCCGCGTCGTGGCCATTCTCGCCCTGTCCGCAAGCGCAGATTATTTCGAAAGCCTGCGCGACATCCAGCGGCGCGTGCGCTTTCAGATGATCTTCACATCATTGCTTTTCGGATTTCTCATCTACCTGCTTTATCGCTTTCTCACCTATTTGCTCCGTGCCGAGACACGTGCCCTGCACCTTGCACGTTACGAAGCTATGGCTGCCCTTGCTGGCGGACTCGCCCACGAGCTGCGCAATCCGCTTTCGATCATGCGGATCCTGTGCGAAGAGATCATCGCCGAGCAGCCCCCCGACTCCATCGCTGCACGCAATGCTCGCGAGCTGATCGGTGAGATTGAACGCCTCAACGAACTCGTCACGCATTTTCTCTCGCTGTCGAAGCCACCTGACCCGTCGGCCGCGCAAACAGTGGCTTTCGATGAAGAGATCCGCCGCGCCTGCGAACTTCTGCGAAAGAGCACCCCCCAGAACATCTCACTTCGCCTCGACCTGCCAGCCGCGCCGGTCTACGTTGTGGCAGACCCGCGGGCACTACGCCAAATCGTCCTGAACCTCGTGCTCAACGCACGTGAGGCTCTCGCCGAACGCGGAGGAGCCATTCTCATCACCCTGAGCGAGCGGCGAGGGATGGCCGAGCTTCACATTCGTGATTCCGGCCCTGGCATCCCACCCCAGCTTCTTAGCCGCGTGTTTGACCCCTTCTTCACCACGAAACGTTCAGGCTCAGGCCTCGGTCTGGCCATTACGCGCTCGATCGTTGAGAATCTTGGTGGAACAATCTTCATCCATAGTATGGAGGGCAAAGGGACCGACGTTTGCGTGCGCCTGCCCCTAGCCGAGCGGCCACCACGCAGAAATGTTACGAACGAGCAACATAATAAGATAACTTGATCACGAAACGATAACCGGCAATACTCCGGAATCCTCTTTGCGTCCTCTGTTTCTTGCCGGAACTATCGTCGCACAACATAGCGCGGCTTCGAAAGCTAGTCAGCGCGCGGCTTTCCCAAGTAGCCAGCCCGCGCCGATTCGACAATCCCGTTGCGGCCTCCGACAACGTCCTGACTGATCTCCCAGAAAAAAATCCCGCCGTAACCATGGCGACGTGCCCACTCACCCTTGCGCTTGGCGCTTTCTCGGTCGTCGTAAGAGAAGCATTGTGTCCCATCAGGGCTCTCCAGCCAAGGCACTTGCGCCTCGTTGTCCCAATGGATTTTCCAGTCTTCGGCCAGAAGGCGACCAATGTCGCGAAACGCAACATACTCCCACCGATACCGCGCTCTGGCCTTGGGTAACCGAGCATGAAGTGGCACGGGAAACCCCCGCCCGTAACAGGGAATACCGACGAGCAGGCGCCCGGCGGGCCAGCCGCCCCATTCTTGCCATCGCTGCATTTGCGCTTCGACCGTGTTCGATGTGCAGGCGACTTCATCGCCCGCAGGTCGACGCATTGGTGCGTTGTGCCCCGCATGAGCACTCCAGGGGCCATGCGCATCATAGGTCATCACGGCCACCCAGTCGAGCACGCTCCGCAACGCCTCTCCGTCGACAAAACGCGCGCCCCACGGTGTGCCCGACTGCGCACTCACGAGCAGCTTCCCACCACCCAACGCCCTGCGCAACTCGCGGGCCAGCGTCGTCAAGGCATCTCGCTCGGCCGCGGTGCGCGGAAATTCCCAATCAAGGTCAACGCCATCGTAACCAGAATTCTCTACAAGATTCACGAGTTCGTGGACAAAACGTCTGCGGCGTAGGGCGTCGGTTGCCACGTCGCCCAGGTATGTGCCACTGTCCGCTCCTCCCACACTGACCAGCACCTTCACGTCCGCCGTATGCGCTTGGTCGACAAGCTCGCGACTCGGCAAATTTCCGCTTACGCGCACTAGTCCTTCCGTCGTCGCTTCCACAAACGCATGGCAAAGGTGCGTGAACAGTTCGTAGCGAATGGCTGCCGGATTCATCCCCGTCGGCCACGAAGGATAGTAGCCGAGGACGATCGGTTTGCCTTCGACGGAGTTCGTGGTCACTGGCGCACCTTTGGCCTCAACGGACATCGCAACACCCAACAGGACCCCCACGAACGCTCTGGCCACACGATTCTTTGCACGAACTACCATAGAAACTCTCCGCAAAGCTACAGAAGCAGCGAGCTGCGACCATGCACCGCCCGCATCCCATCGGGAACGGCTTCAGCCGCGATACGCACCATTGCCCATGAGTGCATGAAAAGCTTGTGCCGCTTTAGGATCAAATTGTGTGCCCGCTTGCATGGCAATGTATTCCAGAGCGTCTTTGACACTCCAGGCCTTGCGGTACGGCCGCTCCGAGGTGAGGGCGTCGTACACATCCACAACCGAGAAAAGACGTGCAGAGTGAGGGATATCTTCGCCTGCCAATCCGAAGGGGTACCCTTTTCCGTCCCAGCGCTCGTGATGATAGGCGGGAATGTCGAGGCTTGGTTCGAGGAATTTGATAGGGCGCAGCATCTCGATGGCTAGCCGCGGGTGCTGCCGCATGACGGCCCATTCCTCCTCTGTCAGCGGGCCAGGCTTATGCAAGATAGCATCGGGGACCCCGAGTTTGCCGATGTCGTGCAGCAGAGCTCCCCGGCGCAGGATCACGATGGCGTCCGACGTGTAGCCCACGAAGGATGCCAATGCCACGGCCAATTCTGTCACGCGCAAGCAGTGTCGCTCCGTGAAACTATCGCGAAGCTCAACAGCTCGTGCCCAGCCCTCGATGGTCGCCTCGTAGGCCGCCATCAGCTCCGCATGCATTTTTTGGATGTCCGTGTAGAGCTCCGCATTTGTCAGGCATACTGCGACTTGGCCTGCGACCACTTGAGCAAAGTGCCGCCACTGTTGAGTGAAACGCAAAAGCGTGCGATTGAAGAGTTCCAGTACTCCGACAACCTCCTGTTTCGCCACGAGGGGGAAACCTGCGTAGGCCACAAAGCCTTCTTCCTCGAGCATCTTGTGGCGCTTACAGCGGCTCGCGATCACCTGGGCGCCATTGAGAAAAATCGGCGAGAGAGAGGTGGCAATGCTGCCAAGCAGCCCCTCACCAGGACGTGGCCGCGCATGCCAGATATGCACCGTGCGAAAACCACGTGCAGCTCTGCATTCGACGACATTCTGAGCCTTGTTGATCAGGTGGACAGCAGCCGCATCCATGCCGAGGTAGCCAATCACGCGAGCAAGCATGTCTTCCAGGGCCTGGCGCAGGTCTAGCGTGTTTACAATCGCCAGATCCATCTCATGGAGAATGGTCAGCTCACGCATGCGCCGCGCAAGGTCCTTCTCATGGCGAATTCGCGCCAGGGCAATCCCTAGAACGTCCGAAAGCGCAGCAGCAATTGCCACGTCGTTGGGATCATACGGCTGGGGACGCCCGAGTGCAAGAACGCCCATCAGCTTGTCCCCCGCCATGATCGGCACCGCCATGAATCCGTCAAGACCTTGCAACATCTCAGGCCTCAGACACCGCGGGTCCGACGCGGCGTTGTCGCTGACGTAGACCTTTTTGCTGCGCATGACGGCACCAATGATCCCCTCATCGGAAGATGCATCCTTATCCACCAGGCTGGTCCATCGCCCGCACGCCTGCTGCACCACCACGGCCTCGCACTCCTCCGTCTGGACTGCGATAAGAGCATGCGGCGTGTCCAGGACCTCGCGAATCTCTTCAAACGCCCGTTCGATGACTTCCCGCCCGCCGGAAACGAGGCGCAACGCTTCGGAAATTGTCACCACAGCATGGTGCTCGCGTTCGCGCCGTTGAGTGAGCGTTTCATCCCAAATAACGCCGACGAGAAGAGCTGGTCTTATTGTCTCTTTTGCTACACCGTGTGCTCGCACACAAAAGTAGCGCAGATGGCCGTCTTTCGTGCGGAGGCGAAAGTGTGCTTCATGCACCCCCGGCCGAGATAGTGCTTCGTGTTGTTTTGCCCGCAATGCTTTGCGCTCCGCTGGATGAACAAGAGAAAAAAAGGCCGTCGCCTCACCGTTCACCTCCCCCTTTCCTAACCCAAGAAAAGCGGCGACGCGCTCATCGCCCCACATTTGACCGGTTTCGAGTTCCCAGCACCATACCCCTGCACATGCTGCATCCAGAGCCAGCAACGCTAAATCCGCCCTGGCCAGCCCAAGCTTACCCAACAAAGGGCTATTCGATTCCTCGAATGCAGTCACGCCACCTCTCGTCTCTCCTTTGCCTCGAATTCGCAGGTCGGATTTTTTCCACTCTTCGTCCTGCAATTCCCTTACAGTCTAGCCTGCTGGGAAGCGGCGTCGCTTCTCTTCGGTGCCTCCTTTGGTCCAGGAATTAACCCGTCACGTATCGCACAGTTCCTCGGGCCCTTTGAAGCATGGGTATCCGCGTAAAACGTTTCAACTCAAAAATTGTCACAACCTCTCCCCCATGTCCGTACCTATCACGCCCCTGTGCTGAGCACCGGGTCACCAGCGATTCCAATGAATGCGCTCTTCGCAGAAGCGATTCTCCGGAGCTGGCCGTTCGGCAGGGTAACCAACAAAAATCAGAGCCAGTGGAATGACAGTATCGGGAATACCGAAGAGTTTTCGAGCACCGCCCACGCGTTCCTCGCGCGGATATACGCCCGTCCACACAGCACCCAGCCCAAGCGCGTGCGCCGCCAAAAGGATATTCTGTGTAGCCGCGGCACAATCCTGCACCCAGTAGCCCTTACGCTGTTCCAAACTCAGGTCCCCACAGACGAGAATCGCAGCGGGTGCGGTGTCTGCCATCTGGGCATAGGGATGAAACTCGGGCACGCGCTGGATAAGCTCGGGGTCATCCACGACCACGAATTGCCACGGTTGCTGATTACCGGCGGAAGGAGCCTGCATTCCCGCAGCCACGAGTTCCCGCAACACTTCACGCGGCACTTCGCGCCGCTCAAACACCCGAATACTCCGACGCGTTTTGATAGCTTGCAAAGCGTCCATGGTTCATAACCCTCTTTTGCACCACAACAAATAGGTAGTTTCAGGCGCTTTTTTCCAACAGATCGCTTCTATTGAACCGACAAACTAAGACCGCCTCTCGTCCGCTGCCAGCAAAAAACGTTTTCCACCCCTTTCTTCATCCATCAACGTTGCTGTGCGCGACTTACGGAGTATCTCATGACAAAACACAGCGGGGCACTGGACCACCCTTGGCCTAGTGCCCCGCAAGCCACACACGAACCTTGGCACCCCTATTTCAGCTCCGGCGTTCCGAGCATCGTCGGTAGCAGCTGCTTGACCGCACTCGGGTTGCTCCTCAGCGCGTGCAGGAGCCCCGTAGGTGCCATCTGATTGGTGGCCTTGAATCGGAAGTTCCCCGACGTGGCGTTCTTGCCATCCACGGCAATGTAATACTTCCCAGGTGGGGCAAGGAAAACGACCCGCGCGTTGGTATTCACGCCCGGAACAATGTCGTCGTTGAAGGCGTATGGGGCGAGCTGAGCCATACCTGGCCCACCGGTGTAAACCGCCACCACTGGGTCAAAGGGAACGGGATAGCAGCCGACCTGAGGCGTATTCGTGTCAATTTCGATCGTCACGAGCCGCACGTCCTCATCCACCAGAGGCGTGTCTTCTACCGTGAAAGTGAACCACACGCTGCGCATTCCACTCGTAATCATTGCGTGATTGGGCTCACCCGCTTCGCGCGAGGCCCCATTGTTTGTGCGCGGAATGTCAATCGTCGCTGTGTTCGTCGTACCGTTAGCCGCTTCTAGCCATGGGAAGTAGGTGGGCTTGCCAAGGAAGTCATTTTCCGGTGCATACCCAACGTCCCAGCTCAGGATGATATTGCCCTGTGCCACGGTGCTGCCACTCTGCACGCCGTCCACCAGGATATAATACGACTTGCCGGCCTCAGCGATGAAACTCAGTTGGCTAGTCTTCGTGTTTGGACTCAGGTCTGGCCGGGCGTTATCGTTGAAGCCAAGCAACGAGACCGAGTTGATGGAGGTGCCCTCGTACACACCCAGCAGCGTATCGAAGTCACTGCCCGATGTGTTGAAAGTCACTGGATAGGTTGGGTCGCCAGTCACGGGTGCGGTCCAGAGGAACCATACCGACGCGCCACCGGGATTGCCGGCATGGGCCGGTTCGTTCGGCTCGACGCCAGCGCCCACATTTGTGCTTGTCACAAAGCCATCGCACACCGTCGGCAGGACCATCGGCGCACCGAAGAAGTCGTTGCTCGCCCCGGCGCTATAGCTGAGCTGATAATTGCCCGCATCGCCATTCTTGCCATCGAGCGCGATGTAATAATCCACGCCTGCGGAAACAGGGAACGTCACCGAGCTGTACGTGGCGCCGCCACCAACGTCATCATTCTCCCCTACGAGCGTAAGCGAGCTCAAGCTGGCGCCAGTGTAGACCGAAAGCAGGGTGTCGAACCGCGAACCCTGGGTGGTGAACAGAGCAGCACCACTGCGCGGAGCGGTCCAGTGGAACCAGACAGAATGTCCGCCGGCATTGCCAGCATGATTCGGCTCACCAGCCTCCTTGCTTGCGCAAATCGTTAGCCCGCTCACCGAACCCGAGGCACCCGACAAGAGGGCAGCCTGCGCAAAGTTGTCATTGGTCGCCGACACCGACAGGTTCAGCACCACATTGCCTTGAGCCCCGTTCTTGCCGTCCACGGCGATCGCGTAAAGCGTGTTGGGCGTAGCCTCGAATTCCACCGAACTCTGCACATTCGAGCCAGGCACAATGTCATCGCTCCCCGCGACATAAGTAAGAGCATTCACGCTTGCACCAGTGTACACGCCGAGCAACGTGTCGAAGCCGCTGCCAATCGTGTCAATCTTCACGCGGATGGGATTTGCTGTGTTAGGCGATTGCCACGCGTACCAGATGGAGGCGCCGCCGATATTGCCACCATGCGATGGCTCCCCGACCTCTTTATCGGCAAATCTGTTCGAACCCGTAATGGGCGATGTTGGGCAGGTGCCTAGAGCCATCGCATTAGCAAAATTGTTATTCGCGGGGGGCGCACCCACCGAAATTGTGCGCGATTGCTCGTTGTCCGTTTCGTTCTGCTCGGTCACTTGATTCAGCGCATCCACCACCACACGGATCGTGTGCGGGCCAGCCGCCAGCGCGCCAACCGAGATGTTCGTTTGTGTGCTTTGGGCTCCAGCACCAAGGCCCGTCGGATACGTAATCGAGTTCACCACGACGTTATCCACGAGAACCTGAACCGTGAAGGCACCACTCGCGATGTTGCCTTCGTTGACAATAGCATAGTTGACGTACACAGGTTTGCCTGTCACAAAGTTCGGTTCATCGTTTGGCGAGTTAAGCGTTTGATTAACAACCAGCGGGCTCGACCACGTTGATGGTTTGAAGAATTTCAGATTGATGAAATTAAAGCCACCACCACCCGCCGAAGCTGCCGCACCCGCATCAATGAGCCCCGCGCCCGTCACATCGTCCCAGCCAGGCGCCGCGCGGAACCCTTTCACGTCAATCGCCGTGGAAACAAGGCGGGTGCGAAGGTCTGCCGGCGTCAGCGACGGCGTGGCCTGCTTGAGCAGAGCTCCCACCGCGGCCGCATTTGGTGCGGCGGCCGATGTTCCAAAGAAATTTGGGTAGCCATCCGGCTCGCCATCCACCGCTGGCACAGCCAGATCCGACGAACCAAAGAACGTCGTGTTGCAACCGTCCACGGCCGCTAGAGTGGGCGCATTCACCGTACGCGGCTTGCGCAAGACTTTGCCAAAGCTGTCGAAGAGGATCCGGAACGATCCGCCGCGAGCCGTGAATGGCTCGGCATCAATCTCGGTTGTGGGACCATAGAGCACCGGATAAAGCGCTTCCCACCATGGGATCGCAGCAACAGAAATCACGCCATCAGCAAGCGCATGGCCGTACATGGTTGGACCGCCATACACGCTCGTCGCGTCCGGAATTCCCTGCACTTGAACATTCCCCGTCACGAAAAACACCACCCGAAACTCGAGTGGAGTGCGCTTGTCTTGCGGGATTTTTGTCGTGCTGCCCTGAAAGTGGTCAATAGCCAGGAACGCCGTCTGATTCGGCCCGCCCGTGTAGCTAAAAATCTCCACAGGATCGCCCAAAGGCAGATAATTCGTGCCTTGCCCCTCGCGGCTTTGCGCCAAGGGTTGGCTAAACGCAGCAGGATCTGGCGAATTTAGCAAATACATATCAAGGTCAATGCGCGAGCCTGATTTCCCCGGCACGGGGTTAAGGCTGTAGAACGGTTGATTCCACTGCAACACGACCGTCACGGAACCGCCGCTCGGCCCGAAGCGAATTGGCAAATAGGGGTTGCCCCCACCCCAATCGTGGAGATCCACACCTGTGGGCGGCAGCTTAGCCTCGCTCTGGCGTCGGTTCACGTCGCGATAGTTCGTGCGAATGGCAAGGTTCCCCGCATTGCCCGCAGCGCTGAAATACGCCGCGCCGTTGCGGACCGCATCAGCGGCTGCCTGTGCCACAATGCCATCTTGATACATCGGCTCACGGTAGTAGATGACATCGTCGACGATGACCTTTGCGCCCGCTTCACTGCGCAGACGTCCGATGCCCTGGGCCATCTGAGCCTCGCCGCCCGAGGCGGTGTGGAATGCGATCGATGCAGCAGGCGCAACATCATGAATGAGCTCGGCCATCGCTGCGCCTTCATCGTTGCCAGGCAGATCATCGCGGAGAAGCGCGACAGTCGACGGCAAGTCGTCCGATTTCTGCGGTTTAGCATTCGTGAGCGTGCCTGCAAGGCCGGCGCCCGGCAGCGTATCAGTGTCTCGCACACCTGAGGTCCAGGCGAAGCTATCCGACAGCACCCCCACCATCACGCCGCTTCCATCGATACCAAAGATGGGGAGACCGTTTGCTTTGAGCGCGCGGTCAGCACGGCTATCCGCAGCACCTTGCGAGGCTAGCCACGGTTTGTAAACAGGGATGACCATGCCCACTTCCGGAATCGCCGCAATCGCCTTGAGCTCGCTCAGGTCACTCACGGCCAGCGTCACCCGTTTATATTTCGGATAATAGCCGACAACCTCCACGCCGGGCAGTGCAAACTTGCGCAACACATTATCATCGAGCGTGGGACAAATGACTTCCACGAGAACGGCTTTTTGCGAAGCGTCGAGTGCAAAAAGCGACGCATCAGGCACCGCGCGCACCGCCTCACGAACAGCAAGCGACGGCTTGGCAGAAAGCTGTTCGCCAAGCTTCAAAAGCTTTGAGTCAACTTTTGCAAAGTTCGGATCACCCGCTTGTTCCGGCAGCTTGGGCGGCAAACTTTGCGCCCAACCAAAAGAAAATCCATATAGCAAGGCGGCCGCACAAGCCAGTCGCCTGAGTCCTGCCTTCAGCACTTTGCTCATCGTTCTCACTCCACGCTCGGTTTTTCGACTTTCCGGGCGCCCGCTTTTGGCCAGGGCTCTGCCCCGCAGAGCCCTACAGAAAGTTTCCTCGATCCGCGCCCAAAATCTCAGTTTCTTCGGCAGCGATGCAAATGTTGCCGAGCCAGCCCGCGGTGGGTCAAGCTTCATTTCACGTTGCCGCTCAATAAGCGTTTTTGCGAGCGAAAAGGGTCAGGGCGAGAATTTTGAGGTCGAGCCAAAAACTCCAATTCTCTATGTAGTAGAGGTCATAAGCGATCCGGTCCTCGATGGGGGTCTGTCCGCGCAAGCCATTGACTTGTGCCCAACCCGTGATGCCGCATTTCACGCGGTGGCGTGCCATATAGCGGGGAATGCTCTCGCGGAACTGCTTCACAAAGTGCGGGCGCTCCGGACGCGGACCAACAAGGCTCATGTCGCCGCGCAACACGTTCCAGAATTGCGGTAATTCGTCAAGGTTCCACCGACGGAGAAACCGCCCGACACGCGTCACCCGCGGATCATCGGGACTTGCCCAAACAGGCCCAGTCGTCTCCTCGGCGTTCGCCACCATCGAGCGGAATTTCACAATCTTGAACTTGCGCCCGTCCAGCCCGACGCGCGTCTGCTTATAGAGGATTGGCCCCGGACTCGAGAGCTTCACCGCCAGCGCGATCACAGCCATGAGCGGACTGGCCAAGACAAGAATTGTGGCACTGACCACAATATCGAACGCGCGTTTAAACACAACATTCCAACCACGCAGCGGGGTCTCCTTGAGCCCGAAAAGCGGAATGCCATCAATTTGCTCTACGCTCATCTCGACCAACATGCTCTCAAGCAGCCCCGGCACCACACGAATTCGCACGAGTTCCTTCTCGCACTCTAGGAGGAAATCCAGCAGCTCTTCGGCCGGCAAGTCTGGCTGTGCCGCAATGATTTCTTCAATGGCATGCTCACGAATGATAGCGCGGGCCTCGGCGAAGCTTCCTAGCACAGGGGCCACAGTTTGAAGCAAGGTGTCTTCGCCACCTCCAGCACGAATGAATCCCACAAATTTCAGCCCAAGGAGAGAGTGGCGCTCGATGCGTTCGGCGAGGTGCTGCGCAAGTGGTCCCGTCCCCAAAATTGCTACGCGCGTAGCCGGAAGCTTACCGCGGCGGCGCACCCAAGCAAGCACCCGATCCAACACAAGGCGCTCTGCAGCTAAAGCCACAAAACACGTGAAGAGCGAAAGAGCATAGATCAGACGCGAAAATTCCAGCGTGCGCTCAAAAAAGTGCAGCGTGACGATGGTCATGAGCGCGAGCACATTTGCCTGAAAAAGCTTTTTCAGAATTTGCAGGTTGAATGCACGCTCGCGAAACTCATAAAGCCCGCTCTGATTGAGCCAGAACAACCAGATCACGACCGCAAGCGGAAGCATCCGCACATACTCTGCCGGAGAGTAGCCTTTGGTAACGGACAAAACCCCCGAATGGAAGCGAAGGACATATGCGGAGCAAAGCCCCGCCACCACCGCCGCCGCGTCGGCAGCTGCAAAAATGCCTAGCAGGCCAATTCGTGAACGCCCCTCACGCATCATCCGTGGCACTAGTGCTCCCGCGAACTCTCCCTGCACGCAAATACAAAAAAAGCAGGGACGGCGTCGCCATCGCTGGTGGCGCCGCCCCTGGGGGCGTTCCGCCCTTACCCCTCTCGAGTCAACGCGTGTACTGCACTTCGAGCTTCGGCCGATAGCTGGTGTTCGTGCTGTAGTTGCCTGAGTAGAAATTCACGTAATCGTTGGCAGCGTCGTTGTCGTCGTCAATCGTGAATTCAAGTCTGAACTGCGTTTTGGCCGTCTTGCTCACCGCCAGCACGCCCGGACTGTTGAGTGGCGCCGAGACCGTCACGTTGTTCGCCGACGGCTTCGGCACAGTTGCCACACTCGTCACCGTCGCGGCCGCCGCAAAATCTTCCGTCGCCAAGCTGGCCGAGGCACCGAAGTAAGGATTCGCCAAGTGCACGTTGAGCGAGCCGAGGCTGGCCCACGGGTCGCCGCCATTGATCGAATACTGCGTGAGCTTCAGGGTGACCTTCTGAATCGTCGCATCGTCCGGAATTGACGACGTGTCGAACGACAGGATGCCTTTGAACTGCCGCTTTGACGAATCATCGCCCACCGCAAACGTGGTGTTCGTGCTGTTCACAGTTCCGCCCACGTTCGAGGTTTCACTGCTCTCGAGCACATAACCGTCATCCGCCGCCACAGAATCAAAGGTCACGGTCACCGGGGCATTCGCATTAAGGTATGTCAAGCGCACCGCATCGGCAATCACCACACTCGGATTTGCCCCCGTGGTGCCAATGACGACCTGCCCGCCGCCCGCCGCAAAGTAGTGCGTGCCGAGCGTCACCCATTGACCACCATTGATCTGCTGATTGACGGAATACGTCAGCGAGCCGCCGCTGAAATTCACGGTGTACGGCGCATTGTTTGCGCGGTTCGTGCCGGCGGTATACCAAACGCTCACGCGGTAGTTGCCGGCTATAGGCACGTTTGCGTTGTATGTGGCCGTAGCGCCCGAGCCCGAGGTTGCATACCGATAATCTGCGCCGTATTTATCCGTTGCCGAGGACGCCGTCGTCCACGTGCCCGAGAACGTGGCGCTCGGGTTGTCCACAATGATGTCTGGCATCGGCGTCGTCGCGCTCGCCTGGTTGGAGTTCGCACTCGAGCCGCCCGCATTTGTCGCCCGCACGACGTAATAGTAAGTCGCCCCGGGCGTCAGACCTGCGTCGCTGTAAGAGGTCGTGTTTGCTGCCAGCGTGGCGATGTCCGTATAAGGGCCGCCAGACGTCGTCGAACGCGCCACCACAAAATTCGTCTCGTTCGTGGAGTTGTCGGTCCACGCGAGATTGATCTGCGTGCTGCTCACCGCCGTCGCCGTTAGCCCGCTCGGAGCCGAGGGCGCACTTGGCGCAGTCGTCGCGCTCGCCTGGTTAGAATTCGCGCTCGAACCAGCCGAATTGCTGGCGCGCACAACGTAATAGTACGTCGTTCCTGGCGTGAGCCCCGTATCGCTGTAGGACGTGACATTTACGCCTAGCGTGGCGATGTCCGTGTACGGTCCGCCGGAGGTCGTCGCGCGGGCCACAATGTAATTACGTTCGTTCGAGGCGTTGTCTGTCCACGCCAGATTAATCTGCGTGCTACTCACAGCGTTAGCCGTCAGTCCCGACGGCGCCGCAGGCGGCTGAATCACGTAGGACCATTTGATTGCATCGGCAATCACCACCGTGCCAGAGAAAATGTCGTCAATAACGACACTGTACTGCGTGCCGGCGTTGAACTGATAGCTGCCAAGAGCGTTCCACTTGCCACCGTTGATGGTCTGGTTCACCTGGAGCGTTGTCGAACCGCCCGCATAAGCGATCGTGTGTCGCGCATTCGTCGCCCGGTTCGTGCCAGCGCAGTGCCACTCGCTCACAGTCCAAGTTCCCGTTTGGGGTATCGTCGCAGCAAACGTGGCTGTTGCCGAGCCCGAGCCCGCGTAGGCATAGCGATAATCACTCCCGTATTTATCTGTGGCCGACGTGCCCGTGTACCATGTGCCGGCAAACGTGGCTTGTGGGTTATCCACGATAATGTCAGCCGGGGGTGTTGGCTCGCCCGTCACAGTCACTGGGCCGACCGTGGTTGCAGGCCCGCGGTTGTTGTAATCGTCCACTGGCACGATTTTGAAATAGTACGTGCCAGCCCATCCGGTCGGCACCGTGTAAGAAGTCGCCGTGCCAGGAATCGTAGAGTAAGTCACAAGATTCTCTCGATACTCTTTCACTGGCGAGGTCGTCGATCGGTAAATGAGATACTGAGCCGCCGTTTCGCCATCGGAGGCAGGCGCTGGCACCGTCCAGCTCAGAATCACACGACCATCCGCTTGCGGCGAGGCGGTGAAGTTGGTCACCGCATTGGGCTTCACGTTGTCGTAATCTTTCTTGAACAAGTAGTCACACGGCGGTGCTGCGCTGGCGAGCACATCCGTTCCTGCCGTCGAGGCTGCAGGATCGCGAATGTAAGAAATATCCGCCAACGTTGCCGTCGCTGCGTAAAGGCCGAACCCACCCATTGCCAACGCGCGAGCATCGGTGATGTTCTGCGCGTTGCAATACGACTGATTCACGTCGCCGCTCGTCGGATGATAGAAGATCGGCGACACCGTGGAAAAGGCGCCCGGCATGAGCCCACAGTCGAGGCTGTAGGTGGCCACGTCGCCGAATTGCGCCTTGTTCATCAGCGTCGTGTTGGCCGCTGGCCCAGCTGGGGTCGTGTTATAGAGACGGTAGAACTGTGGTTGGAACAGATCGCACACGCCGAAACTAATGTTTCGCTTTGAGGTCGTGGCCGAGACCCAGCCTGGCCAGAACTGCATCACCGAATTATACGTGTCCGTGAGCGCATCGCCATAGGCTATCGGCGCCGCGCCCACGATGAGCCACGGCTTCAGGCTCGTGGCAGATTCGTAAACATCTTTCACGAAAGCGGTCACAGCGTTGCGGCGAGCCGTGCGGAATGTCGAATCTGTGGGCGACGGCGTGCCGCTAATCCCCATTTCGCTTAGCCCTTGCGGATTGTAGCTGAAGTAATAGTTCGGATAGCGCACGCGGTCGAGAATGATGCCGTCAACGTCGTAGTTCGCCACAAAATCGAGGATAACGTTCTTCGTGTAGTCGCGCACATCCGCACGGCTCACGTCGGCCCAAAGCCCCTCGCCACCCACATCGGCCTTGGTCATGGCCCGCGGTGTGCCGCCGTTGTAATACCACATCACGCTGCCCGAGGGCAAATAGCTCGGGTACGTGTCAGAGCCATCTGTCACGAGGAAGCAACTCATCGAGGCAAAAACCTTCAACCCGAGCTCGTGCCCTCGATCGATGGCATATTGGATGGGATCATTCGTTGCGCTTACTCCCGACGCCAATGGTTCAGGATTGGCATACGTCGTATTGCCGCGGTTCGGTATGTAGTAAGCGTTAGCGCGATAACGTGCTAAAATGTCGACACAGTTAAAATTATTGTTCTTCGCTGCCAGGAGCTGCGACTCCAGCTTCGAAAGATTTGTGAAACCATCACCGATGGAAATCCACAAATGCCGCTCTTCGCGGAAGTTGCCCGGTCCGATGCGCTTGATGTTATCGATGTACACAGCATTGGACGAGCCTGCCGGCCACGTCGTCGCGCCACCGCGATGCGTGCCACTGAAATTCCCATCGGCTGCGGGCGCGTTATAACTGTTGCCCGACGGATCCGTGCTGAAGTAAACAATCAAATCCTTCGGGAACGTCCCAGAATTTGCTACGTTGAGAGCAGCACCGATTGTTTGATACCCCTTGGCCGCGTCCCCAGTGCCAGCCAGGTTCATCACGTAACCGGCATTGACATCGGAGATCTTCGCGGTCGACGGACCGCCCACCGCCACAGCCAACCCAAATGTGCCGATCGGGGCACTGGCATTGTCCACCTTCACATCGGCGGTGATGAGGTAATACCCCGCCTGCGGAATCGCGCCGCTAAAAACAATGTAGCAGCCGTTGTAAGTGCCGTCGCTGTCGGTCAGCTTCAAGCGCCGCGATCCGCTCTCCAAGACGTTCGCCACGACGCTGTTACTCGCACCGCCCGCGGAACTGTTATACTGATCAACAGGTGTGGCGTTGTGCGTGGTGCCCGATTCGAAATCTTCGAGCACCGTCACAAGGGGGTTGCCTGCGAAAGCAGCAGAAGCAACAGCCCCCATAATGCTACACGCGCTTATGGTCGCCTTGAAAAGGTTCGTTCGCTTCATCGCCCTCATACCCTTCCCTGGAATTTTCGAACTGCACTCACCTCGGCCACGATTCTGCGCGGTAAAAATCGCCGACGGAGACGCAATTCGTTGACTCCTCTTGATAAATGCTCCCTGGGTATTTTGCAACAGAAAAAATGCACCACCGACTTGCTTTTTTAGAACTAGTTTTTCAGACGAAGTGCGTATTGATTTTTGCACATGTGGAAGATCATAAAAGAGCTTTTCGCGGCGATATTTCCGCGAGAGAAAAAATTTCTTTGCGACACCTGCCGTTACGATTACGGCAACGCGTGCAAACGTCCGGAACGCCCAAACGCCACAAAATGCCCTGATTATAAACGCGCAGGGGAGTGAGGCGATCGGCCACTTTTCGCGACGGTCCGTAACGCGTCGGGCTCCGCCAGAAAACGTTAGGGATTTATTTCGCTGCGCCGCACGCAAAATCCATCGACCGTCTTTCTAGCTGTCAGCTGTGCACAGCCAGCGCGGTTCTTCATTTTTTGCGCCGTTCGACCGGTCGCGCTGCAAGTATAGCCAGCAGGGCCAGGCACGAGAAAAAACTTACCCCCAACGAGAACCACAGTCCTACCGGACGATAGCGCCAGCGAATTTCATGACTCCCCGGCTCAATTGGCGCGGCAAGCATCCAGCGATTTGCGCACCATGGCCGCCCCCAATATCGCCCATCCATCCACACTTGCCAACCCGGCAACCACGTCGTGCGGAAAAGTGCTAGGGCGGGCCTCGCACACGTCACGCGATAGGCATACTCGTTCGGCGAATCCACCGCGAGCACTTCTATGTGATCGGATGACGCTCCAGGGCGTGTAGCTTCCCCATCCAAGCGGTGAGCAAACGTCCGAACGGCCTCGGCTGGTTGACGAAATCCTTCTTGTGGCGGTGGCGCCACGTCCACATGATGACGCCCATCGTCCACATTCGGACCAAACGACCCCAAGCCTTCGTAGCCAGGCCGGACCTGCCGCTCGAGCGTAAAGAGCGCTGCGGCCGGCGCCACCTCCCAGCGCGCAAGCTCGCCTAAGGGCTCACCCAGCTCCGGCATCCACCGCGAAAAGTCGTAGCGGCGCCCTAAGGCCAGCGCAATCGTCGTCCGCCTGTCGTCAATACTGAGGTCGAGCCGTTTTGTGTGTAAGGCCACACGCGTGTTTGCGTCGCGTGGCATCAGCGGATCATACCCCCCTGTATCCCACAGCCCATCCACGAGGTGACCGCGATTTGCCAGCGATGGCGGCAACGTGACGCGCCACGGCGGCTTGCCCGCAGCGCGCGTCTGCTCGAGCTGCTTGCCGATCGCTTCGCGAAACTGGGGCGGCAGGCCAATATTTGTGAAAGGATGGCGCGACACAAAAACCCGGAAAGAGGTCGAAAAGGGATCGAGGACAGCCGCCACACACAGAAGTGTTGCGAAACGCTGCGGACGCCAACGAAGTCCGACGGTCAGGACCGCAGCGATCGCCGCCCAAGCCGCCACCTGCTGGCATGCCTCCACAACCGGCGGCACCATCAACGCCGGCTGAGCGCTCACTCTTTGCCACGCCTCACCACGAAGCGCATCAATTGGCGGACCGCCAGCCAGAAGCCAACGCCCGACACTCTCCGCCTGCTTCGGAAGCCAAAGCGAACCCCCCAGCGCGACGCTCCCCCACAACGCCGCAACAAGAATAGCGGGCCTTAGCATGCGGCCCCGTTGGCTTGCCCGCAGGCGCCCACCCGCATAAAGAAGCTGGCCCCCTGTGGCCGCCGCAAGCGCAACCCCCAGCCCCACCACTGCCCGCGCCTTCATCGGCTCCCGAAAACTCGAAAATCCCGGCAACCATCCCCCGCCACAGAGGTAGAGTCCAAGCAACACGATGCCCCAGGCCAACTTCAGCTCGGCTGGCCAAGGTCGCCTTTTCCGCCAGCAAGCAACTGCAATCAGACCTGCCCACGCCAGCACCCACGAAATTGTGCCCGGATAAGAACACGTCTCCCACACATTCTTCAAGTGCATGTGGGGCACATTGAGATCATCGCCAAGGGGAAAGGGGAGCAGAGCCTCGATAAGAAAATTCCAACGATCGGCCACAGATGGCGGAGTCATCCAGTTGCCCGAGGAGCGTCCTGTGAACGGGAGATAAAAGAGCGTAGGGAACCACTGGGGAGCACTCAAAGCCAGACCGTCCAACCATATCGCCGCGAGCAGCACAAGGGCCGGTAGCCGTCGCCCCGCTCCAGCTGCGATCAGAACGGCCAGCAGCTCCACATAAAAGAGATAAACGACATATTGCGGCGAGCCCGCTAGAACGACGAGTCCATTCGCAACAATGGCGCCAACAATCGCTGCTCGACTCCGGCAAACTCCGGCCACGAATCCGCCGCTGAGAGCGCGCGCCGCCTTCCAGACAGCCGCCAGAGCTGGAACCCAGAGCGCAGTAGCCCCAACCACCGCAAAGTGCCCCGCCTCGACTCGCGTCGCAAATGCCCCCCCGAAAACGTAGACACAGGCTCCAACGAAAGCCCAGCCAGGCAGGAGCCTCAACCCGCGACGCAGGGCCACATAGCTACCACAAAGAGCCACAGCAACGTTTCCGGCCATCCAGAGCTTGAGTCCAAACGCGGGAGAAAATAAGAGAGCCGAGAACAACGACACGGGATGAAACAGCGAATTCTGAAGTATCTCGATGACAGGATATCCGCCGAAGGCATGCATATCCCAAAAAGGGAAAATCCCCCTATGGAGCCAGCGAGCCAAAAACACACGCCACAGGTAGAACTGTTCGCTCAAATCGGAAACAATCGGACCAAAGTACAGGTGCTCTCCACCCCGCAACAAGGCTCCAACCGCTGCAGCCGTAAGCAAAAGGAGCAAAAAGCCAAAGAGCCGTCGCGATCGAAAACTCACGTGGATCATCTGCACGAGCATGTCCTGAAACTTCTCGGGCCTCGCAACAATTTTATCCGAACCAAGCGTGCAGCCACCAAAACTTTGTGCAACCTGGAACGCCAACACTGAAAAAATTCGCTGAGGTCCCGAAGCCCGTTGGGTTAGCGCCAACCGCGTGGAGCAATGAAAGAAAGCATACACGCGTTCCCTGAAGCGCTCGGCTAAAGGGAGCTCTTGCCCCCTTCAAGGAAAAGAAACGCCCCCAGAACATCTTCCCAAGAAGGAACTTCCCCCAGAGCGCCACACGCGGCCAGAGTGAGGACCTTTCCTGGAAGCGTGCTTTTCGAAGAGAAGAAATGCGTTGCTGATTTTATGTAAGGGCCACCCTAAAAAAGACAAATGCCGCCGGAGCTTAGCCTCCGGCGGCGCTTTCTTTGTCCCTTCAAAGCTAAACAGAGAGCCGAGCTGGAAGTTCGGTCGGCCAAGAGACTGGTTCGACCTTGGGAATCAAAGCGTTACTGCTCGCTGCGCGACGACGCGCGCCGGCGACTATGCAGCCCGCTTTGGGTCTCCCTAGAAAGGAGGTGATCCAGCCGCACCTTCCGGTACGGCTACCTTGTTACG
>JBMFRB010000013.1:0-41805 GCA_049968255.1 Candidatus Sumerlaeaceae bacterium | reverse complement strand
GGGGCCCAGCAGAAGCGCCGCATCTTCGGGGCGGAAGTTGTCGTGTGACCCCGTGGCTGTGACGACGCTGATCGCATGGCGCGGCATGCCTGCTCGCAAAAGTCTTTCGACAATCATCGGTACATAGATGTGGCTACCCGTGCGACGCGTTCGGCATGCGATGAGAATCACAGCGGAGCGCTTGCCACGCGCGAGTTCTTCCACCGGTGGAGTGCCCAGCGGCTCGTCGAGAGCCTGAGCCACCAGCGTAGCTTCGTCGTCTGAGGGCTCCGGATAAGCTGAGCGAAGCTCCACAACTTCGCCCGGGAGCTCCGCCTCAAGCATCTCGTGACCGTAGGGCATTTGAACTCTTTTCTTAATGACCAGGCCCTCCTCTGATTGGTGCGCTTACGCCGCTGTCGCTCTAAGAAGACGTGCCCTTTTTGCGGCAACATGGGGTGGTAGGAATCGGTTTGTCATCGGCCAGAGGCAATAGTGGAGGTGGCATGACGGCAGGCTGGACATCATCCCTCGAGCTAGCGCCCGCGCCTTGCCGTAACTTTTCCACTGTCTGCTCAAGCTCCCGAATCCGCGCCGTCAACCGCAGCGCCCGCCACACCAAAAGAAACAGCGCTCCAGAAAGAAAAACATGTCCCACCAGCGCCCAGTCCAAAAGCGTGGCCAGTTGACGTACCAATGGCACATTCGCTGCGACGTATGGATCAATCATTCGATATTTTGCACCTGTTCGCGGATTTTCTCGAGCTCGCTTTTCGCCTGCAAAACGTGTGGCGAAACATCGGCTTCGCGAGCTTTGTTTCCCAATGTCGTGAGCTCCCGATTAAGCTCTTGAACGAGAAAATCAAGTGTTTTGCCAACGGGCGTGGTTCCTGGCGCATCAAGATGCCGGGAAAACGCTGCTATGTGGGCGCGAAGGCGGACAAGCTCCTCGGTGACGTCGGCTTTGTCCGCCGCCAAACTCAGTTCCATTTCGATTCGTCCAGGGTCTGGCTGCTGACCAGCTGCTTCAGCTAACTTGCGTATCCGCTCGGCTAGACGCTCGAGCATCCTCTTATCGAGCTCGGGCTTGAGCTGTTCCACTGCGGCCACGCAATGTTCGAAGGCAACCAAATGTTGGCGGATAGCGTCGCCTAACGCCTGCCCCTCACTGGCACGCGCCATATTGAGACTCTCCAGTGCAATATGCAGGGCTTCTCGAAGTCCCGCCTCAAGGATAGGGGTGTCAAGGGCAACAGCTGAGGGGTTGACGACGCCAGGAAGACTTAGCAGAGCGCCAAGATCGAGAGTGCAGGTGCCCGTTACATCTGCTAGCGGCAGTAACTTCTCAATGTAATGGCGAAGAAGGCTCACATTGAGTTCAGCAAGTGGCGGCATGGTGGGTGAGGGAGTCCAGCGCACGAAGACATCGACTTTGCCGCGGCCTACCTGGCTTCGGACCACATCGCGAACCAATATCTCCAGGAACGCCAGTTCCTTGGGAAGGCGTACAGAAAGGTCAAGATGCCGATTATTTACGGAGCGAATTTCGGCGACGAACTCCCCAAATGCCCCCCGGACGTTGCCCACGCCATAACCTGTCATGCTGCGTAACATGCACATAACTCCAGCAAGTCGGATGTGGAAAAGTCAGCAAAAGCAAGGCTGGCTTATTGGCGCAAACGGAAATGCTCAAGCGTGATCCCTTAGCCTTGGTTGGCGCTGGTTTTCCGCATTTCTGCCTGGCGGGCACGCCACTCATGTTCAAGAATTCCCATCACGTAAAAATCGCAATACTCGCCGTTGTGCATCATGGCTTCGCGCAATAAGCCTTCGCGAACAAAACCCGCTTTCTCATAGGCACGAATGCCACGTTCATTTTTCGTCCAGACGTGGAGCTGCACTCGATGAAGGTTCAGAATGTCGAATGCATAGTGGAGCATAAGCTGGGTCACTTCGCTCCCGTAGCCTTTGCCCCATTGCGCTTTGTCGCAGATGCGAATCGAGTAGACAGCGGCATGGCTGACCAGGTCTACGCGGTGAAAAGCTGTGATGCCGATATCTCGGCCGGTGGTGTCTTCTATAGGACAAATCACGAGGGGAATGTAATCGGCACCAGGCTGATAGAGCGACTCTGCATGGCGCGTTTGCTGGAAGATATTGGTTGGCGTGTGGGTGAAGAAAGAAAAGCGCACGGCGGGATCATTGTTGCACGCCGCGAGGATTGGTGCGTCCGATGGCTCCACGGGACGCAGATAAACTTTTTCACCGACGAGAAACGGATTGCGCATAGCCCGACCTCCTTGGAACCGAAAAACTTTCTGCCCTGAAACATGAGGGGCAGGCTTGGGTCTGAATAACGAAAATGCAAGACGGATAAGATGGAAGCGACCCGACGGAGAGGTGTCCGAGTGGTTTAAGGAGCGCGCCTGGAGAGCGCGTATACTGGGGCAACCGGTATCGAGGGTTCGAATCCCTCCCTCTCCGCCATTTGTTATTTCTATAACATCCCCTCTAGGTGTGCAATTGCGAGTTGCGCTTGACAACTCTTCGCTTTTGCGCGCGTTGGTGTGTGCGATAACTTGAGGATCCAAGTGAACACGATTCAAGCCGCATTCAGCGGCGGAAAGGGGTGTGATTAGGTGCCACATCGTTCATCATCGGCTGGGACAAATATTGGTGAGATTTTGCTACGCGAGGGGCTAATTACAAACGCGCAGCTTGATATGGCACTGGCTCGGCAAAAGGATACTGACATGCCGCTGATGCGCATCCTCGTCGAGAGCGGCTTCATTGACGAGACCCGACGGCTGAATTTTTTCAAACGGCAGTTTGGAATTCCGCTGATCTCGCTGCAGTCCGTGCAGATTGATCCCATTCTCTATACATACATTCCCGCCCACCTTGCTCGACGGCATCATCTTGTGCCGGTGAAATTGGACCGAGACGGGCTTGTCGTGGCCATGGAAGATCCCTCGGATCTTGTGCTGATCGATAATCTCAAAGAGCTCGTTGGGCTGAGGATCAAGCCCGTCGTTGCACCCAGCGCAGAGATTCAAGCCGCACTTGAGGGCTATCCCGAGGAGGAGGTCCCAGAAAAAGTCATCGAACGGGCCGAACAGTTCGACCCGGCAGTACGTTTCTTCAGATGGTTCTTTCTGCCAATCATGTCGGCATCTCTGCTGGTGGCCATCGTCGTGTTGCTGACAACCTACGAGCCATTCCAACGGTGGCTTCAAAACCAGTTGGCGGACAGTACAACCAAAAGCGCCCAGATGTTTACCGTCTTCCTTTATTTCTTTCTTAGCTGGGGCGTTTGGACAATTCTTATGTTCGAGGTCCGTGGACTGGTTTTCGATGATTTGGAATGGCGCGATCCGTCGGATCTCGGGCCGCCGCGCCAGCGCAAGAAGGCGTTGTTGCTCTCGCTGTTGTTCGGATGGCTGGGGCTGGACCGCTTTTATCTCGGCTACCGGCGCATGGGAATTCTCAAGCTCCTGACACTCGGTGTTTGCGGCTTTTGGTGGTTCTTGGATTTCCTCTTGCTCCTGGGAAACAAAATTCCAGACGCGGCAGGACGTGCGTTGGAATAACTCTGCCAGGAAGTGGCTCAGGCTGATTTGTGAAACCGGAAGGACAAGCCGAGCGCGACACGAGAAGTTGTTGCCAAGCGCCGCCTCGAAGTCGGGGGTGGCGCTTTATGCTCTTTCGTGCTGGGGCAGTGGTAGTGGGTTTGGCTATCGGCCTTGGCCTCGTGGAATTGGCTGTCCGCATTTTTCTGTTTCGCTACGGAGACTACATTGATCGTTTTCGTGAATCCGTAGCAAAGGAATACGGGGGCGAACTGACCCTACGCGACATCGTACGCACCTCAGCAGATCGTCAAAAATGCTACGAGCTTATTCCTGGCGCCTGGGGGACTTTTGCCGGCCAACCCCTTCGCATCAATTCGGCTGGGTTCCGCGACCGCGAACATACGCGGAAAAAAACTATGGGCACTTTTCGGGTGGCTATCCTCGGCGATTCGGTGGCTTTCGGATGGGGAGTAAAGGAGGAGGAGCGTTTCAGCAATGTGCTCGAGGCAATTTTAAATTCCGAAACATCGGCGCCCCTGCCACGCGCGGAATGCCTGAACTTCGCAGTGCCCGGCTATAACAGCGTTATGGAAGAGGCCCTGCTCCAAGATAACGTCTTCGCCTATGAGCCTGACGTTGTGGTGGTGAATCTCGTGACCAACGACGATGAGGTTCCAAACTTCGTCCGATTGGAGCCGCGAGTGTGGGACGTGACGACATGCTTTCTCATCGAAGCAATCCGCGATAAACTGGGGGGACGCCCCCTGGGCGACACAGCTCGCTTGCTAATTGGCGGGATTGCAGAAGCCGGAGGTCGGGGCCATGCAAACCGCGTGATTGGTTATCGGCCCGAACTCGTGCCGCCGGAGTACCGCTTTCTCGTGGGCTGGGACAACATGGTGCAGGCGCTGCGCCGAATGTGCCAAGCTTGCCACAAACGGCACATACAAGCTTATTGCTTGCTGCACTATGACATTCGCGCGCTTGAGGTAGCGCTGCACGGTGACCCGTCCGCCCAAGAGCTGATGCGTCCTTGGCGCGTGGCTGCACTGCAAGCCGGTTTTGTGCTGGTCGACCCACTGCCAGAGATCGTGGGCTACGCCAAGAAAAAGAGAATTGGGCTGGAAAGCTTCGTGCTCAGTCCGCGCGACATTCATCCTAGCCCATTGGGGCACCGCCTTATTGCAGAAACTCTCGCCAAGCAATTGCTCGAAGAAAGATTTCGCGCCACGAATGTTGAAGAGCCCCAAACCTTTGAAATAGACGGCATCCCCCAGACAATGATGACGACACACACAATGAGTAATCTCCATAAGAACTGAGCGCGCAAAGCAGCGGACGGCGCACGCCAGGGCAGTGGGCTTCCCAAGTCTATGAGGCAATCGAAGAAATCTTTTTAATAATTTTTCCAATCTCTATCAATGTTCGTAAATGTGTGGGCTTGTGCGTTGCTGCCGGCGGAGAATGGAGAACCGTGTGCTTGGGTGAAAGTGTTTTTTTGTTGAAAATCCAGTTTTGCTTATGGCTGTGAGAGATCGAGTAATAAACCCAACTCTCACCTCATGAAGAAAGGAGGCAATGTGTTATGAAGAAAGGCTTTACCCTCATCGAGCTGCTCATCGTGGTCGCCATCATTGCAATTCTTGCAGCGATTGCTGTACCGAACTTCCTCGAGGCTCAGACGAGGTCAAAAGTCTCTAGAATAAAAAGCGACTTGCGATCTTTGGCCACTGCAATTGAAGCGTACGCAGTGGATAATAACAGAGTCCCTCGTGAATGGAGTACGAGCTGGTATGGCGATCCGAACGACGCCAATGGCAACCCCATTTCGGGCGTGATTTGGTGGGGACTTTCGACCCCTGTGGCTTACATCACGAATCCCCTTATCACCGATCCATTCCAGGACAAAAACCTCACGTCGCCATTTGATGAACGTGTATTCACTTATCACGATATGAAAACACGCGCGACGATTTGGTACCCGAGTTCGACGTTTTGGCCACCTGCTTACGCATACTATGGGGCATGGCGTCTTGGCTCTGTCGGTCCAGACCGGTCCTACACCCATGCTGGCTGCACGAACTCCGCACAATTGTTGTATGATCCAACCAACGGGACTGTCTCTCCGGGCAACATTTGGCGCGCCCAGAAGAACAGCGATGTTCAACCAGGCCCACCACTTCTCATTTGCCCATAAGTTCCTTCTTTCGATTGCTATGGAGGAGCAGCGAGGTCGCTGCTCCTCTTTTTTGTTTTCCTTTCTGTTTTAGGCCATTCTCCCAGCAAGCCTGACGAATTCACTTTCGAAGGCCAACGCATGCAAAAGCTGGCAACAAGCGCCACAGGCACCGGCCAAGGAAACTCACACTGCGGGCTATGCCAGTACCTCGTGTCTCGTCGAGGACAAAGGTTACGTTTCGCAGCGACATGGCGATGTGAAATCTCTAGTTTCTCGAAGCAGCGCCGTTCGGCGCTTCCTCATGTCGAGGTTTTTGCAGAACTGGGAGGGCGGCTTGTGGGCGCAAAAAGTCTTTTATACTTTTGAGTAAGTAGACAACACTTTCGCGAAGTTGGCGCTGAAGGGTGGCAATCCCAGGCACTGGCGAGACGTCAGCTGCAAGAAGGAAGAACAGCGTCGAAAGAAGAAGAAAGATTCGTGTCACCCAGATACCGAATCGGCCGGGCAGAACGCGGCGGTGTGGCGCAGCGGGACGTTGCTCTTCTTCGTCCGGAAAAAGAAGTCCTCCTTGCATAAGGATCTCGCGCTCGCGCGAAGCTTCCTCCAAGATTTTCGCTCGCAGATCGGAGGGTGGCATGAGGCGCGGGATACGACTGAGATGATCGACGAGTGCCTCTTCGGCTTCTAAAACCTCGCGACATTGCTCGCAAAGCTCGATATGTTCGAACAGCTCTGCTCGTTCGGGCGGGCCTAACTCACCATCGAGGTACCTCTCCAGGAGTATTTCATAGCGGGCGTGGTCGTGAGCGCCTGCTGGGAGTGCAGCACCCAGGTTTTCGTCATTTTTTTGCGATGGGTGATTGTTTGGCTCGACCACTAGTCTTTCGACATACGAGCCTAGGCTTGAGATTCAAGACAAAGCAAGTGTATGCCACATTTGCAAGAGAGTCGCCACACATGGGATGTGCGGGAAAAGCTGGGGATAAAAAACATTTGTGGCACACAATTCCTCATTGTGCGAGAACCTGACCTGTTTGCGTGCTAACGATACTTTGCGTCACCAATCGCTCGCCATGCAGAAAGACCCTGGAGCCGCGCATCTTCACCGCGGCCTATACGAC
This sequence comes from Candidatus Sumerlaeaceae bacterium, assembly GCA_049968255.1. GTDB lineage: Bacteria > Sumerlaeota > Sumerlaeia > Sumerlaeales > Sumerlaeaceae > DRVG01. The sequence goes on along the minus strand of JBMFRB010000013.1, from coordinate 34,954 downwards.
AGGTGCTCAGCAGTGTTCATAGATAGTCACGCATAAGCTCGCGCAACTCAGCGCGCGCACGATGGATGCGCGATTTCACTGTACCAAGCGAAATTCTCAGGATTTCGGCAATTCTCTCGTACGGCAACTCTTCAATGTAGCGCAGGACGAGCACCTCGCGATATTCCGGCGGAAGTTGCTGGAGACAATCTTCGAAGCGATTCATCGCTTCACGCCCGGACGCTACTTCGCTAGGGCCGGGCACCGGCGAGGCGTACTCGGAAAGAGGCTTGTCACTGTCGTTATCATTCGGCGCATCGAGCGAGTCGGTGCGGTTGATGCCGCGCGACTGCTGGTATTTCCACCTGTTCTTTGCTGTGTTGACAGTGATGCGATAGAGCCATGTCGAAAGTGCGGAGTCGCCTTTAAAGGTTCCGATCTTGCGGAAGCAGTTGAGAAACACTTCTTGTGTGAGGTCGAGGGCTTCGTCGTAATTACCCATCAAACGGTAGGCAACGTTGAACACTCGCTCCTGATGCGCACTAATAAGCTCATCAAAAGCAAGCTTGTCGCCCGCTTTGCAACGAGCGACGAGATCGGCTTCGCTGCTCGACAGTTCCGCCGATCCCGCCACGTTTTCCAGCGGCTGACCTGCAGCATCGGCAAATGCCGCCACGTTAGCTCCTAACCTCCTGCCGCGCTCTATGCGCGGCCCTCGTCCGACCGTCCTCTGAGCGGCGTCCGGTCACGCGCCGCGTGAGAAACCATGCCACGGTCTGTAATGTACTACACGGACTTTTGCTGGATCATGTAAAGCTTTTTCGTGTGGAGGAAGAATTTTTGAAGGATGGGGAACTTGGCCTAGCTGGCCATGCGCCAAATTTTTTCGTCCCGGCACTCAGAACTGCTGGCAATTTCCCCGCGAGTTGCTGTGAATCAAGCTCGCGCTCAGTTGTTACGGAATTTGGCCTCGGCTGAGAAGGCGGGGCTCTTCTTTTGTGGACACATCAAGCGGCGGAGCTGACGTCGCGGCTCCTTCGCCGAAGGATCCTCATCAACCCTTCACAGATAAGGATGGACGTATGGCTGAGATTACTGCTCAAATGGTGAAAGAGCTGCGCGAGAAGAGCGGCGCAGGGATGATGGATTGCAAAAAGGCGTTAGCCGAATCCAACGGCGACATGGAAAAGGCTATGCAATTGCTGCGCGAGCGGGGAGCAGCTATTGCCAGCAAGCGTTCGTCGCGAGTGGCCAAAGAGGGCGTCATTGCTGCAGCGATTCGGCCTGATCGCAAGCGGGGTGCGTTGGTGGAACTCAATAGCGAGAGCGATTTTGTGGCGCGCAATGAGGAGTTCCGCAAACTTGTGCAGGAACTGGCCGAGCACGCCCTGACCCTGGACGACCCGACAAAGATGCTGGAAAGCAAGACAGCAAGCGGCGAAACCGTAGCTGATCTCGTCAAGTTGCTTGTGGGCAAAATCGGCGAAAATATCCTGCTCAGCCGCTGGCAAGTTTTGGATTGCAGCGATAAGGGCTACTGCTTCTCTTACATTCATCCGCCCGGAAAGATCGGTGTACTCGTTGAGGTGGAAACGAGCACCGCGGGGCTGGCTGACGATGCCAATTTCCGCGAGTTTGCGCGTGACATCGCCATGCACATTGCAGCGACAGCCCCCACCTGCGTGCGACGGGACGAAGTTCCAGCCGATATGCTCGCGAAGGAGCGTGAAATCTATCGCAACCAGGCTCTCAACGAGGGCAAGCCGGAGAAGGTGGTGGATAAAATCGTGGAAGGGCGCATTCAGAAATTCTTCGCCGAGGTCGTGCTGTTGGAACAGCCTTTTGCGAAAAACCCCGATATCAAAGTGGCGGATTACGTCGAACAGAACAAAGGCAAATTTGGAGCAGATCTGTCGGTGCGCCGCTTCCTGCGCTGGAAATTGGGCGAGGCATCAGAAACCCCTGAGCCACAAGAAGGCTAAGGGAAAGCCCCAGCTGGGCAGAGACAGTGGCGCAAAAGTGAGCGCCGGAAATAGCCGCACAAGAAGGCTATTTTCCGGCGCGTTTTTTTTCAACGCCGAAAAGACGATCCGGCCACGCGCTGTGCGGCAAAACGAAATGTGGACGCGACAGAGCCAACCGCTATGCCCCTTGGCTTCCGGTCTGCCTGCTTTGCATTGCCGCGTTTTTTCAGCTCCGCATGAAGACGCCAGGACCTCGCACCGAAATCACGATAAAATTGCTCACGGTAATGTGCAGAATCACCGGAGCAGAGCCAATCCACGAGCGTTGACTTTTTCTCAATGCATGGGGAGTTCCTGCTCCCCTCGGTTTTTGAGCCAGGGTCAGATGTGAATCTGGACGTGCTTTTCGGCAAAAAGCTTTTCGCGCAGCTGCTGACGCATCTGACGTCGCCGCTCTTCCCTTATAGCGCGTTCGATACGTGGTTTGGCGTCGTCAAACGGCATCACGGGTGCAGCAATTTTCTGCTCAACCATAACCAACACCATGTCCGATCCGTACAGGAACGGCTCGGATATTTGCCCCGGCTGTAGATTTTCGATGCGAGCCTGGAATTCGTCGCCACGGAATCCGAGTGGGACCTCGCCAATGAGACCGCCACGTGAGCGCGAGCCAATGGCATCGCTTTCGCGACGGGCCATTTCTTCAAAATCTTTAGCGTTTTTGATCTGCTGGCGAATTGCTTCCAATTTACGCTTAGTTTCCTGGATGACGCGGCTCTTCTCTGGCTCGGGCAGTTGCACATTCACACGCTTTGTAATCTCGCGTAGCTTGACTTTCGGCACACCTGTGAATTGATCGAGGTGCTTGTCGTAATACTCGCGCATTTCGCGTTCCGAAATCGGCGGGAGTTTCTCTTCGAGCTGACGCAGATAAGCGGTGCTGATATCTATCACCGCTTTGGACTCCATCTCGGCTTTGTACTGGGGAACGTTCTGCAAGCCCAGGGATTTAGATTCGAGTTTCACGAGATATTTGAGAATTTTGGGAGATGATCTAACAAAGTCCACGCGCTGTTCATAGGTCAGCCCTTGCCAAGATTTCTGGAACGGGATCAGTTCACGTCGGAAGTCCTCTAGCGTATAGGTCCACTCGCCCACGCGTGCGATCCAGGTAGAGGCCGTAAGGGGATTCGTCGTGGCAAGATAGTCATCGAGTTTGAGTGCTTCGTGATTGAGTTCGACACGATATTTATTGCGAAGCCGCTCGATGAGATTCTTACGAGCCGTTTCCTCCGCCTTTTGCACAGCTTCGGGATCAAGCTGGATTTGGCCACGGACTTGCTCGAAACTCAGCGTCTTGGTCTCCATGCGATCGACCACTTTAATGATATGGAAGCCGTGAGCTGTCCGCAGAACATCGGTTACCGAGGTGGTGTGCGTTTTTTCGACGGCACGCCTGATCAAGGGATCGAACAATGGATCGAGCTCAAAAACCTCGCTACGCCGCGTGGGCGGTGCCTCGCTGTGACGTTGAGCAAGTTCCGCGAAATCAGCCCCTTTGAGAAGCTCCTGATGGACTTTCTTGGCTAAAGTCTCTTTGGAGGTTACCTCATCTTTGCGGATAGGGATGAGAAGCTTTTCGCCAGGTTTGACGTCCATGAAGTTCACTTCTCCTTTTGCCGCGCCAGGTGAATAGCGATAGTAATGAAAGGGGTCATCGCGAAGAATACGTGTCATCGCGGCGCGCTCACCGCATTCGCGCTCGGCTATCTTGCCGAGCGTGTCACCCTGTTTCACCTCGTAGGGGCGATAGAAACCGAAGTAAATCTCAGACAACTTGATACTGCCGGGGATGGTGTACTTGGAAGTCTTATCCCGCTCATAAGCTTCGCGAAGCATTTTCTGGCGCGTTGCTTCGAGCTCAGGAGCAAAAATTCGCTCGAAGTAGAGCCGATTGAAGACCTCGTCCTCGTATCTCTCAAGTTTTTCGCGAATGCCGCTGGTGGTCTTGTCTATGCCCTCAGCAAGCGCTTTCTCCACAAGCAGCCGCTCAAAGACGTAATCAGAAACGACCTCGCGCAGGCGCTCAACCGGCAACGATATGACATCGACGGGCGACAGATATTGCACGCTGGCGGGTTTGCGAAGGTTCAACGTCGCGGAGAGTTCTTCCTTCGTGAATTTGCCGCCGTCGTAAGTAGCGAGCACATTGGGTAACGCCTCAAAATGCGCCCGTCCGATTTGAGCTGCTGCCGTGGTAGATCGTTCCCCCTGCTGGGCGGGCTCTATGGCCTGGGCCCACGCAAGCGCAGCGCAGAAAAATAAAAGGGAAGTTACTAGGTACGACGTGATCCGAAAAGACTGACCCTTAGTCATTGTCCTCACATCCAACACGAAATTTCTCGTCAGAGAGCAAAACGCGCATGGGCACACCTAACGCAAGCAAGGATTATGCCTGCTAGCGAGATGCACCAGCTGCGCTTGCGGGTGCAGGCTTGTCAATCGCTGTTGCGCCCATCGGGGAACTTGTTTGTCGGTCGGTACGGTTTTCATTGGCTAGCGCCAAGGCCGAAGGGGCCGACGTGACGGGAATGAATTTTCTGCTCAGCGCAAGGGACTCCTCGGCAGATATTGGCACAATGTCCATCTTCCAAGACCACTTGTCGAAGTAAAGATTCTTTCCGTCCGCTTCCACCTCACCACGCTGAAAGTCCACCGTTTCGCTTCGGAAGTCCTGTTTTGGTGGAAAAAGAGGAGCCCCAAAATCGCTATTGGTGGCCAACCGATATTGATCCATGCTGCCGAACATAAAATCTACCAGCTCTTGTGACTCGGTCGACGTGAGGACATCAGAAGCGTAATGAACCACATTGACTGCCATGTCTGGGTCAACTGGCAGCCATCCATATGGCTCGACGTAAAACTCACACCAATCATGCATGTTGTTGCCTTTGAGCTCAAAACTTTCCCACCCCGACTGCCAGCGAGCGGGAATCCCATTCATGCGGCATAAAGCAATAAAGAGCATCCCATGCTGTCCACAGTCACCAGCCCGGCGCGATGCTGTGTAATAGGAGATATTATCAAGGGTGGAGTATTCCCGGGCATACTGATAAATGGTGTTGTTGGCGATCCAGTCGTAGATTTTGCGCGCCACGAGGTAGGGATTTTTCTCATCTCCGACAATCTCTCGATTGAGTTTCACGAGCAATTCATTTTGCAAATCGAGATGAGGCTTGCGGTCAGCCGTATAGTACGCGTAGTCAGGGCCGTCCGTGCGATATGGCTGAACCATGGCTGGGTCAACGGAGCTGACTCTGGCCCAACAACGGTAGATGAAGTGAATGGAGAAGCTCGTGGGTTCGTCGCGGCGAGCACGCTTCTCCAGATAGACAGTGCGGTGCGGCGCTTCGGGGGGCGCGAGAAGGGGTTTCGCCGGTTCGGACCAGAGCAAGTACGCGTCGCTCTGGAACGGAAACATTCGTACATACGGTAGCCAACATCGCACAAGTGCGCCGTCGGTGACAACATTCGGCTTTACAGTGAGTGTGTAAGTGACGGCGAAGTCCGTGGGTAGCACAAGGAAATCCCCGCTCATCGCATGGGCCTGGCGAGCAAGCTGCATTGTGTTGTAAAGTTTGCGGTAGGTGAGATCAGGCTTATAGGCGGCATCGCGCTTGCGCAGTTCTGGCACACGGAGAAAGATATTCGAGACGCTGGTGTTCACGAAGCGTTTCTGCCCATCAATAATCTGGACGTCGAAATGGCCGTCGCGTTCAAGCTTCTGGAATTCCTCGAGAGTGAAACTGGGAACCCGTTTGCGGATGCGTTCGAAGACTTGTTGGTCCGTCAGCGTGTAATCCTGGCGAATGCGGCGGATGCGCTCGATCTCGAATTCAACCGCCCGGCGCTCTTCCGCGGGCAGACTGCTCGAGGTCGCATCGAGATATGTGTTGAGCACTTGCACGGCCTTCTGGAATTCGCCGCGATGACGCAACTCAATGGCCTCATCGAGCGGCGTGGCTTGCACCCTGGCTACGCTAAAACCTAAGATCACTCCGATGCATAGGTGAAAAGTCTTTGCAAACAGCCCACCCATTTTTCCAAACCCCGTGCAAAATTTTTGAACCAGATCGGTGCTTTAGCATGGGAGACGAACCACGCTGCTTTGCAAGAAACTTCGTCCCATGCTCTTCGGCTATGCGCCCTCGAGTTCTATGCATCCGAAAACGTGCGCAGCAGCTGTTGGAGAGCGCGACGGTAAAACGATGGGGTGAATATTCCCGCTCGCAAGACTTTCAATGATCGTAAGAAACGATCCTCACAAAAGGAAGCGGGGCGACAGCAACGCGCAGATGACGACGGAAGTTTTTCCCCTCAATACACCGGCGGTTCGACCATTGGACATGCATCCAGCGCAGGTGGAAGGACGCGACGTGATCGTGGTCCGAGATCCACTGGGTGTGATGGAAGGCACAGCAATCTTGCAAGCTCATCCGCTTCTTCTGGTGTTCTTTCAGTTGGCGAACGGACGCACAAGCTGTGCGCAGATGGCCGAGCTCGTCACGCGTGCTACGGGAACACTCATCGGAGCGGAAGTTTTTGAATCCATCGCCAAACAGCTTGACGAGGCCTTGCTCTTGCGCAGCCCGCGCTTTCTTGAGGCCTACGAGCGCAAACGTCAGCAGTTCGCAGAGTCGCCTGTTCGGCCACCATGTGTTTTTCGTGCCAACGGCAGCGACCGCCTCGAAATGATCAAAGCGCTGGCCGACCAATTGCGTGGGCATGCTCGCGCCCCTGGCGCGCCTCCTACCACACTGGACTTGCAGCCCAGATCAGTGGTGGGGGTCCTGTCGCCGCACATAGACTACGATCGCGGCGGAGCTGCTTACGCGTGGGCCTACCGAGCGCTCAAAGAACATGGTGTTGGGGCAAAAACTTACGTTGTTCTGGGAACAAGCCACAAGCCGATGGCGCACCGTTTCGTGGCGACACGCAAACATTTTGAGACACCATTGGGCTTAGTGGAGACGGATCAAGAACTGCTTGATGAGCTGGCTCAGGCGTTTAGCGGGGAGCTTTTCGCCGACGAGTTCGCCCACGCCAGCGAGCACACGATTGAGCTGCAGGCCGTATATTTGCGGCACACGTTTGGCGACGGACAGACGCCGCGTATCGTGCCCATCCTTGTTGGAAGCTTCGAGGACATGTTCCTCAATGGCGCAAAGCCGAGCGAAGATTCTGAAATTTCGCAATTCTGCGCTGCCCTTAGAGAGATTTTTTCGCGGCACGGCGAACGCGTAGGACTGATCGCGGGAGTGGATCTCTCGCACTGCGGGCCACACTTTGGTCAGCCGGTCATGAATGATGAGGAACGTGAGCGCGAGATCGAACTGAGCGACCGAGGGGCACTAGCCGCGATCGAATCAGGCAACCCCGAGACGTTTTTCGACTATTTTCGCGATGACGGCAACGCACAACAGGTGTGCAGTATTGCCACCATCTATGTCGCTATGGCAGCCATGCAAGGACACGCCGTTCCGCGTGTGTTGACTTATCAGCAAGCTAACACACACGACCGAACTTGCCTCGTGAGTTTCGCCAGCGTCGCTTTTTTGAAAAAAGAGGCGCTAGCGAATGCGTCGAAAATCCTGATTGTTTCGCGATAAATGTAGCTCCCATGCGAGGCTAGTCCCAAACATCAAAATAACCGCGCACCTCGATGCGGTCGAGCACAAAACATCCCTCTTCGAGGCCACTCATGGCACTGCCGGAAAGCGTGTCAAGGTCATCGAAGCAGACACGCAAATCGCGGAACGAATACGCGTTCTCGCCCATCGCTGGTTCAGCAGAGAGATTTGGCATTGAGATCGAGAGTGGCGTGGCGGCGGGATAGTCGGCGCGGATGCGTTCGTCCAGCGGCGAATGCATGAGGAGGGTGTACCAACCACCATTCTCAGAGCCTATTTTGTCCGGATTCATGCAACCAATGCCGGGCAAGGACTGAGCGGCGCAGAGATTATTTTCAGGTCCAGCTCCCAACGCACCACCAATTTCGAATTTTTGGCACCAGAGATAACGCACGGTTCGCGCCCGCAGACGCATCTGCGACTGTCTATTGGATAATTGAGGGGAAGTCACATGGTAACGAATTTTGTAAATTTTGCCCGGTGCGACACGGATGCGATCGGTGTAGTCGCCTGGCCAAAACTCGCGTTGAATCACGCCGTAGCGCGACGCGAGGACCGGACGTGTATCGAGGCAGATCCCCCAACTCCCCTCCGAATAGAGCGGCTGCGATGTGTTCGTGTCGCGAATAGGGAACTCCCCGACGCCCGTGCCCGGCTTGAGCGCCAGCATGCTCAGGTCGGTGTTTGGATCGCGCACGGCTAAAGTTCCTGCATCGTTTGCCGAGGGCGCGTAGATTTGGGCTGGCGAACCGATGTCTTCAAGTGCCTGGTAAGTGCCCAGCTGCGCCTCTGCTAGTGCCACCTCCCCCTCATCCTGCGGATCTATGGCGTAAGCTTCGAAGCCGCACGCCACACCTTCCGTTTGTGCGTTTTCGGCAAGAAATGGTACGTCGACGGGGTCCATGTCCACAAAGTAAAGCGAAGGGGCGGCAGGATTTGTGGACGGCCGGATCTCTCTACCAAAACGCGAAGATGCCTCGGGATCCACGTTCGTATGATTGAAGACTTCCAACATCGCCGTCTGTGCAAAGCGATGCGCCACGCGCAGACGCATGTTCGGCATGGCGCCCGTGCTCTGCCAATCGTCGCTCCCTGTCGCGTAGACATAGAACTTGGCCCGGACGTAGCGATCGGAGCCAATGGCCGCATACGGCAGCCAAAGAGCGGGACGTGACAGCCGGCCTGTAACCCGAAAGCGCGACGAATTGGCATACACGCGAGCAAACAAAGCTCCCTGATCCTGGGACCAATAGTTCTCCGTAAGGCCAGGCTCCGTGAAGCCAAGCCCCACCGCCCATTGTTCACCGTCTGTGGTGAGCGGATCGGCGGCAGAAAGCCCGAACGCATTTGTCGCGTAGTACGCGAGCCGAGGCGACGCAAGATCTCCTGCTTCGGTAAACGCGCCCCCCACCCAAATGTGACCTGCGCCATCACGGCAGATGCGGTGCACACCGCCGTTGCATCCCTGGCCAACCGTGCCCCAGGTAGTGCCATCGAAAACAGCGAGATATGGGGCAAGGAGGGATTGCGAGCCAACGTTATTGAAGAGTCCTCCTGCAAAAAGCTCCCCGTTGCGCCCGCCCGCAAGCGTGAGCACAGGAGCATTGACTCCACCTGCTACTTCGTGCCACGTATCGGTGTACGCGCCAATGTTCCGTAGAAGTGGTGAGCCTGATACTGTCGAGGAAAAACTCCCCCCGACATATAAAACATTGCCGATTTTCGCGAGAGCGTGAACGGGCCCATCTAAGCCGCCGCCACAACTTCTGACCGCCACACCGGACCCCTCATTCACTCTGAGTTTCACAATGTTATATTCGGACTGGTCGTAAATGAAGTCCCCACCCACGTAAAGGTCGCAAACTGCGATATCCCCCAAGGGCTCATGCAAGAGCGCAAAGACACCGTCACCGTAAGCCGACCAAAGTCGAGCCCAAGAGCCATTGAGACAGGCCGCTACCCCCACATTTCCCCACCAACTCAAAAAGATGTCCCTCCCTCCCGCGTAGAGGGTTCGGGAAGGGCTGAGCGAGAGCGCAAATGCGCTCCCTGTGGTTGTAAACTCGCCATAATTTTCCCACGCGGAGGCATGATTGATAAGCCGGCGCACGGCCACAACGGGCTGTGGAGCAGGACCGGAGTTCCCGGCATAAAGAAGGTCATCGGGGCCCCACGCGAAGCACCTGATTTCCCATGAGCCATCCGGACCATCACCAAGTTGCCGCCAACGTTGGCCATCCCATTTTGCCGCGCGAAGGGCCGTAGTCACTCCGTCGGCGGCGAGAGAAAAGCTGCCGCCGACGTAGAGATCGCCGAGTCCATCCAGTGCAAGAGCATAGACGTCGGCATCGAACCCGGGGCGTAGCTGACGCCATCCGCGCGACGTGAGTCGGGCTATGTTGCGGTAGAAGCGATTATCCGCAAACTGAAAGCGGCCTGCTGCATAAATGTCGCCCGTCACCGGGCCTATTGCGAGGGCGTTGACTTTTGGGCCGATAGCACTTTGGTCGAACGCGATGCCGCACGAGCTCCACGTGCCATTGGTCCACCTGGCAAGCTGTGGCATTGGCTGACCACCAGAACTGAGAAAGGATCCTCCGGCATAAACCACGCCTTGCGAATCGCAAAGCAATGTTGCAACAGGGCCATCGAGCCCCTGGCCTAAAGGCGACCAGCTACTTCCGTCCCATTTGGCAACGTTCAATGCAGATTGTCCACCCGCCTGGGTAAATTCACCGCCAACGTAAATATTGCCTGTCTGATCCGCAGCTATGGCAGAGACGCGAAGTCCAACAATTCCCGATCCCAACCCAAACCAGCGATTTTGGGTCGGATCCCACAGGGCAACTCGCGCATACCCCTGACCTCCCGCAGATGTAAATAGGCCTCCAACATACAATTTGTTGTTTGCCCAGCACAGAGCGTAGACGCGGGAATTCGTTCCTCCCCCCAAGCTACCCGAGACTCCACTTAGGCTCCACTTAGCCACGTTGTTTGCAGTTTGACCATTGAAGGTCCCAAAGCTTCCGCCCAAATAAACTGTTCCGCTGGTGTCGGAGGTGATGGCATAAACCGGCCCATTGGTCCCGCTCCCCAGAGGAGCCCACTGCGTCCCATTCCAACGCGCGACGTAATGGGCAGGAATGCCATTGACGCTTGAGAAACTTCCTCCGATGACCACACTGCCGTCAGGCAGCACGGCAACCGCATAGACCTGGCCGTTAACGCTGGTTGCCAGCGAATAAAAAGCATGGTTTTGCCAATAGCCGATTTTAGAGGCGGGACGATCGCCAGCTTGCGTAAAAGAGCCGGCGATATAGATCCGATCTTGGGAGCCAGACAGGTCCAGCTTCGGCACGGCGGTGCCTGCCATCGCAAAAACTTCGCCGTTGAGGCCTGGTGTTCCCCCGACGGCAAACCATCCTTCATTTGGCAAGTTCACTCCGGAAGCTTGCCCAACGAGCCCGTACAAGGCACAGCACACCTGGAGAATATGGCGCATTGCCCTCCGACGCCACTGTGGGGCTACGCCCCGTGTTCCCGCACAGCACTTGTGCACACACACCATGGGGACTCACCTCCCGCACTTCTTTACTTTCTTTGCCCAGGCAAAGTTGAAGCAAAGCGCGAGGAAAGTCAAAAGAAAACGTGAGCACGCGGAGCAAATGTGAGTGAGGCTTTGCGGTTTCAAATCACCGGTTGAGTAAAAAAAGAAGCCACTGCGCTAGTTCAGCAGCGCAACAGCTTCGTGTAAAATTGCTTGTTGTCCAGCCCTGAGGACGTTCTAGCCTTCGACGACTTCCAACCCCATAGAACGGGCTGTGCCCTTGATCATTGAGACGGCTGCTTCCAGACTTCCCGCGTTGAGGTCCGGCATTTTGAGTTTAGCAATCTCCTCAACCTGTTTCAGAGTGACTTTCCCGACTTTGACCTTGTTGGGCTGGGCACTCCCCTTTTCGACGTTTGCCGCTTTCTTCAGCAGCACAGCCGCGGGCGGGGTTTTTGTGATAAACGTGAACGAGCGATCTGCATAAATAGTGATGACACACGGGATAATAAGCCCAGGTGTGTCCTTGGTCCTGGCATTGAACTGTTTGCAGAACTCCATGATGTTGACGCCGTGCTGACCCAGTGCGGGACCGACTGGGGGCGCGGGGTTGGCCTGCCCTCCTGGCACTTGTAACTTGACTTGAGCAACAACCTTTTTTGCCATGGCACTAACTCTCTCGTCTGATATCCTTCAACGCTAGTAGGTTTTCACTGCACTGCATCTTCGACCTGAAGGACGTCGAGTTCGACGTCCGTTCCGCGGCCAAGGATGCTCATCGAAACTTTCAGTTTTCCTTTTTCTTCGTCCACTTGGGTCACAGTACCAATGAAGCCCTCAAAGGGCCCTGTGACGACTCGCACTTGGTCTCCGGGACGGAACTTTACAACCACCTGCTGACGGTCGGGGCGCTCGCGGATTGCATCGAACACGCGCGTCATCTCTTCTTCGGTCAGTGGTGTTGGCGTGCCCTCAGGCCCCAGAAACATGCTGACGCCCTGGATTTTCTGAATAATATCGAAAAGGTTGTTATCTGGCTCCATGTGGATGAAGACGTAACCCGGCATCACATTTCGAGCGACTTCGCTCTGCTTGCCGGCTTTCGCTTCAATCATCTTTTTGAGCGGAACAAGCACTCGATCCACCTTGTCGGCAAGTCCCTCGAGCTCCGCTTTATGCTCGATGGCAGTCTTTACTCGTTTCTCCCATCCAGTGAAGGTTTGAATGACAAACCACTTGTAGCGGGAGTCATTGCTCTGGGAATTCTGCTCGGCCATCACCGCTTGTGCCCTCTTGGTTTCCTTTATGTGCCGATGCGAATCAGCAGACTCATGACGCGGCTGATCAGGAAGTCCACCACGCCCACACCAATCGTGAGCAGAATGATCACAGTAATGACGACCATGGTGGCGCCATAGAGCTCGCGCTTGCTGGGCCATGTGACTTTCTTCAGCTCGACGATGACTTCGTCAATGAAGCGGCGCAGCTTACCTTTTTGTTTCGTTTCTTCCATCAAAGTCCTCTTCCCGCGGAAATGCTCTCCCCCGCCGCACTGAGACGGCGCGGCGCGAGCAAGCAAAAATGGCAGACCAGGAGGGACTCGAACCCCCAACCTGCGGTTTTGGAGACCGCTGCTCTAACCAATTGAGCTACTGGTCTGCACACCGGATTTGCCATCATTGCCACGCCGCCCTTATTTTGTTTCTTTGTGCGGCGTGTGCTTGCGGCAATGCCGACAATACTTTTTCAGCTCGAGCTTCGCCTGCTGCTTTTTCTTGTTGCGCGTGGTCGTATAGTTGCGCCGAGCGCACTCCGAACACGCCAACGTGATAATATCGCGCATTTTGATTACTCCACACGCAAATCGCTTATTCGTCTAGGCCAAAAAGACAAAGCTCCCCTCAGGCCGGGGACAAAGCCAAGCAGTGAATACGGAAAAGGCGCGCAAAAATTCAGTATCTCAAGGAGGTTTTTATTGAGCGTTCCCATCAAGGTTTTCACTCGGTGCACGGATTTGTTCGCAGATCTGCCCACTGCGCAACCACAACCACAATAACAGAAAGGGATGCATTTGTTGCCTCCAAACTCGTTCGGGCAAGTAAGCAGGGAGGATGTACAGCGCTCGGACAATGGTGTGAGTAGCCGGAAAGTATTTGGAACGATTGAAATTGACAGAGTCCGCTGCTCTGCCACACGCTTCAGTCATAATTCATCATAAAAGCGGTTTTTCCGCGAGAGCGAGAATGCCCGGCCGGTGCCGAAACGCCTTAGCGGACAATCCTTACGAAGCAGGAGTGGCGCTCCATGAAGAACATCCTCAAAGTGGCAAGCGTACTGTTTTTCGAAGCGTGCTACGCGGGAACGGCTGTGGCACTCACCATTGGTCAGGGGCCCGTGATCGGTACGGATACCGCAGGAAATACTTATTACGAGGAGTTTCAAGATTGGAAACCAAGTGACCTGCGGGCGCTGGATCCCATCGGCCCGTTTAGCGGGCGTTACAATTTTAATGACGGTTACGATGACAGCCGCGACCTTGTCGCTTTCTACACGCACGCTGATAACGATTCTAATGGCAACTACTACTTCCGTGTGGACCTTTATGACCTGAAACTGGGCGCGGAAAATGGCTACTTGGACATTTACGTGGCTATAGACACAGGCAATAGTAGCGCCCCACACACGCCATGGTTGCCGGATTGGACGGATGTTCAGGTGGACCCGGCGCACGAGTGGGAATTGTGCATCGCGCTCTACGATTCGACGAATTTCAACCTTTACAAAGGTGACTTCTCGAGCTTACCCGCCTCAAATTTTCTCGGCGCTTACTATAACTCGGAGCTCGATTCCGTTGAGTTCGGAATTAAGAAGGCGGCGCTGTACGCAGCAGGATGGGATGGCACAAGTCCGCTGTACTTCACAGTGGTCACCACAAAGGACGGGACGAACAACGGTGCTGGGGAGATCTGCACGGGAGGCAATGGTCCCGGATGCGGCGACACATCGAAAAGCGATGTGGCAGACGCGTTCAAAGACAAAGACCGTGGGTTCTCGGACGGGGTGATCAATGGAGTGATTGCCTCGACCGACACCACCGGACGCGCCAAATATGCTTCGATTGCGCACGGCAACCAAAGCGTCAACAAAGTAAGCGACATCACTTGGCACATCTATGACCCGTCGAACACTTATAAAACCGGCTTTGTTCGGACACTTGATACACACGAAATTTTCAAGGTGCCGCTGAACATCCACCTGAGTGGCTCGCTCATCACCGCGGCACTTTGGGCTGCGCAGCCTGGAGGGGCTTCGGATCCTTCGGATGGCCCTTCGTTCATTGCCCGCATCAAGCGGCTGATTGATCCGACCCAAACGAGTGTGCCTCTCTCGCTCATCGGCGGGGTGGAAGCGGAACACATTATGCCTTATTTCGAAGGCGCAGTAAACCAGATGTCTATGGCCCGGTTCGAGGAGAAATGCCAAGCGGTGTTTGGCGTTGGCGCAGCCCAAATGAAAATTATGCACACGCCCGAACGGGTGATCAGGAGCTACCCCACTGGATATTCGCCGCTCAATGGTTTCACGTTTGCAGATATTCTTGCAGGGGGATACAGTGCGACGGTTCTGGATGAGGTGACGCACTATCACTGGTGGTTCGACAGCTCGAATACACAATGGAGCGGTGAAGGAGGCACTGAGGACAAGCCAGCCGAACACAAGATCCACAAGATTAATGGAGTCTATTGCTTCCTCATCAACGATCGCGAGGATCAGGCAAAGTTCGGCAATTGGGACGGGGGCATGCTGCTCGACACACGCTTTACGCTCCTCGATAAGGCACTGCAAGCTGACCAAGCCCAGATCACTGTGGTTTTCGACGACTGGGAGGCGCTTGCGGGCAAAAGCTTCAATCCTGGCTCTGGGCTCCCGGAGGCTAACAACAACCAGATGCAATACCAGCGCAATATCCGTTGGGCAGCGAATCACCCCTGGATCGAGATCGTGAACCTCAAAGATGTGCTCGATCGCGCAACGAATCCCACCAATCCACAGTACGACCCGAACTGGGTCATTGATCACGGAGCGCAAACAAACCTGAGCATGCAGACCTACGAATGGCTGAAACATGCATGCGAGGGTAGCTATGATTTTTGGTATTACAATCAGTTCAATAGCTCGACAGGAAACGAGCAGAACTTCTATAACCTGGTGCCAGTGCTAACCGGCTTGCAGGGCGATTACCGATCGCGTGGGCTCACGATCACCTCCGATGCGCAGGCGAATGCGGCAGACGGGCCAAAACTGCCAAGCAACAAGATCCTCGGCGACATGAACTCGCCTGGCACGATTATTCGCGACACGTGGGACGACCTGGCCTCGGCCCCGAATAACGCACTCAAGAAGCTCGGTGAGTACATGTACGCTACCATGATTTTCGAAACAGCGTGGCATGAGGAAGATAACGGTGATTATCATTCACACAATTACCAGAATCCGTTCACAAATCCCGACACATCGTGGGACGGAATGGTGAGCTGGAATCTCCGGCTTATCAACCACCTGCGCGATGTGGGCTTTATCGCCTATGCAGCACGATGGGCTGGCGATGTGACCACCAACGCGCAAGGGCCGACCACTGTTGTGACAAGCGGCGATTGGGACCAGGATGGACAACCAGAGTACGCCTTGAAGAACAACAAGGTTTTGGCAATGTTTGAGGCTCGGGGCGGACGGATGATCTACGCTTTCCATTATCACCCGACGGCAGGACCGATCTCTATCATAGGCGCTCCCACAGCGAACCCGAGTGCACCGGGGGAAGAGGAATTCTCTGATTTGCAAGCCAACCGATGTTCGGGATTAAAAGACATGAACGGTGGGACGTACGCTGACGCGGTCTTCACGGTGCAAATTAACACGCCGGACTCGAAGAGCATCCGCTTCATTTCGCCAGACGGGAAAATTACGAAAACAGTTCGCTTGCCGGACAACAAAGCGCGATTTGATGTGACTTATTCCGAAAGCGTGAGTGGCGCTGTCTACGTGCGTATCGGAGCGAGCCCAAACCATTTGGACCTTCTTACGAGCGGACGCAGCCACCTTTCCACGCTGAGCGGAGCCGGCTACTACGGAGTCACGAACTCGGCGGGCGGCGCCGTCTTCGTCACTCTCGACGCGGGTGCATCGTACAACCCAACCCCGATGTTCTCGGGCTATCAAAATCGTAATCTGCCACTCACGGAAGAAATTGAGGTCAGCGGTGACGGCAATTTCAGCTTCTCCATTGGCGCCGACCAAGCCGAACTCGCGGCGCGAGTGACATTATTCGAAATTTACTAAGCATAGCGAGCGAGTGCGCACACGGCCGATCATGCCAAGCACACTCGGTTTTCTCGTGGTGGGTATTCTCCGCGCGCTGACGAGCGCTGTGTGATCCGTGCGATTGCTTCGTGTTGGAGATTCGGACGTGTCGCATGGCTTAGCTAGCCGTATCACGCATTCCAAAGCGTGACTACGTGCGCCTTGGCGTGGGCGTCGGGCAGTACGCCGGGGCAAAGTGCCAGCGCTGTGAGTGTCGCCCGCGGAGAAGAAATTGTTTGACGAGACGAATGGTCGGGGCGGGCGGATTTGAACCGCCGACCTCCTGCTCCCAAGGCAGGCACGCTAACCAGGCTGCGCTACGCCCCGAACGCTCACGAGCTCCGCGCTGATTCTTATGCACTCCGGCGCGGCGTATTCATCCCAACTTATCATCGTCATGCACAGAACTTTCCGCAGCAGCGGAACGCTCGCGCCAGTATAAGAGACGAAGAAACTCGTCGAAGCGGCCTCGCCCGTAAAGTTCTGCTAGCTCCCGTTCGCCGCCAAGCTCGTAGCGCTCCATGAAATAACGGGCAAGCTTTTCGGCGAAAATCTTCGCAAATTGGGGATCCAAATGCTCTGCCCGCAAAATGTAGCTTTCCAGCAAATAAGCGTCCGGTGAAGTATTGAAGGCGGCTGTCCCACTACGGACGCGAAACAGTTGGTGGGGATAGGATTCGTGATCGGCGACGACGGTACGCGAAAGTTGATCGCCCCAGCGCATGCAAGGCGAGCTCAAGAGAGCGCGTATTCCCCCAGCAAAATAGACAAAGGGGAGAAAATCGATCAGGCGTAGGATGTTACGCGTCAAGATTTGCCAAGTTCGCGGCGTTGTGCCGTCCCACGATAGGACGAAGATTCCGACGACATTTTTCCCTGGTGTTTGCCCACCGGCAAATAGCTCAAACACAAGATGGTAGACGACGTCCCACAGCACAAACCCAACAGCCCATGCAATAGCCGGCACTTTAACGTTGGCTTGCCACAGTGCGCTAGCAAGCCACGCAAACAGGACGCTTTCAATGAACAGGTCGTAAATTGTGGCAAGAAAGCGGCTTCCAAGGCCGGCCACCCGATGGATGATCACCCCAGGTCCTGGCGCGATTCGATCAATGACCAACGTATATTCGTCGAGCTGCCTTATTCGCGAACGAGTTATCACGGGCACGATGCTGAAAACTTGCGGTCGGCGAGACAATGGAAAAGTCACGCATCGGAATTTTCCCGCCTCAAAGGTGAAATCCACATGGTAGAATGACCGCGCCTATAACAGAGCTGGAGCAGCTTGCCACGTGGATTGAAGCGCATATGCGCTTGAAAGATGTCACGCTTCGGTCTTGGCTGTGTTCCTGCCGTGACTTTTCGGATGAAGAGTTCCCCGCATGGCTGCGGAATGTGATGAACATCGTGGCGAGCAGACGCAGTTGGAGGCTTGCAGAAAAGTTGCTCGCAAACGGTGGCTGCTGGATTTTGTCGCTTCGTAGCCGTTGCTATCCGCAGCGTCTTGCTTCTGCCTTGGGTGAGCTGGCTCCTCCCCTACTATACTGCCGAGGGAACCTTGAGCTCTTTCGCCAACCGCAATTTGCTATCATTGGCACTCGGCGCCCCTCGGCTCTCGGACGAAAAGCTGCCCGGAACTATGCTAAATTGCTTGCCCAACATCGATGGGTTGTCGTCAGTGGCAATGCGCGCGGGACAGACGCCATTGCCCATGAAGAAGCCCTAACTTCGGGGGGCGCTACTATGGTTTTTCCTCCCACTTCCCTGGATGCCTTTGAACCGGCCTTTCATTGGAACGAAACGTGGGATCGCTGTCTCGTAGCGAGCCGTTACGTGCCGGGATCGGAAATTGCCGCATGGAACTTTCTGGGGAGAAATCAGCTTGTTGCTGCAATGTGCCGTGGCGCGCTTGTGGCCGAAACAGGTGTGCGTGGCGGCACACTCGATACGGTGGGACATTTGCGCCGGCTGCGTCGGCCTATCTTCGTGGCCCAGCTTCCGCCAGACGCCAAGCATTTCCGAGCGTACGAACTTCTTCGGGCAAGCGGCGCGTGCCCCGTGCCACTCGAACCTTCTCAAGACTTTTTGCAACAGCTCCTTGTCTCGCTGCCCGGTGACACCCCATGCGAGGAGACAACTAAGCCCCCACTTGATCTCTTCGGAGAGAGCAGCCCGCGATGAGCAACTGGTTTGCGGAGACCTTTAACGAATACTATTTGACGCTCTACGCGCACCGTAGTGAAGAAGAAGCGGAGCTTTTCGTCAGATGGTTGGTATGCAAACTTGAATTGCCGCCCCGTAGCCGTGTTCTGGATGCACCGTGTGGTGGTGGGCGCCACAGTCATGCATTCGCTCGATATGGGATGCGGGTCGTTGGTCTGGATCTGAGCCACGCCTTGCTTGCTGCTGCTAAGGTCACTCCCCAGCCCAGCGAGCAGGTCGCCTGGGTGCGCGGAGATTTGCGCACTCTACCACTCAGCTCAGAATCGTTTGATGTTGTTGCCAACATTTTTTCAAGTTTCGGCTATTTTGCTGATGAGCGGGAGAACTTGGAAGTTCTTCAGGAATTGGTGCGAGTGCTGCGCGCAGGCGGCCATTTTGTTCTGGATTTCATGAACGCCTCGTATGTTCGGAAGAATCTCGTTCCCTTCAGCGAACGAAGTACCCCGCAGGGCTGGCGCGTCTGCGAGTTTAGGCAAATCGCAGGAAATCCGCCAAGAGTGGAAAAAACTGCGATTCTCTATTTGCCTGATGGGACAGAACGAGAATTCCGGGAAAGCGTGCGTCTGTACGAGCCTCACGAGCTCGAAGCGGCCGTCAAAACTTTCGGCCTTGGCAACCTTCACATATATGGCGATTACGATGGGGCTCCGTGGCACGATGGCTCGCCCCGTGCCATTATCATCGCCAGAAAGAAAGGCCAATAAATGCTGCGGCGACTCGTTGCAGGGGTATGCTTTGTGGGGTGGTCGCTGCTCTGGGCCACACTCTCCGGAGCTCCATTGCGTTGCGATCGCTCGACTTTGGATTCACGATTGTTTCGTTGGCACAACGATCCTGAGCTTTTCCTCTTTGGTTGGGGAGATACCGAGCAATTGAAGAAGCTGTCTCCGCGCGCACGCAAATCCTTAGAAGCCGCTCTCGGCAGAGTGCGCAGCAACGGTGTCACTCGAACATTCGACACAGCGCGCGTCGCCGAGTCTCTGGCCTCTGCCGATGGGTTTTCTTCCAGCCCGTACGCCACGGAGCTGGCCAATGTTTTGGGTTCCGGTGGCCCTTATGACCAGCCGGTGGAATTACGCATTGAGGGGAAAGCGCTGCAAGCTCTCGCACCGACGCAATGCCAGGCGGCGATAATGCTTGCGGATGCGCTAGCACCGGTGCTTCGAAAGCACAACGCCCCCCTGTTCACGTTTGCAAGCGAGGTCCCGACCGAAACCGCTATGCTTTTCCGTCAATCTTTGCGAGCAGCGGGCACACCATGCCTTGTGGGAAAAGACGCAATGCCCCCCTTTGAAAACGGCCTTTGCGCTCTCGACTATGTCGTCTTCGATCCAGAAAGTTTTCCCCTTCCTTATCGGGATCAGGCAGCACTGAGTTTTGCACGTTCGTTTGCAGGCGATTGCCCAATCCTGATTCGCGTGCGCCAAGCTAGATTTTACCCGGAGCTTTTTTGGTTGTCGACAGGTGCAGCCGGGATCCGGTACGATACTCCGTGCAATAGCGCGGAAACACGCTGGCGGCGTGGCTTATGCTCGCTCATGAAATTATCGGCTTATAGGCCAGTTCAGCTGATGCGTCCGCGGCGGCAAGACAACGTTCTTGCGTCCATCGAACTGCAGCGCTCCACAATGCGATTGGCAATTCCTTCGTCGCAGGAAATCTTAGTGTGGAGAGTGGAGCTCCCGCTAGAACCAGTCAATCTCTATCGGTTCTGGTTTGATCCGGCAAATGACGTGCTCGTTCAGCAGGCACCCATTCTCGGACAGCGCAACGAGTTCACTTTTCGCCTAGATCCCCCGCCTAGAAGCCATGCGCATGTTTTTGGTTTCGCGTTCATTCCGAGCCGCGATGACAGGCAGACAACGATCGGTCCCATTACCGCTCTTTGGGGCGAGATCCCTGACGAAGACAAGCACACCTCGCCGCCTCAGTGAAAACGATCAGTGAGCACAAACGCGATAAGGAGCTCACAAACAGCAATCTAACAACCTTGACCCGCAGAGGACCAAAAGGGCACCAGTAAAGATATGGCGCGTAAAAATGTGAAGTGGTTGCGTTGGCTAGCGTTTGTGGTCGAGCTCGCAGGCTTTGCCATCTCCGTGTATCTCGTTTTGATTTCGTTCCGGATTATCTACCCAGACACCGTACCATGTCCGCGCGGCAAACTCTTTCACTGTGCTTCGGTTTTGCGCGGCGAGTGGAGCAAAATTGGTCCCGTTCCTATTTCCGTTCTTGGTGCACTCTACTTTCTCGCACAAGCGTTTCTCACAGCAGCAGCTGAGCGTTCGCGGGGCTGGGTCCATAGCTTAAAAGTGTGGCTATGTGTCGCCGGGTTAGCATTCATATCATGGCTCCGTGCGGTAGAAATCGTCTGGCTAAAGGGGCTCTGCCCTTGGTGCTGGGCTGTTGCCCTCGCAACGTTTCTAGAAGCTTTCCTGGTTTATCCGCTCGCCTCGCCACCGTTGCCACGCCTAAGCTGGCCAAAACGGTTGGGATATCTCGCGGCCGCCATCCTCGTATTTGTGATTGTCGCCACTGTGTTTGGATTTGTGATCTTTGAGCGCGAACAACAGGCTGCGCGCAAAGAGCTAAGCAAAGAAACCGCTGCTCAGCCTACGCCGAAGCCAAAACCTACGGTTGCACCGCTGCCTACGCGCGTGACAGCTCCACCTGCCGCCACACAGAGTCCGCAACCGTCGCCAACCAAAGGCCGCCCTGGACCACCAAGCAATGTGGGGTCTGTGGAGGACGGCGTCCCGGTCACGAATGAAATCAAATTGTTGGTCAAACATGGCTGGACGGTGGTAGCCTCAGCTGAATCCGTGCAGCGGTACATTCGCAACGATGCGCCCGTCTTACTGCTTGTGTTCGATCCCTGGTGCGAAGAGTGCCAGGCATTTATCCGCGGTGGCCTAGAATCCGATGAAATCCGCAAACAGCCGGTCAAGCTCGTGGCGATTGAGCAAGGTAGCCTCGAAGGTAGGTTCAGCGCAGAAATAACGCATGTGCCCACTGTTCTGCTCATCGATCGAGCTGGGAACATTTTGTTCAAACATGAAGGACGGATGCCCACGCAACAGGTCATCTCGGCGATCGAAAAACATTTGCGACCCTAAGCTTCTGCACCATCCCCCCTCATCTCACAGGCAGCCGGGAAGCCACCAAGTTGTCTCAGCGTGTGGAGGGTGTCAGTTTTTCTTGTCAAACAGGCCTTTGACAGCTGCCTGCAGGTCCGCGGGCAGGACAAAAACTTTCCCGTTCGGACTGTGGGCGAGGCGATCGAGCGCCGTGACGTAGCGCTCACCTAAGAGGTACCACATCGCCGAAGGGTTCTCGCCGATGCTCTGAGCCACTTGGCGGATAGACTCCGCTGAAGCTTTGGCAAGGGTCACACGGGCTTCCGCATCGCGCCGTGCGGCCTCGAGGCGCGCTTCCGCTTGAAGGATGGCAGACTGCTTTTCGCCCTCTGCACGCGTCACCATGGCTTTGCGCTCGCGTTCGGCGGCCGCCTGCTGCTCCATCGCTTTCTGCATCGAGGGCGAAGGGCGAATGTCTTGAATTTCAACGGACTTGACCGTGATCCCCCAATCGGCAGCTTCGTCGACGATCGCTTCGCGCAAACGCGCTTTGATGCGGTCGCGCGAAGAGAGGGCTTCGTCGAGCTCCATTTCACCAATTATTGAACGCAGAGTTGTCATGATAAGGTTGCGGATGGCTTGGGCAAAGTTCGTCACGCCGTAAGCCGCCTTCACAGGGTCAGTGACGCGCACAAATGCCACAGCATTGGTCAAGATCACAGCGTTGTCTCGCGTGATCACTTCCTGTTCCTCGATGTCGAGGATAAGGTCCTTCGTCACAAGTTGATAAGCAATTCTGTCCAAGAACGGGACGACAAAATTGAGACCTGGATCGAGTTTTGCCCGGAATTTACCCAGACGTTCGACAAGCCACTCCTCGCCCTGCGGCACGACTCGAACTGTCTTTGCGAAGATAACAATAACGAAAATTGCTAGCACGATAAGAAAAATCACAAAGGCATCCATGAGCTGCTCCTCCTCACTTATTTGAGTAACATATTAGCATTTTGTGACTTTCACAATTTGGCCTTCCACCGCAACGACCTGCACGCGCACGCCTTCCCCAATCGGTTCATCAGCCACACACGGCCACTCCTCGCTCCCAAGGACCGGTTTGGTAAAACGCACTTTACCCCTTGTGCTCGGCTCAACAGGTGCAATTAAGATTCCGATTTGCCCAACAACGTCACCTGTGGAGGTTCCTACAGGGACAACACCTGCCTGGGGCGAAAATCTCCGCCTGAACAACAGCAACAAGACGACGCTTAGAACCAGCCAGACGATAACTTGTGCATAAACTGAAGGGTTCGCCAGCAGGAGCAAAAGCCCCACAAGTACGCCGGCAATGCCAAAGAAGATGATGAAGAAAGAGGGGACAACACCTTCCGCGACGATGAGAATGACACCCAGGATGATCCACGTAAGCCAAGCTGGCAACTCATTGAGTACAGCGCTCACCTACTCCTCCGTTCTGCACGACATGGGGCACAGGCAACACATCCGCTGCTTACTTTGAGATTCCGCTAGTGCTTATGGCCCCGGAGGCGGAAAATTGCAAAGGGAATTTCCCGTCGCAACCGAAGCTCGATTTAGCCGTCGCCAAACGAAAATAGCGGCTATCGCAACAAAGAGAGAAAGCCACTGCGAAGTTGAGAGGCCAAAAAGAATCCCACGGATGGCATCGCCGCGAAGGAATTCGAGCACAAAGCGCATGAAACTGTAAGCGAAAACGTATGCTAGCGCCACATGGCCCTCGAAGCGGCGACGTCGCCACAATAACAGCAACGCGCCGCAGAGAACGAGGTTGCCGAGAGCTTCGAAAAGCTGGACCGGGTAAACTGGCAGAGAACACGTATCCGTTGGCGCTATAAGCCCCTGGGCTAAGTGATCGAGGTAGGCAAAGGAGCCGACGATCCGGCCTTGCTCATCGAGAAGCTGAGGAAATCGCACTCCCCACGAGCCTTCGGTGGGAGCTCCGTAGCAGCATCCTGCGAAGTAACAGCCGACGCGGCCAAAGGCATGGCCAAGCGCCAGAGCGGGGGCCAGAACATCCGCAGCAAGGGGAAGTCGAACACGATAGCGCCTGGCCACCCACACGAGCGCAACGATGGCGGTCAGAAAACCTCCCAAGAAAACCTGACCACCGCTCGCGAAAAGGGTAGCAAGTGGATCGGCAACGAAGCTGCGCCACTCGAGGGCGACGTAAGTTAAACGAGCACCGCCCAGACCGGCCACCACGCACCAAAAGACCGCGTCGAGGACAAAGTCCAGGCTCAGATTCACACGGCGTGCCAGGCGCGATGCCAGCCACGTGCCCGCTAGGATTCCGCACGCAACAAGAACACCGTACGTCGGAATCGCAAAGGATCCGATGCGAAGAATGATGGGATGCATGATTCAGAACACATGAGAATGCGCGTGCACCCCTTCGGGCAACCCAAATTCTCGCATGGTGGACAGGAGCAAAAAACTAGTCGAGGTAAGTAGCCCATTCGCCGACGCGCGAAGCGGTGCCACTCCAGTTCGGGCCGCCAACTGCAAAGCGATCCACCTGCACTTCGCGCAGGTTGTAGGTCATGAGCCGAATTCCACCAACTCTTTGACCGCTATCCGAGATGGAGTTTGGGCCCGACCAATCAAGGACGAGCGTTTGCGCGGGAAGGCGCCATACTTTCATTTCATGCGTGGGGCCAGAAGAGCGAACAAAGATTCTGAAAATGTCGCCGGAGGAAATTCCGCCAGGAATCGCAGCTGAAGCAAGGGTTTCGCCCCATTGATTTGTGCGGCGCAAATAGACAGAGCCGGGACGCACGGTGGAGTTGGATGAATAAAACGTCAGCGAATATCCCAGCGCCCCCTCGCGCCAACGCAGATCAAAGTTTGCCTCGTCATTGGCAATGCGAGCAGCATTAACAAATTGAACATCGGTCTCGAGCGCAAAGTCGGCGTAAACATACCCCTTTGTACGCACGCTCCCACCGGCATAGGACGTGTTTCCGAATAGACGAAGCTGCCCACTTCCATTGAGCGCAACACTTCCGCCGTTGACCGCTTCTGCTTTCCAATCAGGCAGTGGAGGCACGGTATCGAGCGTTGAGCCAGAAAAATCATCCTGCCACCAGAGTGTAGAAGGCGGGACTGTTGGCCCACCACCAACAGCTCCGCGCGGATACGCGAAACCGCAGGCGTACTGAAATGCCTTCCACGGGTCTGTGTCAGGAAGGCCGCCAGATTTCTTCGCCTGAAGCGAATAATCATCCCAGCCAAAACCAGCAGGATAGACGAACCATGCGGCGGCGACGATGTTATGGTTCGAAAGTCCAGGCCACTCATCGCCGCTGCCTGTGTTCCAAAGGTGGAGAGCCGCGAGCGCAGTGTGGAGAAAGCGGGCCCCATTTTGGGTTTCAGCCGCATTGGGCATGTAATGATTCCATTCGCCGATGAAAACAGGGCGATTTCCCAAACCGGACTGGTCAATCACCATGAGCTGTTCGCGCAAGGAATCGAAGAAATCCTCGCGGAGTTCATCGCCCCCGCCTGCGTAAGCGTGAAGACAAAAGCCATCAATCTTGGACTTATCGCTCACAGCGTCGATCTGACGAAGTAAGAACTCGTTCGAATCCATGAAACGCGCAGATCCATCGGCAATTCCGGGGCTTGGCGGTTGCATGAGCACGACCTGCGTAGCGGGCGCGGTGTTTGGAACAACCTCATGGATTTTGTCGCGGGAGGCTACGTAGGCGGCGGCATAATCCGCAGGCGTCGGCTGCCAGGTGAGATTGTAGGCAGAACCGGACCAGCGATGATTTTCATCGGTGAGATTTACCTCATTTCCGATTACCCACACGTGGCACCAGTTTGCGAGAAGACTAGCCGCGGCCTTGCAATCTTGGGAAAAATTTGACAATGAGTAAGGATCAGACGAATGCGGGACGTTTCTTCCCCAACCCGGCTGCAGACGGTAAATGAGCGAATGTCCCTTGCTGTAAACAACCTTCTCCGCGTGACCCGCGCGGTAGCCTGGTAGCGTTTTATTTCCAGGAGTCCACACGAGATCCCAGGGGTTTGCTGTGGCTTCGTCGGTCAGAGCGATATCGAGCACCCAAATGCCTTTGCCCCCTGTCATATTTTCGACGTCGGTTAGTTGGCCGGGGGAAATACTGTCGGTGTTGCCATACCAGTGAATCCCATAAAGGTAGGGTGAATCTGGGGTTTGCGCGCTGACTAGCGTGACGAATGCGAGAAAAAGTGCGCCCCCCGCGCTCATTCGTGAATACATTGCGCAGCTCCCTTCCCTCCTCCTTTTTTCGTCGCAGTGTGCCATGACGAGAAGAATTTGCAAGAGGAAAGTATCTGCTGCGACAGTCTGTCACAGGAAAGAGGCCGTCTCGTGACGTAGAATGAGGTAAGAACTGAAATAAAGGGGACATGTGGGAAGGAACCCTTGGAAAAAAGACATTGCGGGTGTGGCACGGCCTTTGCTTCCTAATGGTCGAAAACCAAAAGGGTTAATTCTGTCGGAGACTAGAAACCTATGAGATTGGCTCTGAAACCAAGTTTGCTTGTGGTATGGGTGTTTTCTGTCGCGGCTCTGGCACCGGCTTGGCTCGCTGGTAGCGGCGATCAGCCCATTACCCGAGATTCGTTTCGCAATGTGGCGAAAAAAGTTTCGCCTTCCGTCGTCAATGTGAAAATCCGTAGTAACATTGACTTCAGCGCAAAAGGACCGGGAAGATCGGCAGGGCCGTTTTTGCCGCCCGGTCTGGGACTCGATGACCAGTTGCGCGAGGAGCTTGAGCGGCTTCACCAACAATTGGCGCCGGACCTTACGCCCAATGAGGAGCAGGAATTTAAATATGCCCGCTCTGCCTCAGGGGTGATTATCCGATCGGATGGCTATATTGTGACGAGCAACCACGTCGTGGAGAATGTGGCTCCGAGCGATCTCGAAGTCTCGCTGCCGGACGGAAGAACGTTCGACAAGGTCGAGATCATCGGGAGCGATGAACTCACGGACTTGGCCGTTCTGAAGGTGGATGGGAAAGATCTGCCGGCAGCCACATGGGGCGACTCGGACAAACTCGAAGTCGGTGATATCGTGGTCGCCATTGGCAACCCGCTCGACTTCAACAACAGCGTTTCCGAAGGGATCGTCAGCGCCAAGCATCGCGTCATCCGCAAAGCCCCGCTCGAGGATCTAATTCAGACCACGGCGATGATCAACCCAGGTAATTCTGGTGGCGCGTTGGCCAATCTCGATGGAGAAGTCATCGGAATCAACATGGCCATCGCCACAAGTACAGGGCTTTGGTCCGGCTTGGGCTTTGCCATTCCGAGCAAGACAGCGAAGGACGTAACGGATCAGATCATCGAGAAAGGGCACGTATCGCGCGGTTATCTTGGAATCGAGATGGACCGTCTGACCAACGCCTTGGCCCGGCAGTTTGGCTACGCGGGGAAAGCGGGAATTGTGGTGCGCGAGGTGCATCCGAACAGTGCGGCCGACAAGGCGGGGCTCCAGCGCTATGACATTATTGCCAAGGTCAATGGCGTGGAAATCAAAGACATCTATGACATGCACCGGCAAATTGGCGCGCGCTCGCCGGGCGAGGCAGTGGAACTTGAAGTGTGGCGCGACGAGGGTGGGAATCAGGCTGTTCGCAAGGTTCTCAAGGTTGAGCTTGGCGAACGTCCCTCGCAGAAGGAGCTGGCTGCGAAACGCAGAGGAATTCCGATGCCGATGCCGGGCACGAAAAGCCAGCCCCAGGATGAAATGCTCGGGCTAAAAGTAAAACCTGCCTCCGACGGCAAAGGTGTTGTGATTGAGCGGGTAGAGCCCGACAGTCCAGCCCAGCTCGCAGGACTCCGCCAAGGCGACAAAATTCTGCAGGTGAACAAGCAGGATGTGTTCAGCGAGGATGACGTCCGCAAGGCGATCTCTTCGCGCCGGAACGACGGTCATTTGTTTTTTATTGAACGCGACGGAAGTTCCGCTATGGTGACGATCGAGAATCGCAAGTAGAGTTTTCCAACTTGGCGTGCGGTGGTGGATGCCTCCCCTCCTCCCCCCTGCCCCCGGCTCTACCACCGCCGCCAAGACCCGCTGATTCAATCCCGTCACCAAAGCGCCACATGTCTCGTTAGGACTCAGGTCAGAGAGGAAGGATTGTGCCAAATGAACACCGAGTTGGCTTCACTTCAAGAAACCATCAGAGACAAGAGTGAGTTCATCGATCGGCTCAACGCCGAGATATCAAAAGTTATCATAGGCCAGAAGCCAATGGTTGATCGGTTGCTGGTGGGTTTGCTTGCCGGCGGACACGTGCTATTGGAAGGCGTGCCTGGCCTTGCCAAAACTCTGGCAGTGAAAACACTTGCGCGAGCAATACGCGCCAGTTTCCAGCGGATTCAATTCACGCCTGATCTTCTGCCCGCGGATTTGATTGGAACCCTTGTTTACAACCAAAAGGACGCGACGTTCTCGCCGCGCAAGGGCCCCATCTTCGCAAATATCGTGTTGGCCGACGAAATCAACCGCGCTCCCGCAAAGGTGCAAAGCGCCCTGCTAGAAGCGATGCAAGAGCATCAGGTCACGATTGGCGACGCCACCTATCCTCTGCCTGAACCTTTCATGGTTCTTGCGACGCAAAACCCTATCGAGCAAGAAGGCACCTATCCATTGCCTGAAGCGCAGGTTGACCGCTTCATGCTAAAGCTGCAGATTGGCTATCCGTCGCGGCGCGAGGAGCGTCTGATCCTCGATAAGATGGCAGAAGCGTTGGGAGTTTCTGACAAGGAAGAAGACCCCGTCACGAAGTTTGGGGTTCAGCCTGTCATTACTCCAGAGCAAATCCAAGAGGCTCGCCGACTGGTTCGACAAGTCTACGTTGATGAAAAGATAAAAGATTATATTCTCAACATTGTGTTTGCGACGCGCTCCCCTGAGGAAGCGAAACTCGAAATCGGACCCTATATCAAATACGGTGCCAGCCCTCGCGCCACTATCTATCTTGCTCTAGCGGCGAAGGCCTATGCGTTTCTACGTCACCGCGCGCACGTGACACCAGACGACGTCAAGACCATCGCCATGGATGTCTTGCGCCACCGCATCATCCTCACCTACGAGGCGGAAGCTGAGGACGTGAAAGCTGAGGACATCATCAAAGTCATCTTCGAAGAGGTGCCGGTGCCGTGAGCGGCAGGTCCGACAATCGCATGTCTAGGCAAAGTTATCCCGCAGGCATCCCCATCACAAGGGAACTTCTGGCACAGGTTCGTCGCCTCGAAATTGTGACGCGCCGGATGGTGAACGAAGTTGTGGCGGGACGTTACCACAGCGTGTTCAAGGGCCGCGGGATGGAATTCATGGAGGTGCGTGAGTACACGCCCGGTGACGACATTCGCTCGATTGATTGGAACGTTACTGCGCGCACGGGCACCCCTTACGTCAAAACGTTTATCGAGGAGCGCGAACTTACGGTGCTGTTGATGGTGGATCTGAGCGCCTCAATGCGTTTCGGAAGTAGCCGCCTGAAAAGCGATGTCGCCGCAGAATTGAGTGCGCTGCTGGCTTTTAGCGCGATCAAGAATAATGACCGGATCGGCCTACTGATTTTCGCAGACGATGTGGAACTTCTGATTCCGCCGCGTAAAGGGCGCGATCATGCGCTGCGCATTATACGCGAGATTTTGGCGTTTCAGCCGCGAGGACGTGGCTCTAACGTTGCCCAGGCTACGGCCACAGCCATCAAATTGCTGAAGCGCAAGAGCGTCGTCTTCTTGGTGAGCGACTTCTGGGCACCGGACATGCGGCGTCCCCTTGCGCTCATCAACCGCAAGCACGATCTTATTGCTCTCATTTTGCGCGATCCGCGCGAACAGCAACTGCCTGTATGTGGAATTGTGCCTATGCGGGATGCTGAAACGGGCGAAGCGATGTGGGTAGACACGTTTGATCCCGAAATTCGGCGACGCTATGCGAGCGCTGCGCAAAGGCAACAGGAAAACGTCGAAAACTTACTAAAATCGCTGCAGGTGGATCACGCTGTGATCGAGTGCGGCCTACCCTATGTGGACAGAATCGTGCGAGTGTTTGAACGTCGAGCGATGAGGTACTGAACGATGCGAAAAGTCAAGCTGCATCGACTGAAAAACACGCTGCCCGAGCAGCAAGAAAAGCAGCACCTGCCGAAGGGTGTGTATTGGACCCTGCTAGCACTCTTGCTGATTGTAGCCGTTTGGCAATATGACCAGCGCGAACAGCGCATCGCGCAAGGTCATGTTCGCGCCGCAGAACAGCTTCTCCGAAAGTCAGATTACGCTTTGGCGATTCAGGAATACCGGCAGGCGATAAGCAATCCACGACTCTCGCGCAAAGAGAAGGCAGAACTTGCGCTGAAGATTGCAGAGCTTTACGACAAAAAGCTCGACGACCCGGAGCTGGCACTCGCCTTTTACAATCGAGCTCGCCGCTTCCATCCACGCACCGTGGACAAACCGGAGATCAAAGCCAAGATGGCCGAGCTACGCGACAAGATTGCTACGCGTGGGGCCTCGGAGCTGTTCGCGGAAGCCGGTGAAACGTCCGGGGAGCTTGCGCAGGTGGTGCGGTTACTTGCGCCACCCGCAGAAGACCT
This sequence comes from Candidatus Sumerlaeaceae bacterium, assembly GCA_049968255.1. Lineage (GTDB taxonomy): Bacteria > Sumerlaeota > Sumerlaeia > Sumerlaeales > Sumerlaeaceae > DRVG01. Next base: position 4,477 of record JBMFRB010000013.1, on the reverse strand, counting down.
CAGCGGAGGTGTTGTGGCCCGAGCTGGTGATACCGAGATTCACGCCGGCGCCGTGGCTCGCTATCTCAGAGAGCGTGGCTACTCCCGCGAGTTTTTGCTGAATCCCAAAGATCCCCGCCTTGACCAAATGATGGAAGACTTCTTGCAGAAGGAGTTGGCTAGCCGTGCCGCCGTGGCGCAAGGGATGCACTTACGCCCAGGAGTTGCCACACAACTCTACGACTACCAGCGCACACTCTTGGCACAGCAATGGCTGGCCGAGGAACGTCAAAAATCGCGAGAAGTGGCTGAGGATGAGATAAGAAAATACTACGAGAGTCACCACGAGCGTTTTGTTACGCCGGAACGTTTGAGTGTGGGCGCGCTTGCCACAACAACCGATAGCGCGCTGCTCCGAGCAAAGGAACTGTACGAAAAAGGCGCATCATGGCGCGATCTCAACACAAGTTTTACAACGCACCAGGAGCTTCGTGCCCTCGGCGGACTATTGGGGGTCGTTGCAGCCAGCGATACGCAGTTGCCAGTGGTAGGCGAGGCGGCCGAACTGATCCCAAAACTGCGCAGTCTGGACGAAGGCAAAACGTATGGGCCTGTGCGAATCGGCAGCTATTACTGGCTCTTCGTCATCTTCAAGCGCATGCCCAGAAACGAGCAATCTTTTGACGAAGTGCGTGGCAAAATTGAGGAGGCGTTGCGATCGCAAAAGGCGGCGCGCACCGAATCGCAAATCAAGCAATCGCTTAGCAAAAAGTACGCTTTGCAGCTCGAGCCCGACGCCAAGGCGCGGATTATCGAGCAGCTGAAAGTGCTCGAAGGCAACACCACTTCGACAGCATCGAGAGTCCCCAACCAACCAGAGGCACCGACCAACGGACAATGACGTGGAAGACGAACACGGCACGTTCCTTCATCTTTAGTCTGCTTGCGCTGTTCGCGCTCCTACCTCATGCATCCGCCCTAGCTTTTCAAGTGCGGCAACAGGCAGACCCGGTGCGGCCCACTGTCGGGCTGCCGTTTAGGCTCACCGTGATCGTGGAAGGGGAAAACGCAACAAATTTTGAGCCCGACGAGAATTACCTGCGCGACAAGCAAACGACATGGATCCGCACTTTGAAAAAGTTCCTGGTCGAGACACAAGGCAAGAGCCTGCGCCTAAAGCTCGAGCTCGTGGGGACAGTCGCAGGAAGGCAGCCGCTTCCGCCGCTGACGCTGCGCACAAAGCAGGGAATGGCCAGGGAGATCCAGCTCGAACCCATTGACCTTCAGTCGAATCTTCGGCCTGAGGACCAGACAACAGTCCCGTTCGCCCTCAAGCTTGCAGAGCCCCCGGACACGCTTGTTTCCCCTCCAGTGCGGAAGGTGGTGCCCTACGGGCTGGGGCTACTTGGGGTGTTTGCGGCGGCTTTGCTGCTTTTTTGGTTGTGGAGATGGTGGCAAAGCCGAAAGAAGGCAGTCGAAGAACCGCTTCCCCCTGACCTTGCTGCTCTTCGGGAGTTGGAGCGCCTGGAGACGGAGGGTCTTATTGCCAAACGCCAGTTTAAGGAATTCTACACACGACTGTCTGAAACGGTGCGCGTCTTCCTTGGTACTGTATTCGGCTTTGACGGGCTAGAGTGCACATCAAGTGAACTCGTGCGTGAGCTGGAAGACAAGCCCATACCTCCGAGCGTCGAGAGAGACATTTTTTCGCTTCTCGAGGAGGCCGATCTGGTGAAATTTGCGAAGTATCGGCCTGAGCCCTCAGCTGCGGAGCGTGCCCTTGAGCGCGCGCGCACAGTGGTGCGGAGTATTCCGATCACCCAGCCATCGGACACGCAAGCGGGGCTCGAAGGAGGGCCGCAATGATCCAGCAGCTTACACGGCTCCTTTCCACGCAAGGCCCTCAAACTGTGGATCATTTCCGTTTCGCGGCGCCATCGATGCTGTTAGGCGTGCTCTTGGTCCTGGTAGCAGCGGTTCTAGCGCACATCTTGTATCGGCGCCGGAGCGCAGTTTTTCTTCACAGTAATATCTCGCTGGTGAAAATAGCACGGCCCCGGAGTGGCGCGGCTTGGCTTTGGATTAGCCGTTGCCTGCGGATGCTGGCGCTGGCTCTCCTCGTTGTTGCGCTGGCGCGGCCACAATTTGGGCGTGTCGAGCGCCAGAGCTTCGCTGAAGGCATAGACATCATGCTGCTTCTTGACGTGTCGGGCTCGATGCGCAGTCAAGATTTTTCCCCCAACCGGCTGGAAGCAGCAAAGGAGGTGCTCAAAGAGTTTGTGGCAGGGCGCCGGGGCGATCGCATTGGCTTGGTCGTTTTCGGTGCCACTGCTGCCACGCTCGTGCCACTCACCCTTGATTATGTCGTGGTACAGAAATTCATCGATAGGGTGCAGTTCGGCATTGTCGATGAGCGCGCCACGGCGATTGGGATGGGTATCGCCACCGCTCTGAAGAAGCTCGAAGCCAGCAAGGCAAAGAGCAAGGTAGTCGTGTTGCTGACCGATGGCGAAAATAATGCGGGGCAGATTGACCCGCTCGCGGCGGCGGATGCGGCAAAAGCGCTCAAGGTGCGTATCTACACAATCGGCGTTGGTACGGATATAAACGAAGCTCAACTGGGCATAATGGGGGCTATGTTTGGGCCCGAGGCCGGATTGGACGAAAAAACCCTAAAGGCCATCGCTGAGAAGACTGGGGGGCTGTATTTCCACGCCACCAGCAATGAGAAGCTGCGCGAGATTTACCACGAGATTGATAAGTTGGAAAAGACGCGAGTCCAGAGCCGGCAGTTCGACCGCTTTGACGAACTGGCTCCCATATTCATTTTGGCAGCGCTCATATTGCTGGCACTCGAGCTGCTTGTGGGGGCAACACGCGGAGTAAAGGTGCCATGAAATTTGCGAATCCGACATTTCTCTTGCTGGTGTTCGCGCTACCGCTCATTGCGCTGTTCCTTTATTGGCGCGAGAAACGGCGGGCTACACTGCGGGTGCGTTTCGCAGCGGAACACCTGCATCGGTTTGTTGTTTCGCGCCCGAGTTCCGCTCGGCGCATTGCTGCAGCGATCCTGTTGCTTAGTGGTATCGCAGCAGCGATTGTTGCTGGAGCCCGCCCGCAGTGGGGTTATGAGGATCGCCGGATTGTCTCGGCCGGCATCGATCTCGTGATTGCAGTGGACGTTTCGAAGAGCATGCTTGCGGAGGACTACAAACCCAACCGCCTGACGCGAGCAAAAGAGCTGCTGCAAAATATCTTGTGGAGCCTCAAAGGAGATCGCGTGGGAATTGTCGCGTTTGCAGGCGACGGGGCGATTGTGTGTCCGCTCACGTCGGACTACGCGATGGCGAAGGCCGCCCTTCAAGGAATCGACACCTCAAGCGTGTCGAAACCAGGCACGGACATTGGGCGCGCCATTGACGTTGCGCTTGGGGCACTGGAATTGGCTGCGCAAGGCGATAAAGTCATCGTCTTGCTCACTGACGGTGAGGACCACGGGGGGCATGCCATCGAAATGGCGGAAAAAGCGGCAAAGGCAGGGGTGCGCATTTATTGCATCGGCATTGGCACGACCGAAGGAATGCCAATCCCTGAAGAAGGCAGTTATAAAGTGGACAAGCAGGGCCGCATCGTTTCGACGCGCCTAGATTTCGCCACGTTGACGAAGATTGCGGAGTTGACCAAAGGCGGAGCTTTCAAGGCCAACCCAAGCGGAACTGCGGAGATTCAGCCGATTCTTACGGAGATCGAGCGAATGCAGCATCGTGCGGAACAGGAGACTGTGTTCCGAATTTATCACGAACGCTTCCCATGGTTTGTGGGTCTTGCATTAGTGCTGCTTATCGCCGAGATGTTTGTTTTTGAAACCTGCGGCAAGGCCGAGGAGGAGGCGGCATGATTCGCTCGCGACTCCCAGTGGTCAGCCTCATCATTGCGTTGCTCCTCGCATGGCCAGCAACCGCGGTGCAAGCCTATCCAGGTGAAGCCTTCATCAATGAGCTCCGTGGGCAGCGCGCTTATCACTCAGGTGAGTTCCAAAAAGCGGCTGAGTACTTTGAGAAGGCTGCTGAACGCAATCCGAGTGCCGCGCGCCTGCGCTACAATCATGCCCTGGCGCTTCTTCGCCAGGGGGAAAAAGGGAAAGCAGAGGAGATTTTGCGCAGTGTGTTCGACCCGCACGATGCGGAGGCAACGCAGCAGGCTTTCGAGCAGCTTACGCGTTTGCGCCACGAAAGTGCTCGCGCGGCGGCTTTGCCGCTGCTGCCGTACATGGCCGCGCCGGAGAAAGTGCCACTTCAGGAGGCACAAAAACTTCGGCAAGCCGCCGAGGCCGCACTGAAAGAATATGATGAAAAAGTGCTCAACGAATACAAACAGGCCCTTTCTTTCAACGTGAAGAGCGAAGACTTAGCACGAAACTTCGAAATTGCCCAGCGTGAGCGGGATGCAATCGAAGATTTCCTTCGCCGTCTGCCCACTCCTCCTCCGCCACCACAGT
>JBMFRB010000012.1:45625-49871 GCA_049968255.1 Candidatus Sumerlaeaceae bacterium | reverse complement strand
TAAAGCGGTACGTGAGCTGGGTTCAGAACGTCGTGAGACAGTTCGGTCCCTATCTGATGCGGGCGCAGGAACGCTGAGGGGAGTTCACCCTAGTACGAGAGGACCGGGTGGAACAGACCTCTGGTGACCCTGCTGTGGCGCCAGCTGCATCGCAGGATAACTATGTCTGGATGTGATAACCGCTGAAAGCATCTAAGCGGGAAGTACACCCCAAGATTAGCGTTCCCGAGCCGCAAGGCTCCTAAAGACCCCACGGAGACTACGTGGTTGATAGGCGGGAAGTGTAAGCGCAGCAATGCGTTTAGCTGACCCGTACTAATCGGTCGTGCGGCTTAACTTTTGAGATTCTGACTCTCGTGAGTCGTCTCGATGGATCAGGCATCATCAGACCTGTCCGACTTCCTATTCGAAAGAACTCGCAGTCTCGTTTCCCCTGTCGAGCATCGTGACGTGCAGTGCGACGCCACAACTGGACAACGAGCAGCGTAGAAAAAGTTTCCCGGTGACCATAGCGAGGGAGAAACGCCCGTTCCCATTCCGAACACGGCAGCTAAGCCCCTCTGCGGCGATGGTACTATGCGGGCGACTGCATGGGAGAGTAGCACGTCGCCGGGATTAGAAGTTCCGCCAGTCAAAAAAATGTTGAATATGCCAGGGGGATGGATATATACTAAGACCAGAGCCCAGGCAGAAGAGAAAGACTGGCAAAAGTTTTCCTCCTCCCCTGCACCTCCTCAAAGCCCCCGCGCTCCCCCTCGCGGGGGTCTTTGTTTTAATGCCATCTCTTGCAAAAGTCGTCGTTGCCCCATGCATCTCAAACTCGAAAAAAGGCGCATGCCCCTACGTTGCACAAAATGCGTTTCCTGCCACGAAAATCTTTGCCCGGTCCCGGCAAATTTGTGTGGTCTGTCCCCCGCTCGAGGCACTCACAGGCGCTTCCCTTTCCCACGTCTCCGGAATGGCGCAACCGCCGCGTCGCATGTTTTGCAGCTGCTGTGGTTTGGCATTATCTTGCTAAGGAAGTTTTCGTGGCAGACGCATTTGCCCCACTTCTGTCTCGCCTTCGCTCCTTTGCGGCTTGCCGGATGTATTGAGTCGCAAGACGTGAACAATGGCTCGCATGCGAAAGATCGAGCCTGGGTTATATTGCTGAGGACGTTGTGCGCTGGCTAACATTTCCTGTAATTTGCCATTCCATCCTGCGGTTTGCGCAACAGAGGCGTTTTCGAAAAATGAGCTTCTAGGGCAGGAGGCATGAAAAGCAAAGCTCCCTTTTCTCCTCATTGAGAGAAAAGCGAGCTCGCGCCATGTGCTCGCTATGTGATGGCGCAGTGGCATCCACGCCTAGAGCTGAAGCGCCGCTCGACAGCGCGTGAAGCTTGCATCTCTGCACCAGCTCGACATCGGGGGAGGGAACACCATGGCCTCCCCCCCTGATGTCGAGCACAGCGTCTCTACGATTCTATTGTTTCACGAACTTTACGGCGTCAGCTACGACATAATAGCCGGTCGTGGTCCAGCACGACAGTTGGACGCGTACGGCCGTGCCCTGATAGAAATTCCACGTGCCGAGCAGGTTCCACTTGCCGCCATTGGACTGCTGGTTGACGTTGACCGTTGCCGTGCCACCAGCGTGCGAGATGACGTAAGGTGCTGAGGGGGCTCGGTTCGTGCCAGAGGTCCACCACGCGTAAACGGCATAGGTACCGTCGGCAGGCAGGGTGACGGTCCATTTGGCTGGATCGCTCACGGCAGCCGTGCCGCGGGTGCTGTAGTTTGTGCCATAGTAGCCAGACACGGAAGTGCTCGTCCACCAGTTCGACGACGCGCTGAAGCCCGCATCAGTGTTGTCCACCACAATACCTGTGGCAGAACCAACGATCCGCTTGTTGACCTCGTTGCGTGCCTCACCGCCATAGAAATTCGTTCCGATGTACTGGTACATCAGGTCACCCGGGCAGGCGGTTTGGCCCACATCGCGGTGACCACAGATGTACCCGACGGTTGCTCCGTTATAGGTGCCAGAGCCGTAGCCGGTGAATGGATTAGGAATCTTCCACGCGATGAGATCGTAGAGCGCTTGGCGCTGCGCGGTAGTCGGCTGCTGATTATAGGGTGAATGGAAATAGCCCATCACGTTGAAGCCAAAGCTATTGTAGTTCACCGCATCGTGCGCCCCGCGCGGTTTCTGAGTGAGCGACGTATAGCGCCCCTCAAAGCGATTACCGAGTTTGTCCACCAGGAAGTGATAGCCGATGTCAGCCCATCCATTGGTGTCCATATGGAGATTCTGGATTGCCCGAACGAGAGCTGCAGACTCGCTCTGAGAGCTCGTGTTATAGTCGCCAGGTTGCGCGGTGTGGTGAATGACAGCACGGTTGAGCGCGCTCATCTGGGAAATGGTGCCCTGCGGCGCACGCGCGCCCCAGCAGCTCCGTGAGCAGACGGATGGCTGAGTGGCCTGCCCGGCCGCGAACGCGCCTCCCGCGGATGCAAGAATCGAAGCGCCTATCAAGGCGCGGAATGTCAGGTGTTTCATGGGACTACCCCTCGTCAAGTTTTCAAGTTGTCCTGATTCCTGAGCCCAGCAAAAGTTCACTTGCCGAGTCAGCGCCCCGCTCTTGTCCGGTGTTGATGATGAGAGCAGTCAGCGCCAGGAGCCCTGGACTCAATGGCTCCAATCTAATTCACCTCCTTTCGCGTGGCCGTTGTTTCGGTCCCTCCCTCGAGAGCCGGTCGTGGGTAGGATTTCTGCGGTTTCACGAGGAGCAATGTGACATCGAAGCGCGGTGAATCACCAGGTGGTAAAGGAGGTCCGTCTGAGAGGTGTCCAGCACTCCAATAGCTCAGTCCTTTGGGAAACTCTACCAGTCGCCGCCCGCGCTCGCGCATCCCGACGAGCGCTTCCTCAAACTCGGCTTGAAGCCGCCCTACTCCGATGGCGGCACACACAGGTTTGCGCTCGTTCATTGTGCTGTGATGAAATTTGCCATCACTCAGGAATGTCTTGATGTGGAAATATCCGATAGAATCGCTGGTGAGCTCGGCTCCGTCGCCAACGACCGCGTCGCGCCAACGCACTCCCGAAGCGAGCACGGTCCACGTCGCACGTGGATCATCCGGATACGTGTCCTTCACCACGTGTCCGCGCTTGTTCTTGGGTGTGGCCACCGCGACCGGGAAGGTAGGGTCTGGTTTTGTCTGCTCGAGTGGTTTTTCCTTTGCGCAGCTGGCGAGGCCGACAACCAGTGCCAGGAGGCTCACCCACGGCATGTGGCTTTTGCTAGCTGAGATATTTTTGTTAACAGTTCTGATTGCTAACATTATAATATTTTCTTATCTTGTCGATTGCGCCGAGGCTTCTTCGGACTTCTGTGCGGCGGCCACGTGTTCCACCTGCATCGTTTCGGGAGTCGCGACCTGTCCCTCCCCGAGAGTGCTATCCTGATAAAATAGTCGGAAAGCGCTCAGGACAGGCGAGGCTGGTCCTTCCGAGTACAGACGCACCCGATAGCGTACATATCCCCATTGCGTGAGGCCCCACGCGAGCATTGTGCCGGGGGTGTAGCCATAATTTGGGTTCGGTCGTCCATCCGGATATGTGGGCGAAATCTGTCCGGCCGAATCCTCATCAATCTCTACCCACTGCCACGGTCCCCAGTGAATACCGTCAGGACTTACCGACATCTCCACGAAAAGGTCCGTGCCGTCAGGAAGCTGTTCCTTCCACAGCGGTGCGACGGCGTTCGAGAAGAAGTCCATCATGTGCGGCGAAGATTCGATGATGCCGATGCGGGGCACATTTTCCTTGCCAGGTTCGGGCGGTGCGAGAGTGAAACCTTCAGGTGAAAGGACCACATTTTCCAAGCGATAGCCAGGCGGTGGGGACTCAAGGTTGCGGAAATCCATGGCCATGAAAGCACGCGGCTGGTTTTCGGGGTCCACTGCAAACATCGGCGCGCTTGTTGTTGGGTCAAGGCGGTTGACGTACTCGCGGCGAATTTCGAACTTGCGACTCTGACCCTCAACGCGCGTGTTCGCACTCACCTGTGTTGGGGGGATCTGCGCACACGCTCCCCATCAGTGATTTGCACTATTTTATTCGATGAGGGTAGCTTGCCAGGTCGGAATTTCGTCGTCAATAAATTCAATGCAACAATAACAGCAATGATTCCGACGATCAGAACCGCCCATTTTGCGGCCGCAAATTTCATTGAGGACACTTCTCGGTAAACCTTTTTCTAAT
>JBMFRB010000012.1:0-45525 GCA_049968255.1 Candidatus Sumerlaeaceae bacterium | reverse complement strand
TGCGATTTATTTAAACCGATTCACTCAACGTTCTCAGATCTCCGCTGACAGCGTCATCATATTGTTTCATGCCCACTGAATTGCTATGTTTGCCGATCGGCTTTTTTCGCAGCATCTCAAGTGAGCCGTCGCGATCTCTCTTGTCTTTTCGGCAGACATGTTTCCACTAGCACGACGCGCCGCAACGCTTGGCCATTCTTCTGTTGCTTGGCGCCCCCCATCAAAACCTGGGTCTCATCTTGATTGCAGGGGAGCGCACCGGCGAGGTATCGGGGGGCCTTGTGCCTCACGCCTCTGGCACTGCTTTGCGAATCCTTTATCTCTCTCGCGGGCAATCCATGAGTGAGAAGCGGGACGATAGATGAGAAGGGAGAAAGAGCACGAGGGACTCGTTTCCATGTTGTTCGCATCCGAGGATGTGGGGAACGTTATGGGCTGCATTGTACAGGCGGGCTCGCCCCGCTCTGACCCGGGGGCGCGCCTTCTCGTGACGCCGCGAAACAGCGTGCATCCCGCGGGACCGCTGTGGTTAGGGCGACGATTGGGCTTGCGCGCCCTGCCTCGCCCGGACTTCTTCGAGAAGCTGGCGCGTGCGCGTATCATTCGGCGCAATCTCCATGAGCTGCTGCAGCAGTCCTCGACTCTCTTCCAGGCGACCTGCCCGTGCCAGGAGTCTCGCCAACTCGCGCGCCATATCGATGTCGTTGGCCATAAACGCCAGATAGCGGCGAAGCACATCGCTTGCGCGCAGGAGCTCGCCCCTGTGCTCTAACATGAGTGCCAAATTCTTTGCCAGAGTTTGATCCCATGGGTGTTCGGCAAATCCCTCGGCCAGCGTCTCTTCTGCCTCGCGCAGGCGATTTGATTCGAGAAAAGCCCGCGCTAGCAGCGTATAGTCATTGGGCCGAATAGGGCGGACCCCAGCGATGCCTGGGGGAGTGTTGAGTCCGATTGCCGGTGACCATCGCGGCGCAAACGCTATCCAGAGGGCTATAGCCACCGCCGTGAGGGCTGCAGCTCGCCGCCAGCGGCGTTGCGCCAGGGCCTCAAGCAGGTGGATCATTCCCGCGCCTGCCCAGACCGCCATGGGAAGAAGAAATTCCAGCCGGTAACGTCCCACAACAAAGACTGCGACGATGGACAGCGCGAAGCTTGCAGCGTAGGCATAGAGGAAAAAGTGATCCCGCCAATGTCGGCGTTCGAGCCACAACCCGAGGACCCCAAAGGAGAGGATGAGCTGCCAGCCAAAAGGATTCCACCTCACCAGCGGACTGAATCGACCCAAGAGGTAGAAATTTGCGTTGTCGGCCACTTCATAAGCGCTGAGAAAGAGAGCTATCTTGCGCGCTAGTCCCTTCACAAACTGCAGAGGTTGGTGAGCGATCGCCACCAGCAGTTCTCGCGTCCACGGCACAGCGCCGCGGTCGCCACCATATTTCGCGTCGATTGCGAAAAAGCTATCAGGATAATGAAATATCCCCATCGAGTCGGGCGCATTCCCGAGGTAGAGAAGAATGGGCCCATTGCTTGTTGTGAGAACCCATTTGTCGCCGACGAGACCGTTGCGCGCCAAGCTGAGGCCAAGCACGAGACCCAGCGTGGCGGCATAGGCGGCAACAGCGCGCAACCTCTCCTGGTCGAGCTTTCGTAGGCCGTCGAAGACGCCGGCGGCACGTGGTGAGTGCGCTGACGCCTCAGCTTGTGAGCCACACGTTCCTCCTGTGTCGGACCGACAAAAGCGGGGCGCGACATACCATACCGCCAGAAAAAGCAGTGCCACAAGCTGAAAATTGCCACGGCCAAGACACGCGAGTCCGGCGAGCAAACCGCTAAGGGCCGCCCAATGCCATGCTTGGCGCCTCTCGTCGGAAAGACCTCGACCCACGCTCCAAATGAACAATGCGTGGATGGCAACAAGCAGTCCTTCCATCAGCAAGAGCTGCTCGTAAAAGATGATGGGAGCTGCCGTCGCAATGAGCAGACCCGCCACGAGCCCCTCTCGTGCGCCGATAAGCCGACGGGTCAGGCTCCATATTGCCAGAGGGGCTACTACACCAATCGCTGCCTGCAGGCCGTGCACAACATCGAAATTGGGGCCGAAAAACCGAAACCACAAAGCGAGCCAATAAGGATAAAGAGGACCGTAATAGAAAGCCCCCTGCTTGCGACTGAGCCAATCGCCGGCAGCAATTGCCTTGGCCCACTCCCAGTAAGTGTGCATGTCCGTTTCAGGGAGCGTGTGCGCGTAAAAGGGATCGTAAATTCTGACAAAAGCCCAGTGAGCAAGCCGTACGACGAGGGCCACCGCAGCAACTAACACGGCCCCACGGCGCTCGGCCACACGCGTAAAGGCACGCATCCACACCGGTGACGGGACCGGATTTGCGGACCGCGCAAGATGGCTCGAGTGGGCGCCGGCGCTAGAGGCCCCACCAAGCGAGCCGCTTCTCAGGTCTTTTCGTGATTTCGGGCGCCGTGGCATTTGCGCACTAACCTAGGGACCTGCGGCAGCTTTGCACCGCGGTGAAAAAGAAAAGCAATCTGAGTATCATGTGCAGATCAACTCCGAAGCCCACCGCATTCCCGTGTCAAGCTCAGCGAGATCTCTGTTGCGAGATCCTAGTGTAAAGACCGCGGAACAAGCGCCACGGGCCAAACGGTGGTCGGTGCGCCTCACACTTCGATCTCGTGCTGTCTTAGCCAGCGCGGTCTCAGAAAGAGCGTTTGGAGTCCCCAACCCTCACCACGCCGCGCGAGATTAGCCCATCGGTTTCGGTGCATCGGTTTTGGAGGTCGCCATTGCCTTCTTTCGCGCCCTGCCCAAGCGTGCACACAAAACTCTGGGCGCAAATGTGGCACCCGGTGCGCCGTGCGAAGTGGAAGCGCCCGCACGTTCGAGCCAAACGCCGTGCGGCGATGGCCGTCCGAGCATTTCGAGAGCGCCGCCCGCCGAGACTCGCGCGCTCTTCGAAAAAGCAAGTTCGGAGCGGTCATCCCGTGCTTTGGTGACTTCTCCCCTTTATCGATTTCCGGTCCATTCCCCCTCAGCGCGTAAACGTTTCTGAGAAATGATCCGCTATGCATCTACGTGTCCCCACGCCCACGAAACGTATGCCAGCGCAAATTTCTATCGAAACAGCGCTCGAGCCTGTCTGGGCTGGGTCAATGTTCTTCACGCTTGCGCTGTCGCCGCGAACTTCTCTTACTTTTTCTCATGATGACTCGCGTCGGGCTCGCGGAGTTTTCTGAGAGATGAACTTCTGTTGCACGGATCAAAGCACTGGACAGTGGACTCACGGCGATCCCGAGTCTGGGAGGAACGTACACGCTCGCCTCATACAAGAGTGTGCTCTGGCGACGGTGGTGCGTGACTTTGCGCGTAGGAGTCGACTTTGTCCCCCGCCTTGTGGTTCTGCTGCCGAGTTTCGGACGGGGTGTTCTCGCGCCTGTGCGGCGCCCGACAAGCAGCTCTGTGCTCGAGCGAAGGCATGGCTTGGCTTTCCGGCGTGCAGCGGTGAAGTTCTCGTTTCCGTCCGGTCGGCCTCTCCGAAACGGGGCGGGGGTTGCTTCGGAGCTGCTCAAGGCGCGAGCTTTCGCGGCGATTATGAGTTTGCTTGTCTCTTCGCGACGGACACATTCTTTCTGGGCGTGGGCGCCCCCGTGCGCTTCCGATGCACCAACTTTCGCGTGAGGAGCACCCCCGTCGGGACGATGCGACTCGGCGTCGCCGCCATTGGGCCATGCCTCGGTTTCTCGAGGAACCTAAGGGCAGTTGCCGCTCCGTCTGAGAGCGGGAGACTGCTCTTTAGCTCCTGGAACAATTCGTGTCCATTGCCCGTACTCATCACTCGGGCTGGGGAGGTGTGCGCCCGGCCATGATTGCACGGCTCATCATCCGGCGGCTCTTCGAAGCCGTTCCTCTGTTGCTGGCGATCTCGCTGGTGACGTTCTTTCTGCTATTTCACTCGCCCGGCGATTTCCTTTCAGCGCTACGAATGGACCCAAAGATCCCGGCGGAATTCCTTGAGCGCGAGGTGCAGCGGCTAGGGTTGGACCGGCCATGGTATGAGGTGTGGGCGCGCTGGGTGTGGGGCGTGGTGTTCCACGGCAATCTCGGCAATAGCTTTGCCTATAAAATACCTGTGGCCGATCTCATTGGGCAGCGTCTGTTCAATACGTTCCTGCTGGCGCTGAGTTCCACACTCTTCGCCTGGTTGATCGGCGTCCCGCTGGGAATAGTGGCTGCTGTTCGGCAGAATTCTTGGCCAGATCGCTTGGCTTCGGCAGTCGCATTTCTTGGTCTCTCCATTCCGGCTGTCCTGCTGGCGCTCTTCGCTATTTATTTCGCTGCGCGCACGGAGTGGTTGCCCACGGGTGGCATGACATCGGATAACTACACCCAACTTGGCTCGACATGGGAACGCATGAAGGATATCGCGCGTCACCTCGTGCTGCCCACGATCGTGTTGGGCGCGGGCGGCCTGGCCATCTACACGCGGCAAATGCGCTCGAACTTGCTCGATGCGCTGCGTGCTGATTACATGCGCACTGCTCTGGCGAAAGGGCTTAGCTATCGCCAAGCGGTGCTGCGCCATGCGTTGCGTAATGCCTTGAACCCAATGATCACGCTATTTGGCTTTGCATTCAGCGATTTATTGAGCGGCGCCTTCCTTGTCGAGAATGTGATGGCTTGGCCAGGCCTCGGCCGCACGACCATCGAGGCCTATAACTCCAAGGACATGTTTGTCGTGGCTGCGGCGGTCATGCTCGCTAGTGTGATGCTAATCCTCGGTAATCTGCTGGCTGATCTTCTGCTTGCTTTGAACGACCCAAGGATTCGCTATGACTGAGCCGGAAAAGAACATTGTTCCGCCGTCGCGCCTTTCGGAAGGTGGGGCAACCCCTTTACCGACGGAAACCGACGAGACCAGCGTAAGCTATTCGCCAGGACGGCTGGCATGGCGACGCCTGCAGCGCAACCGAACGGCGATGATCGCCGCTGCGGTGTTGGCCGTGCTCTACCTCATTACCATCTTCGGAAGCTTTGTCTCGCCCTATGATCCTGCCGAGCGCAATTACGCCATGACAAACCATCCGCCGATGCTCCCGCGCTTTGTGGATGAGGAGGGCAAGTTTCATCTGCGGCCGTTCGTTTACGGGATGGTGATAGTTGATCCGGTGCGCCAGACGTGGAAATATGATCTTTCGAAAAAATATCCGATCCGATTTTTCGTGGACGGCACCCCTTACAAGCTGTGGTGGGTCATCCCGATGAAGAAGCGGCTCTTTGGCGTGGACCCGCCGGGGCGCATCCACTTGCTCGGCACCGACAGCGTGGGGAAGGACGTCTTTAGCCGTTGCATCGAGGGCGGGAAAATCTCGCTCTCGATTGGCCTCGTGGGCATTACCATTTCGCTGGCCATCGGCATGTTCATGGGAGCTTTGGCGGGCTATTTTGGTGGGTGGTGGGACCGGATCATTATGCGTGGCGTCGAGTTTCTGCTTTCAATTCCCACGCTTTATCTCATCATCGCCTTGCGTGCATACTTCCAAACCCGGGGCGTGCTGGGGCTGGGAGGCGCCCAACTGACTTCCACACAGATGTATGTTATGATCGTGATCATATTAGCATTTATCGGATGGGCGGGGCAGGCGCGGGTGGTGCGCGGTATGGTGCTGGCAATCAAGGAACAGGATTTCGTGACGGCGGCGCGGGCTATGGGGGCCTCCACTCTGCGCATCATCGCACTGCATATTCTCCCGAACACGTTTAGCTACGTGATCGTGGCCGCGACGATTGCCATTCCTGGCTACATTCTTGGCGAGGTGGCTCTAAGCTACCTGGGTGTAGGAATCCAGGAGCCCCAAGTGAGCTGGGGGATCATGCTCGAGCAGGCGCAAAGCCTCACGACGATCAAGAACTATCCCTGGCTACTGTTCGCGCCGGCGTCCTTTATCATCGTCACTGTGTGTGCCTTCAATTTTCTAGGCGATGGCCTGCGCGATGCGCTTGACCCAAAGCACCGCGCCTAGCCTGGGCCGGCTCGCCGGTGCCCTCGTCACTCTCCGGCGCCTTAGCGCACGAGGCGCAGGAGGACGTCGCGAACAAGCGCAGGCACGAGAGAAACATCGGGGGCATGCAACCATAGGAGGGCGCCGGCCACAAGCACGGCAAAGCGAAGAGGATAACGCTGCGCCCAGCGCAGAAGTCCCCACAGGTGCTCGTTGGCGGTGTGATAATCAAGATGTTGGTTAAAAAGCTGACAGATGTGGTTCTCCAGCCCTTCGAGCCGGCGTTCGAGTCCGGCCAGGCGCTCTGAAATGTGTAGCAATTCATTGGTCACTTCCCCCTGCCAGCGCTCGTTGCGTTCGCGCGACATCCTCCTGACCTCCTTCTCTCCAATCCGCGTTGGGTTCCAAGTCTGCGTGAAGCCTGCCTTCCGCAAGGCAACGCGCCGAGCGCCCCGCCGGCACGCCACAACGGCAGCGCGAACGACACGGGCAGAAAGACCATTTGGGCAGCTCCACGGTCTAAGGTGATCGGCTGCCAAGCTTATTTGATCAATTTCACGCTCCGGACGAACGATTCCAACTGCTTGGCCTGCGCATCAAGGGTTGGCTTGGGCCCTGTAACCTTGACAAAAAGCAAGCCTTCGGGTCCCCCTTCTACCACGACGCCAAACAGCGCATAATTTGGCAAGGGTTCTGTGCTGTCTCCCCCCATTCCCATGGCGGTGGGAGTGTAGGTTCCCCACGTTTTCACAAGATAGAGGCGCAAGCCGCCCGTTTCCAGCTCAGCGACTTCGGCCGGCTGACTTCCGGTAGTCGCCTCATCCGCACGGAATTGCGCCACCCAGCGTTCGATATTTGCCTTTGGTGTGCCCCCCTGCCCCGGACCGAAAGCAAAAACCGATAGCTCGGCGTCGCCCGCCGACCCTGGAAGGCGGTATTGAGCCAGCCGCATTGGGGTCTTTGGCGTTTCGGGAACCCAGCCATCGGGAATCATGAAACCGACACCACTGGCGACGAGCGAGCCGGTTGTGGCAATCACGCGTGAGCGGTCGGCCGTGGGCGGCATACCGGTCCCGCCGCTCATGCGCGGCGCAAAGCCTCCGGACGCTGGGGGCATTTGGCCAGCCACCGCAGAAGCAGGCATGGGTGCCGACAACTGCATCTCGCCGCTCGGAGCTTCATCCGGCAAACGGGTCCAAACCTTTTCCTTCCTTGTCTCGCCGCAGGCAAAGAGGGTAAACGTAAGCGCTGCAAGAAAAACATCCTTTGTTATGCACTTGATCTGGGATGCAGAACTAGCGTCCCAGAAGGAATGACGGGGATGGGGTTTTTCACATTTCATGATCCAACACCTTCACGGAGAAATGGTCTCTCAGTGGTTCTGTTTTTCGTGGAGAAGAAAATTCACATTCCTGTCGCCTTGGGAATGCCTCGCCACGGGCGAAACTGTAAGAAAACCCTAGTCTAAACAGGGCCAAACGGGACTCGCGCCGGCGGCAGAGAGTCCAATGAGAGGGGGCGAAACCTTTCACTTGCGAACCACGGCGTCGAGAATTCTGGCCAATCCGGCTTCCTGCACTCCCTCAGCTTTGTTTTCAGATGGGAATGGTAGGACCGTAGGTCTGGCGTCGGCCCCGTTGAACTCGCCGTCTTTGAGCTCGGCACCCTTTTCTCTGGGCGGTTTCGCCTCGCCTGGCTGGCCGCTCTGGCTTAGTGCAGCGCGCACGATTTCGAGCACGATGAGTTCGGCCACGGCTTGCCTGCACTCACGAGGGGCTTCTGGCAAGAGCGCCTGCAAGAAGAGAAAGACTGCGCGTGCAAGGGCCGGAGCCGCCGTCTGGGGATGGAACTCATCGGCCAGTTCGTCAATTTGCGAAGCCAGTTCAGCCGCTGCGGCGACAAGTCCCACCCCAGACGATTTGGCACGCGATCGGGCCGCAGCGTTGAGATATCTTTTCGTGTCGCTCGTTGGACCTTTCATGAGCTTTATGTCCTTTCGTCAGTTTGGTTTGTGAAAGAGCGCAGCGGGCAGTGAGGGCCACGACCTGCCCGCTACGACAGAGAGGGTTGAGGTTAGCCAGCGACCTCGATCACGTTGTCAATCCTGTAGATGGCCGCGGGGGCGATGAGCTTGTGGTCGTAGTAGCGCTGCACGCGGATCATGTCAGCCTTTCGCCGGGGCTCACGCCAGCGCTCGACGAGCCATCCGTTCTCCGAACCGACGGGGCCGCTCCACACAAAGGTCGCCACGCCAATGATCTGCTTGAGAGCCGGCCGCGGAGGCACGTAGGCCAGCCATGCCGTGTTGCCCCACACCGGAACACAGGACGGCGCCTGTCCCCGCCGCGCCACATTCTTGAATGCACGGGGCACCAAAACTCGGTCGAGATCGAGCAGTTGCGCCAGGAGCTGCTCACCAATGACTCCGGCCGTGGTGTATTTGATGCGCTCCACCACCTTGGGGTGGTTGCGCAGAGCATCGAAAATGGCGTAGGGCAAGATGGCCACATTGGGGCGTCGCTGGACATTGCTTAGGACAACGTGACGAGCCTCGCGAATCTGGGCAAGTGGGTCGCTGTCGGGATTCGACCACCAGTCCAGGGGATCAAGGCTTGTGCCCTGGATGGACGCGCTCGTGCGCAGGAGGTTTTCTAGGCCGATTTCGCGGTTGAGCGCAATTTTGTCGGCCAGCATCTCCGTGCGGTCAATGTCGGGCTGAAGCGGCGGGTCGGCATTTTCGCGCTCTTCGTCGGGAATCGCGGCCTCCAGCGCGTGATCTTCGCAGAAGTAGCTGTCGCTGCTGAGCTGGAAATCCACTTCGTTGGCTTCAGCACCGGGGGCACGAGCGTCGGGCGTGGCCCGCAGGAACTCGCGTTCCGGATCGTAGACGAAATAGCGGTCGCTCTGTTTGCGCACGCCAATGGGTGGCGCCACCTCATCGGCGATGTAATCATTGTTGCGGTAAGCCACGCTGACACCCGTCAGCGCAGTGTCAATGTGCACTTGGCTCACATCAGGCATTGCGGTCTCCTTTCCTGATTCTTGGGGGGTATGTTTAGCGCTTCGTCACGTCAGAGCGTGCGTTGGTGAATCGAGAGAAAGACCTCGATCAGATCACCATTCTGAATGGCGGCCGTTTCGGCGAAGCCCAGGACGTTGACCTTGGTGCCGGCCGCGCCGGTGGCCGCTTTGACCTTTCCGGTTGCGTCAGCTGCGATGACCGGCGCGCCGAGTGGGATGGCCCCGGCGGCCGCGACCTCCGCGATGCCCACCTTGCGCACGGTGACCATTCGGCCAGCCTCGGGCTGAGCGTGGACCGTGACCCCTAACAGGTTCGGGGCGTTCTCACTCGCCGGGAGACTGCATTCTCCGCTGAGTGGTCCGGCCACCACCACGCGGTTGGCTGCCACGCCGTTGGTCGTGGCCACGCGGTAAGCTTTGTCGAGGACGTGAATTGGCATAATGCGTGTCTCCTTTCGCCGAAGGTTAATGGGAAAATCTACGATGCGCCGTACCCATGGCGCGGGCGGCGGCGCTCAGCGCCGCGGCATAAGTGAGGCGTGCGTCGCTCTCCTGCAAAGCAAGGGCACGCTGGTGAAGGGCCACACTCACGGGGTCCGCCTGCGGAGGCGGCGGCCCGGCAGTTTTCGGAGCGCTAATCTCCGTCGGCGCCGGCGAAGCCACTTCGCCTTCCGGAACAGAGGGAGCCCGCGCGAGCAGGAATTCATTCAGCCACGCGAGGGGTAAGAATTCGTCATCGCTGAAACGCACAAGCGCCTTCGATGGCTCCACCGCCAGGCAAAATGACTCGATGAGCTCGGCCTCGCGTTGGGTCAGCGCAATGCCGCGTGCACGCACACGGGTCACCAATTCGCGCGCATCGCCGCGACGCTGCTCGTGGCGCAACCTCCCGATCTCCGCACGCAATTTCCCCACCATAACGCGAAGCGCGGTGATTTCCTCATCGTCGTCGAAGGCGATGACTTCGCCCTGATGGTCAGTGAAAACGATTTCGCGCAGACCTGGCACGGCAGGACTTGCTGCCCCGAGAAGCGAAACGGCGCGGATATAAGGACGCCCGGTTGCAGGCAAGCAACGAAGAATTTCTACGCTGCGCTTCTTGTAGGCGCCCATGCGAACGAGTTTATGCACGATCTCGGGGATGCCGGCGATGCGAGCGACAAGGCGATCGCCCTCGTGCCGTAAGGTCTCCACCCACCCGAATGCTGGGCCCCTGCGGGCGTGATCGAAGGTCAGCGGCGCTTCCAGAACATCGGGCGAATAGTCGCGCGCGAGTTGTTTCAGATCCTCTTCAGTCCACACGCCCTTAGGCCCATAGTCGCCCGTGCGAAAGACTTCCATTTCCAGCGATCCGGGCGAGACGTCAGACTCGGCGACATTTGCGGAGCCCTCCTGGGAGAAGGCGACTGGGGCAAGGTCTTTCTCCTTGGACTGTGTGGCCAACGACGGCCTTTTGTCTGTCATTGGGATTCTCTCCTTTCCAAAGTTTGCCTTTGTGTGCGGCTAGTGGTCCCTAGTTCACTGACATGAGTGCAGCCATGAGTCCACGTGATAGAACATTTGTTCTATTATCTTGTCGCAAGGACACCTCCTTTCACAGAAAACCAAAACTTGTGTGTTGAAGCCCCCGGGAATGGACACGCTCCCTGTGCGCGCTTTCCACTCCACGTGGCTTCCGCGCAGCCCTATCCGAGAGAAGCTCGGGGCGCAGGCCAGTTGGCCACTGGTTGCCGAGAGTCTCAGCTTTGCCACTCCTTCCTCGTGAGCCGGTCAGGGCTCATCGGGGCAGTGTGTCGCGATGGCCCTCAAGAGGATCCAAGTTCGGCTCTTTTTGCGCGGTGGCGTCAGCCTCGGCCGACTCATTTGGAGATTGTTTCACAGGTGGACGGTCACCCCATGGCACGCGCGGTAAACCAAGCGCCTCGCGGACCTCGTTGATCGTCAACACGCCATACTGGAGATGGTACTGATAAAAGTTCGCATCGTCGTATTTTAGCTTGCGGGTCGATGCTGACGGGATTGGCCGCCGGTATTTACGATAGAAGTAGTCAAGACCCAGCGGCACACCCAGCTGCACAAGCCCACGGTCCACTTCTAACTCCGCCTGGCTATCGAACGGTTCCTCTACGTCGAAGGCAAAGAGAGGTGCGGGCGACTCGGTTCCAAAGTTGAAGTCCACAATCCAGCGCACGAGCTGGCGTGAAAGCACCTCGGCCAGCGCTCGAGCGTCGGCTGCCAGGTAATCGTGGCGCACGGCTTCGTGCACACGGCCCAGCGCAAGGCTTCCACTGCGTCGCCCCTCACTCGTCGTGAGCGTTTGACCGAGGACAACCTTTGAAATCTCATCATTGCACCAGTCCGCGAGCTCGCGGAAGGGGCTGGCCCCCGTCGCCGTGCGGCGCGATTCGAGTAACTCGACGCTCACGCTTTCTGGCACAATGATGCCGGCGTGTTCACGTAGCCGCTCCAACGCTTCCGCCAGCCGCTCGATTTCCTCGGGTGCTGCCGTGGCTGCGTAGCGCGCCAATGGCGTCGGCGCCCCGTAGCGTGAATTGTAAAGTGTCCAATCGTCGAGCGCCTGCCTTTTGAACCACGAATACCAGTACACCCGCGCCGCTAACGGCGTACCGTAGGCCGCAGCCGGTTCTGGTTGAGAAACGAGGACGATAAATTTTCTTTCCGGCATGCGCTTGCAACGTCTAGCGCGCAGCGACATTTCGCCTGGCCGCGGGATGAGTTCTGGCGAAGGTGCTTGACCCTGCGTGGGACGCTCGGGACCGGCTGTCCAGCCCTGGTGGAGCTGAAAGAGGCCGCCGCGCGTGTCAAAAGCAAATTCCCATGCCTGGCGCGGAGCAAGTTTCGCAATCGCGACGTGACCCGTATGCGGATCCACTTTCCACACAACCTCGAGCACGGCATAACCCTTACTCAAGGCGTCCAGAAGGTGGTAGAGGGCTCCCGTGAAATCCGGGACGGCATTGAGCACGGACTCCACGCGCCGGACGATCAGGCTGCGCTGGGGGGCATTGGCACCGCGGCTATCCTCTGGCCACACGAGTTGCCACGGCTGCCCGAGGAGGGCATTCTTGCGTGTCTGAAGAGTCGCAAACAAGTGAGCATCTCGGCGTTCGAGCTCCGCGAAAACCCCATAGATGCCCTCGCTGCCCCGGGCAAAGCTCTCGTTGGCCACGATTGCCTGGTAGGCTAGGTCGGCCGAAGACAGCCAAGCGGCGCTTGTCGCACGCTGAAATTCGTGTTCAATCGGATAAATGCGATCCGACATGATCTGTTCACCTCGCTTTCGTTTTGGCAGTGTGTCGGCAATGAACCTTGCTCGCACGATCAGTCCTCATGCAAAGCGTCAGCCGAGACACCCCCAGGAGCCGCTCCTGCCCGAAAGACCTGCATCGGGTATTTGCAGTGCGCCCAAGCTCTCAGGATTCCCATAGGACACCATCGCCCGCAGTTCGCATGGGCGTGATATTCGGACCGCTGCGAAGGGACTTCCCGGTGTCCCCAGGAGAGCATGGAAATATCCGACTTTGGTCTGTCTCCATAGCGACAGCAACAGACTAGGCGAAACACCTTGCAAAAGGCAATTCCCACAGAACCCCTTAGAGCTATTTCCGAGAACATAAAATTGGTGGGGGGCAACGCCGCCGTCCGCACTAGCTCGTCGATGACGTCATCGGCTGCTTGGGCCAATAAGGCAGGTCAGGCGACACCTGGCGAACCACATCCTCAAACCCCGGGAATAAGGAATTTTGCCTCGAGCAGCTCAGGGCGGGAGTCAGTCCGCGACTGACGCGTGCGCCTGTTTGAGCTGAGATGGAGCCGGCGCAGAAAAGCTGCTGGTGCTAGCTCGCGCCGCTGTTGCGGTGCGGGCGCTAAGCAAGGCCGCAGAAAGATGAGCATGAGGCTCAACCCCGCCACGTCTCTGGCACAGAACGGGCATAGACAGCGGCCGGTGGAATAACCCGGTCATGAGATCGATAAGTCAGGCGGGGAAATCGCGCGTGGGGCCTAGCCCAAGCTTCTCGAGACTTGCCTGCCTGCTCAAGTCCGAGACGGATTTATTGCAACTCCCGCTAATGTTTACTGCTCCCTGAATTTCCACAGTCTCCGGATCCCGGCCCAGAACATCGCCTAGGGGGTACCAGGGGCTAGCACACGGGAAAAAGCCTGCGAACCATGACCCGCTACTCGACATTGAGCACAAAGGGCATGAGGCAGGCAATTTTCTCAGCGTGGATGATGTTCGCGAATGAAAGCGCGAGGCGCATAGGCTGAGCGAGACCGTGCAGCGAGGCCAGGACGCCGGTGCCTTTCCCCAGTTCAAGCGCAATTGGAACGAGGTTCACCGGGATCCCCTGATCATGACCAGTGAATGCAGTCAGGCCATGTCGAGCAAGCCGAAGTGCCGCGAAGTTCCCTGGGACAATGCCCGCCGTCCCTCTCTCCAGGGGTGGCGGTGCGCTCTGGGGCGCGTGCGCCACTCCGGCCGTTGCCCCGAGCTCCGCTAATTGCGCGTTCATTCCCATGGCCTTTTGCAGAACGTCAAGAAGGGTAAGCTCCTTGGGATAGGCCACGAGGGCGACCTTGTCTTCGGGTTGGAGGCCAAGTTGGTGTTTCATTTCAAGCACAGCTCGGCTAAAACCACCGAGTTCGTCCACTAGGCCGACGGCCCGCGCTTGGGCGCCGGTGTAGACCTTTCCCTGAGCGAGGCTTTCGAGCGCCGCGGTTGTCATTGCGCGTTGGCGCGCCGCCTTTGCCACGAATTCGTCATAGGTTTGGCGCATGAGTTTCTCGATGACGGCGCGTTCGGCCGGCGAAAAGCCACCTGTTTCGGAGAAAAGATTCGCGAACCGCCCACGCGCTATGGTGGTTTTATGGATACCCAGCTTGTCGTAGGTGCCGGCAAGGTCAATTTTGCCGCCCACGACGCCAATCGAACCGGTCACGGTCATGGGGTCGGCGATGATCTTGCTCGCAGCCATGGCGAGGTAGTAGCCGCCTGAGGCGGCCACGTCCCCCATCGAGGCGATCACGGGTTTCTTTTTACCGAGCTCGACGATGCGTCGGAAAAGAACATCCGAGGCGAACGCTGAACCGCCCGGACTGTTGACGCGCAGGATAACACCTTTAATGCTGGCGTCTTTCTCAATGTCGTCGAGGATTTTCATATAATCATCGGCTGCAATCTCATCCGCGTTGCTCAAGTCGAGGTTATCAGAGGAGCCAGGCACGATAGGTCCGACGGCGTAGACGACGGCCACCTGGGGGAACTTGCTTTCTCGCGAGGCGGTTGCTCCCTTGCTCAGGGCGGTGAACAGGGCGAGGAGGTTCATTTCCTCGGGTTTGATGCGCTTGTCCACACCGTAATTATCGGCGGCCACAACTTTGGCCCCTTGGCGGCGGTAGGCTTCCGCAATCTCTTCGCGATAAGCTAACTGATCCACGAGCCGCGCCTCGAGCGCTTCGCGGGCAGTCAGGGGACCGCGATCTACCAATGCCTCAATCGTGGCCGTCGTCATGTGGCGTCCGGCGGCAATGCTTTCGACGAGCTGGCGGTAGGCGTCGTCCACGAGGGCGCGCATGTTCTCGCGGGCGGGCGACGTGAAATCGTCCTCAGTAAACATCTCTCCGTAAGATTTATATTGGCCAATGTGGACAACCACAGCTCGGGCGCCAAGTTTGTCGAGTAACTGTCTAAAAAAATACCCATCGACCTTTGCGCCCACAAGCATGAGGGCATTGGACGGAGGCATGACGATTTGATCGCACGCCACAGCCAGCAGGTAGCCCGACTGCGAGTCGTCGTTGAGCACGGCCACTGTGTGCTTACCGGCGCGCCGCAGTTCGTCGACTCCCTGGCGTAATTCCTGGACTGTGGCCGTACCGACGCCCAAGGCGGAGAGCTCGAGCACGACGGTGCTCACCGCGGCATCGTCGCGCAATCGCACAAAGAGTTCGAGCGTCTCCTTCAGCGAGCGCTTGCGTGGCCCGAGCAGGCGAAGTCCACCCCCGCGCTCGGAAAGTTCGCCTCCTAGCGGCACAGTGACTACGAGCGCTGCCGCAGGCTTTGTGGTCTTGGTATCGGCTTTCTCTAGTTCCTGAGCGATCGCCGATGCTGCTGCGGGACCCACGTTGATCTCGACGCCCTTTGTCGTCTCTTGAACCTTCTGGCGAAGGGCAATCGGCGTTCCTGTGGTTTCCCCCCGTTTCGTCTCAGCCGTGGTTTTCTGTGTCGATTTCGCACGCAAGGGTTTGGCCGATCGTGGAGACGCTCCCTTGCCTTGGTCTGCAGAGAGACGTTGAGTCGGATGAGCGCTAAGAATCAATGCAGCCAAAGTGATGAGGAACGCGCGCCAGCCTGTGGGCTTCATAGTTCATGACCTCATAAAGTTTGCGACCAAAAAAACAGCGAGAATCCAGAGAAACGTTTGTTAAATTGACAAGAGATGCCCATCTCGCATTCTCTGCGCCCGAAAATCAGGACAGCAAAACGCGTCCACGCGGCATCGGCGCGAGCCATTTGCTTGCTGCATCGAACGAGTCTCTCGGAGGTTCCCCCCAATCCGAAGAAGACAGAGCAGTCTCGCGATGCGCGTTTTTCTCGCCTCTTTCGCTGCACGAAATGTAACGGCGCGCAGCAGCGCTTGCGGCTAAGCTGCACCGCGACGGGTAAGCAATTCACAAGGATTTCTCTTTGCTAAGAGACAAGGGGATGCAGACAAGCTCACATCCTACAGCGAGATTTAACAGGACGCTTATTTTAACATATTTATTTTATTGCACCGCACGATTCTGCGTCCCCTCTCGCACAAGCCTTTGTCTCATCGTTGTATCACTTCTGCCTTTGCCTCGAGATACGCAACCAATGCACCTGTGTGCGCCAGGACTGCCACCATCACAGTCGTGTTGGTGAACCGGCCGAGTGATCAAGGTAGCACATCATGGCGGTTTCGTTGCAGTTGGGATACTTGTGGCACTTGATGCATTCACCCCACACTTTGTGTGGGAGCATATTGCGGTCGATGATCTGGAAACCAAACCGAGCGAAGAACTCCGGCTTATAAGTGAGGGCGAAGACACGCCGCAGGCCGAGCTCGCGCGCCTCCTCGAGGCAGCGATTCACAACGAGTTTGCCATAGCCGCGGCCCTGAGTGTCAGGCGCTACAGCCACACTTTTGAGCTCAGCCAGATCATCCCACGTCACATGGACGGCTGCGCAGGCCACGATGCGCCCTTGCTCCTCGACAATGGTGAAATCGCGCATCGTTTCATAAAGCTCATTGAGGCTTCGATGGAGCATTTCGCCACGGTCGGCGAAAATATGGATGAGCTTCTGAATGTGCGGGACGTCCTCCACCCGCGCTTTGCGAATCACCACCTGGTTTGCCGTCGCTTGGGGCAACTCTCTCGCGTCCTTTCTGCAAACTGAACCTCGCCGCCTTTGTTCCCGCGAAATGACACTGCACCGTGGCATCCCCTGGTCCCTCGGAATAGCAACGCGGACATTGTGGGCGTATCACTCGCTTTTACCCGTCGCAGTGGCGCTCATTCAAGAGATGCCGGCCGAGCTCCACGTGCGTCGTTGGCCAAAGCGAAAGTTTTCCATCGCCCTCTGCCACAACGTGCCCATGAATCGGCGAAGATCGCGTTTGCAGCCGAGCTCCGACCGTGTGGTCGAACCGAGAAAGGGTGGGGGTGACCAACCCTGTCATGGGTTGTGTGCTATCACACAACAAAATCCGTCCGAGCGGTTGTAGCGACTCATAGGCATAGCTCATGAGTCGGATGAGGCCAGGACAGGGCGGATAAAGCTCGCGCAAACTTCGCTACACACGAGCGACAACTACGTGGGAGAGAAGGCCCCATGTTGAGCAGGGAGCAGGGCACTGCAAGAAGCCGTGAATGGAAGCGCTCCGGTCAACGACTGGAGAGAGCTTGGGAGAAACAGGGTGCACACTCTTGCAGTTTTCATCCTCCCCTTGTTCGCTTGTCTTTTTTGCCACGCGCGAGTGCTCTACGCGGTGCTCGTGACAGCGGTCGGATTGCGTGGACGAACCTGGCCAGTTTGCTAACCGCTGCATATCTCCTCCGCGAGGTTTTGCCATGAGGCTCGATCATCTCGTAGCTCACGGTTTTTCCGATCGCACCATTGCCAACTGGAAGCGATTCCGGGATGCTGAGCTTTTGCCGCTACAGGCACATGCCGTAGCCCACACGGGGCTGCTGCGCGGCGAATCGCTTGCGGTGTTTGCGCCCACCTCCTCGGGCAAAACTTTTCTCGGCGAGCTGGCAGCGCTCCATCATATCGAGCGAGGTGGGCGCGCCGTGTTCCTCGTTCCCACAAAGGCTTTGGCGGAGGAACTGGCTACGTACCTTCACTCGGCCTACGGGCCGCTTTCGCTGCGCGTGTGCCTTTCGACGGCAGAACAGCGCCAAGATGATGAGGTGTTGGCGAGGGGACAGTTCCATCTTGCCGTTGCGGTGTACGAGAAACTGCGGGCTTTGCTTGCAGCGTCGCCAGAGCTTGCGGGGCTTATCAGCTGCGTAGTGGCTGATGAGTTGCAGATTCTTGGCGACCGCGAGCGGGGCCGAACGGCTGATCTTTTGCTAACAAAATTTCTTGCACAGGCACGCTCGCCACAAGTGGTTGCCATGAGCGCGGTGTTGGATGATCACGAGCGGTTGGCTTCCTGGCTCGGGGCCCAGGCGCTTGTGTGGAACGATCGCCCTGTTGAGTTGCGCGAAGGGATCCTCGATCTTTCGACGGGCATTTTCCGCTATCGTGAATGGAATTCGCGTCGCGAGGCGACAGAGCAGCTCCTTGATGTAGCAGAGCCCGCAACCGGACTCACCCTGCCGCGGACCAAGAATTGCTCCGTGTTCGACGCACCAATTGCGGAAGGACTCACGCGCCTAGCGCAAGAACTCGTTGCCCAGCGTGGCGAGCAATTGCTCGTCTTCGTTCCAACAAAAGCGCTTTCGCGTGAAGTTGCGGGGCAGCTGGCACGCGCTTTGCCGCGAAGCAGCTGGGAACCTGAGGCAACCGAAGAGCTGGCTTTATTGACAGACGAGAGCGCTCAACATGCATTTCTGGCCAAGCTGCTGGCCCACAGCGTGGCATTCCACAATGCGGACCTTCCGGCCTTGGTGCGTCGCGCTATCGAGCAGGGATTCGATCAGGGCCGACTCAGTGTGCTCGTGGCCACGTCCACACTTGCGCAGGGCGTAAATCTCGGTTGCCGCAACGTCGTGAGCCTACCGATCATGGTGATCCACGGCGAAGTTGCGCGTCATCCGGTCGCCGTGCCGTTGTCGCGCTCGCGCCTGCGCAATCAAGGGGGCCGAGCTGGTCGTTATCGGCGCACCATGCAATTTGGCCGTTCCATCGTTGTAGCGCGCGATGAGAGCGAGGCGCATCGGCTCTTTGACCTTTTGCTGCGTCGCCCCGTCGAACCCCTCGCCGTAAGCATGGGCAGCGACGGGGCGGCGATGGCTGTGCTCGATGCAATCGTCATGCATCACGGCGGCGGCCTCGGAGAAGCCAAGATGAGCCCCGATGACAAACACGTCGAGGCATTTCTCGCTCGAACCTACGCATGGCGAGTGATGAACAACGCGGCGGTGGCAACCCTCACACGCAGCGCCGTGCAAGTGTTGGAGGCATATGAGCTCATCGAGCAGCAGGCGTGGCGATATATCCCGACCGGAACAGGAGAAGTGGCGGCAACGTTCGGACTCGAGCCAGGGACGGCGGCCCATCTTCGTCGCTATGTTGAGACGTTCGCCGAGCGTGCGCCCGCGGAAGCTTTCCCTTATCTCTTGGCAGCCGCCTCCAGCCCCCAAGGGGCAGCATTTCCGTTGTCCGCTTCGCCTTGGGAAATACGCACGGGCAAGTACTTGCACTTGTATCATGACTATTGGCGCGAGCATGGCGGGGATCCGGTAAGTCTTCCATTTCAACTTCATGGCGGCGGTGCCAACTCGGCAGATCACGCCGCCCTGAAAAAAGCCTTTCTCGCACAGGCATGGATCAGCGTGCGCGCCACACGCACCATTGAGGAAGCGTTCAGCATTTTGAGTGGTACCATCGAATCGCTGGCTCACCACCTCGCTTGGCTGGTCGAGGCTATGGGAGCCATAGCGGGGCGGTTAGGGCTTGGCGGCGGACTGCAGGAGAACGCGGCGGCGGTGGCCGAGCGTCTGCGTTTTGGAGTGCCAGAGTGTGCAGTGGCGTTGGCGAGAGCATTTGCCGGAACGGTTCCGCGATCCGCACTCATCGCGCTTGCGCAAGCAGGATTCGACTTGCCAGCGGCGTTGGACGGCGTGAGCGACGACGTTCTGCGGCGCGTTGTTCCCGCTCAGCTCGTGCCCATTTTGCGGGAGACGCGGCGCCGTGGCGACAAGGCCAATCATTCGCCCGAGTCAGCGGAGGTTGGTGCCGAACGTTGTGGAGGACGCGACGGCCTTGCGCAGCCAGGGAGCAACCGAGCAGATGTTTTTTGTGGGGGCGTTGCGAGCACAAGTGCAACATTCGCAGTTTCCCCTGTTGTTGCCTTGCGCGAAAACGCCACGGCGCCAAGCCGGATTCTCGCCCAACACCAGGTGGACGTGATTGCCGACAGAACGCAACTTGCTGAGATGGGGTCGGATTCGACGGCGCAAGCGCCGCGGCGAGCTCGCGTTGAGCTGGATCCGCGCAGCCCGGGAGTCGTGCGCGTCAATGAAGTTCAGGTTTTCCTCAGTGTGATGCCCTATCGCCTTCTCACGTATCTTGCTCGGCACGAGGGACGCGTCGTGCCCTACGAAGAGCTTGATGCCGAACTTTGGCCCGACGCCAAAGTCGAACAGCAGCAGATCCTCGCCCACAAAGCCACGATTGTGCGCCGGCTGGCGGCTGTGCTCGGGGGGGAGGAGGCGCGTCGCATACTGCGCACTGTCCCGGGTCATGGCCTTTATCTAGAGCCTTCGGTGGTGCAGGCTCGCTCCGCGCAGTGAAACCGCACGCAGCTGTGCGACGCATGGCCGAACCACGTCGGCCTCGTGGCTTACGGTCCGCGGTGAGGAATGTTTCTGCCTCAGGCAAAGAAACACGCTCTCTCGTGCTCCCGGTTTGTACACTCAGCTCGCACTGCGCGCGCGTTGTCCGACATGTTCTCGTTGCGAAAAGTAAGAGAATGCTTGAAACAGGACTATAGTACTGTATTTTGTACTGTTTTATTGTTTGCCGCCTTTTGCGAAACTGCAAGCCAGAGGCGCGGCTCGCGGCAGCGGTGAACGCGATTTGCTCCGCACGTGCGGAAAGGAGTTGAGCACAAGATAATGGATGATCAGCTAGACCAGCGTCCGTCGCTGGAAAACTCTCTCCCGGGCTCAGCCGTGGCCGAAGTCGGCGATCTTCCCCGCGTCAATGATTTCGTCATCTGTGTGGCCACGTCAAACGGCACGGGAAGTATCTCGGCCAATCTGGTGCTTTCGCGCGCCATCCTGCAGATGGGCGTGCCAATTGGCACAAAGAACCTTTTCCCGTCGAACATCCAGGGACTGCCCACGTGGTTTTCGATCCGCGTCAACGAGCAAGGGTGGGTTGGCAACCGCCGCGACGCCGATCTTTTTGTTGCAATGAATCGCGAATCCGTTTTCGCGGATTTAGCGGGCTTGCGCCCCGGCACACTCGTGGTGCTTAGCGCCGAACTGGCCGATGCCCTCCAGCGCCACGACCTTACCGTTTACACCGTGCCTTTCACGCAGTTGGTGGAGAAAGTCTGTCCTGAGCCGAAATTGCGGCGACTCCTGGTGAACATGATGTACGTCGGGGTGGTGGCCACGTTGCTGGGGATTGATTTGGACGAAATTGAGATCGCGATCTCCAAACAGTTTGCCAACAAACCCAAAGCAATTGAACTGAACAAGGCAGCAGCGCGTTACGCAGCACAATGGGCCGCCGAGAATCTGCCATCGCAGGAGATGCTGCGACTGGAACGCCGCGACTTGACCAAGAACAAAATTTTCGTCGAAGGCAACGCGGCCAGCGCTGCTGGGCTGATGTTTGGTGGCGTTCAAGTGTTTGCGTGGTATCCGATCACACCTAGCAGTTCGCTGGCTGAGTCGCTCACTGATATGATGGCCAAATGGCGACGCGACCCCCAGACGGCAAAGGGCACTTACGCTATCGTCCAGGCTGAGGACGAACTGGCCGCCATGGGGATTGTGGTCGGTGCAGGTTGGGCTGGCGCGCGCGCTGCCACAGCCACAAGCGGTCCCGGCATTTCGCTCATGGCTGAGCTTGCAGGATTGGCATACTTCACGGAAATTCCGTCAGTCATCATCGACGTGCAGCGCGTAGGCCCTTCCACTGGGCTTCCCACGCGAACCAGTCAGGGCGACATGCTCAAGGCTTACTATTTGTCGCACGGCGATTGCAAACATGTGCTCCTCATTCCCGCAAATCCGAAAGAGGCTTTCGAATTCGCCATTTTGGCGCTGGATTTAGCTCAGCGGCTGCAAACGCTCGTCTTTGTGATGAGCGACCTAGACCTGGGCATGAACTACTGGCTGAGCGATCCGCTCGAAGCCCCAGCACAGCCGCTTGACAGGGGCAAGGTGTTGAATGCGGATGACCTTGAGAAGATCACGGAATTTGCTCGCTATCGCGATGTTGACGGCGATGCAATCCCTTACCGTACGCTGCCGGGGACGCGACATCCAAAGGCGCCATTTTTCACGCAAGGAGCTGGACACGATGACCGCGCGCGTCGCTCCGAGAAACCCGAAGATTGGGCCGGCAACCTGCAACGGTTGGCACGCAAGCACGATACTGCGCGCAAACTTGTCCCGGAATCAGTGCTCGAGCCTGCCTCGAAGCCGACACCGGTTGGCGTCATCGCCTACGGCAGCAGCGATCTCGCCACGCGCGAGGCGCTCGCACATATGGCCAACGTGCACGACTGGCACGCCGATTATCTGCGGCTTCGCGCGCTCCCGGCCACAGAAAAAACGATAGAATTCATCGAACAACATGAACGGGTTTATGTCGTGGAGCAAAACCGCGACGCCCAGGTGGCCACAATTCTTCGGGCTGAACATCCGCACATAGCGTCGCACTTGCGAAGCGTCTTGCACTTCAATGGCCAGCCGCTAGATGCCGCCACGGTGATCGACCAAATCCTAGCGAGCGACTCTCTAAAGGAGGGACAGCAATGAGTGCACAGCAGGCATCGCCGGCTGCAAACCGCCCGCCGGCAACAAACCGCATCGGGTTCGCGCAAGATGTGTACAAAGGCGCTGCCTCAACCCTCTGCGCCGGCTGCGGCCATGATTCGATTACGGCTCAGCTCGTGCGCGCGCTCTGGGAGTGCAACGTTGATCCCTACAGCATCGCGAAAATGAGCGGCATTGGTTGCTCAAGCAAAACCACGGCCTACTTCGCGAGTTTTTCCCATGGCTTCAACGGGGTTCACGGGCGTGCGGCCGCTATCGCGACCGGCTCGTTCCTCGCGAATCGTAAGCTGCTGCACGTGGCGGTGAGCGGCGACGGCGATACCGCCTCCATTGGACTAGGGAACTTTCTCCACATGGTGCGGCGCAACGTGCCTGTCGTCTATGTCATTGAAAACAACGGCGTGTATGGCCTGACCAAGGGTCAATTCTCAGCTACAGCCGACAAAGGCTCAACGCTAAAAGACGGCCAGCGTAACGATATGGAGCCAATTGACTGCTGCGCGCTGGCCATCGAAATGGGGTGCGAATACGTTGCGCGCTCGTTCTCCGGCGACGTGAAGCAACTCGTTGCCCTCCTCAAGGGCGCCATTGCTCATCGTGGGACCGCGGTCATAGACGTCGTCAGTCCATGCGTCACGTTCAATAACCATGAGGGCTCAACGAAAAGCTTGAAATTCGCGCGCGAGCACGAGGACCCCCTGCATGAGATCGGATTCGTCCCCTACTATGAGGAAATTCGAGTCGAGTACGAACCGGGCACCGTCCAAGAAATCACTTTGCACGACGGCTCGCGCCTTGTCTTGAAAAAACTCGGCCGCGACTATGATCCGACGGACCGCAGCGCAGCGTTGGCCCTGCTCGAGCAGGCCAGGAAGGAAAAGCTCTTCATCACCGGACTCATCTATAGAGCTGCTATGCCGTCGCCGGCGTTCGATGAGGTGCTGGATCTCGTGGAGACTCCACTAGCCCATTTGCCAGACGAACTGCTCCGACCGAAGCCTGAGGTCGTCATGGAGCTCAATGAGCTGTGGCGCTGAGGCGTGCCTTCCTTTGCGCTCGAGATCATACCACCAATCACGAAGTCTGCACGAAAGCGTTAAAATGTAAGCAGGGTCGTTTGCGACGCAAAGCCGTAGTGTGGATTTGCTATGGCGAAGGGAGAGCCAGGCGGATTTCTTGCGGACGAGCCACTTGCACGGCAGCCTAGCGATGAGCTCAAAAGCGGGCGAGCGTTAGCGGTCTGCGACGAATGAAACCGCGCACGGCACGCTAATTGCTGTGTGGGCCAACGATGGGTAATCAGTCGCATGAAAAAAGCGCGCTTCGTGCCGTGCAGTGGCGACGCATCTCACAGGTAGCCTTTTTGCTGTTTTTTCTTTATCTTATGATGCGTGGGCATGGCGAGCCGGCTGCGCCCGGCGGTTGGCAACTGCGCAGTGCAATCAACCCCGACGTTATATTTTGGGCCAATCCGCTCACGTGGATCCTGACAGTGATCTCGTCGCGCACCCTCATCGAGAAACCGATCTGGCTGTTTCTGGGGTTCGTTGTCCTTGCTCTTCTATTTGGGCGAGTCTTCTGCGGGTGGATTTGTCCCCTTGGTACGCTCATTGATGCTGCGGGCCGCGTGCTTCGTCCTGCGAAAATCGAACGTCGCCTTGCTCACCAGGCCAGTCGCGAAGGAAATTTCCCGCGCCTCCCTCCTCTGATTACGCACCGCACAAAGTACTACCTGCTTTTGGGCCTCACCGTTGTGGCGCTCGGCGGCGCTAACGTGGCGGGGTGGTTCGATCCGCTCGCAATCCTCACGCGCGGGGTGAGCCTGGCGGTTTATCCTGCGGTGCATTGGTGGCTTGCCTTATTGGGCGACAGCGGCGAAGCGTGGACGCTGATGGCTCCGGTCGTGCGGCCCGTCCGGGTGTGGATCGAGCACACCTTCTTTCCTCCGACGCGCCACATTTATGATCAAGGAGTGCTACACCTTGCCATCCTTCTGGGAGTACTGCTGTTGTCGCGGCTGCATCGTCGTTGGTGGTGTCAATTCCTGTGTCCGCTGGGAGCGTTTTACGGCTTGCTTGCGCGTGTGGCTCCGTTTCGCCGACGGGTGAGTGTTTCGCAATGTACAGAGTGCAATGTATGCGGCAACTCTTGCCGCATGCAGGCCATCAAATCGGGTGATGGTGCGACTTCAGATCCGGCTGAGTGCCTACGCTGCATGGAGTGCGCCGACGTCTGCCCGCGTCGCAGCGTCGAATTCGGTTTTACAGAAAAATCCGAAGCTGGGGAATCTCGCAGCGAAGCAGCGCCTCTCGATCTCACTCGGCGCGGCGTGCTCACGGCGCTGGCCGCTGGACTCGCTGCCGTTCCCTTGGTGAAAATGGCTGCGTCGCGTCGCACGTCGGTCGCCGCTGTTGGCACCGACATTGCACAAGATGAATATCTCCTCCGCCCGCCAGGCGCGCGGCCAGAGCCGCAATTTCTCACGATGTGCATCCGCTGTGGCGAGTGCTTTCGTGCGTGTCCGCAGAACGCGATCCACCCCACGCTTTTCGAGGCCGGCCCCGAGGGACTTTGGACCCCGCGCGTGGTGGCGCGCCTTGGTTATTGCGAGCCAAGTTGCACTTTGTGCTCGCACGTTTGCCCGACGACCGCCCTTCGGCCTTTGCTCGTTAGCACAAAGCGCAATCACGTGCGTATCGGGGTGGCGCGCGTTGATCGCAATCGCTGCCTCGCCTGGAACGATCGGGAAGAATGCGGTGTGTGCGAAGAGGTCTGCCCCGTCTCGCCGAAGGCCATTGA
Source organism: Candidatus Sumerlaeaceae bacterium (assembly GCA_049968255.1). Lineage (GTDB taxonomy): Bacteria > Sumerlaeota > Sumerlaeia > Sumerlaeales > Sumerlaeaceae > DRVG01. Next base: position 20,460 of record JBMFRB010000012.1, on the reverse strand, counting down.
AATGCGCCGCGAGGGCAGGCGCGGCCAAGGCGCAGGCAATCAGCAAGTCCCAGCTCCGCAGGTCATCGCGCAACGATGCATTGGCTGCGGTATCTGCGAAAACAAATGTCCTGTCGAGGGCGAGGCCGCCATTCGCCTCGTCCGGCGAAAAGAGTCGCGTCATCAGGTTGCCTAAGCAACGGCCGACGGTTTCGCCCTTGACCGCGGCGCGAAGAGATCTCGCTACTCGTACGTGTTCCATGGAAGAAACGAATCCGCATATCCGCGTGGGGCTTGTTGCGTACATGAATGTGCAGCCTCTCGTGTGGGCATTCCACAAAGGACTTATCTCGCCGACTACCCCTGACGGACGGCGAATGGTCTTTTTCTCCGAGATTCCACGCCTGCTGGCGAATTCTCTGCGTGAGGGACGATGCCACGTGGGCATCGTCCCTGTCTATGAGTATTTTGCCGGACCAGAGTATTCGATTTTGCCAGCCGGCGCCATTGCTACCAAACAGCGCGTGGGTAGTGTGCTCATTGTTGCTAATGCCCCTCTGGAGAACCTGGAATTTGTTGTCCTCGACCCCGCGAGCCTCACATCTGTCAACTTGTTACGCCTGCTTCACGCGGAGTTTGGCTGGCGCTTCAAGCTTGTCGAGTATCCGCTTTCTGATGACCCGATGCACGCCGCTGACTGGCTCTCGCAGACGCATCGACCCGCTGGCCAACTGCTCATTGGTGATCCGGCTCTCGCAGCTTACGCACGCGTGCCTTATGTTTATGACCTTGGCTCGCTCTGGTACGAGCTGACCGGTTTGCCTTTCGTGTTTGCGGCTTGGCTCGTGAGTCCTGCTATAGGCGACGTGCCTTTGCTGGAAACTTTCACACGCGCACGCAAGCTGGGGGAAGTGCATCTCGACGAGGTTGCGCGCGAGTGTGCCCCAGTTTTTGGGTTCGCTGCAGACTTTGCATCACGGTACTTTCGCGAGAACCTCCATTTCGCGTTAGGCGATGACGAGATTGCTGGCCTGCGCGAGTTTGGCCGCCTGCTTGCCCACCATGGGCTGATTGAGAGCCCTCGCGAGTTGCGATTTTACATGCGCTAAAGCATGCGCCCCGCGCTGGAGATCACTTCGGCGCAAAAACATGGCAGAGTGCTGCAGTGATAAGTCCTGCGTAGGTTCCGATGATTCCTCCGAGAATGCCCAGCAACACACCCATCGGCGCCAGCTCGCGCTGATAAGTGCTGGCTACCACCGAAGCGCTCGCGGGACCACCGACATTGGCTTGGCTTGCCACTGCACCGAAAACGAGCGGCGCGCGCAACCACATCATCACCACCAAAATGAGCGCGGCATGCACGAGCAGCATCACCGCACCGACAGCCATATACCAGGGCAATTGCGCTAGCTCGCGTAGATCGGCCTGGGCACCAAAACTTGGCAGAAGCAAGTAGAGCAACGCATAGCCCACGCGTGAAGCCCCTACTTCCTCTAGCCGCCGTACGGGCGTGAACGCCAACACAATGCCCAGCGTGGACGCGAACACCACACCGAGGGTACTTGCGGAAATCGAGCTGAGGCCAGGCATTTGGGGATGAGTTTGTTGCAGCCACTGAAGCACACTGCGTCCTCCCCATAAGCACAGGCGGCCAAGTAGGACACTCAGACCGATGAGCACAAGCAAATCGCGCGTCGAGGCGGCGCGCTGCGGTGCCTGCTCCCATTCGCTCACGCGATCCTCGATTTCGCGTTGGAGTTGCGTGTTTACGCCGATGCGCCGTGCATAAGCCGTTTGAAAGCTTGACCCGAAGATGAGAATGCCCAGCCACGTGTAGGCCATGACCGCATCCACCGCAAACATCGGCGCGAAGACCTTGTCAGGAATTTCCAGTGCCCCTTTGACCGCCACCATGTTCGCACTTCCCCCGCTCCAACTAGCTGCCAATGCGCCGATGTTCTTCCATCCCTGCGGATCCAAGCGCGGCGCAAACATCGCATAGCCCAGCACGGCACCGAGGATAATGCCGACTGTGCCCACCATCATCAGCCCTAGCGCCACGGGGCCTAGTCGCAGAATGGCACGATAATTCGCACTCAACAACAGCAGAATCAGAACCGGATAAAGAAGCAGTGAGTTCATGAGATCGTAAAGCGAGCTCTTGGAAGGAATGAGTCCCACAGTTGTTGCGAACATGGGAACAAAGTAACAGAAGACGACCGGTGGGAAGAACTTGAAAATGGGACGGAAGATCGCCCATTCACTCACCGCGAAGATCACCCCAACGGTCCCCGCCAGAAAGATGAAAATGCCAACAGGATCTTGAATCAAGGTCTCCGACTCCTCGATAGGCAAAGTGTCGGCATGAAGCTGGCGCAGGTGTGCCTGGTTGGCAAGTGTAACCGGACGGGGCCGCGGGACAAAATGCGTCGTACTCAGAACTAGCCAGCCATGGGCGAAGGTGGCCGCTTTGGTGGCCGTCTTTCGCAATGATGCCATCTTTCTGGTCATGTGGCGAACGAACGTAAGCCATGAAACGCACGCCATAGTGTGACCCATGACGCGAGAGGATAGAAAAGCGGTGTGGCAATCGCCTGTTGGCCCCAGTCTCCCGACACTTTGTTATTCGAGCTTTCGAGAGTGTCGCGCCCGATCGTCCTCATCACAGGCTGGGGCGCCCGTGTAAGCCCAAGTGGCGTACAACGAGACTGCCGCGGCAGGAGCAAGCCTTGCCGCGGCACAGAAAAATCCCCCTATTCAGACTGAACGAGATGACACCGTCGGCCTAAAATTTATAAATAGTTTGCAGAAAGAAGAAGCGCGCGCTGTCGTCGCGCCCTTGTTTCTTGGCGAAATTGCCTGGCAGGAAATAGGCCAGTCCCACTTCGCTCTGCCAACGCTTGGAATGCTTGATGGTCAAGGTGAGGTCCAGTTCGTCGCCAGCGTCGCGGCCAGACTGGCCCTTGGGGTCGCGTCCAAAGACCAACCCGAGGGGGGAGACCCATGCGTCCGTGCGCGAATCGAGCCAGAGATGATGATACTCGGTGCGCACTTTCAACTTCTCGTGAGGGAAGAGGTCATACGTGAGTCCGATTTCCCGCATGTTGCTCAAGCGGAAGAAATCAATGACTCCGTAACCGTAGTGCGATGCGCCGAAGAGCGGGTTGAACGTGTTGTTCTCATCATCGCCTGGTTTACGGTCGCCGGTGGCGACATTGCCCAGAAGTGTGAGCTTGGGCTTCCAGGGGTGCTTGTCCCATGTATAGTTGATATCGGCGTGCAGCATATAGGCTTTGATTTCGTTATTCGACCAATTGCCAAACTGATAGGCACCCGTCAGCCCGTAACCGAGCGTGCCGCGTTCGAATTTCTTGATTGGCCCACGCAGCGCTGTCCCGATTGTGTAGCGGTTCGTCGTGCCTGGGCGTTTTTGTTCGCTAAGGTTCGGACGCGGCCATGTTCGATCGTCATCTTGATCTGAGAGGCCGAGGAAAAACAGGTCCACGGTATGTGGTGCCCACGTCTTAAGCTGGCTGTACACGCCGTAATGCCACATGCGGTTGAGCTCGCGCGGTCGGTCGGTTGTCATCACACCGTCGCGCACCGTGGCGAAGGAAAGTGGCTGCAGCAGGAAGAAGTGCGCCTGGACATCCTTGGTCTTGTAGTCGAGCATCGCGCCATCAAACACCGGCACGAAATTCCACCAGTAGTATTCTATCGGTGGGAGTCCCCACACGTATCCTTCGCTAATGACAGGCAGCCGTTGGCGACCGAGGCGCAACGTCCACGGCGATTCTGGGGCATCTTTGAGCTCAACAAAGAACTGCTGTACGTGCCAGTGGGCCGTCTGCATCTGATCGGTATTGGCGTCCCACGTGCGCGCATCCATCACCTCGAAGAACGTGCGAACGATTTGCCGATATGTGAGATCAAGGTTAAGGTACGTGCGAACGAACGAAAGGTGATCATTGTCGGGGATTTCGCTGCGCATGTCAAAGTTGTGGCGGTACTCATTGCGGAATTGCACCGAGCCGCCGAACTGCAGTTTCCATTCGTCGTTGGCGCCCCAGATCAATGGCGGCACGAGATGCTCACTCTCGGCGGACTTGGGTACCTGCTTGCGCTCGACAGCCGCCGCGGGCATTTGCATATTTCCCGACGGCAGAGCTTTATCTTCGCTCGGAATTTTTTCGGTCCGCTTGGCCGATTTTGATGTATCGGCTGCGCGCATGGCGCCCGCCGTAGCCGTTGTGTCTCCCCCCCACAGAGGGCCAGCTGCTACCAAGGCAACGGCAAGAACTACCCCTCGCATGAAGTGATTTGTTACTGCCATGGTGTTCCCGCACTCCCGATCGAAAAATTAGACCTTCTCACGAATAGAGGTGCTCAATCGGATTCCTACAGATTCTTCAAAGTCAATTGCGGAAAGGCGCATGCTTGCGATTTTTTTCACAAACTCCGGAGTTGACGCAGTCCCCCACATTCACGAGGCACCCCGCGAATCCCATAGTCCGCGGCCCGAAGAGCTTTTTTCTCGCCGAATAGCCAGGCTCACAACAACCGCCCAAGGTATGACCTTGCCAGGCAGCTCAGTTCCGCGCAATGATCGGGGCTTTTTTCTCGCCACGAAAGCGGAGTACCGGGGCAATTTGCGAAGGCCCTTTGCCTGCTTATGAAAGCGGTGTCTAAACAGTTTCGGCGGCGTCATGCTTTCTTTTCCTGCCCTGGCGCAAAGGACCATCCACGGCACGAGCGAAGCGCATTAGCACTGCGCAGGATCGAGCTTATCGGTGGGACAATGGCCCACTTGGCTTTCTCCGTGCTCATTCAACGGGGGATTGAAGCCAATCCACTCGATGCCGTCGATCCTTTCGAAGCGTTGAGCCATCACGCGCAAGGCTTCGGGGTTGTTATCGACAAGAATAAAACGCCGGCCTGATTCCCACGCGGCAATGCCCGTCGTTCCGCTGCCGGCGAAAAAGTCGAGGACGACTCCTCCGGCGGGGGAAGATGCCTGCACAATCCGCCGCAGAATGCCCAAGGGTTTTTGTGTCGGGTAACCGGTTCTTTCCGCGCTGTTCGTGGGCACAATCGTGTGCCACCACACGTCTGTGGGAAGCTTCCCGCGCGCCGCTTTTTCCGGCCCCACCAGGGCCGGAGCCAGGTACGGGATCCGCTCGATTTGGTCCTCGTTAAAAAGATAACGTTTGCGATCCTTCACGTAAAGCAGAATGTTGTCGTGCTTAGGTGGCCACTTGTTTTTCGGTCGTCCGCCGTAATCGTATGCCCAGATGATCTCGTTGAGAAAACAGCTCCTGCCGAAAATGGCATCGAGCAAGACTTTGCAGTAATGAACTTCGCGAAAATCCACGTGGAAATAGAGCGAGCCATGCGGAGCGAGCACACGGCGAGCCTCAACAAGGCGTGGTTCGAGAAACGCAAGATAATCGTCGAACGCATCGGCAAAGGACTTCTTGCCTATCACGATGCTGCGATAACGTTGCCCCTGAAATCCCACACGATCTCCCTCTTGGGAGCGCACCGTTTTGAGCTGCACGCGCTCCTGCACCTTGCCCGTATTGAACGGTGGATCAATGTAGATGAGGTCAACGGAGTCGTTGTCCAGCGAACGCAAAACCTCCAAGTTCTCCGCCAAATAGACACGGCCGATTGCTCTGCTCTTCCAAGAGATGCTCATGCGTGTGCTGCCCTCATCGTCCTGCCGGAGTCCTTCTAAACGAAGGTTCTCAGGTCGCGACGTGTCTGCAAGAGTCTTCTGAGCTCCCGGTTCGTTTATCTTTGCGCGCGCGGGATTGGTCTTGGGCGGTTCCGTTATTTCTGCTCGCAAAATGCCGCCGTCTCTGCCACAGCGCGACGCGGGCCACTACGGCTTCTGTTTTTCTGCCTCTTGTAGTGGCAGCTCGACGCGGATGTGTAGCTCGCGGAGCTGATCCTCGTCCACAGGGCTGGGCGCATCGACCATGAGATCCGCCCCGCTCTGGGTTTTGGGGAACGGAATGACCTCGCGGATCGAGCGTTCACCCAGCAGCAACATGAGCATGCGCTCCACACCGAATGCAATGCCACCGTGGGGCGGAGCGCCGTAGCTGAGCGCATCCAGAAGGAAGCCGAATTTGCGCTCGGCTGTAGCTTCGTCGATGCCGATGGCGCGGAAGACCTTGTTCTGCACGTCGCGCCGATGGATACGGATCGAACCACCGCCGGCTTCCTCGCCATTGATGGCGAGGTCGTAGGCCAGTGCGCGCACGCGCTTGAGTGGATGATCGTCGGGGTGTGCATCGCGCCAACGTGTGGGGTCGGCGTTGTACTCGTCGAGCAGAGGGATGTCCTCCTTCACCGGCGCGGTGAACGGGTGGTGCGAGGGCGTGAACACCTTCTCGCGCTCCGACCATTCGAAAAGCGGGAAATCGGTGATCCAAGCGAAGGAGAATTTGTTGCGCGGGATCAGATCCAAGTCGCTCGCAATCTTCAGCCGTAGTTGGCCCAGCGCGTCGCACACCACCTTTTCGCTAGCGGCAACGACAAAAATGATGTCGCCCACCTGAGCCCCCATCCGTGCTTTGAAAGCCTCGACAAGCTCAGGCGTGAAGAATTTGGTGAGGGGCGATTGCAGCTCATTCTCCAACACCTTGAACCACGCTAATCCCTTGGCCCCATAATGGCTCACGAACGCCGTGTAGTCATCGAGTTGTTTGCGTGAGAATGCGGCACCGCCCGGCACGCGCAGCCCACGGATGCGGCCGTGCGCCGCCAGCGCTCCTGCGAAAACCTTAATCTCTGTGCCTTGAAAGAAATCCGTGAGCTCGGTAATGCGCAGATCAAAACGCAAGTCCGGCTTATCGCTGCCATATTCGAGCATGGCGCGCTCGTAAGGTAGCCGCGGGAATGGCACGGGCACCTCTACGCCTATGCACTCGCGCCACACGCGCGAGATCATGCCCTCCATCACAGCGTAGATGTCCTCGGGAGAAATGAAGCTCATCTCTACATCGATTTGCCAGAATTCTGGCTGGCGATTGGCCCGCAGGTCTTCGTCGCGGAAGCAAGGGGCAAGCTGAAAATACCGATCATAGCCAGCCACCATGAGCAATTGTTTGAACAGCTGCGGCGATTGCGGCAACGCGTAGAAGCAACCAGGGTTCAGGCGGGAAGGCACCAGGAAATCGCGTGCACCCTCGGGGGTGGATTTCGTGAGAATTGGCGTGGTAAATTCCATGAACCCGTTGTCGGAAAAGTACTTGCGCACGACTTGGAACAACTTGTGACGCAGGGAGAAATTGCGCTGCATCTCGGGCCGCCGCAAATCCAGAAAGCGATAGCGCAGCCGCACGTCCTCATTGACCGTGGTGTATTCGTCGAGCTTGAACGGGAGTGTCTTGCATGTGTTGAGCACTTCGAATTCGGCAACGAGCACTTCCACTTCACCAGTGGCGAGATTCGGATTCTCTGTGCCTTCTGGTCGCCGCCGGACGCTTCCGCACACGGCCAGCACATACTCGTCGCGAAGCGCGCCGGCAGCATCGAATTGCTCGGCGGAGAGCACCTGCGGATCAAACACGATTTGGCAAAGGCCTGTGCGATCGCGCAGATCTACGAATATCACCCCCCCATGATCGCGGCGGCGATGGACCCATCCTTTGAGAACGATGCTTTGGCCAATATGGGACGGCCGAACTTCTCCGACGTAGCAACTGCGTGGTTGCGACTCCAACGACATGCTTCAACTCCCGTAAACCATCAGAATGTGTGCGGATCAAACTTGGCGATGTAGCCCCGAGCGTCAAGCCTCCGCGAGGTTGCGCTCAATTTCCTCGAAGGTCAGCTCGACCTGCTCGCTTGTTTCGAGATTTTTCCACTGACACACACCGCGCTCGATTTCGTCCGTACCAAGGATGAGCGCCACACGTGCTCCCGCTTTGCTAGCGGCACGTAAACCGGCACGCGCGCTGCGGGGCTGACAATCGAAGAGCACAGGCACACCGTGCATACGTGCAAACTCTGCCAATTCGAAAGCCTTAGCCATGGCGGTCTCATCGAGCGCGAGGATGTAGAATTCGATCTCCGGCTCGGGTGGTGGCACAAGCTCCGCTGCTTGCAGCGCCAGCACGAGGCGTTCCAGGCCGACACTCATGCCCACGGCCGGCGTGGGCGGTCCGCCCAGGTCTTCCACAAGGTTGTCGTAGCGCCCTCCCCCCACCACAGCGTTTTGCGCGCCGATGCCGCCCTGCTCGATTTCGAACACAGTTCGCGTATAATAGTCGAGGCCGCGCACGAGATCCGGTGCCAACGTGTAGGCCACACCGGCTGCATCCAGCAGTCCGGCCAGTCGCTCCGCATGGCGTGCGCACGTCTCGCACACCGAGTCCGAAATTTTCGGCAGCTTCGAGGCCAGCACGCGACATTCTTCCACCTTGCAATCGAACACACGCATCGGATTCACTTGCGCGCGCTGCACACAGAGATCGCACCAGGCTGGCTCGCCTTCGTCTTGATTCGCCACCAAGTCGGCAATGGCTTGGCGCAGCGTCTCATTGTAGGCCTTACGGCATTCCCGGCACCCAATATTGTTGAGCCGTGTTGTCACCCCTTTGAACCCTAGCTGGTTCAACAAGTGTGTGCACAGCGTGATGACCTCCGCGTCGGCAGCCGGATGATCTACGCCGAAAAACTCGATGCCGATCTGCGTGAACTGGCGGAGCCTCCCCTTCTGCGGCTTCTCATAGCGAAACATCGGCCCGATGTAATAAAGCTTCTGCTGCGAGGTTTCTTTGAGTAAGCCCGACTCGATGAGCGCGCGCACTACGCCAGCGGTACCCTCCGGCCGCAGGGTATTCGAGCGTTCGCCCGGGTCAATGAACGTGTACATCTGTTTAGAAACGACGATGTCGCTCGAATCGCCAACGCTGCGCGCAAAAAGCTCCGTGGGCTCGAGCACAGGCGTGCGAATTTCACGATACCCGTAAAGCTCGAACAGTTCGCGCGCGGTTTTCTCAACCCACTGATAGTAACGAACCTCTGCGGGAAAAACATCCTTCATCCCGCGGATAGCCTGAATCATCGGGCTTCCATTTTCCTGGCGTGGCGCCTCACTCATCATGCGGACCTGTCGCAACAGTTTTTCTTGATAGACGAGCACCACTTCGCGGTGTCGAGCAACGAGAGTAAAGAAAAGAATGCCGCCTGGTCGTCAACGAAATGCGTTGCTTGTGCCTCTGCCTTCGGGGATGCACGATTAGCGCTCGCTTGGCTGGCACTCCTTGCGCGGCTCCCAGGGAGGCGGTTGTTGCCCCAGCGGCCGCCGACGGAGCGGACCAGCCCCCTGCACCGAAAACGGACGGCCTCAGCCTAGGAGATGCCGGATCGCTGCAGTAAAGCGGGCGGTAATTTCCTGCGGACGGGTGATGGCGCCGCCCACCACAACGGCATAACAGCCCATCTCCAACGCCTTGGCAACCTGTTCAGGCGTGTGGAAGCGTCCCTCAGCAAACACCGGCACCGCGACCGCATCGAGCATCTGCGCAATGAGTTCGAAATCCGGCCCCTCGGTTTTTCGCGAGTAAGGCGTGTAGCCGGCCAAAGTCGCGCTTACGACGTCCGCGCCGAGTTGTGCGGCCGACACAGCCTCTTCAAGCGTCGAGCAGTCGGCCATGACTGGCACGTCGAGCTCTTCGTGAATGCGGCGGATAAGCGAGTCAAGCGTCTCTCCGGCTGGTCGTGGTCGCGCTGTTGCATCCAACGCCACCATGTCCGCTCCCGCCTCGACGACAGCCTTGGCCTCCGCAAATGTCGGCGTGATGTAGACGGGGCTGCCTTCATATTCGCGTTTATAGATGCCGATGATGGGGAGCGTCACTGTTTCGCGAATGGCGCGGATGTCTGCGGGCGTGTTCGCACGAATTCCCACTGCGCCACCCTGCTGTGCCGCCAGCGCCATGCGCGCCATGATCTGCGAACCGTGGAGCGGCTCGTGCTCAAGCGCCTGGCATGATACAATGAGCCCACGTCGGAAAATCTCAGTCGGCGATTTCATGATTGTTTGTTATCCTTTTCGCATGGCTTGCAAATGGGGTGTCGGCTGGCTCAGCCCATCTCGACTTCGACCTTCACCAGAGGCCACTCGCCGTGCTTGGGTCGTGACGGCGCGGCTCCATCCACGCCGATCACATTGCCCTCGATCGGTTTGCCGTCCACCACCACGCGCTTCACGCCCTTTTCCACTCCTTTAGGATTGCGCACCGTGATATCGTAGAGCTTACCGCGGAATCGGCGCCGAAGGCGGTACGTCTTCCATTTCTTCGGAATGCACGGATCGATGAGGAGTCCCTCGTAGGTTGGGCGTACGCCGAGAATGTAGTCCACCACGTCGCGAAGCATCCAGGTGGCCGAGCCGGTAAGCCAGGAGTGGCTTGCTTGGCCAAAGGTCGGGTGGTCGGGGCTCGTCACGTACTCGCTGTAGACGTAGGGTTCGGTTTCGTAGCGGTCAATGTCCACAACGGGATTCATCGGCAGGGCCTTGCGATAATAGTCGTACGCGAGATCGCCGTGGCCTAGCAGCGCTTCGGCTAACACAGCCCAGCTGACGGCGTGATTGAAGACCGCGCCATTTTCTTTCTTGCCCGGCACACAACGTGTCGCCAGCCCAATGTTGGGGTTGACGGTGCGAAATGGCGGATGGAGGAGCTTCGGCCCCTTGGGTGTGTCCAGATATTTGCGTGCGGCGGCCATGGCTTTGAGTGCGCGCTCGCGCGGGGCCACACCGCTCATCACGGCCCATGTTTGCGTGTTGAGGTAGATTTTGCATTCTTTGTTTTTCTTTGAGCCGACGATCTCGCGCAAGTCGTTCGTGCCGACAATGTACCACTCGCCGTCCCAGCAGTGTTTGTTGATGGCATCAGCGACTTTCTTGAATGCGGCCTCGTAGCGGCGCACTGCGGCCTTGTCGCCGATGCGGCGGGCCAGCTCGATCGTCTCGCGCAGGGCGTAGCAAAGGCACTCGGCGTTCCACACGCTTTCGCCCCGCCCCTTGCGCCCCATGTAGTCGAGCGTGTCGTTCCAGTCGCCTGGCCCGAACTTCGGCAGATTCCGCTCGGTGAGGTTGCTGAGCGTGTAGTCAAGGCATCCGTAAATGTGCTGGAGCATAGTGGCCTCGCCACCATCAAGGTAAGGCGTCACTGTCTTGAGGAAATCCCAGTCGCCCGTTTCTTTGACGTACATGGCCACAGCTAGTGGCAACCAAAGTGGCGTGTCGCTGTGGCCAGTGCGTGCGTAGCCGCCACTGACCGGATAGTAGCAATGCACAACGCTACCATCTTTGAATTGGAAGCTGCTCATCTCGGTGAGACGTTGCTTGACCCACTCCGGCCGCGTCATCACTGGACCGAACGTATCCTGACAGGAATCGCGGAAACCGCGTCCGAAAAGCAATCCGCCGTGATAGTAGCCGGCGTCGCGCGAGAAACGGAACGTGCAAGCATTCTGCCACTGGTTCCAGACGTTGATCATTGTGTCGAGGTCAGGGTCGGGTGTCTCCACCTGCACACAGCTCACGTAGTCGCGCCAATCGGCCACCAGTCGTTCGAATGCGGCGTCCACGTGCTTCAGGTCGAGGTATTTTTTCATCAGGCGCTCGGCATCACGCTTGAATTGTTGGCGTTTTTCCACCACTCCAAGCACGACGGAAAACTCTTTCTGTGCGCCAGGGGCCAAATCCACACGCATCTGCAGTGCACCGACAGCATCGCCCGAGGTGATCTCGCTGTTTGCGAGTTTTCCGCGCTCGATCGCGATGGGATTCGATTCGCTGCGCCACCGGCCAATGAACTGCGCCTTGCTGCCGTCGAACGCAACAAGGGGAAGGCTTGTGGCAAAAACGATGTAGCGGTCGTACGCCACGTTGCTCTGTTCCACCGTCGCGCTCCCAAAAGTGTTCCAGTAGCGCTTCGTCGCGTAGAGAATATTGCTTTTGCGATCCAGGAACACCTCGTTGAAGTGCTGATCGTTGGGCTGATTCACGAGATCGTTGAGAGCGTTGCCCATGCACAATTCGACGTACGCAAAGAGATCGAGCTGTTTGCGCTCTTTCGAGAGATTCTTCACTCTCACGCGCCAGATTTCACAGTCAGCGTCGTCAGGGACAAAGGTGAGCACGCTTGCCTCGACGCCATGGCGCACGCCAGTGATGCGCGTGTAGTTCAGTCCATGGCGGCACTCGTAGGACTCGAGTTCGGCGGCCACGGGCTGCCACGAAGGCGTCCAGTAATCACCCGTCTTTCTCTCGCGAACGTAAAGGTAATGCCCCGGCCGATCCACGGGCAGACTGTTATAACGCCAACGCGTGATGCGATGCAGGCGAGGCGTTTGCCAATAACTGAAGCCTCCGCCTGTGTTTGAGATCAGCCGTGTGTAGCGCCCATTGGACGTGTAGTTGATCCACGGCGCGGGTGTATCTGGCCTGGTGATGACAAACTCGAAGCGATCCTCAGTGAAGTAACCGTACTTGTTATAACTCATCGTGCACTTTTTCCGACCCTAAATTTACGCAAGAATCCATGCCCAACCAAAAACTGCGTCAAGGTATTATTCGCAGAAAATCTCCGCGAATGCGTTTCCCTCCGCTAAAAGGAATGTGGGAACCAAGAGCTGCGTTCACCCGAAAGCTAAAAGCGCGGTCCGCATGCACGGTGATAAGTCCTTGCCGAACACTCAGCACGTGACACAGGGGCCGCAACGGGGCTTCGAAAGAGCGAGAGTGCACAAGCTGTGGCGAGAAGCAGCTCATGCCCGCCAAAAAAGAACCGGCTCGTCGATTGAGAGTGTTGTTCGCCCACCGCCTCACGCGAGCGGAGCGCCAGCCGGTGTACAGGTCATTTCGTCATGCAGTCGCACAATCGTCGCGGCTTCCTCCAACATTTCCCCACGACCAAACTCTCCCACCAATGCACACACCGCAAACTTCGCCCGCCGATCGTCGTAGGTCCTCAACCACTTTGCGCGTGCTGCTTCCTGGGCAGGCGTTGCCTGTGGCCAGGCATGGCGCTGCGAACGCATACCAACGCGCCAAGGCTTGGGCGTGAGGCGTGCTCGAAAGCACTCCTGCGCCTGGCACAGACGCACATAGAGCGGGTCCGCACCGAGATCCTCGAGCATGCTGCGCGTGGCCGAGCCCCCTGCCTCAAACACATGGGAAGTGAAAAGTAACCGTAGACCAGCATGGGTGCGATAAGCGCGAAATGAGTAGGTGGAGTGGCTACGGCTCCATGCGGCCACGCGATCGAGCGCCTCTGCTGCAGGATCGCCAGCCGGCTCGCTTTTGCCAAACAGCCGCCGCAGAAGTCCTCCTCTGGGCTTCGGCTGTGGGCAATCAATATCCACAAACATCACCTGCGCGGTATTGAGCACTAGCGCGCCGTAACTGTTTCGCGTGACAAACCCCAAGAGATTCCCGTCCCGGCGAAGCTCTTGGATCAGTTCCTCGCGAAGTGGCATTCGTGTGCTATAAGCATAATGATCGAGTGACTCGCGACCGAGCACCCGCGCAACCAAAGCGTCGAGAAGACGCTCGGCCTCGCGCTGCGCCTCCTCATGACTTTTGTCCGAGACGCCATACTTCACCAACTGGTAGACTGTGCCGCCAGCGCCCACAACCTCGCGCTCGCAGCGCGCCCAATAGCGCGGTACACGAAGGACCATAATGCGTAACCTCCAGTGCCACGAAGTTCAATTGGCTGCGGTGAACAGAAAAAAGCAATCATAATGATAAAAGCCATGCTCGGGCTGCGTTCTCGAACTCGAAAACGAAGCTCAACAGAGTCGTCGTGGGATGGGTAGAGCAGGCATGCCCACGCATCACTCCGGAAAAACTGCACGGGCAACGTTGAAGCGATTCGGCACGAACGACCAAGCCCCCTTATGAACTACGGGCAAGCACAGAGCGGAGTAGCCTGCGCTCTGCGGCCGGTGGAGCGCCACATCCACCAGTGGAGAATCAGTCGCGCCTCATGCGGCGGCTAGGCCCCCACCCTAGCGGCGATGAGCCGCCGCTCCCTGGCAGCACATCAGTCTCGAATTGGAAAAACGGCGCCATCTCGCTGGCAAACGCAGATGCGTGAGCTGAGCAGCGACCACGCTGAACGGTCTTTGCTCCGGCAAGCCACACGCCCAGCGACGAGCAGGCGCGCACGGGTGACGGGCCCGCTCTCTGTATTTTCGCGCTTGCGTCCCTGTACGGCTACGGCGATTTCTCGCTGCCGAAAAAACAAAGTGAAAAGGAACTGCTCCGTGACGACCATCGTCGAATGTGCACGACGCGGCGAGGCTCTCGCTCTCTTGGAAAAATCCCAAGCGCTTTTGCACGGCCATTTCCTCCTGAGCAGCGGACTGCACAGTCCTGAGTACTTTCAATGTGCGCGCGTGCTTGAGTGGCCGGCTGCCGCCGAGCAAATTGCGCGCGCCCTCGCGGAGGTCGTGCGCCAATGGCAGCCGCAAGTCGTGCTCACTCCCGCTGTCGGTGGCATTCTCATCGGTTACGAGCTCGCGCGCCAGCTTGGCGTGCGCAACATATTCGCAGAGCGCCCCAGTGGCGCGTTTGAGTTGCGACGTGGGTTCGAGCTCGCGCCCGGTGAACGAGTCGTGCTGGCAGAGAACGTCATCACAACGGGCGCAAGCGTGCTGGAAGTGGCTGATGTGGCTCGGCAACATGGCGCGCAAGTAATCGGCTTCGCGACGATTGTGGACCGCTCGGGCGGGGCTTTCGCGCCGGATCTCCCCGTGGCCACTTATCTGCGCACCACCGCAGTCACCTATTCGCCCGAAGAGTGTCCCCTCTGCCGCCAAGGTCTTCCCCTCGTCAAACCCGGGAGCAGAAAAATCACTGGCTGACTCGCACATGCCCTGATGGTCTCAACCCGCGCGAGAATTGCTTGCAAAGGTCAGGCAGCGTGGGGATGGTACGCCTTCACAGTCGGCGCCGGATGAACAGGTGGCGGCGCGAGAGTTGTTCCCACGGAGGACGCGACGCATGAGCGATGATTTGGATCTGGAACGGCGACTTGAGGAGGAAAACCGCCGCGCGGAAGAGGCGGGCCGGCGACTGGCCCAAGGCAAGCGCGTGGATTGGCATCACTATTTCATGAATATTGCCCACGTCGTGGCCACACGCGCCACCTGCGACCGCAAGCACGTGGGCGCGGTGATCGTCCGCGACAAGAATATCCTCTCGACGGGCTACAATGGATCGATCCGCGGCCTGCCTCACTGCGACGACGTCGGCCACGACATGGTCGGCGGCCATTGCGTGCGCACCGTGCACGCCGAAGCCAATGCCATCATCCAGGCTGCGCGCCATGGCGTGCGCATCGAAGGCGCCGACATCTACACCACCGCCAGCCCCTGTTGGGAGTGCTTCAAACTCATCGCCAACGCCGGCATCCGTCGCATTTTC
This sequence comes from Candidatus Sumerlaeaceae bacterium, assembly GCA_049968255.1. GTDB lineage: Bacteria > Sumerlaeota > Sumerlaeia > Sumerlaeales > Sumerlaeaceae > DRVG01. The sequence goes on along the minus strand of JBMFRB010000012.1, from coordinate 5,018 downwards.
TACGGCGAGTTTTATCGCGAAGAGAAAGTCTTTCAGGTGGCGCGCGAGCTCGGCATCGAGCTGATCAAAATCGAGTAGAGCGTTGCTTTGTCGCTGCGTTCTCTGCGCGGCTTCCTCGCCGGACGGTCAATCTGCGTTCGAAAGGGGCGGCCACAGATTTTGTCGCTTACAACGCGCTGTCCATCCGCCATTTCAGGAGTGAATGACGCGCCCCTCGGCCGCAAGGGCGGCCTCTTTCACGGCCTCGGCCAGGGTCGGATGGGCGTGGCAGGTTCGCGCGATGTCCTCGGCCGTGGCGCCGAATTCCATCGCCAGCACCGCCTCTGCGATGAGTTCTGAAGCGCGTGGCCCGAAGATATGCAGACCCAGCAGACGCCCACGCGGGCCGGCGATCACCTTGACGAAACCCTCACGCTCGCCGGCGGCCTTTGCGCGCCCGTTGGCCGCAAACGCAAACTTGCCCACCTTCACCACGTCGCCGTGGCGCGCGCGCGCTTCGCGTTCCGTCATCCCGACGTAGGCCGCTTCGGGCCATGTGTAGACCACACCCGGGATGGCGTCGTAATTGACGTGTCCTGGCTGTCCAGCAAGAATCTCAGCCCAGGCCACGCCCTCCTCCTCGGCTTTGTGTGCCAGCATGGGGCCGCGCACGAGGTCGCCAATCGCGCTGATCCCCGGCGCGGTCGTGCGGAATTGGTCGTCAATTTTCACGCGTCGGCGCTCATCGATCTGCACGCCAGCCACGTCGAGCCCCAGCCCGTCAGTGAACGGCCGCCGGCCCACGGCCACCAGCACTTTGTCGCACGCGATGGTGGCGCGCGTGCTGTCAGCTTTTGTCAGTTCGACCGAAGCGCGTCCGTCGGCCACACGCACGTTCTCGAGCCGTGCGCCGAGCTCGAACTCAAGCCCCTGTTTGCGCAAGGTCCGCGTGAGCGCGTCGCTCACTTCGTCGTCCATCATGGGCAGGAGCTTCGGCAGCATCTCGACCACTGTGACGCGTGCCCCTAGCCGTCGCCACACGCTCCCCAACTCGAGGCCAATAAAGCCTGCTCCCACCACCACAAGGTGCTCAGGCACGCGTTCGAATTCCAAGGCCTCGGTCGAGCTCACCACCACCTGGCCATCGAAGCGCGCGAACGGCAGCTCCACGGGCACGCTTCCCGTAGCCAGCAGAACATTTTTCCGTGCTTCAAGCTCGATCTCGCCGTCATCCGTGGCCACGGCCACGCGCATTCCACCGACCAGTTTGGCGCGCCCGCGCACCACGGTCACTCCATTTTTCTTCATGAGCATTGCGATGCCCCGAGTCAGTTCCTCCACCACCTTGCGCTTGCGGGCGATCATGCGGGATACGTCAATTTTCGGCTCGCCAACGTCGATGCCGTGGGCCGCGAAATCGTGTGCCGCCATGGCAAACAATTCACTCGAATCCAGGAGCGCCTTGCTGGGGATACACCCCACGTTTAGGCACGTGCCGCCGAGCGTGGCATTTTTCTCCACCAGAGCCACCTCGAAGCCCAGCTGCGCCGCACGGATTGCCGCCACATAGCCCCCCGGTCCAGCACCCACGATCACTGCATCGAACGTCGTCTTCATCATGTCACCCACATTATGTCATCATGCGTGCTTCACGCCAGGACATGTTGCCGTGGCCTGGCCCACGCCACACACGGTGCGCAAACTCGCGCCGCGTCAAACGCCTACGATTCCAACTTACCACGCAAAGCCGAAAACCATGAGATCAAATATCCCTTCTCTTGCCGCCACAAGTGCGAGGGCGGTGCCCCTGAACCGGCCTGCATCCCTTCACGCGCCTTCTCGCCCCAAGCACCACCTGGCGCCAGGAGTGTCCGCCTCCCCCAAGAAAAAGCTGAATCTGCAGGCTTCTGCACACAAACACGCACCCGCTGGCATGCCCACGTGTTCCCCTGAGGCAGGTGGCGCCGAGCAGCCTCGCTTTGGTTTTTCCGCCGCGAGCCCTTAGGTCTGCGCCGCGGCCATCGGGCAAAGCTTGGCCAACACGTTGAGAATCTCCCCTGGCCTTGTGACTTGGTCCGCATGCCAACTCCCGAACCGACCGTCGTTGTTTACTGCCTCCACCCACTTTTGCAGGCTTCGGAATTTTTTCTCGCTCTTGCTATCCACCTGACCTTTCGTCTCGAGAACAAGCATGTCTCCGTTCGCCAGCCTCACGAGAAAATCCGGTCTGTATTTGTGCACCTCACCTTCATCAAGAAAGAACACTTCGAACCCCAGATGATCGTTCTTTACCCAGGCACTCACGGCGTCGCTCGTGTCCAGCTGATAGGCATCCGAGCCCTCCCACGTACTGTCGAGCACACAGACGTTGATATGCGATTTGCGCGTGCGCACGCAGGGTTTTCCCGTGTACCATGTGCGAGCTTCTGCCGTGGATCGGATCGGATGATCCCGATCGAAAACAGGCACACTTATTTCTACCGACGTTTCGCGCACAGCTTGCAACACATGCTGCACCACACGCGTCATGGACAGGGCAATAATGAGGCGCCGACGCACCTCATCGTTGTTGTAGATCGAGGGCAAAACCACAATCCGGTCAGAGCGGAGAAATTGCTCGACAATTTGCACCAATTGCGCGAACAACACATCGCGCTTGCCCTTCCACTCTGGCTTTATTTGCTCGAACACGCTTTGCACAGTTTCGAAGATGATGCGTTGGATGCGCAAATCGCTCGCCATTCGCTCCAAGTCGATGCGTTCCACTTTTGTCACATCCGGCTGGCCTTCGATGACCGGGGCAAGTTCCGCCACCTTGGGCACTTTGGCGGCGTCCAATTCCAGCGGCTCCACTTTTGCCCAATCCACTTCTAGCCTCAGCTTCAGCTTTTCCTCGATGCGCACCACCACTGGCCATCGAATCTCGTACTCAGCCTTCGCCGGGTCCGGCTCGACCGCGATTTTGGGCGCAGGGGGTGCCGGCGGGCCGCTGCCAGTATCCTCATGGGGAAGAAAGGCGAAGGGCACACCGAAAATGTTCACATACTCCGGCTCGAAGAGTCCCGTTTCTGAGTTGATTTCGTAGGAGGTTCGCCGCAGGCCGCGGCCCACCACCTGCTCGCACAGAAGTTGCGAGGAAAAGGCCCTCAGTCCCATGATGTGCGTCACGGTCTTAGCGTCCCAGCCTTCGGAGAGCATGCCCACGGAAATAACGTTCTGGATCTTCTCGCCGGGCTGCCCCACTTTGCCCACGGTGTCTACGGTCCGCCGCAGCAACTCCGCCTGCTCTGCCTTGGTAAGCTTGCGTTTCTGCGGCTCCGCCTCTTCCTCGTCGTTGTCGTTGGCCACTTCTCCGGGCTCAGGGAGATCTTCCCTAGCTTCGGCCTCCTTGAGCACTTTCGAGTCGATGTGCAGAATGCGATCGGGATCGCAAAGCTCGTCGATGCGGATCTGCTTCGTTTCGAAGGCGTGTTTCACGCGTGCAGCGGTCTCGGTGCGATTGCAGACCGTGATCATGACCGGCGGGGTCGGTAGACCAGCGTCCCGCCAGGCCTCAAGCGTCTCGCGCCAGTCGTAACCCAGAATATTATAGGCGTTGAGCACCAGGTCGGGCAAGGGCTCGTGCGGCTCGGCCTTGCGGTTGAGATTGTCCTTTACCTCCGGGTCGTTGTAAATGTGATACAGGCGCGATTTATAGGTAGATGGGGCGGGCGGGGCGTCGTCGCGCACGACGATACGGGGGGTCTTAACCAGTCCCGATTCGATGGCGTCGTTGAGCCCAAAATCGCTCACGATCCAGCCAAAGAGCGCCTCTTCGCTGCTCTTCTTGCCGGAAGGCGTAAAAGGTGTGGCCGAGAAATCGTAACACCTGAAAATGTTGCGCGCGCGGTGAAGCCGGTCCAGTCCACCCACCCAGACCGTGGATTCCTCAACATCTTCACGCCCATACTTGCTAGCAGCTTCTGGGCTAACGCGCCAAGCGTGGTGCGCTTCATCGTTGATGACCAGCAAGTTCCTGGCATTTGCCATTTCGCCCAACACCTCGCGGGTATAGGCCTCGTCGCTCTTTGGCCCCCGTTTGTCCACGCTTTTGCGCTTTTGGAGCTGCTCCTCGCTCTCCCAGGCCAAGGCGTGCCAATTGCGCACCAGCACCTTGCCTTGCCGCAGCTGGTCAAGAAGTGCGGACGGAACAATGTCGAAGGCCTCGTAATAGTTGCCTTCTGCGCTGGAGGAAAGCACTTCGAGCCGTTTCTTCACTGTCAGCCCGGGGGCGATGACGAGCACGTTCTTGGAAAAACGCGTATCCCGGGGATTGGCCACGTTGTTGAGGATCTGCCAGGCAATGACCATTGCCATGACGATGGTTTTGCCCGTGCCGGTCGCCATCTTGCAGCATTGCCGGACGAAGTCGCCGCCATCGCTGGGGATCTCAATGCCGGCACGTTCGGCGGGGTGTGTTTCCGCCAGCCAAATGAGCGTCTCCACCGCCTCCAGCTGGCAAAAGAAAAAGCGCCGATCACGCTCGGGATCGGCCCAATATTGCAGCAAACGTTTTGTTGTGCTCGTGACGCCCGGATATCCCTTCTCACGCCAGGCCTTGACTCTCGGGCGGATCTGGTTGACCAGCGGAATCTCGATGAATAAACCGGGATCATCAAAGGATTGGGAGCCAGGTGTTGCTATGACATAGCCCGCCGGGCGGCGGCCCTCCACAAGGTCAAAACGCTGCTTTTCCCTGTCGTAGCGCCAGTAGCGTTTGGGCTCCTCGTAAGGCGAGTTGATGATGAGATGATCTATTGTGGAACTGCTCATAGCATGCCCCCTCGTGGTTTGGCCTTTTGCGCCGTTTCGACGATCGCGTCGAGCACATCGGTGATCTCCGGATCAATCATCTCCTTCGGCACAAATGCCGCCAGGGCGGCGTAATCGGCCTTCCTCATGCGATCGCCTAAATTCAAAATCTTATAGAATTGCTCGAACAACGGCTCCAGAAACTCGTCGCTCGCCTTGATGTCCGGGCCCCACGGGTCCTTGCCCAG
>JBMFRB010000011.1:0-50805 GCA_049968255.1 Candidatus Sumerlaeaceae bacterium | reverse complement strand
ATCGCCCTTTCACGGCGATAACAGGGGTTCGAATCCCCTTGGGGACGCCAATTTTATTTCTGGGGTCATGGAGAGCTCATGATGTGGCGGCCGACCGGACGCGATCGAGGAATCGTGGCGTTGTTGGCGGCCACCATATTCTGGGGCACTTCGATCGTTGCGGCACGTGTGATTCTGCGCGATGTGGCTCCGTTCATTCTCTCGCATTTTGGCGCCCTCGTGAGTGCTACGGCGCTGCTAGTGCCGCTTGCATGGTTCGCGCCCCAGCATCTTCGTGTCGAGCGGCGTGATTTGTGGCGTTTTGCAGTGCTCGGCAGCGGCGCATTTGCGGTGGGGGGGATTCTTATCAACGTCGGCATTCAGCGCACGAGCGCGGCCACAGCAGCCACGCTGCAGTATCTGGCGCCGGCGATGACTCTCGCCTATGGATGGCTGACGAAAACGGAACGTGTGGATGCGTGGAAGGTAGGGGCGGTGCTTCTTAGCGTCGGTGGCGCAGCGGTGGCCACGGGCATTCTCTTCGGGCAATTTGTTTTCGATACGCTGGGCATTCTCGCAGCCATTGGTTCCGCTGCCTGTTTCTCGTTCATCACTATCTTTTCGAAGTCCTTTGCTTCGCGCTACAATGCCGCAGCTTTCACTGGCCTGACGTTTCTGGCTATGGGCTTGGCTTATTTCGTTGTTGACCCAACGAGTACTTGGCACTTCGTGCACATGCGTCCGCTGATGGCGGTGTGGATTGCCGGCTATGCCGTCGTGCTGGGGGTATTGCCCACCATTCTTTACTTCTACGCCCTGCGGTGGGTGGAAGCGACGGCTGCAACCATAGTGCTTTCATTCGAGATCGTTGTCACGTCGGTTTTGGGTTGGTTGTGGCTCGGCGAACGGCTAGCCCTGTGGCAGGTTGTCGGGGCCGCGATGGTTATTGCAGCCGTGGTTATCATCGAACGACGACGTGAAACACCGGCTTGAACTCTACCGAGGACAAGGTTGCCTTGCAATTGCCGATAGGCTCTGTCCCTCCCATGAGTCATGTCGGCTCTGTGCAGCGAGAACTCTCGCCTGAGCGCAGCGCCGCCGGTGGGGCGCCGTGGCAAGAAAACAAGGCCAGACAATGACAAGGCGCAAACCGAGAGCACGAGCGGGGGACGTGAGCAGTTGCAGTGGCGCTTAGCCTGGTGTGCCTTTGGAGGCGGATCCGTACCACACCTGAGGATCCAAAAAACGCGAGAAACTGTCCTCCGTTGTCGCTTGGACCAGGGGGTCGCGGTGTGGCTCTTCAATCATCCTCTCGCCGCTGCCCGCTCCTCGAAGCAGGATCATGAGTGCGCTTTGCGGAAAATTCGGTCACCACGACGGTCCCTCGCGCGGACACGCTGCGACTTGTAGCTTTGCCCCACTCCGTGCTGGAGCCCCACCATACGCGCTGGGTTGCTCCTGTTTGGCCATTGCTGAAGCGTACGGGGCGACGGTCTGGCACGTCGGGCAAAATGACCTTCTGGGCGAACCTGCTTTCTGCTCGGCGCGAGCCGCGCCAAGCTGCTTGCGCAAGTATTCGCGCGTCGCCTGCAACGGCTGGAATCGTCCTAGCGCCAGCGAGGTCGCGCACGCCGCGCCCAGGGAGCCGGTGCTGAGTTTCGGTACCTACTAGAGATTACATCACGAGGGATGCTGATAACGTGGGCGACTCGGGAGACAGCTATATGTCTCCTTCCATTTTCTCATCTTGCGTCAGACGGGAGAGTTTTCGTTGCTTCGCAGCGAAATGAGAAAGCCAGTCCTCTGACTCAAGTCTGGGATTGCGTCCATCGGCCATGTGGCCGTTCTCGCGATCGACTCCCTTTCTGGTTGCGATCAGCTGAAGCAGCATCGACTCTGCCCATCATGAAACGCAAAGTTTTTCTCATGGGAGTTCTCGCGTTGGCTGTCGCGCGTTTTTCATTGGCTCAGCTTTCTCCTGGAGAATACGGCCGCGAGTTCACAAGCAGTGATGATGGCACCACGCAACCGTATCGCCTTTATGTTCCGGCCGCTATCAATGAGACCTCGCAAGCCCTGCCATTGGTCGTGGTGCTTCACGGTTGGGGGGTGGATGAATTTGCCTGGTTCAAGTTTACGCCTGTGAGACGGGTGGCGGATGAATTTGGCTTCGTTGTAGCGGCGCCCTATGCCCGTGGCAATTGGTGGTATCGCGGCTCGGCAGAGCGCGACGTCCTCGATATGATCCGGGACGTGCGCAAGGCTCTGCGCATCGACCCGCGACGCATTTATTTAGCCGGACATTCGATGGGTGGATGGGGCACATGGTACATCGGGTTGCGTCATCCCGAGCTCTTTGCCGCTATTGCGCCCATGGCGGGTTTTGATCCAGCCGAACTTGTGGTGGCTGCAGCTAATCTGTCTCCTTTTGTTATTCATGACGCCGTGGACCCGATTGTCCCCGTCGAGCAATCGCGGCGGCCGGTGGCTCGCCTTGCGCAACAGGGAATTTCTCACGTCTATCGTGAAGAGATTGGCTATGGCCATGCAAGCCGCATGATTGGGGATAATCTGCGTCGCGTGCTTGCATGGTTTGTCGAGCATCCGCGCGAGGCGAAGCCGCGCCGCGTGGCTTTGGCTGCGCGAGTAGGCGGTCAACGTGATCGTTGGTTTGCCCTGTGCGCGCCGGAGATGTGGCCGCGGCTGGCGATCGTGGACGCGCTCATCGACAGCGAGGGCCGAGTGGCCGTGAGGAGCGAAAACGTGCGTAGCTTCGCCGTAAGCGTGGACGATCTGCCTGCCAGCGCCACGCGCCCACTGCGCCTTGTCGTCAACGGCCGTCAACTTGTCACGTCGGCCACGCAAGGTTGGGTGGTAGCCACCCTCGACCAACGGTGTAAGGAGTGGCGCTGGCAAAGCGCGGAGTCCCTACCCGAGCCACCGACGGTTCCACCATTGCGCGGAAAGGCGGCTGCCAAGCTCGTCGCAGCCCACGCGAACGACGCGCTTGCGACGGCAGTGGCGGAACTTTTGCGCGAGCATTTCGCGACAGATGGCTGCGTGCTCGACGCAGACAAAATCCGCATCGGAAAAGGCGCCCTCTCGCCAGAAAAGCTGCTCGACGCTTGGGTCTATCCTGAGGAACGGCTTATTCGTGTGCAGATTCCTCCGGCCAAACTGAGCAATCTTGGCGAGGTCATCTCTAAGGGACGCGCGCTGGTGGTGCCGGAAAAACTTGCACAATCGAAGCAGAAGGCGGTGACGATCGTTTGTCCGTTGGCTGTGGCTCGACAGGCTGGGCTGGACAAGGACAAGAGCGCGCAAGTGCAGCCCTACACCATTGGTGAACTCCTGGCTGGATTGGCGACTCAGGCCGCATGGCCCTAGTCCGGCGGTGTGTGGGTGTTGCTAACTTAAAAACACCTCGTTTGCCAGATGTCTGAACGTTTTCGCCACCCTCACGCAAAGCGGCTCGTGTAGGCTTTGAAGTCGAGCACACCTGCGCTGCGACGTGCCTCTTCCGCGGCAAACGCGAGTAAGTGGCCTGCCACAGCGATCTGCAGAGATTTCTCAGCTTCCTCGACATTTTCCTCACGCACCAAGCGAACGCAATTGCGCATCACCGCCCAGTCGCCACCTCCGTGGGCACTCGGGCCGGCTGACACGCGGTGCGTTTCTGTCGGGATCCCCGGCCATACGCCTTGAACAAACCGTTCGATGCGCAATTCGTTGCGTTCGAAGTGACCATGCAGTTCTCCGGCGCCGCCCACCACTCGCAGGCTTCGGTAGCAATAGGCCGTGCAAGCAGAAACGGTGAAATTCAACATCGTCCCGTTTTCGAATTCCACACAAACGACCTGGTGATCCACGACGTCGTTGTCGCAGCGGAACACACACCGCCCATAGGGGCCATTCTCGAGCGCTTGGCGACGCGCTTCAAAAGACGTGTCAAGAGAGATGACGCTGACGGGCCAATCCGTGAGCTCGCCCAGATACATCGCTGGCGCATAGAAGGGACAAGTAGCCTCGGCTGGACATCCCTCATGGCAACGCAATGGCGCACCTGGCGGAGCATTTTCTTCGCGAAAGAATCGACGTTCGCCGAAGGACGCGACTCGCGCAGGGGCAGAGCCAATGAGCCACGTGGCAAGATCCATATCGTGGCATGTCTTGGTTAGCACGAGGGGGCCACTGTCGTCGTAGCGACGCCAGTTGCCTCGCACAAAACTGTGGGCAAAATGCCAGTAGGCCACGTTCTCGGTCATCATGACCACGAGAGGCTGACCGACGCTTCCGCGATGGAGCAGTTCCTTAGCTCTGGAATAGAATGGGGCGTAGCGCATCGGGTGCACCACCTGCACAATGCGCCGCAGGCGTTGGGCTTCACGCGCCAGCGCCACACATCCCTCTGGGGTGTGAGCCATCGGTTTTTCCAGGAGCAGATGGTAACCGGCCCGCATCGCCGCAAAGCTCGATTGCACGTGGGTGCGATCCATCGTGCTGTTCACGCAGAGGGGCGCCATTGCCGGCCGGTCAAGCAGCTCTTCCCAGCTTGCAAACTGTCGTTCGGCAGGAATCTCGTGGGCGTCGGCAAACGCGCGACGGCGCGATTCGTCGGGTTCGGCAACTGCCACAAACTTCAAAAGGTGCGGGTGGCGCAAGGCAAACGCTCCGAATGCTTCGCGCCCACGCTGACCAGCTCCGAGCAGGACGGCTTCCACAGGTTTCATCGCTAGACAACTTCCCCTCTGGCTAAATGGGAAAAATTCACTGTCGTCAGTGCACGCCTGTTAGGGGCGTAATCAAGAGATATGTGAGAAAGCTTACTTCGAAATCGTGACCTTGCACCTGCGCTGTCGCTTGCATACAGAGAGGGGACCGATGGACATGCGCTCGGAATGCGCCGCGGACGTTTGGCAAGGCAAGCGCACGAAAAATTGCCTTTGCGTCAGCGCGCCAATGCCCCGAGTGTAGTCATGAAGAGCGGAGCGCCATCACCGAGCTCCGCACGAAGATTTTTTAGGCGGGTTCTCGACATGGAATTAGCGCTGATCGGGTTGGCAAAATCGGGAAAGACAACGGTGTTCAATGCACTCACCGGTGGCAAGGCGCAGACCTCTGCTTTTGCCGGCGGCAAGGTTGAGCCGAATGTTGCTGTGGTCAAGGTCCCTGATCCTCGTGTTGACAAATTAGCAGAAATTTATCAGCCGAAAAAGGTCACTCACGCATCGGTGAAATACGTGGACGTGGCAGGGCTGAGCCGCGATGAAGCTACGCCACAAAAGGGTGTGTCCGAGGCTCTCCTGCAGTACGTGTCGCGTGCTGATGCCCTTATCGCTGTCATTCGGGGATTCGAAGATGCTTTTCACGGCCCGCCGCACATGGCTCACGACGTGGAGACTGTCCATCTCGAACTGATTTTTAGCGATCTGGCCAAAGTCGAGAATCGCCTCCAAAAACTAGAGAAAACGCTCCCCAAGCTTAGCGGCAAAGAACGCGAAACGCAGCATTTTGAGTATGAGGTGCTGCGCAAAATTCATCCACTCTTGCAAGCTAACAAGCCGGTTCGCGCCGCCGAGCTCAGCCCAGATGAGGAAAAGGCAATTCGCGGCTTCCAGTTCCTTTCCGCTAAGCCAACGATGTATCTGCTAAACATCGCTGAAACCGAATTGGCGCGCGGCGATGAGCTGGCGCGGCAACTTGAACTTCCGGGCATCACTGATCAGCCCTGGACGGTGATCGCATGGATCGCCGGCGAGCTCGAAATGGAGATTGCCCAGCTTGAAGGCGAAGATCGCGAAGCATTTCTGCGAGATTACAATATCGAGCGTCCCGCCGCCCAACGTATCATCAGCCTAAGCTATGAGCTTTTGGGCTACATTTCTTTCCTCACTGTGGGACCAGACGAGGTGCGTGCCTGGACCATTCCTGCAGGCGCCCTCGCCCCTCAGGCAGCAGGCGCCATCCATTCGGATTTCGAGCGTGGATTTATTCGTGCGGAGGTTGTTTCGTATGACGAGCTTATCCGCCACGGTTCCTTCGCCAACGCCAAAAAGCACGGCCAGTGTCGTCTAGAGGGAAAAGGCTACGTGGTGCAGGATGGCGATGTTATCAATTTCTTGTTCAGCGTGTAAACATCTGCAGAGAGGGAATCATGACCATAGCCATCCAATTTCGTCCGACGGTATGGCGTTGCTCCGTGGTGATGCTCACCGCGCTGCTGCTGTGTGCCGCCTGCGCGCAAGAGAAAAGCGCAGACCCATCAACACGCGAGGGCTCCAGCACATCTGCGACGCCTTCCGCGATCGACCACACTTATCACGGCGAGCTGATGAAAGCACGCTCACGTGCCATACGCACCTTGCAAGGAGTGGACGCCCAGCGCAAAGAACTCCAGCAAGAGGAGCGCTCATTTGATCGCTCTGCCGAGCCCACACCTTCGCGCGAAAATCCTTGATACCAAATGCCCCTTGAGATTGCCCGTCTACGCCGCGTATTCACTCATCGCCATGCGTCAAGACCAAAGGGAAGCCCCTTTGGCGGCAACGGTGGCTTCGCGCGTATAAAAGAGGTGGCGAAGTGTATCGAATAAAAACGGACGCAGGCGGCTGACAAAAGGATCGGCGGAATGAACATACTTGGCATCTCGGCTTTTTACCACGATTCAGCGGCGGTGCTCGTGCGCGATGGCCAACTCGTGGCCGCGGCCCAAGAAGAACGCTTCACGCGTAAGAAGCACGATGAGGATTTCCCTGTCCACGCAATCCGCTATTGTCTGCGCGAAGGTGGCATCGAGGTAAGCGAGCTCGATTATGTCATCTTTTACGATAAACCCTTCACCAAGTTCGAGCGCTTGCTGTTTACTTATCTCGAGCAATTTCCTCGCGGCTTAGGCACTTTCATTCACTCGATGCCAATTTGGATGAAGGATAAGCTATGGATTAAATCCATCATCCGGCATGAGCTTGGTTACGAGGGCGAAATCCTTTTCAACGATCATCACCTTTCGCACGCGGCAAGCGCGTTCCTGGTCTCGCCTTTCGAAGAGGCTGCCATTCTCACGGTCGACGGGGTGGGCGAATGGAGCACATCGACGTGGGGCGTGGGGCGTGGCAATCGCATCGAGCTGCTCTACGAGACACGCTTCCCTCATTCGCTCGGGCTTTTTTACAGCGCCTACACCTATTATCTCGGGTTCAAGGTCAACAGTGCAGAATACAAGGTGATGGGGCTCGCGCCCTACGGCCAACCTCGCTTCTACGACCGCGTGCGCGAGACAATCGAGTGGAAACCGGACGGCAGCTTCCTGCTGAACCTCGTATACTTTGATTTCCTGCACGGCTTGCGCATGACAAGCGAGCGTTTTCACGAGCTTTTCGGCGGGCCACCACGCCAGCCGGAATCACGCCTGACCCAGCGCGAGTTCGACATTGCCGCCAGCGTGCAGAAAGTGACAGACGAAATCATGGTGGCTTTGGCACGCCACCTGCGCGAGCAGACGGGCATGCGTTATCTCTGTATGGCGGGCGGCGTGGCTCTCAATTGCGTGGCCAACGCCAAGGTGCTGGAAGAAGCCGGTTTTGACGACGTGTGGGTGCAGCCGGCAGCGGGCGATGCTGGCGGGGCACTCGGTGCCGCCTTTTATTTGTGGAATACGGTCCTTGGTTACCCTCGCACTTTCCAAATGGAGCACGCTTATTGGGGTCCCGAATATTCGGAGGAAGAATGTCGCCATTGTCTGGATGCGCTGGGGGCGCGTTATCGGCGCTTGGATAGGGAGAGCCTTGTGCGCGAAGTGGCCCAGCTTATTGCGGCCAACCAAGTCGTCGGCTGGTTTCAGGGGCGGATGGAGTTCGGCCCGCGGGCCCTGGGCTCGCGCAGTATTCTGGCAGACGCGCGCGATCCAAAGATGAAGGATACGCTCAACATGAAGATCAAGTTTCGCGAAGGGTTTCGGCCGTTCGCGCCTTCCGTGCTGCACGAGCGTGCGCCTGATTTCTTTGAGATGAACAGGCTGCGCAAAAGCCCCTTTATGCTTTTTGTCGCAAATGTGCGCCCCGAAAAGCGTGTGATTCCGTCGGTGACTCATGTCGACGGCAGCGCACGCCTGCAAACGGTCGAGCGCCACCTCAATCCGCTCTACTACGACTTGATCGCCGAGTTCGAGCGCCAGACGGGCGTGCCGGTGATCATCAACACGAGCTTCAATGTGCGCGGCGAGCCGATCGTTTGCACGCCAGCCGACGCTTACCGCTGCTTTATGCGGACGAACATGGACTTTCTCGTGGTTGGGCCCTTCCTCATGGACAAACGCGAGCAGCCGCCTTGGCACGAAGAGGGCGATTGGCGCAAGCTCTTTCCTCTTGACTAAGCGCTGCGGTTCTCTCTAAGCTTGAAGAGATGGTAGGGAGATGTGTATTGGCAACAGGCACTGCTGGCGGTGTATGACGCTGTTGTTCTGTGAGAAGCAGCCGAAGCGCAGGGCAGTCCGCCAAGAGGTGGTCAATAATGATGTGTCTGTGCGCGCTCCGTCGGCGAGCACAGGTGCAGTTGTTGTCGGACATAAATCGAGCGCCGACAGCCGAGAAATTCCTGGAAAGAAAGGAGGGATATGGCGGATGGCAGTTGTGGCCGTTGATCCGAATGAACCTCTGGACAAGGTACTGAAGCGCTTCAAAAAGGAGTGTCAGAAGGCCGGTATTTTGTCAGAGGTCCGTCGGCGTGAGCATTACGAAAAACCAAGCGTTCGCCGCCGCCGTAAGATCGAGGCTGCGCGGCGCAAGGCTCGTCGCCGAGAATTGAAATTGCGCAAGAAGCTCGAAGCAGCTGGCTAAGCGCGAAGACGTTGCGTCGCCAACACGGCGCAATGGAAGAAAAAGGAAAATAAAAATCAGCGGGCGGTTCTGAAGGGAGCCGCTCGCTTTCATGATTTCGGAGAACAAGAAAAGTGCGCGTAGCAATCATCGGGGCATCACGAAACCGCGCCAAGTACGGCAATCGAGCTGTCCGCGCTTACCTGCGGCAAGGCCATGAGGTCTTTCCTGTGAATCCTAACGCCAAAGAGGTGGATGGGTTGCCCGCCTATCCCAGCATTCTGGCAATCCCGCCGGGCCAAATTGACCGTGCCTTGTTGTATGTTCCGCCTGAAATTGCCGAAAAAGTGCTCGACGAATTGGCACAGCGTCAGGTGGGTGAAGTCTGGGTGAATCCGGGGAGCGAAAGCGACGAGCTCTTCCGGAAAGCCCAGCAGCTTGGGATCAAAACAGTCTTTGCCTGCTCCATCCTGGACATTGGAGAGTCGCCCCACCAAATTTGAGCGTAGGCCGTACTGCAGATTTGTTTTTTCGGCACAGCAAGAACGCCAACAGCGGGGTCCTTCTTTTTCGAAAACAGATCTTCGGTAGCGCGGCGACGCAGCTGCCCACGAAGCGGAGCGATAGGTTCCTCTTTAGTTACGCCCCGACTTCCGTGATGTCCTCTGCCGCCTGCGTATAGGGAGCTCAAACAATGCCCTCGTGCGCAGCGGGGAATCGCTGTTTGGGTCGGGGCAAAATGGGGGAAGAAAAGGCGCACGGCTCGACGCGAAGTGCATTGTTCAGCTTGACGTGCATTCGTGCTGGGGTGGAGACCGCCGTTGCTTAAGGGCTGCAATTTGTCTTTGACTCGATTCTGTGTGCACTCTGCCTTGATAAGGAGACAAATCGGAAATCGAGGTGACGGCGGATGAAGATCGGAATTATCGGAGCGGGCCGCATGGGTTCGGCGCTGGCACGCCTGTGGGCAAAGGCCGGCCACGAGATCACCTTGAGCGACGTTATGCCCCGCGATCAGCTCGAAGCTCTCGCCCATGAGATTGGCCACGGCACATGCGCTGCAAGCGCGCGCGAAGCAACCGTGCAAGCAGACGTCATTTTGTTAGCAGTGCCGTGGATCAGCGTTCACGATGCCATTGCGGCGTGCGGTTCACTCGAAGGAAAAATCCTGCTCGATGTCGTCAATCCGGTGAAGGCTGACTTCTCCGACCTCGAGTTCGGCTATTCGACAAGTGCCTCCGAGGAAATTGCTAAGCTGGCACCAGGCGCTCGTGTGTGCAAAGCCCTCAACACGATTCCGTCGCCCGTTTTCCACCTACCTGAATGCAAGATCGCCGGAATGAAAGTGAGTGGCTTTTACTGCGGCGACGATGACGAAGCCAAGCGCACAGTGGCGAACCTTGTGGCCGACGCTGGCTTTGATCCTGTGGATTGTGGCCCGCTATCCAGTGCGCGCTACCTTGAAGCCGTGGGCATGCTTCTCATACGAATTGTCGTGGCGCTCAAAGCTTCGCCCGAGTTGGCACTGACTCTCGTGCGGGATCAAAAGCCCCGCTGCTAGCTTGCGAGGTTGCGCGACGCGCACCTCTGGGGCCCACCTGCCAGCGAGACAAAGCGTCTGCGTGCAGATTTTGCGTGCGCATCGTGCGACCCAGAAGCAACTCTTTGATTTGCGGCATGCGGCAACTAGGAAAAGAGTCTGTGGCCGATAGCAAATGGCCACGGCATCGCGACTCGCGCGCTTGGGTGCCAGATCAATGACCGCACGAAGCGCCTCACGGCAGATTCGTCCTGACGTCCTCACTCCGTGCGGGCAGATTGTGCTGTGCGAATCGAAAATGCAGACACGCTGGGCACGCGAGTGCGAGAAAGAAAAATTCTTTCTCGTTTATCCCCTCCTTTTCCTGCTGGACCGCACACGCATTTTTTATTCGAGCACGGGGAATTTTTTGTGATGGGTTTCTTTATCGAAGGTTGCGATCTCGTTGGTGCGTGGGGCTTTCCGATGCTGCTCGTCGTTGAGGTCGCCAGGCTGGGCGATCAAACATGGCCACGGCGCCTTGGGACCAAAGCCTCGCGCGTTGGGGCAAATGGCCGCCCCTGCACGACTTCCCATGGCGTTACGCTGTGGGGCCAAAAGTTCAGCTATGCCTCCGAGCTCTCTGCGGACCACGCCTCTTTCCGCCCCGGTCTCTCGACCCTAAGTGCTGAGCTAAGAGCTGTCTAGCTGAGTATTTCCCCACGCTGTCAGAAGAAAAATGTTTTTGTAGCGATCTCCCCAACGGGGAATACGAAGGGCGTTTCAGTCGGCACCGTCGGCTGGGTAATCGAGGGCACGGTGGCCTATATCGCGCCGATAGTGGGCGCCGTCGAAATGGATGCGCTGGAGCTCCTGATAGGCCAGATGCAGTGCGCGGGGTAAGGAGGTATGAAGCGCCGTGATACCAAGCACTCGTCCGCCCGCCACGACGAAATCCCCTCCGCGCTGGGCGGTGCCGGCGTGGAAAACAAGCACGCGGCCATCAAGCATCACGTCCTCGACGCCCTCAATGACAGCACCCTTTTCAGGGGCTTCGGGATAACCGCGCGCAGCCATGACCACACACACGGCCACGCGCGGGTCCCACTCCAGGTGGTGCTCGCACAGACGCCCGTCGCACACGGCCTCCACGATGTCGAGCAGGTCATTGCGCAAGCGCGGCAGAACGACTTGCGTTTCTGGATCGCCAAAACGGCAATTGAATTCGAGCACACGCGGCCCTTCCTCGGTGATCATGAGACCAGCATAAATGACGCCTTTGTAAACAATCCCGCGGCGTTGGAGTTCTTCGAGGAGAGGCAGAAACACAGTCTCGCGGACCTCTTCTAAAATCTCCTCGGTCACGACCGGCGCAGGGCTATAAGCACCCATGCCGCCAGTGTTCGGGCCGATGTCGCCATCGTGCAGTCGCTTATGATCCTGAGCACTGGCCATAGGGAGAATCACGTTGCCATCGGTGAATGCCATAATGCTGGCCTCTTCGCCTTCGAGGAATTCCTCGACGACGATACGTTGGCTGGCGGCACCAAATTGTCGCTCGACGAGATTACGCCGGATTGCCTCATAGGCTTCTTCGAGCGTGCGCGCCACCACAACGCCTTTGCCGGCAGCCAGACCGTCGGCTTTGACAATGACGGGCGCCCCTAGCTCGCGTGCAAACTTTTGCGCCTGCTTGGGATCCGTGAACGTCTGGGCCATAGCCGTGGGAATGCGCGCTGCTTGCATGATTTCCTTGGCAAAGCTCTTGCTGGCTTCGAGGCGAGCGGCTTCGCGCGATGGTCCAAAAATTTTTAATCCTGCCGCTTCGAACGCATCGACAATGCCCTCGGCCAGGGGAGCTTCAGGCCCGACAATGGTGTAATCAATTCCAAGGCTAAGGGCGCGCTGTACCAAGTTGCTGAAGTTTTCACCCCAGGGCGCATCGAAGCAAATGGCATCACGGGCAATTCCGGCGTTGCCTGGTGTGCAGTAGATGGGTCCGACGCGCGGACTTTGCCGGAGTTTCCAAACGATAGCATGCTCCCGCCCCCCACCGCCGATCACGAGAACCTTTTGCAAAGACTTGTTCATTCGATCTCCACCCTTACCTTTCCGCTGCCTTTCACGATTTCTCCCACAAGATGCACATGCTGGCCTAGGCGCTGAGCCACGCGCACTAGCCGTTCCTTCTCCGCCTCCGGGGCCACGGCCATGAACCCTATGCCCATGTTGAACGTGGCCAGCATCTCCTCGTAGTCCACTGGGCCGCAGCGCTGGATGAGCTTGAAGATGGGGGGAGTCTCCCAGCGGTTTTTGTAAACCACGGCGTCCATGTTTTTTGGCAACACGCGACAGAGATTGCCGGGGATGCCGCCGCCGGTGATGTGGGCGTAAGCCTTCACGGCCACCTTGGCCTTGCGAAGTGCTTCCACGAGAGCGACGTAAATCCGCGTGGGCGTAAGCAGCACTTCGCCCAGCGTAGCACTTAGCTCACGCACGCAAGTGGTGAGCTTCATGGCGGCCTGTTCGAGCAGCACTTTGCGCACAAGCGAATAACCGTTCGCATGTAGACCGCTGGATTCGAAGCCGAAGACAAGGTCTCCGGGCCTGATCTTGCTTCCGTCGAGAACGTGAACCCCGTCCACGAGGCCAACCCCAAAGCCAGCAAGATCAAAATCGCCATGCGCGTAAAGGCCGGGCAGCTCTGCTGTTTCGCCGCCGAGCATTTCCATTTGGGCTTGCTCGCATCCGGCAAGGATTCCGTCGAAAATCGCTTTGGCTTCGTCGAGCGTGAGTTTACCCGTGGCGTAGTAGTCGAGGAAGAACAGGGGCTTCGCGCCGCAGGTGATGAGATCGTTCGCCACCATCGCCACAAGGTCAATGCCGATCGTGTCGAAGCGGCGAAGCGCTTTGGCAATGAGGAGTTTTGTGCCGACGCCGTCGGTGGACCCAACTAGCATGGGGCGTTTCATGCTGCGCACATTTGGCAATCGGTAAAGTCCGCTGAAACCACCAATGGCAGGCTTTTTTGAACGGATGTAGTTCACGAATTCATCAGCGACAACAATGTCCACCCCGGCTTCGGCATAGGTAACGGCTTTCTTGCGTGCCATGAAGAACCTCTGAGGGAAAATCGCCGTGCGAACATGTTCGCACAACCCGACATCGACAACGACCATCGTTCGGGTCGGGAAGCAAGCAAAAGCGTGCGCTGGCCAGATTTGGCTCGGCTCGTTCCAAGAACCTCTGCTCTTGATCGGCTTACAAATGTTGTGAAAGCGCGACCTTAGCCAAGCCGCGAACATCTTGGGGAGAGCGATCGCACGTGAAGGGATGCCGGAGCAAGAGAGACAATGAGTTGCTTTTGGCGTGCATTTGTTCAACAACGACATAAGCTATGTGATGGTCGGTCAAAAGACGGAGGGCCGTCCCCCGTTCTAGGCGGCCGAACAGAATGAAAAATGCGCGCAAGCACATAGGAGTGATGAAAACACACGGAGGCAAGAGGCCATGGGTTTGGTGGCTTTCATTGTGGCATCATTCGCTATTTTGTTAATATCCTACATCGTCATCGGCCGGTTTCTGCAACGATTGTTTCGGCTCAGCGCGGACAAAACAACGCCTGCTCATCTGCGGCGCGATGGCCTTGACTACGAGCCGGCACGCGCCTCCTATTTGCTCCCGCAGCATTTTTCTGCCATCGCTGCGGCCGGGCCCATTGTCGGCCCCATCCTCGCGGGAATCTATTTTGGGTGGGGACCCACATGGCTTTGGATTATTATCGGATCTGTTCTCATTGGTGGAATCCATGATTTTACGGCGCTTCTGGCAAGTGTGCGCCATCAGGGGCGTTCTGTTGGAGAGATTGTGCGCGCTTACATGACGCCGCGGGCTCACACTCTCTTTCTGATTTTTATTTGGTGCGCACTTATCTACGTGATCGTGGCGTTCACGGATGTGACTGCCGGCACATTTGTGCAAACAGGGAACGCGGCGAGTGCCGAAGCGCCTGGTCCAGCAGTGGCGACTTCGTCCACGCTCTACCTGGGGCTGGCGTTCCTCATGGGGCTGGTGCTGCGCTTCACGCCCATCGGGCCAGTGCGTGCCAAAATGATTTTCCTTCCGCTTGTCGCGCTTTCCATTGTGGTAGGCCCGTGGCTGCCCATCGATCTTGGGAAATTTATGTCGGCGGCTAATCAGCAACAGGTGCAGCAGGTGTGGGGCTACATTCTCCTCGGCTATTGCTTCGTTGCTGCCATGGTTCCGGTGTGGTTGCTGCTGCAACCGCGTGGTGAACTGGGAGGGTATTTCCTTTATATCGTTATGGGAACCGGTGTTTTGGGCCTCCTCGCGGGCGCATTGACCGGCACATTTACCATTCAGGCGCCTGTTTTCAAGGGATGGGTGGCAAAGGAAGCCTCGTTTGGCGGAGCTCTCCCAATGCTTCCGATTTTGTTCATCACGGTGGCTTGTGGCGCGTGCTCGGGCTTCCACAGCATTGTGGCCAGCGGCACCACGAGCAAGCAGCTCGACCGCGAAGTGGATGCGAAGGTTGTGGCCTACGGCGGCATGCTGCTAGAAGGTTTCTTTGCATGCCTGAGTCTGACCACGGTGATGATTCTCGCGCCAGGGCAGCAAAAGGCGAATGCCGACGCGATTTACGCCAACGGAATCGCGAGCTACGCAGCCCAACTGATCACCCCTTTGTTGCCGGCCGGGACGAACCCATTCCACGTGCTTTATCAATTCGCATTGCTGTGCTTTGCGACATTTGTTTTTGACACGCTCGATGCCTGCACACGCTTAGCGCGCTACGTGCTGATGGAGCTTTTCGGTTGGACAACGCGCCGCCAAGCGGTGATCGCAACTTTGCTTTGTTTGGCGCTGCCGGCCATTGCCATCGCGCTGCCGCGCGTGATTGTGGACGGCAAAGCGCTGCCGTTATGGAAAGTGTTCTGGAATATCTTTGGCAGTTCGAACCAATTGCTTGCCGCGCTGACACTGCTGGGTGTGACCGTGTGGCTGGCGCGCAAGGGCATGGCCTATTGGCTCACGTTGTGGCCCGCAGTGTTTATGATGGTCGTCACGCTGTGGAGCCTCATTCTCATGATCGGTCCCTACGTGGCTCGCTGGAGGTCGGGGCAGCAGATTGCTCTCATCCATCATTTGCAGTTTCTTATTGTGCTCACACTCATTGGTCTGGCCGTGTGGCTTATCATCGAGGCTTTGGTCACTTGGCGGGGCCTGCGTGGAGCCCCGCCGGCTGAAGCTGCGACACCAGCAGCGGAACTTGCTTGAAACGGGTTATCGGCAGCGGCGAATTGTCGAGAGGCTGGTGGTGCAGTTCGTGTGTACTTTAGCGCCGGGTGCATTTTCCACTTCGAAGCGAATAAGCCTTTCGAGACACAGCATCATAACGTGACATTATGTTCGAAAGCCTAACAGAAAAGCTGGAATCTGTTTTCAAGAATCTGCGCGGGCAAGGCCAGATCACCGAGGCCAACGTCAAGCAAGCGATGCGCGACGTAAAGATGGCCCTGCTCGAGGCAGACGTGAACTATAAGGTGGTCAAGGATTTCCTGGCGCGTGTGCAAGAAAAGGCGCTCGGAACAGAAGTTCTGACCTCGGTGACTCCTGGCCAGCAGATGGTGAAGATCATTTACGATGAGCTGGTCGAAGTGCTCGGCGGCAACAATCCGCCGTTCCATCTCGAGCCGGGAAAGACACATGTCATCCTTATGCTGGGTCTGCAAGGGAGCGGCAAGACGACCTTTTGCGGCAAGCTTGCAAAACGGTTCGCCAAAGAGGGATGGAAGCCGCTGCTGGTGGCCTGCGATATTCACCGGCCTGCAGCGGTGCACCAGCTGCACGTCGTTGGCGAGGCCGCAGGGGTGGATGTCTTCAGCCAAGGCACGGATAAGCCTGCGCCAGAAATCGCAAACGCTGGGCTCGAATACGCGCGCCAACATGGCCACAATTTGATCATCGTGGACACGGCAGGTCGCCTGCACATCGACGAAGTGCGCATGGACGAACTAGCCGCAATCAAGCAAGCCGTGAAGCCGTCGTTTACCTTCCTTGTGGCTGATGCGATGACAGGCCAGGATGCGGTGACGAGCGCAGCCACATTCCACGAAAAAGTGGGAATTGACGGCGTTTGCCTGACGAAGATGGACGGCGACGCACGAGGCGGTGCCGCGCTTTCGATCCATGCGATGACTGGTAAGCCAGTGAAGTTCATTGGCACGGGCGAGAAGCTTGATGATCTGCAAGAGTTTTTCCCTGATCGCATGGCCAGCCGAATCCTCGGCATGGGCGACGTCGTCTCCCTCGTGGAAAAAGCCCAAGAGCATTTCGACGAAAAACAGGCGGCAAATTTGGCGCGCAAAATGCGCACCGCAAGCTTCGACCTCGAAGATTTCCTTTCACAGATGCAACAACTGAAAAAGATGGGGCCGCTGCGCAATTTACTTGAGCTCCTGCCAGGCGTGGGAAGCGCGTTGAAAGACGTGGATATCCCCGAGAGCGAAATGAAGCGCACGGAGGCGATCATTCTCTCCATGACGCCGGAGGAGCGACGCAATCCCTCGATCATTGACGGCCGACGAAGGCTTCGCATCGCGCGAGGCAGCGGCACAACTCCGCAGCATGTGAACGCACTTCTTCAGCAGTTCGAGCACGCGCGAAAGATGATGCAGGGCGTAATGAAGCTTCAGGACCGAGTGCGAGCTGCAGGGCCTGACGGGCAGGGCGCGCCAGCGAGCATCACGGGTGCGAATCTCTCGGCACGCGAGCGCGCCAAGCGCTTGCAGCGTAAACTCTTCGAGCGGCGCCAGCGCCAGCAGCAAATCCGCAGGCAAAAACAGCGAAAGAAAAAGTAATCCTTGCGGGAAGCCTGAGCGACGACAGGGGCCTCGCATTGTCTACCCCGCAATGAGGCACTTCACGCACAGGTGGTGTTATCGCGCTCACTTGTGAGCACGAGACTATGAGCCCCCCCGTCTCTCCTGCGGCAAGAGTAGTCGCGCCTAGGCCTGTCGGTGCTCTTCCCCAGTTGAATCACAAGGTGCCTTTGTAAAATTTTTATGGGGCAATGCGTCACTCTAGCCGCGAAATTATTCAGATGGCGACAGATGTTGCGAGCACATTGAGTTCGTCAACCTTCGTAAGCGTTTGCCGCGTGGATAACGTGATCGACCTCTTCGTCCGTGAGCTCGGGGAACATCGGCAGGGAGACAACTTCGTCGCAAAGCCGCTCAGCATTGGGGAAGTCGCCCTTCCGATAGCCCAGATACTGATAAGCTTCCTGAAGATGGATAGGCACGGGATAATGAACCAGACATTCCACGCCTTTCTCGGCCATGAAACCGATAAACTTTTCCCGTGCGGAAGTGCGCACTGGATAAAGATGATAGCACGGCGAAACGTTTGCAGGGATAGCAAAGTGGCATAGGGCCGAGTTTTTGATTTCGGAACGATACCTCTTAGCTATCTCTTCGCGGCGCGCTGTCCACTGCGCCAGATGCGGCAGCTTTACGCGCAGGATTGCGGCCTGAATCTCATCCAACCTGCTGTTTGTTCCTGGAATTTTGTGGTAATAGCGACGCTCTTGCCCATAGTTTCGCAGCATGCGAAGGCGCTCGGCAATTTGCGGCGAGTGTGCGGTCACCGCACCAGCATCGCCGAAAGCACCGAGATTCTTTGACGGGTAAAAGCTCCAACACGTCGTGAAACCTTGGGCCCCCACCGGCCGGCCGCGATATTTCGCCGCATGTGCTTGGGCTGCGTCGTCCACCACAATAGCGCCGTATTGCGCGGCGAGGCCGGCAATCCGCGAAAGGTCGGCCGGCGTGCCGTAAAGGTGGACAGGGACGACAGCTTTGACAGGATATTTTGCTAAAATATCTTCCAGCCATGCTGGATCCATGAGAGCGGTTTCCGGATTTACATCACACAGCAAGACCTTTGCGCCAGTTAGCGAAATGCCTGCGACGGTGGGCACGCACGTGTTGGGCACTGTGACCACATAATCCCCAGGTCCCACGCCATGCGCCCAGAGGGCGAGATGAATCGCCTCCGTTCCTGAGCCGCAGCCCACAGCTTCCGTCGCACCGACGAATGTTGCCCACTCTTCTTCGAATTGTTTGCCTTCCTCACCCAGGACGAACCACCCTCGCTCCAACACTCGCCGAATGGATGAATCGATCTCCTCGCGCAAGCAGGCGTAGTGGCGCGAGAGGTCTCCAAAAGGAATTCGACGCATTTTGCTCAAGCTCCCCATGGCATTTTCTCTGCTGGGCATGGCGGTACGCCGGCGGGATTCTCGCCCCAGTACCAATCTTTGTATAGGCGGTAGTACTCGAAAGTGCGACGAATCCCCTCGCGCACGCTGACCCGCGGCTTCCAACCGGTAAGCTTGTGAAACTTTGAGTAATCCGCGATATAATCGCCTGGCTCGATGACCTTGGCATTGGGCGGGAAGGGCACAAGTTCGTATTCTCCGCTACCATTGATCTCGATCGCAAGCTCGACAAATTGCCTGAGGCTGAGTGGCTGGCCGCCAAGATTGAAGGCTTGGCCGTTAGTACGCTCCTCAGCCATGGCGATAAGAAGCGCCTCAACGACGTCCGAAACGTAGTTGATGTCGCGCACTTGAGTCCCCGTACCATAGAGGCGAATTTTCTCGCCGTCTATAAGCTGGCGCAAAAACCAGTTCAGCACCCCCTGACGATGATGACGCATTTGGTGACGGGGACCAAAGGTGTTTGTCATGCGCAGCGAACAGGCCGGGATCCCATACACATCGTTGTAGAGTAGATGGTAAGCTTCGCCGGCAATGTTGTTGATGCCATTCACATCCACAGGGCGCATGGGGAATTCTTCGTTTACTGGCCTGCCATGTGTGCGTCCGTATTGCCCCCGCGTCCCCGCAAACACAATTTTGATTTGTGGGTTGAACTGTCGGCATGATTCCAGGATCGAAAGCTGGCTCACACAGTTGATTTCAAGATCCGTGAAGGGATCCTTCATGCTGTCCACGTGGCTCAGAGTGCCCGCCAGATTGAAAAGCAGATCCTG
Source organism: Candidatus Sumerlaeaceae bacterium (assembly GCA_049968255.1). Lineage (GTDB taxonomy): Bacteria > Sumerlaeota > Sumerlaeia > Sumerlaeales > Sumerlaeaceae > DRVG01. The sequence goes on along the minus strand of JBMFRB010000011.1, from coordinate 31,416 downwards.
ATCCCGAATGAGATAATTCATGCTCGTCCGGTCACGCACATCGGAGATGTTGACCTGAACGCGATCGCGCACGGGTTCGATATTGAAGGTGTTGCCGCCATACTCAGGGATCATCGAATCCACGATGAGAACGCGGGCACCGAGTTCAACGAGGGCGATGGCCAGATTGCTGCCAATGAAACCCATTCCCCCCGTAATCATCACCTTCTTGCCGCCGTAAAAGGTCATGAATGACTCAAGCCGCTTCGGGTCCTCTGTACGCAAGGTCTCAAGGAGAAACGACTTCATCAGCCTCATCCTTTCCTCAAGACGACTAGATGCCACCAAAGCCTCATGACGCCAACGCCCACTGCTGCAATGCGACGAAAATTGAAGAACTGCGATTTTCCATACATGCGAAAGAAATGACTGACACCGACCTCCTCGAAACGTGCACCCGAGCTTTGAAGCTTGCGCACCAATTCAAGGCAGATCACTCCGCTATCTTGCGTGAGAATAATTTTCTCGAGAGCTGCCTTGCGAATAAGGCGAAAGTCGCAATCCACGTCACGAATTTTCAAATTAAACAGCAGCTTCATGACCCAGTGATAGAGCTTGCCTATGACGATACGATGCACTGGATCGTGGCGCTTTATCTTGTAACCCTGGACAACATCAACGTCCGGACGCGTTTTCTCCACGAGCAGCATTAGCTCTCTGGGATCATATTGAGCGTCTCCATCTGTGTAAAAAACCCATTCTTTTGACGCGTTGGCAAAGCCTGAACGAAGGGCGCCACCATAGCCGCGATTCTTCTCGTGGAAAACGAGGCGGACATGCTCGGGATAGCGTTCAGCCAGCTCTTGCAAGACCGTGCGACTCATGTCGGTGCTACCGTCGTCCACCACGATCACCTCATAGTCATCGGTTACCTTTTCAGCGGTCTCCAATGCTGCCAACACGAGCGAACCAATTGTGCCGCCGTCATTGTAGCAGGGGAAAAAGATGCTGAGGCTTGTTATTGGCTTAGCCACAGTCCCCCCTTCCTCGGTCGTTGCTTCGAAATTTTTCACCTCGAATTTCATTGAGGCTTCTCACAGTCGGTTACTCTCCGTTTCGTTTGTTCGACGCTAGTAGTTTTGAGCCAATCGCTGTCAACCCAAGCTTGCAGAGAAGCAATGACTAGTGCGGCTTCCCCCCGTAGATGAAGAGCGACGCAGAGAGCGCTGCAGCTTCGACAGGAGTCGTATTTTTTACTGGCTTCTCATCAAATTCGCACAAGGCCCCGTGTCATTTTTCCCAAGAGATACTTGAGTAGCGTCATTGCGGGAATCCACCAAAAGAGAATGAATTGCTGACGCCACGTGAGTGGAAAATCGATATAGGCAATTCGGCGGCATTCTCGGCCTTCGGGCGTCAGCCACCATTTCCACCTTCGGAGGAAACCTTTCGCGCCAAGTCGCAACACGTAGAAACGGTTCATGACACGCTCGGTGTAAAGACGATGCGCATAGCCGTCGGCCGGACGCACCCGCCCTTCGCTGCTAAGCCGATGCTGAACTGCGGTGTCAGGCAGCACAACGAATTTCCATCCGCCATCGCGCGCACGTGCGCAAAGATCGAGGTCCTCGAAGATGTAGGGATAAGCCGGATCAAAGCCGTCCAACGTTTCAAGCACGTCGCGCCGCCACAAACTAAAGCACGTCGAGATATAATGTGGATCCTGCCACTCGGTGCGACTACGTTGAAAATCGTGGTAACCGCCTTTGTCGGGGTAGCCGGCAAGAAACCACATTCGCTGGCGCTGTGCATCCTCGTAAATGGCGGGAGCCGTTGCGGCAGCCTGAGGCTCGTTGCGCAACGCTTCGAGCAAGCGAAGAACCAGATCGTCGTCGAGAGCAACCGCATCAGAATCCATAAAAGCCACATAGGGCGCCCGGGCCAGCCGTATGCCAATGTTGCGTCCGACGCTGGCGCCAAGATTGCGCCGCGCACAGTGAAGGATTGTTGGAAGTCGGCCCCACGAGCGAACAAATTCCTCTGTGCCATCTGTCGAACCATTGTCCACAATGACAAGCTCGAGCTCAACGCCGCGCTGCGCCGCCATGCTTTCCATGGCAAGGGCAAGGTCGTTGCGGCGCTGGTAGGTGACTATGACGACAGATACCTCTGGGCGCTTCATCGGCTATAATTTACGCAGCATTGCGCGAAGACCTGCAAATGAATACTCGATATTTTTCGACAGGTAGCAGCCATGTGTGCACCAGCAGCGGCTCGTCGCGCGGCGCATAGCTTCCGCCTCGGGCGAATTCCACGCACGTGCGAAATCGAAACCGTAATCGCGCACGTTGCCGAAAGGTTTTGAGAACTCGCAGAGAGCAAGCTCGCCAGTGGCGTAGAGCACGGCAACGTTCTGCCCCGCCGACACGCAATCTACAAGCTTGCGCTTCGTTTTGAGCATCTCGACCGTGAAATGCGTGGTGAGATGAAACGCGTGATTGGCCAGTCCACGTCGCCGATTGATGCGATCGAGCGTTGCTAAAATCTTATCCCATTGCTCAGTGGGTGGCAGTGAGTCTTCAGGCGGGTTGAAATCTGCGCGATACTCCGGAGCCAATCCCCAAAGACTGAAGTTCGTGCCTCGCACAAATTCGAAACCCTGCCGAGCGTGGGGATAATGCGACTCCACGTGCCAGGCCAACTCTTCGAGTTCACGCCAGTTGCGCGACGTAATAATCGTGATCACACCAAACTCAAGCTGAGAAGGATAGCGCTCGCGAAGAGCCTCCAACAGCGCGAGCGTCGCGTTGGCACGTTCCCAAGCGCGTGGATTCTGCCGTATGTCGTTGTGCGTGGCCTCGAGACCGTCGAGGGAAACAAGGACGTCGAGGACTGCAGGAATTCGTGCGGCAGCGAGCTGCTCGATGAACTTTTGCACACGCTCCGGAAGAAAACCATTCGTGATAATCCCAATGCGTTTGGCCGCCGTCGCGCGCCCTAGAAGAGCCGCGATTTCGCACGCTTGGGGATGGAGAAGTGCTTCTCCTCCAGTGAAAAAAATCCGCTCCAACCATGGGAGTGTCGGCGCCAGTTTCTGATAGTCGGCCAGTTGCAATTCACCTGGCACATAGCCGAGCTCCTCGATGTAAAAGCAATGCTTGCAGCGCGCATTGCACTGATTCGTGAGAAAAACGAATAGATCTTCGAGATTGCCCTTTCGCCCACGCCGTAGCTGCCATTGCCGACGCACATAGCGGGGCAGGTAGTAACCTAGCCAGTGACGAAAAAAGAAATCGCGCTTGGCACGCAACTCGTTGCTCATTGTTAGAAACAATTCCTTTGTGCGCGTCGCATTCAAACGCGCGCGCACGTTGCAGTCGTTGAGAGCTGCGAAGGCGAGCCGAGGCGCCTCTCTCTGAGTGTGGTGTTATTTTTTGCCGCCGCGAATGCCATCCGCGAGCACAGCAGCAAGGCGCTCGATGACATCGCGGGGATGCGTGGCCATTACCGTAAGCCGGATACGCGAAGTGCCCGGTGGCACTGTCGGTGGGCGAATTGCGACGCCAAGAAAGCCCTCACGTTCGAGGTGTTCGCCTAACCGCAAGGCATCGCTCGCCTCACCCACGACGACTGGCACAATCGCGGATGGAGAATCTGCGACAGCCAGACCGTGGCATCGCGCGTGTGAGCGCAAAGCGGCAGCATTATGCGCAAGGTTTTGGATGCGCTGCGACTCCTGCTCAATCACCTCAAGCGCCGCGAGCGCGGCTGCAACACACGGAGGGGCGAGAGCTGTGTCGTATATGAACGCACGTGCTCGATTCACGAGCAGCTCGCGCAGGTAACGCGGTCCGACGATGAAACCGCCTTGCGACCCAAGCGCTTTGCTCAGTGTACCCATTTGCACGCAGTGCGGCATGCTGGTAAGCCCCGTCGCAGCAAGGGCGCCAGCGCCCTGCGGCCCCACAACCCCTGTTCCGTGCGCGTCGTCCACCACGAGAACTCCTCCCTCGCTCTCGGCTAGGCCGGCCAGCTCGCGCAGCGGCGCCATGTCGCCGTCCATCGAGAAAACCCCTTCCGTGACAATCATGGCCCTGAGACCTTGCGCTGTGCGGCAGGAATGCTTTTGAAGAAGACGGCGCAACTCGCGCGCGGCACACTCCACATCGTTATGCGCAAAAGATTTCCATGGTGCTCCACTGGCAAGGATCGCGTCCACGAGACTGGCATGAACTAATTTATCGAAGACAATAGGCACCCGCGAGCCGTCGGCGCGTCGCGACAGAGCCTGGATCAAACCAATGTTCGCAAGATAACCGGAAGAAAAAACGAGCGCGGTCTCGGCTCCTTTGAAAGCCGCCAATCGTGATTCGAGCTCCTCGTGCAGAGCTAATGTTCCCGTGATAAGCCGCGAGCCGCCCGCACCCGCACCGAAGCGCTCCGCCGCTTCCTGAGCTCGCGCAACGACGTGTGGATGCGTGGCCAAATCAAGGTAGTTATTCGAGCTGAAATTCCAAAGCAGGCGCCCTGCTCGTTCGATGCGAAGCCCCACGGGTTCCACCGAAGATTTTAGTTCGCGCCAAAGGCGGCGCGCCTTGAGTTCGTCGAGCTGGCGCTCGATGTCTTTCCACCACACGGCGTTGTCCACGATCCTAACGAGCTACACACGCAGGAGGAAAAATCAACGCACGACAAGCGCACAAAACCTCTGGGCGACGGGGTTGCTCTTTAGAAACTCCGAGCTTCCACAAGCTAACGGCGAGTTGGAGGGGGCGGCGCCGGAAATAACGGGCGTGAAGGGAGGTGTGTGTTTTCGTATTTGAAAATGTTTTCGAGCTCACGCTTTACGCTTTCTTCCGCTTTCTTTGCATCCCTTTGCAGCGCGTAACCCACGGAAAGCCAAATGGCCCAAAACATCATGACCACAAGCCCCCCAAGGACCGTCAGCCAGACAAGTGTGTCACTCGGTTTTTTGTCGCGAACCAGCTTATAAACACCTAACGCCAAACCAAGGAAAACCATAAGAAGTGCCAGCAGGGCGAATATGCCCACCACGATGGCGGCTGCTGACTCTTCAGGGGCAAGAGACCAAAGAGTAGCAAGACCAACAACTTGTCCTGCGAGAATAACAAAGACTGTTGTGATGCCTCCAAGCACCACGAGGCTGCAGCCGATCTTCGAAAGATGATTTGACTTCGCGTCAGTGCGTACCCGCAGGCGAAGCGGAGGCGGTGACTGATCCTTAGGAGCCGTCGGCGTGCTCTGCTGGGCACTGCGTACGGCGCGAATACGCTCGCGTGCACCGCGCAATTGCTCGTTGAAATCTTCGTTCTTATTGAATGGTGATTGCCCCATCCCCGTTTGCTCCGTTTCCTCGGTGTTGCAAACGTTTTGGAGTAGCAAGGAACTTCGTGTAAAGTCGTATGAGTGAGTGAGCCAGTGATGAAGCGTCAAGAGCTAAGTGCGCACGAGAGGCACAGGGACACACCAGCGCCCCGACGCGTCATCCGCATGACACTCGAGTACGACGGAACTCGCTACGTCGGTTGGCAGCGCCAGGCCAACGGGGTCTCTGTGCAAGAAAAAGTGGAAGAAGCGCTTGCGCGCCATTTGGGCGAACGCATTCGGGTGACCGCAGCGGGTCGCACCGATGCCGGAGTTCACGCGCTCGGCCAGGTGATCAGCTTCGCCACAGCGAGCACGTTACCCGTTCGGGCAATCGCCCGCGGCGTGCTCCCCTACTTGCCGCGCGACATCGCCGTCGTGGATGCGGCAGAAGCTCCCCCCAACTTCAATGCCCGACGATCGGCGCGCCTGCGTTGGTACCGCTATTTCATTCTCAATCGCTCCGTGGCGCCTGCCGTCGGCACCGCTTATGTCACCCACGTGCCCTATCATCTCGACCTCGGCCGCATGGAGGAGGTAACAAAAATTCTAGAGGGGCACCACGACTTCCGGGCGTTCCGCGCAAAGACGTGCACCGCAGTGAGAACACTCCTCACGCTCCATCGGCCTGAGATCACAGTTGTCGGCGACGGGCTTCTCATGCTTGATTTCAAATGCCAGTCCTTTTTGCAGAACATGGTGCGGATCTTGGCGGGAGTCATGGTGAACTGTGCCCGCGGGAAGATGTCGCTCGATGCGGTGCGAGAGATGCTCGCAACAGGTGTGCGCCCGAACGAGGCTCTCACGCTCGCCCCTAACGGTCTGTTCCTTTATCGCGTTCTCTATGATTGAGAAGCTTCGAAATCCCTCAAGTCATCAGCGATATGAGCGATCTGTTGATTTATTGACGACAGGACTCGAGAGTTGATTGTCAGCAGGTATGCTTCAAGGGGGCGACCGCTCAAAAAAGATCGCAGCGCACGCGAACCCTTCTTATTCGCTGAACAGAGGGGCGCCATGCGACGTGTTTTCGGCAAAGCAACTTTTGATCGCCAGTCCTCCGCTCGCCGCGGCGAAATGCGCGTTTTTTGATTGTTCCCCGGCGGATCGCTATCGCACCCAAGCACAAAAAACGGGCGTTGTGGGTTTTAGCCATCAAAATTTCTCAATGACCCATGCCCGGCGGCCGTGCGCCATGTTTGCGCTTGTGGCTTTTGGCACGCTGCGCGGTAGGCACCGCCTCCACGCCGGTTGGCGCGCTAACCACGGATAACGCGCGTTCCCGTTTCGCCCGCAAGAGCTTCGGTAAATTTTTCGGGCGAAGTGATGATAACCATGTCGCCCCCAGCCTGCAGGAAATCAATCGCCGCCTGGATCTTCGGCCCCATACTGCCAGGGGGGAATTGCCCCTCAGCGAGATACCGTTGGGCTTCGCTCACCGTCATACGACTTACAAAGCGCTGGGTCGGTTTGCGGTAGTCGAGCGCCACCTGCTCGACACCGGTCAGAATAACAAAGGTCCCTATGCCCAACCCGGCCGCGAGTAGAGCACTGGCCAGATCCTTATCAATGACGGCTTCGACACCGTGAAGGCACCCATGTTCGTCACGAACAACGGGAATTCCGCCGCCGCCCGCTGCAATGACAATGAAATCATCCTCAAGCAACGCCCTGACGGCCGCGATCTCAATGATTTCCTTGGGCCGTGGCGACGGTACCACGCGGCGCCAACCGCGCCCCGCGTCCTCGCGCATTTGCCAGCCACGCTGCGCCATGATCTTCTGCGCTTCCTCTTCGGAATAAAAACGCCCGATCGGTTTCGTGGGATTGTGCCATGCAGGATCGTCGCCATCCACCACCACTTGTGTCAGCACGCACACGACCCGCTCAGCCATCTGCTGACGGTGCAAGATATTGTAAAGCACCTGCTGAAACATGTAGCCCATACCGCCCTCGGAATCCGAGACACAAGTGTCGAGCGGGAGAGGATAAATGTAAGACGATGCAAGCTCACTTCGGAGCACGATGTTTCCCACCTGCGGACCGTTGCCATGAGTGAGCACCACTCGCTGATAACGCCCGCGAATGCCCCGAACGATATCGCGCATGGTTTGTTCCGTATTGCGGAACTGTTGCTCGACGGTCCCTTCTTCCCCTTCGCGGGTGATGGCGTTGCCGCCCAACGCTATCAAAATTGCTGACTGACGCATGGTCGTTGCCGTCTCCTGTAACGCATCCGGGCACAGCTCCGGGCTGCTGCGGCATATCCGCCCCAAACCATCCACCGTGACGCATCTCGAGATAGAGCCCGGTGCGAAAGCTGTCCTTCAAATCGTGAATAGGAGATAGTCTCTCGCAACCGCCCCAAACACAAGGAAAAAGAGTTCGTTGGGCGTCGGCAAGACCCATAGCTTCGCTGACAGGCATATCCGGGTCATAGATCGGGCAAGATTTCGTGAGAACAGCAGGGCTTTGGGGTAAGTTCTCCGGTTTTTGTCTCATTCGTCCCGTCACCACGGGCGGGGTGCGGGAACGTGTTTGGCTAAAACCAGACGGTGGGCAGATAGAGCTCGGAGATAGGTGCCGTGCTTGAGCCCCGGTGTGCGCGGCGAGCAATGCAGGCGTAGGACAAGAGGCGGGCACATATGGAAAAGGTCTGAAGAAAAGTTTATTGCTTTTTGCTAAAAAATAAAGAATAATTGCGGGCTGAGTTGGTTTTTTGTGGCAAATGCAGGAAGTGACGTCGATTGCGGCTCGTTAGGATCTCATGGCAGAACGGGAAATGGCAAAGACTGCAGTGCCAGGTGATGTCTGGGCTTTCTGCGAGATTACCGCCGGTTCGGCCTGGGGCCTGCACCATGCCGTTTTTACCCGCTTACTCCGTGACGCGTCGCGGAGAACTCTCCTGCTGCCGAGGCCGTTATTCCAGTCTTAGGGCACAAGAAAATCTGCAAAATCTTTGACCATGCGAAAGAGAGGCCTAGGTCATGTGCGGAATTTTTGCCTATGTGGGTTGGAGGAACCCCATCCCCATCCTCTTAGAAGGACTTTCTCTTTTAGAATACCGCGGTTACGATTCCGCCGGAGTTGCCGTTCACCATGGCAACGAAATTCATCGTTTCCGGTGTCAAGGGAAATTATCTAACCTCATAAGCGCCATTGCTGACTTTCGCCCGGCGGGGCGTGGTGGAATTGGCCATACTCGCTGGGCAACACACGGACGACCCAATGAAGCCAATGCCCACCCGCACATCGTCAACGGGATCGCCGTCGTGCATAACGGGATCATCGAAAACCACGTGGAACTTAGAAGGGAGCTGGAGCACGAAGGATGCTGTTTTTCCTCGGAAACGGATACTGAAATTTTTTGTCATCTCTTCGCGAGTAAAATATGTAAAGGACAATCACTTGTGCAGGCGATCATGTCGGGGCTCAAAAGAGTCCTTGGGTCCTATGCTCTGGCCGTTATAGCTCGGACAGATCCTGACCTGCTCATTGTGGCTCGGAAGGAAAGTCCCATCGTTATCGGAATTGCTGAAGGAGAAGCTTATGTTGCATCGGATATAACGGCGCTCCTTCCGTTTACCAAACAGGTCTTATTCCTTGAAGATGAGGAGATTGCGCAAATCACTGCAAAGCAAGTGCAGATAGAAACTCTTAGCGGCGTGCCGGTTGAGCGCAAGCCCCAAAAGGTAGACCGGTCGTTTTGGCGCGTCGCACGCGACGGCTATCCCCATTTTATGCTCAAGGAGATTTTTGAACAACCGTCCGCCCTGCGGCGGACCCTAGCCGAGAGGCTTGTTCCTGACAGGTATGTTGTTGAGCTACCTCAACCCTGTTTAGACTTTTACCGTGAGGTTAGTCCGAAACGTATTGTTTGTGTTGCGTGCGGCACGTCGTACTATGCAGGGCTTGTTGGTAAGTTTGTCCTTGAGCATTGTCTTGGCGTACCGGTAGAAGTAGACCTTGCTTCGGAGTTCCGCTACCGTCCTCCCCTCATAAATTCCGAAACTCTTGTCATTTGTGTTTCACAGTCGGGAGAAACAGCCGATACGATTGGGGCGCTGCGGGAGGCAAAAACACGGGGCGCAGCGACGCTTGGCATTTGCAATGTTTACGAATCTACCCTTGCGCGTGAATGCGACTCGGTTTTCTACACGCACACGGGACCCGAAATTGGTGTGGCCTCAACAAAAGCGTTTACGGGCCAGCTCGCCGCTTTTCTGCTTTTAGCTCTGGGATGGAGCGATCAGGCTAAATGTATTTCGGCTGAGCGCTCGGTGGCTTTAGGGCGCCAATTGGCTTCCGTGCCAGATCTCCTGGCTAGAACATTCGAGATTACCACCGCCGTGGAGGAGCTAGCCCAGCAATTTTCGCAAAGTGCCAACTTTCTCTATTTGGGACGCGGGGCTCTCTATCCGATAGCTTTGGAGGGCGCATTAAAGCTCAAGGAGGTTTCTTATGTTCATGCTGAAGGTTGCCCAGCTGGCGAAATCAAACATGGACCTATCGCATTAGTAGACGAAAACATGCCTGTCTTCGTCTTAGCTCAACGTGACCACGTTTTTGCAAAGATCCTGAGTAATATGCAGGAGATTAGTAGCCGTGGGGGACAAATCCTCGCCGTGACTGATGATTCTATTGCAACGCTGCCTTCCGCTGTGGTCTCTCACTTGAAGTTCCCTACGATCGATTGGCTCTTAGCGCCATTCCTTGCGATCGTCCCGCTTCAGTTATTTGCCTACCATGTGGCTGTCGCCCGTGGATTAGATGTGGATAAACCGCGAAACCTTGCCAAGAGTGTGACGGTAGAGTAAAACGCAAGTGGAATGGGATAATATATGATGATCTTCCTGGTTCCCTAGTTGCTAGGGGCAAAGAGACACTACCTGGATCAATAGCGCCGGTAAAACTATTTCTCGTCACTGGTTATTACCCTCTGCGTCCTGTCCTCGTCCTTATTCGAATTTTGATGCGTACGGGAAAACGCCGTCTAAGGGAGGCCGTGTGGGTCTTAGCTCTTTCGTGCTGGTGTCGCAATAAGAGGTAACTTCGGAAACTCGCGGGGCAAAACTGCTCTTGAGGCCGCTCCTAGCCAATCTTCCAATACTGTTGCATAGACAGAACGGAAGTCCGTAGTGAAAATCAGGTCCCCGTTGTCGAGGTTTGACAGGGATGGTCGCTTTCCAGCAAAGCCTGGCCGAATTCCTTTGCCGATAATGAAAAGGGATTCTGCTGTACCGTGGTCGGTTCCACCGCTGGCGTTCTCTGCAACCCGCCGGCCAAACTCACTGAATGTCATGATGAGTACCCTGTCGGCGTTGTGCTGGCGTTCCAGGTCCGCCATAAACGCGGCCGTGCTCTCGGAGAATTCTTTCAACAGTCGCGCATGCGTATTGAGCTGGTTGGCATGGGTGTCGAACCCCGAAAGACTCGTGAAATAGATTTTCGCGGGGAGGCCGCCTGCGATCATTGAAGCAATGGTTCTTAGATTCGAGGCAAATGGCCAAGCCGGGTAGGTGATCCCCCCTTTGTAACGTTTGGCTACGTCGTGGATTTTGTCGGCACTGATAAGTGCATCGGCCATCACATGGCGGATAAAGTCGAGTGAGTGGTTTTGCGGGCTCTGGGAGGGTTCATTGAGCGCCTGAAAACGCTGGCGTGTGGCTCCGTCCGGTCCCTGCGGCCAAGCAAACCGTTCCGGCGATGCCACAGCGACCCCTAGCCCGCGCCGGCCATAGAATGCTTGAGGACGTTCGCTACCGACCGCAAGTGCTGCCGTCGGATCACACGAGTCTCCGCACGCAGCATCCAGATAGCGACCGATCCAGCCCGTGGCAAGCACGACGTTCGAATCCGAAGCTGTGTGCCAGATTTCCATCGAGCGGAAATGCGACCGATTGGGATTTGGGTAGCCCACCCCCTCAACGACAGCCACCAGACCGCGATCATACATCGCGTGCAGGTCTTTCAAAGACGCATGAAACCCCACCGCATCGTTGACCGGAATGAGGCCAGCTCGTGGAATTCCCAAGCGTGGCCGCATCATGTAATAAGATTCGTCCGTGTAAGGAATTACTGTGTTCAGAGCATCATTGCCGCCCGCAAGCTGAATCACAACGAGCACCCGCTCGTCAGAAGTCTTCCCAGCTGTTCCTGTTGCTGCTGCCGTGGCAAAATCCACAAGGAATCGCGGCATCATTGTGCTGACGGCAACGAGGACGCCACTGCGCAAAAATTCGCGTCTTGTGTAAAGTAAATGTACTTTCATATTTCTTTCTCCATTCACGCAAGGGCTAGCACATCTGGTATTCTGCCGTAGAAAGTAAGAGGTATAGGAGTGCGGTGCGTTGGGCATTCGCGAGATCACGCACACGTCTCCCAGCTTTTGGTGCCTCGCTCAGCGTATCGTTCACAGCCTCGACAATTGTTTGCTTTTGGCGAACTGAGAGTGGCAACGCGAGAAAATAACGGGCGAGTGTATTGACAAGTATATTTACATCCCAATCTTCATATGGTCGAAAAAATCCATCCACATCGAAAAGAGCCGGCCGCGAGCGAGGTGCAGACGAGCTAGGAAACGGCTCGGTTAGAGCGAGAAGGAAGGCACGGACCGCCTCGTCGTCGGGCATGACGGCATCGCTGGCGGTTGTTTCCGCAGTCATCGCGCCCGTCGGATGACTTACGTTCTCTGTGAGGATGGCATCAGCGGTGCGCGAGGGGGGCGTGTTCCCACCCCGCCGCACAGCGCCGGCCATCAGCGCCTCGCCAGTCAGAAGGTAGCGGGCAAAACTGCAGCGGACAAAAACTGTATTTGTGTTCATCCAACTTCGTCCCCCTTCCCAGCCCTTTACGTTAGGGGGATGGAAGAGTTCCTGGCCCATGGCCCGCATGGCCAGAGCTGTCAGCCGTGGAGGCGGGAGTGGGGTTGCGAGCTGACCAGTCAGCGCGACCACGTATTGGGTTGGCGACTTTATCTGGGTCGCTACAGCTTTTTGGCTAAAGAAAGCTCGCGAGCAGAACAACTGCCGAAGAACAGGTGCAAGTTCATAATTCGATTTTCGGAATGTATCAGATAAACCCTTGACTATTTCTTCTTCCGGGTTCTCATATGCAAAGAACGTCCAGAGCTTTCTGCAGATGAATTCTGCGCACGCGGGCTGCTGGAGAACCAGGTCAATCACAGCATCGCCGTCGAAGCGGCCAACGCGCCCAAAAATCGTTTTTTGCCCGTCGTCGTGGATTCTGACCGCGTTGACAAACTTTTCTCCGCGACAGGTCCAGCCGGTGAAAGCGCGAGCCGCCTCGCGGATATCGCGCTCGGTGTAGTGCCCCTCCCCCAGTGTAAAGAGCTCGAAAAGTTCGCGGGCCCAATTTTCGTTGGGATGATCTTTGCGGCTCGTACGGTTATCGAGGTAGATGAGCATGGCGGGACTCTTGCCCACAGCGCGGACAAGCTGTCCGAAATGGGCGACCGCGTGCTGGCGCATGGTCTGGTTGAGCTCATAAAGGAGACGCGTGGAACGCACCTTTTCGGCCGAGGCCGCAAAATGGCCGTGCCAGAATAGCGTCATTTTTTCCTGGAGAGGGCGCGGAGTTGTTCGCATTCGCTCAAGCCACCACATTTCGAGCTGCACCATGGCTTCGCGTTCGGCGCGTCTGCGCTCGCGGAGAATTTTTTGCCGCTCCACAGCAGATAATTGGGCAAGGCGGCGCATTGCCGTTGGCTCCTCTATCTCAGGAAGGTCCTTAAGCTCGGGGTAAGGGTCCGGGTAACGCTGATAGCTGACAAGGGTTTCCACAGCGTCGGCCAACGGCATCTTTGCTAGCCGAGCCGGCGCACTGGGAGGAAGGCCGAAGCCGGCTCGTTCGAGCAGGTGGCGAGCCATGGCTTCGTTCCACACAAAATTCGCATCGTTGGTCGCTGGAGCCAATAAATTCATCCTGGGACTCCTTTCCGTCGGCACACACAGGGGATTAGCAATAAACGTGTATCCGGCGACAAATCGATAAGTAATTTATTTTCAAATTGTCACAGAGATGGGGGAGCCAAAATATCCGGATAGGACTGACCGATTTCGTCCAAATTGTACGATTTCGAACGATACTTTGTGCGGCGCCGCGCTGCATGAGCGAGACCGAATGCATGGTGGGATTTCGTTAATCGCCACTAGCCCTGCAAATTCGTGATGTAAGAAAAAAGAGACTAACATGTCGTGGCTGGCACCAGCGCGCAGGCGTGTCCCTTCCCCCAGAGATTACCAGCATTTTTGACACGCGACGCGTTTGCCGAGGACGCGACACGCTTTTGCGCGGCCAACGCCAATTCTTCCCGGCGCACGCATTGGCCTGGCGGATCAGTATCGACGCGAGAAGTTGCCATAAACAGCTCTCGCCCGGGGTTAGGCAGCCAAGCGCTTCCGATGCGGCGAGCAACCGGGAGAGAACAGCCGTAAGCAAGAATTCTCAGCTGCTTCAGCGTTGCTCCTTCGTGAAGTCTCGAGCGACACTCTGGTCTGGAACATAGCCATCAAGCAAGCGGCGCTCAGAAACCTTCGTTTGACAAGATGAAAAGCTTGCAACATGCCAGCCCCCTAAGCGGCGATTGTTAGCCGTGATCGCAACTCATCTGATGTCCGACGTGTCGCATCAAGGCGGGACGATATTGTGGGCTGCTCGCCGCCCGGGCGGAGCGGGGTAGACAAATCGTGTAAGCGTGCACTAGTTTCCCCCCCTATCATCGCGCACGCGTTTGGGGCAACTACATTTATCTTATCCGCGTGTGGGACTGGTGGCCACGGCGGGTTCTGCCTTACCCACCGGCAGAGGCGCTATCATTCCCACTCAATTGTGCTTGGCGGCTTCGAACTCACGTCGTAAACAACACGATTGACTCCCGGCACCTCGTTGATAATGCGCGAGGCTATGCGCCCAAGAAGGTGCCACGGGAGTTTGACGAAATCCGCGGTCATCCCATCAACGCTCTCTACTGCTCGCAAAGCCACGACATTGGCATAGGTGCGGGCATCGCCCATGACGCCCACGGCCTTGACCGGCAGGAGCACTGCAAAGCTCTGCCAGATGCGGTGGTAAAGCCCTGCGGCTTTTATCTCTTCGAGCACGATGGCATCGGCCTCGCGCAGGACTGCTAGGCGCTCAGTCGTTACCTCGCCTAAAATCCTCACTGCAAGGCCAGGGCCTGGGAAGGGTTGACGCCAAAGCATTTCTCTTGGAATGCCAAGTTCGCGCCCCAGCTCTCGCACTTCATCCTTGAAGAGCTCGCGTAGCGGCTCGATCACCCGCCCTTGCTTCATCAGCTCCAGGATCTCGCGCACGCGGTTATGGTGCGTCTTGATGGTGGCGCTCGGCCCCTTCACGCTTACGCTCTCGATGACATCAGGATAAAGCGTTCCCTGCGCAAGCAAGTCGTGCGGACGAAGCTCGCTGAAAAAGACTTCGACGAACGCGCGCCCAATGATACGTCGTTTTTCCTCAGGATCTGTGACGCCACGCAATGCCTCGAGGAAGCGCTGCGCTGCGTCAATGAACGTCACTTCGATACCAAGGTGCTTGCGGAAATTCTCTCGAACGGTTTGCGCTTCATTTTTACGCAGGAGGCCGTTGTCCACAAATACCGGCACAAAACGCTCGCCCACAGCACGATGCATCAGCGTAGCCAAGACGGTAGAGTCGACTCCGCCACTGACCGCCCCGACAATGCGAGCGTCGGGCGGAGCAGCGGCCATACGCGCCCGTATCTCCTCAATAGCGTGGGCGATGTAGTCACGCATGCGCCAGGTGCGTTTTGCTTTGCAAATCCCTAAGACGAAATTTCGCAAAATACGTTGGCCGTGGCGCGAGTGATGGACCTCGGGATGAAATTGCAGACCAAACAAGGGTCGCACGCGGTGGCAAACGGCCACTTGCTCGCATCCGTCAGTGCCGGCTAGCGTTTCCCATTCGGGTGGCAACCGCACAGCAGCATCGTTGTGACTCATCCACACCACACTTCCCTCGGGCACTCCTGCGAAAAGCGGATGGGGCGAAATCCGGACCAAGTGAGCTCGTCCATATTCGCTGTGCGCTTGCGGACGCACTTCGCCACCCAGCAAGTGCACCATAAGTTGCATGCCGTAGCAAATGCCAAGCACCGGACAGCCCAGCTCGAGCAGTTGGGGGTCCATGCGCGGGGCGTCAGGGTCGGTGACCGAGGCCGGCCCCCCAGAGAGGATCAGGCCTTCTGGCTGGAACGCACGAAGCTTCTCCGCGCTGGCCGTGCATGGCAGAATTTGCGCATACACGCCCAGCGCGCGAACTTTGCGCGCGATAAGTTGTGCATATTGCGAGCCGAAATCGAGAATAGCAATCATGACATTCTCGCCTTTAGTATTCGCTTCCAACGTCCAGGCAGCCGGCGCATCGGCCTCCACCACGAGGCCGATCTCGCCCGCTTACGTTTCGAGATTCACGAAAGCATGGCGGGGGCAATCTTCCTCACCCCCTGATGCCTCTAAACGTATGCTGCGGGACGCCTGAGGCGGCTCATTTGCCCATGCCGATGCGTTGCGCCTTTTGGAAAATTTTGCCTTCCGTTTTGATGGCGGGGGCAATAACGAGTTCCACGCGCTGCAGTTCGCGCAAATTGCGCGCCCCCACGCTGCCCATACAGGTGCGGAGGGCTCCCATAAGGTTCTGCGAACCATCATCCAGGCGCGCAGGTCCGAAGAGGATCTCTTCCAAAGTGCCTGTAGTGCCGACGTGGATGCGCGTTCCTCTGGGCAGGTTCTGGTGCGGTGTGGCCATGCCCCAGTGATAGCCTTTGCCGGGAGCTTCCACAGCTTTTGCAAATGCGCTGCCGACAATCACGGCGTCGGCTCCCGAGGCGAAGGCTTTGCAGATATCGCCGCCTACGCTCATGCCACCGTCGGTGATGATGGGAATGTAGCGCCCTGTTTGCACAAAATACTTATCGCGAGCGGCCGCGCCGTCGACCGTGGCCGTGACCTGCGGCACTCCGATACCGAGCACACCGCGGCTGGTGCAGGCGGCACCTGGCCCAATGCCGATGATCACCGCAGCGGGGTTGCACTCCATGAGCTCGAGGGCGACCTCGTAGGTCACGCAATTGCCCACCATCACAGCCATCTTTGTATTGGCGATAAATTTCGCCAGGTCGAGCATTTTGTACTCAGTGGAGATGTGGCGAACCGTGCACACGGTGGACTGCACCACAAAAATTTCGCAGCCAGCTTCCTCGGCCAATGCCGCGTAGCGTTCGGCCTTTTGGGGAATTGCGCTAACAATAGGCGGCACACCCGCCGCGCGAATCTGTTCGACGCGCCGCTGGATGAGATCCTCGCGCACCGGAGGCTGATATAGCTGCTGCACGAGTTCGGTCGCACGCTCGGGTGTGGCCGCAGCAATTTCATTGAGAATGTCGGTGGGATCATCGTAGCGGGTCCACACACCTTCAAGATTGAGGATGGCCAGCCCACCTAGCTTTCCCATGAGAATGGCAAAACTCGGGTCAACAACGCCGTCCATTGCAGCCGCGATAATCGGTACTTCAAAGCGGCGACCTGCCAGTTCCCAGGAAGTGTCCACTTCATTGGGGTTGATCGTCACCATGCCCGGGACGATCGCGATTTCATCAAAGCCGTAAGCGCGACGCGCTTTACGTCCACGTCCTATCCATTCACCCATTGTTCAAAGCTTCTCCTTGGGGAGGTTTTATCGAAACGATAAAAAACGCTCCTGGAAAATGTCGAAACTTTGAACACAATAGGCAGCCCTCATTGTTGGGGCGTGTCAATAGGCATTGTGAAAGCCGTCGACGATTTTCTGCTTCGAGCTGCGAGCGCAACTCAAATGGCTTGTGGCATTGACACAGCCTAAAAGGATCCTGGCATCGCCCTACGAACGCGAACATGATTCTTAGCATAGCGGGCTGTTGCCCAGGCCTATGCACGTTCGGGGGATGCAATCTCTTGAGCGCAGTGCATGCACAGAGCCGTGGAACACTGTCGCCAGAGTTTTGCGAAGAAAAGCAAATCGGTGCTGAGCCACACGGCTCACAGCACCGATCGAGGTTAGCATCCTGACAGTGTAAGGTGCCAGACAGCTGACTTGCTAGCCTTGAGCTGGCGACGATGTGTCGGCAGCCTTGGCGGGCACCCACGTGATTTGCGCCTTTTTGAGAAGGTATTCGCGGATTTTGTCGAAACGCACTTCCTCCACGAAACTCTCCCACTGGCGAGCTTTCTCAAGAGCTGCGCGCACGGCTAAAGGCTTCCGGCCCTCGGCTTCGGCCCGCGCCTTGAGTGCGGCGTCGATGTCTTCGGGAGTGGCCTCGATGTTTTCCTTGCTGCCGATGGCATCAAGCAGCAGGTAGCCTTTGACGCGCAGGTTGGCATCGCGCTCGATAGCAAGTCGATATTCTTCCCGGGTCTGGCCGCGCAATTGCCACGGCAGCCTTCCTGTGGCATACATAAAGCGTAGATCGCGATGCATAAGGTCGCGTTCGACCTGAGCCTGTAAGCTTGGCGGCACCTCAAAATCGTTCGCCTCATTGAGCTTTTGCACAATGGCGTCGAACGCGCGATCCACTTTCTCCGCCTCGATGCGCTTGCGGCACATGTCTTCGGTCGCCTCGCGTAACTTGGCTAAGCTTTCGTAACCCAGATCTTTCGCGAATTCGTCGTCGAGCTCTGGCAAGCGAAGCTGCTTCACCGCCTTGACGTTAACAATGTATTTGAGCCTAGTGCCGTCGGTTTTGACAGTCTCCACTTCGAGTTCGTCGCCTGCCTTTTTGCCAATCAGAGCAGCGCGCACTTCGTCCGGCACAGGTGCTTCGCTCTCGGCATGCACGAACACGTCAGTCCCCTGGTCGACAGTCTGGCCCTTGGCGTTGACGGCTTTGAAATCCACCACGACCCCGTCATTGGGCTCGGCAGCGCGCTGCACTTCTTCAAAGAACGCGCTACGGTAGCGCAGCGATTCCAGCTCGCGCTCGACCATGTCGGGCGGCATGGGAATATCCTCGACCTCAACGGCGATTGTGTTGTAGCCCTTTGGTTCAAGTTCCGGCTTTACCTCGACTTCGATCTTGAGACGCGCAGGCTGACCAGGCTCGCCCACGATTTCATGCACGCGCGGAGTGCCATAGAGCATCGTTTGCTTGGTTTCGGCATATTGGCGAAGGATTGCGGGCACGAGCTTTTCTGCTAGGCTCTCCTGCGCTTCGCGCATGAAGCGTCGCTGCAAAAGCTTCAATGGGGCCTTGCCCTTGCGAAATCCTTCGAGGGCCACATTCTGCTGGAATTCTTTGAAAAGTTCTTCTAACCGCGGAATCCACTCGTCGGCAGCAATCTCGACCACAATCATGCGGCGTGACTGCGGCAACGACTCTTCGCTAACAATCTGATGAGGGACAGCTTTTTCTTGCTGATCCCGAACGCGGCGTGTAGCCTCGTCCAATACACTTTCCTCCGCACTTTCGGTCGGAGTCTCTTGGGTGCTTTGTTTTTCTTCGGCCACCTTTGATTAGTCCTCCAGAGCTTTCGAAACCACATTCCCATTGACCGTCGCACAATCGCTCAGGTCCACAGAGAAAACCTTAGATGCCCGCGATCGCGGCGAATCAAGGGAAACAAAAACCCTTTCGACTTCTCGCGACCAGCGCTAAGCCGTCCAGCAAATACAAACCCGAGCGACGAATTCATTCACGTGCAGACTCAAAAGTCAGCGGGAAAGTTGATGATAAGGTGAGCGCCCCCACAGCGGTGGCACGCGGGACCGCGAAACGGGAATGACCACCCCCCTTGCGCCAGGTGTTTATAGGCCCCTTCCACCGCAAATGCGACGCCACAGCGGTCAAGCGCCAAGGCGCATGGGCCCGCTGCCACGCCGGCAAGAGCGGAGCATCCCCGGCAGTCAAGCAGCGCGATCACGGAGCGAAGCGGCCCGCCCTCTTTTGGGTTTGTGTCGGGGAAACTCACCCGACGTTGCCCCAATGGGTCTTGAGGGTTTTCGGCCTCAGGCCAAAGGCGCTGGACACGTTTTCGGAAACTTTTTGCCGGTCGCTGGCGTCAGAAAAAGTGAAATTTTGGTGAAAAGGAGTGAAGTTTGGGCGAGAGGTCGCCATTTCCATTGCTGAGAGGGGTGATATCGCGTTTGGCTTCGCGCAATGGCAAAGAAGCGTCGGCGCAGACGCGACCAGAGGCTGAGACAGGAGGCACAGAGACGCCGACGGCTCCTCTGGAGGACGAAGAGGCGCGAGTGCTGGGCTGCCTGCAGCCGGGAATGCGCATTGGCAGCTACCTCCTTGAGCATAGATTAGCACGGGGCGGGATGGCGTGGGTGTTCCGGGCACGCCGACTTGCCAATGATGAAACGGTCGCGTTGAAAATCCTTCGGCCGAAGCTCGCGCAACGCAGCGAGTTTCTTGACATCTTTGTGCGCGAAGCCGAGGCGCTGGCTGAACTCAATCACCCCAACGTGGTGAGCGTATTTGGTCGGGGGGTGGCTAGCGAGTTGCACTTCCTCGTGATGGAATTCGTCGCAGGCGCCTCACTCGAACACCTCATCCGCGATGGCGTGGAGTTGAACAAAACGCAGTTGCTGCACCTGGTGCGCGAAATCTGTGCCGGCGTTGATTATCTTCACGATAACGGCGTGGTGCACGGCGACCTCAAGCCGGCTAACGTGTTGGTGGGAACAGAGGGCAGCATCAAACTCACAGATTTCGGGCTCGCGCGTTGGATCCGGCATTCGGGCCGCGAGACCGAGCAAGTGGTGCGCTGCTGCACGCCGGCGTATGCAGCGCCAGAGTTGCTCGCCGGCGGAGCCGATCCCTCCCCTGCGACGGACATTTATGCGCTCGGCGTGACGTTTTATAAACTTGTCACTGGGCGCTTACCCGACCCGCCGGCCTATGGGCACCTCCCAGACCACGTGCAGATTGCATGGGAGCGCGCCCTGGCTTCCACGAACTCTGAAGTTGCGACAAAGGGGGTGGGCGTGGAGTCCGCCCCAGGTAAAGCGCAACAAGGTCAAGCCGCACCCGCCACCGAAAAAGCATGCGACACAAGTGCGATGGCCTCAGATCGCCCACCATTTCCGCGCACGGCAGAACCCCTTCCTGAGACGCTCCAGCGCATCTTTTCCCGCGCTATGGCTTCAAATCCCGAGGATCGCTATCCGACAGTCGGCCATTTTCGCGCCGAATTAGAGTTAGCTCTCGAGCAAGTGTGAGTTCCGGGGGCCTGATCGCCGTCGCCTTGCGCGTCCCCCCTTGTGCCCGGACGAAACATTCGCAAAGATCTCGGACGGGCATTGTATTGCTTTTCACAGCGTTACGTCACTGAGAGGAAGCGCGAGCACGCTATGGCTTATGACAATTTGAGGGAATTTGTTGCCGCGTTGGAAAAAGCAGGGGAACTTGTGCGCATCCGGGCTGAAGTGGACCCCGAGCTTGAGATCACAGAGATCGCCGACCGTATCATGAAAAGTCCGGGCGGTGGGAAAGCGTTGCTCTTCGAGCGCGTGCGCGGCCACTCGATTCCCGTGCTTGTGAACATGTTTGGTTCGCGGCACCGCATGCAGATGGTGTGTGGGGCGGAAAAGCTCTCCGAGATCACGGAAAGTTTCCTCGCACTCGTGGAATCACGCGGACCGATGAGCTTCCTCGAAAAGCTCAAAATGTTGCCGAAGCTCAAACAGTTGAACGACATCTTCCCCGTAGAGGTGAAATCTGGGGCTTGGCAGGAAGTGCCGGTGGAAAACCCATCGTTCGATTTGCTCCCGGTGTGCAAATGCTGGCCGAAAGACGGCGGCCGCTTCATCACCTTGCCGATGGTTTTCTCGCGCGACCCCGTCACAGGTGCGACCAATTGCGGCATGTACCGGCTGCAAGTTTTTGATTCCAAGACGTGTGGCATGCATTGGCACATTCACAAGGGCGGAGCCGAACACTTGCGCCGGATGAAGGAGCGGGGGGAGGTGTTGCCCGTGTCGATTGTGCTGGGTGCCGGACCGGCAGAGATCTTCTCCGCTGCGGTGCCCTTGCCGCCCGACGTCAATGAGATGATGTTTGCCGGACTCTTGCGTGGCTCGCCAGTGAAAGTGACTCGCTGCCGAACCAACGACCTCTTGGTGCCTGCAGAGGCCGAGATCGTGCTAGAAGGCTACGTGGATCCGGGTGAGCTACGTCTGGAAGGCCCTTTTGGCGATCACACCGGCTATTACTCGCTGCCAGACATGTACCCCGTCTTCCACCTCACCGCCATGAGTATGCGGCGCGCCCCCGTCTACCCGCACACCATCGTCGGCCCTCCGCCCATGGAGGACGCTTACATGGGTGAAGCCATCGAGGAGCTTTTCTCCCCGCTCATTAAACGGCAATTCCCTGAGATCGTTGATCTACACATGCCCGTGTGGGGCTGCTTTCACAACCTTATGCTAGTCGCCATCCGCAAAGCTTATCCTGGCCACGCGCGCAAAGTTATGCATGGCATCTGGGGATTGGGGCAGGCCATGAACACCAAACTTATCGTGGTGGTCGACCACGACGTCAATCTGCGCAACTATGGCGAAGTCGTGTGGCGAGCGACCAACAGTGTCGACTATGTGCGTGACGTGGAGGTCGTTCGTGGGCCTGTGGACGATCTCGATCATGCTGCCATGTTGCCGCGCTTCGGCGGCAAAATGGGTATCGATGCAACCCAGAAATGGCCTGAAGAAGGTCACTCCCGTCCGTGGCCTGAGATCGCTCGCATGAGCGACGAAGTTCGTCAACGCATCGATCAGCTGTGGCCAACATTGGGGCTGGACTAGCCGTCCTGCTGCCCCCAGATCGACCCCTGAATCCCGAAATGCGCGACTGTCACTGTCCCTTTGACATCGTTGGCCGCTGTCAAGCGCATGCGCCTTATCAAAGCGGGCACCATGATAACGTGCCCTCCCATGCCGATGGTTTTTCGAAATTGATTGAGCCAATCCCGGGACGAAAGCTTCCCACTTCGGCCGATAGCTGCGTGTGCCGAAAGACGTAACTCGTTGAAAAACTTGTCCGTTCTCTCCAGTCCGGAGGGCTTTGCGTTTTGGCGCATTGGTTTCACAGTGGCACTGTGCTTAGGGCAAGTCAAACGGCATATAGCCTGGCTCAACCTTCTCATCCTAAAGCTGCAGTTTGTATTAGCTTCCTTAGTAACATGCGAGGAAATTGCACCAGATAACTAAGGGGGGAATAAGGTGGCAATGCTCGACAGACAACGAACATACCACGATAGATTCTAACTTATCTCCACGCAAGCAGACATTTCTCTCTTAGAGGGTAGAGCGCAGAACACAGCGGAAATCTGGAAATACGTGCCTCCCTTTTGCAATGACACACACAACGCATAGAGCTTAAGAGAGAGTGCACGTGCCACGGGCAACTAGGAGAACATCGTCATGGGGACTTATTCAAAGCCTTTGTAGAGAGTGATCCAGAGATAAGGAAATCTTATCACACGCTTCAGTCAATTTGTCAACGTGTCTATTTCATCCTATGGAAATGTGCCCTTCGAATTACTCTTCAGCTGACCTGAAGAAAATGGGAAAGCGCCAAAGGGAGGGAAGAAGCTCATGTTTCGGCGGTCTCACGCAGTTCTTCTAGTGATTTGAGTCTCCAGTGAGGTTCGCCGCGGCGGAACACCGCCACTCCATCGGTAAGAATCGGCTCCAGGGGGTCGGGCCGGAGGGCGTGCTCGATGATGAGCTGTTGCTGGCGGCGATGCATGGAAAGCGAGGCTGTGGCTGGCGAGGCCGAGCGTGCTCGCCCGATATACCAAATCGGCATATCCGTCCGATAGGTTGTCAGGTTTGCATGCACAAATCCCCATGCGCCGAAGTTTGTGGGTTCTTCGCTGACCCACACCCACTCGGGGACGGCTTGATATTTCTCCGTGATGTCTTCCCACAGATCGTCCCAAATGGGGTAAAACTGCTCGATGCGGACGATGGCCACGTCGCTGATCCCGCGTTCGCGCCGGGCGGCTGCCAACTCATAGTAGACTTTTCCGCTACAGAAAAGCACCCGGCGCGGTGAGCGCGGCACCTGTGGGTCGTCGAGTATCTCTTGAAAATGCCCCTCAGTGAGCTCTTCCACACGGCTTGTGACCTCCGGATGGCGCAGCAGACTCTTCGGCGTAAGCATAATGAGGGGGCGCCGGAATTTTCGCCTCACCTGACGACGCAGGCAATGGAAGAATTGTGCGGGCGTACTCGGCTGCACGACCTCCATGTTGTTTTCTGCGCAGGCACGCAGGTGTCGGGCTAGCCAAGCATTGGAATGCTCGGGCCCCTGCCCCTCATAGCCGTGCGGCAGAAAGAGCACCAGCCCGCTGCATTGATCCCACTTCGAAATGGCTGCCGCAATGAATTGATCGAGTATCACTTGTGCGCCGTTGACGAAATCGCCGAACTGTGCTTCCCAGATGATGAGCCGATGCGGGTCGCCAATGGAGTAGCCATAATCGAAACCTAGAACTGACGCTTCGGCCAGAGCACTGTCGTAAACACAGAACTGTGCCTGGTTCGGGTCGAGCTGCGTGAGCGGGATATGCATGTCGCCGGTTTTTTGGTCGATGACGGCAGCATGGCGCTGACTGAAAGTGCCGCGGCGGCTGTCCTCGCCACTGAGGCGCACGCCCGTGCCTTCTAGCAGCAGCGAGCCGAATGCAAGGATTTCGGCCTGGGCCCAGAAGAGGGGACCGCCCGCTAACACCGCATCGCGGAAATCTTCGTAGAACTTGCGGATTTTTCGATGGGGTGTGAAGCCAGGGGGAAACTCGCACACGCGGCGCGCAATGTGTTCAAGGACGGCGCGCTCCACCCCAGTGGGCACCGGTGTATGGGAGTACTCGCGCACAAGTCCGCGCCAGCGCCCGCCAAGCTCCTCGACAATCTCCACCGGCTCAGGCTCCGCAGCATCTCGCCGTGCTGCATCCAACTCTGCCTCGTAGGCTTCGCGCTCCTTGTTCTCGAATTCGTCGGTAAGAATGCCTGCCGACTTGAGCTCTTGCGTGTAAAGTTCAAGCACAGGCGGGTGTTTGTCGATTTTTGCGTAGAGCAATGGCTGTGTGAAGGAGGGCTCGTCGGTTTCGTTGTGGCCGAGGCGCCGGTAGCACCACATATCCACAACCACGTCTTTGGCAAAGGTCTGGCGAAACTCGAGCGCCAGCCGCAGGGCGTGGGCCACGTATTCGGGCCGATCGCCGTTGACGTGGAAGATCGGCGCGCCATAGCCCTTGGCCACGTCGGTGGGATAAAGCGAGGATTTGTAGTCCTGGGGCGATGTGGTGAATCCCACCTGATTGTTGATGATGAAGTGAATCGTGCCACCGGTGCGATAGCCCTTGAGCAGGGCAAGATTGAGCGTTTCGGCCACGATGCCCTGCCCGGCGAACGCGGCATCGCCGTGAATGAGCAGCGGGAGCACAATTTTGCGCTCCGTGTCGTTGCGGATGGCCTGCTTTGCACGTGCCTTACCCTCGACGACGGGATTCACGGCCTCAAGGTGACTGGGGTTAGCCACAAGGGAAAGATGCAGCTGTCGCCCGCCCGGTGTGACGATATCGTTGGAAAACCCCTTGTGATACTTGACATCGCCATCGCCGTAGTAGGTGTCGGCGATGAAATTGTCCTCGAACTCGTGGAAAATCATCTCAAGCGGCTTTTGCAGGACGTTCGCCAGCACGTTGAGGCGACCACGATGCGCCATACCGAACACGATCTCGACGATGCCCGCAGTTGCCGCCTGCGTAAGCAAATCGTCGAGCGCCGCGATGAGCGTTTCCGCCCCTTCCAGCGAGAAGCGCTTTTGTCCGCGGTACGTGCTCTGCAAGAAATGCTCGAACATCTGCGCACGCAACAGCATCCGCCACAAACGCAGGCGTTCGTCGGGCGTGAATTGCGGCCGGTTACGGATGGTTTCCATACGCTGCTGAAGCCAACGGCGCTCGGCACGCTCCTGGATGTGCATGTATTCCACGCCGATAGGACCACAATAGGTTTCGCGCATGATGGCGAGGATCTCGCGCAGAGGGGCGGCGGCAATGCCGGGGATGTGGTTCGCGTCAAAAGTCTGATCAAGGTCCTGAGCGGAAAGGCCGAAGCTCTCGAGTTCGAGCTCAGGATGAGAAGACGGGGGAGAATCAAGGGGATTGATGTCGGCAATGCGATGTCCAACAGCACGATAATGATAAATTAACGAGTTAACGGCAGATTGGAGGTGTTTACCTTCAATGGGAGCTGCTTCAGCGGAGCGCGCAAACTCGAATCCCTCGAAGAACGCAGCCATCTCCGGACCTACTGAGGTAGGATCTCGTTGCCAAGCCTCGTAGGCCTGTTCAAAATATGCGGCGTTAAGCCCTACTGCAATGCGTTTCGGCATAGGAGCTCCGTTCCGTGATGACACAATCTCGCCTGCGTTTTTGTGTCGCCCTGCGGCGTGACATCCACGGGAATAGATACCGCAGGCCCATAAAAATTGCACAAAAGAATAGGACGGAATAAGTCCGCGTCAACGACAATGAAACACCGCTAGAGGATTGCGGGGCTGCCGTGACGAAAACCTTGCGTGCCTGAGGGGGGCGGCAGTTGCCGCATGGTGTGATGTGGCGCCGACCTCGGGCTGAGTGCAAAATTCAAAAGAAGGACAAACGGGCGCACATCAGCCCCTCGCGTGCACGCACGGCAATCACGCTTAGCAGAGTGGCCGCTATGTACTAAGCATTAGCGCTCGCGTCCACGCGCTGCACAAGGCCAATGGAGAGAGGCCAGGCACCGCACCCACAGGTTTTTCTGAAAATGTCTTTGCATTGCGATGGGGGATTGTTGGCTACTTCTCTCAGGTAGGTTCGATACTCATTTTCTATAGAGAACAGAAAAAATGAAACGTATCGCCGTTTTCATTGATATTCAAAATATCTATCTCACCACGAAGCAGGTCTTTGGCGACGGGCGCATCAACTTCGATACTTTGCGCGCCCACCTAAGCAAAGGCTCCGACACGGTTGTCACATTCAACGCCTTCACATGCTACGACCCAAACAATCGCGAACAGATGTCATTCCTCAACGCGCTGGGACTCATCGGCTACCGCGTCATCGCCAAGCCAATCCGGCGCCTTCCTAATGGCGAGACTAAGGCCAACATGGACCTCGAGATGGCCTTGGAGGTCATGAGTCAGAGCGAGGCAGTGGACGAGATGGTGCTCGTGACGGGCGACGGTGATTTCAAAGCGCTGATCGACCACCTGGCGCGCCGCGGTAAAATCGTCCGCGTTATCGGCCCACAGGAGCTGACCTCGCCCGATCTCATCCAATCCTGCCACATCTTCGAGAATCTTCACCAGATCCCTGGAATCCGGGCCCTCACGTGAGGGGACTGGTGTCGGAAGCTGTAGCCAGGGAGCTGACGAGTGTGGTTTTCGCTTACCGCTCGTGTTCCTTGAGCCGGACAGCCTTGAGCCGCTCATTTCTCGCGTTGGTCGGAAGCTGCCCGTGGTTCGCCGATGTTGGGAATGTGCGCGCCGGGTGTTTCGCTTCGCCGCGCCCTACGCCGGCAGGCGGCCACGGGGAGACGAAAGAGGCGTTCGCGTTGCCGAGCCTCTGTGGCACTTGGGGGCGAACATGAACGCTCAGACGTGCGAAATTACGCCGCGCCCGCGCGGGCTGTTGGCGGCACGCCAACAGCATGCGATAGCAAAGGCGGGCGTTCGGCCGCCCCTTGGCAGGCCAGCGCCTAGCGTTGCGCTGGCGTAACCCACCGCAAGGAGAGCTCCCCTGGCTTGAGGGGCACGGATAGTTCTGCCAGGTGCACCTCAGTTGGCGCCCGCGTAGCGCGCGATAAGCGCGTCCGCCTCCTCGGGCGCGCTCTGGCACTCGAGCAGGGCCTGCAGAATCAGGGGCGCCACGATGGTGGCGTCGCTCTCAATGACGAACATTGGTGTTTCCGGCGTAAGCTTATCCCACGTGATTTTCTCATTCGGTGTGGCGCCCGAGTACGAGCCGTAGGACGTCGTCGAATCGGAAATTTGGCAAAAGTAGGCCCACGGCTTCACGGGCTTTTTGAGATCATATTTGATCGAGGGCACCACACAGATGGGGAAATCGCCCGCGATGCCGCCGCCGATTTGGAAGAAGCCTACGCCCGCGCCCTCGGCAAGCTGCTCGTAGACGTCGTAAAACCACACCATGTATTCGATGCCCGATTTGACAATGTCGGCGCGACACTCGCCCGTCTTCACATAGGAGGCGAAGATGTTGCCAAAAGTGGAATCCTCGTGGCCGGGCACGACGATGGGCAGGTTGCGCTCGGCAGCCGCCAAGAGCCAGCATTCCTCGGGCGGGCCAGACATGAGCGCGCGACCGAGCGACAGCACCAGTCGGTAGAAGTACTCGTGCCAGAACGCGCGATGGCCCGTACGCGAAGCCTCCTCCCACATGGGCACGATGAGCTTCTCCACCACGCGGAAGGCCTCGTCCTCGGGGATGCTCGTGTCGGTCACGCGCCGCTGGCCCAGCTCCAGCAGTCGCGCGTCGTCCTCCTTGCGGAAGTAGCGGTAATCAGGATAATCGTGATAATGCTCGTGGGCCACGAGGCGGAAGAGCGACTCTTCGAGATTAGCCCCCGTCACGGACATGCCATGGACGAGGCCGGCGCGGATGGCAGGGGCAAGGCTGATGCCCAGCTGCGCCGACGACATGGCACCCGCCACGGCCCAGAACATCTTGCCACCCTGGCGAATGTGGCGCCAATAGGCCAGAGTCGCATCGCGCGTGGCGCGCGAGTTGAAGTTCTTGTAGTTGCGGAGAATGAACTCAAGGATCGGCATTCGGCTTTCGACCATTGCTAAGTCTCTTGGGGCAAAAATTTTCTCAAACGCCTTACGACTATGCTGCGCAGTTCGAGCATTGCGGGCACTCTGGCCTGCGACGCAAGCAGAATTTGACCAGCGCAGCCCCCCACAACCGGCCACTCCCCACCCGCGGCCCTGGCACGCGTGCGGGGACCTGCAGGCAGCTCACACTTGCCCGGCCGATGGCAAGCTTGGCCACTTCGCCTCTCCCCACGATCGAGTTCTGCGATGGTAGCCCAGGCATTTCGGCTCCTCTTCAGCCATCATGACGAGACAGTGGCGAGTCGCTCCTGCCCCAGAATTTTTGCCAGGAGGGTTCCGACGTAAGTCGCGCGGTCTTCGTGCTGAAATAATACGTTGCTTGCCTCGAGCATCTCTTTCGTCACTTCGCTGCTCATAGATTTGATAACGGAGAGAGGTGTGTGAGAGAGAATGAACGAATTCAGAACGACGTCCGGATCGCCTAATTGGCGTTCAAGCTCCTTGATTTCGTCGCAGAATCGGATCTTTGGATCCTCAGGACCTTCAAGATACCGTAGCCCTTTTGGGTCCACAAAATTGACATATTGTTTGCCGTCGGCGAGCAGCCACAGGATGAAGTCGGGGTAAAAGTTGCCCGCCTGGAAGAATCCGATGCCGCGGCCTCGGCTCTGATTGCGAAGCAGATAAAGTTCCTTGCCCCTGAAAAAATCTTGGCCTTCTTGCGATTCACAAAATTTCTTTAGATCCAACACAAAGTCCCGCTCTCCTTCATTCTCCAGCACCACGGGCTTGATCTCTATCTCACTGCTCCCACTGATATAAATAAGCGGCTGATACAAATGTCCGGCAAACGCGATCGAACGCAGGGAATCATATTCAAGCGCGAGTTTGTGGAACGTGGCTTCTCTTAGGTCCCCGCTTTGGACCAGACGTTTTATTTCTTCGAGTTTTTCAATGATGTCCTTGCGCGACTGCGCGATGAGCAGCTGGTACTCGCTCACGAAGTTAGGATCGTCTTCTGTCAGCTCTCGGTACTCCAAATAAGAACTCTCGAACTCCTGCTTTTCAAGCTTATAGACGCGGTCGACATACTTTTTTAGCAGGGCAACGGCTATTTCCTGCCAGCGCGACACTTGCTGAAACGACCGGAACTCCATTTCCTCCTCGGGAATCCAAAGCTGGTACCAGTCGTTTCGCTTGAGCAGCTCGCGCATCACGCCACGCGGAAGGACAAGATTATGCCATCCGCGTTCATTCTTGAATTGCTGAAGCTCGAAATAGATGGCGTCGAAATCGAGAAACTCTAAATGTTCCTCTCGGAAAGAACACCGCTGGCGCTCTGTGAGGTACCCCTTTGTTTGCCCAGAAAGGCTCTCCATGGTCTGCAACTTGGGGTACCAATCGAGGACGACCGGACGGAAAAACTTTGGAAGGGCACTGTCGAGTACCGGCTTTCGACCAGTCTTTTTGAAATTGACGCCCTCCTTGAGCCGGATGATCTTGAGCTTCTTGGTTCCCAGATTCTTGATCACCGGCAACACGAATTCGATCCGGGCCTCATTGGTTGGCAATCCCTCGTTCTCAAGGTATTCCTTGAACTGGCGCATGTAGTCCGCGCGGATGCCGAAGATGTTGAGCGTCTCCAGGATCTCGATGTTCTTCGGCGGGGCTTCTTTTTCTCCAAGTTGAGCAAGCCTGCGGCTTCGCTTGAGCGAGAAGTCCTTGCCCTTGAGCCGGACGCCGCGGCCAAAGAGCTGAATGATCTGCGGGCCCTCGTTGCGCCCGATGTTCATCAGGCCCATGGTGCTCACCCGCCAGCTCGACCAGCCTTCGGTGAACTTCTTGGATCCGATCAGGATGTTGATCGTCGACGCCTCGTCATTAAGAGTTCGGAAGAGCGAGCCAGAGAACTCCTTTTCCACGACCACAAGCTCGGATTGTGACTCGCACAGCTTGCACAGAGCAGAAGCGTCGCCGACGTTGATTACCCCAAAGGGCTCGTTGGTCCCGAGGCGAAGCGCCACCTCCCCATCCGTCCCTTTCAAATTCTCCACGTGTAAGGCGGCGGTGGCCTGAGCATTGAAGAGCATGCGCAGAATATCGTTGAAGACCTGATCGGGCGGGGCGTCAAGGGTGTTCAGGTATGGAAAAGCCCCCGCGAAGATGTCGCGATTTTGGGAATCGAGCAGACCCGATCGTCCTTTGAGTAACCGTTCAATCGTCGCGACGCTTTCGTCGCGCTCCCGCACGAAGGTTGCCAAGAAGAGAAGGATGTCCACGACGTCGGAGACTTTGCGTTTGTTTTCGGAGCGCACCGCGTTGACGCTGCCGCCCACAAAGACCCAGAGCGGACGCTCGACCAAAAAAGGCCGGAACGCTTCCGGCTTGTCGCGATAGAGTTTGAGCTGCTGATAGAACGTCAGGAGGCAGGCGGTGAGATACCGGCGTCGGATAGCTTCGTCGGAGTCATTCTCCAGGTTTAGGATGCGGTAGTCCTTGCCGTAGCCGTCCTCGTAAAAGTACCTATACGAGTAATCAAAGAGGATGCACTTGGCATAGCTCTGCTCCAGGGCGCGGTTCCCGCTGGCCTTCATCGCCTGGCCGAAGGTCGCGGAGTATTCGAAGGAAAAACCGTTCTCGCAGAGCTGGTTCCGCTTCTGCATCCAGGCTCCCGTTTCCGCGCTGCTGGTGCCGCGGTGGCCTTCGTCGACAAGGACCAGGTTATCCCCCTCAAAGGCCTCGACGGCCACGGTCTTCTCGCCCATCTCGTCGCGCAGCTTGTGGATGTCGATGATCTCCACCGCGCGACCCGTGAAGAGGTTCCGGCCTTCCTTGGAGAACAGCTCGGCTTCAATGCCCGAAAGCTGAAACTCCTCCAGATGCTGGTGCGAGAGCCCCTCGTTGGGCGTGAGCAGGATGATCCGGTTTAGCTCACCTTCACGGTTATGTTTTTTCAGGTAGTGCTGGTACTGCAAGATGTTGATGTGCATGAGCAGCGTTTTGCCACTGCCAGTGGCCATCCAGAAGGCCAGCTTGTTGAGGTCCTGCCTGGTGTACGGCTCGATCTGTGACGGGGAGACTTGGCGACGGGGCGAAGAGGCGACGTCCCCACGCCTCCCTATCCCCCTCTCCCCTTGTCCCCTTGTCTCCCTGTCCCCTTGTCCCCT
>JBMFRB010000010.1:49996-99841 GCA_049968255.1 Candidatus Sumerlaeaceae bacterium | reverse complement strand
CGTCAATTCCTTTGAGTTTCAACCTTGCGGCCGTACTCCCCAGGCGGGATACTTAATGTGTTAACTGCGGCACGGGAGGGGTCGAGCCCCCCACACCTAGTATCCACCGTTTACGGCTAGGACTACCGGGGTATCTAATCCCGTTTGCTCCCCTAGCTTTCGCGCCTCAGCGTCAGTTTCGGCCCAGAGCACCGCCTTCGCCACCGGTGTTCTTCCGGATATCTACGCATTCCACCGCTACACCCGGAATTCCATGCTCCTCTACCGAACTCCAGATCGGTAGTTTCCAGCGACGCCTCCCCGTTGAGTGGTGGAGATTTCACGCCGGACCCGCCGATCCGCCTACGCGCCCTTTACGCCCAATAATTCCGAACAACGCTTGCCCCCTCCGTCTTACCGCGGCTGCTGGCACGGAGTTAGCCGGGGCTTATTCGTCCGGTACCGTCAGACCAGAGTGCACGACTCTAGCTTTCTTCCCGAACAAAAGCGGTTTACAACCCGAAGGCCTTCATCCCGCACGCGGCGTCGCTCGGTCACCCTTTCGGGCATTGCCGAAGCCTCTAGACTGCTGCCCCCCGTAGGAGTCTGGGCCGTATCTCAGTCCCAGTGTGGCTGACCATCCTCTCAGACCAGCTACCCATCGTCGCCTTGGTAGGCCATTACCCTACCAACTAGCTAATGGGAGGTGACCCGATCCCTGAGCGCATTGCTGCTTTACTTGCCGGAACCGAAGTCCCGACAAGGCCATGCGGTATTAGCCCTCCTTTCGGAAGGTTATCCCCCACTCAGGGGCACGTTAGTCACCTTGTACTCACCAGTTCGCCGCTCTACTCCCAGTATTGCTACCGGTTTCGCGCACGACTTGCATGCCTAATCCACGCCGCCAGCGTTCGTTCTGAGCCAGGATCAAACTCTCCGTAGTTTAAACTTGCGTTCAAACTCGAAGGCTTGAACCTAACTTTTGAGTTGTTCGGAATACCTCGGTCGCTCTGCAAAGCTTGTGCTCTGCACGGAGCGGACTGAAGCTTCCTGTCCACCCGGCGCTTTACCGGGCGTCCCGAAGCTCCCAGTCCCTTTCCCTTTTTCAAGGGCGGCCACTTGGCTTCCAACTCATAGGAAACGACTAGCTTGTCGAATCCTTGCTCTCTGTTTAGTTTTCAAAGAACATCTCTCGACCCCACGCGCACAGTGCACGTTTGGCCGAAACTTGTTTTTTCCAGCTCGCCCGCCCCCGCCGCCTGCGCTTATCGCCTTTTGCTCTTGGGCGAACTCGCGGTCCCGTGCCCTTCTGCTTCGAGCCTTCTCGCGCGGCTTGTTTTCTCAGCCGCGTTTGTTTTTTACACTCGGCACTTTCGCTTATTTTCGCCTCTTCGCATTTTTTCGCGATTTGTCACTCGCGCCGAGCGTTCGGATAATACCGAGGCACAAAAATCCCTATTCAAAACTTTTTGCATTCTCTGAAAACCCGCCTCTGAAAACTCGCATTTTTCATGCATTGGCGGCTTGTAAACAGGTCACCGTAATCACGCGCACAATATCCTCCACGCTGCAACCGCGCGACAAGTCATTCATTGGTTTGCGCAGCCCTTGCAGGAAAGGGCCATAGGCTTGCGCTTTGGCAAGTCGCTCCACAAGCTTGTAGCCGATATTGCCCGCATTGAGATCTGGAAAGATCAGCACGTTTGCGCGTCCTGCCAGCGTGCTCGCGGGCGCTTTTCGTTTTCCGATCTCTTCGACAATTGCTGCATCGGCCTGCAGCTCGCCGTCTATAGCCAGTTCTGGCGCAAGACGCCGCGCCAGAGCCACCGCTTCGCGCACCTTCTGCACACGCGGATGGTCGGCGCTTCCATATGTGGAAAAACTCAACATGGCGATCCGTGGCTCTGCGCCAACAAGGGCACGAAATGTTGCCGCACTGGCAATCGCAATGTCCGCAAGTTGCTCGGGCGTGGGATTTGGAATGACCGCCGCATCTGCGAACACAAAAACGCCACCTTCGCCGAAACGCATTTCCGGACACACAATCACAAACGCCGACGAAACACTGCTGACTCCTTTGCGCATTCCGATCGCCCCTTGCGCCGCCAAAACGACGTTGGCCGTGGTATTGACAGCGCCTGCGACCGCACCGTCGGCAAGTCCCTCACACACCATCATGGCGCCATAAAAAAGTGGATTTGTTAGCATGCGCCGCGCTGCCATCGTGCTCAACTGCTTGCCCGATTCACGCGATCGAATCTCACAATAGCGTTCGCACAGGCGCTGGAATTCTGGGGCTGACAAATGATGCGTGATTCGCACGCCGGCAAGGCCGATCCCGGCTTGCTGCGCTTGGGCAGCAATTTTGTGCGGAGCACCGAGCAACTCCACTGTGGCAATGCCTTCGTCCACCACCTTGCGCGCTGCAGCAATCATCCGTGGCTCCTCGCCCTCGGGTAGAACAATATGCTTGCGCAGCGCACGAGCCTGCTGCGTCCAACGCTCCACGATGTTCATCTCCATCCGTTCTCCTTCACACGTTGCTCCAGTCTTCTTGCCACGTACTCAGGCACATACGCCGAAACATCGCCGCCAAAACGCGCTATCTCCTTCACGAGCGACGAGCTCAGAAACGAATACGCTGGCGCCGGTGCCATGAACACTGTGCAAATGTCCGGGTTGAGACTTTCGTTCATCATCGCCATTTGCAGCTCAAACTCGAAATCACTCACGGCGCGTAGCCCCCGAACGATCACCTGTGCGCCCACCTCGCGCGCAAATTCCACCGTGAGCCCCTTGAAACTCGTGACCACCACGTTTGGCAAATCGACGACAGCCTCACGAAGCATCTCCATGCGCTCTTCGGAGGAAAAAAGCGGGTGTTGCTTTTCAATGTTTTGCGCCACAGCCACGGTAAGCTGTCGGAAGATTGTGGCTGCGCGCCGCACAATGTCCAGGTGCCCGAACGTCAGCACGTCGAACGTGCCAGGATAAAGTGCATGTCCACGCTGCACACCGTTATTGAACTTGCGATCATCCATAGCATTTCTCCAGAAATACCCGCAAACATCGGGACGCGCCTTCGCGCTGTCCTCAACAAAATCACGCGGCGCCCTCTTTTTCACGGCGTCGCGTGCTTTGCTCAAGTGCGAATCGCAGGCAAGGCGCAACGTCTGCCCCTGCCGTGGAAACCTCTCGTGCTTGCCGTGAGCGCTCCCGAGCTCGCTACGGAAATTCTCCGGCTAGATGCAATGGCAACGAGCCGGATGACGCCTGAGCTTGCCCCTGCTGGCACAGCAAAAGAGGGGTAGCAACGAACCACGCCAACCCATGAGGAAGAGGAGCGCATTCTTTTGACGGGCGGAGGTGTGGCTCCGCGCAAATCTCAGCGCTTCGCCCACCGTGAACTCAGCAAGATTGCCTTTTTCCTCGTTGCGTCTCGTGCCTTGGGCAGCAGCATGGCACACCTGCTGCAAAAAATCCGTTGCGACGTCCCACAAGTCGTAGGACGTCGCCATGCACATCGTCGGCAAGCTCATCTATGAGCAACGGTCAGCTCATTGTCAGTGTCATCACCGATTTGCACGTATGAAGACGGTTTTCCGCTTCCTGGTACACGATAGACTGCGGTCCGTCAATGACCTCGTCCGTCACCTCGTTGCCGCGGTCGGCCGGCAAGCAGTGCATATAGACGGCGTGCTTTTTGGCGAGCCTCATCCGGCGTTCGTCGCAGATCCAGTGCTTGTAATTCGCGGCCAGTTTCAAGGCCTCCTCGGGTTTGTGGAAGAGCTCTTCGATGCCCCAACTTTTCGGATAGACGATGTCCGCATTCTCGAATGCGGCATCCATATCGTCCACGATCTCGAATTTCGTCCCCTGTCGCTGCGCGTTTTTCTTCGCGATCTCGATCGTGTGCGGCATGAGCTTCCATTCCGGTGGATGGGCCAACGTCACATCGAGACCGAAGCGCGTCATCAGCATGATGAGACCTTGCGGCACACTCATGGGTTTCGCATAGCTCGGCGCGTAGGCCCAGCTCACCGCGATTTTTAGCCCACGCAGATTCCGGCCGAAACGCTCGCGAATTGTCATGAGGTCCGCCAAGGTTTGGAAGGGATGATCCACGTCGCACTGCATATTGAGCACGGGCACATTGGCGTGTTTCGCCACCTCGCGCATAAGGGTGTTGCCTTCGCCGGGCACTAAGTCGTGACGAATCGCGATGGCATGGCCGTAGCTTGAAAGGATCACCCCCATGTCCTTGGGCGACTCACCGTGCGCCAGCTGCGACGTTTCGGCGTCAATGAAATGCGCATGGGCGCCAAGCTGGGTGGCGCCAGCCTCGAAGGAATTGCGCGTGCGCGTCGACTTGTCGAAGAACAACAAGAAAATCGTCTTGTCTGGCAGATAGCGGTGAGGAATGCCGTTGCGGAACTTGAACTTAAGATCGGCAGCCAGCTCGAGTGCTACCTCGAGCTCTTCATCCGACCAATCGTTTGTCTCGATGTAATCCCGGCCGCGTAGTCCTGCGACCACCTTTTCGTCGAAGAACATGAGTCGTCTCCTTTATATGTGTTATTTCGTTAAATGTCTGTCATTTGAACTTATTAACGATTTGAATACATCTCGGCAAATGCTGCGTAGAACGCTGCCGCTTTCCAGAGATGATCCACGGGGATGTGTTCTTTCGGTGAATGCGCAAACTCTTCATTGCCTGGGCCGAGTCCGAACGACGGAATGCCAAACATCCCCATCGTTGCCACCCCGTTCGTGGAGAACGTCCATTTATCGACCTTCGGTTTTTCACCCAAGACAGCCTCATAAGCCGCCACGGCTGTCTGTAAAGCGGGATGGTTCTCTTCCAGAACCCACGTCGGATAGTATTTTTTCGTCGGATAAACGAGTCCCGTGTAGGCAGGCCGTGCGTAGTCCAGGACAACGACCCTCGCCTGAGCCGCCCTGACGCTTGGTAGCTCCTCGAGCTCGGCCACCGCGCTTTCGATCGTCTCGCCTTTTGTCAGTCGCCGGTCCAGGTGAATGGTGCACGAATCAGCAACCGCACAGAGCGATGGACTCGTCGAGCGAATCTCTGAGATTGTCACCGTTCCCTTGCCCAGAAAGGGATCCGTGCGAAGTCGCTCGTTGAGCTTTTCCACGTCGAGAATGATCGGAGCCATCTTGTACACCGCGTTGATCCCGCGTTCGGGGGCACTGCCATGCGCCGACAGACCGCTCACGCGAATCTCTATCTCCATTCGGCCACGATGCCCCCGATAAATATTCATGTTCGTCGGCTCGGCAATGACCACACACTCCGGCCACGGATCAATGACCTTCTCGCGCAAGATGTACTGCCAGCACAGGCCATCGCAATCTTCCTCCATGACCGTCCCCGTCACGTAAAGGCTCAAATTCTTTGCCAGCCCGAGCTCTTTCACGAGCTTCGCCCCATACACAAGCGACGCCATTGCGCCTTTCATGTCGCACGCGCCACGCCCCCAGATCACGTCATCTTTGCGCAGCGCCGCGAAAGGATCAACCTCCCACAGCTCAGGATTGCCCACGTCCACTGTATCAATGTGTGCGTCCATCGCCACAACGCGTGGCCCACTGCCGACGCGCCCAATGACATTGCCAAGGCCGTCGGTGCGCACTTCGTCGAAACCCACCTTGCGCATTTCCTCCGCGATGCGCTCCACCACATGTTTCTCCTCGCAGCTCAGGCTCTTGATGCGAATGATATCCTGCAGAAAAGCCGCCACCGCATTGCGATCTCGTTGCGCCCTCGCATAAATCGCGTTCATGTCCATCGCTGTGTCTCCATCCAACAAATTTGCCATGCTAAACACAACCGTCACGTCTTTTCCGTAGAAAGAAAAGACACTCAGATGCGCCGCAAGGCGATCAATGTGTCAACACGTTTTTCATGCACAAACAGGACCGGTGGCTATCGGAGAGGGACCTCTTTCACTTGGGCGGCAGCACCCGGCACCTGCGCACGCAGCTCCGGATCATACATGCACTCCGCCCACGCAGGACCAACCACGAAGCGCCCCGCCGTCACCACTCGGCACGCGTAGCGAAACGTGCGTGGCTTTCCAGCTTCTGGTAGCGACGTGAATACGATCATACGATCATCGCGCACTTCTGCGCGATCCACGGGCAGCGCGTCCGCTGGCTGCGCGCCGTCGAAGTGTTCCGCCGAGGCGAGATTGGCGTTTTCGATCTCCAAGCACGCCGGCAGCAGGTCCACCACGGCAACATTTTCCACCGCCTGATCAGCGCTCAACGTCAATTCGACGAGAACAGCTGACCCCTGCGCGAGAGCATCGAGCGCCACGTCTCTTCCCTTGGTATCAACATAGCGACGCTTCAGTCTGAGCCCGCGTGCCAGTGGCTGCGTCGGCCCACGCGTTGGCAGACCCTCGACGAACCAGGAATAGTAGGCTGGCCCACCGCCACGCACAACCACCCATGCAGGCTCATTCACGTGATCAATGCCCACCGCCAGGCCTCGATCCGTTCGGAAAGCGAATTCTTTGTCCGCATAACGGACTACGCCCTCCGCAATCGCGCCGTGCCGCTGGCTTTTTTCAAAACGAGCCAGGGCCCACACTGCAAAAGCATTGTCTTGCGTCGTTCCCCAATGACCCTGCGATGTGAGTTGCGAGTACAGCCGATCGGCCAAGGTGCGTGTGCGAGCTCCCCACGGCTCCACATCCACAAGCGTGCTCAGCAAGATCGCCGTTTCGCGCGTTGGCGAAGCCAGAGTTTTTCCCGTCTCGCGTGTCGCCATGCCATCGGCCGCAACGTCGAGCAAGCGCTTCGCGGCTTGCGCCATGCCCAACCGCCAGTAAGCAGCTGCCAGAAGCGCCACAGCCCCGCTCGGCAAATCGTCGCGCTTGTCATAAAGCAGCTCCATCTGGTCACGCGCAGGCCGCCCAGCCAGTGCCAGCACGTAGCACGCATAGGCGCGCTCGCGTGCGGCCTGCGACGAGATGGTGCTCACGCCACGATCGCGGAAAGCCTCGCCACGCACGTAGCGCAATAGCGCATCGAGATGATCTTCCCACACGGGCAAACCAGCACGGCGCGCTTCGAGCCAAAAGTGAGCGCCATAGAGCGAAGCCCACAGCCATGGTTCGCGTTGGCCGGCCCACATAGCCAGCCCCCCGCTTGCTGTCTGCAGATCCGCAAGGCGCTCACTCGCGCCAGCGACCGCTAGCGCAACACCTTCGGATGTAAGCGTCTCCTCACCGAAGGTTTTCAAGACGTCCGCAGCAGCAAGCAAGGGAAACGCTGAAGAGATAATCTGCTCCGCGCAACCGTAAGGATACGTGAGGTTATAACGCAACGCTCGCAACAGCTCACCCGCTCGTGAGCCTCCGATCGTCAAAACGCCCGTCGTCGTTCCGGGCAGCAAATCACGAGGCCATTCGATTTTTGCCGTGTCGCCCGCCTGCAACACGCCGTAGCCAGCCACGCGTTCGACGACGCTGGCCGGCCGCACTGGAACTTCAAGAGTTTCCATGTGCGAATAATCCGCTGCGCTCGCCACAACGCTCAACTTCGCCACGCCGATCCGATCAGCCGCGCGCACTGGCACAAAAACGTTGCGCTGACTTTTGGCCGGTATCTCGATCTCCGTTGCCAATGTCGTGGCAGAGTCGGTTACGCCCGCCCGCGTCCAAGGCGCGGAGTCCAGAAGCTCCACGGGCCCTGCCACCCCGACCGCCACACGCACGGTTGTCGTGGCCTCGCTGTTGTTGTAAACCACGAGCGGCACGTGCGCCTCATC
The DNA here is from genome assembly GCA_049968255.1 of Candidatus Sumerlaeaceae bacterium. GTDB lineage: Bacteria > Sumerlaeota > Sumerlaeia > Sumerlaeales > Sumerlaeaceae > DRVG01. The sequence continues at coordinate 92,064 of JBMFRB010000010.1, read as the reverse complement.
CGTCGGTGAAAGGAAGCGGGGGAAATATTCGCGGATGAGGACTGGGCCGGTTACAATGATCGGGGCCTGCGCACTTGCGAAACGCGAGCCAGCCGCCGCAACGGCCATAAGCCTCAGCCGTCCTGCATAGGCCGGCACCTGAAACGACAGATGCGCTCGCCCATGCGCATCCGTTCGCCCCAGCCCGCGCCACAACACGACGGGGCGCACTCGCTCGGCCGCAACAGGCGAAAGCCGTCGCATCGCCGCACCCTCACCACCACCCGGCGCACTCTCGGCCACAGCGACAAGGTCAGGCATAAGGTCGCCAAAGAAATCCGCCGTCGCCACCCCGAGCCGCCGCGGCCCCCAGAAAAACTCCCACGGGTCTGGCGTGGCAAAGTCCGTCAACGCCAGGACGCCTTCATCTACAGCCCAAACCACAAAGTCCCCCTCCACAGGCATGCTAGTCTCAGCGTTTGCCAGCACCAATTGCGCATCAAAGCTCGCGCCCGGCTGAACTTTTTCCGGTGCTGCCATGCTCACCGAAAGTCTGCTTTCCGGCACATGCACTGGGACGGCAATTGTTCCGAAAGCGCGGTGAGGCAGCCATTTGTCCGCAGGACGCACGGGGCGCACCAGCGTCGCCGTCACAAAAATGTTCGGCGCCATCCACGACTCGATCGGCAGCGCGAGCTCAGCCGTGTTCGTCGCGATTTGGCTCAGGATCACACTGGTCACGCGGTCCTGCTCGAGCGCGACAAACAGCTTGCCCGCGAAAGGAGCCTTCACAAGCAATCGTGCTGTTTCGCCAGGCGTGTAGGTCGGTTTATCCGCCACGATTTCGAGGACTTCGGGCTTTTCCAGCGACCATGGTTGCTCGCCCCACCGGCCGCTGGTGGCGAAGAAGGGTACTCGCGTTTGGGACCCACCCGTGGGTGCCACCACTAGGAAAACGTACTCGCCCTCGGAAGGCGGCGTCCACTCGAGCTTGCCGCTCCCATTCTCAAGCACGATTTTGCGGCTTTCCTGAGCGATGAGCCGTTGCGTGGTGGCAAAGGTGTAACCCTCGCCTGAGCGCTTGAGGATGGAATCCCACACGACGCGATAAACCGTTGCTGAAAGCTCACGCACGTTCGTAGCCAGCTCACAATCAGGTCGCACAGCAACCACACGGGCCTCAAGCGGCTTGCCCACTTCGGCCATGGCTGTGGTGCCAACGCGCACGCCAATATAAAAAGGCACGGGGTCAAGCACACGCTCAACTCGTTTAGTCACCGTGCGCCCGCCGGCGTCGACCACCACAGCCTGAATCTCGGCGCGCACCGCCGCCGGCGCTCGGCTTATGGGCAAGGGCATGTCGACGCTGGCCTCACCCGCAGCGTTGAGCTTGAGGTCATCCAGCGACTCCTCGGTGCGATCGAGCGTTTGAGCAGCATCACCGAATTGATAGTCAGGAAATGCTGGGCACGAGAACACTTCTGGTTTGTATAAAACGCTCACGCGGAGCGGTCTTTCGCCTGCCGGCACCCCAAAAAGCTCTGATGCCTTCACGTGAAGCGGCAGTGACTCGCTTGTCGAGAAGCGCCGCTCGGGCACATCAAGCGCAACCTCAAGACGGGTTGGCAAAAACTCCTCCACGAAGAACTCCACTTGGCCGAGATCGCCAGGCTGCATCTCCGTTTCCTCTTGTTCCTCTGGCGCAATTTCGGTGCGGTCTCTCTTCCCACCCCCCGGCAGGCGCAGCTTGCCACGCCACAAGCCAATGGGCGCGTTCGCCGGAATGGACACTTGCGTTTCAAACGCTCCGCTGGGCGTTGGCATGATGCGCAAGGGTTCGAGCCCCACGCCGTCGGCGCGCGTGACGGCGAGCTCGAAGGGGAACGCACTTTTGGGCGGTTGATGATCCACCCCTCTCACGAATCCCGCCACACGCACTGTTTCGCCAGGCCGATAGGCGCCGCGATCCGTCGTCGCAAACGCCTCATAACCCCGTGCTAAATACGGACGCCTTTCCTGCAGCCGTTGTTCAGGCGCAAGCGAAAGCTGTTCGCGTCGCAGGTCAAGATAAGTAAAATCGCCGCCATGGCGCACGACCACGATTGCTGGCTGCAGCTCTGCATCCGCGGGTAGATTCTCGGTCCGAGCAAAACCATGTGCATCGGTGATCGCCGTGGCCACGACCTGGTTCTTTGCCGAAAGCCATTGCACCTGCGCTCCCGCAACTGGTTCCGCTGTGTCGAGTGCAGTCACCCACACGCTGGCCTGCGCGCTGCTGCGTTTGCCCACAACCCCGAGATTCGAGACCACAACCACAGTGTTTTCTTGGAGGCCGGAATAGCGGCGGAAGCGGTCCTCTTCGTCGCCGGATTCCGGCGCATCCGGGGGATAGTCGGCGCTGAGCTGAAGCAAATACACTCCAGCCGCTCCGCTTGTGAGAACGTCGCGCAGGTTCACAAGCGTGGTGCTGGGCCCATCCGGTTTGGAAACAGGCACCCGTCGCTCAGCGATAAGCTTGCCGAGCTCGCGCACAGCGTCGTTATCCCAGCTCCGGGATGAGTAATAGGCTAAATTATTTTCAAATAATTGCCACGCCTGGAGCGTGAACTCTTTGATGCCCGCACTGCGCACACGAGCCTTCATTGTTCCCGTCGGCGAGAGATGGCCCCCCACACGGTCAAAGCTGAGAAACGGCGCGACCTTTGGCATCCACACTTGCAAGGTGCGCGTCTGTGCGAGCCGTTGGCCAGCCGCACCCTGCAAGCCACTCTTCAGCGTGACGGCATAGCGAACTTCTGGCTTGAAATCCCCTGCTAATACCAGAGCATTTTCGCCGCTCGAGGGCACCCACATCCCCCACCGACGATCCACACTGAAAGCCACAGTAGGTTCGACCGCGATGTTCTCCACAGCGTGCTCGAGAGAAACCGGTGCACTGAACTCGATGCGAATGAAAGCGCGCTCGCCTTTCCAATAGCCACGCGCTTCCACTGGCACAAAATTCGACTGGATATTCACAGAGACCGACGCCATCTCTGCCAGGGGCCGCCCACCGCGCACAGCGCTCAGCCCCGGCTGCACCTGCACCGTCATTTTGCCCTCTTCAATTTCCCCAATGATTTCGACAATCGGCGTGCGTGTGGGCACTCCCGAACGCACCCGAAGCGCTTTGCCTTTCTCGGCTATGGGCGCCGCCACTCGCCCCATGGTGAGCGTGCGCTCATTCGATTTCACACTGACAAACCGGCTTATGTCGTCTGGGTTTACAGGATAGCTAAATTCCAGCATCACTGCGCACGTGCCGCCAAACGTCGCTTCCACCTGCCGCGCACCGAGCAACGTGAGGGGGGGCGTCACAAACACAAATTCCCGATCCCCACTCAAAGAACGTCCGCGACGATCTCGCAGCGACGCTGGCACCCGACAACGAATTTCCGAGCCGGCCGGAAATTGCCGCGGATCAAGGGTAGCCACAAACGTCTTCTCGTCGCGCCAGCGTCCACCCCCATCAACATTAGGCTCGAACTCCAGCCCAACCGGAGACGTACTCCCCACGTCCTCAACCCCAACGACCTCGGAGGAGAACCGAACGTGCACCTCCAGCGGCCCCTTCAGGCGATCCAGAGGCAACGCCCCGCGTGGCTCCGCGGACAGCACTCGGAAACCGCCATCGCCTTTGGCAGGCGCTCCTTCGGTTACAGGCACGCAAGTAAAAATCACAGCGAGAGAAAATAATATTTTAACAAAGAGTCCGCGCATTGGAATCATGGTTCCCCATCTCCGGAATTTTCTTTACTCCACAGCCACAGCATGCTCCCAGCCCATGCTCCACGTCATTATGCCATTGCTCAAGACACTCGCAATAGCATTCCACACAAAAGAGACCTTTGAGAAGGCCGTTTTCACGTGTGAGATTGGTCATCCCCTCTTTTGTACTGCGCCAGCCAGTCCTCAACCATAGCCTCGAGATAAGCAATCTCGTCCTCTTGCTCCATCCCCGAGCCAAGCAAAAGCCTCTCCCCACTCCTTGTGCGAAGCTGAAGATAAAAGTACGGCGTGCGATTCACCGTGCTTCCCACGACACGCTCAACGATGGCAATATCCTCTGCGCGGCATTGCTGAGTACGCCCAAAGCCAAGCAGCTTTCGCTCCACCCGGAGGACCCCTTCAGGCTCAAGGAGCAGGCGGCTCCAGGCCAAGACAGCGTTTAACCCTTGGAAACCGAAAACGGCGGCGAAAAGACCAAGCACACCGTACGCAACCCAAACGCCGCTTTTCACGGGCAGCGCATAGATGCCGAAGCCACACAGCGCCGCTAGTGCAAGAAGAACAACGCCTCCGAAGATGTGGCGATACGGAGGCCAATAAAGCTCGGTGCCACCCGTCATCGTCGGCGCGATGCGCACACTGAGCTTCGGTGGCGGCCCCGCCGCCAGCTTTCGACAGCGCTCTTCCTTCTGTAGTTTCTGCGCTTCCGGCAAGTCACTGGTTTCCGTCACACAGACCGGCACTCGAAAAGTCGCCACGTAGTCAGGCCCACGCACTTTTGCTCGTACCTCGAGCTCCCAGGAGATGCCGTCCTCATCGCCCAAAGCAGACGTCGGGCTGCATTCGCGCGGAATCACAAATTCGACGGGAACGTACACCCCGCCGGACGGCCCAAGGACAAGCTCCTCCGCACGCAGACGCTTCGTCTCCTCCCATAAAACGGACACGTCTTTTTCTCGTGCGCCCCGTGAGCTTCGCCGAGTTTTTTGCTCAAGGCACCTGAGCCGCACGACAATCTCCGACGATGGTTCTGGCCGTAACTTGGCCCACACGCGGCCTGCCAACCGACCACCAATGACGCCGGGCACGGTCTCCAATTCCAAAACAGAGACCCCATAGCGACGCCAGCGCAAAAGCAGAACAACGGCACGTGCGGCCATACCCACACCGACGACCGGAAACACGAACATCGCAACGTAGATGGGCCATGGCAGACCTTCCCTCGGCGTAGCAGATAGAAAAGCGTAAATGAAAAGCGAAATGAACGCGCTCCAAATCAGAGCAAAAACCAAGAACCCAATGGCAGCTGCTTTCGCCCCGGTAAACTCAATTCGGCCCACAGCCCAGTCTGGCCGCCGCTTCCATGGCTCGCCGGGATTCGCGGCCGCAGCTCTTGCTTTTTCCTTTTGCAGCCGCCATGCCCGCCGAAGAGCAAAGCCGAAACTCGCCACGATGGCAACAAACACACACAGCCACACCACGCCAAAAAGCTTCACGGAAAGAGCAACGCCGGTTGCGGCCCGCGACGCCGACAACGGCTCCAGCTGAGTGCCCGCCACAAGCAGGGACGCCAAATGCTTTAGATCCCCATCCACCCCATTCTGTCGCCAGCAACATGGCCCTTTGCATTTTCCGCGAGCGGTGCTCGTGCCAATTCTGCGCATCACGCTTCTCCCAGCTCGCGCCATGCACAAGCGCGCGAAGTCAAACGGTGTGCGACAGCTTGCCCCCAAACAAAACAACAGAAATGGGCAATAGCTGTTCTCCCCGTAGGCGTTGGGCAAGCACGTCACTCATTCGACGATCTGTAGCCCATCGTCAGCTTAGCAAGTGCTCTAGTTACGTAGCATGGACACAGAGAAATAATGCACCCCAGAGCTTCGGGTGGGGAAAAAACCTGCCCTTGCCCTGCAATGGCCATCGGCCGGCCATCGCCAGCGTCCAGGCTTGCTCAGCGCTCAAGCGTTTTAGCTTGCGCACGGTTGGCTTCGATCACCGTGACAAGAGCATGAAAAAGCTGCGGCATTTCGAGCTGGCCAGCCTGCGCCGTACTCACGAAGGCGCTGCGGCTTTCACCACCACGCACCGGCCGAGCTGGGAGATACTTCGCCACCAATTCTCGCGGAAGCCTCGCTTCCACTCGCCGTGATGAATCAACCTCGACCAGACCTAGTTCGGCGCAGATTTCCTCTCGCTCTTCGTCCACCTGCCGCTTGAGCATAGCCAGTTTGCTCTCGAGCTCCATTTGCCGCTTCAAAAGCTCTTCCTGGCGCTTCAGTAGCAGCTGGCGTTCGAGTTGGACGTCCTGAACGAGGAAACGAATGGAGACATGCAGCGTTCCCAAGGCGATTAGTACCAACCATAGCACAAGCGCAACCACCAGCCGCCGGAAGGGCAGCGGCCTTGGTCTCTCGCGTCGTCGCCATGTCTGACCGATGATCAGGTCCACACCGTGCTCATCGAGCATTTCTCACGAGAACCTCTCGCTACAGCAGTAACTGGCTTAGAACAACATCACCATCATCGAGCTCACCGCTGCCGCGCCGATCACCGGCGTGCCAGCCGTGAGCCCCATAGCTCAGACCATACCACGCCAACAGGTCACGCACCGCGCCCCTAGGCTCAAAGGTGCGCTGGGTGTTGGCGCGACCGCGGGGACGGAAGCATCGGTGCCTCCATCCCCAAACAACTACTGTCGCGCATTGGCTCATCAGCCACATTTCGAGTACCCGCACGACTGACAAGTTTGGCAGCCCTCACCCATGGTCAGAGGTCCGCCGCACTCGGGGCATTTCGGTAGACTCTGCCCTGCGCGCACTTCCACATTCGCCTCGGGTGACACCACTTCGACAACAAGTTGCAGCCCCTTCGCCACCGAGCCCTCTTGCGCAACGAGCTGCAGAGGCAGGCGCGTGCCTTTTTCATCGGTGAGATAAAGTTTGGACTGGCGTGCCAGGCGCTTGAGCTGCTCGTCTTCGATGCTCAGACGAAAGCGGCGCACAAGCCGCGAAGCCGATTCGCTCGCTGCGGGGGCAACAGGCGCGCGAACCGCAATTTGGGCAGCACCAGCCGCCAAGCGGACAGCCGCCGTTGCCGGCACGCTCGCTGAGCTCGGCGAGCTTGTGTGACCGTTGCCTCCGTTGCCGTGCCCGGAACTGTCATGGTTCTCTGTTTGTTTTTTCTCCGAGGGCTTGGCTTCCGATTTTTTCGTTCCCAGGCCGATATTGAGCACCTGCGCGTCCCGCGATCCGTCGCGATAGATCGTCACGCCCTTGCAGCCTTTCTGGTAGGCAAGCCGGTAGACCTCGGCTACATCTTCGCGCGTGGCATGATTGGGGAAATTCACTGTTTTCGAGACGGCGTTTTCGCAGTGGCGCTGGAAGGCGGCCTGGTGTTCGAGATGCCATTTGGGCGACACGTCGTGTGCCGTGATGAACACCTCGCGCACATCCGCAGGAATTTCGGCAATCTCCTGGAGCGAACCGCGCATAGCGATCTCGCGCATGAGGGCCTCCGAGTAAAAGCCACGCTGGCGGGCCACCTCTTCGAAGAATGGATGAACCTCGACGAGCTCCTCGCCGTCGAGTACCCGACGATAGAAGCAAATGGCAAAGTAGGGCTCGATGCCACTCGAGCAGCCCGCAATGATCGAGATTGTGCCCGTGGGCGCGATGGTCGTCACCGTCGCATTGCGCCGCGGACGCCCCCCATTGTACCAAGGATGATTCGGATCGCAAAACACCGAGAGGGGGAAATTCCCAAACGCGCCACGCTCTTCGGCGAGCTCTTCCGACGCCTGAGCCGCATGCTTCTGGATGAACTCCATCAAGCGCTCACCAAGGTCCACCGCCTCCTGGCTATTGTAGGGAATGCCGAGCAAATAAAGAAGATCGGCAAAGCCCATCACGCCGAGGCCGACCTTTCGGTTGCCGAACTTGACGAGATTCGTAATCGCTGGAAGCGGGAAATCCGACATTTCAATCACATCATCGAGGAACCTGATGCAGAGTCGCACCGTCTCTGCCAGCTTGTCCCAGTCAACGATCCAACAGGTGCCATCATTGAGCAGGTTGCGGGAACGGTAGCCGTCGCAGGAGATTTCGCTGACGCCGGAAGAGCTCACACCAACATCGACGCGTTTGAGCATCTGGGCCAAATTGATCGAGCCCAGGTTGCACGCCTCGTACGGGAGCAATGGCTGCTCGCCGCACGGATTCGTGCTTTCTATTTCTCCCACCGCAGGCGTGGGATTGTCGCGATTGATCCGATCAAGGAAAACAATTCCCGGATCGCCATTGCGCCACGCGTTCTCGACCATCTTATCGAAAACCATGCGTGCATTGAGCTTGCCCACCACCTCCCCATTCTTCGGGTTCACGAGCTCATAGTCATCGCCACGAAGCACAGCCTCCATGAACTTCTCCGTGACGCCCACCGAGATATTGAAATTCGTCACAGAGACCATGTCCGCTTTGCACTCAATGAATTCAAGAATGTCCGGGTGATCCACGCGCAGGATGCCCATGTTGGCACCGCGACGTTTGCCGCCCTGCTTGATAGCTTCGGTGGCAGCGTTGAACACCTTCATAAACGAGACCGGGCCACTCGACACGCCTTTTGTCGAACGGACGCGGTCGTGTTTCGGGCGCAGGCGCGAAAAGGCAAAACCCGTGCCGCCGCCTGTCTTGTGAATAAGCGCCGCATGCTTGACACTCTCGAAAATGCTTTCGATCGAATCGTCCACCGGCAGGACAAAGCAAGCGCTCAACTGCTGTGGGTGACCTGCTCCCGCATTCATCAGCGTCGGCGTGTTGGGCATGAACTCGCGCTTCGCCATGAGAGTGTAGAACTTCTCGCGCAGCTCTTCGTAGCGCTCGCGGCTGGCGACGAAATTCAATTCGGCTTGCGCAATGTTCGACGCCACCCGCAAGAGCAACTGCTTGGGCGTTTCGATCAGGTTGCCCTCATCGTCCTTGAGCAGGTAGCGCTTCTCAAGAACCACCTGGGCATTGCGTGTGAACGTTGGCTCCACGAGATGGGCGTCAGCATGCTCCATCTCATGGTCTGCAAGAATTTTCATCGTTCGTCTCCTTCTCCGGTAACTTCTGCAGGAACGTGTTTGCTAGCGAGGTACAAGATCTGGCGCTCGCACACCACATCTTGTAGTCAACGATTCCATAGTCATCCAAGATGTTGTACTCTGCGTAAAGAGAAAATCGGTGTGACCTTCGTTTTTTTGCTAAGTGACGCTCTTTGAAAGGTTTTCTCGATGGCACGCACCTTGCTCATGCCCAAACCGCGGTTTGCGTGGAAGTAGCATAGCTAAGTCTCTATTTTTGAGTGCTTGAGAAAAGGTCTTCGGCGCAAGAGCGGGTAGAATGGAGCTCTCATTCCGCGCTCCTCGGTCGGAATTTTTCATGAAATTTCCGCAACACTTCTGTGTCAGCCGGCACGAGCCAACAGCCCCCCTTGCGCATACTGGCGCTCCGCAGCGAGCAATCACCGTTGATATTCAACACGGGGACGGTTTCGCAACGTGCAAAGCTGAGGCGTGTGCGCCTTTGCGTCCGTGCGAACTTTTCGACAAAGCCCAGGCGCGGCCCGCGGCAACGCGAGCGGGTGAGCGCCTTCGTTTGTCGCGGAAACTTTCGCGCACAAACAGACAGAGCGCCCACAAAAAGAAAACCCTGCGAGGGGTGCGCTCGCAGGGCAAGGCTTTGCAAAGCTCACCACTTGCTAACCGAGCAATTCGTTCACTTTGCGCATGACCTCGAAAGCGTCAGCCACATAAAGCACATCGGCTTTGCCATGTGCCCAACCGCAATTGGGGTCAAGATTTACGGCACGCCGCTCATTGATGAAACGCCACCCCACAACGTGCGGCTCCTCTCCGTGGCAGCATGTGGCCAGCCCCTTGGGATGCCGCGGCGTCGAGCCGGTCTGACCAACCTGATTCATGTGGCTCATGCACGAGAGCACTGCGCCCCCTTCGCCGGCTTGGTCGACAATAGATTTTGTTCCGCCAAGAGAGGCCCCCGATTTTGTCAAAAATTCGCGAATGATGCGGTCGGCTTCCTCGACGTGGATCTGACCATCACGCTGCTTTTTCGTCCAGCCTGCCCCCGCCACAAACAGGAGCTCGGCGTCGGGACGGATCGTTTGCTGATCGGTGGGAGGCTGCTGAATTCCTTCGAAGCGCGTACGCTTGTCGGCATCGCTCAGCGCCACGGCAAGTGATTCGATCTTCACGTCTCCTGCCGCTCCCGTCCAGGGCAATGCTGCTCCCGATTCGACCGCGATGAGCCATGGGCGATGCGCGCGCTCGAGCACCACCATGATGCGCTGGCGATAATACCAGCGCGTGAGCTGAAGGCCACCGTCGGCGGCCACTTGCAGTGTAGCGGCATGATTGTCTGCACGTCCGCCCAACCGATGTGCCACACCTCCAAGAACGCGCGACACCCGCGAAATGGCTGGCGCCACGATGATCGTCGCCCCCGCAGCTCGCGCCAGGGTCTCGGCCGCGACTGCATCGCTGGCATAGCGCGCGTCGGCAAACTCGTCGCCCTCAACCGCCAGAAATCGCGAAGCGCCGCAAGAGGCCAAAGCCCGCGCAGCCTCTTTCACGTCCGCCCCCCAAAGACCAACGTCGAATGTCGTGTTCAAACCTTCCGCGAGCCCACGCACTACCGACACCGTCTCTAAGCCAACTTTTGGCAACGTGCCCTGTTTTTCCACAGGAATGAGAATCAGCAGTTTCTCTGTCATCGTTTCGCTCTCCTTTGACTTTCCCCGCTTCAGTTTCCGCGAATCCACGCGACGAGTTCGCGTGCAATGTCCTCCGGCGAGGCATCTTTCACGATGCGCGTGTCGCGCTTTTGCTTCGGCAACTCCGCGGTCACAAACCGCACATTCTGCGCACCAACCGACACAGACTTCGCCCGTTGGAGTGCAGGCATGACGGCGCGCATGTTCATCATGCCAATTTGTGGGTTATTCGGTGGTTCCGGAAGGGTCCCCGTCGCCCACCCGAGCACCACCGGCGGCCCGGCGCACACCGAGACCTGATAGCGTCCCCCTTCGAGGCGCTCCAGAATTCGCAGCGAGCCATCATCCTGAACACTAACCTCATCCACACCTTGGAACTGGTCGCGAATGCCGAGCAGTTCCCCCACGATCTGAAGCGTGGTTCCGGCGCCGCGGCTTGCTGACTCCCAACCGCCAGCCAGCACCAGCCGGTCAAGAGCTAAATTCGGCAGGCCCCGGAGCGCCTCAGCGAGTGCGACCGCCGTTTCCGAACTCTCTGTAAAACCACTGGCCGAGCCGTCGATCGCCACAAACTCAAACGGCACCTTTTGTCCGGCCGTCATCATAACCTGTTGAAGCTTGGCCTTGGGCCCAAGGCTGATCAGGGTCAGGCGGCTATCCTGAATTTTCTTCGCCAGCGCGGCACACTCGTAAAGCGCGTGCGCCGCCCACGGATCAAGAACAGCCGGCAGCATCGTTTCGTTCTTCAGGGCTGGACCGTTTGGCCCCATCACTGGCTCCAACGTCTGCAACGGGTCCGGAACTATACTCGCGCAGACCACAAAATGCAATCCAGTCGTCATCGCAGACTAACTCCCCATCTCGTGATTTTGACCTGAAGATAACGCCGAGCGTGAAAAGCACCAAGCGCAAGACAAAAGCGTGACTCCGTAAGCCCCCGCATTTACGAGTTGCAACAAGAGAGTCGGCGCTTGCCCCTGTTTCCGAATAAATTTTTCTCTTTGTGTTGTTGTTTTGTTGTAAATGAACGATAATTTATTATATGGTTAGTGATGCGGCAAAGCGACTCCGCGTCTGACCGTGTGAGAGAACTACGGACAAAGGAGCAACACCATGACAGCGAAAAATGCTGCCAAAGCTGCCAAAAGCCGCCGCGGCCGTCGACCGAAACACTCTGCCTTCAAGCGTGTTCTCGTAGGAATCCGCGTGCAAGAGAACATCGGGAAGCTCCTGCGCGCCTTGGCCATTTTGGAGGGAGTCCCCGTGGGTGAATTCGTCGAGCAGCTGCTACTTGCCGCCATCGAGGGCGAGAACGCACTCGCAGATGCGTCGGGCGAGATTCCTCTTGAGATAAAGAAAAAGATCAAGGCGCTCAAGTTAGCCTACGATATAACCTTCGACCGCCACCAGCTTCTGAGCGAGCGTTCGGCAAAGCCTGAGCAAAAAGCAGAAGAATAACGCCGCACCACTTGTGCCTCACAACAGCGGTTGTCCCAGGACGCCGAGGTGGCCAAGTGAGAGAGAGAACTCATCGCAAAGGAGTGGCTTGAGCTGTGCCTAAGAAGGATGTGCGGCCTCTGGCGGCTGCGCCAGAGGCCTTGCCACGTTTTGGTACCGATGGATGGCGTGCTATTATTGCCGACCACTTCACTTTCGACAACGTTCGGAAAATTGCAGCAGCAACCTCACGCTACCTTCGCGACACCAACCAGCGGACGCGCCCGATCGTTGTCGGCTACGACACCCGCTTTCTGTCGGCCGAGTTTGCACGCGCATTTGCAGAAACGGCTGCACGCTGCGGGACCACCGTCTGGCTAGCCGAGAGCGTAACCCCAACGCCCGTACTGAGTTTCGCCGTGCGCCATCACCGTGCGGCGCTAGGCGTGATGATCACGGCCAGTCACAACCCTTATCCTTACAATGGCATCAAGTTCAAAGGTCCTTATGGCGGGCCAGCCATGGCCGACCTCACACAGGCGATCGAACGCTACCTTCACGCGCTGAGTAGCGCGGCCGTGGCCCAAGAGCTCGGCGGAAAACTCGTGGAAAAGAATTTTGCACCCCCCTATTGGCGGCAAATCGAGCAATTCCTCGACTTGCGCCTACTCCGCGGCTTTCGTGGCAGCGTTGTCTTCGATGCTATGCACGGGGCCGGCATCGCGACCGTCGATGAATTTCTGCGCAAGCAAAAGATCCGCGTGGCTAGCGTGCGCAGCGACATTCACCCGCTCTTCGATGGCAGTGGCCCCGAACCTATCGCGCAAAACCTCGAGCCCTTGCGCGAGGCAATCCGGGCGGAAAAAGCCACACTCGGCTTAGCCACCGACGGCGATGCTGACCGCTTCGGTGTGCTCGACGAAAAAGGGCAGTTCGTGCAACTCCACGATCTCATGCCGCTACTCTTCGAGTATCTCGTTTCATCGCGCGGCTGGAGCGGCGACGTGGTGCGCACCACCTCGATGCACGACACGATTGACCGCATCGCAGCCGACTACGGCTGCCAGGTCATCGAAGTGCCCGTCGGATTCAAAAACGTGTGCGAAAAGATGCTCGCCCACGATGTGCTAATCGGCGGTGAAGAAAGCGGCGGCTTCGGCTACAAATACCACATCCCTGAGCGCGACGGCATCCTGTCATGCTTGCTGGTCGTGGAAATGCTGGCCGCACGCGCCACCACGATCACTCAACTCGTTCGCCAGCTGCGCAAGCGCACGGGGCCCTTCGCCTACGGCCGCATTGACAAACATTTTCCCGTGGCCACACTGCGCCAGAATTTTCTCGAATTGCGCGAAGCTCCACCGAAAACTCTTGCCGGCATTCGCGTCCAGCGGGTGAGCGACATGGATGGCATCAAATTCTATCTGGCCGACGGCTCGTGGATGCTCATGCGCATCTCCGATACGGAACCCCTCGGCCGGATCTATGTTGGATCGCACAACGAAGAAACTGTGCGCAAAATTCTTGCAGCCGGTTCGTCGCGGTTGTTCCGCAAACGCTGACTAAGGACTTGCGTTTGCGCTTAGCATGGCATGCACTGCTGAATTTGTGACTGCACCGAAATGAGAATCGCCTGAAATCAGCGAAAGAGAGGAACTAAGAGGATGAACAAGAGAACCCTCGGATGGCTGCTCCTCATGGCCACAGTCGTCCCATCGCTACCAATGGCACAAGTGTTGGGGCGCGGAGAAAGCATGGCTGCCGACCCCACGCCGACGCCGCGGAGTTTCTTCCGCCGTGTACGAGCAACGCCCGCACCCCAAGAGCAGGCACCCGCTGTAGAGACCACGCCCGCACCCACAAAAGCGCCCTCTGCACGCCAAGCAGCGCCCGAGCCCCAACGCACTATACGGCGCGCGGAACGAACGGAAACAGAAAAGCCTCGCGAGGTGAGCCGCCCAAAGGAGACACCCAAGCCCAAGGTTACACCGAAAAAGACGGAAGAGGAAAAAACTAAGGTCGACGCAACAACGCTGGCTCGCGATCGCGACATTTCCGACACGTTGCAACTCGTCACGGATTTCCTTCAGGCAGCCCATCTCGGCCATTACGCCCAAGCCCAACGCGCCCTCACACCCGCAGTGCAGAAATACTTCGAAGGTGAACATTCGGCACTCGGCGGTGGACTCAAACGCGTCCTCGACACAATTACCCACGATGGCACCATCCGCAATGCCAGCAACGAAGTCGTTCTCCGTGGGGATGGGGCCCGCGTGGAGTCGCTGATCACCTATTACGACGGACAGAAGGTCACGTGGACCTTCGAACTCGTGCGAACGAAAGAAGGATGGCGCATCGAGCTCGATGTTCCTTCCGTGCTGAAAGGTGCCGCGGCCAAGCCCGCTGTCACTCCAGCAACGGCGCAGACTCCGGCACCAACCCCTCAACCGCAGGCCGCCGCCACACCAGCCGAGACGCCCGCGCCTGCGGCCCCGACAGCTACTCCGCAGCCAGCTCTCTCCGATGCACCTTGGAAAAAGACAAACTGACTAAGGCGCTGTTCGGTCGAGCAGACCGATGTCCGCAAATCAATCAAAGGTGGAGCTTCCATTCGAAGCTTCACCTTTTTTGTTTTTCACCGCCGGTTCCGCACACCGCGTTGTGCGTGTGCTTCCACTCATCTTCGCGATCATCATCGCACTCGTTTGCCACGCGCTTTTTTCGCCTCTTGGACTCAACCCAACCGACGATGGGCTCCAACTTGCGTTCGCGCGACGAGTGCTCGATGGCCAATGGCCCCATCGCGATTTTTTTTCGGTACGCACGGCTCTCAGTTACGTGCTGTGGGCGCCAGTGGTGGCGTGGGGAGGCAACTCCGTCATCTTCTTGTCGCGCGCCATCGTTTGGCTGCAATGGGCACTCATAAGCTGGCTCTGGGCAAGCGTTCTCCTGCGCCACGTCCTACGCAAAGTCCTGACTCCCTCAGAGGAACTGTTGTGCGTGGCTGGGGCCTTCTTTCTCGGATCTCACACATTTCCCATCATGGCCTGGCATACTATTGACGGCCTTTTTTTGATTTCGTTAGGACTAGCGGCCACAAAGTCTTCGCGCTCGTCGCTTCGCCTGCTAGGCTGGTTGCTCATTGGCTTTGCCCCTCTGAGCAAACAGAGCTTCTCCCTCGCTGTACCGCTGCTTCTTCTTGTTTCGCCCTACCGACCCAACTGGCGTGCATGGTGCTGCGCGATCCTGCCGGGACTCGCTTACACAGCGCTGTTCTTGCTCAAGGGAAGCGGCCGCCAGCTTCTCGAACAGCTCACGGCAAATTCTCGTTTTTTCCGCACCGCATTCGCGGTTTATGTGATTCAATATCCCCCGTTTTTGGGTGTCGTGGCGGCAGCTGCCGCCTGGATCTCTTTGGGCCGCATTCGCCGTCACCCTCTCTGCGAACGATATCGAGTTCAGGGGGCCGTCTCGCTCCTCTTTGTAGCGGGGATCTTCGCGCCGCTGCCGTGGCTGTTATTCTGGCATCCTGCTGAGGTGTCCATCCATCTTTTTGCTGTCGCGCTCGGGCTTGCCCTGGGCAGCAGCGCAACGCGTCCTCATTTTGCGCTCCCCGCAAGGCGCAAACGACATTCGCACGCCCTCGCCCTCTTCGCCACCGAAGCGGCCATCGTCGCCTGGTGCTCTGCTCTTTCAATCGCCGTCAATTATCCGGCTCTTGCCGCCGGCGCGCTGTGGTGTGCAATTTTCGCGATTCTTACTCCCGAGCGTCTCACAATGCGGCGCCATTCAAAATTGCTCTATGGCATAGCCCTCACCCTCACGATCGGGGGCCTCATCGTTGTTTTTCATGATGCGCGTCGTCACAAAATCTATCGCGAGGCACCGGCAGAGGCGCTCACGGCATCGCTCGACGGCGTGATGGCAGGCGCGGCTTACCTGCGCACAAACGTACGCACCGCAGCCCTGCTGGCAGATCTCCGTGATCTCACAACTTCGTTCACGCAACAGCGGCGTCGATATGCAATCCTGCCCGATTGCTCGGCATGGTGGATTCGCGCCGCGCAACGTAATCCCCTGCCCCTGGTTTGGGACAACGAAGTGGAGCTACCCAACAGCGTGCTGCGCGAACAAGCCATTCGCGCGCTGGAGGCCAGCCGCGGTCAAGTCACGGTCCTCGTGACACGCTACGAAACCGATGCGCTGGCAGAGAAGCTGCGGCCCCTGGCTCCGCGTTATCCCCTCACGCAATACCTTCGCTCGCATTGGCGCCAAGTCGGCGAAACGGCCTTTTTTGAACTTTATGAGTGAACCGACTCGCGCCGTGATGCTCCGTCGCCCCAATCTCTGATAAACTTCCACTGTTGCATTCTCAGCACGTTGACCTATAAAAAGCTTTCGAAAGTGAAGACGTCTGGCGGTGGACATGCCTGAAGAATTCAACACAAAGGACCACTCATTAGACTCCGCGACGGGCCCTGATCCCACGATGATCGTGGATGTACCCGAAAAACTTGGTCCCTACCGCTTGCTGCGTTTGCTAGGGCGCGGCGGAATGGGCGAAGTGTGGCTCGCCCACGACACCAAGCTCGATCGCGAAGTGGCCATCAAACTTATGCGTCGGGAACTCATGGCCCGTGAAGATGCCGTAAAGCGTTTCTACCGCGAAGCGCGCGCGGTAGCGCGCCTGAACCACCCCAACATCGTCCAGGTTTATGCAATCGGTGAAGAAGGTCCCATCATCTACATGGTGATGGAATACGTCGACGGCGAGACGGTCTCCCAGCGTCTCAAGCGTCTCGGTCCGTTGCCCCTCAAGGAGTGCGTGAACATCCTCCTTCAGGCCGTCGAAGGGCTCGGCTACGCCTGCGCGCGTGGGATCATCCATCGCGACATCAAGCCCAGCAACATGATGATCTCCAGCGACTTCCGCGTAAAAATTGCGGATTTCGGGCTTGCGAAAATCATCGAACACGATTCGCAGATGACCGTCGCGGGAACTGCCATCGGAAGCCCAAACTACATGTCCCCAGAGCAGGCACGCGGCGAAGAGGCCGATCACCGCAGCGATATCTACGCGCTCGGTATTAGCTTCTACCAGATGCTCACGAACGAATTGCCCTTCACAGGCCAAACGCCACTCACGGTGTTACTGCGTCAAATTCAGGATCCGCTGCCTGAGCCCGAATACCTCAAGCAGCTCGAAAATGGACGCGTCCTCGAGGTCATCAAAAAGATGACCGCAAAGAATCCCGAGGACCGCTATCAAACTTATGGCGGACTTGCCGCTGCGCTCGCCGCCCTGGCGCCCGACGTCCGCGTCAAGCCCGCCGCCCATGCAATTACTTCCACTGTGCCCACACCGCAGGAGGCAGAGCAACCCGCCGGCCCACCCCCTCCCAGTGAGACCACGGGCGAAGCAAACCTCAAGACGCACGTCGAAAACAAGCAGAGCCCCACGTCCGACCAGCACGCTACCCTCACCGTAGCGACACCGCTGCCGACGCGCGATCGCAACTTTGCTCTTATTCTCGCGTTTGCCGGAATCGTGATTGTCGCGCTCAGCATTTTTGGCATCGTCGCTATCATGCGCATGCAGCCACTGACTCCGGCCGTAGAGGTGCACTCTCGACCAGCAGTTGCCCCACCTATGCCTGCCGCGCCTCCTTCCACATCCCCGACTCCAGTGGTTCAGGCACAGATGAGTCCGACAGCTGTGGTTCCTTCGCCAACACCTACCCCAGTGGGGTTTGATGTGGCGGCCGCGACCAAGCCGACCCCGATCGGCCCAACACAAGGGCCCGATGCGCAAAGCGCCCCATCGCCCCGCCGGGTGACAGCAGCACCCCCTCCACCAGGTTTGCTGCGGGAAAATGTCGAGTCCCCCTCAGCGCTGCCACTCACACCAAAGCCCGCAGAAATTTCCCGTGTGATTCTCGGCCGAGCAAACGCCGTGGCCGGCGAGCGCATCCCGCTTTTCCTCGCGGATGCACCGACAAAACAAACACTCGATTTACCCGCAGGCACCCGACTCTCTTTTGAGCGCGTGCTCAAGCTGAGTCCAGGGGGAGAGTATTATCAGGTCGTTTATGAGGGCCGCCCGTACCTTGTACGCATCGAAGACGCCAGGCCGGAGATTTTCGGCGGGGAAGCAAGCAACCAAAGTCCAAAGGGGCTGAAGGTCGAGCTTCGCATCAAGGACGCATCGCCAAATGAGCC
The DNA here is from genome assembly GCA_049968255.1 of Candidatus Sumerlaeaceae bacterium. Lineage (GTDB taxonomy): Bacteria > Sumerlaeota > Sumerlaeia > Sumerlaeales > Sumerlaeaceae > DRVG01. The sequence continues at coordinate 73,893 of JBMFRB010000010.1, read as the reverse complement.
CGTCCCTGTCTACGCGGATCCGCGCGGCAAACGCGTCCTGAACCGACTTCCTGCTGGCACCATCTTGCCAGCCGAAGAGGACCCCGACAGCATCGGCTACCGTGTGACTTTGCCCGAGGGCAAACAGGGTTACGTTTTCAAAACCATGACCCAACCTGCGCAGTAGTGCACGACCACGAATCGTGGCTTTCGAGAGTGTGCCAGCATCTTCGCCTGCGGATTGCGAAGAACCTCCCCCGAAATTTCATCGCTGGTCATCCGCTGTGAAAAAAAACCGGGAGCGCTCGCTCGGTGAGAACAAACCTGAAAAAATAACCGCAGACCTCCTCGCCCACAAGCCTAGCGCCTGCGTCCCAGCTGCGTGGCGCAGCTCTTTAGCACGGTCGCGTCGTGGAAAACGCTTCAGCTCTGGCGCATGTTTTGTAAGCCCGAAACTCGGACCCACCGCATCTACGCTGTTGCGGCACAAGGACTTGTTTCCGCGATTGGAGCCCCGCGCCGAAACGTTGCTGCGCTTTTCATCCCCCTAGTGCGACAAGCCGGCAAACTCCGCACACGCAGGTGCCCGTTGCTCCTATGGCCACAGTTGAATAAGAAGCTCCGTCCCCCGCTAAAATACAAAGGCAATGGTCGGGGCGTAGCGCAGCCTGGTAGCGTACCTGAATGGGGTTCAGGTGGTCGCTGGTTCAAATCCAGTCGCCCCGACCATCTTTTGTGTTTCCCCCCAGAATCCTACTAATATATCGCGCACGCGCAGCTCTACCTATCCACCGTGTTTTATTTCACTCTACGCTTTTATCATGGCCGGACGCGTCACCTCTTGACTTCGCCAACACCTGCTCCTGCTGTTCTCAAAAATTCTTACTGGATTATGGAGCGCAAAGCTTTGGCTTATCCAACACAGTGGTCTCGAGAGAGAAAGAGGCTGTTGGATTCTTCCCACTCGTGTGAATTCCCACACATCTTAGTCTTGCGGCTAAACCTGGGAGGCAGACGAAAACTGCCTTCCACGTGACTGGCCGAAATCTCCACCCCCGTCGACGAAAACGATCATGTTGATCAGCAAGGGTGGGCTTGGTGTCACTTTTTCGAGCGCTGCACGCTGTTGCCGTAAGGAGCAAGACCGGGAATATCCACGCGGTCGACAACACCCATGATGAGCTCACGGATTGGTGCTTTGGGAACTTTGAAAACTGTGGAGGCCAGACCGGGCGCCGCGCCGACAAGCACAATGTCGCCCTCGCCCGCACCCACGTAATCAATGGCCATCGTCGGCAGCCCACTTGCCTTGCCGTCGAGCGAAATGCGCTGCACCATGAGCAGCTTCTTGTTCGCGTAAGCGTCGTATTTGTCCGTGCTGATAATTTTGCCGATGACTTTCGCCAGATACATGGTCGACCTTATTTGTGAATGTCGCCGCAAGTGCCGCGCGAATTCAAAGCAAAAAGTGCTGTGTCTTGTTCAGTAAGGAGAACGACAGGTCGTCCATGATGAAATACTTCGAGTATCCCCGCGATCGCGAAAACCTAGTGCGCGCTTTCCGGCGCACCCATCAATCGCCGCCCGAAATCGTGGCAGCTGTGGAAAAAATCATCCGCGCCGTTGAGCGCGAGGGCGACAAAGCTGTCATTCGCTTCACGAAGCGTTTCGACGGCGTCGAGCTCTCTGGCGAGACGTTACGCGTGGCACCCGACATTTGCCAACGCGCCTGGCGCTCGCTGAGCAAAGAACTTTCGGCTGCCCTCACGCTTGCCAAGCAGCGCATCGAGCGCTTCCACCGCAAACAACTGCGCAAAGGCTACGTCATACGCACTCGTGGCATGCGCCTCGAGCAACGCATCCGCCCGCTCAAACGTGTCGGCGTCTACGTCCCAGGCGGCCGAGCCATTTATCCCTCGACGGTTCTTATGAACGCCATTCCTGCGTTGATTGCCGGCGTGCCGGAAATCTACATCGTCACACCGCCCGTGCGCGAGGATGCCCAACACTTTACACCGTTCGCCGTGGCGCATCAGCTTGGCCTTGGGCGCAATGTGTTTCAGGTTGGCGGCGCGCAGGCGGTGGCAGCTCTCGCTTTCGGGACTGAGACCATCCCCCAAGTGGACAAGGTGGTGGGGCCAGGCAACATCTTTGTCGCCACGGCAAAGCGGCTGCTTTATGGCCAGATTGACATAGACTCGGTGGCCGGCGAGAGTGAAGTGCTCATCATCGCCGACAAAACCGCTCGCGCCGATTTCTTGGCCGCTGATCTTCTTGCCCAGGCCGAACACACAGGCAGCGAAACGGTTGTGCTCGTGGGCATCGGGGCTGACTTTGATTTCGACGCCGTGGAACGAGAACTGCGTCTTCAGCTACAAAATGCGCCGCGCCGCCAGCAGGCCCTGTCTTCGCTGCGCCATGCCGGTTTTTTCGTGCGGGTGGACACGCCGGACGAGGCCGTGGAAGTGGCCGAACTAAAAGCTCCCGAACACCTCGAAATCATAACCCGAGCCCCCGAGAAGCTGGCGGCGCGCATTTCGAACGTCGGCGCCATTTTCCTCGGCGCTTACACTCCAGAAGCTGTTGGCGACTATATCGCCGGACCCAACCACGTGCTGCCCACGGCAGGAACCGCTCGCTTCTTCTCCCCGCTTGGTGTGGACGCTTTCCTGAAAGCGAGTAACGTGCTGTGTTATGAGCCCACCCAGTTGGAGAAGGATGCTCCGCACGTCATTGCACTCGCTGAATCGGAGGGGCTCTATGCCCACGCCGAATCTATGCGAATCCGCACGAAGAAACGCGCCAAGTGAGAGAACCGGGCCGATCAGCTTGATCCCGCTAAGCTATCAAGCTCGTTTATTCATATCCTTGTTCTGCAAGGCCCCGACAGCGTCTACAATGCGGTCGTGGCGGAGCTGTCATTTCCATCGCGCCGGGGACGTTGATATTCGCGCTGACGTCGGAGCAAGCCCATGATCTCCGCGGGCAAAATCCCACGCGATCGGATGCCGTTGACAAGGGTCTGGCGCGGACGTAACTGAAGCCCGTCCTTGGCGAGCGCCCGTCCAACCTCAGCCAAAGCGCAAGCCAGCTCCGTATCCACCCGCTCACTCGTGGCAAGCCGGATTTCCCCGAGATCACGAATCCCCGTCTCGAGCACCGGCCCCAAAAAATCTAGCCGTCCACCAATCTCCGCCGAAACAATGACTCTGCTGTCGAGCACTTTTCTCACTACAGAGCATGCCTGTGTGAATGTCTCCACGCTTGGTGGGGCATGCAGTTCCATCGGGGTGCGGGGCGACGGTTGGAACGGCGTCAGCACAAACTGCTGAATGTGATGATATCGCTCGTGCAGTGAGGCAATAGCCTCTGCCGCTCTTGCCCACGTCGAGGAATGTTCTCCTATACCGACGAGAATCCCCGTGACAACCGGCACACCCAGGCAGCCCGCCGTTTCGAGGGCACGCAGCCGAGCCGCAAAAGACTTTTGCGGGGCGCCACGGTGCGCGGCCCGATAAAGCAAGCTGTCATCCGCGCTTTCCAGCATAATCCGCAACGCAGGCACCACAAGCCGCATCTTCTGCAGTTCCGCGAAGCTAATTGCGCCCACATCGAGCACAGGCACCAGTGGGCGACCATTGGTGGACTCAATCGTACGAAGAAGGTCCGTGAGATACTCAAACCACGTGGTATACCCATAGTAGCGGCACACCCGCATAATTTCCGGCAGGTCCGCAATCCCCTCTCCGGCCGTCAGGGTGACCTGATTGACGTCGAGCCGCCCGGCTAGGCGCAGCAAGCGCCGTACAACCTTCCGCGACGGCGGCAGGGGGCTCGGGCGATTTGTGAAATAGCAATAGCCGCACGTATAGGCGCAGCGGCGCGTCAGAACCAATTCAAAACTTGGCACATACGTTACGGCCGGCACGTTATGCCCTCTTTTATTGCGGGTCGTGAGGATTTCTCTTCTCTATGGCTCAAACGTGAAACCCTTTATGAGTATAATCCGTTTTCCCTTCACCGTAAACTTTCCACGTTTTCCCTCATCCCCTTGGAAATTGCTGACCAGAACCAGAGATTTTTCAAGTGAATCCACCTGGAGTGAACAATCCGATCATAAAAGGCGTCAATCCGAATCGTACAGCACCTGGCACGCTGCGATCAGCAGTGGCATCTTTGATGCTAGTTTGGTGCTTGAATAAAAGTGCTCCCTATTGACCAAATGAGAGAAACCGCACGATGAAAGACTGGCAAATCCGCGAGCTCAGAACCTGGAATGATGTGCTGCTCTGCATAGCCCTCATGATCGTATTCCTGTGCCAGCCCCCTTCGACGGCTGCCGCCGATGATTCCACAAATCTGGGCAAGAGTTCGAGTACCTTCAACCGTCGAGCTTCCACCTCGGGAAGCAGCTACCCTGGCTCAACCGATTCTGGATTTGGATCGTCCAGAACGAGAGACAGCATCTTTGGGTCACGATCGTCCGATCGCACCGCCAAAAAGAATGCGACTGACAAAACGTCTGCGGACCGCACAAAAACCCGTGAGCGTGCCAGTAACCAGCCGGGCGCCAAAGGCGCAAAAGCGGAACCGAAGAAAACGGAAAAGACCGTGAAGGGGAAAAAGGCTCCCCAGAAAAAAGCCTCCTCTGGGGGCCAGAGCCGCAGCGCAACGACCGTTGAGTTCAAAATGAAAGCATCCCCCTCGACCAATATCCTTACCATCGAAACCACCGATCTTGCTTCTACGATGCATACTGTGGCCCAGGTGGGGCAGCCGATCGTCACACGAATTGTGTTTCGCAATGGACAACAAGCGAACTTCAATTCGATCGAATTATCCCTCCGTTACGACCCAAAGGTGCTTCAGCTCGAAGGCGTGGATGACAATGGCATCTCAGCTTTGCTTAAAGAACCAGCCGTTGCAAAAGCCGATACCAACCGCGGCATTTTTTACTACCACGCCAACTTTGCAGAGCCACGCAAGGACGACTTCTTTGTCGTGTGTAAACTGCAATGGAAGGCGCTCGCCCCCACCGAACACACCTCCCTCGACTTCGTCAACACTGCCGATCTGCCAACCCGCGTGCTCGACGGTGAAAAAAATCTCCTCTTGCCGCAAAGCGGTGCGGACGACGCTCAGGAAAGCGATGAACTCGAGCCTTCGCCGCGACGCGGTTTACTCGGGGCGGACATTGCCGTCGCCCCCACACCAGAACTTCTCCAGAAAATGCAGGATGAAGAGGCCCCGCTGACTGGCGCCGTGCTGGCGCGCCAAATCAGCGACGGCATAGCAGTTGGCGGAATCACCCTTGCGCTACGCCCCCGCCGCTCCTCGGTCAAGGTTGGCGACGAGTTCCTCGTCGACGTAGTCTACGAAAACCCAAACCGCGTCGAGGTCGATTCCATGAAAGTCACTATCACCTTTGATCCCGCAGCCCTCGAGGTCGTGGACTACGATGACGACGGCTGGATTACGAAAGGCATCAACGCCTACGACGCCCCCTATCACGAGGATCTGCCCTTCGATTTCCACATCCGTAACGTGGCTTACAACCAGCTTGGTAAGCTGCAGTATCAGATGGGTTTTGCCAGCCGCACACGAATTCCAGCCGGCGGCACCTTGTTCACGGTGAAATTCCGCGCCTTGGCTCCTTCGCCCGCCACGGATATCGGCTTCGAATTCGACGAAGCCCAGAAGTCCGCCCCCACGTCGATCTCCTTCCTCGGTTTCAATCTCATTGGCTCGCCCAAGGATCGGACCACCTCCCTGCACAAAGCCACAATTCACATTGAGCCTTAGCCAGAATTTCGCTTTCCGCCGAAGCCAAGCGACCCTCATGCCAGAAAGGACACACGATGGATCTCTTCGATGGACTTCGCAAAAAACCAGAATTCCCGCGCCACTATTTGCCGACACATGCCCAACTCGACACTTGGGAAAAAATGCAGCCCTACTTCGACGAGCTCGAACGGCGCGAACTTGGCAGCGGCCCAGAGGTTGAACAGTGGCTGCTCGACCTTTCAGAGCTGCGCGCAGCCGTTGACGAAGAAGAGACTGTGCGCTACATTCGGATGACGTGTCACACGGACGTGCCCGAGTTTGAACGCGCTTACTTGGAATTCGTCGAAGACATCCGTCCGAACATCGAGCGCGCAACATTCGCTCTGAATCGCAAATATGTCGCATGCGAACACCGGCACGCCCTTCCTCGCGAGCGTTACTTCGTTTACGATCGCGCACGTGAGATGGAAGTTCGCCTCTACCGCGAGGAAAATCTCGCCCTCAAAGTGGAGGACGAAAAACTCTCGCAACGTTATCAAAAACTTTACGGCGAAATGACGGCCGTCCTCGACGGCAAGGAGCTCACCCTGCCGCAGCTCCACAAGCTGCTCGAAGAGCCAGCGCGCGATCTTCGCCGCTCGGCGTGGTGCGCCGCTGTGGGCCGCCAGCTACGCGATCGCGAAGAAATCGAAACGCTTTTCGATGAAATGATCAGGCTTCGCACGCAAATCGCCCGCAATGCCGGCTACGCGAACTTTCTCGAGTTCCAATTCGCGAATCTCGGCCGCTTCGATTACACGCCTCAGCACTGCGTGGCATTTCACGAGGCCATCGAAAAACACATTGTGCCTCTGGTTCGACAATTGCGCCAGCACCGCCGCAAGCGCATGGGATTGGCGCGCCTCGCGCCATGGGATCTGGCCGCCGACCCACTCGGCCGCCCCCCCCTGCGACCATTCGAGACGGTGGATCAGCTCATTGAGGGCACCAACGCGATTTTCCGCGCGGTTCATCCTTTCTTTGAGCAACAATTCGCCGTCCTCCGCCGCAAGCACTTGCTCGACCTCGACAGCCGCAAAGGCAAGGCCCCGGGCGGCTATCAATCCACACTGGAAGAACTGCGCCTGCCCTTCATTTTCATGAATGCAGCCGGTCGCAACCGAGATGTCTTCACTTTGCTCCACGAAGGTGGGCATGCTTTCCATGCTTTGTCCACCCGCACCGAGCCACTGCTCGCCTACCGTCACGCGCCGATAGAGTTCTGCGAAGTTGCCTCGATGGGCATGGAGATGATGTCGTGTGAACGCCTCCAAGCCTTCTACACCGCCCAGGATGCAACACGAGCGCGACGGGAACACCTCGAGGAGGTCCTGGAACTTTTGCCGTGGATTGCCCGCGTGGATACATTCCAGCACTGGCTCTACACGCACCCTGAGCACACTCGCACCGAGCGCGCTCAGGCTTGGTTGGCCTTAGACGAGCGCTTCGGCGACGAGCTCGAATGGAGCGAGTATCCGGAGTGGCGCGAATGCTCATGGATTGCCAAACTCCACTTCTTCTGTGTCCCGCTTTACTACATTGAATACGGCATTGCGCAACTCGGCGCGCTGCAGCTCTGGCAGAATTTTCTGTCCAACGACCAAGTAGCGATCGCCAACTATCGCACCGCTCTGGCACTGGGGGGATCACGTCCGCTCCCCGAGCTGTTCCGCGCTGCAGGACTGCATTTTGCCTTCGATGCACAAACCATCGCTCCCCTCGCCAAGCTCGTGCGCACCACACTGGAAAAGATACCAGAATAGCGCCCAGGCGCAAACGTCGCAGGGTGGCGCTTTCCCCCGTTGTGCATGGTGATGAGGTGATGAACACGCACGGGCACACACACGCGATGCGCGCCCTCATCCGAGGCAAACGAAAAAAGAAAAAGTGAGCCGTCCAGGACTCGAACCTGGAACCAACAGATTAAGAGTCTGCTGCTCTACCGATTGAGCTAACGGCCCACAGGGAAAAACCGCGAAAGTAGTACACGGACAGCTAAGGATTATTTTTCGACGTCAAAGCGTGGCTCACAACCGCACAGTTCGAGCAGCCGCATAATTGTTTGGCCAATTGAGCGATTGGGAGTAGAAGCTCCGCCCGTAATGCCCACGCGCAACGGCTTCGCAGGCAACCAATCCCGCGTCAATTCCGGCTTGAGACGATCCCATCGCTTGTGTCGGATCTCCTGGGCCGAAATGAGATCCGCAGCATCCTCGATGTGGAACGCGCGCGCATACTGCGAGGCGATTTCGATGAGATGGCTTGTGTTCGAGCTGTTGAAGCCCCCCACCACAAGGATAAGGTCCAGCCCTTTGCGCCCCAACTCGTGGATGGCATCCTGGCGATCCTGGGTAGCCGAACAGATCGTGTCGAAGCTGCGGAAGTGTTCATCGATGTGCTCCTCGCCATAGCGCTCGGCCAACGCCTGCCGAAGCATTTCGGCGATTTCCAGCGATTCCCTGCTGAGCATCGTCGTTTGATTCGCCACGCCGATGCGCACAAGATCGCGCTCGGGATCAAACCCTGGACTCATTCCTTCGGCAAATTCCTCTATGAGTTGCGACGCTGGAATCTTACCTCTGATAAACTCGCACACAAGTGCAGTCTGTTCCTTATCGCGCACGATGAGATAGCGCCCCCCTGGGTATTCAAGCACGCGCGAGCTCGTCGCCCGCGTCTCCTCGTGGGCGAATTTGCCATGAATCACCGCTGTGAAGCCTTCCTGGGCATATTTCTCCACGCGCTTCCACACATGAATCACTGAGCCACACGTCGTGTCCACCAGCGTGCAGCCGCGCCCGCGCAGCAGGGCGATTTCTTCCACCGTGGCGCCAAATGCCGGCAGAATGACAACGTCTTCGGGCCGCAGATCCTCGTAGCCGAACTCGCCCTTGTAGCGGCCCGCGAGAAAATGAATTCCTAGTTCGCGCAAACGCCTGTTGACCCCAGGATTATGAATGATTTCAGCGGTGAGGAAAATCCGCCTGTCGGGAAAACGCCGGCGCGTTTGATACGCAAAATCAATGGCCTTGTCCACCCCATAACAAAAACCAAGCTCGCGCGCCAGATGAACCTCGATGCCATCGAAGACGCCGAAATAGTCGTGGTTTTTGAACCATTCGACAACGTCAGAATGATAATCCGAGTCTATGGCCTCGCTGACTTCCTTCTTGAGGCCGAAGCCATGACGAATGAGTCCCGCCAATGCTGAATCTCCACGCGCCGCGACATTGTCCCGAGCTCCGCCCATCGTCATCCTGATGCCTTTCCTATTGTCGTTTTAGCGAAGCACACCTGCTCACTTCTATTGCTGCGCAAGAACCCTATTCCCCAGCTCTCCCCAGAGTGCTCTCGGGCAAACCTCTTCCCGCACTTGACGCTGCTTGCTCCACGTCATATCTCAAACCACAATCCTGTGCGTGACGAGACAGCGCGGACGGCAACAAGGTGACTAGCGAACCACGACAGCATCAAAACATCTTGCAGCGCTATGGACTCGAAGCTTGCGCAGCAGTTCTTTTCGGCATCCTTCTCTTAGCGACCTGGAGGCGGTTCGGCGACCTGCTGGTGGACACGCCGCGCGAGCTCTACCATGCATGGCGGGTTGCAGACGGCGCTCGCCCTTTTCTCGACTTCGAACATCCCCACGGGGCATGGGCGCTCGTCTTCGACGGCCTCATTTTCCGCCTGTTTGGAAGCCATAGCGATGTCCTCTTCGCCGCAAACGCTTGCCTTGCTGCGCTGCTACCGTGGCCCTTTATGTCATTCTTCGCTCCGGTTGGGGAAGACTTGCCGCCAACCTCACCCTGATCATGATCGAGGTCGCCTTCATCTTTGGCGGCTTCCTTGAGGCACAAATTTTTAACTACATCGCGCCTTACAACCAAAGCTCACTTCATGCAATGCTCCTCGCCACATGGGGATTGGCCGCCCTTGCCTTGTCTTCGCATTGGCCTCAGGCCGTGTGGCTTTTTCTCGCCGGTGTTGCAAACGGTTGTGTGCTCTTCACCCGCGCCGATGTGGCGCTGGCGCTCACCGTGACGTCGCTGGGAGCACTTGTCGTGCTGCTGCGCCAGGCGCCATCTATGCAGCGCTGCCTCTGGCTCGCCGGGGCCTTTGGCACAGGTTTTCTTCTGCCATGCGTTGCATTTGCGGCATACTTTTCCCACGTGCTTCCCCCTCAGCTCTTCTGGCGTGCGATGAAAGGTCCGTGGGGGGTGATCTCACCAAAAACGGCCACGACGAGCCGCCAACTGCATCACTTCGGCTTCGATGAGCCTCTCGCAAACTTCGCGCGAATGCTTATGTGGACAGGATCAGTGATTGCCGCCGCTGCGCTCGCCGAAGGATGGATCCGACTCTGCGCGCAAAGCGCTCCTTCGGCCAATCTTCGCCGGTGGCTCGTTGCCTTTGCATTCGCCTTCCCCCTCGTGCCCCTCGCCACAGCTTGGGACCTGGCCGCAAATGTCCTCTGGTTCCGCCTCCCTTGGACGCTTCCTGTCTGGACATTTCTGCTTTGGCTCCTTGCGCTGCGCACATTGACCCACGCCGGTGCCCCCAACCGCGCTGCATTCACCCGGGCCCTCTGGGCAAGCTTCGCACTTTTCATGCTTGCCCGCATGCCTCTCAACACACGTGTGTATCAATACGGTTTCTATCAGGCTCTCCCCGCGACGGCTTTAGTCTTTGCATGGACCGCGCATCGTTGGATAGCCCCCCTGGCGGCACGCGCCAAAAGTCCACCACTCCCCACCATTCTGCGAGGTGCGTTCATGGCCGGCACCTGGTTCGTCTTTGTCCTCACTGCTCTGCTCACGCTCTATAAAAATACGCGCGACCGAACCGTGCTTATCCACGTGCCGGGCCTGAGCCTGTACGTACCCGCTTCACCCAAGAAATTTCAACAGACCCACGTTCTCCTCGCTGGCCTGCGCCGCATGGAGCAACTCACCAGCGCCGGCGCTTCTTTCGCCGCGGTGCCAGAAGGCACACTCTATCATTACGTTCTACGCCGGCCTCACCCCACGCCATTTGATCACCTCGCGACGGTAGAGGTCTCAGCTTTTGGAGAGGATCGAATCGTTGCTGCCTACGACAAAGCTGCCCCACGCTACATCGCCCTCATTCACAAATTCACGCCCGATGTTCCCCTTTTCGGCACAACGCCTACTTTCGGTCAGGCGTTTCTCACCTGGCTCCAACAAAACTATAACCTCCAAGAGCGCATCGGGGCACAACCATTCACGGCAGTGGATTCTCACGGCGTGGAGATCTACGAGCACAGAACCCATTCGTCCTCAGCCAAGGTCAACTAGACCATGAGAGGCGGGCTCCTCGCGACATGCAATCGTTACGGCATGGCGCTCAATACTGCCGTCTTTGGTGTGCTCGCTGCTCTTACCTGGGATCGACTCGGCGATCTGCTCATTGATTTCCCCCACGAGCTCTATAACGCGTGGCTTGTGGCTCAGGAGGGGCGCGTGCCCTACCGCGATTTCGCCTACATTTATGGCCCTCTTCCTTTAGCCTGGAACGCGGCCATGCTACGCGTACTCGGAAACCACAACCATGGCATTCAGGCCTCAAACCTCGCCATCGCCGCCTTGGCGTGTGTGAGCCTTTGGAGGATTTTTGCGCACGCGTGGGGACGCACAACTGCCAATCTCGCCACCGTCGCTTTCCAATTTCTCAGCGTGTTTTCCGCTCTTCCCCTGTGCACAAACTTTAATTTTGTGGCACCTTACAGCCATGCCGTCACCGTGGGCATGGCTGCTGCGCTCGGAGCACTGGCCTTCTTTGCGCAAGGATTAGAGGTGGGTGCCAAGCCGCGCTCGAGCAGATGGTGGCTAGCCAGCTTTGTTTGCGCCTCGGCCACACTACTGACAAAACCCGAAATCGCCGTGGCGTGCTGGCTGGCACTCCTCACTGGGCATGCATTCCGGTTGCGGTTGAAACCGACTGTCGCACGCGGCTGCGAAGTGCGCTCAATTCTCACATTGGCAATAGTTGCCGCTATCGGCGTAGCCGCGTGTGCCACAAGTCTCGCCATGCTTCACTATGTAGCGCGGGAAATACCCAGCGTCCTCGGGGCCGCTTTCGCTGCAATTTCCCCGACCGCACTCTCGGGCCTCCGCCAGCAGGCACAGCTCGGCACAGATGCACCAGCGGCGAACCTACTGCGCATGCTCGCATGGGGGAGCGCTGGACTCCTCTATTTCGGAGCCGCCATCCTTTGGGGATACATTCTCGGACAAAAACCGGTGTCGCGGGGGCAAATCCGCCTGCTGAGCGTTCTCTCATTCTTGCCACTACCCTTGTTCGTGCTCTCGGAGCCCGCCTTCGCCTATCGGATCCTCATCGAGAAGCTTCCGCGGGGCATACCCATGTGGACCCTGCTGGGGCTAGGCATGGTTTTTATCCAGCTCTTGCGCATTAAGCAAAGTCGGGGCAACACAACAACGGGCCATAAAATCGTTCGATCGAAAATTGTCGTTCTTGTGTGGGGAATTTTCGCCACACTGCTCCTCAGCCGCATGTGGCTCAATCCGCGCATGAATGAATACGGCTTCTATCAAGCCGTGCCCGCATTATTGTTTAGCGCCGCTGTGGCGAATCACGCTCTTCAGCAGAGGCATATTGGTAACGCGGTCTCACTTACAATGACGCGGGCCATGCTTGGTGGCTTGGCATTGGCCTTTCTCTTGGCCCATGTCGGGAAAAGCGCCGTAACTCTCAGGGAGAAAAGTTATCTGGTCGAGACCCCCACGCTCCGACTTTACACACTGCCGCCGCCACGTCACCCCAACGCTGACGCCATTGTTCACGCGTGCCGCGACCTGATGGTGCGGCTTGGGCCAGGCGAAACATTTGCTGCACTTCCGGGCGGGTCAATCATCCACTACATCACTCAGCGCTCAAACCCCGTCTTCTATCACCAACTCGGTCCGTACGAAGTCGCCCTCTACGGAGAAGAGAAAATCCTTGCGGCCTATGCATCAGCGGCCCCCAACTTTATCGCGCTCGTTCATCGCCCTTACTTCGGCTATCCGCCACTGTTGACGCAGCGCTTCACGACTTGGCTCCGCGCAAACTATGCCCCTGTTGCTCTCTACGGCCAGCCGCCCTTTACTCGTGAAGACTCCTATGGCGTGGAAATTTGGAAACGGGGCTCGCCACAGTCACAAGCCAAGCGCTCCGCTCCCTGACACCATCCAAACGCAAAGTAACGAAAAGCTCTAACGGCACCGATATGCCGTTGGTGGTGATGCTCAAAGTGCATCACACATTTGGCCGATCAGCACGTGTCATTGTCAACGTTCTTGATGCGATCGATCGAGGGCAGAGGCACGGGATTGATCGGCCCAGCCGCACTCGACACCCGAACAATGTCACCTCGGCTCACCGTGCCATTTGTCGGGTCGTAATCCAGACCGAACGAGCGATCCGGCATCGGCAACTGTTGTGCGTAGCCGCCGCCAAAGAAATTTACCCGGTCCGGCCCGGCGCTCACCACACGCCAGTTGGCCCCAGACGTAATGCCCGCGCCGCGCCAGTTCGCCGTGCTTTGATCGCAAGAGCCCGTCCCTGGCGTAAAATCGTAGGCCTCAAAGTAGTCGTAGGTGTCATTTAAGATGTCCACGCTGCTCGTCGAGCTTACTCCGTAACCGGTCGGGCGGAATGGATCCACAAAGACCGAGGTGATATAGGCCACCGGCGTCGTCAGATGCTAGAAGCGCACACTCACACAATTGGCCGCCGTGGAAGCTGCGGTTACGATGCTGTGGTCACCAAACGGATTCGAGCTTGTGTATGTCTTCCCGAGCACAATCACTGTCGGCAGCTTGTTGTTGTCCACGGTGTTGGATTCAACAGCCGTCGCCAGACTCCGCATGTCAGATTTGACGCGTGCCACTTTCGAACGCGTTTGCGCCTCCAAAAAGTTCCGGACCGCGATCGCTGCGAGAATGGCGATGAAAGCCACGACGATGAGCAACTCGATGAGGGTAAAACCTTTTCTCATGATCACACCGTCCTTCCAACAAACTTAATGCTTTGCCGAGAAACGAATGATGGCTTTTCCCTCCGCAAAGCATCGGTTGGCACAGAAGCTGGGGCTAACCAAGACAATTTTTCTTTTATTCAGGCCATGTGTCGGCGAAGGTTGAGTCAGCCGAGCAACTTGATCTCTTTCGGCACGTTGTGCCTGTCGCAGGCTATTTTCTTTTTGAAGCGGTATCAGGCGATGAAATGTTCTCTGCACAGACTCTCACCTTTTGGCCAGAATCTGCGCCTCCACGTGCGCGAAGCAAAAACGAGTGTTTCGACACTCACCACGTTGCGTACCAGAGATGCGTCCAGCCGCGCGTTGAGCAGCACAAACATCGACGCGATCAAGGTTGCAGTCAAACCGTTGCGCGTCGTATAAACTGGCTTGTGACTGTCCATGGAATCAGATCCCTTATCGCAGCGTGCTTCGGCCGCTGGTTTCTGTTCGCTGCGCTCGTTCACACGGCCCTGCCAGCCGCGGCAGAGTTGCGCTTCGACGAAGCTCGATTCGAATGGCGCGGGGCACGCTATGCCAGTTACTTTGACTACGGTTCAACTGGCAGCGTTCAGCTCACGATACCTGCCGGCGCCGGCGCCACAACCGAACCCGCTCTTCTTCGGCGCTTCGCGCTCTCTGACGAGGACGAGTGGACAACGACGCTTGTCTACGACCCATCAACAACGCTTTCCACGGAAATTCCTGTGACCTTCGCTTCCCCAGGAGCCCACTACATCATTCTCCGTTTGCCCACCACACGCCGCATTCGCTGGACTCACTTCGAAGTTTTGCCACCGGCTGGCTCTTCAGCCCCAAGCGGAGAAATCACCACATCCACCCTTCGCGAACGCTGGCACAAACTCGTCCTGCGTAAGGGCAATGCTTTCTTCGACGAGGACACCACCGGCACTTGGCTCGCCAATGACCCAGATTCCGATTTTCATTGGATGCGCGAGGACGCTTACTACGCCGTGGCTCTGCTCGACGATCTCTCGACTGTTAGCCACGCTCGGGCTAACGCCATTCTTCGCACAATTGCCCAAGCCCAGGACCGAACATCAACATCGCCCACCTACGGTTGGTTTTTCGTGAACGCGGCAGACCTTCGCACCCCACAAAACGCCTCAACCTTTTTCATTCCGCCTGTGCTCGCGCATTTATGCCTCTCGCCGCCACCAACACTCGAGCCTCCTACGCTTGATGAACTTCGCACAGCACTTTGGTATGTCACCGAGGGTGTGGCTTCCCGTTTCAGCTTCCCGCCACTCTATGAGAATTTTTATTTTATGGGCACCGCCACGCTCGCGCTTGCAGCACGTCTATTTGACAATTCTGCCTGGGCAAGCGCAGCTCGTGCAAAACTCGAATACGCCCACAGTGACTTCCTCGACCGCGGCGCCTCTGCCGAGTGGGCAAGCCCGGTGTACACGAGTGTCTCTGACTGGGCTCTCGGTCTCATAGCGCAATACGCAACAGACCCAACAACCCGCGATCTCGCCGAGTACATACGCCAACGCCTTTGGTTTGACGTCGCCCTCTTCTATGCCCCCTCCCCCCGCCAACCAGCTGGTCCCTTTAGCCGTGTTTACGAGGACGGCCTGCGCGGCGGCGCCGGCCTGACCACCTTTATGTTAGCAGCACTGCTCGGGTACGATGGCTTCGACTCGCCGACGCGGCTCGCGGAAATGGTGGCAGCCAAACACAGCCTCGACATCAATCCCGCGTACTGGATTTCTCTGCGGGCGCGGCCACTCTTGCCCTTCCTGCGCGAGGCTTTCCTGAGTCCCCGCCCGTTGCCCAGCTTCGTGCGCCAGCGCAACTTTCACACCGAAGCAGCGAGCTACATCTCGCAAGCATTTAGCCTTGGCTCAGTGGCCTCCACCACTGCTTCGCTCATTGGCCAGGAAGGACTGGTTGCTCAAATCTACGAACAGGCGTCGCCAACGGGACTTGCACCGATCTTTGCTCGCGCCGGATCAACCGCAAGCGACGTCTTCAGCTACAGTGTAGGCACAAATGCGGACATGTTCGGTTTTCAGGACCATGCCCGCGTGATCTGGCTATCGGATCGAACCTTCGCGACGTCGGCCCACCCCGCGCCACAAGCTTTTGTCGCCCTGCTGGCTGACGAACGCTTCCAGCAATGGGAAGATTGGCGCGTCGACGGTACCTCGGTTAGCCTCCCGTGCGCGGTCTCACCCTCATCCATCATCACAGCCAAAAGAGAGGGCACCTACCTGTGCGCGGTGCCACTCTACGTTGTCGCCCTGGGATCACAGCAACGCGCAGCAGCAATCATCCCCACCGCGGGCCATACAGCCCTTGTTCTCTTCGGATTGGACTCAACCGTTCCTGAGCCCATTGGCGGAAAACACTTGGAAGCTGGCTGGGCACTCGCCCTTACCGAAGCTGCCAACTGGCCTTCCTACGACGCCTTCGTGGCTGATTGCCTGACGAACACGCTTATCGAGCTGATCTTCGATCCCAGTAGCGTCGGGATTCGCTGGGATTGGCATGGGACAATGGAGGCTATCTTCCAGCGCTCGACGCGCCAATGGGTTAGCCGCAAAATCAACGCGACAGAGGTGAGCTTTCCTCTCCTGGATGCCGATTTCGCAGCGCAGACCCCTTCGGGTGATCTCTCCTTGCGGGATTTCAGCGCCTGGGGCCTTGCCCCATTTTCATGGGCTATCTACCCTCACGGGACCTCTCACGCCCTGTTAGCAAACCCGGATGCGGCGCCCGTTCTCGCCACGACGCTCTGGTCGCCCAATCCCACGCCGATTGCACCCTTCGGATTTGCCGAGATCGCGCACACGCCCCCTACCAGCGTTGCCGAATGGGAACGCTATGCCGACGCAGAGGAAAAACTCACGTCAGGTCCACCTGGTGCGACGCCAATCGCCGCACGAATTCCTCGTCCGTAAGAACCGGTGACGACTCGTCGGTCGAGACATGTTCTCGCAACTCGACCCACGAACGACACCCGGCGTACTCCGGCATCTCGTCGATGACGACCGCAGCCGGCAGTTTGAACACACGCACCACCAAAACGTAGAGCGGCAGCTCTGGTTTGTAGTTCAAACGCATATCCACGTACGCCGGCGTGTAAATGTGTTCCAGACCAAGGCGGTCAAGCTCACTTCGGTCGCGCACGCGCACAATCTGCTCGACACGCGCCCAACTCGTCAGCGTCACTCTGCCTGGCACGTGCTCAGCTTCCGTCTGACGGACCAACTTGCGCCATTCCGGAACGACTAACCGCTCATCCTGGTGCTCATATGTGGGGTAGAGCAGAAATTCGCGATGGGCTACTTCGAAACGCCCTTCAACCTCTGCGATACCTCCCTTGCGGAGCAAAACGATCTGCAGCCCCAGCTCGAGAGCCCGGGCTACCGACGCCCATTCTTTGAGTGCAATGTCCATGCTGCCTAACGTCGAAGCGTATCGTCTCGCGACGGTTGGTCCTGCACTCCGCCGCCAATGCCATCTGTCTGTAATCATGTTAGCGAATTAACAACTAACTCTTTGACCCGCCTACAGTTTCTTAAGATTCTCCAGCAAGTCATTCACCCGGTCGGTCTTTTCCCACGAGAACTCCGGACGCCCAAAATGACCGTAGGCCGCCGTCTGCCTATAAATTGGTTTCAAAAGATCCAGCTGCTGGATTATGCGGCGCGGCCGGAGATCAAATGTCATCTCCACGAGCTTCGTCAGCGTTTCATCGTCGTATTTGCCCGTGCCTTTCGAGTCCACATTGACCGAAATCGAGACTGGTTGCGCCACCCCGATGGCGTAGGCTACTTGGACTTCGCAGCGCTTAGCCAAGCCAGCCGCCACAATGTTCTTCGCCACCCAGCGTGCCGCATAGGCGGCCGAGCGGTCCACCTTCGAAGGATCTTTACCACTGAAAGCGCCACCGCCATGGCGTCCCATGCCACCATAGGTGTCCACTATTATTTTGCGGCCCGTGAGGCCCGTGTCGCCATGCGGACCGCCAACGACGAAACGTCCCGTAGGATTCACAAAGATTTTCGTGTCTTTTGGGTTCCACCACTTTTCGTCCACGACGGCCGGGATAAGGTGCTCAAGCAAATCTCTCTTAATGTCCTCAGGAGTCACATCAGGCGCATGTTGGGTCGAGATCACGATCGTCTCAATGCGTTTCGGCTCGCCGTCTTCGTACTCCACGGTCACCTGCGATTTAGCATCGGGACGCAAATAGGGCAACGTCTTCGCTTTGCGCAGTTCGGCCAGCTTCTTGAGAAGCTGATGCGCCATCATGATGGGCAGCGGCATGAGCTCCGGCGTCTCGTCGCATGCGAAACCAAACATCATGCCTTGGTCCCCCGCGCCTTGGTCGTCGCCTTCTTTGTCCACTCCCATGGCAATGTCGGGACTTTGGCGATCGAGTGCCACAAGAACACCGCAGGTGTCGCCATTTATGCCGTAGTCGTCATCCGTGTAGCCAATATCACGCAGCACCTGCCGCGCCACTTCGGCATAGTTCACCGTCGCATTCGTTGTGATTTCCCCAGCGACCACCACCAGGCCTGTGGTGGCCAAGCATTCGCAAGCCACACGGCTTTTCGGATCTTGCGCCACGCAAGCATCAAGGATCGCGTCGGAAATTTGATCGCATACCTTGTCCGGATGCCCTTCTGAAACACTTTCAGACGTAAAAAGCAGCCGTCTACCCATAAAAAATGGTCTCCTGTCTGATTCCTCTAATCACCATCAAAAACCTTTTCTTGCGGGCCACGATTGCAAGGAAAAACCGCGTAAGTCCTCCTGACCTCGGCCGAAACTCACCCACGCAACCAGTCTCCTGCCTTCGCTAATCCATGGCCTTCGCCTGCAGCTCCGCATCCTTATCCGCCGAGCCATCCGTGCGACGCATGAGATCGCGCAGCGCCAAAAACCCGTATTTGACGTAATTGGCAAACTCCTTGGGGGACCGGGCGCCAGCCAACGTCCGCCAAATATAGCGCGGCTGGAGATAAATTCGCCGCAAAGCTTTCTTGCGCCACGCGGCCAGCTCTTCGCGCGTCATCCTCAAGCCTGCAATGGCCGGACGCGAGTAAGCTTCCACGGGAATCTCGCCCTCGCGCAGAAGACCTTGTTCCACCGCGATGCGATACAACTCGGTACCCGGGAACGGATAAGTGTAGAAGATCTCAACAAAATCCGGCATAAGCTCGCGTGCGAACCGGACGTTGTCCTCCAGTGTCTCTGGCGTGTCCCACGGCAAGCCCATAAGAAAATAAACGCTGCTCTTGATACCGGCCTGCCGCGTCAGACGAATCGCCTCCCTGGCTTGCTCCACCGTGGCCCGCTTCTTCATGCGGTCAAGCATCTCCTGATTGCCGCTCTCCACGCCGTAGGCAATGATCCAACACCCCGCACGCTTCATCCACCCCAAAAGCTCAGCATCAATGGTGTCCACGCGCGAGTTGCTCGCCCACTCAATGTTCAAGCCGCGGTCAAGAATCGCCTGACACAGTTCGATCACCCATTTTTTGTTCTGAGTGAAGAGATCGCTGCGGAAGAGAAAATTGCGAATGCCGAAGCGGTCGACGCACTCCACCAGCTCCGCCAGCACATTCTCCACCGAGCGGTAGCGGTTCTTTTTCCCCGACACCACAGGCGCCAAACAATAGATGCACGAATGCGGGCAGCCACGGTTTGTCACGATCGTCGTCTGTGGCTCCATCGTGTCGGGCCGGAAATAGAGCTCATTGCGGACAAGGTGGCGCGCTGGGAAGGGGATCGAGTCGAGGTCGTCGATGAGCGGCCGCGGAGGATTCTGCACGATCATGCCGTCGGCCCGCCGCCACGTGATCCCCGCAATATGTTCCAGCGGCTCGCCCCGCCCAAGCTCGGCCGCCGTCAGCTCATATTCGCCTCGGATCACACAATCGAGTGCAGGATAGCGCTCGAGGGTCTCTCGATCATAAACGAGAAAATGCGCACCTTTGGCAACCGTCAGGATTGACGGGTCGATGCGCTTGGCAACTTCGGCCGCCACCACGTCTTTGGCCAATGAAGGAGTCGTGATGGAAATCATGAGGACGTGGGGGCGGAACGCACTCAGGTCAGCTTCTAGCTCCGCCCAGCCTTTGCGCTCCGCAGGATAATCCACCAGCTTGCATTCACAGCCGGCCCGCTCCGTCGAGGCCGCCGAATACATCAAATCGATGGGTGGCCGCAATGCAATCGTCTTCATCTCTTCGATGGGAGTTTGGCACCGGTCTTCGCGAATATAGAGACCGGTCGGCGGGACAATGAATAAAACACGGCGGCCACTCATGGCTTTCGATATATCTCAATCCCTCCCTGAATGTTCATCAGAGCCTCCATGTATTCGGCACCCTTGTCTGCATGGTCACGGAGAACAAAGCAAAAATGAATAACGAACAAGGAGGAAATCCCCAGCTCTGCCAGCGCATTCTCAATTCACCGACTCTTTAGCGAGTGCCGCCCGCACAGCTCAAGAAACTCGTTGCGCGTCTGCACATTCGTTTTGAAGTCGCCCAACATGCAACTCGTCACCGTGAGGCAATCCTGTTTCTCCACTCCACGCATCATCATGCACAGATGGTAGGCCTCCATGACCACGGCCACCCCACGAGGCTGCAAAATCTTATTGAGGCATTCGGCCACTTGCGCGGTGAGACGCTCCTGCAATTGCAGGCGCCGCGCAAACATGTCCACAATCCGAGGAATCTTCGATAGACCAATCACCTTCCCATTCGGGATGTAGCCCACATTGGCGATGCCAAAGAACGGCAACATGTGGTGTTCACAGAGGCTAAAGAAGTGAATGTTCTTCACCGACACGATCTCGTTGTAATCCTCATCGAAGATCGCATTATTGACGATCTTCTCAACGGACATCATGTAGCCACTGGTGAGGGTTTCGAGCGCACGGGCCACACGCAAAGGCGTTCGCACGAGCCCCTGGCGCGACGGGTCTTCGCCGATCAGCTCAAGGATGCGCCGCACCGCCGCCTCAAGCTCGACATTGTGCACCTCGCCATTAAGATCGCCTAACGCGATCTCATCAACCTCTTCCATCCGCTCCCGAAGGGTAGACTTTGGACTCGCCGACATGAGTTATCTCTCCTTTAGCAAAGCAACCTGCTGCGGCTGCGGCCCGAAATAGGTCGCAATGTTCGACTGACCCTCCGCCACAGTGACCGAGTAAAGTTTGCCTTGGCGAATGTGGGGCTCCAACACTTCCCAGAAGCGCTTAGCCAGGTTTTCCGCCGTCGGTACGAGGCCTCGCAAAAAATCTACATCCACATTGAGATTGCGATGGTCAACCTTGTCGAAAATTTCGCGCTCGACGACACTCTGAAGATCGTAAAAATTCACGACCATCCCTGTTTCAGGGTCCACGTCGCCAACCACCGCCACTTCGAGCACGTAGTTGTGTCCGTGGCCGTTTACGTTTGCACACTTGCCATAAAGCGCAAAATTTTGCTCGTCGGTCCAATCATGGCGAGCTAGCCGATGGGCCGCCGCAAATTGCATTCGTATTTTCACTAGAAACATCGTGTAGCCTTCTTACGCGTGGAAAAGTGTACTTATTCAGTATTCTTTTCCTCTCTCTCCTATCATGCCTCTCAAGGCCGTCGCAGCGCAAGGCCGATTACGTGGCCCGGCCCTACGCCGCTCAAGGATATCGCCACGCTTCGGTCGACGTTGCTCCAAAATTCTTAACCAAAGGAGTCAACCCTGCCGCGAGATTTCGCAACGGGCCTGCTGGCCATTGCCACGGCCATGCGGCCGGTCTTCACCAGAGAACTCGCAGAAGGCGTTGCGTCGCCCCGAAGCGCGGGGGCCACTCCCAAGCCGCGGCAACGCTTGTCCTCCTCACGTGGATAAGCGGGGGCAAATCCAGCGGGGGGAGTCGCCCCAAAAAAAGAAATGAGCCCGGCACCGCGAACCGGGCTCTCTTCAGGGAGGGGTATGAGGGGTAGTCGAAATTATCTACGATACCAATGATGGTGATAGGGGCGGCCGGAATAGTAGCCGACCGAAATGATCGGCCCCGGATAATAGACACCCGCCGGTGGGCACGGATAACACTCCTCATGGTAATAAACGGGTCGGCACGGCACGACCGGCGCTGGATAATAGACGGGCGCCGGCGCCACCCACACGGGCCCAGTCGAAAAGCTGACATACCAGCTCGATCGAGCCGCCGCCGGAGTAGGCGTGCTTGCCATCACCACCATAGCTGCAACAACAAACAGCGGAGCACCACATTTATTCAACACTTTTTTTATCATTTCTTTCATTGTCATTGTCCTTGCTTCACTCACGCTTTTCTCTGCGTCGTCGCGCTATTACCAGAGCAAATTCGGTGCCGTTTGCCAAGCTGGACAATTGCGGCATCACGTCCCTCAATAGAAGCTTTATTGCGGTCAGGCCCCGAATGGCCTGCAAACATCATGCGCCCATCCCATGATTTTTCAATTGCTCTCAAAGCGCTCCGCGGCCCCGTTCCCTGCACGGAGGCCCTGGCAAGAGCACCAGCCTCACATTTCCTCTTGCCCGTAGCGTGAAACATTCGCCACCCATCACCAAACACTTTTTCGCCTTTCGACTGTCAGTGATCCGGACAATGGCCGCCGCCCACAACCGGGCTCGCGCACAAACCACCCTCCACACCAACCACCCCGCCATCCCTCACCGACATTTATCAGCGCTTAGCACCTCGCTGTTCGGTCGCCCGGTGCTCCGGCTTTCTCCCATGCATCACCCAGCGCAAGAATAGTTGGCATCGGGGTGGACACAGGTGGATCGCCCCTTGAGTGAGAAAGGACGTGCGTCCTAACTGCTCACACGCAGCTTTCGTGCCGCGCAATACTTCCCACGCCCCTCCCCACGTGCCATGTTGTCGCAGGTTACTCACGCTCCAGAGCCAACACATGCGACTTCGCCGGGGCGCACCTCACCCTCAAACGATAAGCCGTCAGCCGAAGTGGTCATTTCCCTCCTGCGCCGAGGAGCGTTCGGACAGTGTCAAGCTCAGCCTGAAGGCTTGGCAACAACTCTCCATGCTCCTCGATCTTTCGACTCCCCGGCAAATAGTAAGCCGCTCTCTGCGCATCCACCGACATGACGGCGTCGAGAACAGTGTCGTTGAGCAAGGCCCGACCGCGCATCGTAGCGACAACCACTTTGCCGCTAGGCACCACCCCCATTTTCAGCGCATAGCCTTCGCGCGCGTCGGCAAGATCGGGGCTTAGCACGCATCCGATGGCCGCGAGACTCAACGGTTTGGCGGTTCCGGCCTCTGCCGCGCACCAAACAAATCCCTGAATCACGCCAATTTCCGCCCCGCTTGCAGGGGCAGATTTGGCCAGCGTTATCTCGCTCTCGCCTCCGACCACAACGCCAACGCCGTCAGCACACCGAACCACAACCACCGAGTCCCGACCCGTCTGGATCGTGTCGCCCACCATCACGCCAACTCCGCGCGCCAAGGTTTGCACAGTCCCACCCCGCTTGAGTTGGGCCGTGCCCCTCACATCCATAACACTGCCCAGCAAGGACTGTTGGGACGGGGATGCCGGCGCCGACAATGACTGCGAAGCAGGCATCGAGGCGGCCGACGAAGACGCTCCACCGACGTAGCTCGCGCTCGAGGCCGTCGGCACTGCTTTTATGGCTGGGGCAAGGAGAGCATCCAAGACACTTCCGACAGGCGTGGGGGCCGCGGACATCCGAACCTCGGCTGGCGTCGGCTGCGCCGTCGCTTCCGTCATCGGCGCAGGCGACAGAGGCGGGCTCGCCATCCGGGTGGGGAGCGGAGTAACAACGACAGGCGTTGCCAAAACCGTCGGGACCGGCGTGGGAGTCGCTTGAACAACCACGGGCGCCGCCAAAGTCGCCGTGGGCACAACAAGCGGCGAGGGCGAAGGCGCCACAGTTGCCACGACCTGCTCGCGCGGCCCAGCCGGCGATTCGGTTGGCCGCGCCGACACCGTGACCTCAGATGCGGCCCCTGGCTTGCCGACCGATTCTGCGGGAGGCGGCG
>JBMFRB010000010.1:8076-49896 GCA_049968255.1 Candidatus Sumerlaeaceae bacterium | reverse complement strand
GGAGGCGGCGTCAATCCTCGTCGAATCAACTCTGCGATAAATATGGGCCGTGCTGGGCGCTCTGGATCAACCGGCCCCTCGGGAATATAAACACGATAATCGTAGATTGGGGTCTCGCGCGGAGCAGTTGTTTGCTGCGCATCCGGATCTACCCCACGCTCCACCTTCACGAGGTCACGCTTTCGGAAATACAGTCTCCCGTACTTGTTGGTATCCACAACGATCACTTCCGCCGTTTCGTCGACGATTGTTCCCTCCACCTTCGTGCCATCGCGATGCAGCACTCTATCGCGCGGCACCGCGTAAAGGCGAGGCGGAGACGCAAGCCACAGCAAGCCCCCAACGATCGTCATCAACCTGAGCGCAACCTTGCGCGGACAAAGTTCTCTATTGCATGCGAATATGCCAATCATATCAAAATCCTTTACACATGACGGGGCCATGTGCAATAGAAGTTCACGAGAGCGTTACTTTTTAGCGAGACGGTGAGATTGTGAACTATTTTTTCTCAAAAGAAGAGAAAGAATTCAACAGTTCCCTCGACGCATGGCAGCTGCTGCTAAAAATGGGCTTCCATGAAAATGCGCTTTATCGCGAGGGCAATACCATCCGTCTCTTTTGCCCGTTGCACAAGGATCAGATCCGCCGCTCCCTCGTGATCTACACGGATACCAATACTTTCAAATGCCAGTTTACCAACTGCGAAGGTCATAAGGGCGGGAATCTCCTAGAATTTTACGCTGCTTACATGGGGTGCGACGTCAGCGAAGCCATGTCGCGCATTCTCAATGAAGGCGCCACCCCGACAGAATTTGTCGAGCGAGCAGAACGCCTCATTGTGGAGGGGCGCTACACGGACGCCCTTCCTCTGCTGCAAAAGGCAGTGCGCCTCGACCCCACAAATCCCACCACGCGCTGCCGCCTCGCCGCTCTCTATCTAGAGCTCGGCGACAAAGAAAACGGTTATCGCGAATACCTGGCCGCCGCGGAACAGCTTGGCTTGCGCGGCGACTATGATGGGATGGTGCAGATTTACGGGTCGCTCATGGTGATCCGGCCCGACGACATCAAGGTGCGAACCGAGCTCGCGTACCTCTACTCACGCCTGAACCGCGAGCAGGACGCCGTCGAGCAGCTCAAATGGGTTGTAGACCGCCACATCCGAAAAGGACGCTTGCGCGATGCCGTCGAGGTCACAAAGCGTATCCTCGATCTGGCGCCGACGTATCCTGACGCCCATCGCATCCTCGGCGAGGTTTACCTGCGGCAAGGCAAAACCATCGAAGCGATTGACGAGCTGACAACCGCCGCACGCCACTACATCCGTGAGAATAACCTGCGCCGGGCCAAAATAACCATCGACCTTGGCCTGCGTCATGTGCCCGGCGACCAGACTCTCAAGGACCTTCGTGAGCGCGTCGAAAAAGCCCTGGAACTTCAGGCGCAACTCGGCGAAATCAAAGACGAACGTGAACTCGAGTACGAACAATGGCTCCGAGAGTTGAAACGCTCCGTGGGGGTGGAAGATCTCGAAGACGCTGCTGGCCAGCCCGCACCGCGCAAAGCGCCGGTGACCCAGCCAGAGCTGCAACAACCTGAACCGCAGGGACAGACGCCTGCAGCCGCCATGCGCGGAACAATCCTTCAGGGCACCTTCGGACACGTCACGGGGGGCACGCCCCACCCCGCGCCCGTAGAGCTGCCAAAGCTTGAGCCCAGTGATCCCCGTGTAGATTACTTCCGTAAAACCCTCACCCAGTACTCGCGTGAAGAACTCGAAACTCTCCAAGCGCATCTCGTGTCGATGTTCGACGAAGTGCAACGCGGCGTGCACGAAGGTTTCTGCTCTGAATTCGAGGCCCATGTCATCCGCGAGTTCTACGCGGCCTTCTGCACGGCTTTCGACCTTGTCAGTGGCCCCACCCGGCGCCACGCGTAAAAAGCCCTCGCCTATGCAGGCTTTCTGCGGTAGCCCGCCCCTGCCGCTCACGCCAAAAACAGACATAGAAAGGCTGACACCTTTCTCCTCCTTGCAAAGCGGAAGCAAAAAAGACAGGCCCCGCCACCTTCTCTCGCATGTTACGAAAAAGTTAAGAAAGACAAGTTAATTTAATAGATAAGAACGCTTGCTAACATCCACACGTTTGGGCCACATCTGTTATTTCTCTCGAAATCGCAGCCGAACCGGCACGCCCTCAAAACCGAACCGTTCTCGCAACCGATTCGCCAGATAGCGCTCGTACGAATAGTAGACAAGCTCCGGATCGTTGACAAAAAACGTCACGGTCGGAGGCCTTGTCCCCGTCTGCGTAACATATTTGATCTTGAGCTGACGCCCCTTGTGAATCGGTGGCGACTGCCTTGCCAAGCTCTGCTGGAGCCACTCGTTGAGCTCGTTCGTGTCGATGCGCTTGGTATATTCCGCAAAGACCTTGTCCACGAGCTCGAAGATCCGCGGCACGCGCAGCCCAGTCAGAGCCGACACATGCACCACAGGTGCATGCTTGAGAAATCCCCATTGTGCACGCAGCGCTTTCACAAAGGCACCTGCCGTTTTTTCGTCCTTCTCCACGGCATCCCACTTGTTCACAACAATAATGCACCCACAGCCTGCATCCACGGCGTAGCCGGCCACGTGCGCATCCTGATCCGTAAGACCCTCCGTCGCATCGACGACAAGCAGAGCCACATCGCAGCGTTCGAGGCTCATGAGGGCCGCAAGGACGGAAAGGTTCTCGCAACCGCGTTCGATTTTTCCCCGTCGCCGAATGCCAGCCGTGTCAATAAGGGTATAGACTTTGCCGTCATACGTAAAGGTTGTGTCCACAGGATCGCGTGTCGTGCCAGGAACAGGGCTCGCAATAACCCGCTCGAATCCGAGAATCTTGTTCACAAGGGTACTTTTGCCGACATTGGGTCGGCCGACCACCGCCACGCGGATCCCTTCGTGTTGCGAAAGCTCCGCTTCCTGCTCTTGAGGGCGCTTCGGCAGCGCCGCCGTCACCGCATCCAGCAACTCGCCGATGCGTAGGCCGTGCAGGGCGCTCATCGGATAGACCTCCGTGCCTAGCGCCGCAAATTCCGCCACAGCACTCAGCCGCCGAGCTTCGTTGTCGCATTTGTTTACCGCGCAAAACACAGGCTTGCCTGCCTTGCGCAGCAAATCCGCAATCTCGTGGTCCGTCGGATTCAGCGGCTCTTCGGCGTCCACCACGTGAATAATGACATCGGCCTCATCAATGGCCAACTGCGTTTGCTCGCGCATGGCTTGGCTCAGCGCGTGGCTTGGCTCGCTCTCGTAGCCACCTGTGTCCACGACCAACATCCGCGTGCCGTTCCACTCCGCCACGTGGTAATTGCGGTCGCGCGTGACGCCGGGCGTGTCGAGCACCACAGCCTTGCGGCGGCCCGTCATGCGATTGAACAACGTGGATTTGCCCACGTTGGGGCGGCCGACGATTGCCACGATGGGCAAGTGCCTGTGAAGAATTTCAGGTTTCATCGCGTCGGCCGCACCCTCCGTGAGTCATTGCGTTAGGCTTTCTCGAAGGTGATCTTACCGTTGGCCTCCACATCCACTCGGATGCGATCCCCTTCCTGGAACTTACCTTCCAGGATGAGCAACGCCAACGGATCCACAATGAGCCGCTGGATAGTGCGCCGCAATGGTCGAGCGCCGTAAGCAGGATCGTAGCCCTCCAGCGCAAGTTTTTCTTTGGCCTTGGGCGTCAGTTCCAGCGTGATCTTGCGCTCGGCCAGCCGCGCCGCCACACGCGCCATCTGAATATCCACGATCCGCTCGATGTGCTCGCGCCGCAGCGCGTGGAAGATGATGATCTCATCCACACGGTTGAGGAACTCCGGCCGGAAATAGCGCCGCAGCTCCTCGCGCACCGCACGATCCATTTTCTCCGGATCGCCGCCCGCCATCTGCTCGATGATTGTCGACGCAATGTTCGACGTCATGATGAGCACCGTGTTGCGGAAATTCACCACACGGCCCTGACCGTCCGTCAGCCGCCCGTCTTCCAAAATCTGCAGCAGAATGTTGAACACATCGGGGTGCGCCTTCTCGATTTCATCGAAAAGCACCACCGAGTACGGCTTGCGGCGCACTGCCTCCGTGAGTTGCCCGCCCTGCTCGTAACCCACATAGCCGGGCGGGGCACCGATCATGCGCGCCACGGAGTGCTTCTCCATGTACTCGCTCATGTCGATGCGGATCATATTGTTTTCGTCGTCAAAGAGGAACTCCGCAAGCGCACGCGCCAGCTCCGTTTTCCCCACTCCGGTGGGACCAAGGAAAATAAACGAGCCAATGGGGCGATTCGGATCAGCCAAGCCCGCACGGGCGCGCCGCACAGCATTCGACACAGCCTCGATGGCGTGATCCTGACCGACGACTCGCTGCGCTAGCCGCTCGTTCATCTTCACGAGCTTCTCGGCTTCGCTTTCCAGTAGCCGCGAAATGGGAATGCCGGTCCAACGCGCCACGATCTCGGCAATGTCTTCTTCCGTCACCTCGCGTCGCGCCATGCTGCTTTCGCTTTCAGACTGAAGCCGTTCGAGCTCTTTCTGTAGCTTCGGTAACCTGTCGTACTTGAGCTCGGCCACCCGGTTCCAATCCGCTTGTTGCTCGGCCAGCTCGATTTCGTGCGTGATCTCTTCAATCTGACGCTTGAGATCGGCGATGCGATCGCCGATCGCTTTGGCCGCCTGCCACTCGGCCTCAAGTTTGCGCTCCTGTTCCTGCAGGTCAGCAAGCTCGCGCTCGATTTTTTCCAATCGCTCTTTGCTAGCCAGATCGTTCTCCTTGCGCAGCGCAGCCGCTTCCACTTGTAGCTGCATGACGCGCCGCTTGACCTCATCAAGCTCTTCTGGCCGCGACGTCATCTCCATGCGCAGCCGGGCTGCCGCTTCATCCACAAGGTCAATGGCCTTGTCCGGCAAGAAGCGATCGGAAATGTAGCGATGCGACAGCGTGGCCGCCGCCACCAAGGCACTGTCGCGAATACGCACTTTATGATGTTGCTCATAGCGGTCGCGCAATCCACGGAGAATCGAGATCGTGTCCTCCACTGTGGGCTCTTCCACTAAGATCGGCTGGAAACGCCGCTCAAGGGCTGCGTCCTTCTCGACGTACTTGCGGTATTCGTCCACCGTTGTGGCCCCAATCGTCCGCAGCTCACCCCGCGCCAGCGGCGGCTTGAGCATATTCGCCGCGTCCACGGCGCCTTCGGCTGCGCCCGCACCCACCACCGTGTGAAGCTCGTCAATGAAGAGAATAATGCGCCCTTGCGACTCGATAATCTCCTTGATCACCGCCTTGAGGCGATCCTCGAATTCGCCGCGATATTTCGCCCCCGCAATGAGCGACCCCATATCGAGTGCCACAATCCGCTTGTCGCGCAGATCTTCCGGCACGTCGCCGCGCACGATCCGCTGGGCCAACCCCTCCACGATCGCCGTCTTGCCCACGCCCGGATCGCCTATGAGCACCGGGTTATTTTTGGTCTTGCGCGACAGCACCTGAACGACGCGCCGAATCTCTTCATCGCGTCCGATCACAGGATCAAGCTTGCCCTGCTCGGCGGCCTCCGTAAGATCACGCGTATAGCGCTTCAACGCCTGATACTTGTCTTCAGGGTTTTGGTCCGTAACCCGATGTGCTCCGCGCACATTCGCCATGGCCCGCAGAAGCGCCTCTTCGCTCGCCCCGAGGCTCGATAAAATCCGCGAAGCCTCGCAGTGGGTCTGTTTGACGATGCCCAACAGCATGTGCTCCGTCGAGGTATATTCGTCGCCCAACCGCCGCGCTTCGGTTTCCGCCGCGTCCAACGCCATCAAAAGTACGCGCGACAGGTAGGGCGGCTGAGTTGCCCCACTGACTCGTGGCAGACGCTCCAACGCGGCCTTTAGCCGCGCCTCGACCGTGGCCGGAGTCACGCCGACCGCTTGCAGGATTGGCGGAACAATACCGTCCTCCTGCGTCACCAAGGCCAATAACAAATGCTCAGGCGTTATCTCCGAATGGCCCTCGCGCATCGCTTGCGATTGGGCTCTTTGCAACGCCTCAGCCGCTTTCACTGTCAATTTTTCAGCATTCATGAGGAAACCCCCTTATCGTGTCATTTTCGACCCGATTAAAGCCAGCGAGGTTATTCTGACGCACTTTCGGTCTCCAACCCCGCCTAAAATCAGCCTTATTCTTGGTCTTGGGCCAAACCAAGCAACGCCTGTGCCATCTCTACACTCATCCTATGAGCCTCCGAAAGTCAGAGATGGTCTGATCCGTTCCCTTTCCAATTCTCATAAGCAAAAAGCTCGCGCTTATGATCAACTGTCGTTTCGCCGTATTTCGACAAGCCTGAGCGGGGAGGGGAGAGGTACACCTGAGCCGGAGGTTCAAGCAACCAGCCCACGACGCAGGACTTTCGGGCTTTGTGCAAAGCTCAGCGAAAGGCACGAAAATCCAAATTTCAGTTTGGTTGTTCGCACTTAGCGATTTGTTCCACTTTGCTGAAGGTCATAGACAGAGTTGATTCGCCCCGTGCGCGGCGAGCTCCGGGGCTTCGGGCGAGTGGCTCCTGCCCCACCCCCATCCGCCGGCGTGCTGTGGGCCGCCGCGCTCGCTTCACTCCCGGCCTCTAGTCTGACTTGTGGCGTTGCAGTTGCAACTGCTTCGGGAGTTGGGGGCGGAGTTGAGGCCATGACAGGAGTGGGCGATGCCGCCGCAGCCCGCGTGGCTATCGGTGGCTCGTGCTCCCCTGGTGCCGACCTTTCCTCATGGGGTGTGGACGAGGACACATTGCTCGCTGATGCTGTGCTCTCAACGGCCAATGTCTCGGGCGCCACTCCGTCGGCAACAACAAGCTCCGGCGAAGACGAGGACGTTGCCCCACTGGCCGAAACTCCATGCTTTTCGCGCAGGAGCCGAAGCTCTCGCTCCAGCCGTTCGCTCTTCAAATAATAGTAGTACATCAGTCCCACACTCACGACCATCAGCAAGAACCAGATGAACATGAGCAAGCCAGCACCGCGCTGCGACGTGCCCCCCCCGCCGCGCCGGACCCGCCTCAGGGGCCGGCCGCTCTGCTGCGCGTGCACGTTCACCTCAGAATGCTCCTTTGCCGAAAATCACTGCGGGAATTGTTTTTAGCAAGATAACAATGTCGAAAAACAGGCTCTGATTCTTGATATAATAGAAATCATATTCCAAGTTAAAGGCCAGCGGGAGATTCTTGCGTCCCACGATCTGCCAAAGCCCCGTCACCCCCGGCTTTACGTCGAGGCGCCGCCGCTGCCATTCCTCGTACTGCTCGACGAGGAACGGCATCTCAGGCCGAGGGCCAACCATGCTCATCTCGCCTTTGAGGACGTTGATCAGCTGGGGGAATTCATCCAAACTGTAACGCCGCAACCACCGCCCTATGCGGGTGATGCGTGAATCGTTAGGATCAGTAGGAGCCGGCGCGTAAGGATCTGCCTCCACGTACATGGTGCGGAATTTATACATCTCAAAAAGCTTGCCATGGCGCCCCACGCGTACCTGCTTGAACAGAGCGGGGCCTTTCGAATCGAGACGAATGGCGATGGCGATGCCAATCATGACCGGCGCGAAAACAACCAGCAGAACACTCGCCACCACGATATCGAGCACTCGCTTGAGCACCGATTGCACGAAAGGCAGTTCCGTGTTTCGTAAATGAATCACTGGGACTTCGTCGATCACGTCAATGCGTACCTGCGACGTGATCACCTCGAAGAGGTTCGTCACAATTTTGAACTGCACCCCCATGTCTTCACACTGCACGATCAGATTCATCATCTCGTTCTGCGGCATTTTGGGCACAGCCAAAAAGACCTGCTGCACCGGATGCTCGCGCAGGATGCGCACCAGTTCGCGCGTGGAACCGAGCACGGGAAAACCGTTGATGGCGCGGCGCGGTCGGCGAGGATTCGGATCAACAAAACCTACGAGCCGATAACCACCTTCCGGGTGATTGACAATACGGTCCATCACGCGGCGCGCCGTGCGCCCCACCCCAATGACCAAAACATCGATCAGCCCCACGCCCCGCAGCACCTGCGATTGCTTCCATGCCTTGAGCAACGAGCGCGAAAGGTAAAGCCACCAGAAATAGAAAAACGACGTCCCCAGAAGCACGAACCGCCCAATGTCCCACTGCTTAAAGAGGTAAGCGAATGCCAGTGAACCAATGAGGCCCGCAATGAATGTTTTCAGAATGCGCGAAAGTTGGTTGAGACCCGTTAATTTTTCACGATGGTCAAAATTTCCGTAATACCACGCACACATCACCCACAGCGGCAGGTAGATCTGCAGAGCCAGCGCATAGTTGCGCACGGGGTTGATGGGACGGCGGAAAATTCCCCTTTCAGCAAGATAGTCGCGCAAGTAATACATCGCGAACCAGATCGCGCAGAACGCCAGCACGTCCGACGCAACGAGAATACCCGTCACCACTGAACCTTTGTCGAGCCGCTTCACTGCCACCTGTTACGAGCGTAGTGGTCCATAATTGCCGCGCAAGGGAAAACAATACAACAGACTCATCGTCCAAAGTCAAGGCATGAAAATAGCCCTCGAACCGTGTGCAAAAGCGACTTCGGCGATCTTCTGGCTCGTCGCTTGGCCGTGGGCGAGCGAAGCGGGGTGCCCAGCGCCGAGGGCTTCCCTTTGGGCATGAGGCCACGGGCTTCGCCCACGTTCACGATCTCGATGCTGGATGACCGCATTGCTTCTCTGCAGACCAGCGTCGCTTCTGAGCGCGACATCGGCACGCGAAAGAACATCGGTGGTCGCCATTCTCGGCCGCCTGGCCGCGCTTGTCGTCCCACAGAGCAAGCCGCACCACCGGGCAGCCAACGTGCTGCCGATTCGAAACACTTGCTCGTGCTTTTCCTTATTGCAAGTGCGTGCTTACCCCCGGCAAACGTTGTCTAAAGACTAGAGTGGAGGCGCAAGCCACCGGCACCACACGCCGGATATCATGACGTGCGGCCATCCGAATTGAATAATCCGGCGAACTGCGGAATGCGCTTGCGTCGCACCCGTAGAGCGATTTTGCCGATGACTGACAGGGATCGCCCTAGCGGATTTTTTCGAATGAGAGGGAGTCGCAACTTGAAGATACGAACGCTTCTTTCCAACCTCGCGTGGGGACTTCTTGCGCTGGCCGCACCACTGGCAGCGCAACAGACACAAACCACCAGCGTCGTGGATATGCTTCCGCCACCCCTGCCTTTGGATGCCAGCGGAAAACCCATGGCTATACCGAAGTCCAATCTCGAACGTCCCGACTTTTCGAAAGCCATCTTCGTTGACGCCATTGGCCCGACCCTGAAGTCTGCTGCCTCCATCCGAAAGCTTGTGCAGGACTGCCGCGACCTTGGTTTTGATACGATCGTTGCTCAGGTACGCAGCTACGGCGACGCTTACTACCAGTCGCAGGTTGTACCGCGTGCAAGCGATCTCAAGCAAGATCTCGATCCGCTCAAAACACTGCTCGACGAAGCGCACAACGGCCTTCCACGCATCAAAGTCCAAGCACTGATTTCGGCGCTCCGCGTCGCCACAAAAGATCAGCCGCTGCCCAACAAACACATCCTCACCGAGCACCGCGACTGGCTGACAAAAACCAGCGACGGTTCCGAGGAGGTCGGCGAAAATAAAAACGAATACTGGCTCGATCCTGGCGTTGTCGCCGTGCAGGATCACATCGCCCTTGTCGCCGCGGAAATCGCCCGCAACTATCCCTTGGACGGCATCCAAATGGAACGCGTGCGCTTGCCCGACGTTTCGCTCAATTGCGGCTACAACGAGCAGGCTCTGCAACGCTACAAAGCCGAAACCGGCGCAGCGAATAAACCCAATCCCAAAGACCCCCAGTGGATCGAGTGGCGCAGAAAACAACTCACCGAGCTCATGCGCAAAACACGCGAAGCCGTCAAAGCAGCCCGTGCCGATGTTGAGTTTTCTGCCACCGCCATCACCTACGGCGCCCCCCCGCGCAATCGCGAAGAATTCATCAGCAAGAGCACACCCGGCGCCTTTGCCCTCTGCGATTGGCAAGGTTGGGCCGAGCAAGGCATCGTCGACAGCGTCGCCCTTACGGATTATAAGGCTGCGGAAACACGCGCTGGCGATTTCGAAGGGTGGATGAATTTCGCCCTCGCTAACAAAGGAAAAGCTAAAGTCACGGTTGTGGTTGGCGGATGGCTGAACAATTCAAGGCTCACTGCTGCGATGATGCTTCTGCCGATCTTCGATCCGCGTGCTGACGGCGTAGGGCTCTACAGCTATCACTCCCCGGCTGCTCCCCCTGAGACGCCTGAAACAGCCTTCTCGGTCATCAAAGCGGTTCTTCACAAGGACAATGTCGAGCGCCGTGCCGCAAAACTCGTCGATGCCTTGGCCAAGCCGCTGACCAGGGATCACGCAACGGCACTCGTGCGACTCAACCAAATTGCCGCTGTCCTGGGCGGAGCCAGCGCGGCCCAGACTGCCGCAGCCTCAGCTTCGACGCCTCCTCCTCTCTCGGCGGCCCAAACCGCGGCAGGCTCAAAAACAGACTTGCCCTCCTTGGGAGCAGCTCAGGTCACGACAGCCCAACAGATCCCTAGCCTCGAAAGCGCAGCCTCGTCGAACGCACCGCCTGCTATGCCCCCATCGGCTACGGCACAAACGAGTTTACCGCCCCTAAAGAGCGCGGCAGAAGCTGCCGCAAGCAGAACATCCCTCCCGCCGCTCGGCGCCGCTGCATCGGCACCATCAAGCTCGGCACCGACATTGCCGGCTTCTGGTGAATCCGCGTCAGTCTCGCAAGCTGCAAAGGCCGCCCCTTCGCTTCCACCACTGGAGCAAGCCGCAATAGCGCCCACCTCGGCACAAGAAGCCCAACCGCCTACCCTGCCTGTGTTAGGCCAGACAGGCTCACCGGCTATTTCCGAAGGTGCGCCGCAAGCGCCAGCGCTGCCAGTGCTAGGTCAAAGTGCGGAATCGGCACCATCGTCCGCCGTTCCGGCGATGCCACCAACTTTGCCGACTCTGTCGCCGACAGGCGCAGCTCAAACGGCACCGGCCACAGCGCCTGCTCCCCCAGGAATCCCGGCGCCAACGGCTTCCACAACCGTGGCGGGCGAAGCTGCCCCGCCTCCCCTTCCACTGCTAGGGGCACCAACAGCACAACCGATGCAAGAACTGCCCGTGACCCAGCCCTCAGCAGCCGCTCCGCAGCTCAGTGCGCCGACTCCATTAGGCCAGCCGCCTGCACTCCAGCCCTCCGAGGCTCAAGCCCCCGCCAGCGCGCCTGCCGCACCTTCAGCACCTGACCTGGCGGAGAAATTTGCGCGCATGGGCATCCCTACGGAGGAAACACGTGGGAGCATTACAATTCCAGGTAGTACGGGCGAAACCAATTTGGGTCCAGCGGCCGTGAGCACCCCCGCACCCGTGCCGACCTTCGTCGCGCCAAGCGTGCTCACGCCCGTGTCCGCCACCCCGACGCCCGCCCCGGTGGACGTGATGGCGCTTATGCCCACGCCGCGCCACATTGATCGCTCGAACACCAACGAATCGCCTTTCATCAAAAGCACGCCCGTGTTAGGGCCGCGCAACTACGCCGTTGCGCCGCAAACATCTTCCGCATCGGCGGGGGCTGGGCTTGCTTCGGGAGCCGAGCTCATCATTTTAAAAAACGGCAACCAGTTCGTCGGCCAAGTGATCGAACGTGGCGCCACGTGGCGCATCCAACTCCCCAACGGCAGCAAGATCACCATCCCGGCGAACAAGGTCGCCGGCTCACGACCCGTTGCCACAATGCCCCAATGAAATGTGAATTGAATGACGAATAGCACGGCGGCAACCGCTTGCTCAGGGACCCATGCCCCGGGTATCTCCCTTTCGCTATGAGGGGAGCTCCCATTGGGGAAGAAGGTTGGTAATCGCCAAGAAAGCGGCATGCCGACGATTGCTTGAGGAGACGGAATCCGTTTAGCAAGGATAGAATGCCATGAAACTGCCGTTTCCGGAGGCCTTGAAACGTCCGTTGCGCAAACTCTACTATCGCGCACAGGGGCGCTACTTCCCCTGGGGTGTGTGGCCTCCTGGTCACTTCTATTCTCCCATCCCCTCACGCGTGGATATCGAACGCTACCTGCAATCGCAACCCGCCGAGCCCCCAGCTCAGCTCGAGGGGATTGACCTACGTCCCGAGGCCCAGCGCGCCCTGCTACGTGACTACGCAGCCTACGCTAGCGAACTCCCCTTCCCAGAACAACCGGCCGCAGACTTTCGCTACTACTACGAGAACGACTTTTTTTCCTATGCCGACGCCATCTTCCTCTACTCGTTTCTCCGCCACTTCCACCCCCGCCGCGTTGTCGAAGTGGGCTCCGGTTTCTCCTCTGCGCTGATGCTCGACACTGCCGAACGCTTCCTTGATCCGCCGCCTCAGTTTATCTTCATCGAACCCTTTCCTGAGCAACGCCTCGAGCACCTCCTGCGCCAGACCGATCGCAGCCGCGTCACCATCCTCCGCCAGCCCCTTCAGGCCACTCCCCTCGAAGTCTTCCGGCAGCTTGATGGCGGGGATTTACTTTTCATCGACTCCAGTCACGTACTCAAATGCGGTAGCGACGTGCAGCGCCTCCTCTTCGAAATCTTACCCGCCCTGCCCAGCGGAGTGTTTGTGCATTTCCACGACGTGTTTTATCCTTTCGAGTATCCCGCCCACTGGCTACGCGAAGGGCGCTATTGGAACGAAGACTATTTCCTGCGGGCGTTTCTTTATGCCAACGCTCTATGGGAGGTGGTCTTCTTCAACACTTACGTTGCGCATTTTTTCCGCTCCGATCTCGAAACCCTCATGCCTCTCTGCCTACGCAATCCTGGAGGAAGTCTCTACTTGCGGCGGAAATAAAGACGAGTGGATTTGGCATTGCTCGCCTCTGAGATCGCGAAAATAGCGTTTGCCTTTTGCTGGGTCCCTCACGTTCCTTCGTGTTGTGAGAAACATTCAACCCCTCTGTCTCTGAGCTCCACACAGAGACTCGAGGCAAGAAAAACGGCTCCCTGAGCACGCCAGCGGCCAAAAACTCTTCGGAGCATGCCCTTGAAAACGATCGCCAAATCTCTTCTCCTCCTTTGGGGCGAAACGACCATCCACCAACCACTCATATGCCAAGGAACGAAATCCCCAGGCCTAACCTTGGCTCACATGATCATCGCCTGAGTTTCGCTCCACGGCATTCGGCGTAGCGTCCACCCTATCCTTCTTCGACCCCGCGTTGTTATGGCACTGTCTCTTCCACCCGCACTCGGAAGACGACACAATGCAACTCCTGTGCCTCCCTCACTGCCCCCCGATGAAGCTTTCCTGCACCATCAGCCGGCTTCGAGGCAATCACGGCAGCTGATGATCGCTGAGGCGGAAGATGTCGCCATTGGATACGGTGCCGTTCGTTGGGTCGTACATGATATATTTGAAAGTCGTGGCGTTGACGACCGCTCCGGAATCGGAGAAAAGCGCATGCGAATAGCCCGGATAGAACCGCAGCGCCTGGTTGTCGGGCTCCCAGTTCGAGGTATCCTCATTGTCGGCGGCACCGCCCGGGTTTGCGCTCGAATAAGTGTCGATATCGGTGTCCGGCCCCACGCTGGCCAGAGCCCACCGCGACGGCGAGTCGATCGGCATGGCCCCGTAGCGATACCAACCTTGGCGCCACGGCGGCCCACCACTGGCCTGCTGGACACGGAAGACGTCGCGCGGCACACTCGAGATATATTGCACAGGCGTCGACAGCACGTTGAACCGTGTGAAGATGTCGGGATACGATCCCCAATCCACGTGGTATTGCTCGAGCGCGGTCGCCAGTGAGCGCATATCGGACTTAGCGCGCGAGACTTTCGCCCGCACCTGCGCCTCGAGGAAATTCGGCAGCGCAATGGCCGAGAGTATGGCAATGATGCCTACCACGATCAGAAGTTCGATGAGAGTGAACGCCCGATTCGCCTGCCTTTTGTTCTGCTCACACATCAGCGTGCTCCTCCTGGGTTCGATGGATTCTGCTGCTGACCCGTTGGCCCCTGTTGGCCTGGCGCTCGCCCCCCTCCGCGGCCTCCTCCACGGCCAGCAAAGCGCTCGCGCCGCTTCTCCTGATAGCGCTGATACTCGGCCTCACCGAGCGCAGCCTTGATTTTTGCATCGCGCTTGGCCCGCTCCTGCTGGAAACGTTGGCGCGCGAATTCACGCATCTTGTCCTGCTGATCCTTCGTCAGAATTTTGTCGAGCTCAGCCTGCAGTTCCGGGCGAAGGTTGCGCCCCATCATCATGCCCGGTCCCATGCCCGGAGGCCCGCCAGGTCTCATGCGCTGTGGTCCCGTTGTTTCCGCACGTCGCTTTTCCTGCTCCGCCCGGATTTTTTGCCAGAGATCCTCGAGTTGGCGTTCCTGCTCCGGTGTGATGTTCGCGTAAGCAAACATCTCGCGCCGCATTTTATCCATTTCCTCGGGCGAAGGCGGACGAAAATCATCCGTCACGCCGTTATTGGCCACGGCGCCCGGCCGCACTTTGTTCACGTTGTAAAAGGTCCAGCCCACGCCGCCCAAAATGAGCAGCACGGCAGCGATCAGTTTGACGGTGGTACGGTCTGTTTTGGCAGGTGGATTCATCGCAACCACTCCTGTTTTTCGCAGTGGCTGCGCGAGGGGAAAGCTTGTCGGGCACGAGCTATGATTGCCTATGGGCACCTGGGTAAATTATTCAAAGAAATTCTTGCTGCTTGTCAGAGTTTTTTTGCACCGAAGCCATGCTGCGTACCACCCGCTGCCTGACAATGTCGCTGAGAGAGCAAACCTAAGGAATAGCTCACGTCCTCGTTCGTAGCCGCGAACGCGGCAAGCTGGAAACGTTCAAGGACGAGGGCGCCCCACAGCAGATTCAGCAGGTCGCTCGTCGTCCTCGGCGGTAAGCTCGAGGAACAGGTCTTCGAGGTCGGCACTCCGGCGTTGGCGAGCGCGCAGCTCATCGAGCGTTCCCACGAAGAGCAGGCGCCCCTTGTGAATAATGCCAATCCGGTCCGCAATTTCCTCCGCCACAGCCAATTGGTGCAGAGACAAAAACACCGCCTTGCCCAAGCGCACCTGGTCGCGCATAAGATCCTTCAGGATACGCGAGCTCTTCGGATCGAGCCCCACCAGCGGTTCATCCACGATGATCACTTCGGGGTCGTGCATCAGCGCTACGCTCACCACCAACTTCTGACGCATGCCGTGGCTATAGTTCTCAATGAGCTTATCCGCTGCGGCCGTCAAACCAAAAAGCTCGAAATAATAGCGCATGCGCTCGCGTTGAATCTCGCGCGGAATGGAAAACAGATCGCCCACAAAATGAAAGAAGTCCGCGCCGCTAAGCTTTTCGTAGAGATAAGGGTGATCCGGGATGAAACCAATGCGCCGTTTTGCCTCGACCGGGTCGCGCTGAACATCGAAACCGGCCACCACAAGTCGTCCAGCCGTCGGACGAATGAGACCCGCCAGCGCCTTGATTGTGGTCGTTTTGCCTGCGCCATTGGGTCCCAGGAACGTGAACAGCTCGCCACGGCGCACTTCAAGGTTGAGGTCGTTCACCGCCACGACGTCGTCGTAGCGCTTCGTGAAGCCATCGATGACGATGCCAGGCTCGCCAGCCCCCGGAATCTGTCCATTGCCCTCCATCGCCTCAGCGCCCCCGCAAGAACAAATTCAGCAGAATCGTGAGAATCACGCTAAGCAGTAGGCTCGTCACGATAGGAAAATGGAACGAGAAATTGCGCCGCTCGATGTGGATGTCGCCAGGCAGTCGCCCCAGCCACGGCAATTTTTCCAGACCCACCAAAATCACACCCACCACAACGAGCAACACCCCCAGGAAGATGAGCATCTTGCCCGCACTCATCATTGCCCTTTGCCCTCGCTGGCGAGGAATTTCTTCAGGCGCTCAGCAAATTTGCCCGGCTCCTCAAATTTGCGCAGCACAAGATCCGTGGCCACCGCCCCATCGGGCCGGATGAGCACCACGGTTGGCAGAGCGAGCGCCCCATATTTCTGGCGCAGTGCCGCGTTCTCATCGGTTTCTTCTGTGGCGTCAATTTTCACCTTTATGAACTTTTCCAACAGCGGCGCCACTTCGGGGTGCGGGAAAGTCTTGTGTTCGAGCTCCTTGCAGGCAGCACACCAGTCCGCGCGGAAATCAATAATCACCGGTTTGCCGAGCTCCTTTGCACGGCGCAATGCCTCGGCTTCATCGGTGAGCCACTCCTCATGCCCTCCCGCTTGCTTCGTCACGGCTCCCGAATCAGCGGCCTGCGTGGAAGATGTCTCAGGCGCCACAGCTCGAGAAGGACTCACGCCCGTCGTCCCTTCCTTGACCGCCGGCGGTGTGCTTAGGCGGGCCGCAGGAAACTCCTTCCCCCCTTGCTGCACAAAGACCCCTGCCGCCACATAGACACCCACAGCCGCCAGAGCTCCACTGAGCCCTACCCAAAATCGCTTGAGCCCAGTCCGCTCGCTCCTCTTGCGCGCGTGGCGCAGAGCAAAAGCCGCTCCTGCCATCGCCGCCAAGATTATCACCCCTCTGTGGACCATCGCCGGTAGCAGCAGTCCCGCATAGTAACCGATCGCCACGGCAATCAGCAGAAGCCCAAGAAAAATTTTTACATCCTCCATCCAGTCGCCCGATTTCGGCATCGTCCGAAGAAACGACGGAAAAGTCCCCAACACCAAGAACAGCATACCGATGCCCAGCGCATACCCGAAAAGCAGCGCCATCCCCACAAGCTCCTGGCCGCTTTGAGTGGCGAGCGTGAGCACACTGAAGAGCACAGGGCTGCCACACGGCGAGGCCACAACACCCGTCACCACACCCAGAAGAAATGCCCCAAGAAATCCTCCACGCCCGGCCTTGCCCTGCAGCCGTGATGCTAGGGCCGGCGGCATCTGAATCTCGAACAGCCCTAGCATACTCGCTCCCATCGCCAGAAAAAAAAGCGTCAGGAACCCCAGAAACCACTTACTTTGGAGCATAAATCCGACAAGCTTGCCCGTCTTTGCTCCCACGTAGCCAAGCGCTGTGTAAACCACCGCCAAGCCCAGCACAAACACGAGCGACACGAGGAACCCACGCAAGGGCTTCTGCTCGGCCGAGCGTGCACCAATGATGCTGAGCGTGATCGGAATCATGGGGTAAACGCACGGCGTGAGGCTGACCAGCACTCCGCCCGCGAACACCAGCAGCCACGTGAGAAGAAAACCACGCATCACGAGGCTCGCTCCGGCGTCAAAATCAGAAATACCAGCCCACGCCGCAGCCGTGAGGGGCAAGAGACTCAGCAAGAGCAAGGATCGCTTCAACATATCGTTGAAAAGCTACACGGCGCTATCGAAAAATGTTCGGCGATGGACACTTCACGAAAGTCTCGGCCGGTCGATGCCACCGTAGCGTCGGCCGGTGTGACACTTCCGCGCAATCCGGCCAACAGCGTTGAGGTCGAGCACATCGGCAAACGTTACACAGTCGTGGCGCAGTCAGCGGGCCGCATGGCTTCGGCATTTCTGTGGCGCCTGGCCACCCGCCGCCACCGGCGCGAGCTCTGGGCACTGCGCGACGTGTCGTTCGATGTCCAACGCGGCGAAATCATTGGCATTTTAGGGCCAAACGGCGCCGGCAAAAGCACCCTGCTGCGCGTGATCGCTGGCATCTCGTATCCCGACGTTGGTCAGCTTCGCCGACTGCCCCGCGTGGCTGCGCTGCTCGATCTTTCCGCCGGATTTCATCCTGCGCTCACCGGTTACGAAAATATTTTTCTCACGGCGTCAATCTTGGGAATCCCCCGCGACGAAATGCGTCGCCGCCTCCCCTCCATTGGCGCCTTTGCCGGTCTCGACCACGACACTCTCGAGATGCCACTGCGCCACTTTTCCTCAGGTATGATTGCCCGTCTTGGCCTCGCCGTGGCCGTCAACACCGACCCCGACATCATTCTCATCGATGAAGTGCTCGCCGTAGGCGACAGCGAATTCCAAATGCGAAGCACTCAGCGCTTGCTCCAGTTCGCCGACGAAGGCCGTTCCCTGCTTCTCGTCACCCATCTCGTCGACCAAGTCGAACACCTGTGCACCCGCGCGCTCTGGCTCGATGCCGGACGCGCCTTGGCTTTCGGACCCACCGAAGAAGTGACCCCCTCGTACCGGCGCTACCTCAACCAACGCATCCAGCAGCGCCGAGGCCTAGACCTCCCTCAGCCCCTCGCCACCGACGCCCAAACCACCGAACCACCTCCCGCTCCCCAAAAGGTCATCATCGAACGCATGGAGCTCTTCGACGAACACGGCCACCCCACCACCACCTTTGAGACCGGAGGCGTGCTCGAGTTGCGAGCAAGTGTCCGAGCAGGAGCCCCCCTCGACGAGTGGGATATTCTCGTCATCATCCTCAACGAGGTCGGCGACATCGTCGACGAATTCACTGCCAGCGAGAAAGGGGTGGATCTCAGAGGCGCCGTGGCCGGCCGCCTGCGCTTGCGCATGGCACCCATCTGGCTCTACCGCGGCCAATATACGATCGTGCTCCAAGCCCACAGCCGAAATGATCTTCAGCTCCAGCTCGGCCCACCAGCCCTCGTGGTGTTTCATATCCGCATGCACCTCGACGGCATTCAACCACTGGTCTGCGGCACTTTGCCTTACGAACTTCAAATCGACTAAGGCTCCGTCGATTGGCCCGCACGCCCGAGGCCATTGGTCCCGGACCGAAAACAA
This sequence comes from Candidatus Sumerlaeaceae bacterium, assembly GCA_049968255.1. Taxonomy (GTDB): domain Bacteria; phylum Sumerlaeota; class Sumerlaeia; order Sumerlaeales; family Sumerlaeaceae; genus DRVG01. The sequence goes on along the minus strand of JBMFRB010000010.1, from coordinate 31,079 downwards.
ATAACCTCGGAAAACCCCATCCCATGACCTCGCGCCGAGCAACCCAGAGCCACGGAAACACCATGGTCCGCGTTGCCTAGAGCCAATGCATGACCCTAAAGTAAGCACTCCTTGCGCCAACGCCCCTCCATTGCCCGCATGGCACGTCCGCAAACTCTCTCCGGGTGGCAGCAGCAGGGGAGAAGGCCTTCCGCACGCACGACAGAAGCAAGCTCATTGCTCGTGCAGCGCACCGCCTCACCGAAGATCAGCCAGTCGCGTGGGGCTCCCCAAGTCGCCCCGCCCATTACGGACGCTCGCTTCCTCCTAGCAACCTACCGTAAGCCGGCTCGCTAAAAAAAGCTGGCGCCCTGGCTTCGGCCAGCGTTGCCGCCAGCACCCCCCACACGAATCCATTGCGCTCGACAAGCACCGTGTGCAGAATTCGCCGCTCGGTGTTCCGGTGAAGCGCCACCCTCAGCCGGCCCCCGAATCCCCGCACGTCTACGAGCTCGCCGACTGTCACAGTCGTCAGCCCATCGCGCGCTCCCAGATCAGCCATCAGGCGCTGAGTCGCCCGCCACGTGCCGCCTGTAGGTCCCACCACGGGTTTGCCGTTCAAGGTCACCCCGCGGTCATCGTAAGCCGCCACCACCAGCACCCGATCCGGTGAGTCGTGTAGCCACTGCGCCAACCTTGCGCCATGCCCAGCCTCTTGAGAGAAGCCATAATTCGCATCGAGAAACACAAACCGCCGGACTTCGGACGAAATCTCGTCGCCCTCTTCGATAAAGGCAAAGAGCAAACTTCCACCGCCGCTGTGCGCCACCAGCTCAATCTGCGGCCTCCACGCAGTGAAACGCCTGGCCACCTGCTCCACCAGCTTTCGCGCCAGCTGCGGAGCCTTTTCCCCGTGCTTGCGCCGCCATGCCGGCCAGCTCCGCCCCGGCGCCTCGGCGTACGCCACCACGATGTTCTCTTCGGGCGAAAGCTTGCGCGCCAACCGCGCCTGCGCCCCAATGTGTTGAATGCCAAAATGCCAGTCGTCGCCCGGCTCCACACGCTTGCCCACCGTCCACGCAATCGAGTTACCGTTGGGCAACGCGTAGAGCACCAGTCGAGTTGGCGCCGCGCGACGCGCACACATCTGTGCCGGCGCGTTCACGTGCACGACCACGCCATCGAGGAGTGTGAACGTCGTCACAAACTCGTTCCAAACGGGATCCGCCACCCAGCCCGCGAAGGTCGGCGAAGTGCACCAATCGGACCCCGCCACGCCCGCCGGCAGCGCCTCCGCACCCATGCCAAGGACCGACACTTGCGCCAAAACCAACGCAAAGAAAGCGCCGGCGACTCCAGACCGGCAACAGAGATTGCCTTGAGCACAAACGTTGTCCGAGCGCCAGAAGGGGAGCGGTGCACCACCCCACAGCCACGCCCGCACAGCAACTCTTTCCCTGCCCCACCAGCCGTTTTGGCCGAGCGCCCCCGGGGGTCCAGCCCCTTGCCCCCGCCGTCGATTGGCTGACTCCCTCATTTGGTCTCCTTTGCCGCCCAATCGTCACCGCCTCGCTGGGCCTGGCTCGCGCGGGACGAACGCCATGCGTCACCTGCGGAGCGCCAACGTCTCCCCGCGTTGAAGCTATCAGCCGCTTGCCAGCTCTTAGGGAGCTCCTCATCAGCCGACGTCAGCATGGCAAGAAAAAATCACTTCCGAGTTGGCGCCCTAGAGCAAATGAGCTAAACTAGCACGCGGAACGCCGCGCCGTGTCCACGTGGGGAAGGCGCTTGTCTTGCGCGCCCCCAAGGCGCGACCCTACGGCGCGGGGCGTGCGCGCCACGCCTTCCGGCCACAACCGGTTCGACTCGTGAGGGCTTTCAAGGGCGTTGTCGCTGCAAAACCGCATATTTTCAATAATTTGCACGCAAAACATGTAGGCAAAGACACAATGGGCATCGCATCGCAAAAACCGGCACTCGTCATTCCGCTCGAATTCCCCGAGGTCTTGAACCTCCCTCCCCTGCTCGTCGAGCAACTTGGCGCCGCCAACGCGCTCGCTTTCGCACGCCTCACAATCGAGCAGGTGCTGCGCCAGATCCTTCCGCTCGACGACGATTATCGCGCCTACATCATGTATCAGCCGCGTGAGCGCACGCGCGACCTGCAGGACTGGCTCGCATGGACCCGCGGACGCGCTGTGCTCGAGTGGAACGAAGGGGCCACCGAAGTCGAGCGCATGGCCCACGCTCTGACCTTCGCTCTCGACGACGGCGCCGCCCTTGCCCTTCTCGTCAAACCCACGTGTTTAGCTCTCCGCCGATCCCGGATCGAAGAGATCTTTCGCGGATTGCTCGAAAACGACGTCGTCATTGGACCCACACCCATGGGAGACGTCTACGCCCTCGGCACCCGCACCCCCCTGCCTCTCGAAATCCTCGCCAACGCCTACGCGGCCAACGGTAACCGCCCCGTGGCCCTGGCCAAACAACTCGCCACCGCCGGACTCGAGTGCGCCATGCTCGACGACGCTCCATGCGTGCTCACCCCCGCCGATCTCGGTGCCCTGCCCGAGGACATCCGCTCCACCCTCCCCACCAAATTCTGCCACGCCCTTGCTCTGCTCGGAATCGAACTGACCTAATCGCTCCGCGCGTACCGTCGCGCACGTAACCACGCCTGGATGGCCCTCATGCGTGAGTCAACCGAGTTGCCCGTGCACGGACCCACGTGACCCCATCGTCAAAAGACGAGCTGACATCCGACCTCCCGCTTCAAAACTCTGGCGCAAAATGAACCCACTTCTCAGGGATATCGCGGTCGCTATAAATAAGGCGGACCTTTGTTTTTTCGCGGACCGCAGTTTCCACGTCGCCGCGCGTTGCATTTCTAAGATCGAGCGAGATCGTCGTGTCGGCCACAGCGTCGTCCGCCGCGTACTCGATCCCGAGCTGCTTGGTGAGTTCGGCCGCCAACTCCCTCAACGTTGTCGTTGTCGTCAGTGTGACGAGTTTCTCTGGCTCCGGTGTTGGCGTGGGCGTCGGAGTCGGCTTTGTCGCTTGGGCCTTGCGCAGAGCACGATCAGCCATCGCCTGCTGGGCTGTGGCCTTGCTCGATTGCGCTGAATCCGATCGACTTTGTGTCGGCTCTGGCGATTGGCCGCAGCCAGCAAGAAATGTCACGCTGACAACCATCGTTACCACAATCTCGCCTAAAAGTCTCAAGCGGGCCATGATACACCTCTCTTCAAACTCGTCTTTTTCACATGACCGTAATTCAATGTCACGGGATCTCCCTGGCTTTCTCCTTTTTGTCGGGTCAAGCAAGTCTTCAAATCACCCAAGCCCCCGGTCCTCGCTCGTTCTCTTCGTTGTGTACCCCACCGCCCTGCTTGTCACAGAAGAAGCTCCGATCACGCCAGCACCCAAAAAAACCCCCGCTGCGTGGCGGCGCAGCGGGGAATTCTCTCAAAAGCACGGCTTCGCGCTCCGCTAAGGTGTGATCACTCAATCGTCAGGCGCGAAACGCCCACGGGCAGAAGGCTGTTGCTCCAGGTTTGCGGCAGCGTGTTGGTAACTTCACCCGAGTCTGGGAACGCATCACGAATGATCCAACGGCCGGGTAAAGACGAGGCTAGAGCATTACCGGTCGTAAAGTACAGGTAGTTGCCGTCCCACGCAATGTCTATGCCTGCCCCCTGGTTGTTCGCCAACGGCATAACGCGGCCGGGCCACGCGCTTGTTCCGTCGGGGTGCAAGCGCCACACGGCACCTGTCGTGCGCACAAAGACGTCCGAGTTTACATCGCCTTTGTTTGCCATGACCAGTCCATAGAAAGCGTTACCCCACGGGCCGTTCGATGATAGGTTGGAATTAACGGTCCCGATCGTGCCACTTACCGTGAGAGTATCCCAGTTTCCGCTGACGTTGAGCATGGTCCACGTCCACACATTCTGATCGGTCCAGAAGTTTTTCACGAAGATTTCATTGCGAACGTAGCCGCTGCCGTTCCAATCCAGACGGAGGACGCCGACATTCGAGTTCTCGCATCCGACGTACAAGACGGGGGCCACATTTGCCCCGTTATCCACAGCAGCAATGGCTGACGGTCCCAACAGGGCAGGAACTTGGGCGTTTGAGACCGCGTTCGCGTTCGCCTGCCCATAGGGGGTTCGGCGCACAAGATTCTGTCCGTTGACAGACAAGTAAAAGATTGAACTTGTGCCCGCCCCAAGCCGATCTCCCGCGCGAACATAACCAGCTCCCGTGACCGCGTTCGCAATCAGGGTCCCGGACGCGTCGAAATGCGTGACCCATCCGGGAGAGCTGTTTCCAGCAGGGTAATATCGCGAAACGACCATATACGACCCGTCGGCCTCTCCGAAAATGTCATACGGCTCAGCATTCTGCGCATTGCCGAAAATCGAGCCGTAGGCAAACGTGCTGATATTTGACCCATCCGCCGCATTGAAAATATGCACGAGCTTGTTGGAGGCAATGTTCGCTTGGTTGCCAGTGTCGCCGGCAAAAATCTTGCCGTTCTTGACATCCAGGGCCTGGTATCTGCCGATAGGGGCAGGACCTTGGGTTCCAATGACGTAATCGGCATTCCACAACGCTTGGTTCATCGCTGTCACGCGAATGATGACCTGCGAGCCATCAGGCAGAACACCGGTCGACGGCACCCCACAGTTACTTACGCCAATGCCCTGCGTGATGAGGTTCGGGTTGCGGAGCAACGCATTTGTCCCGTTCCAAAGGAACTCGTTGAGCCCAGCTACCATGTTGCCGCGGATTGTCTGCACAACTTCCCCGGCATTGTAGCCTGGCACATTTTGGGCAAGGATATAGACCACGGCGTAGCCGGCCTGATCCGACGAGAATCTGATCTTGGCGCCCGTCTGATCTCCGGCAGCAAGTTCTGGGGCGGACAAGTTAATAGCTGCAAAGCTTGTGGACGCCAGGGCCGCCACACCTAGCATCCCAAGCAATGTTTTAGTACTCATTGCCTTTCCTCCTTTCACAAGGATAGCATAAGGATCTCCCTTTTCTCGGTTTCTCTCCACCGAGAAGTGTGTAGGACAAAATCTTAAAATTGTGTCGGTGTTTGTCCTACACGGCGCAACCGATTTGGTCCTGTTTTGGTCGAGTGCACACAGTGGAGCCGGGACACCCGTGAGCCTGTTCGGCAGCGGCGACTGCCCCCCGATGTGCCCGCAAACTCGCCACGGCCTGGCGTGGCTCAGCGCTTTTTCGCTTGCCTGCCCTGCAGCCACATCCACACTCCCCGCAAGATTCTTGTCGCTTCGCGAGGTTCGAGGAATGGCAGAACAAAGAACGGGGGGCCATGGCCGACCTTCAGCCATCCCGCTGGCGCAGACCACGCAAAAACCCTCTGAGAACGAGCGCCGGCTGGTGGAGCTTTGCACGGCTCCGCTAGAAAACGCCCTGGCCGAGCTCGCCACAACGCCCCAAGGCCTCAGCGCCGAAGCGGCACAGCGCCGCCTGCAGGAGTTCGGCCCCAATGAACTCACCCACCTGAAGCGCGTCGGGTTCTGGGCCGACATGCTTCATCGCTTCAAGAATCCCCTCGTCATTCAGCTCACCATCATCGCGCTCGTGTCGGCTTTCATTGGCGAGTTCAAATCCGCGATTATCGTCGGAGCCATGATCGTGCTCAGCGTAGGGCTGTCGTACGTGCTGGACCGGCGCTCAACGCAAGCGGTGGAAAACCTCGGCAAGCGCGTGCAGTCACGCATCAGGGTCCTCAGGGACGGGGCCGAAACCGAGATCCGCAGTTCTGAGGTCGTGCCGGGCGACGTCGTCATCCTTCACGCCGGCAGCATGATTCCAGCAGATTTGCGCGTTATCCAGACGAAAGATTTTTTTGTTAACGAGTCGGCCCTCACGGGCGAATCCTTGCCCGTCGAAAAGATGGCCGACCCGCCTGCTTCCCTGCCCAGAGGCGCCCTCGACCTGCCCAACGCTTGCTTTTTCGGCACGTGGGTGACGAGCGGAACGGGGCATGGCCTCGTCATCAACACCGGCGCACGCACTGTGTTCGGCGCGATCTCAGAAAAGCTCACCGAGGCTCGCGAGGAAACGAGTTTCGACCGCGGCATACGCGCCTTCACGTGGCTCATGATCCGCTTCATGGTGGGCATGGTTTGCATCGTCTTCTTCATCGTGGGCCTGACCAAGGGTAACTGGGTTGAGGCCCTGCTCTTCGCCCTATCCGTGGCGGTGGGGCTCACGCCCGAGATGCTCCCCATGATCATCACGGTGAATCTCGGCAAGGGTGCGCTGACCATGGCCCGCCGCAAGGTCATCGTCAAGCGCCTCCCCTCCATCCAAAACTTTGGCGCCATCGACATTCTGTGCACGGATAAAACCGGCACGCTGACACAAGATAAAGTCGTGCTCGAAAAGCACGTGGACATCCTCGGCCATAACAGCGAGGACGTGCTCACGTATGCCTTTCTCAATAGCTACTTTCAAACAGGGCTCCCCAACCTGCTCGATCGCGCGATCCTGGAACACGTGGATCTGGATACAAGCGAATGCCGCTTGGTGGACGAGCTGCCATTTGATTTCCAACGCCGACGCATGTCCGTCATCGTCGCCTACGAAGGCGATCATGTCCTCATTTGCAAAGGGGCAGTGGAAGAAATCTACGCCTGCTGCACCCACTACCAGCTCGAGGACGAGATCTATCCCCTCATCGAGCCCATTCGCAACGACCTGTTCGAGGAAGTGCAAGGGCTCAACCGCGACGGCTTCCGCGTGCTCGGCATCGCTTACCGTGAATTCCCCACCGAAAAAACGACCTTCACGGTGAGCGACGAGTCGGAGCTCGTCCTTCTTGGCTACATCGCCTTTTTCGATCCGCCAAAGGAGACGGCTGCCGAAGCCGTGCGCTTGTTGTCGAAGGTTGGCGTGGGGGTGAAAGTGCTTACAGGCGATAACGGACTTGTGACGGAAAAAGTGTGTCGGGATGTCGGCATTAGCGTGGTAAAGATGCTCACCGGCTCCCAGCTCGAAGCGCTTTCCCCAGAAGAGTTCGCGCAAGCCGTGGAGGAGACCCAGGTCTTCGTTAAGCTCGCCCCGATGCAAAAAGAAAGGATCGTCAAGCAGCTGCGCCTGAACGGCCACGTGGTGGGTTACATGGGCGACGGCATCAACGATGCGCCGGCCATGACTGCCGCCGACGTCGGCATTTCCGTGGACTCAGCCGTGGACGTGGCGAAAGAAGCAGCCGATATCGTGCTGCTGGAAAAGAGCCTCTTGGTGCTGGAAGAAGGCATTATGGAGGGGCGGCGCGTTTTCTGCAATATCGTCAAATACATCCGCATGGGTGCCAGCTCGAACTTCGGCAACATGTTCAGCGTGTTGGGCGCCAGCTATCTCATGCCTTTCCTGCCCATGCAACCAGTGCAGATTCTCACCAACAACATGCTTTATGACGTCTCGCAAACAGCCATCCCCACAGATACCGTGGACGAAGAGCTGGTGGAAAAACCCCTCAAATGGAACATTGAGAATATCAAGCGGTTCATGATCTTCATCGGTCCCATCAGTTCAATTTTCGACTATGCGACCTTTGCGCTTATGTGGTTCGTCTTCCACTGCAATGCTTATCTCAGTACGTCGACCGGACCGGCTGCAAAAGAAGGGCTCATGAAGCTTTTCCAGACCGGCTGGTTCGTGGAATCGCTGCTGACGCAAACGCTCATCGTTCACATTATTCGCACAAAGCGCATCCCCTTCTTTGCCAGCCGCCCCTCGTTCCAGCTGCTCTTCACAACACTTGCCGTCATGGCCGTCGGCGCCTGGCTGCCCTACTCGCCTTTTGCGAAGGATCTTGGAATGGTCCCCCTGCCCCTGTCGTATTGGGCATGGATCGCCCTATTCCTTGGAAGCTATGCGGTGCTCACACATTTTGTGAAGACGTGGTTTTTCAACCGCTACGGAGCTGAGTAATTTATGGAAACCATCCTCCACGCATTGGAGAAGGGACGGCTCTTCGAGCTGCCGGACAACGACAAAAGCACAGCGTTGCAATTCCTGGCCCACGTGCTCGAAGCATGCCCAGAGGTTCCCGCAGAAACGGACGTCGTGGGGCTTGTGCAAAAACGCGAGCAGGAAGCCAATACTGCTCTGGGCAAAGGATGGGCTTGCCCCCATGCGCGCGTGCCGTACCAGGGCGATTTGGTGTGCGTCATCGGCTGGAGCCCCCAGGGCATTGATTATGGCGCACCCGATGGCTTGCCGGTGCGGCTGCTCGTGATGTATGTCATCCCCAACGACCAACGCAGTCGCTACCTGCGCGAAATCTCGCTGCTGGTGCGGACCATCCAGAGCTATCCTCAGCAGGATAAACTCATCGAGAGCCGCGATCTCGACGCGATGCGCAATTATCTCCTCGACCTCATCGAAGTTTCCAAAGCTCTGCCTGGCTCGGAGGCACGGACGCGTATGATCCGCCTGCAGGCTCGCTCCACTCCGCCAGCCACAGTCATCCACGATCTGTCGAACCTGGTCGTGGAACCCGTGACCATTGCCACGGGGCCAGACAAAAGGGTTGTCGTTCTCACCGAAAATTTAGAACTCTACGATCTCTTGAGCTCAGCGGATGACATCGCAGAGAAGCTTGAGAAAGATGGCACATACTTCAAAGGCGAATGGCGCATTTTGCGGCGTCTAACGGTCACGTATCAGGGCGGGTGGGCGAGCCACGATTGCATTGCGGTCAAGCTACAACAGAACTCCTAACAATGCGCCCACAAACACATAAAATAATAAGAAATCTTGTGAACAAGAACTAGGCCTTAGCCGCTGCAGCGTGTGGCCGGAATTCCCCGTTGTGCCAGCGCTTGCTCGATTTCTACGATATGCTCAGGTCCACGCGTCTCAATCACGAGATCTATCGCCGTTTCGCCTACCTTTGCTTCCGAGAATGCGCGACTGTGCATGATTTCCAGCACGTTGCCGCGCTTCTCCGCCACCACACTGAGAATGCGCGCGAGCTGGCCTGGGTAGTCCGGCACCACAACATGAAGCTTCACCAGGCGCCCATCCTTGACGAGTCCCTTATCAATGATGCGCGAGAGCATGGTGACGTCGATATTGCCACCACTGAGGACCACCGCCACACGGTGGCCCTCGACGTTGATGTGGCCGTTTTGTATCGCGGCCACCCCAACCGCGCCCGCTCCTTCCACGAGACTTTTCTCGCGCTCGAGCAGCAGCAAAATGGCATTCGCAATTTCCGACTCGTTCACCGCCACGATATCGTCCACATAGCGGCGGAAGATTTCGAGCGGCAGCGCCCCCACACGCCTCACGGCGATACCATCGGCAATCGTAAAGTGCGCCGGCACGGTCGTAGGCTCGTGACGCTCCAGCGCCACAAGCATCGAGGGAACATCGGCGCTCTGCACGCCAACAATACGCACTTTCGGATTGACCTCCTTCATCGCCACCGCGATGCCGGCCGCCAGCCCTCCGCCCCCTACCGGCACCACGACCGTGTCCAGGTAGGGACATTGTTCGGTCAGCTCGAGACCGATCGTGCCTTGACCCGCCACGATAAGCGGATCGTCGAAGCCGTGAACATAGGTGAGCCCATCGTTGGCACAGAGCTGACGTGCGTGCTCAACGGCATCGTCGAAGCTCTCGCCGTGCAGCACCACACGCGCGCCGGTGGCGGCGGTGTTCTGCACTTTCACAATGGGGCTGTTCACCGGCATGACGACCGTCGCAGGAATGCCTAGCCGACGAGCATGCCACGCCACCGCGCGTCCGTGGTTGCCCGCGGAAGCCGTGATGACACCGCGCGAGCGTTCCTCCTCCGTCAAACATAATAACTTATTGAGAGCGCCGCGTTCCTTGAACGAACCGGTGAGGTGAAGATTCTCGAACTTGAAGTAGACCTTGCAGCCCCACAGTTCTGAAAAATACTGGGAGTAAGCAAAAGGCGTGGGCGGGATGAAGGGCGCAATGCGCTGGCGCGCCGCTTCGATCTCCGCAAAACTCACCGCCGCCACGCCCGCAGCCGGTTCCGCTTTGTTCGTCGCGTTTGCCATAACAAAGCAATGTCGCAGCGCCCTACCACAAAATCAATACAGAAGCGCGGTCCTGGCGACGAGAAAAATAACGCCTCTGCTCAGAGGCGACAACGTTGTCGCGCTCATTCCTCGAAGTCGGGCCTCTTCACTTTGCCCATGCGACGGCGAGCCGCGGGGGTCTCGCGCGGATCAAAACGCTTGAGTGGCGGGGGCGCCACCATATAAATCGTTGCAGGTGTCGATCCGGGCGGGGCTACCACTGTTGTCGTGCCTGTGGTCGCAACAGCCGGAGAAGGCGGGGGCGCCACCGTCGCCACGACGACTGAGGATCGGCTAGTATCAGCCGCCTTTGCCGCGCGCGCCGACAACAATTTCCCCACTTCTTCCATTACCACGTGGTAAGGTTCCCCGCCGATCTCTGTGCCCGGTTCAATATAGTGGACAGCAGCGTCATCCGCCGCCAGTCGGAGATTCGCGCTCACGTCCGCGCCGACAAAAGTCGCTGCAGGAACGAAGAACACTTCCACATCCGCGCGCGTAAACGTGCGCGCCAAAGCGACCAGCGTAGTGCGCAAAGCCTCGTCATCACCGCTACTTGGCTTGTCAGAAAGTCCCGTAAAGATGACGACAGCCGTCGGTTTGTGAGTGAGCGCCTTGGGCACATGCGCCATTGTGGCCTGCACGGTTTCCTTGTCCACGGTGAGATCCACGATGCGCATGGCCGGAAGCGTCGCCGAAGCCACCTCCGCAATGGCCACTGTCACCGGCGCCTTGCCCGCTTGCTGCGTGCGGGGCTTTTCTCCCAGCAACACGAGGGTGCCCGTGGTGGAGGGGAAACTCTCGGGAGCTGCTTGGAGCGATAAAGCATAACAAACTACCAAGATAACACAGGCTATCGCCCCTTGCACCTCACGCCACAGCCGTCTCATCGTCATACGTCCTTTCGCTCGCATCTTGCGCCCTCTCTGCCACATCGGCCACACCCAAGCCAAGCCTATTATTCGTCAGCGGTCGCGGAGTCAACTCCGCCCAGTCCACCCAAGCGTATTTGGAAATCCAACCCCACGAGCCTAATCGCCAGCTCAAGGAAAAGACTAACCAGCGCAATGCACCCCCACGGCACCAGGAACGCATCCGCCGCAGCCACTGCCACCGTCTCAACGGCGGAGAATGCGAGAGGAGCATCCCCAATGCCGAGCCACACACCAGTATCCGCCCAGTAACCGATGCGCAATGCGGCCGCCAGCAGCCCATGACAGATCAGAGGAAAACTGCTCAGCAGCGCTAGCCGCCAGTAAGCATTCTCGCGCCACCATGATGAGCTGATGCGCGTGTGCAGCATGAGCCGCCAGCTTGAGCGCCACGCGTCGAATAGTTCCTCGAGTCCTGTCGCAACGAGCACGACCGCAGGCGCCATGTTTGCCGCAAACCAGAGAGCCACCCCCACCGCAAGCAGCAGCGCAATCACGCTTACCAGCGATGGCTGAAACGCCTCCGTCGCCGCAAGTCCAAACTGTAAGAAGAGCGCACCGCCGAAAAGCGTTGCGAGCACCGTGACAACGAGGCGGGGATAGGCCCACAGGACACGTCGCAAGTTCAAGCGCGACAGGCTTGGCGAGGGACGGAGCAACAGAACAAAGGCCAGGCGCACAGCGAGTGTGACCGGTAATAACTGGAGAAGAAATGCGAGAAATGCCCACGGCGCGACAGCTAACGGCGACAGCTCGGGCTCGCGCTGGCTGCGCCAAAGCATGATAAGCTCCACCACAAGTGCAGGCAGAGCGCTCAGGGCACCCCACCCAAGAAATTCCAGCGGGCGCCGACGCCACACGAGAAACGTGCGGTCGAACATTTCCAGCGCGCCAGTCGGCCGCAAATGGCGCACAGCCACATCGACTTGCTCGCCTGGCCTTTGGCGTCCTGGCTGTCCCCCGCCAGCCGTCATCATCCCGTCACTCAAAAGCTACCTCTCGTTCCGCTTGCATGGTCATTGTTCTCCCCCGAAATTTCCTGCAAGAAGCGCGCCAGGGCATCCCGCCAATGCGGCCGCGGCGCGAGCCCACGCGCCCGAGCCCGCGTGTCGAGCAGTCGCGAATTCGCTGGCCGACGCGCTGGCGTGGGATACTCGCTGCTGGCGATCGGCTCGACCCTCACGCCGTCGAGCCGAGCCAGCTCGACGATGGCGCAAGCCAACTCATACCAACTGCAGAATCCCTGATTTGTGATGTGGAGAATACCGTGCACACGCCGAGTGGCAATCTCAACCAGCGTTGCTGCCAGATCGCGTGTATAAGTGGGGGCGCCCACTTGATCACTGACGACCCGCAGGTGATGGCAACGCCGACCTTGTTCGAGTATCGCTCGGACAAAATTGCGGCCTCCCGCGCCATACAACCATGACGTGCGGACAATCGTCCAGTGGGCTGCTTCAGCCATCGTGCGGTGTTCGCCGGCGAGCTTCGATGCACCATAAGAATTCACAGCGCAAGGCGGATCGTCCTCCACGTACGGCTCGGCCTTCGTGCCATCGAACACATAGTCCGTGCTCAGATAGACACAGTGCGCTTCGGCCGCGCGGCAGGCTCGCGCCACGTTGCCCGCGCCCAAGGCATTCACGGCGAAAGCCCGCTCGCGCTCGGATTCTGCCCGATTGACGTCCGTGTAAGCCGCGCAGTTGATCACCACGGCCGGCCGAAGAGTCAAAATCGTGTCCTCGCAGTTCGCGCGATTCGTGATGTCAATTTGCGGCAGATCGAGGCCGATAGTCTCTAGGCCTACCGCTTCGCACGCCGCCACCAAATCACGCCCAAGCATTCCTCTCGAGCCGACAATCAAAAAACGTCGTTCTGTCATCTATCTACTCACCGATCCCTTTAGTGACAGCAGGTAGGTGCACCAGATCGCAAGATGGAAAAACCACGGTGCACTCGCAAGCCAGCGATGCCAACCGCCGCGTTGCCAAAGGCGTTCGAGACCTGGCACCGAAAGCAATACCACGGCCGGTGCCAGTGGCATCGTGTAGCGAGCTCGTCCGTAGGCGAGATTGAATCCCACGAAGACAATGCGCTGAATCAAGTAAATCCCGCCCCACAAGACAAGCAGCCGCACACCAGGTAGCTCCTCCCGCCTGAAACACACATTCCGCCAAACTAAGGGATACAGCCCAAAAGCTATCACCAGAAAGAGCGCAAAAGCGGGTACGTGGCCAAAGAGCAGCGAAGGAGTCGTGACAGTATACCAGGCGGAGCAGGCGGCTGTGGCTAAAACATTCATCGCCTCGGTCTCTCGCAGTAACCACCAAAAAAAAACAACTCCGACCACAATGCCGGCGAGCAGCGGAGCGCCAATGCGAACAAGGCGGCGACGTGTGGTCGCACGATGTGCGGATCGAAAATCTAGAATCCACCAGAAAACCGCCGTGAGAACAAGCAACACCATCACGGTCTTCGTGAGAATTGCGCATACGGCAAGCACAGCTGCGGACGTAAGCCAGCGCAATCGTCCCGTGTCATGAAAGCGAAGCAGTGCCAAGAAAAACCCTAGCACGAGAGCAAGCGTGAGCGAGTCCGGCATGGGACGAGCGAGGCCACTGGCCACCCCAGGGTAGAGAAGGAACCCTAAGTACGCAAGCTGCCGAACCCGAGGCGGGCTTGTGGGCCACTGCGTGCGCAAAAGCACCGTGAACAGCCAAAGCGCCACCAACGAGACCGCCACTGTCACGCTCACATGCGCCACGACTACGTTTCCCACTCCAAGAATAACGAGCGCGCAAAGAAAGGGATAAAGAGGAGTGTGCGCGTGCGGATCGAAGCGCAGGAACTCCACAAGATGAGCGATGGCCCCAGGCCGCCTCACAATGGCTGCCGCAAGCCACTGGCTATAAGGGCCATAGCCATCAAAAATCACAAAATCTCCATAATACCAAGTTGGGTAAACGCGGCGCAGCCCCTCAACGTGCGGCGAATAGCGCCACGCATAAAAGGAAGTGGCGAACGCGAAAAGCGTTGCCACAAGGATGCAGCCTCGCTGCACCACTTCCCCTTTGGCGCTCTGCTTTTCGATCTGTCGATCCATCGCAGCAATCTCAGGCGGCTGCTGGGCAGATTGGCAACGGACAATGCACTAGCTGTCACGTGAAGGAAAGCGGTTTCCCGTCGCCCATTTTCTACGCTCACCGCGACGAGATGCGGTAAAAACACATACCGGGCTACGACCGGCCGTTTTTGCGTTGCGCATCCGCCCGGTCAGAGAGGCGAAGCAACAGACGCAGCGGACTAAACAGTAGACGCAGCCACTTCGAATTTCGCCAATCGTCAAAAAGCGCGTAAAACACTGGGGTCACGATGAGTGTCAGCAGGAGCGACAGCGTTTGCCCCCCAATGACAACGGTGCTGATGGTCCGGTTTGTCCCCGCGCCGTAACCTTTCGACAGGAAGAGCGGCAGCATGCCAGCCACGAACGCAATGGTTGTCATGAGGATGGGGCGCAGACGATCGCGGTTCGCTTGAATAATAGCGGCGTGCCGCTCCATACCCTGCGCCCGAAGGTCGTTCGTATGATCCACCTGCAGGATAGCGTTCTTCTTCACAATAGCGAAGAGCACCAGCACGCCCAGCAACGAGAAAACGTTCAGGGAGTCGCGGGCAACCCACAGCGAGAAAATGCCAAATGGCACGCTCAACGGCAGACAGAGCAAAATGATAAGCGGCTGCAGCCACGACTCGAACAACGCCGCCAGCACAAGATAGATAAAGCACACGGCCATCAGGAACGTCTGGAAAAAGGCTTGGAAACTGCGCGCTAGCTCTTTAGACCGCCCTACGAGACTGGCCTTGTAGGCTGCTGGCATGTTGAGCTCACGGACCTTTGCATTGAGCGCATCCAACATCGCTTGCTGCGAATAGCCAGGCGCCACATCGGCGTACAGCGTTACGGAGCGCTGGCGATTGACGCGGCGAATGTCCGCAGGCCCCGACTCGCGTTTAAACACAACGACATCCGTAATCGGAATGGCACCGAACCGAGCTGACGGAACGGTAATGAGGGCCAAATTCTGCAGGTTATTTCGGAGCTCAGGCAAGGCTCGCACACGGATATCGTACTGCTCTCCCCCCTCGTTGTAGCTCGATACTTTGTCGCCGGCAACAAGCAGACGCAATACGTGCGCAATGTCTGCGGTCGAAACACCCAGTTCCGAGGCTTTGGCGCGGTCTATGAAGATATCAATCTCCGGCTTGCCGAGAATGAGTGATGAATCCACATCCACAGCGCCGGGCTGTGCTTTGAGCGTGGCCATCAGGACGTCCGCATACTCGCTCAATTTTTTCATGTCCGGCCCACCGAGCACGAACTGAATATCTGCGTTCCGGTCACCCGTCTGGATGCCACTAACCTGAGCAATGCTCACGCGCAGCTTCTCCTTTGCGTACCGCGGAAGAATCTGCTCGCGCACGTAACTCATCATCTGGAATTGATCAAACTTGCGCTCATAGATATCGGCCAGACGCACATAAATCTGCGCCGAGTTCGAAGCCTGGTCCGTGCCAGCACCGACGGTCGTCACCGTGTAGCGAACCCCCTGAAGCTGCCGGATGTCGCGCGCAATGCGACGCGCAATAAGATCCGTAGCTTCCAGCGAAGTCCCCTCAGGTGCCCTTAGGGTGATCTGAAACTCCGATTGATCATTGTTAGGCAGGAAATTCTTGTTCACCGCCCTGCCCATGGGAACGATAGACACGAGGGTGGCAATGGTTAGCACGACCACCAACCAGCGGTAACGCAAGCCCAATTCGAGAAGCCATATGTAACCCGACTCAATAAGATAATAAACGCCTCGCTTTTTGGAAACCGGCTGAGTTTCGACAGGTGGCGGACCATCCTCAGCAATATAGGCACCTAGTTTTTGCTCAACCTTGGGCGTGCGCAGCAGACGGGCTCCCAGCGACGGCGTGAGTGAGAAGCTGACGAGCAAGCTCACAAGAATGGCAAAGCTCATGGTCACGCCAAACGAGCTCATGAAACGCCCGACAATGCCGGTCATGAACGCGATGGGCGCAAACGTCGCGACAAGCGAAAGCGTGATCGCCAGGACAGCCAAGCCGATCTCCTTCGTGCCATTGCGAGCGGCCTCAAACGAATCCTCCCCAAACTCTTCCATCCGTCGGAAAATATTCTCGATCACGACGATGGCATCGTCCACGACGATACCCACGCACAACGTCAGCGCCAGCAAAGTGATCATATTGAGCGTGTAGCCCTTGAGCCAAAGCAAACCAAACGTCGCCACGATGGAGGTCGGGATGGCTAAAGCCGAAATGAAGGTCGTCCGCGAATTCGCCAGAAACAGGTAGACAACAATCGCTGCAAAGAGTGCCCCAAAGACCAGGTGCTCTTGCACGGCTTTCGTTGAAGCCCGGATAAACAGTGACGTGTCCTGCACCACCTCAACCCGATAGTCGGGGGGCAGTTCTTTGCGGATCTGATCGAGCCGATTGAGAATGTTGTCCACCACTTCGACCGTGTTGGTACCGGATTGCTTTAGCAGTTGGAGCAGAACGGTCGGATTATCGTCGAGATACGCGAGCGAGGTGCGCTCCTCCGCGCTGTCCTCGACAATGGCCACATCATCGATATTCACTGTGTGATCCGACCGGCGCACGACGGGGATCTTGTTCAGGTCCTCCACGCGCGGAACGCGGCCCATCGTCCGCAAAGTGAATTCATCCTGCCCCATCTTCAGGCTGCCGCCTGGCGTCTGCAGATTTTCGGTCGCCAAAGCCCGCTCAACATCTGTCACCGATATCCCATGCGCACGTAGTTTGAAAGGATCTACGTAGACATTAATTTGGCGCTTCTGCCCGCCGATGATGGAAACCTGACCGACCCCGCTCACACTCTCGAGGCGACGACGAAGCACTTTGTCCGCAAATTCCGTAATCTCAAGGGAGGAGCGGTTCGCTGATACAGCCAGAGCAAGAACCGGCATCGCCTGGGGATCAATCTTGGCAACCGTGGGCGGGTCTATCTCTTTGGGCAGATCTCGAAGCACACGATTGACGTGATCGCGCACCTCCTCCGCAGCCACATCCACGTCTTTCTCCAGGACAAACTGAATCGTCACCACCGAGCGACTGTCAGAAGAAATCGAACGCAGTTCGTCTATGCCGCTGATTGTGTTGACCGCTTCCTCGATTTTGTCCGTGACTTCCGACTCGACTTCTTCCGGGGCCGCGCCGGGCAGCGTCGTGATGACCGTCACAATAGGAAAGTCCACGTTTGGAAAGAGATCCACGCCCAGCCGCAAATAGCCAAACACGCCAACGACCACAAATAGTAGTATAAGGACGCTGGCGAAAACAGGACGCCTAATGCATATTTCCGCTAGCTTCTGAATGGCTATTCCACCCTTACGCCGTCAGAGAGTTTTGAGGCATCGGTCGCCACAATATCGTTCGGTTGCAGACCTTCGATCACTTCGATCTTATCACCAAACGCGTCGCCAAGCCGAACTACTCGCTCGCGGGCTATCCCGTCCTGAATCACGAACAACCGCGCAACGTCGCGATCCCGTCGCACCGCGCTCTGCGGCACGAGGTACGCCTTTCCCGCGCCAGGCAGCTTCAGGCGCGCCGTGGCAAAAAAGCCTGGCTTGAGGATCATCTCCTCGTTCCCCACCTCCGCTTCCACCACCAAAGCACGGGCTTCATTGCTCAGAGCGGGGCTGAGATACTTCACTCGTCCGGTGAACTTCCGCTCTGGGTACGCTGCCACCGTGAATTCCACCTCCTGCCCCTCCGCCACCTGAGCAGCATATCTCTCCGGAACCGTGAGTTGCAAGCGCAGCGGCTTGAGCTTCACCACGCGCGCCACGCGCGCTCCCTTGCCAAGCCACTCGCCCGGCGACACGTAACGCTCCTGCACAATGCCATCGTATGGAGCTGTCACCGTGGTGTCCGACACAGCCTGGGCTAGCGACCGCACGCGCACTTTTTGGGTGCCCAAGGAGGCATAAAGCTGAAGCACCTGATGTTTGGCCAAGGCATAATGCTGACGTGCAGATTCCAACTGTGTGGCAGATTGGTCAAACTCGGCCTGATTGATTGTTCCCTCACGGAATAGTTTTGTCGCGCGCTCGTGGTTCGTGCGTGCAAGGTCATAATCAGCACGCGCCGATCGCACTTCTGGCTGGTTCTCAGGATCAAACGTCTCAGTTCCTGAAGTGATCCCCAATCGCACCTCGAGCTCGTGAAGCGCAGCCACGCCAGCATCCAGAGCATTGATCTCGTCCGTCGGATCCAAGCGCACAAGTGGCTGGCCGGCCGACACCAGCGTCCCGCGCTCGACGTAAGTGTGCCAAACGATCCCTTCGCGCTTGCTCGCCACCTCAGAATCTTCTTCAGCGGCCAGATTCCCCGTCACCTGCACAAATTCCGTCCGCAACGTCTCTTGTGCCTGCACCGTCGTCACGGCTACCGCAGCCGCCTCGGGCTTAGTTTGCCCTAGCTCAGCTTTGCTGCCGTTACCGTGGCAACCCGCCAACGCCCCCAGCAGAAGGCTCAGCGCACCCCATCCCAGCGCCCCGAACGGCCGCATCCAGAGCCGGCGCTCTTTCCATCGTTTATCAAAGAGAGCCATCATTGTCGTCTGAGCGGCAATATACTTAGATACTAAAAATATTCGAAATTGTAGCTTTCCTAGAGTATTTCCGATTTCCCCCGGCCTTTTGGCTTATAGCCTGTTGCACTTCGTCCATTACGCTTTCTGCTGCGAACGTCGCTTTATCGTCAAGTGCTCACGGCGCCCGATGGCTGCCTCTTTCCCCCTTATCTATTGGACATTAATGCAGCCACAGCCATTTACAGGGAACGCACGTTGTCGAAAGCCTTCTGGCCACTAATAAGGAGGTCGGACCAAAGCAATGTGAGAATATCAGCGATTTTCTTGACTTTCGCTACGATGAGCCGGTCCTCATGTGCCTGAGATGGGATCCATCATTCCTCCACAAGGCCGCAAGGCATGTGTTCATCTCACGCATGCGCTGGCATATGCCTTGCTCTCTGTGGCAGCGGCCCTTCTCTTTGTGCCGATGATCTGGATGGTCCTTAGCGCCTTCACCCCACAATCAGAACTCCAGACGGCCGTGCCGATGCGCCGCACATTCGAGGCCTTTCGCCCCCGCATGCTCTGGCGCTGGGACGAAGCGCGCAGTTGGGTCACGAGCTATTTCACCACCGAGAATTTTCACTCACCCTCCTCCCAGACTGGTCTTTTCGATATCACCGCCATGCCCCGCTACGAATTTGCCACGGCCCCAATCCACGGATGGGCGACGCGCACGTGGTGGCGCCTCACCGGTAGCGTGCCTGCTCAAAATAGCCCCGAGTGGAAACAACCCCTCCTTGCCGGCCGGCTTGTCTTGTGGTTCGAAAACACGCTGTTTGTCGCCCTCGCCGTCACACTTCTCAGCGTACTGCTCAACGCCATGGCCGGCTACGCCTTTGCTAAATTCGAGTTCTGGGGCCATCGCCAACTTTTCTGGCTCATCTTGGCCACCATCATGATTCCCGGCCAGGTCACACTCATCCCTCTTTTCCTGCTTTTCACCAATGTTCTCGGTTGGTACGATAGCTTCTGGTCCGTGATTTTGCCGCAGGTGGCCGCGCCCGTGGGAATTTTCCTCATGCGTCAGTACATCCACGGACTCCCCAGCCAGCTCGCAGACGCCGCACGCATCGACGGATGCACCGAGCTAGGAATCTTTTGGCGTGTCATCATGCCACTGGCGAAACCCATTCTCGCTGTGTGGGCAATCTTCACCTTCATTGGGGCATGGAAAGCTTTTCTCTGGCCGCTGGTCATCACCGATGACCAAAACATGTTCATGCTCGAAGTGGGGTTGAAGACACTCCAGTTCACTGCCGGACCCCGCAATGTGGGAGTTGTGATGAGCGCCGCCGTTCTCGCCTCCGTGCCCATGGTGATCGTCTTTTTCCTCTTCCAGCGCCATCTCACAAAGGGGCTTACCATCGGCGCCATCAAAGGCTAATGCTTGCCATGTGCCGTGCACCTCTAGCCCCTGCGTGGCTAGCGCGCTCCCCTCTAGCGAAGAGGGTCTAGCCCACAGATCAACGCCCATACCTTGCGGCCAGCACGTTGCCGCCAAAACCTCTCATTTTCCCTCTGTCGCGCGCGTTGATTCGTTTGCGCGCACTTTTTCTTCCAGGACCTTTTTCCACTCCTCATACGCCGGCGGCAGAAGATGCAATCCGTCGCCTGTCCACCCCTTGCGTAGCTCGCCGCGCTCATCGCGCATCAGCGCTGCCAGATCAATGAAATCGGCATTCTCCCGCTTAGACAGATTGCGCAGAAAGTCATTCATGGCGCTCACCGTGGGATTGTGATGAGCGAACCGTCCTCGTGTGGGAAGCACCGACTGAATGTGCAGCTTCGCGTTTGGCACCGCCGTACGAATCGCCCGCACCAAATCCTCATATTGGCTCTTGGCCTTGTCGAGAGGCTTCGACGAGCCAAAATCATTGATGCCAATGAGCAAGAAAACGTGCGCCGGCCGCGCCTTGGCCAGGAGATGCACGCGGTTGCGCACCCCGCCATCAGGACGATCCATCGCGATTTGGTCGCCGCTAATCCCCATATTTACCACGCGCATCCCTGCGATCTCGGTCACAGGAAATCCCTCCGTGATCGAATCGCCAAGCAACACAATGGTGGCCGTCGTGTCCGCAGGCAGTTCCGCAATGGAACGCTCAATCTGCTCCACCCGCTGCTTGTAATGCGCGAAAAAATTCCACTGCGCCGGAGCGGTTGGTTTCTTTTTCTTTTCCTCTTTGGTCGTTTCTTTCACCTGGCCAAACCCGTCCACGCTCAAACTCATGGCTGCTGCAGCAAACACCGCAACCACCAAATGCATGTTTGTGCACCGCATAGCCCCATACTCCTTGGTCAAAAAACTCCACACCAACACGCCACCACCAGGCACCCTTCACAACTGGGGACGCCACATGCCACACAGCTTGCAAGAAGATGATGATGAAATGCTATCATAAAAAGCGAACCGAGAGGGCATCTCCTCCAGCGCCACACAAACGAGTGGAAATTCTCACTTGTACCAGAAAGAGGATTTCACAAATAAACGACCGTGAGATTCAATTCGTGAGCGAGAGCCCCATGGAAAAAAAGCGCATCCTCGTTGTTGACGACGAGAAGAATATCCGCACGCTGTTTCGCGACGAGCTCGAGGAAGCGGGCTACGAAGTGGCCACCGCCGACAGCGGAGCCGACGCTCTGCAGAAACTTGATTTGTTCCAGCCAAACCTGGTCGTGCTCGACATCCGCATGCCCGACATGACAGGGATCGAGGTCCTCGAACAGCTTCGCAAAAAATATCCCGATTTACCAGTCATCATGTGCACCGCTGTGCGCGGCCTCAAAGATGACTTTGTCATCTGGGACGCACGCGTGAGCGATTACGTCACGAAGCCCGTCGACCTCGACGTTCTCAAAGAAAAAATTCGCAAGGCTCTGGGCGAGGAGTAATGAAGCATCACGAGCTAGCAACGCTCGTTCATCTGGAGCAGATCGACGCAACGACCTTCCGCCACGTCTACGCGGCTCCGGCCATCGCGCGCGACGCTCAGCCGGGTCAATTCCTCCACGTGCGCGTCACCCAGGCGACGGCCCCGCTTCTGCGCCGCCCCATCAGCATTCTTTGGAGCGATTTCCATGAGCACGTGGAAATTCTTTTCAAGGTCGTGCGGCAAGGTACCGCCCTCCTTGCGGAAAAGCGCGTCGGCGAGCGCCTCGATATCGTCGGCCCACTCGGCACACCTTTCCCCTATGATTTCTCGCGCGATGCCGTGTGCGTGGCTGGCGGCTATGGCATCGCCCCTCTGTGTTTCCTCGCGCGGGCTAATGTGAGCGAGCACAACCGCCGTATCTTGCTCTATGGGGCGCGCACCGCTTCGGCAATTGTGCTGCGTCCCGAATGGCGCCAAGCTTTCGACGAAATCGGGATCGCCACCGAAGACGGCTCGCTCGGCAAGAAAGGGTTGGTCACAGATCTACTGCGCGACCTGCTCGCGGCACGCCGCAACCTCGCGGTTTACGCCTGCGGCCCCACCCCCATGCTCGCCGCCGTAGCCCGCTGCGTGGCCGAATTTGCCGAGCCGGCCACCCCCTGTTATGTGTCGCTGGAGAATCGCATGGGCTGCGGCGTAGGAGCCTGCCTCGGCTGTGTCGTGCCCACCCGCCACGGAATGGCCACAACATGCAAACAAGGACCCGTCTTTCCCGCACGAGAAATTCTCTTCGAAAAAATTCTCGCGGAGAACGGACCATGACACTCATGCAGCTCAATATCACCACCCTGCGATTGCTTCTTTGCGCGCTCCTCACAGTTCAGTGTTTCGCCGCGCCCGCAAACGTGTTCCAGAACCCACCCTATGCCGTGGATCGCCTGCTCGTGCTTGAGGGCGAGAAGCTCGCGCACGGCGCAAAATTCAACGGCGCTCGCTACGTCCCGTCGCGAAAACACATCGAGCTTGCCGACCGCGTACTCACGGCTACAATCGAACTTCCCCCCATCCGCACAGAATTCCCCTTCAACGAAGCCATCCCCTCATGGAACGGATGGGCGCCGCCGCGCGGTGGCTGGCGCGTGTGGATGCGCACCGGCAATGCGCGAGGCTGGACGCCGTGGTTTGAGGCCGGATCGTGGGGCGTCGCCACCGACGACGCCACCACACGCGTCGCTGAGTTTCCCCAAGGCAAGTACGACATCGATTCTCTTCTCCTAAGCGAGCCCATGGACCAAGTCCAGGTGCAGTTCGAGCTCGTGCGCGAAATGGCCAGCGAGCCGTCGCCCACGGTGCGCCTCTTCGCGCTTTCCTACTCCAGCACACTTGGCGACAAAGCGCTTTGGAAACAAAAAGCCGAATTCAAAAC
>JBMFRB010000010.1:0-7976 GCA_049968255.1 Candidatus Sumerlaeaceae bacterium | reverse complement strand
CTCCGCGGCTACATCACGCGCTTCCGTTCGTGGGAGCAAGTGCGGCGTGCTGTCGCGAATCGCCAAGTCATTTGTGCCTCGATCCGTTTCCGCCACGGCGAGATCACGAACCCTCCGCGTATTTACGCACGGCGTGGCACGCAAGGGCACCTGATCGCCATCATCGGATTTGGCCCGGGTGGCACCATCCTTGTCCACGACTCCGCCAGTAAAGATTGGGGCTCGACCAACGTTTGGACCCGCGACCAGCTCCAGCGCGCCTGGTTCGACAAAGGCGGTGTGGGAATTGTCTTCACCGGACTCAAAGAGTGAGCACCGCAGCCCTGCGCCCTCTGCTCCACCGCCGTTTGTGCCTACTCTTGTGCTGCACGCATCCTCGGCTGCGCCCTAGTTTGCTCTTCGGGCGAAGGCAGAGAAAGCCCCACAAAGGCGGCATCTTTGGGTCGGGCACTGATCCCGCATCCCCGAACCTTCTCTTCATGGAGACCCGCCCGCTCGCACACATATTTCATCACCGCGCGCTTTTCCATCCCTCCAGCGGCGCTCGCCAACTTGCGAACAACATCCGCCAGCGGATGATCCTCCGGCGACTTTCTCCCGATGATCAGTTCCATCGAACCCCGTTCTGGCACTCGCGTCGTGATCGTCACAGTGGTGGGCAACGTGTCGAGCCGGGTCGCGTAGGCCATCAAGTCGGTTCGATTCATGTAGTCCTTGGATTCAAACCGGAAAAATCGCAACAAATTGAACTCCCCAGGTGGACCGTAAAAGCTGCGAGACACGACCACGACCCGCGGTCTTTTCAGAGCATCGTATTCCCACTCCACGTAAACCTTTTGCCCAGGCAGTTGGGATGAAAAATGCCCGGGCTCGAAACCTTCCGGAAGCTTACGGGGAGGTATTCCCTCAAGCATGCAGTTGAGCATGGGCGCCGCTGCTAGGTACTCCCACCACTCGTACAGCGGAAAGCTATCCCAATAAAGCGGCGTGCGCAGCAATCCCTGCAAACACGCAGGCTCAGTGCTGCCAAAAACTTCCGCAGCCAAAGCCACAGGGGGCTCAACCGTGGTTGATGTGGCTGTGCAAATCAAAAAGGAGGGCGGATGCGTGGCGTTCGTCGAAACAATCATCCTGGCGAAGCATGTTTTCCCCTCACGCCAGGCATCGAGCACGATGGCACCATCGTCGTCCCACACACCACAAAGGCTGCCCTCGGCGCGCTGGCTCCCGCGGTAGGAATGCACTTTGTGCCCCATGCCCGCCGGCAACAGTTGGGGATCGGTGCACACGCCGTAAGCGTTCAAGGCGTAGTCGAGCGCCAAAGTCTGCTTGTGCAAATTGGCGCACCCCACTAATTTGAGGGCCACTTTTCGCTCGAACTCTCGCTTCTCGCGGAAAAACTCTAGGAAGACTTGCTCGGGCGAGCCCGACCCCCCAGCCCCTAAAAGGCACGCCAGCGCCACAACCACAAGCGCAGCCCTAGCACACTTTATCGCATACCCCTCCATCGCAAACCACCTGCTCCCTTTCGGGTGCCTCACCTTCCTTACCTCTCACGGATTTCACCTCTCACTGTGAGAACACTTCCCTCTCTCACTTTTTGAGAAAGTGTCAAGTCCAGTGTGGTGAATCGCTTGCCGGGGCAATTCTTTCTCCTAAGGGTTCGGCCGGACACCCAACACATCATCCCCTCCCTTCAGATCCACAGTTGTGCCCCTGAATTTCATAAGTGACAGGAAAGCACGAAGATCGTATCCAGAGCGTTTGAGAAAAGATTCGATCGATCGTCCCTTCCACCCCTCCGGGTCAAGACGTCGGTCATCACAAGACGGAGTTCCCCTTCTCTTCCCGTCACAAGAGGGCTCTCCCTTTCTTTCCCAAGCCGGCTATGGGCCCTGCTCACGTGGATTTGTTTGGTTCGCCGACGTGATTCCGGCAAGGATTTTCGCCCCGGCATTATCCGCAGCTTTGAGTTGAATCCCGCGCTTTGCCAACAGCTCTAGCAAAGATGTTAGCTCAAAATCACTTCTTCGCAGAAAAGCCAATAAAGAGCGCCCACTAAATTCCGAGCATGGAACCCGTCGGTATTCATGAAGCCGGCGCGAGCGGAAATTATCCTCCCAGCGAGAAAACCGTAGTACGGATAACACAGGAGGAGAGTTCGGATCAAACGACACCTCATAACTCCTCTCACCCATGAAAGAGCGCAAGTAATCCCGGCACCAACTCGGAGCAACCTCGACAACGTGCGTCAGCTTAGCACTTGTCACTGTTGTAATCTCCACATCCCCATTGTGACCGCAAAGTATGTGCTCCACCCCTGTGGATTTTCCATCGTAATCTCGGAGTCTCTGTTGGTAACGCTTCAGTTGTTCATGAGTTTGACCCAGTAGATCGTCAACTGTAGGGTCAATCGCTGGATTGGTGGAAACAGTAGCGTACGAGCTCGGCCCCCCTACCCAGGAAACTTGAACACGAACGACACCCTCAGGTTGATTGTCGAACCACACCGTCGAAAGATCTGCGTCAGGCGTCAACCGTGTACTGCTCGCCTCACTATACTCTACGAGGAACCCATTTTTCCACCAGAATAAATGAGTGAAAAATCGGCCATTGTAGCTATCTTCAAACCCTTTCCTCAGTCCCGACACAGGATCTGAGGTTCCATAAACTTGCTCAGAAACCTCAGGCTGGACGACACCGGCCCGCACAGCTATTTCTGCCAGTTGTTCGTCGCTTGGAATAGGCAAATGTCTCTCCCCCAGAAACACGAGACAAGCAGTGGTCGCTGCAGCAAGCTGCTCCGTCCGCAACTCCGTCCACCGCTGTAAATAGAAAGACCGGTTCTCCGGTATCGGTTCATCCCTCAGTACGATTTCCTGCGCCTGACAGAAAAGGCTTATAACTCCACACATTCCACAAAGCCATGTCACTCGCCACATCTTTGCATCCTCCGAGTATTGTGAATTAGCGTGGCCGGCGAGCTCCCACGAAAATGGTAGGAGCTCGCCGGAACCGCTCAGTTTTTCGGACCCGGCCCTGGTGGATCACCACATCCTGTCCAGACCCCGCAGACGCCCGCCTGCCAAGTTGCAGAGCCTACTACTGCTGTGCATGGTGTCATAAGAAAACATGGAGAGCCGCACATCTCGGGGATGCCAACCATCACGTCACCGATTAAGTGGCTAACACACTCTGCACAGGCAATCGGGTCCCCTTGCGAACATGCTGCACATGCCGCACACTCAAGGCTGGCGGCTGCAGCGCAGTACGCCACGTTTTCCCAGCGGTACTGATTGGTGCAGTCCCAAACCTGAATGCACTTCGGATGAGATAAGGGGGCTACACACTTCCAGTCGGGGCAAGGCGGCGCACCCGCCGTAGGTGCGCATTTCCACGTCGCCAAGAAATGCTGGTACTTCTGCTCACCGCAAAAGGCGCAGCCGATGCATGGGTAATCGGTAACTGGTTGGTCCACAACGGCATCGAGGTGCGTCTGTGTGGGCGGGGGATCCTCCTTGCTGCCCTCTTCCGCAACCCCTCGCGACCACATGCCAACGCAAACCGCAAAGATCATCCCAACAATTGCACGCAACGCCGGTCTCATGGTTCCACCTCCCATTTCGCCTCACCGATCACCATAGCCGGGGTATTGATCGACCGGCGTCGAAACATTCTCTTTCCGCCGCGCCGCAATGTCGGAGTAGAGAGTCTGACCCTCGAGATTGTTCGCCTCATCGCAGTAAAGCGCAACTCTCGCCGCCGCTTTGTAAGGAATATCCCATCGTCCTTCTAGTCGCTTCTTGAAGCTGCGAGATAAATCAAAGGAATCGCCCATTTGCACGAGCTGTTTGCCCACCACTATTGCCTGCTCGAGATATCCGCGGCGGGACCACGCGATCATCTCGTTCCACATCGCTTGAGCATACACATGCTGAATCGCGGCATATTGTTTTTGGATACGCTTGGCCTCCTCGATGGCCCTAACGTAGTTTTTTTCCCAAAACGGTGTTTCGGAGGCGATGAGGTCGATGGTGGCACGCTCGCGCACGTACTTGGCATCGAGCCCCTCCATGAGCTTCGCGCAAGCACGCCGCACGTCCGCCGGGTGACCTTTCTTCGAGTCCAAAAGCTCCAAGTACGTCCCCGCCAGTTGCGTCGTCAGCTCCGCCTTCTCATCCGGCGTGAACGCCCAGCACGCAAGCATCTCCCGGTAAAGCCGGTGCGCGTAGAAGTACTTGTGGTAAGTGTAGTGCGCCATGTCGGCCACCTGCCGCCATGCCAGCTTGCGATAGCCCGGCGGCACGGGGATTTGGCCCTTGGCCAGCGCTTCCATGATCGCCAGCGCGTCGGACTTCTTGCCGTCGCGCCGCTCTTTGGCCAACGCCAGCCAGTACGACAAATACCCACGCTCCACTGAGCCCACCGGCGCCGCCGACACGCGAGCCTCCAACGCCTTCACCTTCGCATCCGCATCCGGATCGCGTGGCACCCCCTTCTGCCGGATCTCGACGCTGCCTGCCACGGGCGGAATAACATAGGGGCCCATGCCGAGTTCTTCGGGGGTCGGCAAACCCTTGTAGCCTTCGGGCGGAGCGTCGTGAAGCGGCCGCGAAGGCACTGGTTCGAGCGCTGAGCAATCAATGAGCGGCTTGGCTCCCGGCACCTCGAACGGCTCTTCCATCAACTGCGCCGTGTTGCTCGTCTCGACAATGAATCGGTCGGCCAGCCCCACCTCGCCGAGCTTCTCCTTCAGGATCATCGCCGTGGGGTAATCCTCCACCCGACCCACACGCACCTTGAACCACGGCGCTTCCTCCACGACAGCCACAGGCCGGATCCCTTTGCCGCCGAGCTCGGCCGCCAGCCGCTGCGCCTCTTGCGGCGTGGTGAATGCGCCCACCTGAACACTGAACAGCGCACGCGGGGGCTCAACAGCCCACGCTGCACTCACTAAGCTCAACGCCAAGAGGACGCTCAGCAGCGTCTCTGACCTGCGGGCAAGTGCCCAAAAGGTCAGACGAAACTTGGGCTTGGAATTCATCGCACCCATGGTTTGTTTACCTCCCTCTTGTTTTTGGTTCTTTTTCCCCTCATCAGGGTGCGTGCAATGTATAATAATAGGGGGGGGGGGGGGTCAAGAAAAAAAATCATGCTATTCGCAAAAAAGCGCATCCTACTGTAGGTAACGGAAAATAGCCAGGTTAGAATGAACATTTTCCCATGTATGTGCTCACAAAGAGCGAAAAAGAACCGCATTGTTGCAGATTTTTCTTGCTAACATAAGTTTTCGTGGATCCCCCGTCTATGGCTATTATCAAAAATATAAAGCAATACAAACATATCGTTGTAATGCTAGCAAAATTAGATGATAATAGCATCAGAAAGATTGCACCAAGAGCTCTTTCCCTCTGGCACTTCTCCCGAAGCAATTCATCCGCGCCCCCTGCATGCCGTCCAAAGGTGAGGCATGCTAGCTACAAAGAGGAACCGGCGAGCCCGCATGAAGCGCATTCCGGGGTGAAAAGCCGTGAAGCGATCTTATCGGAGCAGCATCACAACGACTTGCTTCGCCTTCTCCTTTTTCATCTTCTTCATCGGGACTTAATTTTATAGAGGGCGGCAGATCTGCCAGCTTCTAGCGCGCTTCGGGGCCGGAGGCGAGAGCTTTCACCTGTTCCACGGTTTTGGCGAACTCAGGTTCGTAATAGCCCACCTTGAGGTGCATGATGCGCCGTTCGCGGTCAAGTATCATGAGCCGCGGAATCGAGTTGCCCCCCACCGTACGCGCAAATTCACCGTCCGGGTCCAGCAACACTGGGAACGAGAGCCCCTCGCGGTCCACGAATTCCTTCACCTTCTCCGGCTCCTCGCCCGACGACACCCCGATCACCATCACCCCTTTTTCGCGCAGCGGCTTCCACACACGTGACTCGAGCTCGCGCAGCTCGACTCGACACGGGGGACACCACGTGGCAAACCGCGTAATGACATAGGCGTTCGCTTTGAGGGTGCGGAAATCGAACGTCGACCCATCAAGCGCTCTTAGCTCGAAATCCGGCAGGAGCTGCCCTTCGGATACCTTCCAATCCGAAAGCCCCCCACGGCACCCAAGAATGCCAATAACCAGCAGAACGATGGTGGCTACACGGCCCCGACGGCGATGTGTAAGTCTCACGAATAGCTCCTTTTCTGCGCCCAAATAGCATTGCTCATCCGAGAAAATTCGCCGCTCCCGGATGCATCCGAAACACTTTGGCCGAAGATGACGGACGTCTCTCCATCAGCGAGCAACGTTAGCTAGCCGCTTGCACCCGCGCACATCCAAGCTTATGCTCGCCCCTGCCCTGCGTGAATCTGGCCTCTGTTGCAAAATCCACTCACTGCTCTAACAAAACACCGCTGCGCAACTTCGCCTGGCGACGCCGGCTACATCGTAACTTTCAGCGTCGCCACGCGCCATTTCTTCCCCGGGCTATGCCCCACCAGGTGTCTGGAAAGAGGTCCGAGCTTTTTGTTACCCATGTAAGCGTTGATTGTGGTTAGGTGTCCTCGCGGGCACGCCACGGCATGGCGGCCCTTCACTTCTCTCGCGACAAAACAATGACCGCCGCTTGCCTGCTCTTCGGCGTCCAGCGATCCGCTGGATGGAGGACCGCCTTTTTCTCAAAGCTCTTCTTCCACACGCAGCACGAACGGTTTTTCAAAGGTGATCGGAAGAGTCGCGATTTCTGCAATCGCGGCCTGCACGTCTTTTTCGCGCGCGGTGTGCGTGACGATGATAATTTCCGCGCGGCCGCTGTCGTGCCGCCCCCTCTGAATCATTGAGCCAATCGAGATCTCGTGCGCACCAAGCACGGTGCCGATTTTTGCCATCACGCCGGGGCGATCTTCCGCCACAAGGCGAATGTAGTAGGCAGTTTCGAGTTCGGCGATCGGCTTGAGATTGCGCCGGCCGGGCTCAATTCGTAAGCGATGCTCGCGCACCGGTCGCCCCTCCGCGATGGCCTGGGCTGCCGCCATCACGTCGCTCAGCACTGCGCTCGCCGTCGGCTCGGGCCCCGCCCCGCGCCCGTAGAACATCGAACGACCCACGAGGTCCCCCACCGTCATGATCCCATTGTACACCCCACCAACGTGAGCCAACAGCGACGTGTTCGCGACGAGAGTTGGATGCACCCGGACCTCGGCCCGTCCATCGGCCAGGTCGCACTTCGCAATTCCCAGCAACTTGATGGTGTAACCCAACTCACGCGCGTATTCAATGTCCACCGGCTTGATGCGCGTGATGCCCTCCACAAACACATCGGCATAGCGCACATCCTGCTGAAACGCCAGCGACGCCAGAATCGCCGTCTTGTGCGCCGTGTCATAGCCCTCGATGTCGAACGTTGGATCGGGCTCGGCGTAGCCGCGCGCCTGCGCTTCGGCTAGCACCGTATCGAACGCCTTATGTTCCTCGGCCATGTTCGTGAGGATGTAGTTGCAGGTGCCATTCACGATGCCGTAAACACTGAGCAAGCGGTTCGCCGTGAGCCCAAGCTCGAGGGCACGGATAATGGGAATGCCGCCGCCGACGCTCGCTTCGAAGAGCAGCGCCACGTCGTGCTCGGCGGCGACCTGCCACAGTTCCGCACCGAAATTTGCCAACATGGCCTTGTTCGCCGTCACCACATGCTTACGCGCCCGCAATGCTTTCTCCACAAACGTGCGAGCCGGCTCCAGCCCCCCAACCAACTCGATGATAACCTGAATCTCTGGATCATCGAGGAGGGCGTTGGCGTCCGCGGTCAGAATCGAGGGGTCGTAGTCGGCGTTGCGTTTGCGTTTTGTGTCCACATCCGCAATGCGCTTCAGCACAAGTTGTGCCCCAATGCGTTCAGCGATGAGTTGCCCGTTCCGGTTGAGCGCGTTCACCACACCCGTACCAATATTCCCGAACCCGATTAGACCGATGTTGACTTGTTTCATTGTTA
>JBMFRB010000009.1:0-148361 GCA_049968255.1 Candidatus Sumerlaeaceae bacterium | reverse complement strand
GAATCCCGTTGGGCTGGCAGTCTTGCGACGTCCCGCTGGCAATGTCACATTCGTCGGGGATGGAGTTAGCGTTGCAGTCTTGGGAAGTGCCACTTGTCAGATCTGTCGAATCAGCTATGCAGTTCGAGTTGCAGTCGGGCTCGACGATGACGGCGTTCACCGCCAAGTTGTTCCCGGGGACTGGGTCGGCCTGGTAGGCACTGACAGAAGCATTATTGAAAATTGGGCCAAGTGCAATTGGCACAACTGTCATTGTGACGGTCGTACTTTCCCCAGCCAGCAGCGTGCCCAGGTCACACGTGACGATACCTGAATTTTCCCCGCATCCGCTTGATGCCGTAACAAAGGTCACTCCTCTGGGCAGGGCGTCGACGAGCGTCACGGAGGTTGCATCATCCGGGCCGTTATTGGTGATCACGATTTCGTAAGTCAAATCGCAGTTAATGGCCGCGGGATCGGCGCTGGCAGTTTTTTGCACGCTTAGATCCGCTGCAGGGTCCACCTGCAAAGATATCATTGTGTTGTTGTTGAGAATGTTGGGATCATATTCGTCCGCACTCACGGCCCCATCCACTTGCTGTAAACCGGCACTCGTGGGCAGGACGTCAATAGTTACGGTTGTGCTCTCGCCAGCAGCCAAGGTTGGGAATGTGCAGGTGACCACATTTCCCGATGGGGTACAGCCTGACGAAACACTCTGAATAGAGAGGGAGGGATCGAGAGTGACGGAGACCACGACATTGGACGCATCACTAGGTCCAGAGTTACTCGCCACGACCGTAATCGTAGCGGGTTGACCATTGGTGGCTGGCGATGGCAGGTAGCTCGCGGTCACGGACAGATCCGCAGCTGGATCTACCTGCGTGGTCACGGGTCCTGTCACGTTATTACTCGTATTTGAGTCGACCTCGTCAGCAGTCACTTCTGCATTGTTTATGGCCACACCCTCGGAAAGAGCTGTCACGACAATCGTTAGTGTCGTTGAAGTGCCAGGGGCCATGGATCCGAGGCTGCACACGACAGTGCTGCCCGACGGCACGCAGGGCACGGACGCGGAAACAAACTGAACTTGTGACGGAAGATAATCCGTGACAATGACATTATTAGCCTGGGCAGGCCCGTTATTGGTGACCACAATGGTATAGGTAATTTGGTCGCCAACATAAACCGGGTCGGGCGCGTCGGTCTTTGTGATCGCCATATCGGCCACGGGGGGGAAGTAGAAGCCAATCACAGAGGCGTTTGAAAGCACGCCTGCAGACACGCTAAGATTTTGGGGGTCGTTCCCGGTGGTGCAAGTAGCACCAAATGGGAAAGCGCTTTCGTCCACATTGACCACAGTGCTGCCTGGCGGCACCATGTAGAAATAGGATCCGTCTGGGCCTGTTTGGACAGTGACGGTTTGCGAATTGCTGAGGGTTAGGACGACAGGGGCTCCCACAATGGGAGGCTCGCCTGAGTCCCAACTGCCGTTTTGGTTTAGATCTTCAAAAACTTTTCCACCTACGAACCCATCGCACATAGCGAGCGAAGCAATGCTGGTGGTAACTTTTCCAAGTGCCCCAGCCGTGGCCCCGTTTTTAGGGAATTCGCTCAACGCGGTCGCCGTTGTCTGTCCGCCACGGCCACCATCTACGGATAGCGCAGAAAAACCGGTCGTGTTCAAGGCGATGAAGCCCCCGCCACCACCACCGCCTGGTCCGTAAGCGCCGTTCGACGGGATCGCACTGCGGAAAGGTTGCCACCCGCCTTCACCACCACGAGCGCGGATGGCAGGACCCGAGACGGAGCCCGCGAAAATAACGACACTACCTCCGCCACCACCGCCGCCAGCACCGTCGCTTATCGCGTTTTCGCCGCTCCATCCGCCGGCGTTTCCGTCAGCAATCACTTGCCCCGATCCCTGGATGCAGCCAGCCAGCACGAATATAAGTCCTCCACCATTTCCTCCCTGGCCCGCTGCTGAGTCATTACCGTCGCCCGCTCCGCCACCCCCGCCAAAAAAGATCCGCGTGCTGGGGTCATTCGGAACGGGACGCCCCCCGAGACCGCCACGCTCACGCCGATTATTACCGCCCCACAGGGTGTTGTCGGGCGCTATGGTGAGGGCATCGCGATCGTTCGCCGAAAATGTATATCCGCCCCGGCCACCGCCGGAGCAATTGGTCAACGCGTTAGCGTTAGCCGCATAGGCCGGATCCAGTTGCCATGCTTGAAGCCAGCTGGGGTTGTCAAGTTCCATGACGCCCTGCCCACCGGTGCTGGCGTTGGCTACGAGCCAGGAGTTACCGTTGTCGCCATTGGCGCCACCGCCACCTCCCGCGTTGTACGAGTTTCCGCCACCGCCACCATTGGCGGCTGCCCCACGGCAGTAAGCGCCATTGCCAGAAACCGCCGAAGGGTCGGCAATGCCCTCGCCTTTGAAAGCCCCCCGCGAAGCATTCCCACTTCGATAAGCGGTTACATTGTTACTCGTCGAATTGCTGGAGTTATGGACAGCACCGCCCCGAAATCCTTTCCCAGACACGTTGAGAGTTCCATCTAAGGTTAGCGTGTTGGCGACGGAGATCGCGAGCACACCACCCGTTGACCCATTCCACGGGGGACATGTGAGGCTTGCACCGCTTGCAACGGTAAGGTTCTGGTACTGGGGCACCTTAATCACTTGAGAGCCTGCGGAGGCGACGTAGCTATTGCGTAGTCCTCCGCATTCTGTTGCAATGTTGATCCGATTGGGCGCTTGCGTGCTTACCACCGTAACAAACTCATATAAACCTGCCCCATTGAGCGCGGTAATCGCTCCATAAGTTGGCGAATCTGTGGTATCGATCGACGCACCGAACGCTTGATAGACAAGAAGCAGGTCCCCAGCAGAGAGGGGCTGCAAAGCAGCAAGGTCTGTCACGCGCAGATAAGTATCCCCAGGCGAAGCACTTTGTGAGAGCGGGGATACGGCGTTTACCACTGTGTTGGGTGTGGTCACAGTGAGATTTCCGTCTTTACCTGGTGAAGCAGCTCGGCCTTGCGAAGGGCACACGATCGCGGTCACCACAGCTACGGCTGCAGCGAAGGATCGAATCGTGCCTTGGGCACACGTAGCAAATCGCGATAACATAGACATGGTAGCGCTCCCTGAAAAGATTGGTTTCTCAGCAAAGAAGAAGTCCCCTGCGGCCACACGGGATGGCGCAGCAAAATGTAGAGAGTGTGAAGGATTGCTTACGCGGTGATCTGGACCTGACGCCCGCAAGTTAGAGCGGCGGTGCGATTTAGGTCTCACCTGCCACAGCCGTCTCTCCCGAAGAACTGGTAGCTCTCTCACCCGTATCTCTCCCGATTCTGTTGATTTTTGCCGCCGATTTAATCTTTTCGATCCGGCACATCGAAGCCGCCTCGTCCGAGAGCACGGCTTCGATGCCCCGAATCGGAACTTCTCAACAAACGAATCTATCAACAAAATCGGTGTGTCGCTGCCGCCATTTCCTTTCCGGCAGCTAACGAATTAATAAGAATAGCCGGTTGACCAGGAATTGCAACACAAAAATAACCAACTGGTGTTGCAAAATGTAAGTTGTTGTATAGAACACTGATTATAAATGACTTATCATCAATAACCCGCAGGCAAGTTTTGCCGCTTTTCAAGCAAAGCCGTCCAAGAGTCGCTCATAAACAGAAGTCACGCTTGGCAACTCTTTTGGCAAGAGCTACACAAGCGTTGCTCGCTCGCGGACAATGACGACTGGAGAAACGACGCGCAAGAGCCATCATGTTAGCGACGGGTGAACGCGTGGTTTTTCCAGGATGCGCCGTTCCCTCTTTTTGGAGTGTGAATCGCGCCGGCCCTAGGCAAGCAACTTGGCAAAAGTCGCCTCCGCAGGAAAATGCGCGGTCTCCTCATTGAATAGGGAGGTTGTCGCTTCGATAGAAGAAAAAGCGCAAACCGTGTGCGGTGAGCGGAGAGGTGTCCGAGTGGTTGAAGGAGCTCGCCTCGAAAGCGAGTATACCCGTTAAGCCGGGTATCCAGGGTTCGAATCCCTGCCTCTCCGCCAGTCATTTTCTGGGCACGGGCACAGCCTGCCATTTTCGACGTCGCACGAATCGCCCCGTTTTATAAACCATTTTTTTTCGCACTATTTATCAGACAGGCGACTCGCCACGTACGTGCGAACAAATCCTTTCCGTGGATCTCCCCGCTCAAGCGCCAATGTTCTCCCAAAACGCCTAGCCATGTTTGATGCGGCCTGCCGACGCACCTAGTTCAGCATCTCGCTTTTGCCATTCTGTATAGATAGGGAGAGTCCCGTTTAGCCGATACGCCACTGCTAAGCCCGCTCGACAAGGACGCGGACTTTGGCGCGGACCTCAGGGTGAAGGCGCAGTAAGACCTCATGCGTGCCGAGCTTTTTTATCGGCTCTTCTAACTCGATATGCTTTTTGTCAATAAGATAACCTTGTGACTTGAGGGCTTCGGCAATGTCCGCGGCTCCGATCGAACCAAAAAGTTTGTCGCTTTCACCGGCCTTGGCTTTCACTGTGACGACAAGGTCCTGGATACGCCTGGCCAGGTCGCGAGCCTCGGCCACCTTCTGTGCCACAAGCTCTAGCTGCTTTTGCTTCATCTTTTCGAAGCGCTTGATGTTCGCGGGTGTAGCTTCGTCAGCTAACCCACGAGGCTTGAGGAAGTTCCGATAGTAGCCTTCCGAGACTTTCACTCGGTCACCCTGACGACCTAGCCCTTTCACGTCAGCAAACAGAATGACTTCCATGGTGTTTTTGACTCCTTTTTGTATTCGTGCAGAGGCCCAAACGGGCACCGCGGCTCCCTGAGCTGCAAGCAGCAATCAACATTGCTCTCACTCAAGACCTGCCGCGCTTTGGACTTGCTAGCGTTCGCTTATCACGTTCACGTTAGGCACTACTAAAGCTATGAGAAACCCTGTAATCAAACGCATTATATGGATTCTAGTCTTTGCCGTGATCTTCTACACGGGATTCGCCATTTGGAGCGATGCGCGTAAGAATCTTGAAACGCTGCGACGTTTCCCGTGGCAGCAGATGCCGCTTATTCTCGGGGCAGTGCTGGTGAACTTGTTTGTGCGTGAGCTCAAATGGGAATACTATCGACGTGCTGCCGGCGTGTCGGTCCCACGGCTAGGCAGCTTTCTCGTGTTTTTCAGCGGCTACTCGATGTGTATTTCGCCAGGCCGAATAGGCGAACTCATTAAGCCATTCATGCTCAAGGAGTACTTTGATCAGAAAATGCGGCGCACGATCCCGCTTGTTTTCTGCGAACGAATCTCGGATTTGCTCGGCATGATTGTGTTGGCCATAGCCACGATGGGGGCGTTCATGGCCGGAGTAACGCATGGGCGGCTCGACAATCATTGGCTGACAAGCACCGCTATTTATGCGTTTCTCATTTTCTCAGCGGTATTTATGCTCTTCCTTGTGTGGCTCATCCCCCGCAAGCGGCTCTTTTATGGACTTCTTGCATGCTTGGGACGCGTGGGACGTCTGCAGCGCACGGCGAACCGCCTTCGCAAAGTCTATTATTCGACGTATCCCTTGCTGACGACAAAGAATCTCTTGGTCACAACGGTGCTTGCAGCGTTTTCCTGGTCGTTCGAATGCCTTGCGCTTTATCTCATTCTCCAGGGGGTTGGCGCCACAAATGTTACTCTAGGTCAAGCCACTTTTATCTTCTGCATGGCCACGATTTTTGGCGGATTTTTGTTCTTCCTGCCCGGCGGCATTGGGGGATTTGAAACAACGCTCACGGGCATGCTCTTTCTGCTTGGCGTACCACCCCATCAGGCCGTACCCGCCACGTTTATCATCCGGTTTTCCACGCTTTTCTTCAGCGTTGTGCTGGGTTTTTTCTTTATTCTTGTGACCACAGCTAAATACCACCGCGGGATCGAGTGGGAAGCTTTTCAGAGCGAGAACATTGAGGATGTGTAAAAAAGTAGTCCGTCCGCTCCGCGCACCGCAAGAATGGCTTGGCTTGGTATGCCAGATCGTTGCATGGGTTGGCCAGCCTCTTGGTGATGACAGACGCCTGTATCTTGCGGTAGCAGCTCTGTGACTCTCCTTCTCTCGGTTGGACGGGAAATTCCGGTCTCTAACACAAGGAAAGGCCATATCCGCCGCGCGTAGTGCGCCGATGCGGGCAAACACTGGAGGCTGAGTGGTAACGAGCTGGACAAACATCCTCGAGCGAGCGGTGGCGGGCAACTGCTCGCGCTCTGAGGCTAGCGATCTACCCACGTGTCTTGTCGCAGAACTGTTTCAGGATCTGGCGAAAACCAGGCTGTTTCGCGGTTCGATCGAGACGTGTCTTGCAGATGGGATAGGTCATCAGCGGGCGCGCAAAGCTGGTCGCATACTGGTTGACGGTTCCCCTGCTCGATTGGGCGCAACAAAGACTCTCACTGCTTTCAACCATCAGAAACGTGGGATGCTTCGACATGCAACCGTGTCAACTTTGCTCTGTGACATCGAAAGGAGCGGCGACTGACACAGGAGCGCAAAACTGAGGCACCCTAAGATCGCTATCAAACTGAGGACACGAGCTGGCAGAAGCTTTTGTTCCCGCAGCCCTACAGCCCCTAAGGGTGGTAGTGGGCTTCTGGCCGAAAGGGAAACTGCAAAAAAGCTTGAACTAACGCGTCGTTTCTTCTGCCGCTCGAGCGACGCTAGTGTTTTCCACAACCGTCTCTTTTGAAAGCAGGGCGGCGCTGGTGTCTTCTTCCTTTCGTGAGCCTTGCGCTGGTGGGGTAGTTTCATCAGCAGCGAGGAGTTTCACATCAAGCGCGATGGGCGTGTCTGTGGCAAAGCGCAGGACCAACGGCGAAGTATCCACCGTGTCGAATTTGCCCTGCGACTTGAGCGTTTCCATTTGCACAGCCTGCTGCGCCAGCGGCGATTGGGGGAAGCGCTTTGCTGCCTCGCGAACAAACTCGATGGCCTCGTCTGCTTTACCCATGCGCAGGAGCGTGACAACCATATCATTGATGACACGCGCGAGCTGCTCTTGCGGCGCGTAGGGTGCATCGTAAATCGCTTTCAGGATTTGCTTGGCCCCTTGCAGGTTTCCCACGTGGGCGTAAAGATTTGCCAGAACTTGCGCAAGCATGAGTTTCTGACGTCCGTCGAGTTCCTCGGCAATCGCCTTAGCGAATTCCTGTGTTGCTTTCTCGGTCCACTCGCGTGCCTTTTCGTAATTTGCTGCTGCGGCATAGAACCAAGCCGTACGCAATGCAATGTCGCGTCGATCTTCATTCGTCGGCGCCTGAGCGAACATCGCCTCGAAGTAGCGCGCTGCCGCAGTTGGATCGTTTTCGCGGAGGAAGGTTTGTGCGATGAGCTGGCGGAACTGTTTGCGTTCAAGTGGCGTAGTGCTCTCTTTCAGGAATCCTTCGAGCATGGTCCGAGCCGGCGTGGTCTGGCCAGCCTCGGCCATGACGTCGGCCCGGGCGACGGAAAGCTGGAGTGAGGTGAGCTGATCATTCGCGTATTCTTTTTGATACTTGTCAATCAACCGGTAAGCTTCTTCGTAGCGCTTTGTGCGCTTGAGGATATCAATGCTGAAGCCAAGCGCCTGAATGCCTTCCTGATCCTTTTGGCTCTTGCGTGCAAGCACCTGACTCAACTCGCTCAGCGCTTCATCGGGTTGCCCATCGGCATTATAGATTTGCGCGAGCACGAAATGAGCAATGATCGCTTCTTCGGACTCGGGATACTTCAGGATGAGCTCTTTTGCTTCGAGGCGTGCGCCAAGGTAGTCATTTTGCTGGAAGAGCTTCCCGACTTTTTCTAGTCGCTCGGCAGGACCGCGCGATGAACAAGCACTGAAAAAAGCAAGCACGAGGCTCAGGAGGGCAGCATAGACAATGGCTTTGCGCATGGGTCATGACTTTCTTTTCATTTGTTTTTCAAATCGGTGCGCTCTTCGCGACAGCTGAAAACATTGTCAAATTGAATAAGTTCTATCAAGAGCTTCTCTAGTGCGCAAGAGACGCAAGTCTTTTTTCGTCAAGAAAGGAAGGCATGCTAAGAAAAGTGCGCGAGTTGTGGGAGCGCGGCCGGCGCTTCGTCAACGTTTTTCTCACACGCGGCCCGGCTCTACTGCGGCGAATTGGCATACCGTTTAGCGATGTGCCGCTCGATCGCCGCGGACTGATTGTCGTCCAACTTGACGGTCTTTCGCACGGGAGGCTTCGGCACGCGCTTGCTCAGCGTCGCATGCCCTTTCTTCGCCAACTTTTGCGCAAGGGTAAGATGCGTCTCCAACACTTTTCGAGCGAATTGCCGACCTCCACTCCCGCTTTCCAAGGCGGATTTTTCTACGGCTCGAATGATAACATCCCTGGATTTCAGTTTTACGACAAGCGCGAGCACTTTTACTATCGGATGGGTTCGAGCGAGTGCGCTTATCGGATCGAGAAAGAATTCTCAAAGCCAGGACTGCTGCGCGGCGGAAGCGTATTTAGTTGCGTCTTTACAGGTGAGGCGGACGCGGCGCTTTTTGTTTTCAGCACCCTGCTCGCTCCCCAGCGCTGGCGCTTTGTGTTCAGAGTATGGGACATTGTGCTCCTCACCGTGCTCAACGTCGTGGTGATCTTAAAAATTGCGGGGCTTGTGGTGCTGGAAATTCTGCTGGGGCTCTACGATTCTCTGCGATGGTTCGTGCAAACCGGTACGCTTCGTCGCGAGCTAGAATTTGTGGCTTTGCGCGTGGCGCTGACAATCGTCACGCGCGAGCTCATCACGCTCGGCGCCATCATTGATGTCTATCGCAGAGTACCTGTGATTTATCTCAATTATCTTGGCTACGATGAGCATGCTCACCTGCGGGGGCCCGACAGCCGGGTGGCCCTTTGGACGCTAAAAGGAATAGACCGGTGCATTGAGAGGCTCTACAAGGCGGCGCTCTACTCCGAGCGAGCCTATGATTTTTACATTCTCTCTGACCATGGCCAGTGCGCTGTGAAACCGTTCGAAGCCGTGGCCGGCGAAACACTGGGGGAATTCCTCCAAACTCAACTCGACACACTGCTCGTGGAGAGTCATCTAAGGCAAGACGACCGCAGCGCGCACCTTTCTGCCACCCTCGCAGGACTGCAACAACTCGAGCGCTGGATGCCACGACTTCTGCGTCGCCCTTTGCGCGCTTATATCCGCCGGACGCAAAAGCAGCTCGTCAAACTCACCGAGGATGTGGATCTGGACGTGCTGCTCGATGTGTTTGTCGTCTCGAGCGGACCTGTTGCCTTTGTGTACTGGGCAAAGATTCCAGAGCCGCTGACCTATGAGCAGATCGAGGAGATCCATCCCCATCTCGTGGACCGACTCCTCGCGCATGATGGAATTGGCATGGTGTCGGTGCGGCTCGCCGACGGCGACGTGCTCATCCGCAGCCGACACGGGCAGGCGATTGTGGGAGAATTTTCGGTGCAGTCGACCGGTGTTTTGCCATGCGACAGCTCGCCACGCCGTCGCCAAATTCTCAGCCAGATCCGCCGGCTCACACTCTTTCCGCGCGCCGGTGACCTGTGCATTTGGGGAGGGGGCGCGCCTGCAGGGCACGTCAGCTACTCTTTTGAATTTGGCGCGCACAGCGGCTGGACAGATGAAGAAACCCAGTCCTTCATCATGTCACCTGTGGAGGTCACCGAGGACTTCTCACGGATTTTCCGTCATCCGCAATTCTACGACTTTTTTCGGCACTATGCCATTTTCGCCGAACCGACAGATAACCAAGCTGCCGCCTCAGCCAAGGCGGGCTAAGGTGCTTGAGGCGCAAAGTCGAGCCACTGTTCTACGCGAGAAAGCGTTGGCACGGTGGGAGGTCGGAGTGGGACCCACACACCGTCCACCATCGCGACGGGCCAGTTACCGGAGAGCGATGCTGTTCCTGCCAGCACTCGCGCTAACTGACGTTGAATTTCATAATGGGAGGAGAAGCCACAATAGTAATTGTGTAAATTCGTGAACATATTCACATGCCAGGGGCTGCCCGCTGACACATAAGCGAGTGGCTTACCTAGATCAATGAGCGCCTGAATCAGCAATTGCTGATTCGAAGATATCGTGGGTTTCCAGTCACGACTGAGAATAATGATGCGGTCGTAGTTTGCCGCCTGCGCGAGAATTTGAGACCGCTGCGTGCTCGAGACATTAGTCGACACCGTCATTGTCGACACATTGTCGTGAAGGCGGGCAAATTCATCCATGAAATACGAACCGCTGTAGAGATAGAAAATCGAAGAAGAGGGGTCCAGAGCAAGGCACAGCACCCGCTGCGAAGGTGGTGTGGTCGGAAAATCCGCCGGATTCGTTTTGGCGCCAACGACGCATCGCCGGGCAAGAGCTTCGGCAATAGCCCGATGGTCAGGATGACCAACCGTGCGGGCCATAATCTGCGGATCCACGAAAGCGGCCTCAGGCAAACCGACCCGACTCTTGAGCCGAAGAATTCGGCGCACAGCTTGATTGATGCGTTCGAGAGGGATGTTGCCCGAGTTGACCGCGTCGCGTAGACCATTGAGAGCGTCCGTGACACTATTGGGGGTGAGGATGATGTCGAGCCCTGCCTGCACGCCGAGGCGCGCGGCATCGTAGGTGGAGGCGGCGGCGAGCAAACCGGCCATACCAAAAGAATCCGAGATCACAGCACCGTCGTACTGGAGCTCTGTCCGCAGGATGCCCGTGAGGGCATTCGTGGACAGTGTGGCCGGCCATGCCGTGGTGCCAGGGTCGAGACAAGTATACCAAACATGCGCACTCATAACCAGGTCGCCCAGCCCGCGACCAAGGAGCTCGCGGTAGGGCGCCACGTGATTGTTTTCGAGCTCTGTGCAGGGGATATCCACCACCGGCAGCGAGTTGTGGGAATCGCCTTTCGTGGCGCCATGA
Organism: Candidatus Sumerlaeaceae bacterium; assembly: GCA_049968255.1. GTDB lineage: Bacteria > Sumerlaeota > Sumerlaeia > Sumerlaeales > Sumerlaeaceae > DRVG01. The sequence continues at coordinate 137,444 of JBMFRB010000009.1, read as the reverse complement.
CCAGGGAAATGTTTGAACGTGCAAAGAAGGCCGTCGCTGTGCGCCCCTTCGACGTAAGACTCCGCCATGTGAGTGACAATGGAAGGGTTATCGCCATAGGACCGAATGCCGATGATAGGATTGACCGGCTCGGTATTGACGTCGACAACAGGGCCGAACCCGATGTGAATTCCTACCGCACGGCATTCGCGCGCGGTTACGCGACCTTGCAGCATCGCAAGATTGCGATCCTGCGAGGCCCCTCCGGACATATTGAGCGGAAAGCGTGTGGCGTCCACCACACGCGCGCCAAGCCCCGCTTCGCAATCCACGGCGAACATCAATGGAACAGAAGTAATGCTCTGCAGATGATTCGTGGCAGCGAGGAGCGCGGAAGCGGTATTGTTGTTTCCAAGAAAAATAAAGCCTCCGACGCGTTGCGAGGTAACGAGCGAGTCGGCGGTGGAGGCAGAGTAGGCGGGCATAATCATTTGCCCGAGTTTTTCGTCGAGAGTCATCGCGTTGAGGGTCTGCTCGACCCACAGTTCATTAGCGGGACGCAGTGGGCCGGGGCTCGCCGAACGAAGCCGGTAAAGCGGGAAAAACGCTCCCTGTGCTCGCGGCAATTCTGGCAGCGCTGACGGCTCTAGCCCTGCGTGCTCTTCCCCTCCTGTCGGGGTCGCGCCGCACACGCTCTGACTTTCGGCGCGCACGTCGCCGCCTAGCGCCACGAGTAAAACGGCTGCAATGATTCGAGGCCACCCACTCATTCTTTCCCACACTTTTTCTGAGGCGAAAATCGTCCTCTGGCGCCGCGCGTGTCGTCGCCGCACACCGCGGCCTTGTCAGCTTCCGTTGGTTTTTTCTTTATCTTCGCTCGGAACAGAAATCAAGGCGTCGAGCACGCTTCCCTCGCGCTGTTTCTTTTCAATATGGTAATGCTCCACGTGCAGGAATTCCGAGGCTTGCAAAGTGATGCGCACCCCGTAATTCTGTTCGACCCGCTCGAGGACTTCCTTGTAATTTTTCTCCACGAAGTCTTTGATCGTGGGATTGAGCGACACGGAGAGGTCAGGCCGCGGATAACAGCCTTCGAGGATTTCTACGATCTTGTTTTTCAGATGGATCCAAATCTGCTGCTCGGAAAGAACGACTCCCGACCCTTTGCAGTAGGGGCACTCGCTGAAAAGTGTCTTTCGAAGACTCTGGCGAACCCGCTTGCGGGTCATTTCCACGAGACCGAACTCGCTGATTTCCGACACGGAGCTTTTCGCGTGATCTTTGCGGAGCAGCGCACGAAACTCATTGAGGAGCGTCTCGCGGTTGCGCGGGTCGCGCATGTCGATGAAATCAATGACAATGATGCCACCGATGTCGCGGAGCTTGAGTTCGCGTGCGATGACCTGAGCAGCTTCGAGGTTCGTCTTCAGGATCATCTGCTCCTGATTGTCCTTACCAACGAACTTGCCCGTGTTGACATCAATCGCGGTGAGCGCTTCCGCTTCGTCAATGATGATATAGCCCCCGCTTTTGAGCCACACCTTGCGTCGTCCAGCCTTGCGGATTTTCTCGTCCACGCTGAATCGCACGAAGAGATTCGTCGGCTCCTCGTAGAGGCGTAAACGCGGCACCAGCTCGGGGATCATGTTTTGGAGGATGCTGCGGATTTTTTCGTAGTAGGCCGGGTTATCCACGACGATTTCGTCAATGCTTTCATCGAAAACGTCGCGGCATAAACGATAGAGGATGTCGCTATCGTCGTAGACGCAGGCTGGAGCTTTGCTCGAAGCGGCGCGCTCTTGGATGCGTCGCCATTCACTGAGGAGAAACTCGGCATCTTTGCGCAGCTCGTGTTCACTGCGCTCCATGCCAGCTGTTCTGATGATGAGCCCCATATTCCGGATGCCGAGGTCATGACGGAGCTTGCGCTGAAGGCGCTTGAGGCGTCGGCGTTCTTCGTAACTTTCGACGCGCCGCGACACACCGCCTTCGTTATTGCCAAAAGGCAAGAGCACGAGATAGCGGCCTGGCAGCGAGATGTAAGTGGAAATACGTGCACCTTTTCCGCCGATTTCTTCTTTCGTTACCTGCACAAGGATCTCGTCGCCCTTGCGCATGACCTCATGAACCTTAAGAAGATGACGACGATCGCGCCATGAAGGCCGCCCTTGGGAACACGGCAGGGTAGCTTCTGGTGCGGCTTGCGCAACTGGCGCAGAGGCAAGCGCGGCAGGAACGTCTTCGGGGACAGCGGAATCTATGGAGGGTGCTGGTAGCGAGATAGCTACAGACTCTGCCGTCGGCAGAACCTGCTCATCGGCAGCAGAGGCTGGCGCTGCAGTCTCCGAATCACGTTCGTCCACGGCAGCCGGAGCCTGTGCACTTGCGACCGGCTCGCCTCTGCCAGTCTCTTCGAGACCCGCGTCGCGACACTCCTGCGCCACCGGCACGGTTTCCACGTCGGCAGGCCTCGACTCCCCCATGAAGGTGCCAGGCGTGGAGACATCTTGCTGTTTTTCGGGGGCAGACTCCGAGGGAGCCGGGAGCTCCTCGCCTCGACTTTCCAATGCTGCTGGTCCGCTCGCCTCCTGGTGGAGTTCTCCCGGAGGTGCTTCCGCGGCAAGTGCTGGAACTGCGGAAGTCTCCTTTTTGCGTCGCGTGGAACGGGACGCCCGTTTCTTTGCGGGCTTTTCTTCCACTGGAGGCTCAACACTCTCTTGTGAAACTGTAGGCAATTCTGGGGCGGGAGGGGCTTCGAGGGCTGGGCTCGTCGGAACCGCCTTTTTCCGACTTCGACGGGAAGGTTTTTTCTCGGTTGCCGATTCGCCCGCTACATTTGCGTCATTCGCAGGCTCAGCCGGCGACCCTGAAGCGGTCAGAACATCGGCAGCCCCTTCCTTTTTTTTCTTTCGCGAGGTGGTTTTGCGCGGCGTAACCTTCGCGTCAGAAGTTTCAGCGGGGGTATTCGCCTGGACGGGACTTTGTGGCTCTGACAGTTCGGCCGCCACTTGCGGGGCTGGCTCAACTGTTTTGCGCGAGCGGCTACGTGAGGATTTTCTCTTCGAGGCTGCGTCTGCCGCTTCTTGAGTTCTCTCGGTTCTCTCGGCCTGCTCAGTCGTCTCTGCCATGTCGGACTTTTTGCGGCGAATGGCATACTGAGCCGGTCCTTTGCGTCGCAAGGACCGGCGTTGGGAGCCACGCGTCTTGTTGCTTCGGTTTGCTGGCAGCTGAGCTTCGGCGACATTGCCGTTAGCTTCGTCGAGGAACTCATCTTCTACGGCACTGCTGCTCGGCGTCGCCGGTGGATGTTCCTCCACGGGTTCATCGTTAGTCGGAGCAGCCGCTGGTTCTGCTGGCCCAAAGAAATCCAACTGTGAATCTTTTTCGATCGGCACGTCCGGAGGCAACGTTGTGGGACCGATCAAATGATCCAGCGTGGGATGGGCTGTTTTGCGGCGACGGGTTTTTTCGGTTTTTTGTTTCTTCGGCAATGCGAAGGGCGAGAAAACATCGTATGGATTAGTGGCCGCACGAGTGCCACGAATAGCACCAGGGGGCGGAACAGTTCCAAGCGGATGCCGGGCGGATCCGCTGCGCTGCTCTTTCTTTTGCCGCGATTTCTGCCGTTGCCGATCGCGGCGGCGACTCGATTGATGCTGGCCGTGGCCAGCAACGGCCTGGGAAACTGAGGATATTTCGTGGGAAGCTTCGACAAGTGGAGGGGAAGTCGTCTGGGTGCCGTCCGTGCTCTGACTCGGCTCGGGAGACTCGGGCGCAGAGCCATTTGCCGCTGACGTTGTGGCCGTTTCCGCAGCCTGAGCGAGCAGCTGGTCCTGGGCGGACACTTGCGCGCTTTGACGATTCTTGCGGCGATTGCGTCCGCCGCGCCGGCCTCGCCGGCGCTTCCGCTGACTTTGCCCCTGCGGTGCGACCGCAACCACCGGTTCTAGAGGTTCTGGTGGCACTTCGGCATGAAGCTGAGTCACGACCTCTAATTCCTCAGGGCTTGGTTGGTAAGTCTCCTGGCCAGGCTCGGCAGGTATTTCGGGTATTTCCACTGGTGGCTCGCGAAGTTCACGTCCTTCGCGCTTTGCTTTCAGCTCGAGCAAAAGATCAGGCCGGACGTCATCAAAATGCAAAAAGGCGTTACGCTCGAAGCCAAGATTGACAAAGGCCGCGCTTAGACCTGGCAGCACGCCTTCCACTCGCCCCTTGTAGATGTTATTGAGGATTGTTTTGTCATCGAGCGACTCGATATAAAGCTCGGTGAGCTGGTCGTTTTCGAGGATCGCGATACGCAATTCGCGATCTTCTACGTTAATCAGAACTCTTTTCATGCGGAATAAAACTCAACCTTTGCTTAGCATGTGATCTCACTTGCCTGCGCCGCGGAGCTTTGTTTCGTGCACCTCTTTTCGTTAGTCGTCCTAAAAGCTCGGTCGCAGGCCCTTATGAATCTCCGGCACCACGCTCGCGTGTTTCTGTGCGAAGCCGACGCTCTGGCTACGTGGGACAAGATTCGTTCGTTACTGTCTAACGACGAGGCCAACAGAAATTCCGCAAACCGGTGTGTCAACGCTCATTTTGCGGGAGCGCATGCAGACATTTTGCTTTGCTAGCCCACGCACCGTTTCCCAACTCAGATGCTACTGCTCGAGCATGCGCAACTCGCGTGCAGCTCGCTGGTAAGCTTCGCTCGTCTTCAGGGCGTTGTTCTCGACGTAGCGCAGGAGGACGCGTGCATCGTCGAGGAGTCCTTCTGTGCGATAAAAGCTTGCGAGTTCTAACCAGTACTCGAACTTTTCTGGAGCGAGGCACACCGCATCTATAAGATCCTGCTCAGCGGCAAGGCGTTCGTCGGCGTTGGGCGAATTGAGGCGGCGGCGAGCTCGCTCAAAAGCAACTGTTGCCTGCTCAGCTTCGACCTGGGTCAGACGTGTAGCGGAGGTGGCTTGATCAAGCAGTCTGAGCACGCCCTCTCCTGCGCTGCCAATCTTGCCTAGACCGGCATAGAGTTCTTGCGCCGCGCGCAGATAGGCTCGCGCCAAGGGCGCCTTTTTCGCGTCGCCCAGCAGCTTTTTGCCCTTTTGTTCGCGTCGCTGCGCCAACCGCTCCGCCTCGCTCAGAGGCAATCCCGCCGTGAGCCGATCGATAAGAGCGTCGATGACCTTTGGCTCGTAGTTAGGATACATCGTCTTGAACGCTTGCACACGCTGAAGCGCATCGAGCTGGTGGCCTTCGCGCACGTCGCGGTCCACCGCGTCGAGCAATTGCTTGTACGTCGCTTCCGCTGCAGCGCCTGTGGCATCGTCGCTCACCTGTCCCAACGGTTGGCCAAGGCGATCCTGCCCTTTGAGCTGCAGCAGGGCGATGAACGAGGTGCCGACGAGAATCACGACCATCGCCACAATGCCCCAATTGGCCTTTATCCACTCTCGAAGTGCGGCAATTCCTTCATTGCGTCGCGGCGCAGCATGCTCGGGGATAGCCTGCTCGACGAATTCATCGAGGAACGCGGGCGTTGTGGGGTGGGGTTGTTTTTCTGATTGTGAGGTCTCCAGCCGACGAATACCGGTCGGTGTGGCAGAGGACAGGCTGGCTACGGGGGCGTGGGCTGGCGTGGAAAAATCGAGCATTTTTGTCTCGCCTTGCGGCACCACCGTCGCATCAGCCGTGGGGGCGATGAGCATGGGGACCTTTGCGCCAGCGGCTTCTTCCAAAGCTCGCGCCATCTCCTCGCCGTTGGCGAAGCGGGCCTCCTTGTTTTTTTCCAGAGCACGCAAGATGATGCGCTCGGCTGCAGAGGTGATGGCAGGGTTGTATTGCGAGGGCAGCGTGGGTGTGTCGTAAATGTGCCGCGTGGCCACAGCAAAGGCGTTCTCGCCATCGAAGGGCACGCGCCCCGTGAGACAATAGTACAGGCACACACCCAGCGAATACAGATCGCAGCGCCCATCGAGCTCGTGACCGGTAAGCTGCTCGGGCGACATGAAGCGCGGCGTTCCCATGCTCACGCCGGTTTGTGTGCGGAATTTTCCCTCGCGAAAGCGCGCGATGCCAAAATCCGTAATTTTCGCCACTTTCTGGGGCGTCACAAGAATATTGTCCGGCTTCACGTCGCGATGGATGACGCCGTGCTCATGGGCATAGTGCAAAGCACGCGCAATCTGAGCTCCTATGAGCAACGTGGTTCGCTCGTCGAGAGCAGCGGCCTCAATGAGCTTCTGCAGGCTTTGGCCGTCCACGTATTCCATAATGATGCAGCACGTGTTGGCATGCGGTTCGATGTCATAAACGGCCACGATGTTTGGATGCACGAGACGGGCCACAATTTTCGCCTCGCGCTGGAAGCGCGCGCGAAAGTCTGGATCTGACGCCAACTCGGGCGAGAGAATTTTAATGGCGACGATGCGATCGAGGTTTTGCTGGTACGCCTTGTAGACGCTCCCCATGCCACCCCGGCCGATCTCTTCGAGAATCTCGTATTTGCCAGCAATAAGTTCAGACATGCGCAAAAAGCAAAAGAATTGTAATCACCAGCGAGAGATGCGGTGCAACCGCAATTTGGTGGCTGGGTGCAGGGGAAGAACAATACCCCCCCCGGGGCCCACCAAGCGCCGCCGATGAAAAAACAGCGGCGGAACTCCCAAAGGGGGAGATCCGCCGCTATCAGTCGTGGACGGAGCTGAGCCTTATTACTCAAACTCGAGACAGCTCGTGACAACAGGCAAGCTGATACCACCGGAGGTCAAAACATTCCATCCCCGTGTGGAATCCCACGTCCCTTCGTTTGCAAATCTCAGGCAATACTCGGGGCGTGTTGCCAAATTAGAGTTCTCGTCCGGTAACCACAACGCGAGCCCCATGTTCGTCGGTGGATTGGCTGGCAGATCCACCGCTGTCGTGAGAGACACCGAGATGCTTTGTCCAGGTTTCCAGCGCCGAACATCCACTGAAGACAAGGCAACGCTCGTGACGGCATCGCCTGTAGCAGCGTTGGTGACAACGAGATACATGGGCCGGCGTTTGTAGGCAGGCGCCCAACCTCGGTTTTCCACAGTGAAGGCCAGGCTGAAGGCCTCATTATCGCGGATGACGCTCGGCAGCGTCGCAGTTGTGAGAACGAGCCGGTAGCCCAAATGTGCTTTGATGTTATCCCAACAGCCCTGGCTCTTCAGGGCATTCACAGCGTCAGGATAGTAATCCTCATGGAAAAACGTCCAGTGGAGTTGCTGCATTTCGTTCACACACGTGGTGCACGAGAAATAGTTGGAATCGTAATTCGCGGTCTCACCCCCGATGGGTACGTACAAGGTATCGCCAGCCAGGAAGGCCTTGTTTTCGGCGATGTTATTTGAGTCATACGTTCCAAAGTCGTCAGCCGACGCCAAAAATGCATCATTGTGGTGCCCAACCCTTGCAACCCCTGCTGTCGTAAAAGCCGTCTCCTCTGTGATCTGCTCCCCCGGGAAAAGAGCATCGCTGCCGTAAGCCGGATCTTTCCACCAAGGGCGACGAATGAGGACGAATTGGTTTTCGGGCAACGCTGCGATCAGCCAGTCAATCACCTGCCTGCGCCAGTAAGGAGAGGGAAGGTTATATTGCTGATAGGGCTGCGAATCGTCCCTGTAGTAATACGTGCTATGCCATTCGCCCCATGCCCCGATGATTCCCGCAAAAGTGAACGCGATGACATCGTTGTTTGCTGCGAGGATTGGCTTGAGCTGATTGAGGTGCTGCTGGAGGTACGTTGGGGATGCCTCTTTGGGTGGGGTTGAGGCCGTGCCGCCGTCATTGTTGTAAACAATCCGCACAATACTTTTCATGCCCGCACTTCGGATGCGTCCAAACCCATCGCTTATGCTGGTGAGATAGCTCGTCGGAATAGTGCTCGACGTGTAGTTGTCGAGACGGATCTGCGAATAGACGAGACGGTAGCCGTTTGCAGCCATCGTGTTATAGTCGATGGTGGTGTCCGTGATATCCCCACCGAAGCGGTAAACCCCGCGCTCTGGATTTGGGACATCACCTGTCGCCTCACTATAGATCACAGTTGTGGTCCCCCCTGTAGGAGCTGCGAGGTTGTTGTACGCCACGGAGAAGGTGCCGCCAGGGTTGGAGGAAGTATTCTGCATACCGATGCGCCACTCGACAATATTGCCAAGATCCAGGATGCCGTCCGCACCATCGGCTTGTTTGAGCCACGTGGAAGTGGGACCCAAATCAACAGTCGTCCAAGAGCTGGTCGTTGGATAAGACACAGTTGTGGCGTAATACGTTCCGTCCAGATCCACTAGCCCCACCCACAGGTTTTTGTTCGTGGCCGACGGGGAACCAAGAACGTCCAGCGTAATCTTCGTATGGCCTGCAATGGAGCGCGGCAGGGCAAACCGCCGACCCACCAAACTTACTTTCCACGCCGTGGAGTCGAGGCTGTGAGTGACTGCACATGCATAGTCGCCACCACCGAGCGACTGACTATCGCGTGACGCACTGCAGCCAGAGGAGCTAAGATCGCGGCTGCGCAGCAAGGTATTTGACGTTGAGTCGAAGGCGTCGAAACTCTCGAGAACAGGCGACGGGATAGACGATTGTGAGGTTGAGAGTGTGTACGCGGTAGGGGTCACATAATCCCAAGAGCCGGACGCGTCGCCGAAAACAAATTTGATCGTCGAGCCCAGCCCACCCGGGAATGACTGCGAGATGTCACCTGGAATGGTTGTAGAAAGCGGCAATCGGTATTCGATGTTGTTGCCGCTTTGGGCCCACACCAAGGTGGAAGGAGTGGCGGATCCGCTATTGAACTGACCACTTTTTTCCCCGTAAACGTATCCACCAGCCACAAGCGTATCCGAGCCGATTCCGACGCCGAAGAGGTTATATCCTGTAGCGGTGTTATTGTCGCCATCTATCCCAGACAGGTCGTCGCCGCTATAAGATACGCTGTTATAGCTTTCAATGCGCACATAAAGGTATTGGCCGTCGTTGGCCAAATAAACCGCCTTGACATCGCGCGTGGCTCCGTCACCACTCGGGTCGCTCACAAGCACGGGCACCTGCCCGTCCCAATCATCGAATTGACCGTCAATTTGAATACCTGGTGCCCACGTTCCTGCATATGCCGCAGAGATTGCTGCACCAAGTATTGGTAAAAGCACCGCTGTTCGTAGTAAACACCTACCTGAAATCATGTTAGCCAATCTCCTTTTTTTCGTTCTTTCTGCTAACCACACCACGCCATGTTTTTGAGGCGCTGGGTTAAGCTATCGCCAGGCTTATAATTTATTTGTCAAGGAAAATTGATCTTCAGGATATTGCCGTGTTCTGCAAAGCTGAGCGACAAAGGGAAGAAACGTTCTCGCTAAGCCGACGCATGAGTCCGTATTGAGTTGCGGTCAGTTGGACAAACCGAGTGAGCCGGAGATGATGACGTTTTTGCTGAGCGCCGTCTTACAGACCTTTGATATTGCTGGAAGTTCGCTGGGCGAAGAGTGAGCTTGGCCGCTGTGATTGGCTCTAAGAGTTGAGCGCCCGCGGCAGGCTACGTGATCCAAAAGAAACAGAAGCACATGGCACAGATCGAGGAAGAGGAGAAGATTATTTTTCTGGAAAAATTGTTTGTGCCTCCTAGAGTTGTGTTCCAGTAAATCTAGTCGGAGGTTGGGTTGCGTGAAAGTCCTTGTGACAGGCGGCGCGGGATTTATCGGGAGCCACATTGCTCATGCTTGGCTAAAAAGAGGCGCGCAGGTACGAATTCTTGACAATTTTCGCACGGGGAAAAGGGAAAACCTCGCTGGCCTGGACGTTGAGCTGATTCAAGGATCCGTGACAGATTCAGCGATGGTGGAGCAGGCCGTAGCCGACGTGGATGTCGTTCACCACCTCGCGGCTTTGGTGAGCGTGCCTGAGAGCGTGGAACACCCCATTGAGGCGGAGCAGATCAATACGATTGGCACCATTGTTCTGCTCAGTGCAGCAGCCCAGGCAGGTGTGAAAGCTTTTGTCTTTTCATCTACGTCAGCAATTTACGGCAATGTCGATCGCCCTCAACATTCGGAGAGTGATCTCCCCGCGCCGGTCTCGCCCTATGCCATCTCAAAGCTTGCGGGGGAATACTATGTTAGTTTAGCGAATGGAAGGAACGGGATGCGAACTGTGGCTTTGCGTTATTTCAATGTGTTTGGGCCGCGTCAGGATCCCACGAGTCCCTATGCCGCAGCTGTTTCCATTTTTTTTGCTCGGGCCATTGAAGGCAAGCCGTTGACGATCTTCGGCGATGGTGAGCAGACCAGGGATTTCATTTACGTCGATGATGTCGTGAGCGCGAATTTGCTGGCCGCCGAGAAGGGAGAAGGAGTGTACAATGTGGCTGCTGGCCGACGAATCACCATCAACGAACTTGCCAAGACAATCCGGCAAATTGCAGGCTCGAATTCTCCCATCGTGCATGCAGCGGAGCGACCAGGGGACGTGCGTCACTCGCGGGGGGCGATCGAGCGACTGGCGGCCTTGGGGTGGAGGCCGCAAATCAGCCTGCATGACGGCCTTCAGAAAACCTATGAATGGATGCTTTCTCAAAAGAAGGGAGAACAATGATGAATTACGCTGGGTTTGTGGCGGCAGCAACCATGGCAACGGCGCTCGTGTTGGCATTGGGCGGATGCTCGCAGCAGCACGCCGGGACTCCAGCAGAGGCTCGTGTGACAACGATCCGATACTCGCGCTGGGGACTTCCAGAAGAAATCGAAGCGGAGCGCCAGCTTCTGAGCTCATTTGAGAAAAAACATCCCAACATTAAGGTGGTGCTCGAGTTTGCGTCGTGGGGAGAATACTGGAATAAGCTCCAGGCGCAGATGGCCGCCGGGACAGCCCCGGACGTTTTCCTTCTCAATGGCGGTTACTCGAATGACTATGCGGCACGCGGCCAACTTGAAAATCTCAAGCCATGGGTCGACCGCGACACCTCTCTTTCGCTTGACCGCTATTATCCGCAGACTGTGTCCATTTTCCAAGAGAACAACGCTTTGTGGGCGCTGCCTCGCGACTGTAACACCGTTGCGATTTATTATAATAAATCAATTTTTCAAAAGCGTGGTGTTGCGTTTCCAAAGCCCGACTGGGATTGGAAAGATTTCCTCGAAAAGGCGAAAGCTTGCACTGTGGACGAAAATCAGGATGGCCGCACGGATATCTTCGGCTTCAACGCCGGCTACGACTCCATGGAAGTACACTGGGGATACTGGGTGTGGCAAAATGGAGGAGAGATCCTGAACAAAACTCGTACGAAATGCATGCTGGCAGAGCCTGCAGCGATCGAAGCACTGCGGTTCTATTCCGATTTGGTGGTGAAGCATAAGGTCGCTCCCGACGTAGCTCAAAGCTCGACATTCGGCAGCAACATGTTTCTGACGGGGCGTGTGGCGATGTCGCCCGAGGGATCCTGGATGATCAAATCGTTCAAGGAGGCGAAAAGTTTCCAGTGGGCGATCGCGCCGCTACCGAAAGGCAAACGCAAGGCGGCCCCTGTCAATGGCCTGGGCAACGCCATCTACGCCAAGAGCAAAAACAAAGAGGCGGCTTGGGAGTTTCTGAAATTTCTGGCCTCTCGCGAGTACCAGGAGCAACTTGCCAAATCCGGAACTTCGATTCCTGCTATGCGCGAAGTGGCTGAATCGCCCATGTACCTCGACGGAAGCGTTGAGGGAAAACAGTTCTTCCTCGATCAGCTAGCCTATGCCCAACCCCTGGATTTCACCCGCAATTTTGCCAAAATTGAAGAGACGATTCGAGGAGAACTTGAAGCAGTGTGGCTCGGGCGCAAGGACATTGACTCTGCTGCCAAAGATGCCGCCCAAGCGGTGGACAAAATCCTGGCCGAGAGGCCACAAACCGAACCGGGAAAGTAGAGATGGGCGAAGCGCAACTTCTGCGAAAACGCCCCTCCTCGCCGCTGGCACGCATTGAGCGGCTATGGGGATGGTTGCTGAGCCTTCCCTTTGCGTTGGGACTTCTTTTCTTCTCCTTAGGTCCTATTTCAGCCGCACTGGGGTTGGCTTTTTTCCACTGGGACAACCTCACTCCACCGAAGTTCGTTGGACTGGCCAATTGGCAGCGGCTTTGGACAGACGAGCTCTTTTGGAAAGCCTTGCGCAATACCTTGTTTTACGTGGCGGGCTCTGTCCCGACGGGCATTGTGCTTTCTCTAGCTCTGGCCGTGGTGGTCAACGTGCGCTTGCCGGCCATTCAGGTCTTTCGCACCCTCTATTTCACGCCGGTGGTCACTTCCACTGTCGCAGTAGCCCTCGTGTGGACATGGTTCTACGACAGCAACTATGGGATCCTGAATTATCTCCTCGAGCAAGGTGGGCGGCTGCTGGGAATTCCGTGGTTGAAGCCCGTGGCGTGGCTCAATGATCCCCGGACCGCGATGCCCGCCATCATCGCGATGAGTGTGTGGAAGGGCCTCGGCTACAACATGGTGATTTTCCTTGCCGCCCTGCAGAATGTGCCACGCGAGCTCTACGAAGCGGCAGCGATTGACGGGGCGAACCGTTTTCGCCAGTTCATTCACGTGACTTTACCCGGAATCTCGCCAGTGATGTTCTTCGTGCTGGTCACGTCGCTCATCGGCGCCTTCCAAGTTTTTGATCAAGTTTACATCATGGCACGCGATGGGCGCCCCGCCAACTCCACACTGACGATTGTCTACTATCTCTACAATCACGCATTTCGCTACCTCGACATGGGCTACGCATGTACAATCGGCATGGCGCTGTTTGTGCTGATTGGCGCTGTCACGGGCATCCAGATTGTTTTGCAACGCCGGTGGGTTCACACATGAGAAAGAATCGCAAGAATTGGCAAAAGTTGCTTTGGGCCGGCGGCATATACGCCCTTCTGCTTTTTATCGCAGTCGTGATGATCTTTCCCTTCGTGTGGATGGTCACCACATCATTCAAAACGATGGAGGAAGCGTTTCGCTATCCTCCCATGCTCTTTCCCGAGCATTGGCATTTCGAAAACTACCAGCTTCTTAGGAAAACTCTGCCCATAGAGCGCTTTTTCTTCAATAGCGTGAAAATTACGACACTCAATGTTGTCGGGGTGCTTCTCTCTTGTTCCATGGGAGCTTTTGCGTTAGCACGCTTACGTTTTCCCGGTCGGACGCTTCTTTTTGCGGCTGCACTGATCACCCTGATGGTGCCGTGGCAAACCACGCTCATTCCCGTCTTCATTATTTTTCAGAAACTCGGTTGGAAAGACAGTCATTATCCCCTGTGGGTACCGGCGTTTTTCGGGGGAGGCTTCGCGGTGTTCTTTCTCAGGCAGTTTTTTCTGGCCATTCCGCGCGACCTTTACGAGGCAGCACTGGTGGATGGCCTGACGCCGGGAGGCGTGCTCTTCCGAATTTATCTCCCTCTCGCCAAACCAGCTTTGACAACGCTGGGTGTTTTCACATTCATCACGAGCTGGAACGATCTCTTGAGTCCCTTGATTTACATTGACACGATCGAAAAGATGCCCCTCACTGCTGGACTGAGCTTTCTGCAAACGCAGTACAGCAGCAACTGGCCGATGATGATGGCGGGCGCCGTGGTATCGATTATTCCGATCTTGCTTGTTTTTTACGCCAGCCAAAAAGTTTTTGTTGAAGGGATCGCGACAAGTGGCCTCAAGGGTTGAACCCGAAAAGCTTTGGCAACTCCATGTCCGCAACGACCTTGTGATCCGCCCTAGCACAAAGACTCCTGCGGAGCGCTCGGCCGAACAACGGCGAGTGCGCAAACACGCCGTGCTCAACGTCATTCGCAAGAAAGGGCCAATATCGCGCAGCGAAATCGCGAAGATTCTCCGCTTCAACGTGCCTCACACCTCCGAGCTTGTGGAGGATCTTCTGGCGGAAAAGCTCGTTTATGAAGAGAAACCTCGCGTGATTCCGCGAGGGCGCTGGCCCATTCCGCTCAGAATGAACGCGAGCGCGGCTTCAATCCTAGGCATTGATATCGGACGAACAGCCACAATTGCCATCTTGACGAACTTAGGCGGGGAAATCCTGGCACGTTTCGAAGAGCCAACGCCCTCGCTCGCAACACCGGCTAGCTATCGACAGTGGTTAGAACACATCCTTGCCCTGGTTGGTCAGCGTGCCGATTCGGGCTCTCCCCCCGTCGCTGGAATAGGTGTGGCGCTCCCCGGCTTGGTCGCTTCCTCACACGGTCGTCCTTCGGGTGATCCCGAGCTGGCCGACGAGCTGCGCGAATGGGTGGAAGGCCAAACCGGCGCACCGACGATCGTGGATAACGACGCTCGCATGATGGCCTATGGTTGGTATTGGTTCGGCGATGGCCACCAACATACTTCTTTCGCGATCCTCAACGTTGGGCAAGGCTTGGGCTTGGGGCTGTTTCTCGAGGGCCGCGTTTATAGTGGAACGCACGGCTTTGCCGGTGAAATTGGCTACGTCCCCGCTGGGCAGCACGACGTTCCCGGTTTTCTCGGCCATCCCGAGGCTCTCGAAAACACCGCTTCGGGAGCGGGACTCATGCGACTCGCTCGGCAACGAGGGCTGGCAGTGGAGAACGTGCAAGAGTTGGCACGCAAGGCGCGCGACGGTGAACAAACCGCGCGTGAGATATTTCAGGTTTTCGCCGACTTTCTCGGTCGCGCTTTGGCCACCGTCATGAATCTTTTCGATCCCGAAGCGGTCATCTTGGCCGGCCGCATCTGCCGCTCCTACGATTTATTTTTCGAGCAAAGTCTAAAAGAAGCTGAGCGCCATACCCTTGCCCCCATCTTCCATCACACCCAAATCTCGGTCAGTCACCTCGACGTGAACCTCACGTCTCTCGGTGCTGTGGGATGCGTGATGCATCACATTTTTCAGGCTAGCCACATCGAGGTTCACGAGCTCATCTGATCAATCTATCCCCGTAGAAGGCTCAAAAGAGATGGGCTAGCTAAGCCCGCTCAATCAGTTCTTTTTGTTTGCGAGGAGTGCAAGCACTGCGCTCGCGAATGCTCATGAGTGTATTTCTTATTAACACAATAATTTCATTTCTATTTATCTCTATCACGTGACCGATCATATCACGCTCCCCGTTGCTCTGCTCCATAATGCGAGGATGTTCCCGATGATTTCCCACACACGAAAGCTCAATTCACCACCCCGAGCAATAGCGTAACTATTATTCTTTCAATATGTCACAGATTATTGCTTCCGAGGGTGTTTTTTCATCTTGACGAATGAAGAAGATTTTTGCGATTTTTTTGGCGTGTGAAAAATATGAAGTAGCACAAGTGGCATTAATTCCAATTTTTCGGAGGATTCACATGAAGCGCTCAGGCTTTACGCTCATCGAACTGCTGATCGTGGTGGCCATCATCGCGATCCTTGCCGCAATTGCGGTTCCCAATTTCCTCGAGGCTCAGACGCGATCAAAGGTTTCGCGCGCGAAGTCGGATCTGCGTTCGATCGCGACAGCTCTCGAGTCCTATTACGTGGACAACAACCATTATCCGCCTTTCACGGTCTTTGTCCGCGGCCTTTTGGGTGAGCAGCAGATCCATTTGGTGACCACGCCCGTGGCCTACATCTCGTCGGTTCCTCAGGATGTATTCCAGGCGGGAAAGCCAAAGAAATATCCTGCTGCAACGGGGACTTGCGCTGCGAAAAATTATGACGACTGGTACGGCCCCTATCCCCGCTATTTCCTCTACTCGACGAACACGTTCCTGCTAAATGGCGAATCGGGGTGGACGGTTCGCTGCATGGGGCCAGATCTGGACTTCGATCTCGTTGGGTGCGCATCGGACAATGATATCGCCGAGCCGCTCAACGGCAAATATGACCCGACGAATGGCACGGTGTCCAATGGCGACGTCCTGCGTGCGGGTGGCGGGATCCGTTTCTTCAGGTCGAACGACTAAACCAAGCCATCTACCGAGAGGTTGTTATGGGCAAACGCCATCGCATAGCCGTGATCGGATGCGGAGACATGGGCAGCGCGCACGTTCGTGGCTTCGCCAAGCTTGAGAATTGTGAAGTGGTTGCCACCGTGGATCCGGACCCAAACGCACTGCGCCGATACGGCGTGGAGTGGTACGAGTCCGGTCCACCGCATTTTTTAGATACCCAAACAATGCTACGCAGCGTGAAGCCCGATGCCTGCGTGATCGCCGTTCCCGACCGGCTGCATCGGCCGGTGGCGGAAATGGCCTTGGAAGCAGGTTGCGACATTTTTTTGGAAAAACCCGTCGCAACTTCGATCGAAGACTGCGATGCGATTCTTGCGGCCGCGAAACAGGCAGGGCGGATTCTCCAGATCGGATTGGTGTATCGCTATGCCACCTTGTATCGGCGAATGACGGAGCTCGCACACCTGAAGAAAGCCCCGGCACTGTTCATGTGGTGCAAAGAGTTGCGCCAGCCTTTCCCTCAGAAGCCATGGTTCTACTCACAAGAGGCCACGGGGGGCACCATCGTCGAAAAGGACTGTCATCATTTTGACATCTTTAATTGGATGATTGGGAGCCCCCCTCTGCGGGTCGTCGCGCGGGGAGGCCAGCACGTGCTGAAGTCTGGCACGTTGGTCACGTGTGATTACTGCCCGGATCCACCACGGGTGATCGAACAGATCGATACCGTGGACCATGCGATGGTGATTGTCGAATATGCCAATGGGGCACGAGCGGCGCTTTTGCTGTGCATGTATCTTCAGCCCCACAACGTCATGCCTGAGGGGCTCGAGATTGGGGCTCTGTTTGCCGACGGCAGCCAAATGTGCGCTTATCGAGACACTCGGCTAGGCTGTGGGGGTGCCGGTGAGCCCTGGCGAGAAGAGGTCATTGATCCCGTGCTTGATAGCGAGGGGCTGGGCCACATCGGCTGTCAGCGTCAACGTCGCGAGTTTTTGCGCTGCCTGGAGACGCGCGAGGAACCTGCTGCCAACGGAGCCGTGGGACGAAGCTCGCTCGTCGTCGCGCTGGCCGCAGAGCGCTCAATCCGCGAGAATCGAGTGGTTGAACTGACAGAGTTCGCCAAGGAGGGGAGCCATGCAACGGCTTGAGCCAAACGTTCTTCTTGCTGGCAAGGCCCTCGAAACATCCGCGCCAGGCCGCATTTGCCTATTCGGCGAACATCAGGATTACTTAGGGTTGCCCGTCATTGCGGCGGCAGTTGATCTTCGAGTGACAGTCCGCGCACTGCCTTTGGACAAGCTGTGTTGCGTTGTTCATCTCCCCGACATCGGCGAACATCGGGTTCTCTCGTTGAGCGAAGAAAATCGTTATGAGCACGAACGGGACTACCTGCCTGCCGCCATCAATATCCTCTTGCGCCAGGGCGTGAGTTGGCCACGTGGCTACGACGTCACCGTGCGGAGCACAATTCCCATCAATAGTGGGGCATCGAGTTCGAGTGCTTTGCAAGTCGCCTGGTGTGCGTTCCTGCTTGCTTCTGCGGGGGACCCCCGTGCCGCACAGCCAACAGCTATTGCGCGACTGGCTTACGAATCTGAGGTGCTTGAATTCCGAGCTCCTGGGGGGATGATGGATCATTTCGCGAGCGCATTGGGGGGCGTAATCTGGCTCGATACGACACCGCCGTTTGCCTTCGAACGTCTGCTGCCGACCATTGGCGAGTTCGTGCTCGTCGACAGCGGAATTCCAAAGGACACGAACGGACTGCTACGGCAGCGGCGGCAAGCGCTAGAAGCGTTGGGCTTTGATTTCGCGGGATGGAAACAATCGGGGTATCCGCCGCTCGATCATTTGACACGTCGTTACAGTAACGATGCACTCGAACTCTTAGAGGGCTCTATCGCAAATGCTCACCTCACGAACGCAGCCCGCCAGCTTTTGAAAAGCTCACCAGTGGACCAAACGCTGCTAGGGCAATTGCTCAACAAGCATCATTTCAATCTTTCCAAGCTTATCAAGGTGTCACACCCGCGCATCGATGAGTACCTTGCCGCTGGGCTCCAACAGGGTGCCTTGGGGGGCAAAATCAATGGGAGCGGTTGCGGTGGTTCCTTTTTCTTTTTGGCCCAGCAACACGCTGAGCGCATCCGGCGTTACTTTATCGAAGAACATCATTTGCGAGCCTGGGTTGTCCGTCCTTCCCACGGAGTGCAAATTGGGCCTATCACGGAAGGATTTCTTTTTAGAGAGGTTGCGTCATGAAGATTTATCGTTATAGTTCACTGTGCCTAAGTGCGCTGCTCATCCCTATGGGGATTCGTGGCGCGAGTCAAAGTCTCATTTATTTCGAATCCCCAAAAAGTGTGCTCAGTAGGGAGGTGCGTGAAGACGCTCTTACGGATCACCGTGTGCGCGATCACCTTGCTCGCCTCAGATTCGAGCGCGTGAACACAGACTCTTCAGAAGGTATGCAGAGAGCCATTCAAGCCAATGTCCCGTGGACCCCGACTTTTGTGCTCTTTGCGGAGGGAAAAGAGCTTCGGCGAGCAGAAAGAATCCACACGCCTGCTGAGCTGCTCACTTTTCTCGATGGGAAACAAGTGGCTCAGGCGGGGGCAGGCCAGGCGAGCGGAATGGGTGGGGCAACCAGTGACGCAGTAATGGCGTGCATGGATGACAACCCCAACGATGCGCCAAGCGGCGATCTCGATGTGCTGCGAGTCTGCGCGTCGCTAAGCGATAAGCTCCGAGTGAGAGTTGATGTATCAGATTCGCCATCCGTTCAGACATCGCCAAGGTTCAACATCTTCATAGATTCCGACGATAATGAAGACACGGGCTATGCGACAGCCACTTTCAAAGGCGCCGATTACGTCATCCAGGGGGGATTCCTTTACAAATTTTCTGGCAATAACTCGGTCGAGTGGAAGTTTGACCAGGTCAGCGCGGTGACTGTCGAAGTGAAGGGTTCCTCACTTCGGTTTTCTGTCCCAGCGAACTTGTTGAAGCCGCTGGCTGGGGAAGTCCGACTGTGGGTAGGTAGCCAAACATCGAACTGGCAACCAGCGGACTGGGCCCCTGAGGGCTCGCCTCTCATTGTGACCAACAAAGCCTCTTCGAATGCGCGACCAGCTGCGCCAGCAGCTAGCCAAGGAGAAAGTGCGGAGAAACCAGCCGCGCCAGCATCTTCGAAAGTAGCGGAACAAAGTTCGCCGACGAGTAAGGGAAAGCCCGCTGCAGAAACCGGTGGCAACAAGGGCACAGCACAGTCCCTGACCGGGGAGAACGTCACGTCCCTTACCGATCCGCAAGGAGATGCGTCCGATCCCACTCTCGATCTCGTTGGCGCCGAGCTAGCGGAATCGGCCGATAAACTCACAATCAAACTCAAGTTTGCAGCAACCCCTAAGCTCGACGGCATCCACATTTTTATCAATGCCGACGGTGATGACGCAACCGGTTATAGTGACGGAACCCGTTCGGGTGCCGATTTTATGGTCGAGGGAACGACGTTTTTTAAACATCAGAAGAACGCGGGAACCGGATGGGGCTGGGATCAGTTAGGGTCCCTTACCCCTGGGCCACAAGGAAGCGGCAACAGCGTCATTTATGTGATCCCTAAATCGCGGATTGGCCTGAGTTCGGGCAAAAAGATCAAAATGTGGTTCGCAACCACCGACGCAAAGTGGAACACGGCAGACACGCTGCCTGACGGAGCACCATTTGCTTACCCTGAGAAATGAAAGTGCGTACGAATCTTTTCAAAGAGTTGGTACGAACGGCTGCCCTAGCTGCCACCTTGGCATTTGCTGGTGATGCTGCTTACGCGGCACTGAGCATGCAACTGCATGATGGCAACAAGGTGCTTGTCGTGCAGAATGGACGTGCCATTTCAGAAGCTCCTGTCAGCTTCGCCGTTAAACGTTGGCTCGGCAAAAAGCCCACGCAGGATGGCGAGTCGCGCGCCGAGATTGCGCCAAAACGTATTTCGGTCAAAAACGAGAACGGGGTAATCCGTCAAGAGCTAGAGTTCGACTCGCAGCTTACCGTTCGAGCCTCGTGGCATGAGAAATCTGGAGCGCTCAGGGCTGAAGGGGAACTTGTCACTGAGTCAGCCGAGGATATTCCGCTTACCTTCGCCATGATTGTGCCGGTGAGCGACCGCGCCCCGCTGTGGCTTGTTGACTTGCACAGAGTAGAGAAAGTCTCGCCCGGAGAAGAGAAATGCGTGGCGATATTTACGCCTGCGGGAGCGCACAAAGCAATGTCTCGCTACTCGTTCGGGGGGATCAACACTTTCCATGGGGCCTTAGGGGTTGGCTTGCCTCTCAACGAGCCACGGATTCACCGAATTCGCTGGGATGGAAAAAGAGGGGCACTGGTGGCCGAATGCGACGTGACGTTGAGCCAGCGACCACGTAAGCTCCGGGGTCGAGTGCCCTTTGCATTCGATCTTTTCGATGCCCCCCGCGAGTTTGGTTTCCGTGGCTTGGCGCAAATCTACTATCAACTGAATTCAGCATCGTACGCCAAACGAGTCCAACGCGAAGGCCAGTGGATGCCCTTCACGCAATTGGACAAGGTCGAGCGGGTGGAGGATTTTGGTTTCGCTTTCCACGAGTATCATCCGGATGTGTCGGTGGCTTGGGATCATGCGAATGGGGTCAAACCCCTAGTTTACTGCGAACCGCCCGTGCAATACATCTCGTTGGAGGATTCGTTCCCGAGACAACTGAGTAAGCTAAACGACTACCTTGCATCACTCGACACACCGCAAGGGTCCGCGGTGCGTTCGGGAGCAGCCTTCGATGCTCAGGGACAACTTTTGCTCGAATGGGTCAACACGCCTTGGGCAAAAGGGGCAAGGATTCCTACCAACTGCGATCCGGATTTGCTGCGGACTGACAAAAATCCAGTCACAGCGTTTGATCTCAACTGGAATCCGTACATCGAGCTCATGCGACGCCGCGCCAACGACTCTCCCGCCGAGTGGGTGGGTGGCGGCGTTTTGACCGACGGTGTTGTGGGCGCGCGAGGACGTGCTGTTTATCTAGCGACGGGGGAAAACATTACGCAAAAATTCAAGGAGGTCGTGGCTTCTCCTGCCGGCGAGACTCTCCGAGTTACGGCCAAAGGACGCCAAAACGGCCGGCTAAAAATCGATGTTCTCACGGAAAATGGAACCTTGACCGTGGGGGAAGAGGTTCTCGCAGGCACATTCCGTGAATATCAATTTGTGCTTCCGCAGCAGAAGCTGAAAGGGCTACGCCTCGCAGCCCCCTCAGGAGAGGTCTGGATTGCGAAGGTTCAATCGTCCTCGCTGCCATTAGCGAACGCAGACTTCGAGCAGGGGACTTTCGATCCCGAAATGCCAGCCGGACTCTACATGGACAGCTTCGAGGGTTGGGATTCGTACCGATTGAATTTCCGTCATGAGCATCTGGTTGCCTCAGATTTTCCCCTCACGTTTGATGGCGAATCAGGGGCCGCCGCTCAAGTCATCATGATGCACAACTTCGAATTTGCGGCAGAGGTGGGGCGAAGGCTTCACGAGCGCGGAGCCCTTTTGATGGCCAACACGGCGCTTTATCAATGGCCGTGGAGTGTGCATTTTCTCGACATTCTTGGGATCGAAACTCCCTGGGGGCATTGGGCGCGAACAGAAAACCTCGACTTTATCCGCACGATGCTCTACCACAAGCCCTATTGTTTCCTTCTCAATGTGGCATTCGCCGATTTTCGTGGCGAAAAAGTCGAGGAATACTTTGCGCATTGTTTCCATTACGGTTTTTGGCCCGGTTTTTTCAGTCATGATGCGGCTAACAACCCCTATTGGGAGCAGCCGACGCTCTATAACGAGGATCGGCCTCTCTTCCTGAAGTACATGCGAGTGCAGCAACGAACGACGGCAGCAGGATGGGAGCCCGTGACGTTGGCTTCGGTCGACGCGTCAAGTGTCCTCGTCGAACGTTGGGGAGGTGGCCCGTGGCTGTCAGGCCTATTAGCCGCACCAAACTTTTATCTCACTCTCTTCAACACGGCCGAAACGACTGTTCCTGTAAAGGTCAGATTGGATCCGCGCCTTACGGGCGATAGTCCGTACGTTGTTCTTGAAGCGCTCAGCGGGCAAATGCTTGCCAGCGGGAAAGTCACCACGGTCGATTGCCCTGTGGGAGCCCACCGATCGGTGGCGCTGCAATTCGTGAGACGAGATCAGGACGCTCTGAGCACAGCTATAGCTGAGCAATTGGAGGAGATCGAGTTTCTGTCGCGCAAGCAGGTGCGGTATGGGCACTTGAGTGCAGACATCGCAAAGCAAATCGCCACGTTGAGCGCAGATCCGCAGCGCAGTGCAGAGTTGCGCCAGCTTCTTGCAGAGACGTTACCAACATTGCCTGAGCTTTACCGGGAAGAGTGGCTTCGAGCTTTCTCGGCATGGCTAAGCCTTGCGGCTGCCCGCGAAGAACTCGTAAGCAAGCAGAGCTTCGCGGCGAACTACCCAAAAGCTGCCGTTCCGGGCACGGTCTATACCATCGAGTTAGTTGGGAACAGCCGGCACCAGGAGCTTTCGTTCGAGTGGGCTCTCGGCCCAGCCCATGGTTTGCAAAGAACCGCGAGCAAGCAATTCACGATCACCATTCCCCGCGACGCGCAACCAGGCACCTTCCTCACCTGGCGGATTGCTAATACTGATGCCAACAGCCTGGCGCCTTACTATGTGACGACGGTGCCGGTGCTTCCTCCTATTCTTGTCACGGGGATTCCGAACAAGGTCGTCCTTGGCGACAAGGCGATCCTCGATATAGAACTGATCAATAATTTGAACAAACCGATAGACGTCTCTCTGGTTGCATCGTCCGGGTGTAACGAATTGCGCGTTGGTCCCGTAGCGCCGATCAAACTTGATGCCGAAGGCCACGCAAAAATAGAAGTCAAGCTTGAGGGAAAGCGCCCCGTCAGTGAGGACGCGAAGTGCCTGCTGAATTTGGCCTTCCGTCATCAGAATGGCACATTCACGCAGGTTGAGATCCCTGTGACAATTCTGGCACAAAAGGCTTCGATTCTCCGCAGGTCCGACCTCCAGGTGCTTGTGGATTCTTGCTATCTCGGTTACTCAGAGAAACCGCTGAATGACGGGGCCACCTCCACCACTGGCATTGATTGGGCTAATGCGGCGTGGGCCAGTGATGAGGGCAGTGTTCCCCATTGGGCCCAGTTCGAGTTTCCCGAGCCTGCCGTCCTCCAGGAGGTTAGACTCTACTGGGCCTTCGACGACGGCCACTACTGGAGCTCGAAAAAGGTGGAAATCCAGGTCCGGCCTTTGGGTTCCGCTGAGTGGAAAACGGTGGGCGTGGCGGAGACGCAGGAAGAGACTCCTGAATCCGTGGTAAGCTTCCCGCCGATCGAGGCTTCGGCTCTGCGGATCTATCAAGCGGCAGGCGACGGTCCCCCACGCAGAAAAGGCATACTCTGGCTCCGGGAGGTCGAAGCGCGATGACCGAGGAGATGCTCATGAGCGCGGCATCCAAACTGCATGAGGTCCTCCCCCAAGGCCAGCTCCTCGAACAGGCGGACGTGCAGAAGTTGCTTGGAGCTTTCTACCGGGCACAAGGACTCGAGGCGGCTTTGCACGAGCTGGAAATGTGGCTCGCCTCGGTTGGTTATTTCGACCATCTTACGGAGACAAACATTTTTCTCGATTTTGCACCGCGTGAGAATTTGCCCAGCCTCAGACTGCAGGTCAATTACTCGCGCCTGAGCTATCGTCTGCCGGAAGGCGCGCGGGCGCAAACGTGTCCGCTATGTTACGAGAACATCGGTTCTCCCGGTAAGGAAAAGCTCCGCGTATTGGAATGCGATTTGGCGGGCACGCCGTACTTTGCGCACCCAACGCCATTCCCGCTGCATCCTGGTCATTTTGTGCTCAATTTGCGTGCTCACGAGCCGATGCGAGTGAATGAGCAATCGTTGAGGGAAGCTGCCGCCTTCGTACGCCAAGCCCCGCACTGGCTTCTTGCCTCGAACAGCGACGTGGCCTGGGCAGGAGCCTCGGTGTTGGGACATCATCATTTTCAGATCTTCCGATCGCTTTTGTTGCCCCTGGAGCAAGCTCGCCCTCTCGAATGTCGAACTCAGGAAGACGTTGAAATTGAGCTACTCGATTGGCCTGCACCGGTCGCTCGACTCAAAGGCACAGCGAAAGCCGTCTTGGCCTTGGCCTCAAAAATCGTCGCGAAATGGAAGCAGCTCGACGTGGGAAAATGTACGTTCAACTACCTTATGCGCATGGATGAGGGCAAGCTTATCGTTCATCTTATTTTCCGTCACCCTCTTTACGTGTCTTCGCCACGTTTGAAGCAGATCAAGAGCGAAGGCGTGGGGGTCATTGAAATGGCGGGTGAAGCTATTGTTCCCCCTCGCACGGGGTGTACGCGAGCCCACAACGAGGCATTTTTTCGCCGGCATGGCTGGGCAATCGCCTATGCTATTATGCAGCAAAATGCGCCGCCCCATTGCCATCCTGAAAACATGTGGTGTATACCTGGCCTTCTCGGCTTTTCCGCCGAGCTTTGCAAGCTTCTCCGAAAGGAGGTGAACAGCGATGACTGGCTTCCGTTAAACGACAATGTCGCTGACGAATTGTAACGAAGCAGACTGACACATTTTTACGAAAGATTAAAAGGAGTGAGAACCATGAATACACGCGTTACCCTCATCGCAACTCTAGCTCTAGCTCTCTCTGCAACGACGTTTGCAGGAACATTTGCCAGTATCGGAGTCGATGGTTACGCCGACGACTGGTATGGCATTGCCCCCTTGGGGACGGATGCTCAGGATCAGAGCTCCGGCCGCGACTTGAAGGCCATCTATGTGGCTAACGATGCAACCAATCTCTACGTGCGCATCGAAAGCTACAACTCGGTGGCCTTCAGTGGCAACGACCTCATCGGCATCGATGGGGATAATACCTCAAGTACAGGGTATAATCTCTTCGCCTCGGGAATCGGCTCGGATCTGTTGGTCGCTGGCGCCTCGATGTACGGCGAAACTACAGCAACCTTCAATAATGGTTCAGCAACCCCCGCGAGTGTTGCTGCATTTTACCCCTGGCAGGCTGCAACCAATGTCGAAATTTCTATCCCCCTCAACACACTGATTCCTGGCGACATCTCCGCTGCGTTCCCCGGTGGACTTGGCTCGACTATTCAGCTTGTGGTCGGCGATAGTTCCAACTGGGACACCGTTGGCGCCGTTACTTACACACTCGAGCCGGACCCTGGAGTCCCGCCCTTCAACGCGGTGCTCGATAACTGCGATATTTTTGATTCCACAGCTAATGCGCAGGAGCGCACCCACCCGGGAACTGTGGATTCAGGTTGCAGTGTGGTCGCTGACTCCGCCATCGGTGTCTCTGGCAGCCCTGGAGATTATGCCATCAAAGGCACATTTACCATGGGCAACACTGCCTGGGTTACAGCTCAAATTGCACGCCGGATTAGCCAAGCAGCGAATATCAGCGGCGCAGCTAACGTCCTCGTGGATGTAAAAGGCGACCCGGCTGCGACGAATCAGCAGATCTGGTTGGGGCTGATCGATGCTGACGGGACGTATTTGGCCACCACAGACCAAGCCGTGCCAACATCGAGCGGATGGACAACAGTGAGCTTTGGCAATCCTGCGAGCTGGTATGTACAGCAGGCTGGCTCGACCCCTGGGCTTGACTTGTCGCACATCGTTGAATGGCGGCTGGGTTTATCGAACAATGGCACCGGCACAGGTGGCACGTTCAATGTGAGCTTCGACAACATCAAAGTGCAAAAAGCCGGTGTGTCCGACTGGAGCCTCTACTAATAATTTCCCCTTACCTCCCTTACCCCTCCCGAGAAGAGGCGGAGCCGATCGCGGCGGCTCCGCCTCCGTTTTTTTTTTAGCGCTCATGTGGCGGAAGACGCTTTTGCATGTGGGCAAAAACATGCTTATAACATGGTAGCATAATATCATGGACAAAGGCTTTTCCGCGGCGAATAGGTGTCTGAGCACTTTTGTATGATTTGTGCGATCACCCTCGTGCCCGGTTCGTCTAGCGGTCCAGGACATCGCCCTCTCACGGCGAAGATCACGGGTTCGAATCCCGTACCGGGTACCAGCTTTCCTTTTTGGGAATCGCGGTAGACACATGTTCGCCCCCTTTTCCTTCAACGCCGGCCACGAGAACGATTCGTTGCGTCAACCTTAATGCAGAAGCTGGGCAATGCGTGGGCGACGTGGATGCCCCACAGAGCCACATTGAACTTGAATTTACTACGATTGTTTCATTGATGGTCTTTAACTTGCCACGAATCGCTCAGTCTTCTGGTACGAGACGAATTTCGACCTCGCCGGTGAGTTCGCCTGCTGAGAGAGTGCGTTGCGTGGGCGCGTAGCCGCGCTTTTCTACCCACACTGCAACGGTGGAGACTCCATGATTGGGGACGTCAGCCATGCCGTCGTCGTTGGTCAGCACGCGCATAGGGGGCAGCGATCCATTTGGCCCGCTCACAGTGAGTGCGGCGCGTCCAATGGGGTCTCCGCTGTGAGCGTCTACGAGGCGGACCTTGAGCTTATTGAATTCCACCGCGAGATCGCGAAGACGCGCATGGGTTTCTGCGGATCCCTGATCGACGACAACTGGTTCCGACTGCCATAGAGCCACCGGACTAGCTGCTAAAAGCATTCGGTAGCGTCCCGGTTCCTCGATCGCGGCAGCCACCTCGATTCGCGAAATATCGAAGAAATCGATGGGCACTGTTTGCCAACGGCCGTTCTCTTCTCGCTCGACGACGTAGACGGGATAAGGAGGCTGAGACAGTACAAGAAGATCCTGTGTGCCCAGCGAGCGCAGATCGAGCACAAGATACCGATAGGCCGGGACCTGCCAGCGCATTCGGACCACTGAGCCCGTCGTAATCGATGGCGGCGCAAAATCAAAATGCCATCGCTCGGGGACAAGGGGCCTTGCGTAGGTGCCGCGCGAGGTCTCGACCTCAAAAGATGTGATGCGATCCATGGGGAGCGATGGAACACGGAAGCGCCCTTGGTCGTCGGTCGGGTAAACCTCGCCTCGACCGTCCAGGGCGCGCAGAACATTTGCGCCGGCGAGGGGGCGTCCGGTCGAACCGATGTGGAGCTCGCCTTCTAGTCCGATTGTGGCCCTCGCGCCCTCGGGAAAAACGTCGTCAAAAGAAATCGTGGCATCCACAATTTCCCCTTCGACAAGAGGAACTTCGACTGGCTCCGCCTCAACGTCAGCGGGTGACAGGAGCGTGACACGTAGCGCTTCGTCGGGCGGCAGGGGTGCGATGATGGTTGGTTGCTCGACTGACAGGCTGATCGGCTCAGCTGTGAGAACGGACTCCGTAAGTTCAGGCGCGATGATCTGCGCCAGAAGCAAGAAGCGAGAGCTCTTTTCTGCCTCGGCAGACGGAACGCGGTGAAGAATCGCTCGTATGTTTGGCTGATCCATCTGCCCCTGGAACATCATGCGCACGCCAGTGAAGGACTGGGGGACCAGTTCGCCAAGGTCTACGACGCCGGACGTCTCGCCTAGTTCAGCTGCCAGCACACGCTTGTCATAGTAAACGAGTGCCTCGTTGTTCCATGCAAGGACATGGTAAGCATCGGCAAGGGGCAATTCGACCGGCCCAAGTATCGCATCGCCCTCTGGCGAAGCTGCCACGTTAGCATGGCGCCACTCACGAATGTTCACGAGGTCCTCACGCGTGGCAGGGCCGACGCGCCCTGTTTGCCCCGCCATTTCGCCGAGATTTTCGTCATCAATTGTTCCGATCCCCACGCGGCCTTGTGTTGCCGCAGCGCAATGAGTGCTGCCAGTAGGACACTTTAGCCGTGCAGAAATGAGCACAGAACTTCGCTGTGGCAAAGACGAAAGAGTGTGCGCCGTTGGCGGTTGAACGCGGGCCGATGCGACAGGAGTGCGCCCACGAGTTGACGGCGGGGCTAGGTTGACTCTTGGCGCGGTGAGCGTGGGCGTAGGTTCGGGTGCAAGTTCTTTGCGCTCCTGCGAGCGCTCCGCCTGCTGGGGCGGAAAAGTTCGACGGACAGGGCGCACTGTCACCCATGCAACGATGACGAGAGCAAGGCCGAGGGCTATGCTCACGAAAAGCCATTGAAGGTAGCGGTTCATGATTTGTTCAAAGCTCCTGTCTCTCGGCCCAGAAACCCTTTCATAGAGGCGCAAGCAGCTTCCTTTTACGAGCGAAGCTGATGAGTCGCTGGCAGCAGCGACGTCAAAAAGCAAGGCCGAAGCAGAAGGCTTCGGCCTTACTGTCTGTGAGTGTGAAAGGAACCTAGTCTGTATCGCTGCTCGAGTACAGCTTTAGCCAGATCGGAGCATGGTCCGATAGCCCGTTGTAGAAATTCACCGTATCAGCGATATAGTCGCGTCCCGAGCTGGAATACTCAGTTACGTAGGTTGCCTGGAACCAGAAGTGATCGTAAGCGCTTACATAGGATCCAGAAGAACTGATCGTCGTGGGGTCGTTCACCTTATAAGAAACCTGGGGCGAGATGTTTGCGGTCGAGGTAAGGTCGGCCCACCACGTCGAGGTGGCGTCGGTATTGTGATCACCCAAAAGAATCACATCTTGGTCGGTAGGGTCACTATTTTGCACAGATTTGAACACATTGGCGATTTCCGCGATTTCGGCCTGGCGCTGCGTACTCGTGCCCCAAATTGTGTGCCAGTTGATGAATGTAAAATCTGCAAGGGTCCGTTTATCGCGCAACTTGACGATTTGCGGTTCACGCTCGAACTTGTCGCCCACATCGTTCCACACCGTATTCGAAAGCAACTGAACATTGTCAGTCCGATAAATCACAGCATACATTTCCTTGTAGGACGAACGCCCAAGCGCAGGACTCACCGCATAGGTCCACGTCACACCGCTCAGACTCGTCAAAGCACTGGCCAGACCTTGGGCCGCGCTTTCATACATAACCTCCTGACAGAAAACCACATCACAACCGTTCGACGATGTGGAGGTGGAGCCGAACTGGTTCCAAATCTGTGCGGCATCTCCGGCATAATCGGTTTCGCCACTCCAGCCTTCGTGCCGCAGGTTCCATGAGACCACGCGCAAATACGCACCGGCCCATACATCGAACGCGAGCGCTAAAAAGAAAAGAGACGCACTGACTGACAGCCATTTCTTATTACTCATCACTAAATCCTCCGACTAAGTTATGGGACTTTTACTCCATCGCGAAGTTTTCTATAATCATCACAAGTCGAAGTTCTCAAGTGAAAAGTGCATGACATCAGAAGCTGAAGAGAGAAGGAAGAACAGGCGGGGAAGCGCGCAATGTTGAGCGGTTGGGAGGCTTATACGGGTGGTTCACAAAAACCAGCCTTGTGCGAGGCGCAGGGCTGGTTTCCTCTCAAAAGTCCTGACGCGCGATTTGCTCGTCTATTTCTTGGATTTTTTCTTCGATGGCTGCGGCGGAGAAATAGCGGCCGGGTGGAGAGTGCCACGTTGTTGCTCTTCTCTCGCCATGACCGCATTCGTGTAAATCGTCTGGAAAATCTGCCAAACATTAGAGACATTCCAGTAGAGCATGAGGCCAGAGGGCAGATTATAGAGCATGAGCACCATGATAATGGGCATCATGTACATCATTTGCTTCTGGCTTGGATCCTGCACCTTGATGCGCGCCATGCTGATTTTAGTAGCCAGCAATTGCGTGAGGGCCATGAGAACAGGAAGCAGGTTGAAATGAGTCCAGCTAAAAAACGGCATGGCGAAGCCTAGGGGGAAGAGGCGATCGGGCTGAGAGAGGTCGCGAATCCAGAGGAAATGTGCCCCCTGCAAATCAATCGTGTCGTTACACACGCGATAGAGCGCAACGAAGATCGGGAACTGAAGCAGAAGGGGAAAACATCCGCGCAACGGGGCAAACGGCGAAATGCCATGCTCCTGATAGAGCTTCCAAATTTGGCGGTTCTTCTCTTGCGGGTTGTTTTTATATTTCTCGTTGATTGCATCGATGTAGGGCTTGATTTTCGCCTGCTCCGCCATGGTCTTGGCGTTGATGTTCAGGCTGTGCTGGGCGAGCGGGAAAAGGACAATTCGAACAAGGATGGTCAGGATAATGATCGCGACACCGTAATTGCCGACCAGCTTATAGATCCAGTTGAGGACGTCCGTAAGAAGCAAGTAAAGGGCGCGCATGAAGCTCCACGAGCTGTGGAACATGAGCGATTGAAGCGAGTGCCCATACTGCTTGAGGATTTCATATTTCTTGGGCCCCACGTAGAGTCCATAGTTTAGGGTGACTTCACCCGACGGGGGAATATCGAACTTCGATGTAGCCAGCTCCAGCGTCAGCGGCGGGACAAAACCTTTGATTTCAGGATCGTGCCGAGCGGGCACAAGTGCGCGAACATAATATATGCGTTTCTTTGCAGCGTCATCCGGCTGCTCGGGAACGATGATCGCAGCGAAGAATTTTGCCTCGACGCCCGCCCACTCAATGCGTCCATCGGCAATGATGGGATCCTTCTTGGGAGCTGGATGGGCCGAATAGACCACACCGTCCTTCCGATAGACGGCGCTATCGTAGCCTACATTGGGATCAGGCTCACCGAAATGTCGCTCGACAAGTCCGGGTCCCCAGCGCAACAGCAATCCCCATCCATTTTCGTCGGTTACGGTGATAGGCGAACTCGTTTCGTTCACGAGGGTAATGCGCAGCGTGCCATAGTACTGGTTCTGCGGGATGATCAGTGTTTTTTTTACGCGCACGCCGCGAATGGTGGGCGATAAGCAGTTGATCACCACATTGCGTTTGCCACTTGCATCAGGGGGAAGCTCGATCTTCCACGCCACGTTGTTGAAGTCTTCGTAGCTAAACGCGCTGCGTTCCTGGAAGCTGAGTTCAAGTGGCCAGTTTTGCAGGACGGGCTCGTAGAGTGATTTTTGCGGTATCCGTCGGACGAGTTCCAATCCCTCGCGCTCATCAAGGCGGCGGGTGAACGACTGACTTCCAGGATCAAGAAGCCGCCAACTGTTCACCACAGCTCCAACATGGTCCAGCCCTAGCGCATATTTCTCCGTGGTGACTGTGGT
Organism: Candidatus Sumerlaeaceae bacterium; assembly: GCA_049968255.1. Taxonomy (GTDB): domain Bacteria; phylum Sumerlaeota; class Sumerlaeia; order Sumerlaeales; family Sumerlaeaceae; genus DRVG01. Next base: position 106,422 of record JBMFRB010000009.1, on the reverse strand, counting down.
GATTTCGCCTGGATGCATGGCCACGGTGAGAGAAGTGTTTTCGACCGTTCGCGTGAGAACAAGGGGGCCGACCTGCGAAGACGTGCTTTCCTCCGTGGCAGCGATGATAGCTTGCCGGGCGGCGGTCGAAAGTCGGTCCACTGCCAGAGTTGCCGTCGTTTGATCCAGTCGGATGCGTTGCGCGCGCTGACGCCGTTCCGGATGGCGAGCATCGTCCCACAGCATGAAGCCCTGGATGATCAAGAATGAGAGGAGGAAAAAGAGAAGCCAACGTCGTTCCATGCTCGCCTTACTTACTCACTCGCTTTCTCCGGACTGATGTGCGTGAGGCACGGGATCGTAACCGCCACGGCAAAAGGGTTGGCACCTGAGGACCCGCCACACGATGAGACCAAGTGCGGGCAACAAGCGCCGACACTGGAGGGCTTCCAGCGCATAATTCGAGCATGTTGGATAGAATCGGCATGATGGCGGAAAATGCGGCGACACCCACCGCTGGTAGCCACGAATCATCCCGCTCACTAGCAGCTTGAAGGGGCGCTCGATGTGCTCACCCAGCGTCATCTTTCAAGATTCCGGCCTCTTTCCAGACCGAGTACAACTGCTTTTGCACATCCCGAAACTTCATCTCCCTGGCAGCAGGCCCGAAGTTCACGACGATCGTGTAGCCTGGCTCAAGGAAAGGCAAGACAAGACGAAAAGCTTCTCGGGCGAGTCGTTTCAGGCGGTTACGGACGACAGCACGCCCCACTTTTCGGGTGACCGTGATGCCTAGCCGCGTGGGAAGATCCCGGGTTTCGCGCCGGCAAATAAACACGTGAACTCCCCGCCGCCGATAGGAGGTGCCACGCTCATACGCATCAAGAAAATCGCGCCGCTTGCGAACGCGGTTCTCTTTACGAAAAAAGAAGCGGCTTTTCCTGTCACCCACTCACCACCGGCATCGCCACGAATCTAACGAGCCGACCGCGAGTCGGATGCCGTGAGACGATGACGTCCCTTTGCCCGTCGACGCGCCAGCACAGCACGCCCGCTCTTTGTCTTCATGCGCTCGCGAAAACCGTGTTTGTTCCATCGTTTGCGTAGACTTGGTTGAAAGGTACGTTTCATCGTTCTCTAATCCACTCGCTTGGTTCGTTCTTTCCGGACGGTTTTGGTTTACCGACTTTGCCTGTCAAAATTCGCACGAAAAAGCACCCACCAGCGCTCGTGCGGAGCATCGAGCCACGAGCCGCATGCGCCCGTGAGTTTTCTTTTCGCTCCCGGGCTATAAATAATTAGATTCTAAAGGCACTTTAGTGTAGGTGAGCGCGATGAACTCGAGTGTGCGGGTACTCATGGGTGCAATGGGCGTTCTTGGACTATCAATAAGCCCAGGGGTTTTGCATGCAGTCGCTCCGCCAAGTCACACAGCAACCATTGTGGTGCGAGGTTTTGATAAAGACGGAGCCAGCAGCCATGGGGTGTTTGGTGCAGACACTGCATCACCGACGGTGACAGCTCTAGCAGCGACCGTGGGACTCCCCACGGCGGACGTAGCCCCTTACGCACCAAATCAGGTCGCTTTCGCAAATTATTACGGCGAGACGCCGCCCCCCTACTACACAGCGCAAGACATCGCCGATCTTGAAGCCGTCACATCCACTTACGGCGGAGGGGTTCCCCGCTACGCACTCATCACCGCGAAGTATGCGAAGGAGGTTATGCGGCGGTCCGGGGCTCAGCAGATCAACCTATTCGGGGTGAGTATGGGCGGACTCGTCTCACGGTGGATTGTTGAGAAGGACGTCGAGCAGCTGGTGAGCAGCGGCAAAATCGCTCGCTGGATTGTGGTCGAGGGAGTGGTGGCAGGCAATTGGATTGCCAGCGAGGGGGGCAGCTCGCTGCGGAATTTCATGAGCGACGTCCTAGACCTGAATCCCATAGATCTCGAGCACATGAGCTATAGCTGGATAGACGCCCACATCTACACTCCGCATGACGAAGCGGATAATCCTTTCCTTGGCCTTATTCCGATTCATATTTGGATTCCATCGGATGACAATTTAAATAGCTACGCGTTGACGCTGGCAGCGCAAAAACCCAATGATGGGGTGCAACTCTTGCGCGACACCTTTTTTCACAAGCTCAGCGCACAATCGAAATACCTGGGTCTTTGGCCCACACGAAGCTGTGTGCACGCAACTCACGAAAGTAGCAAAGACAACCAAGGATTGCGCGCCGGAATCGCGGCGGATCTCTTTGGGCGCCGACGCGTGACCGTCCGTTTGGCGCAGGTGCTTATCAAAAACTCAAAAGAGCGTTCTGGGCTCGGAGACGGCGAGTACGTGTTCGGCGTCTCCGTTTTTTCGCCGCGGGCGCAGGTACTCTATGGGATCACAGACCCGATTCACGAGTATCGCTACGATGACACGAATTTCCCTTACTACCGCCTTTCGGCACAGACCACCCATACCCTTGATGCTCTCTGGTTCGACGACATGATTTTGCCGGGAGAAACGCAGCTTGTGCTCAAGACAAACACAAAGGAGATTGATTACGACCTGCTCTACGGGATCACGGAAGACATCACGAATGCGTATGATAACCTTGCTGATACGACCCTTACCGTGTCCACACAGACGCCGGGCACCTATGATTTCGAAACGGCGGACTGGCGCGGGCGCGTAACGGTCGAGTTCACGAATTATCCAGCCTTTGATGCGCCGCCGTCAAGCGTTGGGGACGATTGGTCGCTTTACCAATAGCAGCAGAGGCCTTGCACCTGCCGAAGCCGTGTGCTTGTGCTTAGAGCGCGTCGTCCGTTTCGATGCGGAGCAGGTCTTCTACTGTTTCGCGCCGCGAGATAAGGCGCAGTCCACCATCCTCTTCAAGCCAAACTTGGGGAGCACGGCCGATTGAATTATAGTTCGAGCTCATGACGTAGCCGTACGCTCCGCCGTCGTGGATGCAGATGAGATCGCCAGGCTCGGGGCGAGGAAGACGGCGCGGTGCCAATAGCTCTGACGCATCGCGAGTGAAAACATCACCCGATTCACATAACGGCCCCGCCACCACGATCTCTTGCACCGGATTAGATGTCCTAGCTCCAATAACGGTGATGCGATGATACGAACCGTACATGGCAGGACGCACCAGATCCACAAAACCGGCGTCCACCATGGCAAACGTGCGCCCCGGTCCTTTGGGATTCGTTTCGGTTCTCTTTACGTCCATCACGCGAGTGACCAGAGTGGCACAGGGAGCGACAAAATAGCGCCCGGGCTCGATCTCGACGCGAAGAGGCTTTCCCGCAGCTTTTTCGAGTTCTGTCTTGGCCTCCTGGAAAAGCTCCCTGAGCGGCACGATGTCAACTGGCGGCTCGGTTTCTTTGTAAGTGTGAGGAATGCCGCCACCGAGGCTCACGGCTTCCACGTCGGGGAATTTCTGGAGAAGCGTTGCGTATTCGCGCGTCAATCGTCGCAAATTTTGAAGAAGTTCTGTAATCTTTGGACCACTACCGATGTGAGCGTGGAGCATAACCACACGCATGCCGTGGTGGCGTGCTTCTTCCACTGTCTCCGCAAGGCGTTCGTGCCAGATGCCGTGTTTCGAGCTTGGCCCGCCGGTGTCGCAAGCATTCACATGCCCGTGCCCAAACCCTGGATTGAGGCGGACGGCGATGTCGCCTTGGTAACCGGCTTCGGCCAAAGCGTGGATCATGCCAGGGGACCCGATGTTGGGGAAGATGTTATGCTCTAGGACGACGTCCCGCGCATTGTTTCGGAACACGTCCGCTGTTAGCATGATAACGGGGGGCTTCTGTCCAGCTGGGAAACCAGCGTGCAAAGCCCGCAGAACTTCGTTCCCCGAAACAGCATCGATCCATAAGTCAGCAGCCCGCATCTCCTGAAGGACGCGGGTGTTTGAAAGCGCCTTCATCGCATAGCGCACCCGCACGCCAGCGGGCTCGGTGACCGCTTTGACTTCGGCAATGCGGGCGCGCAACAGCCCCGCATCGAGCAGCCAGTACGGGGTGCCGATTTTTGACGCAATGCTGTCGAGAAGTTCGTAGGAATATGTCTTCGCTGGTTGACTCATAAGGCCCTAACCCTCACCTCTAAAGTTTGGCCACCTCGGTGGATTTCGGGAGCCGAGCATTTTTGTGCTGGCAACCTTCAACCCTGGGGGTGGGTGCGCTCGTAGTTCTCTCGGAAGTACTCGATGGTGCGCCGCAGCCCCTCTTCGAGCGAGACCTTAGGCTCCCAACCGAGCAGCGTGCGCGCCTTTGTCAAGTCCGGCCGCCGTGTTTTGGGATCATCCTCCGGCAGCGGTGCGTAGACGATGGGCACATTGCTGTTGGCCAGCCGTTTGATGAGATGCGCGAACTCCTCAATGGTCATTTCGAACTCGGAGCCCAGGTTGACGGGCATAACCTCGTCGGAATTGAGCAGGCGCCAGAGGCCCTCGACAAGGTCGTCAATGTAACAAAAACTGCGCGTTTGCTTGCCTGAACCATAAACGGTCAGAGGCTCATTGCGAAGCACCGAGGCAATAAAACTGGGCACGACCCTGCCGTCATGCATTCTCATACGAGGCCCGTAGGTATTGAAGATGCGGGCAATTCGTGTATTCACACCATGGTAGCGGTGATAGGCAATTGTCATCGCTTCGGCGAAGCGCTTTGCCTCGTCGTAAACACCGCGTGGCCCCACGGGGTTGACGTTGCCCCAATAGGTCTCCGGCTGTGGATGAACTTCCGGGTCGCCATAAACTTCGCTTGTGCTCGCCAAGAGGAAGCGCGCGTTTTTCTCACGCGCCAGGCCGAGGGCCTTGTGGGTTCCCAGCGACCCCACTTTCAGTGTTTGGATGGGCATGCGCATGTAGTCGGCGGGACTCGCCGGCGACGCAAAGTGGAGCACATTGTGGACAGGCCCCTTCACGTAGATGTATTCAGTGACGTCATAATGAATAAAGTGGAACCGAGGATCGCGGATATGCTCAATGTTTGCGACGGAACCTGTTATCAAGTTGTCCATCGCAATCACGTGGTGGCCTTCGGCAAGAAAACGTTCGCACAGATGCGAGCCAATAAAACCTGCTCCACCTGTAATCAAGGTAACGGGCATGACCTAGTTGTCTGCTCCTTTTCTCAATAGATGGGATCGGCCACAGCTGGCGTGGTTGCTTCTTGGTCCGATTTCAGGGTGAAATAAGCAACAGTGGACGATCTTGTCGTTGCCGTCTGGCGCTGCTGAAGGACAGATCGTGCTTCGGAAGTGGGTGTGCTCGGATGATCTTCACCCATGACTTTCTTCCAAAGCCACTCGCGTTCCTCTTCCACAGTTTTCACTTTTACTCGTGTGCCTTTGGTGCCTTCGAGAACTTCGTGCACTCCATTCACAGAGACTGTTTCGATATAGTAGTAGAAGACTTTTCCGCGCGGCAGAGGTTTGTCTTCGAAACAATAGTCTTTGGGAATATTCGTTGAGCCTTCGCCCGGTATGAGCGAGCGATTAATGCGCTGGTAGGGACCTTCGGGGTTTTCGCTTCGGTAGATATTGAAGCCGAGGTTTTCCTCTTGGGTTTCCGTGCGCCAGCGGATGATGACACGTCCCGGAGCGTCGCTAGGAATAAGTTTAGCAAGATCTTCGCGTTTGATTGGGGGCGTGGGCAGCGGGGCACAGGGAGAGACGTCGCGCGCGGCAGTCTCTGTCGTCGCGCGGTCAGCGCCAGTTGCACCTGTCGTGGTCTGGTCTTGTTGCACTGTTTTTTCACCCTGTCGAGCCTGCTCAGTAACGGGAATCTCACTCTCCAGTTCAGTTATCAATTTCTCCAGCCGTTCGCGCATCTTTTTATCCTTTTGCACATCATCAAGCTGGAGCGCTTTTCGCGCTACTGTCGCTGCATCGCCGGGCCGTCCGGATTTCTGCAACGCAAGAGCCAAGCGCGCTGCAATTTCACCATCTTCGGGAACAAGCGCCCGGGCTTTTTCGAGGGTTCTGGCCGCATCTTCAAACTTTTCCTCGCGGAAATAGATAGTGGCTAATTTCAGAAGCGGTCGGGCATCTTTTGGGTCCTTTGCAGCTGCTTTGAGAAAGAGCTGCTCTGCACGCGCCAAGTCCCCCTGATCGAGATATGTTTTGGCGCGACGGTAATCGTCCGGGGAATTGCAGGCAACCACAAGCAAAAGTGCCGCAAAAACAACGCATGATTTCACGGCGTGAGAGGATTTCATCGCTGCTGAGTTTTCCATTCTGTGCGTCGGTGTTCCTCGGAAATCAATACAACGCATTACCCGTAAAAGCGCGCGACGGAGTGTCAAATGCAAACGAGAGATTGTCTCTTTTGTTAGCATTTTTCGAAGGAGCTTCGCCTATCTTGCAAGGTGGTATTGGTGCACAGTCACGTTTTATGCAACGGATGTTTCTGTGCGCCACCGACTATGGTACTGAAAATTACTCCGAAGGCAAACCTTCGAAAAAAAACAGGCTGCAGTTTTTGCAACTGCAGCCCAGATTTTCCAACGTTGCGGAATCAACCGCTCTCATTGAGCGTCGGCAAGCTGACCCACTCCAGCGCCGAGAGTCTCTTCTTCCTTCTTCGGTTTCACCTCGATATTGCGATACACGGGCAGTCCTGTTCCAGCCGGGATGAGCAAGCCCATGATCACGTTTTCTTTCAGGCCGCGCAGGTAATCGTATCGGCCGCGGACGGCAGCATCGGCAAGCACTCGTGGTGTTTCTTGGAAGCTGGCAGCCGCGATAAACGACTCGGTTTCGAGCGCTGCTTTGGTGATACCCGAGAGTTTCGGCTTGCCCTTGGCAGGCGTGCCGCCTTTGCTCACAGTGATGCGGTTTTCTTCCTCGAATTCATCTTTGTCCACCTGCTGGCCGTAATAGAACCGGGTATTGCCGACTTCGGTCACGACCACTTTCTTGAGCATCTGACGGATGATGCACTCGATGTGCTTATCGTTGATGCTCACATTTTGCAGGCGATAAACCTCCTGAACTTCAGAGAGGAGGTATTCCATGACGGCTTTTTCGCCGAGAATGTCGAGGATATCATGCGGCGAAACAGTGCCGTCGGTAATCGGGTCGCCAGCTTTTACCCGTTGGCCATCCGAATAGATGAGGTGCCTGTTCGCAGGGATAGAATAAATGCGCTCTTGGCCCTCGTCGCTAACAATAGCCACGCGCCGCGTGCCCCGGTGGGCACCGCGGAGTTCAAGGCGGCCATCAATCTCCGCGACAACGGCAGCATCTTTGGGCTTTCGGGCTTCGAAAAGTTCTTCCACGCGCGGCAGGCCGCCTGTGATGTCTTTCGATTTTGCATGGACGCGTGGAATACGGCCGAGAATGTCGCCAGCGCGCACGAAGCGGCCGTCGACCAAATCGCGATCAAGGATTGTTCCGGAGCTCAAGGCGTAGGATACCAGCTTATTGCCCTGCTCGTCGCAAATTTCGACAGAGGGATGACGGTCCTCGCGATGTTCGGTGATGAGGCGCACCCTTGCGCCAGTTGTAAGATCCTCTTCTTCCGTCATGGTAACGCCAGGAATGATGTCGTGCAGGCGCACATAACCATCTCTCTCGCTGAGGATGGGGGTGAAGTGTGGATCCCACTCGGCCAATCGCTGATTCTTTTTCACCTCTTGGCCATCTTTGACCTTCAGACGCGCACCATAGGGCACGTTGGGCATCGTCTGGAGAATGACACCGTCGTTTGACTCGACGAGGATCGTTCCGCCACGGTTGATCACGACAGGGTCGCCCTCGGCGCGCTCCACATATTCGAGCCCCACAAACTTGACGCGACCATCCGCGGAAGCCTGGTACCATCCTTCCACCGTGAGCGAGGCCATGCCGCCGATGTGGAACGTGCGCAGGGTGAGCTGCGTTCCGGGCTCGCCGATGGACTGCGCTGCAATAACGCCGACAGCTTCGCCTGGCTCGACCAAACGACCCGTCGCGAGATTCCGGCCGTAACACAGAGCACAAATGCCGCGCCGAGATTCGCACGTCAAAACGCTGCGAATCATCAATTTTTCAATGCCCGCGGTCTCAAGCTCGCGTGCGATTTCCTCAGTAATTTCTTGGTTGCGTGCGACAATCGTTGCACCCGTTTTCGGGTGAACAACTGTCCTTGCTGCGACGCGGCCCAAGACGCGTTCAGACAGCGGCACGAGCTCGCGCTCGCCCGTGTGGGTGATTTCCTTGAGAGCCGACACTTCGATGCCGTCAAGTGTGCCACAGTCGTGCTCGCGGATGATGAGGTCCTGAGCCACATCCACGAGCCTACGCGTGAGGTAGCCGGCGTCGGAGGTCTTTAGCGCTGTGTCGGCAAGACCCTTGCGCGCACCGTGCGTCGAAATAAAATACTCGAGCACGGTAAGTCCCTCGCGGAAATTCGACGTAATGGGCGATTCGATAATTTCGCCGACGCCACCGGTGATTTTCTTCGTCGGTTTCTGCATGAGCCCGCGCATGCCGGCGAGCTGACGAATCTGCGACTCGTTGCCCCGGGCCCCCGAATGCGCCATCATGAACACGGGATTGAGGCCATTTTGATCTTGCGACAGCTGTGTCAGCAGCTCGCGAGCAACCTCCTCGGCTGCGAGGTTCCATTCGTGAATGACCTTCTGGTAGCGCTCACTGTTGGAAATGAGCCCTTGCCGGAATTGCTGCTCAATCTTTTTCACGCGCTCACGTGCCCGCTTAATGATCTCTTCCTTTCTCTTGGGAATGACCAAATCATCGATGCACATCGAGATGCCGGCACGCTTGGCATAGGAGAACCCAAGGTCCTTGATGCGATCAAGCATTTCGGCGGTGCGCTTCTTGCCGACACGCTTGTGCGCAAGGGCTACGATCTGCGCAAGCGTCTTTTTCGTCTGGACTTGGTTAGCAAACGTTGGGTTTTTTGCCGTGTCGAAGAATTCGATTTCGCGCGGAAGCATCTGCGAGAAGATGACCCGACCAGGGGTGGTCGCAATGCGCCGTCCATCGGCCAGCCGCACAGTGATTTCTTCGTGCAGCTTCACCCGGCCGTAGTTGAAGGCCATGACAACCTCGTCCGGGGAGCTGAACTTCGGCTTGAGCAGCTTTTTCTCTTCGTCATCTTTAGCATTGGCATAACGCTCGGTGTTAGGAACGAGCTTCGTCAGATAAAAGAGCCCCAGCACGACGTCCTGCGAGGGCACAGCCACGGGCTTTCCGCTGGCGGGCAGGAGGATATTGTTTTCCGCCATCATGAGGCGCTTGGCCTCGAGGATTGCCTCGACCGAGAGCGGCACATGTACAGCCATTTGGTCGCCGTCGAAGTCCGCATTGAACGCGGCACATGCCAGCGGGTGAAGCTGGATAGCCTTTCCCTCGATGAGCTTGGGCATAAAGGCTTGCACGCCCAAGCGGTGCAAGGTAGGTGCGCGGTTGAGCAGCACAGGGTGATCGGCGATGATGCTTTCGAGGCAGTCGTAGACCTCGGGCGCTTCACTCTCAATGAGTCGTTTTGCTGCTTTAATATTGTTGGTAATTCCGCGCCGCTGAAGCTCCCCGATGATGAAAGGATCGAAGAGCTCGAGGGCCATTTTCTTGGGCAACCCGCACTCGTTGAAGCGTAGCTCGGGGCCGACCACGATCACCGACCGGCCAGAATAGTCCACGCGCTTACCCAGGAGATTCTGGCGGAACCGCCCGGTCTTGCCTTTGAGCAAGTCGCTGAGTGATTTCAATGGTCGGTTGTTGTGGCCTTTGGTCGGGCGCGCGCGCTTGGAGTTGTCCAGGAGCGCGTCCACCGCCTCTTGCAGCATACGCTTTTCGTTGCGGATGATCACTTCGGGCGACTGCAGCTCAAGCATCCTCTTAAGGCGGTTATTGCGGTTGATAATGCGGCGGTAAAGATCGTTGAGGTCCGTGGTCGCCACCCGCCCCCCGTCGAGCTGCACCAAGGGGCGCAGATCGGGCGGTATGACTGGCAACACATCAATGACCATCCACTCGGGTCGGTTTCCTGAGCCGCGGAAAGCCTCGACGACCTTCAAGCGCTTGATGATCCGGGCCCGCTTTTGCTGCGACGGGGTCTTGCGCATTTCGAGCGCCAGCTCGCGGGCCAACTGCTCGATATCAAGTCTTTTGAGTAACTCTTTGATCGCCTCGGCGCCGGTGCCAATTTTCACCTTGTCGCCGTACATTTCGCGATACTGGCGCGCTTCGGCGTCGGTCAGGATCTGGCGCTCAGCCAACGGCGTGTCCCCCGGATCCACGACGATGTACTTCTGCAGGTAGACGACCTCGGTCAATTCTTTCGCGCTGAGGTCAAGCAGTGCGCTGATCCGCGAACCCGTGCCATGATAATACCAGATGTGGCAGACAGGCGAAGCCAACTTGATGTGGCCCATCCGCACGCGGCGAACTTTTGACTCGATGACTTCCACGCCGCAGCGGTCGCAGACGATGCCTTTGTATTTGATCTTCTTGTACTTGCCGCAGGAGCACTCCCAGTCCTTCACTGGGCCGAAAATGCGTTCGCAGAAAAGGCCATCGCGCTCGGGCTTGAAGGTGCGGTAATTGATTGTTTCTGGCTTACGCACTTCGCCGAAGCTCAGCGATTCAATGAGGCGGCCATGGTCATCGAAGAGCCGCGCCGACCGCAGTGCTCCCAACTGTGCGTGACGCTGCGACCAGCTCAGGATCATCTCGGGCGACGCCAGCGAGATGCGCGCAATCGGTGTCAGCTCATTGAGATTGACACGCTCATCCGATTCGCCGCCAATCGGGATGGGGCGGTATTGAGGCATCTCCGCCTGGTCGAGTTCGCGCACTCCTTCAAAGGCTAGGCTTTCGAGTTTGGTTCCGCGCTGAATGCGTTTTGAGCTGCGCGTCGTAACACGCTTAGATTTTTCCTGGCTGCTATCGTTGGTCTTCGCCATAGTGTTCCGCCCTTACGGGTTTGTGTTAGTTTTTGAATGCGTTTACCGGCTTTCGAGATTCGTCAAGACAAGGCCAAGCCGGTCTTTAGCCTCTCTCGCGTCGGCGTGAAACTTATAACTCGTCGTCGGAGTTCGAGTCATCCGAATCGAGCTCGCCTTCGATTTCATCCTCTGCATCGGCCGCGGCAAACGTCGAGGCCAAATCATCGTCGCTGTCGAAGTCACCGGCCTCGCGCCGCTGAGCGAGAATGCTTTCGTCAAGTGCCGTGCTCACGGTGGGCAGTTCTTCCTCTTCGCACAGGAGCTCAAGGTTGAGGCACAAGCCCTGGAGCTCCTTGACAAGGACGTTGAAGCTTTCGGGGACTCCTGCTTCGAGGAAGTTCGTCCCGTGGACGATATTCTCGTACATCTTGGTGCGGCCCACGATGTCGTCGCTCTTGACGGTCAGCATCTCCTGGAGGGTGTAAGCCGCGCCATAGGCTTCTAGTGCCCACACCTCCATTTCGCCGAAGCGCTGGCCTCCCGCTTGTGCCTTGCCGCCGAGCGGTTGCTGCGTGACAAGCGAGTACGGGCCGGTGGCGCGAGCATGCATCTTGTCGTCCACGAGATGGGCCAGTTTCATCATGTACATGTAGCCCACGGTAACCGGCGTATCGAAGGGTTCACCTGTCGCCCCGTCGAAAAGCGTAACCTGGCCTGTGGGATTCAGGTCTAGCATCTTCTCGGCATCCGACAATTCTTCAAACGCACGATGGTCGCCACTTTGCCGGAGTTTTTCATTGCGTGCCTTGATGAGCAATTCGCGGATTTCATCCTCTTTGGCGCCGTCGAACACCGGCGTGGCCACTTTAAAGCCAAGTGCCTGAGCGGCCCAACCGAGGTGCGTCTCGAGAATTTGGCCGACGTTCATGCGCGACGGCACACCCAAGGGGTTGAGGACGATATCCACTCGGCGCCCATCTGCAAGGAAAGGCATATCTTCTTCCGGCACGATCTTCGCTACCACCCCCTTATTTCCGTGGCGACCGGCCATCTTGTCGCCCACTTGAAGCTTGCGCTTCACCGCCACATAGACTTTGCAGGTTTTGAGGACGCCCATGGGCAACTCTTCGCCGGCTTTGATGCGGTCAATACGATTGCGCGCATCTTCCTCGATCTGCTGCTTGCGAGTGAAGTAGGTTTGGTAAGCGATTTTGATCCGCGTACCCAGCTCGCCTTCTACGGGAATCACGCCGCCGACGGCAAGACTGCGTTTGACATAATCGACCGCTGCCTCGGTCACGCGCTGGCCGGGCTTGAGAACAACCTCGCCGGTCTCATAATTGACAATGGGCTTTGAGATTTTGGCGAGCAACTCCGTCAGCCGACGGCTAAAGTTTGTTTCTTCATCTTCGAGCAACCGCATTTTTTCCTGTTCGACTTTTTCAATTTCCTGTTTGTCGAGCTTGTCCGAGCGTGCAGAGCGCTCTTTGCGGCTGAACATTTTCACGTCCACGACTGTGCCATAGCACCCCGCTGGAGCTTTCAATGACGCATCCCGAACGTCGTGGCTCTTGTCGCCAAAGATGGCGGCTAACAGGCGATCCTCAGGGCCACGCTCCTGCTCAGGCCGTGGCGTGACCTTGCCCACGAGATAGTCGCCCGGTTTCACCTCGGAGCCGATGATGATCAGGCCGTTCTCATCGAGGTTGCGGAGTTTTTCTTCTCCCACATTAGGAATGTCGCGAGTGATTTCCTCTTTGCCGGCCTTGGTTTCACGCGCATCGTGGGAGAAGACTTCGATGTGGATCGAGGTGTAAGCGTCATCTTTTACCACGCGCTCACTAATGACAATGGCGTCTTCGAAGTTGTAGCCACCAAATGGCATGAAGGCCACCAGGAGATTGCGGCCCAACGCCAGCTCGCCATGGTCCGTAGCCGGACCGTCGGCAATGACCTGTCCTGCCTCCACTTGATCGCCTTCGTTGACGATGGGCTTTTGGTTCAGGCAGGTATCTTGGTTTGAGCGGCGGTACTTGAGCAGGGGGTAGTAATCGAGCTGCCCAAGTTCGTTGCGCACAACGATTTCGCTGGCTGTGACGCGTTCAACGATTCCATCGTTGCGGGCGAGGACGCACGCACCCGAATCCACTGCAGCCCGATGTTCGAGGCCAGTTCCCACGATGGGGGCTTCTGTGCGTAGAAGGGGCACAGCCTGGCGTTGCATGTTCGACCCCATGAGAGCGCGGTTAGCGTCGTCGTGCTCGAGGAAGGGAATAAGGGCAGCGCTCACCGAGACAAGCTGCTTTGGCGACACGTCCATAAAATCCACTTCCTGCGGAGGCACTTCGACGAAATCGCCCCGGCGACGAGCCAACACCAGCTCGCCAAGCAGCTGCCCCTGTTCATCCACTGGTGCGTTGGCTTGGGCCACGACATATTTGTCTTCTTCGTCCGCGGTCATGTAAACGATTTCATCGGTCACAACGCCCTTCACGACGCGGCGATATGGCGTCTCGATGAATCCAAGAGCATTGATCCGGGCATAGGTGGAGAGCGACGAAATCAGACCGATGTTTGGACCCTCGGGCGTCTCAATGGGGCAAATACGGCCGTAGTGGGTGTGGTGGACATCGCGCACTTCGAAGCCAGCGCGTTCACGGCTGAGGCCGCCTGGTCCCAACGCACTGAGACGCCGCTTATGGGTAAGCTCGCTCAGCGGGTTGATCTGGTCCATGAACTGGCTCAACGGTGAACGGCCGAAGAACTCACGAACCGCAGCAATGATCGGCTTGGCATTGATCAGGCTCTGAGGATTGAGATTTTCAAGCTCAGCACCCTGATTCATCTTTTCGCGTGCTGTGCGCTCGAGCTCCGCCAGCGCGGCACGGAACTGGTTCTGGAAGAGCTCGCCAACACTGCGCACGCGGCGAGTGCCAAGATGATCGATATCGTCTTCCTCGAGCCCTTCCTTAGCCATTTGCGCAAGATGCTTCATGATGGCTGCCACGTCGTCGACGGTGAGCAACCGGCAATCTTCGGGCACGTTGAGGCCAAAACGCCTGTTGAGTTTATAACGGCCGACGTAGCCGAGGTCGTAGCGCCGCGGATTTTCAAATAATTCTTCAAATAGCCGCCGAGCTCCCTGAGGCGTGACGGGCGTGCCCTGACGCATACGTTTGAACAGCTCGCCAAGAGCTTCTTCGCGTGTGGTGACCTTATCTTTGATCACCGTGGCAAGCATGACGTTGGTTTCGTTTTCGAGGACGTCGATGATGGTGATTTCTTTCACCCCAGCGAGCGCAAACTGACGCAGATGCGTCGTGGTGATCTTCTCGAAGCACTCGCCCAAAACTTCGCCAGTTTTTTTATCAACAACTTCGGCCCCAAGCACTGCGCCGATGAGTCCCTCATAGGCAGGCGCCACATCGAGATGCACTTTCTTGATGCCATGCGATTGCAAAAGCTGGACGGCCTTTTTTGTGACTTTCGCCCCCTTCTCAATGAGGCGCTCGCCCGTTTTTGGATCGATGACATCCTCCACAAAATGAGCGCCAAGGTATTTTTCAACGGCTTCAGCAACAAGGACAGCCCCCTGGGAGAAGTCGTCCAGGGGTACTTTCTTGAGCCTAAAGAAGCGCCGCGCAATTTCGTCGTTGTCACTCATCCCGAAACACTTCAGGAAGGTCGTGGCCAGCATTTTACGTTTGCGGTCCACCTCGACGTACATGACGTCATTGATGTCCACTTTGAACTCGATCCATGCCCCGTAATTCGGGATGACGCGTGCTTCGTAAAGGGTTTTGCCATTGGAGTGAACCGTCGAACCGAAAGCCACGCCCGGCGAACGATGTAACTGCGACACGATGACACGTTCGGCCCCATTGATGATGAACGTGCCCCGATCGGTCATCAGCGGGATATCCCCAATGTAGGTGTTCTGCTCGCGAATGTCGCGAATGTCCACTTCGGCAGTTTCAGGGTTGCGCTCTCGCACGCACAGTTGGAGCTTAGCCTGCAGAGGCGCCGCGTAGGTCAACCCTCGCTCCAAGCACTCCTGCTCGGTGTACTTGGGCCGGCCAATTGTGTACTCCACAAACTCGAGACTGGTCTCAGAATTAGCGGCTTTGATCGGGAAAATACTCGTGAAGGCGGCCTGGAGACCCACGTTTTCCCGCATATCGGGCGGCACATGCGCCTGCAGAAATTCGTCGTAGCTTTTCTTCATCGTCTCAAGCAGGTAGGGAACATCGAGAACCTCCTTAAGACGGGAGAAATTGACGCGACCCGTGGGTGTGGTGGGAAGGCTACGGTTGGTTAGTTTGACCATTAGGCAAAAATCCTCCTCGGCGCTCCGGGTCTTCTGGAGCAACTGTTGGGCATCATGAACGCGCGTTGGCTTCTTTGAAGTGGTGTTATTCTAACGATTTGTGCTGTAATAGGAGCTTTACCTCTGCGCATTAGGCAAAGTGCAGCGAAAGCCATAATATCCGCCGTTTGCAGATTTATTCTCGGTTATTCTGTGGTCAGGGCTTGACTTGTTGGCGTTGGCGCAATTTTGCGGCGTGTCGAGCCAGGCGGAGTGATTGCCCCAACGTGCGGGTCTGCCGTTGGATGCCAGTTCTTGAGCAGAGTTGCAATGGCATTTGCCAGTTGCCGTGGGTCGAGCTCGTTGCCAAAACTCAGGGGACTCAGCACACGCTCTTGCACCGTCGCCATAGGAGCGACTTCGGTGAATACGCTGCACAGGTCGCGGCACATGTCGTCGTCGGGTGGCCGGAATTGTCGCAAAATTCGATGGCGAAGCTTTTTTAGGCCGGTCGAAATGTGATGGCGTGTTTTTTCAAACGCAACAGCCAGATGTGCATGGCGCAACGTCAGGTTAGTGCCAAGGGCCGAAAGCTCCCGCTGCAGCATGTCTTCGTGAGCGCGAAGGCGGCGCAGCGTCTCCCCAAACTGGGCATCACCCTCGACGACATGCTCGACAACAGCCGAGAGCCCGCCGCGCAAAAAAGCTTCCCAAGCACCGAGCCTCTCGAGTGTTTGCCGAGTCGCGCTGCTGAGCAACGTGAGCATAGGCCGAAGCACCGGCGGCGCTGGCTCCACACCGAAAAGCTCGTAGACTGGGCGAATTTGGGTGAGATAAGTAAACTCAGCCGGTCCTGCAACATAGGCGACTGTCGGCAGAGCATAATCCTGAACCAGGGGACGCAAAACGACATTCGGCGAAAAATTTTCCCAATGCCGTTCAGCATGGCCGAGTAGATCGTCGACAAGGAAAGTACTCAACACCTGCTTTTTCAGAGGATGCTCGACGTGCACGCGTTTGCCGCGGTGAACGAGGCGGCAGCGCAATGAATCAAGCATGTAGAAAAAATTGAGGTCGTGGACGCGGCGATGCACCTGGGGCCGGTAACCGTGGCGGTTCAGATTGCGTCCGCCTTCTGCAACGGCCAAGTTTGTCTTTTCGAAATTTTCTAGTTCTTTTTGGAGAAGCGGACGTTGGCGCTGTCGCAGGAATCGAAGGCGAGGCGCGACAAAAATAATGGGATGATCTTCGAGGTACGCCGCAAGCAGGCGGCAAAAAACGCTCTCGAATGTGGCGGGGCCAACGAGCGCTTTTTCCACAGCATCAAGAGTGTTCGCCCGCGCGACCCCCGTGGGCAATTCGCCACGCAGGGCGGCCGTGATGGCTGGCGCAACAGGATCAAGATTCCATGCGAATGCCGGCGAGGCTTCTGCGAACGCACCGTGGCGCACCACGAGAACGGCCAGATTCCGCAGAGCACCACTGCGCCCTAGCACATAGCATTGCGCCAGTTCCGCAAAGTCGTGGTCATCAGAGGCCACCCAGAAAATCGGCACGACGCGACGTCCTGTCCTTTGCGAAATCTGCCTGGCGAGGTCGACCGTGGCGATGGCTTTGACGAGGATAAAAAGCGGTGAGGCCAGGAGGTTTGGCTGTTGACCAGCAACGACCGCGAGGGTTCCCGCTACGCCAAGCGCAGGAATGAGCGCCGCGCCAGCAACATTGCCGTAGGCAAGATTGAACTGTGTGAGCTCTTGGATTTCGGCCGGAGAAAGTGGTTCGGGCGAGTTTCGGTCACGCCGTTCAATCGCCCGCTGCCATGTGGGGTCGTAAGGTTCGCACAATTCCAGCGCCTTGTCATCGCCAGCCAACCAATCGCGCACGAGCGGATAATCGGCCAACGGATGAGGCAGCCCCGTCGAACTCTCCGGAAACTGTAATTCCAAACAGTTCGAGTCTTTATCGTCTCTTGATTTCATCTTTTGCGCTTTACTACCGTCGCCCTGCTAGTTGAATCGAATTGAAATAAGGTAGCGCATCAAGCGCGAGGCGCAATTATGGCCAACATCAACTACGCATTTCGTGAAATTGCATGCAAAATTGTTTACTATGGCCCCGGCTTTGGGGGCAAGACGACAAACCTGCAGTTCGTGCATAGCAATGTTCCAGAAAAACATCGGGGACAGCTTGTGTCGCTGGCAACCGAACAGGATCAGACGTTGTTCTTTGATTTCCTGCCGCTGGATGTCGGCGACGTCAAAGGGTTCAAAACGAAGTTTCAACTCTACACGGTGCCTGGTCAGGTTTTTTACAATGCGACACGCAAGTTGGTGCTTCGCGGTGTGGATGGCATCGTTTTCGTGGCTGATTCCCAAGCTGATCGGCTCCAGGACAACATTGAGAGCCTGACAAACCTCGAGGAAAATTTGCGCGAGTACGGCTTGAGCTTGGACCGAGTTCCCTTCGTGATGCAGTATAACAAGCGGGATTTACCCAACGCGCTGCCCGTGGAAGAACTGCGGGCGCATCTCAATCCCCTCGGGCGATTCGCAGAGTTCGAAGCGGTGGCCACAGAAGGCATCGGCGTGCGCGAAAGCTTGCGCGAGGTAGCGTCGCAGGTGCTCACCAAACTCAAGGAAAGTGCCAACATCATCATGGATGAAGAAATCATCGGCGAGCGCCTGGGCGTGTTACCTGTGGCCGATGATGAAGAAGAGCAAGAAAAGCAGCGCGCTGCTGCGAAGGAAAACGCTCCCCAAATTGATTATAGCCAACTCTCGCAGTGGCGATGGCACGGACTGAAAGTCGGCAATGGAACTGTGGCCCTCACCACCGTGACGGAAGACAACGGCCAGGTTTTTTATGAACTTACGGCTGACTATAAGATCCTGGGCTCAAAACGCACGCTTTCACGACGCTTGAAATACATCGGAGAAGATCGGCGCGAGCAGTATGGCGTGGAACGAATTTACCATTTTTTGCGCGATACAGCGTCCTCACGTGAGACTGCTCCTGTAACCTGTTACGTCGAGAAAGCCACGATCCCCAGGATTTATCTGATTTATCCGGGGTTTGCTGGCGAGCTAAAGGTCGGACCACCTGACGAGGCTATGCCGTTCTGATTCGCGGGAAAAAGACTAGTAATGGTTCCTGTGAACTCGCGCCACTTGTGTTGCGCAACGCTCATGTTCGCACGAAATGCTTTCACCATGGTAAAGTGTTGGCGAAATGCCCGAGCCGTCGAGTGACCAATCATCGAGTGCCTCGGCTAAGAGCCGAGGCTTTGCTGCGTTTCGCTATCCTGATTTTCGTCGGTTCGAACTAGCCCGCCTGCTTTTCGTCATAAGCTGGCAGATGCAGGGGACGACCGTTGCCTGGCAAATTTACGAGATGACTTCCAGCAAGTTGGCGTTGGGTTTTATTGGCCTGGTGCAATTTCTCCCCGCGGTTTTGCTGATTCTCGTCACCGGTCACGTGGCCGATCGCTACGACCGCAAACTTGTCGTGGCCACATGCATGAGCGTGCTGGCCTTGCTTTCCACAACGATGGTGGTCTTGACGCACACCAGACTGATCACAGTGCCCCTGATTTTTGCTCTGATTTTTCTTATTGGAACCGCGCATGCTTTCGCTGGACCAGCTAGCCAAGCGCTGCTGCCGCACCTTGTTCCTACCGAGATTTTCAGCAATGCGGTGGCATGGAACTCCTCGTTGTGGCAATTCGCCTCCATCGCCGGACCCGCATTTGCGGGATTACTATTAGCTCTCTTCAAGAATCCCGCGGTCGTTTATGCTTGGGATGCAGGTTTTGCTCTGACGGCTGCTTTCTTCATGGCATCCATTCGCACGCGGCTTGATCGGCTCGAACAGGCTCCCATTTCGTGCGATACGCTCTTCGCCGGCTTCCGCTATGTGTGGCAAAATAAAATCATTTTGGGGGCCATGACGTTGGACCTGTTTGCAGTGTTGCTCGGAGGAGCCGTGGCTTTGCTGCCGATTTACGCAAAGGACATTCTCTGCGTTGGAGAAATGGGTTATGGCCTGTTGCGAGCGGCACCCTCGGTCGGCGCAGGTGTCATGGCCATTGTGTTCGCGCATTTGCCTCCCATGCAGCAAGCGGGCAAAGCTATGCTCCGCGCCGTCACCGTATTTGGGCTCATGACGATCGTCTTTGGCCTATCGAAAAGTTTTCCACTTTCTATGGCGGCGCTCATGGTTCTGGGTGCGGCGGACATGGTGAGCGTAGTAATCCGACACACTGTGGTTCAGCTCGTCACGCCTCCTGAAATGCGAGGACGTGTTAGCGCAGTAAACCTCATTTTCATAGGTGCGTCAAACAACCTCGGCGAGTTCGAGTCAGGTGTGACGGCACACCTCTTTGGAACAGTGCCGGCCGTGGTGCTCGGTGGGATCGGGACGCTTGTCGTTGTGGCTGTGTGCGCAAAAATCTTCCCTGAACTGCGCGCGTTCGGACGGCTCGATCGCATGCCGACCACGCGCAAAGCGGCCCCCGCTTGCGCTGTGGAGCAATAGAGGCGCACGTTCGGCCCCGAGCGCAGGGCTCGCGCTGCACCCGACGACGCGCGCTCTGTCGTCGGGTCGGGGCAAACTTTCTCTCATTCGATGAGGCAGGCGCGAAACGCCTATGCCCGAGAAGTGACAAAGCAGTGAGAAATATCCACACTCATCCACAACTTTTCCACAGGAGGGCGCCTTTCTGTGGAAAAAGCCTTGACCAGAAACAATTGGCTTGACGGAACTACCCTATCTTGTACCTACTGAGCCCAGGTGATTATAGATGTTGTGCCCCTTTTGCGGCCACACGGAAAGCAAGGTTGTGAACTCGCGGCAAAGCCCGCGGGGTGATTCCATCCGCAGGCGCCGCGAATGCCTGCAGTGCGGACACCGATTCACAACTTTCGAAGTTGTCGAAAAAGTTCCCATCGTCGTCATCAAACGCGACGGTAAGCGTGAGGCTTTCGACAGACAAAAAATCGCTGCGGGTATCCTCCGCGCATGCGAAAAGCGCCCCGTCACGCTTGAACAGGTCGAGCGGATCGTGCAATTTGTGGAGAAGCAACTCTACAACAGCATGGAAAAGGAAGTGAGCTCGCTCAAGATTGGCGAGATCGTACTCAGGAAACTACGTGAAGTGGACGAAGTGGCTTATGTTCGCTTCGCCAGCGTCTACCGCCAGTTCCGTGACGTGAGCGAGTTCAGCCACGAGGTGCGCGTCCTGCTGCAGGAAAATGGCACGTATTTGCCATCATGATGAGACCAAACCACTCGTGGCCTGTGCCGCACAACGACAATGCCGCGTGTCTCGCGCAAGGGGAGTCACCCATGTTGCGGCTTGCTCACGCACTATGTTTGGCGGGCCAGCAAACCGACACCCGCTGCCATGTCGGCGATTTGCCGCACACGGACTCAGCCCAGCACAGCGCCAAGTTTACTCACTGGGCACCTGATCGGGTCGAAAGCAGATAGGCGTTGTTCACATCGTCATCAGCCGTGTGTACCATCGCCCGATGGGCGGCGACCCGGCTGACCTGAGTGGAAAAATTTTTCACGTGATCAGCGTAGCGGGTGAGCACGCTCAGCACGTAGAGTTGGCCGTTGGGAAGCTCCACGAGCGCCACCTCGTTGAAGTTCTGATAGGTGAAACCCTTCACGTTCCACATCTTGGAACCGCTAGGCAAACCAGCCGCGATACCTTGCAGGGGTCCAATCTTCGCATCGTCAACCCGCCGCTCAATTGCCTTTTTGATTTTCTCGCAGGCGTGTTGGGAGACGATGGCATCGGCATAAACAAGGTAAAGAAGCTCAGCGGCCTGCGCCGCGGTCACACGGTTGCTGTTCTCGTAATTTTGATTGAGCTTCGTACCGAGCAGTTGGAGATCGCGCGGGCTCGGCTTGTCCATCCAGAACTTTTGGTTTACGTTGAGGCCTTCGAAACCGACGCTTTCAAAGTACCGATTGACCCAATTGCGCTTACGAGCAAAGGCGCGGAAATCGCCTCCGGACAGTTCATTGCCCGACTCGGTGCCGCTGATGAAATCCACCACACGGTTGGCCGCCTCGTGGTCATCGTCGCGCAGCATGGCCACAATATCGCTCTCAATCTTCGAGTCGCGAATGCAGCGATCCTGCATTTTCTTGTACGCCGCAACAGCGTAGAAGAGCTTGGCTATGCTCGAAGCATACATTGGCTCTTCGCCACGGAAATGACCCAAATGGGGAGCTCCGTGATTCTCGCGTGAGATGAGCAAGTACGCCACCGCCACATCTTCCTTGTTCAGCCCATGGCAAGCACCAAGGCCGAGGTCCACCCATTCTGCGATGGATTTGCTGAGCAGCGGCGAGCCCATGATTTCATTGAGCACGCGGCGCGTTTCCTCGACTGGGATCGGAGCCTTGCTATCACCCGGAGGACAGACAGCAACCTGCGGGCGATAAGCCCACGCCGATTCGCAGGAGCGAATCGGAGAAGTTTTTTTCGGCACAAGCGTCTGCTGCGCTAAGCTGACACTGGCAATTGCGAGAATTCCCACGGCATAGCCAAACCTACGCATACGTCTGTCCTCCACTCGGAGCATTCGTAAAAAGAACCACCGCCATTGTGCAGGCAGTGGGAGGAAATTTGGCAAGCGAAATCTTCGGAAACCGATAAAAGCCAGGGGGAACCTGTGAAAGGAGGCGCCGGCGTTCAGCGCGAAGAAAACAAATTACCGCGACTGAGACATAAAAGTTTCTTGTCTTGCCACAGGACGCGGAAGAACTGGCCGGACGAGGCTTTTCGTTCGCATTTCTACAACCGTTCGTGTCATCTGGTCGGCTTCCGTGGTGCGGCCGTCGCGGCGAAGAAGCTCGGTATAAACTTCCGCCACATCTACCAAACGGGGATTGCGCCGATAGATCTGGCGGGCAATGTCGACGTAACGCGCTGAGAGTCCAGGATTGAGCACAGCGGTGGCTCGTAAGATCTTTGCGAGCTCCGATACGTAGGCGGGATCTCTTTGAAACTGCTCGGCGAGTTGCGCCATGGCATTCAACGCCTCCTCGCGTTGGCTCGCAGGACCGCGCGTGAGAATATGTTGGAGCTTGCTAAGAGCGCGCTGGGCTCGATCAGCAAGGCGGGCTTTTTCCAAATCATAACGCCCGCTGATAATGTCTTCCAACGGTTTGTCCATCATCATGGGGTGGCCGTGCCAGAGAATCCTGCCGTCAGCCGAAACAATAAAAGCGTGAGGAATACCGCGAACCCCGAACGCTCCCATATACGATCTGAAAAGCTGCCGCGTGGCCTGAACCCCAACGGCATAGGGCATGCTGACGCCTTGGGTGGCAACGAATTGCTGGACTGTGTCTTTCGGCTCGTCGGAGATTCCGACAATTGTCACTCCTTGCGCGGCATACTTGCGTTGGAGTTCTGCGAGGTGCGGAATGCTAATGCGGCATGGCCCACACCAGGTGGCCCAGAATTCTACGATGGCAATTTTTCCGATTTTGCCCCACTCGAGGGAGGCGGGCGGTGTCGTAACCCAATCAATGTTCTGCAGTGGCGCGGCGGGGGCGCCCAGCTCCACATCATGAGGCGACACGACCGCAAGGCCTTCCACCAGCGAGGCAAAAAAGGCACCCAAGCAAATCAGCTTACGGGTCTGTTCGAAAAATCGCATGATTGAGAATCTTCCCATGAGGCGTTGGGGCCATAACTACCACGTCGGCACTGCCGACCCAATGTGGTGATGTTCGTAAGTGAAATGTATTGGAACGGACAAGTAAAAAGCGTGCCCGACTCACCTCCACGGACAGAGTTAAAAGAGACTGCCCCGGTGGGAGGAGCCGGGGCAGTTTGGCGGGGACGAGCACTCAGGATGCTCGGGGGAGATTTTCATGCAACACATTCCACCGCAACCTTGCGAAGACCTTGCCGTGCCGGCCAACGATCCTACGGCACTGAGACCCGCATGCCACCGCAGTCAGCAACCTTTTGTCGTCGCTCCGCACGCGGCGCGGGCGGCATCTTCCCCGGTGGTGCCGGCATAACGTCACCTGGAGCGCAACCTGCACCACCGGCGATTCTCTGGAACCGATATGCTCTGGCCTCATTGGCTGCGAGGGCTAGCAGACGGCCCAAGCATTTGTGCTGCAACTGAGAGGCCTAGATGGCCGGTTCCTGCGGACCCGCAGGTGGGTGAGCAGGAGGACCGGGCATGTGCGCCGGACCACCGCGAGCAGGCTCCATGGCTTTGGGCAGTTTTTCGAGCTCCTTCTTGAGCTGTTCTCGCTGCTCAGGCGTGAGAATCTCTTCGATCTTCTTTTTGGCTTCTTCTCGTGTCGCTTCTATCTTCGGTCGGACCTCGTTCTGGATAGCTTGGAGCTTTGCGTGGGTCTCTTTTTCGATTTCTTGGACCTTTTTGCGCTGTTCTTCGGTGAGATTGACAGCCCGCAAAGCCATCCGCAAGCGTGCTTCTTCTCCGGCCCGTCCCAAGGCCTCGCGCATTTGTGGGCCGCGCTCCTGCATCATCTGCGCTCCGACTTCGCGCGCATCTTTGCGGAGCTTGTCCAATTTGATGCGCTGCTCTTCCGTGAGAATCTCCCGAAGTTTTTCACGCGTTTTTTCTCCGAGCTCGCGAAGTGATCCTACGCTTTCACCAACCTCGGATTTTGCTTTTTCAAGAATTTCACGTGCCTTTGACTCCTGATCGGGAGTCAAAGCCAGGAAATCTTTCATCCGCTGCAAAATTCGCGAGGTGGGAACATCGCGCCGCTGGGCAAATGCCCGCATTCGCTCGCCCGGTTCCCATGCTCGCGGACGCGTTGTTTCGCGATCAGCCCGCACCGCTGCCCGAGCGCGTCCAGCCTCTCCCCGCCTTTCCGCGCGTCCTGCACCAGGTTGAGCGAGTAGAGAACTCGCTGCAAGGACGCACACCGCTGTGAGAGTAACGTACCGCATAGGATCATCTCCTCGACTCAGATTTGTGCTACTTATTGGTTTTGCTGCACGCCAGACGGTTGAGCAGACTGCTGTTGAGTCTGCGTTTGCTGGCGCTTATGCTCGCGCTTGTGCTTGCGCTCATGGGTGGCCGGGCAAGTCGTCGAGCTATCGCTCGCCGCGCCATGCTTCCATGCTGCATCAGGACGACCTTTCCTTTGGCCATCCGCACCGCCTTGGCCCGCACCCGGTCCAGCCCAAGCCGCAACGGTCAACGCGACAACTGCTGCAACTGCGAGAGTGGTTGCTCTCATTCTTCGGTACTCCTTTCAGTAAGAGTGTGCTGTCGCTAGAGATTTGCACAACGTGTGCCAGCGGAAAAAAACAAATTGGATTATTGACAAACATTGACTTACGGACTTGTTCGCCGGAATGTCTCTGGTTTGAGTGTACGAATTCGTCGAATAACGCACCAAATTGTACGCATGTCAAACGCTCTAAGTAGCTGCGAAAAGGACGACGAGTTGAGATTCTCTTGATCGATTTTGGAGAATATCATCGAGTGCTGACGCATTTAGTGAGTCAGAATGCGCAATCACGCGTGAGGACAACCCTGTGACTGAACTGCTCATTCGCTACATCGAGCTGGCCGCTCAGCATGCCCCAACATGGGGTTATGTCATTATCTTTGTGCTCATGACCATCGAAAGCTCGTTCATTCCGTTCCCAAGCGAGGTGGTCATGATTCCCGCAGGTTTCCTCGCAGCCCGGCTGGCGTTGACCTTTCACAACCCGCCCCTGGACGCAGCCATGGCCGTTTTTGTAGGTGTGCTCGGATCTCTGACCGGCGCCTTCGTCAACTACTATCTTGCACGCTGGCTGGGGCGACCGTTTCTCTACAAATATGGCAAGTTTTTTTTCCTGAAGCCGGAGAGCTTGCAACGTGCAGAAGAGCTCTTTCGCGAATATGGCGCGGGCATTACCTTCGTATGTCGCATGCTGCCTGAGATTCGCCAACTCATCTCGATTCCGGCCGGCATTGCAGGAATGCGCTTGCGGACATTTACGATTTGCACGGGTCTCGGTGCAGGAATTTGGGTCGCGATCTTGACAGGGATCGGCTACTACTTCGGACGAAAAACCGCACACATGACTTATGCCGAGCTGGTCCATCACGGCAAAGAGATCATTCACCAAAACCTTCTCTGGATTTTCCTTGGCTGCATGATGTTTTTCGTTGCATACGTATACGTGCACAAACGGATCATGCGCAGCGGAAACTCGCAGGCCGCGAGTGCCCCCGATGCCGAATGAATGACTCCTTGCAAGTTTGCCGAACAGCTGGTTTGGATGAGGACATAGGCGCATTATCAAGCCTCGGGGGCTGCAGCGTTCTTGTTGCCTACCCCTGATGGCGACAACATTCGGCAAGGGGCGGGAAGATGAAACGGTTCCAGTGGCTAGCCGTTGGCATGTTTTTTTTTGTTCTCACAAGCACGTGGCAGGTCCGAGCTGCGACGGAGCTTCTGCCCCGCGCCCAGTTGATCCTGCCCCCTCGTCCGGCCCATGCTTTGGGTGGAAAAGCTCTTGCTGCGCAGTTTGCTTTGCTTTCGCTCGAGGAGCGCGAGCGCCAAATTTACCGCGAGGTGGCGCAAGGTAATGTTCCCAATTTCTTGCGTTGGCTTGCCCCGGTCGAAAGAGAGGTATGGGCCGATGGCGCGAAATCTACGGTGCGGTTCGCCGTGACGCCCGACTACCTTGCGGTGGGCAGCGACGAAGATTTTCTGCGCATCCCCGCGACGCCGCATCTCGCTCAGTGGATTTGTGATCGCACGGACTGTTCGCTTCCGACGCGCACGATGGTCGATGCGATCTGCAATGCGGCAGCGTGGAGAGCTCTCCCACGACCGCTTCCCCCTTCGCCGGAGATGGTTACGGTCGAAACGTTTTTCAGGCATCAGCTGATGATCGAAGAGCAGAGGACGCAGGCCGAGTGCGCGCTTGGTCTGTTGGTGAGCGGCGTCAAAAAAGATATCGTGCTAACACCCCAGCTGTGGCAGCGTTCATCGCCCCCGCGCGTTGCAATTTACGGATGGCATCTTCCCGTCGGGACGGCGATCCAACCGCTGTCGCTGGTGCACAAGGCCACGTATGCCGACTATAGCCACGGCATTCGCCTTGTGGCTAACGATGTGCTCGTTGATGGCAAGCTGCACCGCCTGTCTGCACTCCTGCAAAATCCGACTCTCGCTCCCTTGCTCAGTGACGAGGGAGCTTTCGCCCACGCGCCGCGTTACAGCAGTGCCCCACGAGAGCCTGACGTCTGGGTGGTGGACCGACAGCTCGATCCCTGAGGCCGAGACGCGACGTTCGCTGCCCACCACGTTTGCCTTCACGTAGGTTCGCAAGTCAGCGCTTCGGGGCTTGCTGCACGAGTCACTTGACGGCACGTTTTAATGTGAATTAGATTTAATGTGTTAGAAAAGTAGCAAGCAGCGAAGCGCTGAACTTCAGCGCCTCGCTGCCGTCTTTTTGGGTGATTTGTGGCGTTGCGCTGCTACTCGAGAAGTTGCCAATCCACGGCGCGCGTAGGTGCTGGCTTGCCAGTAAAGATCCAAAGTCCCCATGGCTTGGTGCGGAAGCCAGCTGTTGATGTAGGATTCCATTTACTCGCCGCCGTGTTGTTTCCGGAATCATGGAGGCGACACACTTGCACGGACCATGTGTCACCGTTGAGGGGTGGCAGGCTGAAGGGCTCCGTGTTGACGAGCGCAACATCAAATACGCTCCACGGAATTGCGAGCTCAGCCGCATAGCCGGCAGGCGAAGAAACCGGAACTATTGCGACCTGGATATTCACGCCTGAGGGCCAGCTTGTCGGTGGGAAGGGGAAGTCGGTGTTGCCCGCCGCAACCCACTTGAACGCCGCCGGAGGATTCGACATCAAACCAGCCGCATCGGTCTGGGGGAAAATGACAAGCTGGTATTTGTGCGTGGGATTGGGCTCGTTGTTGCGCGCCGAAATCGGGTCCAGGAAAAACTCGAAGTCGTCCTTGGAGAATGTCAGGGTCTGGTTGTTTGTTGTGAGGTTCACGTCGAAAACCGGCGCCAGATCCTGAGTCTGCACATAGATGTAAAGATTGTTGTCGTCCCACAGCGCTTTGAAAGTTGTCTGCTGTGTGGACAGTGTTCCAGGGACTCCCGAATCGTGGGCAACGAAATCTCCGCCTGCGATGGCGGCAGCTGCCCAAGCAACTTCGCTAGCCACGCCATCGAGCGTAATCGTTTGAGTCGTGTAGGGCACGGTGTAGGTTTTCGCCGCCCACATTGACACTGATGCAAGCAGCATCATCGCTGCCAAAGCGATCCTTTTCATGGTAGTTTTCCTCCTTTGCCATGAGGTCCAATAGCGACTCGCCTTTTCGCAGGCCAATTTGCCATATAGACGAAAACCGGTTCCGATTGCAAGTCTTTCTTTTGATGATGTAACAACGGCACCCAAATGACGTAATGACAAATGAAAAGCCCGAGCGAGTGCCTGGAGCGACGGGAAGAAACAGGCCAGGGGGAAACCAGACCGTTGCTGGGATTGACAGAACGAGGACGATGATTTACAAACGCGCCAACACGGCATCCGCCACAGCTAAGGCGCGTTTGGCGGCTTTGACGTTGTGCACGCGAACAATTGCTGCACCGTGAAGAACTGCAATGGTCACTGCAGCGAGGGTAGCCTCCTCGCGCTCATCGACATCCAGCCCGCCACACAGAGCACCAAGAAAACGCTTGCGCGACACGCCGACACAAATGGGTCGCTGGAGTAGGCGAAAATACTCGAGCTGGGCTAGCAGTTCGACGTTGTGCTCGACGGTTTTTCCAAAACCGAAACCGGGATCGATGGCTATGGCTTCCTCCGGCACCCCGCGTTCAAGCGCCAGTTGTAAAGCTTGACGCAACTCATTCTTTATTTCAACGACGACGTTTTGGTAAGTCGGATTCACCTGCATGGTTTCGGGCGTGCCCTGCATGTGCATGAGAACAAGTCCAGCTTTATGACGCGCGACGAGATCAGCGACGCTCGGGGCATAGCGGAGAGCATAAATATCGTTGATGATGTCCGCCCCCGCATCGAGCGCCTGCTCGGCGACTTCGGCTTTATAGGTGTCCACGGAAATGAGCGCCTGAGGCGCCTTTTCGCGCAGCGCCTTCACCACAGGCAGAACGCGGCGCAATTCTTCCTGCGCGGGCACAGGCCCCGAGCGGCCAGGACGCGAGCTTTCTCCACCGACGTCGATGATGTCGGCCCCATCGGCAAGCATCTTTAGCGCGGCGTCCACGGCTTCTTGTGCATCGCGAAAACGTCCGCCATCAGAGAAGCTATCGGGGCTAACATTGAGGATCCCCATCACGAGCGAGCGGCCAGCGGGCAGGACGCGCCGACCGCGCACAATCCACGGCCATTCGGTCACTGAGGCACTCCCTGAGTTTCTTTACGCACGGGCAATTCTTTCGGAAGGAGCCACGGCTTGTCGTACATCCACCAACGGCGATTTTGCAATTCCTCGATGCGTCCAAAATAATAATATGATGCTAACTTGTTTTCCTCGCGCAGAAGGCGATAAGACGGGTCGAAATCCATAAGGTAATAGAACCATTCACGGGCCCGGTCTTGATCCCCGGCCATGTGGTAGCCGAAGAAAATGGAGTAGATGCCATTGCCCACCATTGGATGAGTGGGAAAGCGCTTGGCAAAGTCGCGAAGCAGCGTGACGCCCTCTTCGAGCCTCTGCTTGTCAAGCACCATCGACGCCCCTGCCACATACGCGCACATCGGGGCGTAAACCGAATGTGAATATCTTTTCGCCACGGCGAGACATTTTTCGATGATGTCTTTGTCGTCGGTGACCTGCTCTTGAAGCGCGAGTGCATACTTTTTGCCGTCGATCAACCGGAACGCCTGCTGATTGTCGCCCTCGGGTGACCGCACGGTGATTTTTGTCGGCGGGATCTCCGTGAACGTGCGCGTGGGATCGCGCATGATGCTGTGCCAAATTTTCCCAGACACGACATAATCGCCCGGCCTATCGAAAAGGTAGCCGGTGGGTGATTTTCGTTCGTAGATGATCGGTAGCTCGAAATGAGTGGAGGCGCCCTTCTTGTTTCCGATCTCGACGGTAGCGAACACCGCAGGATCTTCGTGGGCTTGGTAGCGATAGGCGAGTTCATTGGGCGGCTGCACGTAAAGTTCGATGTCGCCGCCCTCGGGAAAGTGCAGGGCGGAGATAAAATTGCCAATCACCAAGGGGGCGTTGCGATTTGCCACGCTGATTTTTAGAAAAAGGGGCTCGCCCACGAGCAGCTCGGTTTTGTCGAGTTCTGCCACTACTTCCACGCCATTAATGAGAGAGCTCCCCTGGCGTTGCGCCAAGCCAACGGAGACGGCGAAGAGGCACATAGTCGCCACAACGACATACCGTTGTTTTCGCCGCAGTGATTTTGCAAAGATCATTTCATTCACCTTTTACACGCAAATCGGCCGTGGGGCCGTCGTCAGAAGTAGCCGCTCGCTGCTGGGGAGAAATCCTAGCAGGAGGCGCTCCTCTGGTGGACCGCCAAAGCCAAGTTCGGGCCAACGCGAGGGCAAGCCCCACACAAAGAAAAATTGACGCGTTGAGCACTAGGGCGTAAACACTGTCGAGCCCAAACGCATCCATAATCGCATTGTAAACGCGCCACAAGACGTAGACCAATGGACCGGCCACAAGTCCTAGCCACCAGTCAGGCCGATGATTCTCAACAAAGGCACGGCCTTGGCCCCAGCGTAAGATCGCGGCCACAATGAGCGGGCCGACGATGGCCAGGACTCCGAGCGTGTAGTCCACAGCCTTTGTCCTTTCAAGGTACTCGAAAATGCTGTCTTCGATCATATGCTTCAGCCTTGCACGCCGAGTGTGGCCTTTTAAAGGATAGAGGCGGCGCATCAACAGCCCAGCCAATCTTTTGCTGCGCACGAGAGTACTCAAGACGTAGTCATGCACTCAACAGCGAAATTTGATTACAGCCGACGCACTCGCATCCTCAACACGGTCGTCACGGCGCTGTACTTTCTCATTCTTGCGCTAGTGCTCTACGAGCTGGACCGCCAGCACTACACGGGCGAGAAGGAAGCGCTGATTCGCGAACATTTCCGGGAAATTTTCAACTTACCCGATACCTTGGCGGAGTACGCAGGCGATGTGTTATTCGCCACGACACCGGCCAGTCGCAAACTGGCTGCGGAACGTCTGCGCAAAGAAATGCAGCAGATCGTCGAAGGGCCGACAAGCATTTTCCTTTTCGAGCTTCTTGATGCGAATCGTCAGGTTGTGGACAATTTGCGGGTGGTCGATCCCGACAAACCGCGGCGTTTACAGACGTGGCGCAACAGTCTTTTTTTGCGCAATTTCGAGAGAATCACGGACCTGGGGGTGAAACGTGAGCGCGGCCTGCCTGGCAGTGGGCGACTCGTGGCGCGTTACACGACACCGGCTCATTACCCACCCATCGAGGAGCTCACACGCCGCTACTGGATGATCGCGGCTGCTTTGGTCGCGCTGTGGGTAGTGGGCTACTATTTCCTCTATCGCTACATTTTGCGGCCAATGCATAACGTGACCGTGCACCTGCAAGGGGCACAGCAGGCACGACCGCAGCTCATCGCCAAGCCCGCAGCTGGTCTCGAGGCTGCTTACAACGAAATGGCCCGTCGGGCACTTATTCAGGAGTTGGACGAGACGATGAGCGAGCTGCTGCGGAGAACCAACCAGCCTGTGGTTGAGCCTGCCATTCTGCTTGGCGGTTTGGAACTTCTCGCCACGGGTTTCGGGGCTAGCTCGCTGACACTAGCTGAGCTGTCGCACCAAGGCGACGACCTTCTGCTCGCGCGCACACTTGCTTATCCGCCCGAGAATCGTTCTGTGAGTTCGGATGCTGAGCACTCTGCACAAACGTGGCCCGAAACCGCCCGGGCGCTCTTGCCCGACACGGCAAGGGTCAGCAATTTCGTTGCAGGTGAACATGGGAAATTTCGTTTCGCGGCCAATGTTGGGCCGAGTATCGTCGTTATCAAGGGTGAGCTCCAACACCCGGCGCTAGATCCCGCAACGCGTCTCGAGGGTCTGCGGTTGGGCTGTGAGGCTATCGCGCGAGGGTTGCTGGCATTTTCAGCTCTCGAGCAATCCATATCCGAACAGCGACGCCAAGCAAACATCTCGCTAGCCCGCTGCATAGCGCATGATTTGACAAACGTGCTGGCGTCGGTCCGTCTCGACACACTCACAGCGCGGGATATTTTGGAACGCGAGCCTCACGAGCTGGATGCCCAACAGTGGCAACTGCTACGCGAGGGGGTGGTGGCCATCGCAGATACAATGCGGCTGATGCAGGACATTGTGGACCTCTATGGTTCGTTCGGCTCATTGCGTCGCCCCGAATACAAACGCTGGTCCATTGACGCCATCGTGAGCGATTTGTTAACAAAATTCGATCGAACGACATCGTTAGGGGTGACATTCGAACGCGATCTTGCAGCTGGTTCGCCCCAGCCAGTGGTGGAGAGGCGTTTGCTTATGCTTGCGCTTTTTAACGTCCTTACGAACGCGATAGATGCCTTTCGGTCCCAGCGCAGAAAATCTGAGCGGCCGCCATGGGTCGTGGTGCGTACACGCTATGAGGCCGAACGCGAAACGTTCCGCATCGAGGTTGAGGATAATGGGCCAGGCATTCGCGACGCTAGCGGACGTCTTTTGGAGCGCGGTGAAATCGAGCAAATTTTTCACCACGGGTATTCTACAAAATCGGATTTTTCTGAGGGGTTTGGGCTCTTTTGGGTGCGCACAATCGTGGAGAGTTTTCACGGCGGGCGGGTGACAGCGGAAAACGTTGCCACTGGCGGAGCACGGTTCATTATCGAGATTCGCTCTATGGAGGAGCGGGAGGCACAGATTACGGCGCCACGGCAGCTCCAAGCCTAACCGGCGCAGTCACAGTTATTGCCGGAGTGCTTGAGGAAGCTGACTTTTGTTCGCAGCGCCCGGAATAATAATGGAGCTCGTCGCCGGCGCAAAGCCCCATCGGCGCTGGAAGCTCTATTTGACGGCGCGCCCCTGGATAATCCGGGTCCTGGACACATAACCTTCGCACCCTTAGGGGCTCATTCTCGAATCTTGCGGCCACGCGAGTGATCGAAAGAGTCCACTCGTGTTCTTGTGCATCGAAATCGAGGCAGCCGTTGAAGAAGGGGGTCAAAACGGGTAGGAGAACTTGATTGCCCAGCTCAAACGGCAGACTCGGCGCCACAATGAGTGTTTCGCGCTGGCGGTCGTAGTGAACCCCGACAATCGCGTGCAAAACGCTCCAGACGCTGGCGACAGCAGCGTGATTGTTTTCGCCCGCGGGCATGGCCGTCACTTCGTCATAGAAGAACGCATTTCCCCAAGGATTTGCGCGCCCCTGCTGCAATTGTGCCAAGCGCGCTGAGAGCTCGAATCCGGCATTGGGCAGCCCCGCTGCGATTGCTTCCGCGGCAAGCCAAGCGTGAAGAAGGGGCGGTGCTGTGAGACCGGCAGTGGCCGGCGGCGTTTCGATGGGAATTATTGTGTCCGAAGGCAGATGGCGCGCCACAGTTTGCTGCACGAGCGAGCTGAGCGACTCGCCAAGAAGTCCGCTCCCCGTCGCCCTGCGCAGCAGCCAATCCGCCGCAAAATAGGTGGCAAAACTACGTCCTGCTCGAGAATTCGAAGAAAGCCAGGTGTGCTCGATGGAGGCGAATTCGGTTTGGGCGTTTTTCTCCCACGCGCGCCGTTGCTGCCGCCAAAGCTGTGCACGGTTCTGGTCACCTGTTGCTTGTGCAAGCTCGGCTAGCAACTCTGCGGTTGCTGCGGCATAAAGGGCCTTGTAGGGGCGCAGGTCTGCCGCAATCGTGCTGGGCCAATCCGAAAAGAGTGTACCTTCAGCGTTCGGCGAGGTAAAGCTCGGGTGTTGCACAAGCTTCTGGAAAGCTGTCTCGAGAGGCGAAATCATTTCGTTGATTGCCGCACTCTCGCCAGTAAAGTTCGCATACGCCCAAGCTCGTGAGGCCTGAGCTGCTAACAATTCGACGCCAGCGTGAGCATCGGATTCGTATGCATTTCCTTGCGATTTTTGCAACGGGCACGAGGTTCCCGCATTCAGTGCAGCAGTGGGACGGCTGCCGGATGGTAAGCCAAGAGTGGGGAAGAACGTGTCGGCCCAAGCGTGGACTAAAGGATCAAGTGATGGGGGTGCAAACTCGAGCTTGCCATTGTCGACCGTGGCAAACCAGCGTACAGGCTCGCCCTTCCACCACACTGTGTTGGCCGCGCTGCGCGCCGCTGCATCGAGCAGCGATTGCGTGAACCAGCCAGGAAGGTCGCTTTCTACAAGGGCATCGCGCCAGGCGCGTGAGTGAGACTCTAGCCACTCCAAGCGGCTCAGCGCGTAGACAGCAGCGCCCACACTCGAGGCAAAACGTTGAGCATAGGCATTGGTGTGCATCGAGTTGCCGTCAGGAGCTGCAACGTGAGGATAGTACCAAGCAATAAAAAAGGGAATGCGCCGCGATTCCCTTGGGGCAAGGTTGAAGGCTGCGGCCACAGCTGCCGCGCAGTTGCCTTCCCGCGCGAGCGACGTGCTCCAAAATTCTGAACGCTCGGGCCGATGCCCTAAGCGTCCGGAGCGGATAAATTCCCTCCACCACGGAATCGTCGGCGCGGAGGGATCCCAGAAGAGCAATCGCGACACAACGACACCTGTCGTCACAGTGCCGACAAATTGATCGCCCAGGAAAGTGGCACGTGCGCCCAAAGGGGCCTCGAGCGAGCTCATATGCACGCCGAGAAGCTCACCGGACCCCGCATCATTGTGGGCAACTGCACTAGACTGCGGAAAAACCTGCGGCGGAAATCCCAGGGTGCCACGGCCTATAATGTTCTCCCAAGAGAGTGCGACACTAGCCGCGACGGGGTACGTGTTGGGGTTGCGTACCTGAACAAATACAATAGCCACCGGCAAGGAAGACGAATTGAGATCGTAAGGAACACAGGGGACGAAAGCTTCCACTGATACTTCGAGAGGAAAAGTCGGATCGGTGAACTCGATCTGGCAAAAGGGATAACGTGCGCGGTAGCGGCTCGCCGTCATGGGTTGGGCATTTGCAAAGGGATGAGAGCGCGCCCCCACTGAGAGAATTCGTGCCTCGCCGGAAAATGAGCGAAGCTTGGCTCTGACCGCCAGGAACGAGCCCTGCAATCCGCGCACGGCCTGCGCCCACGAATTGCCGATCGTGAGGTTCGCAAATGTGCCGTCGGCCAGAATTTCGAAAGAGCCGGTCCCGATGCCGCCCAAAGGCATACCGTGGATGGGGGCCACGAGTTTGTCGTCCACGCAAAGCTCGCCGTGCGCGAGATCGTAGGAAGCGCCGTTGTCAGGCTGAAGCAGAAGCTTTGCGCCAGGGCCAATCACAATTTCCTGGCCAGCGCCTTCCACGCGCACGTAGTTGATAAGCGCTTCACCTTTTATTCCCACAAAGCGAAGGTCGAGCCGTGCAGTCGGCTCTATGTCGCAGCTCAGGACAAGCGCTTTGCGCGGTCCTCCCGCTTCAGCGATAATATCGAGATTGTCGCGAAACACACGGCCGTTCACCTCGACTGCCATCACACGCTCACCGGCCGTTTCGGCAAAAAGCTCTGCAAAGCCTAATTCAATGCGCAGTTGTTGATGGGGAGCAAGATGATCGAGCACGTAGTGAAAATCGCGGCCGTAACGGCAACTCTGGAAAAGGGGGCGACGGTTAGCAGGAGCGTTGGCAATCACCATCGAACCGATGAAGACCTGACTCTGACCCACAATGCGCAACTGGAGAGCAGGGGCGGGAGAGGGCGTGGGCAGGACGCGATGGCGTTGCGCAAGAACCACAGATGCCATGAGAGAGCACACAAGAAACGCGAGAAGCCGCACAGACAGCACACCTCGTTGGGTCCGCGCAGAAATATCACCGCTGCTCATCAGGAAAATCGGGATCCTCCGGCTCGTCGTCCTCGTTGAAGCCTAAGTCTGAGTCCTCATCGGAGTCGAAGGTCATCTCGTCGTCTTCCTCGTCGCCCGCAATCACTCCGACTTCATCGAGCACTCGCTCCGCGACAAGTATCGGAACCTGACATTTCGTGGCGAGGATAATCGAGTCGCTGGGCCGTGCATCAATTCTCACAATGGAGCCATCGGCTGACTGCACTTCGAGTGCCCCATAGAACGTGTCATTTTCGAGCTTGGTCACGAGCACACGAAGCAATTGAGCGCCCAAGCCTTCCAGGACGTTAAGGATGAGATCGTGCGTCAGCGGGCGCGGCGAAGTGTGTCCTCGCACGGCCATGTCAAGCATTGCGGCCTCATTGGCACCGATAAAAATTGGAAAACTCCGTGGCCCCTCTGTTTCTGCAAGAACGATAACCTGAGGGCTAGTGGGATCCTGCAAGATGTGGATCTCGCGGAGTTCGACTCGTCTGAAATCCTCGTTCATCATCGAGCCCCCTTTCGGGACTTGCTTTGTTCAGATCACCGACACATGGCGTTTGAACTCATCGAGCTTGCGTGCGTAAAGGAACGCTGTCTCACGTGAAATGCGGCCGCGCTTGAAGAGGTCGGCAATGGCACGGTCCATCGTCTGCATTCCCAGCGCGCCACCTGCCTCGATCTGAGTGTAGATTTGGTGCGTTTTTGCCTCGCGGATAAGGTTACGTATGCCGTCGGTGCAAACCATGACTTCGCATGCCAGTTCGCGTCCCCGGCCGGAGGCCGACGGGAGCAATGTTTGGCAGATCACGCCTTCGAGCACCCCAGCGAGCTGAATTCGGACCTGCTCCTGTTGGTGGGGCGGAAACACGTCGATGATGCGGTCAATGGTCTGCGGCACGTCCACAGTGTGAAGGGTTGAAAAGACGAGGTGACCCGTTTCGGCGGCAGTCAGCGCGGCGCCGATCGTTTCTAGGTCGCGCATTTCGCCGACCATAATGACATCAGGGTCTTGGCGCAGCACGTATTTGAGTGCATTGGCAAAGGAGAGAGTATCCTCGCCGACCTCGCGCTGTTCGACAAGCGCCTTTTTATGGGAGTGCAGGTATTCAATCGGGTCTTCGATCGTGATGATGTGGCATTCGCGCTCGCTGTTGATCAGGTCAACAAGAGCGGCCAACGTGGTCGATTTTCCCGACCCCGTCGGTCCCGTAATAAGCACAAGTCCTGCAGGCCGACGGGCAAAGCGTTCGCAAACCTTGACAGGAAGGTGCAGCTCTTCGAAAGAGCGAATAGCGGCGGAAATGACACGGAACGCTGCGGCAACGCTGCCGCGCTGGAAATGCACGTTCACGCGGAAACGGCTAATACTCGAAATGCTGAGGGAAAAATCGAGCTCACGATTTTCTTCAAAGCGCAGTTTTTGCGAATCGGTAAGGATGCCATAAACAAGCCGGCGAGTATCCGCCGCGGTGAGCGGCGGCCCTTCGAGATTGCGCAGCTTGCCGTGCACGCGCACCACCGGTGGGCGCCCCACTGCCAAATGCAAGTCCGAGGCATCAAGATCTACAGTCTGACGTAAGAGATCCGCTATTTCCACTTGTTGGTACTCCTTAGCCTAAAAATCTAATTGCGTGCCATGGGTGCTTGCAATGATTTACCGAACTGTGAGCCAAGTTCTGTTTGCGCGTCGTGCAACACCTCTGGCTATTCAGATCTCCAGAACCACCGGGAGAATGTAGGGGTAACGTCCGGTTTCGTTTTTGATGAAGCGTTTGAGTTTCGCACGTACTTTTTCTTTCACGATGCTCCACTCCTGCTTTTCCTCGCGGGCACATTCCTCGAAGGCGGCGCGGGCAACGGCTTCGCATTGTTTGAAGAACTCTTCGTTTTCTTCTTCGCGCAAAAACCCACGCGAGACAACGTGAGGGCCTGCCACGAGTTTACCCGTGCTTTGCTCGACTGCCAACACAGCCAAGAGCATTCCGTCCTCACTGAGGCGGCGGCGATCACGCAAGACCACTTCGTCAAAGCTCGAGACGTCGTAGCCATCGACCAACACGCGGCTCACTTGCAGGCGTCCGCAATAGTGGGCGTGTTCGCGGCCGAGTTCGAGCACATCACCGTTTTGCAGGATAAACACGTTCTCTTCGGGATATCCCATCTCCACAGCAAGGCGCTTGTGCAGCACGAGATGGCGCAACTCGCCATGAATGGGGATAAGGAACTTCGGTTTGCAAAGGGCGATGAGCGTGGCCATATCGTCGCGATAGGCATGTCCGGACACATGGACGTTGGCGACGCCTTCGTAATAGACGTCGGCCCCTCGACGGAAAAGGTGGTTGATCACATGGTAAATGGCCCGCTCGTTGCCGGGAATGATGCGCGACGACAACACGGCGACGTCGCCTTTGTGAATTTTGACCTCACGGTGCTCTCCTACGGCGATGCGGCTAAGGGCGCTTAGCGGTTCGCCCTGACTACCCGTGGTGAGCACCACACGTTTGTCGGGTGAAACCTTCTTGAAGTGGCCAAGGTCGACGAGCACGCCGGTAGCGCGATTGATGACCCCCAACTCACGCGCCACGGAAAGATTGCGGTTCATGTTGAGGCCGGCAACGAACACCTTGCGCCGATGATGCTCCGCCAGGTCGAGCACTATCTGCATGCGGTGCAGGGCACTGGCGAAGCACGAGAAAAAAATTGTGCGCGGGGCTTGCTCGAAAATTTCGTCCAACGGCTGATAAAGCGTCCGTTCTGATGGCGTTCGCCCCGGCCGCTCGACATTCGTCGAGTCAGCGAGTAGGGCGAGAACGCCGCGCTGGCCTAAACGCGCAAATGCATAGAAATCAAAGGGCCGTGCATCGATGGGGCTCGTGTCTATTTTGTAATCGCCCGTATGAACAATCGTGCCTATGGGCAAATGAATGGCCAGGGCGACACTCTGAGGCACACTGTGCGTGACGTGAATAAACTCGATTTGCGCTTTGCCAAGCTCGAACGTCTCACCGGCCTGAACTTCCCGGAGTTTTGGCTCAAAATCAAGCTCGAATTCCCCAAGACGCTCGCGGAGAATGCCGCAGACCAACGGCGTGCCGACAACAGGCACGTTGAATTTGCGCAGAAAGTAAGGAAGCGCTCCTAAATGGTCATCGTGGGCATGGGTAATGACGACACCACGCAGACGCGAAGCGCGCTCTTCAAGGTAGGTGAGATCGGGAATGACAAGATCAATTCCCAGGAGGTCGTCCTCGGGGAAGGTATGTCCGCAATCCACGACGAAAATGTCGTCGTCGTATTCGTAAACCATCATATTCATGCCAACTTCGCCCAGACCTCCCAGCGGAATGATCCGCAGGCGTGAAGGCGACGACGCATGAGCAGGTTCCCACGACATTTCTGCTGATGGAAGGCTTTGCTGCGAATTTTGAAAAAGCAAACTGGCCACCTCGACGTGCGAAATATCGTCTCACTGGCACAGGACACGCAGGGAGAAAGCAAGGACGAACAATCGGCTGGGGGGAGATTCTGTGAAGAGAGATAGCGCCAGTCGGTAAAGGTTCACGGAATGAATGCGCGAGCAAGGCTTGCGGGAAAGTCGAGCGAGGGCAGCAAACGATGAGAAGTTGACACGACATTCGCAACGGATGATATCCGCTCGTTGAATCCTCCGTGGTGAAACCACGCGGAGGTGCTAAAGTCGGCCTTCTCTTCACAGTGTGCAGTCCCTTCCCCGACTCCCCCGCTAAGCACTGTCTGCCAGCATTATTTTCATTCGAAAGATGGCGGGAGCGTTGTTGCGCCCCGCACAAATATCTGTGGGGTACGAATGCGGGTACACGAGTTAGCAAAAGCGGCTGGATTGCAGAGCAAGGACGTCTTGGCGATCGCCAAAAAGCACCGTCTTGCTGTTAAGCAAAGCGCGAGCGCCAGTTTGGATGACAAGGAAGTCAAAAAACTTTGGCCCCTAATCGAAAGATATAAGCAGGAACTCAAGGCCAAAGAAGAGGAAGAGAAGCGCCGCAAAGAGGAAGAGCGGCAGCGCAAAGAGGAAGAGCGCCGGCTCAAGCTTGAGGAAAAACGG
Organism: Candidatus Sumerlaeaceae bacterium; assembly: GCA_049968255.1. Taxonomy (GTDB): domain Bacteria; phylum Sumerlaeota; class Sumerlaeia; order Sumerlaeales; family Sumerlaeaceae; genus DRVG01. The sequence continues at coordinate 67,139 of JBMFRB010000009.1, read as the reverse complement.
CGTGCGATGGAAGAGGAGCGCCGACGCCGTGAGGAGGAAGAACGGCGCAAGCGCGAAGAGGAAGAACGGCGGCAGCGTGAAGAAGAAGAACGGCGCAAACGCGAAGAAGAGGAACGCAAACGCCGCGAAGAGGAAGAACGGCGGCGGCGTGAAGAAGAAGAGCGGCACAAGCGCGAAGCCGCAAAAACCCAGGCACAACCCCCCGTCAGCGCACCTCAGGCCACCCAGCCACATCTTCTTCCTAAGCGTGCGGAGCAGCCGAGGCGCCATGGCAAACCCGAGCGCAGCGGCAAACAAGCCGCAGGCCCCAAACCCGTGCCTGTTCTCGATGAGAACCAGCTCAAGAATCTTCTGCGCGTGATGCCGACGACGACTCCGCCACGGCGGACAGATAAGCCCGCACGTCAGGGCAAGACGCCAGATCGACGTCGCGGCGATAAGCCTCGCCCAACCAAAATTTTCGAGCTTGAGGAAGAAATCACCACAGGCCGTCCGCCGGTGAAAAAGGGCGGCAAAGCGCCTACTGTGCCAGTGCTCGAAGCGCCCCCGCCCAAACCGGTGGCACCTCCGCAGCCTAAGGCCCGCAAGCTCACGGTAGACTCCGTCCTCACTGTGGGACAGTTCGCAGAAAAGCTCGGGGTTCCCGCCACGGAAATCATGAAAAAGATTCTCCTGCTCGGCGAACGCCTGACAGTGACTCAGGACATGACACCCGAGCTTATGGAGCTCATTGCCACGGACTTCGGCGTCGAGCTAGAATTCGTGCTCGATACCGACGAGTACGATATCTCTAAGTACCTGCCGCAGGAAAAGCCGGAGAACATGAAGCGGCGGCCACCCGTGGTCACGATTATGGGCCACGTGGACCATGGCAAAACCACACTGCTGGACCGCATTCGCAAATCAAACATCGTTGAAGGCGAGTTCGGAGGCATCACACAGCACATCGGCGCCTATCACGTGAGTACGCCAAAAGGCGACATTGTGTTCCTCGACACACCTGGCCACGAGGCCTTCACCTCCATGCGTGCACGCGGGGCGTCGGTCACGGATATCGTCGTGCTTGTTGTGGCTGCCGACGACGGCTTCCAGCCCCAAACAGTAGAAGCGATTCACCACGCACAGGCGGCGAAGGTGCCCATCCTGGTTGCTGTGAACAAGATTGACCTGCCCGGCGCCGACCCAGCACGCATCCGTCAGGAAGCACTGCAGTATTCGCTGGTGCCAGAAGAGTTTGGCGGTGATACAATCTTCGTGGATATCAGCGCCAAGCACGGCAAGAACGTGGACCACTTGCTCGAAATGCTGGCGCTGCAGGCTGAGATTCTTGACCTGAAATCTGACCCGACGTGCAATGCAGTGGGCACTGTTATTGAATCCCACGTGGATCCTCAGCGCGGCGCGGTAGCCACCATTCTCGTCCAAAAAGGAACCCTGCGGGTGGGCGATGTGTTCGTTGTGGGCGAGATCAGTGGTCGTGTGCGCGCCATGATTGACGACCGCGGGCGCCAGATCAAGGAAGCAGGGCCTTCGTTTCCGGCGGAGATCATCGGACTGGATGGAGCACCATCGGCGGGGGAAACGTTTGTGGTCGTACCCGATGAGCGCATCGCGCGGGATATCGCCGAAAAACGCCGAGAGCGACGTCGCCGCATGGGACACGCCAAGCCTGCGGAGCACATCAGCCTGGAGAAGCTGAGTGCCCTGATGAGCGAAGGCAAGGTCAAAGAGCTCAATGTCGTGCTAAAGGCGGACGTTCAAGGTTCCGTCGAGGCTATTTCCGAAGCTCTCCAGCGGCTCTCGTCCGAGGAAATCCGGGTCCGAATTATTCATGCCGGCGTAGGCGGCATCATCGAGAGCGACGTGAATTTAGCAGATGCCTCGGATGCGATTATCATTGGCTTCAATGTGCGGCCGGATACCAAAGCAGCAGAGCTTGCCGCGCAGCGCGGCGTGGAGATCAAAACCTATCGCATTATTTACGACCTGCTCGACGAAGTCGAAAGGGCTATGGTGGGCATGCTCGAGCCGAAGTACGAAGAAAAGGTGCTTGGCCATGCCGAGGTGCGCCAGTTATTCAAGATTGCCAAGGTTGGCACAGTGGCCGGTTGCTTCGTTACGGAGGGGGAAGTCCCGCGCGACGCAAAAGTGCGCGTCCTGCGAAACAACGTGATCATTTACGAAGGCAAGCTGGCGAGCCTGAAGCGTTACAAGGACGATGCGAAAGTCGTGCGCGCAGGCGAAGAATGTGGCCTCGGGATCGAGAACTTCAATGACATCAAAGAAGGTGACATCATCGAAGCTTATAAGTTGGAAGAGATCGCGCCTACACTTACGCGTAGCGAGAGCGAAGACGATAAATAATTCGGGCGCGCTTACCGTGCTCCCAGCTGCAAGGAACTCTCGCGACTGAAATCATTGGGTTCGAGCGATGGCGGCGAGCGGTGCGCCTCACATGGAGTAAAGCTCCACCGCATAAGCACCCACGACGGACAAGCGCTCGGATAGCCGGAGTTCGGTTTAGGTGATCATGACGAAAAGAGCAGTCGCATTTCCTGTTTGCATCGTGGACTGAGACTAACTAGCTTGCACAGGCGACGACGTTGAAAGCATATTTAGAAAACAAAATGGTTTTTAGGATAAAGTGAGACTCGATGTTCGCGAGATAACTTCGCTGAATTACCTCTTTCTGCGGGTGCTGAGCCGGATTTTTCTTTCCCCATCGTCGTCACGTCCGCTCAACGAGATGACCGGTGCGCAGAAACGCATTCTTTATTATTTGGATTTGCAAGGTCCCCAGCGGATGTCCGACATCGCGCGCCTGGTGGGTGTGTCACTCCCCGCAGCGACGATTACCGTGGAAAAACTAGTCGAAAGCAAGCTCGTGAAACGCTCGGCAGATCCCAGCGACCGACGCGTGGTGCGAGTGGACCTTACACCGAAGGGACGGCTTGTGGTTAGGCAATTGAATCGTGTTCACGAGCGGCGTTTCCGCGAGATCCTTTCAAAACTCAGCCCCGAGGAGCGAGAAGAGCTTGTTGGACATTTCCAGCGCATCCATGAGCTGCTTGAGCTGATCGATCAGCGATAAGAGTTGCCGTGACCGACTCGGGCAAACATTGCCGGCAACGAATGTTCATCCCCCACAGCGGTTTTTCGATAACACATCACAGCAATCATGGGATATCGCTCACTTATCGGCGGGTTGCTGCCTTACGTTCGCGCCCACCGCTGGCGCATCATGGGCGGAGTGGCCCTGCTTGCCGTTGCCAACTACTTCCAGGTGCGCGTGGCGCAAGTGGTGGGGGTGGCCACGGACGCCATGAAATCGGGAAACGCTAGTGCAGGAACCTTTGTTCGCTATGCAGTACTCGTCATCGGACTCACAATGATCGTGGCTGTGGCACGGCTTTTCATGCGCCTATGGATTGTGGGGGCCTCACGCGACATCGAGTTTGCTTTTCGCAATGATATTTTTCGCAAACTTTTGTCGCTTCCGCCCGCTTTCTATGATCGACAGCGCACTGGGGACCTTATCAGCAAAGCCACTAACGACGTGGAGGCTGTGCGCATGGTTTTGGGTCCCGGCGTCTTACAGTTTTCGAATTCGGCATTGCTTTTTCCCATTGCTATCGTCCAGATGGTCACGATTGATCCGTGGCTTACCGCAGCCACACTCACTCCCCTGGTGTTGCTTCCCTGGCTGGTGAACTTTTTTGGCGCCCACATCCACAAGCGCTTCCGCGCCGTGCAAGATCACTTTGCCACACTCAGCGCAATGGTGCAGGAGAACTTGGCCGGCATACGCGTGGTGAAAGCATTTTGCCAGCAGCCATTGGAGATAGAGCGCTTCAGCAAACTCAACGAAGAGAACGTGGCGAGAAATATGCAGCTGGCGCGTCTGCAATCCATCTTTTTTCCGGTTTTGCACATGGTGGCTGGCTTGTCGGTGGTGGCGCTCCTCGCGAGCGGTGCCATGTTTGTCGTGCGGGGACGGATCACTGTTGGGCAGCTCGTCGAAATGTCGCTCATTCAGATGATGTTATTCTGGCCCATGATGGCTTTCGGCTGGACCGTGAGCCTGCTGCAGCGCGGTGCTGCCTCCATGGAACGTATTCAAGAGGTGCTACGCGAGCCCGACGATCCTGCTTTGTGCGATGGCGCACGCAGGCAAATCGAGCTGCGCGACGCGAGCATATCAATTCGACACCTTACTTTTTCTTACGGCCCCGATCGCCATCCAGCGTTGCGCGAAATCTCCATTGAAATACCGGATGGTGCCTCGCTTGGCGTAGTTGGGCCAACTGGTTGTGGCAAGACCACGCTTGCCGTCATACTTGCAAAGCTCTACGCAGTGCGGCGTGAGCGTGTGTTCATTGGCGGTGCGGATATTGTCGATATTCCGGCACGAGAACTTCGAGATATGCTCAGTCTCGTGCTGCAGGAACCACTTTTGTTCAGCGATACGATAGCCAATAACATTGCGCTGGGGAAACCGGGAGCGACGCGCGAAGAAATCGCACGAGCCGCTCGCCTTGCGCATATTGCAGAGGAAATCGAGAACTTTCCCAACGGCTACGACACCCTGCTCGGCGAACGCGGAATCAATCTGAGTGGAGGTCAGCGCCAGCGCGTGGCCTTGGCGCGTGCGCTCATCCGTGACCCAAGAATTCTTGTGCTCGACGATGCTCTCTCGGCCGTGGACACCGAGACGGAGGCTAAAATCATTGCTTCGCTACGTGAAATCATGCGCCAGCGGACAAGCATCGTGATCGCTCACCGCATTTCGGCAGTCATGCACTGCGATCGCATTGCGGTCCTGGACGAAGGGCGTCTCATTGAATATGGCACGCACGAGGAGCTCGTCGCCCTCGGCGGGCTTTACGCGTCGCTTTATGGGCACCAATTGCTCAGCGAAGCTATCGAACTGGAGGCATAATGAGCTCGGGCACCGGACAAACACCCGCCACGCTCTTATGCGAAATCGAAGGAATGCACTGCGCTTCGTGCGTGGCCCGTATCGAGAAAATAGTCGGCGCCATGACAGGGGTACACGAGGTCAACGTCAATCTTGCTACGCGCGAAGGCCGAATCTCCTACGATCCCCAGGTCGTTTCGCCGGAGAAGATTTTTGCCCGCCTGCGCGAGATCGGCTACGAAGCCAAGCCTGCCGCGGCAACGTGGGAAGTAACGGACTCGGAATCACACAGTCAGCGCCGTGCCCTGCAGTGGCGTATGTTCGAATTGGGCATCGGAGCGTTCCTCGCCCTTGTTGTTTCGTTCCTGAGCATGACCCATGTTGCCTGGCCCTATCGAGAAAGTGTTAATTTATTAGCCACCACCATAGTTTTGCTTTTGGTGGGGCGCCATTTTCTCGTGGGTGCGTGGAAAGCGATGCGCAGCGGCACAGCCGACATGAATGTGCTGGTAGCCTTAGGCGTTTGCACTGCCTATGCTTTTAGCGCCAGTGTTGTGTTGGCGCCAGTTTTCTGGGAGCGGCTTGGGATCGCGCCACACACTTACTTCGAGGCGGCAGCGGTGATTTGTGTGTTCGTGGCGTTTGGGCGTCTTTTGGAGGAACGAGCGAGGGTACACACCGGCGACGCCGTTCGCACTTTGCTTGCGCGGGCTCCACGAACAGTGACTCGCCTCACAACGCAAGGAGCTGAAACGGTGGCTCTTGAGACCGTGCGAGTTGGCGACGTCCTGCTTCTGCGGCCGGGCGAACTGGTGCCCGTGGATGGCGTTGTGGTGGAAGGCACGAGCTGGGTGGATGAATCGCTGTTGACGGGTGAACCTGTTCCTGTGGAAAAACGCGCGGGCGAGCAGGTTGTGAGTGGGACACTCAACACGACAGGAGCTTTGACGATTCGCGCAACGCATGTTGGTGCCGAAACAGTGTTCCAGCGAATTGTAAAACTCGTGCGCGAGGCTCAGGGAACAAAGCCGCCGATCGCCCGACTTGCTGATCGCGTGAGCGCGATCTTCGTTCCGACCGTCCTGGCCATCGCCATGGTCTCGGCCGCATGCTGGCTCCTATTCGGCGGCAAGGAGCAATTAGGCCACGCAATTCAAGCGTTTGTGTCGGTGCTGGTGATCGCGTGCCCTTGTGCGCTTGGGCTTGCCACGCCAACAGCGGTCATTGTGGCATGCGGTCAGGCCGCACAGCGGGGCATTCTTTTCCGGAGAGCTGAGGCGCTGGAGCGATCTAGTCAGCTCGACGCCATTGTATTGGACAAGACGGGCACACTTACGGAGGGCCGGCCCACGCTAGTGAAGGTCATCTCCTTTGATGCCGAGCGTTGGCCAGAGCAAGAGATTCTCCGGCTCGCGGCTTGGGCCGAACAGCACTCCGAGCACCCGCTCGCACGGGCCGTCGTGGCTGCAGTGGCCGGAGAAATTCCGAAGCCAGCGCCCGAACGTTTTGAGGCAATCCCAGGCAAAGGGATCCTGGCGGAAGGCACGGCGCGCCACGTCTGTGTGGGCTCATTAGCCCTACTCGAGCAGCTTGGTCTTGACGTTCAACGGGCAGCGCCGGTGATGAGCGAACTCGCTTCGGAGGGTGCGACCCCTCTTGCTGTCGCCAGCGGAAATGAATGCGCGGGCGTGCTGGCGCTTGCGGATCCATTGAAGCCGGAAAGTGCAGATCTGGTGCGAGTTCTTCGCTCGCGTGGGTATGCCGTTTGGATTGTCACGGGCGATCGTCGTGAAGTGGCACGTGCCGTGGCAGAGAAAGTAGGAATCGAACAGTGGACCGCCGAAGTGGACCCTTTTGGCAAAGCACAACATGTAGCGGCTTTGCAGATGGAAGGCAAACGAGTGGGGTTTGTTGGCGACGGCATCAATGATGCGCCGGCGCTTGCTCAGGCTGACGTAGGATTTGCGATGGGAAGTGGGGCCGACGTTGCCGTCGAGACAGGCGACGTCACTCTTCTTGGGAAGCATCTGTGGTCACTCGCGCACGCTCTGGATGTCTCTCGTGACACCATGGCGATAATTCGGCAAAATCTCTTTTTTGCCTTTGCCTACAATGCGGCCTGCATTCCGCTGGCTGCTGGTGCTTTCTATCCGAGGTTTGGAATTCTTTTGAACCCGATGATTGCTAGCGCCGCGATGGCACTCAGCAGCGTAAGTGTGGTTAGTAACAGTTTGCGGCTGGGCCGACGTCTCCGGCGGGCATGGGAGAGAGAATTTCCAGAAGGCAAAACGTTCCATGGAGTAAGCCGCGAATATAATCCTTGAACGCTCCTGCAACTTGCTTTTGCGATGAGAGGTGTTTTTTGCCGGACAGAATTTCAGCGGAAATTTTCTGACCGGTGCATTTGCGACAAGTAGGCGAGCTTTGACAACGAGAAAGGAAAGGCGAGAGTGAACGTTTGCGTCATTGGAACCGGCTACGTGGGCCTTGTGACAGGCGCCACCTTTGCTGATCTTGGCAACGATGTGATTTGCGTGGACAAGGATGAATCGAAGATCGAGCGCTTGAAGCGCGCCGACATGCCGATCTACGAGCCGGGGTTGGAAGAAATTGTGCGGCGCAATCTCGACGAGGGCCGCATTGCGTTCACCACCGACATTGCGGAAGGCGTCAAGCGTTCCCTCGTGATTTTCATCGCGGTTGGCACCCCGCCAAAAGACAACGGCGAGACCGACCTGAGCCAGGTGGAAGCAGCGGCGAAAGAAATTGCCTACCACATGGACAGCTACAAAATTATCGTGAACAAGAGCACTGTGCCTGTGGGAACCGGCGACTTTGTGCGACGCATAATCGAGCAGCATCGGCGCCGCCTCGTGGATTTTGACGTCGTGTCGAACCCGGAATTTTTGAAGGAGGGTTCAGCGGTTTATGATTCGATGCATCCGGACCGCATCGTCATCGGCGCCCCCAGCCAACACGTGGCCATGGCGTTGCTCGAGCTTTATGCCCCGCTGGAAGTGCCGATGCTCATTACAGACGTGGAAAGCGCCGAGATGATCAAATATGCGTCGAACGCTTTCCTGGCGACGAAAATCTCTTTCATCAACGCAATCGCCAACATTTGCGAAAAGGCAGGGGCCGACGTCATGCTGGTGGCCAAGGGCATGGGCTATGACAAACGAATCGGAGCAGAGTTCCTGCAGGCCGGACTCGGATTTGGCGGTTCGTGCTTTCCGAAAGATACACTCAGCCTACGCCACGTCACGCGTCAGCTTGGCGAGGACAGTTCGCTGTTGGACGCTGTGCTAGCAATCAACGAAGACCGTGTGCCGCGATTCGTGCGGCGCATGGAAGAGCGGTTGGGCGATTTTGCAGGCAAGACATTCGCCATCCTCGGCCTGGCCTTTAAACCCAATACCGACGATCTGCGCGAAGCCAAAAGTCTCGAAATTATCCAACTGCTCCAGGAAAAGAAAGCAAAAATCCGAGCGTACGATCCGGTAGCTATAGAGAACGCGGAGAAGGTTCTTCGCGATGTGGTTTTTTGCAAAAGCGCTTACGAAGCTGCCGAGGGAGCAGATGCTGTTGTCATCGTAACCGACTGGAACGAGTTCAAGCTGCTGAACCTGGAAAAGCTGCGCCAGAAGGTGCGCCAGCCGATTATTTTCGACGGGCGTAACATTTACCAGCCAGAGCGGGTGCGCAAGTACGGCTTCGAGTACTTTAGCATCGGGCGGCCCTAGGAAGGGTCGGTGCGTGGTGGAAGCGCGCTCCCTACATTTTGGCTGAGGAGGCAAACGATGCATGAATACAGTTTGATGGAAGACGTGGTAGCAAGCTTGCAAAAGAGCCTCGAACGCGAAGGTGTTTCGACGGTTGGCGCTGTGAAAGAAATCGTTCTGCGCATTGGCGCGCTCGACATCCACTCAGAGGCAAGTTTCAAACAGGCGTTCGAAGTTTTGACGAAAAATACTTTGCTCGAAGGGGCACAGCTCCAGCTCGAAATAGTCCCTGCTCAATACAAATGTCGCAAATGTGGCTACACCGGCACGGTCGGGGTCGGCGATGCTGATGGCCATCAAGCGGAGCCCGTCGTGGAATGCGCCCAATGCGGCGAACCCTGTATTGTTACCGGAGGTCGTGGCATCCATCCCATCGATGTGGTGGTCGAGGACTAAGGCGTCGCCTCACGCAGGCGGCGGGCCGCGGCCATAAGCAGGGCGACCCGTTCGGGGTCTATCTCTTCATCCCAGCGACCGTGAGACTTGAGCCACGATCCCACGATAAATCCGTCGGCGTTGGACCAATGCTCAGCAAGAGTTTCAAGAGTAGTTCCGGAGCCGACGAGAACGGGCAGTTGCGTCGCTTGCCGCACTTGCTGCAGGTCGGAGCCAGCGGTCGGCTCTGCGGTCGCGCGCCCTGTGACAATGATTCCATCTGCGCCGAAGAATTCGGCAGCCTGAGCTGTTTCCCCCAGCGAGACGTCGCTTGTGACGGCGTGGCTTGAATGCTTTTTCTTCACATCCGCGAAAACGGCAACGTGGTGGGCACCGATTGCTTTGCGCATGCGCAGGAGCTCGCCCGCATCGGACTCGATCCAGCCCTCGTCAGCAATGTGGCCGAAGACAAATCCCTCGCAGCGCACGAACTGAGCATCAGCCGCGAATGCAGCCGCAAGTGCTTGCTGATTCGCGCCGGCAAGAATCTGAACTCCTATGGGACAATCCACTGCCTGGCGCACCGCGCAGAGGGCTGCTGTTACTGCCGCTGTGATCTCGGGACCAACATTGCGGCGCACGTAAGGAACATCGTGCATATTTTCGATGAGCACGGCATCGAATCCCGCCTCGCGGAGAAGTGCAGCCTCGCGCACAGCTGTCGCACATATCTCACGCATGGTGAGTGACGCGCGCGGCGTGCCTGGCAACGCCCGTAAGTGCACCATGCCAATCATGACTTTGCGCGACCAATCGAAACCTTTCATGGCTAGCCTCCTGTTGAGAGCATTTGCGCACGGGATTGTTGAGTGCGGGACCGCCGCCGTCGGATAGCCTCACGCACATGTTCCTCCATTTCTCCGACGACTTTCTCCCACGAGAAGGAACGCGCCATTTCTAACCCCTTGGCGATGCGTTGCGAATAGTGGCCCGCCAGCGCTGCCTCGCATTCGGCGATGAACTCCGCGGCGTTATCAGCCAGCCCCACGCACTCGCCGAAAAAATTCTCAAGATCAGGAAGGCGGATGCTGACAACGGGATGCGCTGTGCTAAGGTATTCCAACGTTTTTGTGGGATTAATGTGACGCGTAAGCTCATTGACTTTCCATGGCATGATGCAGACCTCACTGTGGGCAAGGAAAGCGGGAAGGCGGCGGTAAGCAATCGAGCCGAAGAAGTGCACATTGGGCAGGGCAAGCAGTGCGTCGAAATCCTTGAATTGGCCAATATCCACGGGCCCCAGCATGAGAATCTGCCAGGCGGGGTGCTCTTTGGCGACTTCGGCGATGAGGCGGCCGTCAACGCGGGCATCGATCAGCCCCATGTAGATAAGCCGCGGATGTGTGACACCCTCAAGCTCACGCGGCTCGGCGAGCGGCAATTCGGCATTTGGTGCAGCGGCATGAAAATGGTCGAACTCTACCCCGCAAGGATAGAAATACGAGGGGCAAGATGCGTGACAGCATTTGGTTTGATAAAGGGCATGGGTACCAGCAAAGATCACATCGGCGCGACGAAGCAACTCTTGCTCGCGCTGAGAAATATCGCGAGGCGCCCACGCAAAAGCGCTGTACTCGTCCTGAATGTCGTAAACGACGGCCACCGGCGAGTAGCTTTCGAGCACATAGACGCCGGCAGGATAATAGAACCAAAGCACCACATTGCGCAGGCCGAAGCGCCATTCGTACCAGCGAATATGCGTGTCGAGAAGCCAGCGGTTAAGGCGACGCACCCAATGACTGCGCGATTCGCCGGGGAATAGCAGCGGATGACGGATGACGACCGCCGGATGCCGCATGAAAAAGGCATAAAAACTTCCGGGAACCCAGCGCGCAAAAATATGGAGATAGCTCGTCGCGAAATCTTCGACGTAGACAATTTTCCGCGCGCGTGCCAGACGGGTCATGGTGTGGTGATTACGCTGCCAGATGTGCGACCATGGGACGTGGCTAACGGCGATCACGTCGAAATCGTCGCTCTGGAGTTCCCGCTGCGGCCGATAGCGAGCGATCCAAAGCACGAGGCGCCGTAGCCCCGTCGCCACTGGAATCAAAAGCAAAAGCGTGAGGAAAACGATGAGCTGAAGCGGTAGCCACAGCCATCGTCGCCACTTTGGCGCAGGCGCGGTCGTCCGCAACACTGTATGAGCCACCACGCGCCGAGTTTTCATAGGCACACCACCCTGTTGCGGCACGACCCCACAAAACGTCCGGCAAGAAAACACGCATAGCGGACTAGCTCGAGCCAGCCTTCGCGCCGAAGGTAGGGATCCCGCTTGATGATAGGATAGAGCAAGGCCTTCACGATGGCCTTGAGCAAGGAGCGATAGGAAGTCACATCGAGCCAAACCTTGTGGCCAATGAATTCGCGATGTCGCGCAAAGGTTGTCGCCGAGCCAATGCCATAAAGGAACATCTGACGAGCAAAGCTGCGAAGAGTTGAGCGATGGCGGTGGGCGACGATGGCTCGGCGCACGAGTGCGAGCTTGCCACCAGCTTCAAGGATCCGCCAGCAGAAGTCCGCGTCTTCTCCCACACACAAGGTTTCGTCGAAGAATCCGACACGCTCAAACACGGGTCGCCGCACGGCGAAATTTGCGGTGAGGAGAAATGGGGGTTTGTAAGGGCGCTCTTTGAAAAAATCCTCCTGATTGAGGATTTCCTGGCGCGCCGAAAATGCCTCGGTGAGGGTACTCGGGGCGGCCGACTTGAGGAGTCCGCCCGCAGCCCAAACAGTGCGATCGCTAAACGCGCCAACGAGTTCCACCAACCATTGGGGTCCCGGGATACAATCGGAATCTATGAAGGTAAGAATTTGTCCACGGCTGGCGCGGACACCTGCATTGCGTGCGGCGCTTGGGCCTCGTCGCAGCTCGTGCACCAACCGAGCCCACGGCCGCTCAGCGACAAACTGCTCGACGAGCTCTCGGCTGCCGTCGGTCGAGCCGTTGTCCACCACGATAATCTCCCACTTCTCGCGAGGATAGGTTTGTTGATCCAACTGAGCAAGCAGCATGGCAAGTGTTGGCATGCCATTGAGCACTGGCACAATAACGCTGACGAGTGGAGCTTGCGACGCCACGCTCATACGCGACAGCCCCCGTCAAGCAGCGAAATCGGTTGCAGCGGCTCATCCTGGCGCGCCACCAAGACGCGACTATTGCATCCGCAACGGGCAAGCGCGGCATGAGCTTCGCGCAAGGCGTGGCGCGGCGTATTACAGTCGCGGGAAAGGTGCAAAAGAATGATGTCGCGGGGGCGCCTTTTGGGATGGCTCCGGCGAATAACCTTTTCGAGCAACGCTGCTGCATCGCGATTCGAGAGATGACCGTAAGGTCCAAGCACACGCTCGATCGTGGCCGGCGAGCGCCCGCTCATGCGCTCCATGTGTTCGTCATGATTGAATTCGATGGCCAGGACTTCGCTGTCGGCAAGAGCTTCGACAAGATCGTCGTCAAAGGCTCCCAAATCAGCCACGTAGCTGAACTTGTGCTCGCGTCCGCGCCCCGCTTTGTGGACAAACACAAAACCAAACGTATGCGAACAATCGTGCGACAGCACGAGCGGGTGCGCAAACGTTCGCGAGGTAAGCTGAAAAGGAGCGCATCTGAATTGCTCCACCCGGCGCATGTCTTTTAGCTTGCTAATATGTTGATGGCCGTTGAGCGCCGCAAGATGACTGGCATGGGCAAAGAGCGTCACGTCATTGTGCGGCAGAAGGGAAAGTCCTCCGTTATTGATGTGGTCGGCGTGTGTGTGGGTCAGGAGCGCGGCCACCGGCTTCAGCAGCGGCGCGCAAGCGGTTTTCTCCTCGGCCAAACGATAACGTGGATGGGCCAACGCCACACCAAGGCGACGGCTGGCTTCCACAATTGTCTTTGCGGAGAGGCCAACGTCAATAAACACGATCTGCTCTCCATCAAGGAGCAGAGTACAATTGCCTGCAGAGCCGCTGGCCAACACGCAGATGCGAAAACCATGCGGTGCGTCATGCCGTGTTGAAAGCCCCAGTTCCATCGTCCCGCAGGCTGAAGACAGGAGGGGGGTGGGTCAATGGAAAGTTGTCGGTGCGGATTTTCTCTCGACCTGAGTGTGAGGTCGGGGGCAGACTCAGACCCATGAAAATTGTGATTGTCGAGCAGTTTGGTGGTCCTGAAGTGCTGCAAGTTTGCGAGCGTCCGGATCCCGTGCCGGGGCGAGGAGAGGTTCGCGTACGGCTGACAAGTGTAGGGATCAACCACGCAGACCTTATGGCGCGCCGGGGGGACTATAAACTTTACTCTGGTGAGCCACCGTTTACGCCAGGTTTGGAAGGAGCTGGAGTGATTGACCAAGTCGGCGAAGATGTTCCGCAGTCGCGCATCGGACAATTCGTCGTCCTTGATGCGCGAGCACCGCGGCGCCAAGGCGGAATGCAGCGCCCGGTCGAGGGAACGTATCGCACACACTATGTGGTGCCGGCCGAACTCGCACTGCCAGCTCCCCCTGGGTTGCCGCGTGCTCCGGCTGGCACCTTATGGCTATCGCACCTCACAGCGTGGGGATGCCTCATTTGGAAACAGCAATTGCAAGCTGGGCAAGTGGTTGGGATTCCCGCGGCATCGAGCAGCGTGGGGCTTGCTGCCTCGCAGGTCGGGCGCCAGGCTGGCGCGAGGACCCTGGGGCTGACGCGCACGGAGGCCAAAGCTCAAGCGCTTCGGACTTTGCCCGAAGCTCAATTCGATTGGGTGATCGCGACGCACGACGATAACGGCCAACTGCGCCCCTGGTACCGCGATGTGGCGCGAGTCACTGATGGCGCGGGCGTAGACGTCTTTTTTGATCCCGTGGCCGCAGGCCCTTATCTCGATTATGAAATTCGGTGCTTGGCGCGCGGGGGAACAATCTGGCTCTATGGGCTTTTGGAACGCCCAGGCGTGGTGGACGTGACGCCTGTCATTCGCAAACGCGCCTCCTTACGCGGCTGGGTCCTGGGCGAACTCTTGGAGAATGCGCAGGCAACGGAAGTTGGCCAGCACGAGGTGCTCAACCTTGCCGCACAAGGGATTTTTCTTCAAAAGATCGCAGGAGCATTTGCGCTCGAGCAGGTGCGTGAGGCCCATGCCACCATGGAGAAAGCCGAGCACATCGGAAAATTTGTGCTTATCCCGAATAAAGATTGATGCTCCCCGGGCTACAATGAAGAGATGTTCCTGCCGCGCTGAGCAGAGCTGGCGTATGTCCGTCGACAGCAAAAGTTAGCGCTTGGCATCCGCACCCATAAGATCTCAATTTTCCGGACTTCACGTGCTCCGAATCCCTGAAGAATTTGGCAAAGATGGCTGGCGGCAGCACGTCTGCCTCGTGGCCACGAGCGGGCCAAAAGGCGTAGGATTAGGTTTGACGCAATGGCCCAGGTCGGAAAAGCCACAGCAAAGACATGACGGGTGAGTTTGTGGGAGGGATTTTGTTTTTGCTCTTTACAGATGCGTTTGGATCGTTCTAATTTAGGTCAACAAACATAAATTTCACGCCGAGAAAAAGCCGGATGAGCAGCGAAAAACCATTGTACGTTGCGTTTCTTTGGCACATGCATCAGCCTTATTACAAGGACCTGATAACCGGCACGTACTTCATGCCTTGGGTGCGGATGCATGCCGCCAAGGATTACGTGGATATGGTCCTGCTCCTCGACGAATTCCCGGATATCCGCATGACGGTAAACCTCGTCCCCTCGCTCCTGGAACAGGTGCTCGACTACGCCGAACATGGGGCCACGGACATTATCTGGGATCTCTCGGTGCCTGATCCTTCTGATCTCTCTGAAACAGAGAAATGCGTCATTCTCGAGCGGTTTTTTCACGCGCAGTACGAGAATATGATCCGGCCTTACCCACGCTACCGCGAACTTTATGAGCTTCGCGGTTGGGCGCGTTCGCAGGAAGAATTGCGCTCCGTGGTTCAGCTTTATAATAACCAGGCGATCCGGGACCTTCAGGTGTGGTACAACCTGGTTTGGATTGATCCGCTTTTCGTGGAGAGCGATCACAAACTTCAGGAGCTCTTGCGCAAAGGGCGCGGCTTCTCTGAGGAAGACAAGCACTACGTCTTGCACAAGCACCTGCAAATCCTTCGCGAAATGATTCCGACTTATCGGAGGCGGCAGGAACGGGGCCAAATTGAGGTTTCGACCACACCGTTTTATCATCCTATTCTCCCCTTACTATGCGACACGAATCTTGCCCGAGTGGCGCACCCGGCAATTCCGCTACCAAAGCGCCGATTTCAGCATCCTGAGGACGCAGAGGAACAGGTGCGTCGGGCCGTCGAGTTCTACACGAAATGGTTCGGCCGCCCACCGCGCGGCATGTGGCCCGCGGAGGGCAGTGTTGCGCCCGACATCATCCCCATTTTCGCCAAGTATGGAATCGAATGGATTGCAAGTGACGAGGAAGTCCTTGCCCACAGCGTGGGGCAACCGATTCGGCGTGATCTGCGTGGACATGTGCTCAATGCAGAACTGCTCTACGGCCCTTGGTGGGTCACACATGAGGATGCACGCCTCAAGATGGTATTCCGCGACCACCACATCAGCGACCTCATTGGATTTCAGTACGCGGGCTGGGATCCCGAGGATGCCGCAGAGGATCTTGTGCGGCGGTTGGAGATGATCGCGTTGATGGCCGAACGCGAGGGGCAGCCGTGGCTTGTTCCAATCATCCTCGACGGCGAGAACTGCTGGGAGCATTATGAACGCGATGGCCTGACATTCTTGCGCGCTCTTTATCAGCGGCTCAGTCTTTCTGCGGCCATTGAAACTGTGAGGCTCGCCGACTACCTCGATAAGTTTCCACCCACGCGAACGATTCCTCGCCTGTTCCCAGGAAGCTGGATCAACCACGATTTCAGCATTTGGATTGGCCACCGCGAAGACAATCGTTCGTGGGATTATCTGCATGACGTGCGCGATCTTATCGTGCGCCACATCGAGCAACATCGCAGCGAGCTGGCCCCTGAGCAGATTGAGCAGGCGTGGCGATCGCTCTACATTGCAGAAGGCAGCGACTGGAACTGGTGGTATGGCGAAGATCATTCTAGTGGCATGGATGATCTTTTCGATCAACTTTACCGTGACCATCTCGCGGCGGCGTGCCGTGCGGTTGGACTTGAACCGCCGGGTTTTTTGCGCATTCCCATTTCGCGCCACACGGCGCCGCGCGAGATGACCTCGCCGGTGTGTTATATCTCCCCCAATCTCGATGGCTACGTGACCCACTTCTATGAATGGTACGGAGCAGGGCATTATGATCCCGCTCTTGCCTCGACCTCGATGCATCCGGGGCGCATGCGTTTGCAGCATCTGTATTTTGGTTTCGACACGCAGAATCTGTATTATCGTATCGATCCCGACGCGACGATTTTCCACGCAGACGAACCGGCTCGTGTGGAACTTTCGCTGCATCTTGCAAGCGGCGACTGCGCGTGGCGGCTAAAGCTCGGACTTGAGCGCAGCACACAAGCCCGCGTCTATACGGCCACCTTCCAAGCGGCGACTAAGGACGCAAAAAAATCTCCAGAGCCGGCGCACGTGTTAGCGACCTTTGGCACCGGGAAAAACGGTGCCAAAGGCAACAGCAGCATATCATCCACAGCAGACAAGGACTCAGCGGGGCAGGCGCGCCTTCCGGCTCGCGTGGCTATCGGCGAAATCATTGAAATCGCAATCCCGCAGCGCCTGCTGCCCCTCAAAGCAAATGATCCTTTGGACTTCTTCGTGACGCTGGAAATTGACGGGTGCGAAGTTGAACGGCTGCCAGCCCATGCGCCGCTTCATATGCGGATTCCGGCAGAGAATTTTGAACTCCTCCAGTGGACGGTGTGATGAACATGGAAGGGCGACTGCCGCGCACATTAGCTGCGTGCTGCGGCAATCGCCACCTCATGTTGCTCCTGCACATGCCCAAGCGTGCCCTAAACGCTCCAGCCCCGCACTTGGTGTATGAGTTAGTCTTTCGGGCAGGGCGCCAGGGTCAGGAACCAATCGAGCACCTTCGCCCCAGGCGGAGGCGATTCCACACGCTGCTTCGCTGCGCCGCACGAACCTGGCGGCGGAATGATCACGTCGTCGCCAGGCTGCCAATTCGCCGGCGTGGCAATTTGGTGCTTGTCCGTCGTTTGAAGCGCGATGAGTAGGCGCTCAATCTCTTCGATATTTCGCCCATTGGAAAGAGGGTAGTAGAGTATGGCACGCACTATGGCTTGGGGATCAATGACGAAGACCGCGCGAACCGCCTGCGTGGTGCTGGCCGAGGGCTGAAGCATTCCATAGAGGCGCGACACTTCCATCGTCAGGTCGCTGATCACGGGGAAGGTGACCTCGATGTTCTTCATCCCTTTATACTCAATGCGCTCACGAATAGTGCGCAACCAGGCGATATGGCTATACGTGCTGTCAATCGAGAGGCCGAGCAGCTTGCAGTTGAGCTGCTCGAAGCGCTTTTGTTTCGCGGCAAAGGTCATGAATTCGGTCGTGCAGACCGGCGTGAAATCCGCTGGGTGCGAAAAAAAGATCACCCAACTGCCTTTGAAGTCATCAGGGAAGGTGATTGGACCTTGAGTCGTTTCGGCCTTGAAGGCGGGGGCCTTCTCACCGATGAGGGGTAGAGCGCGTCCTGGCGTTGCTGCGTTTTCCATGAGAACCTCCTGGGCAACAGATTGAAGGACATGATGTGCACCACTGCTGTAGATTATATTTCAGTTCAGAAAAGCGCAACGAATCTGCAAGAGAATTCACAGTTCACTAGAGCGAGATCCCCTGCTGTCTGTCACGAGCATCCATCCACGGCGCGACGCAATTCGTTGCTCGCGCTGCGGCAAACACGTTTTGCTCTCACTCGTGTTCTACTTGTCATCTGAGAACCGATCAGGAGGCACGCCTGCTTTTGCCAGGGCCTCGCGGAAGACCTGCTGAACAATCTTGTAGCCTCCACCATTAAGGTGGAGTCCGTCACGCGAAAGCTCTTCGCGCAAGAACCCCTCGGCATCAACGCAGTGGGAATAAGTATCCACCCAGTGAGCCCAAGAGCCAAGCGCCTCAACGACGGGATGCAATTGCGCATTGAATTCGCGGATGAGGGGCGAGATGTGCGCGTAGGCCTCGCGTGTTGGAGTGCACGAGACGGCCAAGACCTGGCAATCGGGAAGTGCGGCATGGATGCGTTCAAGCACATCACGATATGTGGCAACCACTTGCTCGATTGTGGGCTGGCCGGTGCGCGCCGTGGCATTCAGATCGTTCGTGCCGTTGAGAAGAATGACGGCCCGCGGGCGTAGGGCAAAAACCGAGCTATGCAGGCGATGCAAAATGCCGCGGTTTGTGATGCCGATGCGGTCACCCGAAATGCCACGGTTGAGCATCCAGTACTCTGGGAAAAGCTTTTGCTGGTCTAGCCCCTGAATGCTGGAACTCCCGAGAAGCACAACGGGGCGCGATGTCATCCCACTGCGTGCCAGGGTGTCGTTCTCCCGCTCGAATTCCAGGCAGCGGCGCACATAGAGCTGGTGACCGGAATCTTCAATGACGACGCCCGTTGCGGCTGGGGCTTTTTGGGGATCAGCAAGCGACTGAAAACGCTCGAAGTGAAACGCTAAATGAGCGGGCAAACGCCAGTCCCAGTAGCGCCACGTATGAGCGCCAGGAAATTCTGCGTACGTGTGGGCAAGACCACGGTTAGTCATGCGCTCGTGGACGAGGCGATTGTCGGCCACGGCACCTGTGGTATCACTCGTGCCGGTGTCGAAATAAAGCGTCACGGCGGCGGTCGTGAAATGCTCGACGAGCTGGGCAACGCTGTGGGCGCGCCACGCGTCCGGATTTTCCGTGATGTTTCCGAAACGCTCGTCGAGATGCCATTTTCCCGCGTGATTTTCTAAGGTCAAAATTCCGCTCATGGACGACGCCGAACAAAACAGGTCTGGGTACCGGGCAACTAGAGAAAGGGCCCCATGTCCGCCCATACTCAGGCCCGCAATCGCCCGCCCTTCCCGACGGCTCACCGTTGGGAAACGTTTGTCTACGTCCTGAATCAGATCTCGGGTGAGAAAGGTCTCAATTCGTCCGCCGGTGGACGTGTCCGCATACCACCCAAACGGCCCGCCGTCGGGGCAGACAATCAGAAACGGACGGCCTGCGGCGTATTCGAGTAGTCGTGTTCTCTCGGGCCAGTCACGGTAAGAGCCGTACGCCCCATGAAGAAGATAGATCACTGGATAACGCTTTCCCCGCGCGAGTTTTTCCGGCATGACCACAACGTAAGTCGTCTCGCGAGCAAGTGAAGGACTGAACATTGTCACAGTAGTGGCAATGCTTCGTCGCGACAGGGAGCTTGTCGTGACACTCGCAGCAAGACTGCGATTGTCCCCTACCGAGCTGAGGCTCACCACCATGATCAGGATAAGACGGACTACCACTGGTTTGGCTTTAGGCATGCGGCACACCCCTTCTTCCAGGCGAAATGGCGTAGCGGATTAGCAGTTTCGACATAGTGTCATTTGCGTGGGTTTGTACAAGCCTAATGCGTTTTGACCTCGATCTGAGATTGCGCGCACAGCTGGTGCGCTTTTCTCTGAGTGGTTACTCGCTTCAGGCACTGTAAAAGAGTTTCTATCGTGTGACCAGACCTTCGCCGCATCTTCTCGATGTGATATATTCGAATATATGAATGTACGAATCTGTCTGCTTATAGTCAACATTGAGAACGGGCGAGCGATACGAGAAAGAGTATGAGAACGATACGATGACAAAACTTCGACTTCATCAGATTCTGAGGCTGTTGAGCAATGAGCGACGTCTGCGCATTGTGAATTTGCTGCTCGAGCTGGAGCGCGAGGTATGCGTTTGCGAGCTACAAGATCTTCTGAAACTTCCGCAGGCCACTCTTTCGCAACTCATTGCTCCGCTGCGCCAGGTAGGCCTGCTCAGCTCGCGAAAGGAGAAACAGTGGGTGCACTACTCTGTGTCTCGCGAATTTCGAGCTTGGTTGAGAAAAGTGATCTCGCATTTCCCCGAGGGCGACGAGATCCTCGAGAAGGATCGCGTTGCGTACGCACGCCTTGCCCCATCATGCAGGCCTGTTGTCGCTCGTAAAGCAGCGCCTTCTGGCAAAGGGACATTGTCAACACAACCAAGAACTCAGTCCACCGGAAAGGAGACCTCATGACCAACGCAACTCCGCCTTATCGCATCCTCTTTGTCTGCGTTGAGAATTCGAACCGCTCGCAAATGGCTGAAGCGTTTGCACGTCTGCATGGAGGCGATCTCGTTGAGGTGTGGAGCGCGGGATCGAGACCCTCGGGCCGCGTGAATCCGAAAGCCATTACATCAATGAAAGAGTGCGGAGTGGATCTTTCCGCACATCGCTCGAAGAGCCTCGACGAGATCCCAGATTATAACTGGGATTGGGTCATCACCATGGGATGCGGGGATGCCTGTCCTTTTGTTCGCGCTAGAAACCGTGAGGACTGGGCATTGCCAGACCCACGCGATCTGCCGGCTGACCAATTCAACCAGGTAAGGGATGATATTGAGCGCCGAGTAATCGCGCTGATCCAGCAATTGAAATCTGCAAAAAAGGAGGCATGACAATGAGCAATATTGAGCAGACATGCTGTGGCGTCACAAAGCGAATTTCTGTTCTCGACCGCTTTCTCACCTTGTGGATCTTTTTGGCCATGGTGGCGGGTGTTCTCATTGGAGTCTATGCGCCGGCTATCGCAAAAGCCATAACAAGCCTAAGCATTGGCACCACGAGCATCCCTATAGCCATTGGCCTCATTCTCATGATGTATCCCCCTTTGGCAAAGGTGCACTATGAGGAAATCGGCAACGTGTTCCGCAACAAGAAGGTTGTGGGATTTGCCCTTTTCCAGAATTGGATTGTGGGCCCCTTGCTCATGTTCCTCTTAGCGATCATCTTTCTGCGCGATCATCCCGGCTACATGGTCGGGGTCATACTTGTCGGTTTGGCACGTTGCATCGCCATGGTCCTCGTCTGGAACGACCTTGCAGACGGCAACCGTGAGTTCATGGCCGGCCTTGTGGCCTTCAATGCTCTTTTCCAGATCATCACGTATTCCGTCTATGCATGGTTTTTCCTGGGTGTACTCTTGCCCCTGGTCGGAATGAAAAGCGTCCTCCTCGACGTTTCTATCTGGGAAATCGCTAAGAGTGTGCTGATTTACCTCGGAATTCCCTTTGCTGGGGGGCTTGCCTCACGCCTGATTCTCCGCCCCCTAAAAGGCGACGAATGGTATGAAAAAACGTTTGTGCCGGCCATTAGCCCCATCACGCTTGTGGCCCTTTTGTTCACGATCGTTGTCATGTTCTCGCTGAAAGGCGATTTGATTGTGCGCTTGCCGCTCGATGTGCTGCGGGTGGCCATCCCACTCACTTTCTATTTTGTGATCTTGTTCGTGGTGACATTCTGGCTGTCGTGGCGGCTCGGCGCCGACTACCGTTCTTCCGTGAGTGTGGCTTTCAGCAGCGCTAGTAACGATTTCGAACTGGCCATTGCCGTGGCCATTGCCGTGTTCGGCATCCAGTCGGAGCAGGCATTCGCCACTGTCATTGGGCCATTGGTTGAAGTACCTGTTCTCATTTCGCTTGTCAACTTGGCCCTGTGGCTACGCCGAAAATGGCCATGGCCTGATACCGCGCCAGTTACATCCTCCGCAGGAGCATCGTCGAAATAATTTTTTTCATGTTATGTCCTTTTCTTGATTTCGATCACGCTGCTCGAGGCTTTCGGGCAGCGTACTTTTTTGTTGCCTTGAGGCGACACGTTTCCGAAAATAAGTGCGAACCAGGGCGCTAGGCGATTGCGAAACACCAGTACGCCTTATCCTTCCTTCACCTCCGCTCTGCTTCGAACTCTATCTTGGAGGTGGCTTATGAATAGGAGAACCTGGAGTTCGGTCGGCACTCTACTGGCCCTGGGGCTTTGCTTTGACTCGAGTGCTGCACCACTAACGAAAACCGTAGGCGCACTCCCCCCGCCGCTAGCCCGCAAAGTGGCTGCGCCGCTGCTGCAAAGAGGGGCCGAAAAAACGTTTGCTGTCAAATCAGGTAAGTTCACCGTCAGCACGGGCAAGGGCTTTGCTAGGGCCGCAAAGCGAACGATCGTCATCGTTGGGTGCACAGCTGTGAACGAATCGGTGCTGAAGAAATTCGCGCTCAAAAATTCGCAGATCACAGGCGTGTATCCGGATTCCAACGTCGTCACGGTGGCTTTGGGTAGTGACGAAGACCTGCAAGCTATCGCGGCTATTCCTGAAGTTGTGCGAATTCGACCCGCTTACAAAGGCCGCTCGAACGTAGGTGTCGCCGAGAGTCAGGGTGTCAAGGCTCACCGCGTGGATACGTTACGCAGTTCACGCTTTCTCGACGGCGCCTCGCAGAAGGTCGGCATTCTGTCCGACTCGTTCGCTTTTGGCCCGCCGGTGCGCAGGCCAGACACAGAACCACCGCAAAACACCCCGGGAACTCTGCGCAATTCGAAGCCCCAACTGATGGGTGAACTGCCCGCGGAAGTCGAGTTGTTGGCCGACGACGCCAACGTTTTCTGGCCGTCGTGGACGCCAGGAGACGAAGGGGAGGCGATGGCGGAACTCATTTATGACATTGCACCGGGGGCAAAGCTTGCCTTCCACACGGCTGAGCCGGACTTTCTTCGCATGGCACAGGGAATCCTTGCGCTGCGGTCCGCCGGTTGCACGATCATAACGGACGACTACACGTATTATGACGAGCCGTGGTTCATGGAGAGCCCTGTCTCCACCGCGATTGCGTCGGTGATCCGCTCAGGGACTGCATATTTCACGTGCGCTGGGAATTCTAGCGATTCTGGAATCCGCCTTAGCTACCAGGATGCCAATCCAGGCGTGACAGACAACGAGAGCTGGCCTGCAACCGAGGCGGACCTTGCAGTGTGGGGATCAGGATATGGCCCCTACCTTCCGATTACTTTTACGCCGGACTCGGAGATCACTCTCGTTCTGCAGTGGAACCAACCGTGGGAGACGTTCTCCCCTTCGACAGGCGGCGCCCAAGTAGACCTCGATCTTTATTTCATGACGGAGCCTGTGCCTCCCAGCGAAGCGTCATTATGGTTCAGCTACTCTGACAGCCAGGGAGAGGCTGGCAGCCCAATGGGCGATCCCATAGAAACTCTCTATATTTCTTACTCTGGCACTGAACCTATCACAGCTTATGTCGCGGTCGATCACTTCCATGGTCCCCAGAATCACATCCCGCAGAACCGGCGGACGCCGGTGGAATTTTGGCTGTGGGCGTACCGAGCCGACGAACATGGAGTCATCGTGCCCGTACTAGGGCCGACAACCACCGGCCACCAGACAGCCAGTGGCGCCGGATGTGTGGCAGCAGTACGCTTTGAGGAAGCTCCTGCCTATGATCCGGTTGGCCACGGACCGACGTCACTCATAGACCCGGAGTGGTTCACTTCGCGCGGCGGAAACATTCAGATTCCCTTCAATGCGCAGGGGCGTTATAAGCCTCGAGTGGCTCTAGTCCCGAACATCGCTGCCGTGGACGGCTGCGACACCTTGTTATTCGGATTCGATTATGACGACGGAACACCATTTCCGAATTTCTTTGGAACAAGCGCGGCGGCTCCCAATGCTGCAGCGGTGGCGGCCCTGCTCCGGCAGGCGGATTCAAAGCTCAAGCCGGCGGATATCATGAGGATTCTCTCGCAAACGGCGGTGGACGTGACCGGTGATCGGGCGGCAGCAGGATTTGACCAAGTGACAGGAGCTGGCCTCGTCGACGCTTGGGCAGCGATAGGAAAGATCCGAAAGGGGGAGAATCTTGCCATCGTTCCGGGACCTGCCCCACCGGATAGCTTCCCAAATTTCGCGGCGAAAAATATCGACTCTGGTGCAGCAGCGAGACTGCTCCCCCCGTCTAATTTATATCGCCCGCTCCGTCTAAGCAATCGGACTGACTGGGTGCCATTCCCCGACGTGCTGTTGAGCGGACAACCCGTCTATGCGTGGTTCTCGGTCGCGAACACGGGGACTTCGGAGGCGGGTAAAGCATCGCAGGCCGATATTCTTGTGGATGGCGTCGTGGTGAAATCGTTCGCTGTGCCGCCGCTCTATGGCCCAAGCGTGTACTCGTTCAGTGGCGTCGAGCTGCCGCCCTTCGGTGAGGGTGAACATGAGGTGGAGGTGCGCGTGGATGCAACAAATCGCATCCGCGAGCTCAACGAAGCGGACAACAGCTACCGGCTGAAAGTGATCGTTTTTCCATCGGATGTGTAACCGAATTTTCGTGCTTACATGCTCAGGCAGACCGTAGGCACGCATGTTCATCTCTTGGAAACAACTGAATAGTCCTCAGCTGCCGAGACTCCTGCACCGAAGTCGGCACAGGGAGTGAGAAGCGAGAGGGTCGAGAAACACGTTGGTCCGGGTTCTAGGACTCATGGATGAGGGGGCGGTTGCCTCAACCACACGGCATCCGCCCCCTTTCTTTTGCTCACGGAACGTTTTTCGCCCACTGCGGTAAGCTTACGAAGAATAGGTTTTGTGTCTGATCGTCGATGGAACATGCTAAGGTCTCACAGCCATCTCTGGCACATCAAGCTGCGCGAGCATTCGCCCGCCAGCCACTCATGCGCGAACTGACGTGTCGCGCACTGGCTTTGCTGGCGCAGGAGCCTGCATGGCTCGCACGTCATCCGAAATTAGCCCAGGCGGCTTATCGCGCCTTTTATCGGCTTGCTGAGGAAGCTTCTGATCCTGGTAACGAGGGAGCGCCTCCGCAGAGTCGGAAGGGAAACCATGACAACTTTGGAGAGTTTCAGCACTCCCTGCGCAGGGCCCTCGAAGAGTGCTCGGATCCGCTGGCGGCACACGCACTCAATGCGGCATTGCAAGAAGTGGAATTCCATCGAGGGCTAGGTCGTGTCGCATCGCTGCCGACGCACGGCGTCCTTTACCTTTCGCAGCTTGCTGATCAGGGAGAATTGTCGAACGCACTAGCCAGCGTTCTGCTTTGGGCGCGAGAATTCACCATTGTCGCTGATGTTTGGCCTGCCCCAAGCGCCGCGTGCTTAGCGAGTCTCGGAGCTCATTTTGTACAAGCTCCCTGTGCGGCGCGTCTGCTCGTGCGTCATCCGGCACTGCTGGAAGCTGGCGAGCTGAAAACTTTTTTTGAGTCCGTTTTGTGCCAAACGCTGATCGTAGACTTTGGCAACGGTGAGGTCTTGCCGCCGCCGCACGAGGCGCTCCCCAAAGTCACTAGATTTCTATGGGAGTGGAATCACGAGAATCCTGGGCAGATGATTCATTTCGGATGGCAGCTGCGTCTCAATCGCAAAAACCTGTCCTGGCTTGCAACAGACTCGCTCTTAGACGCGCAATTCAGACCTCATTCGATTGCGCTGTTTTTGGAACGCGCGCGGGATGCCGCGGCCATCCCACGTTCGCTCTTTTTTTGTCAGGAAGAAGCGCAGGAAACTCTTTCGCGCTTTGTGGCGCGTTGTAAGAACATGAACATTGAGCTCATCGGCGCCCCTGCTCTCCTGGGCATGGATAGCCACGAACCCGCATTCTATAGGCGAGCTTACGGGTCTGCTCACCTAGCAGGAAACATGGCATCGAGCTGCTTCACGCAACAAACATTGCGCCGTGGCCACGTTAGGCACGAGTGGGACGATGCGGACTGGATTTCTTTGCGTGAGCAGGCAGCCAGGGGGTGTTTCTCCCGCGACTGCTACGAATGTCAGGCACCGGCCAACCGCAACGTCTGGGAAGTGCCTTACCTCCTAGCAGCTTACGAAGAGTCAGCCCACAATGAGCCGCCTATGGAGTACCTTGATGTTGTGCGGCAAACTCTTGATGCAGTGGCCAAGGACTCAGTGGCACGCCGCCTTAACGCCGAAATCCGTAACTATGAGCATCGGCATGGTTTGCGCCGCGTAGCTAGCTATCCCCATCGCATGTACATTGAGGTGACGGATGAGTGCAACTTACGCTGCCCGATGTGCACACAAACAGTTCTCTCTGGTCCGCGCAAACGCATTTCCCTGGATGTGTTTGCTAAAATCCGGCCGCTGCTGCGCTACATGGACCTCATCCATTTCACGGGTTGTGGAGAAACATTCCTGCACCCGCAGCTCATGGAGATGCTGGCCGAGGTGCCACATGAACATTGTGCCGTGCGCATTATCACGAACGGCTTGCTGCTTGGGGAAGCGATATCACGACGCCTCATCGAATTGGGGCTACATGAGCTATGGATTTCG
The DNA here is from genome assembly GCA_049968255.1 of Candidatus Sumerlaeaceae bacterium. GTDB lineage: Bacteria > Sumerlaeota > Sumerlaeia > Sumerlaeales > Sumerlaeaceae > DRVG01. The sequence continues at coordinate 40,696 of JBMFRB010000009.1, read as the reverse complement.
ATTGATGGAGTGGACGCGAAGACATTTGAAAAAATCCGTGGCTCTAAGCTTTTCCATCGCGTGATTGACAACGTGCGAACTCTCACCCGGCTGCGACGCGAGCTGAAGCGCACACGTCCGCGCGTGGCCTTGAATTTCGTGGCGCAAAGGTCGAACATTGAACAACTCCCTGATTTCGTAAGAATGGCGAAGGATCTTGGCGCCGACGCGGTGAACGTAGGATTTTTGCAGGTCTACAGCCGCGAGCTGCTCACGGAGTCGCTCTATTTTTATCAGGAGCTTTCGGATCGCTGCATGGCCGACGCCAAACGAGTGGCCGAGGAACTTGGGCTCGCCCTCTATCTTCCTGGCTTTTTCGGACAACAGCGAACAAGCCAAACCGATGAGCACACGGCCGAGGGAAAGAATTCGCCAGACGCGCCACGGCTCAAGTGCGTGGAACCTTACGGTTTTGTGCTCGTGCATGCCGATGGTTCGCTGGGCCCTTGCTGCGTCAACGATTCGCGCCTCGGCTCGCTCCGCGGCATGGATTTTGTCGAGGCTTGGGTTGGCCCCGCATATGAGGATTTCCGTCGTCGCGTGAGCACACCCGAAGAGGATTTCGATTGCCAGCATTGCATGCTCGAAGGATACAAAGACATTCACGAGTTTGAGCACCACGCCAAGCTGTTCGACGAGACTTATCAGCGGGCGGACGTCGACTATGCAGCTCTCGAACGCGAAATCCGCGACGAACTTGCCCGGAGGCAAAGCGCATGACGGCGCATGGCCCAGGGCCAGGTGACTGGACGAAGCGCTATTTTGGCAAACTTTACGGAGAACTTTACAGCCGGCATTTGCTGCCGCCTTCGCAAACACGGCGGGAAGCAGAGTTCGCGCGGCACATCCTTGAACTCGACGGCAAACGTGTTTTGGACCTCGCTTGCGGATTTGGCCGCCACGCGCGAATTTTCTCACGACACGCGTGGGTTGTGGGGCTGGACCACAACCACGAATATCTGGCACGAGCACTGGCCACTATGCCGCGACGTCAGGTGGGGCGATTTTCAGCCATCCGAGGTGATATGCGACGCTTGCCATTGCGCGATGCTTCGTTTGACGCCGTTGTGCTGTTGTTCAATAGCTTTGGCTATTTTGTACAACCACCGGCCTCCCCCTCGCTCGATGTGAAGCGAGAGTTGTGGAAACTGCCGCAAGTCTTTTATGAGCGCAAACTTGTCTCTCCTGAATTCGGCAGTTATAAGACGGGCGACACGCCTGCCGATGTGGCCGAAGCTGCTCAGGCTGCTCCGATCGCCGAAAATGAACTCGTGCTTCAGGAGATTGGGCGAGTCCTGATTTCGGGTGGCCAGCTTCTTCTGGAAGCGCCAAATCCCCGGCCGCTTATCGAAGCCGTGATGAGTGCTCCGCGCCGTTGGCTCATCACAAAGGATTTCGAGATAGAGGAAGAGTTTAGCTACGACCGCTTGCGCAGAGTTCTTTCGAATGTCACACGTTTCACGGTGGGAAACCGTACGGAGGTGGCGGATTATTACCTGCGTCTTTACAGTCGGCGCGAGCTCGTGGCAGCGCTTCGTCGGGCCGGGTTCGAAGTGGTGCAAATTTTTGGATCATACGAAGGGGAGCCCTACGTCGCTTCGAGCTCTCCGTGTATGCTTTTCTATGGGCGGAAACAGGGGCAGAGGCGGCGGTCGCGGAAACGCTCGCCATTGATAAGGGTGCGATGATTTTCGCAGGAGATGCGCTAGGAACTTATCCCAAACTCTTTGTCCATTGTCGTTGACATGAAACGCTCCCAACCTTGGCTTGACGGTATTATGCTGATGCTAGGAATCGATCTTGGCGGGACTGACACAAAGTTTGGCATCGTGGACGCTGACGGGCGCATCGTGGAGCAGATGAAAATTCCAACACACGCCCAGGAAGGATTTGAAAGCGTTATCGAACGAGTGACGAAAACGGCTCGTGAGCTGGCTACGCGCCACAACGTGCGTGGCGTGGGCATGGGTGTGCCTGGGCCAATGAACTCGCGGCTCGGCATCGTTTATGAAGCTCCAAATCTCCCGGGGTGGGAAAATGCGCCCGTGCGCGAGCGGCTTGAACATGCACTCGGCCTGCCAGTGGTCCTTCACAATGATGCAAACGCAGCGGCGTACGGGGAGTTCTGGGCAGGAGCCGGTCGCGGCTGTGAGAACATGGTGCTTTTCTCACTTGGCACAGGTGTGGGCGGCGGCCTCATCCTCAATGGCAAGCTTTACACCGGTCCCGACGATACGGCAGGAGAGCTTGGTCATATGACCATAGATTTTAACGGTCCGCTCTGCAACTGCGGCTCGCGCGGATGCCTCGAAGCCTACGCCAGTGCCACTGCAATCCGACGTGTCGTGCGCGAAGCGCTGGCAAGTGGCGTGCAAACCTCGATATGCATACCTGCTGGTGAAGAGCAAACGTTTGGCGCACGGATTGTCTACGACGCAGCGATTGCAGGCGATGCCTTCGCGAGACAGGTGCTCTACGACGTGGGCAAAGCTCTTGGCATTGCGGCTGCAAGCGTCATTAATATCCTGAATCCCGAGCGCCTGATCTACAGCGGTGCTTTGACTGGAGCGGGCGAATTCATTTTTACGCCGCTGCGTGATTTCGCCCGTGCGCGTGCCTTTCGGCGCCCCGCGGAGCGAGCACACATTTGTGTCGCTCAGCTCGGCGCAGATGCAGGAATTGTTGGCGCGGCAGGACTGGCTTTCGAAGCGTTTTCTTGCTAGACAATGCTTGAACTCACTTCAACAGATATACGATAAACGCAGCTTGAGAAATAAAAAAATAGCAAAGGCGATTCACGAGCACCCCGCGGGCAAGCTCCTGGGAGCACGTGGGAGGAGCGAAAGGCTTTATGAAATCGCATAAGCCGCTTACATTCAAAGTGGCCACTGAGCCGGAAGAGTTCGAGCAGATTCACAGGCTCAATTACCGGACTTTTGTCAAAGAGATCCCCCAGCATCAGCCGAATGAAGAGGGGAAGCTCGTGGATCGTTTCCATGATGAAAACACCTATCTGATTTGCGTATGCGACGGCCGGGTGGTGGGAATGTTGGCAGTGCGGGATCGCCGCCCCTTTTCGCTGGATCTGAAGCTAGCGGATCTTGACGATCTCTTGCCCCCAGCAAATGCCATGTGCGAAATTCGCTTGCTGGCAGTGGAGCCAGAATTTCGCACGGGGCGCGTGTTCCGCGGCCTGGCACTGGAACTAGCCCGTTACGCCTTGCGTAAGGGTTATGACCTGGCGCTCATCAGCGGAACCACTCGCCAGCTCAAATTATATCAACATCTGGGCTTTGTGCCTTTTGGGCCGCTTGTGGGCAGCCCTGGGGCGCAATTTCAGCCGATGTACATGACAAAGAAGGAATTCGAAAAAATCACCATGCAGGTTCTCGGTCCGGAGGAAATCCTCGGTATGGAGAATGAATCTGAGACCCGTGTGGCAAATTTCCTGCCGGGTCCCGTGAACATTCATCCCGACGTACAGGCGGCGTTTGCGCAGGCACCTGTGTCGCATCGCGGCAAGGAGTTTATGCGCGAATTTCAGGGCATGAAGGTGCAACTGTGCCGGCTGACAAAGGCTCGACATGTCGAGATCTTCGTCGGTTCAGGCACGCTGGCCAATGATGTGGTCGGTGCGCAATTGAAGCTGCTCAATAGGCCTGGTCTTGTTCTCGCCAACGGTGAGTTCGGCTGGCGGCTTGCCGACGCTGCGTCGCGTTTTGGCCTAGCCTTCGAGGTTTTCGACGCTCCTTATGGCGAGCCGTTTGACTACGAGGCCTTGCGTGCGCGTGTGGAGCAAAGTCCAAAGCTGGGCTGGATGTGGGGGGTGCACTGCGAGACGTCCACAGGTATTCTCAACAACTTGCCGACATTACTCGCTATTGCTAAGGAGCGCGGCATTAAGCTGGCCATGGACTGCATTTCGTCTTTTGGCATTGTGCCGCTGGACATGAGCGAATTGTACCTTGCTTCCGCGGTGAGTGGCAAGGGGATTGGCTCATTCCCGGGATTGTCGATGGTGTTTTATAACCACAAAGTCATCCCAGCAAAATCTTTGCCGCGCTACCTCGATCTGGGCTATTACGCCTCAAAAGAGGGCGTGCCCTTCACCCACTCATCGAACCTCATCCGTGCTTTGAAGGCCGCTCTAGAACGCTTCGAGGCACATCCGCCTTTCGCGCAACGTGCAGAGATTTCCGCGTGGGCTCGCGAGCGTCTGCGCCAGGCAGGCCTGACCGTGCTGGCGCCGGAGGAGCATGCGGCACCGGCCGTGATCACACTGGTGCTACCGCCACACCTGCGCTCTTTCGACGTGGGACGCGAGCTCGAGGAGGCCGGCTTCCTGCTCAGCTACATGAGCGAGTACCTACTTGAGCGCAACTGGATCCAGATTTGCTTTATGGGAGAATGCTCGCGCGAAAGCCTGGATGACCTGCTTTCGATCATTGAGCGGCGCTGCGGCAGGAATTCAGCGAGCAGCGACCGCTTTGCGAGCGTGGCAGAAGAGGCATAACACTAGCCCTCAATTTCAGCGCGAGGAGATGAGATGGAGAAACTCAGTTATTCTGAGTGGTGGGGTCCCCGCGTACGCATCGGGATCCTTCAACACCAGCAGCAGATTCGAGTTTCGCTGCGGGGCCGCTATCGCATCGTCACGGCATCGGGCGCACGGGGAGATGAGCGCTTGCTCGAGGCGGCGGATTTTCGGTTCACTGTGGTCGAGGCGCGGCCCGCAGTGCTTGGCTATCGGCTCGTCCTGGCGAAATCGCCTAAGCGCGAGGTCGCCGATGCAGTGAGCTCACCGCATCCTGTCCTTGATCCCTTGGAAACTTTGCGACTTGGGTACGAGTTTGCGGCCGGAATTTCCAGCGTCGAATACTGGCGTTGCTCGCGGCGCTATGGCACAGAGGAAGAAGCGACGACGCTGCAAGCGCGATTGCCGAAACGTGAACGCGTCTCCCTCATGACCGAGTGCGTCGAGGCGCCCCGTGGCATGGTTCGTGTGCACGCGGGGGACCTCGTGCTGCGGGCAGGCCAATGGGTTCGGTTCGAGCCATGCGATCCCGACAACGATCGCGCAGTCATTCACGATGTGATTGTCGGAGTGAGTTTTCACTGGAAGCACTATGAACGCCAGCGCTTCCGCGGTGTCGTGGAAATACGGGTCGACAATAAGGGGCTGCTGACCGCGATCAACGAGCTGCCGGCCGAGGCCTACCTTTTTTCGGTGAACTCGTCGGAGATGATGTCGGTCATGCCCGAGGAACTGCTCAAGGCCCAGACGGTCGCCGCACGCAATACCCTCTTTGCCACGATGGGCAAACACCATTATGCCGATCCTTTCCACCTGTGCGCAGATGACCATTGCCAATGCTATCGAGGATCCTCGCGCGAAACAGCCGATTCGCGGCGTGTGACTCTCGCCACACTAGGTGAGGTTCTCGTGCACAATGGAGAGGTGTGCGACTGCCGCTACTCGAAAATGTGCGGAGGTATCATTGAGAGTTTTGACAGCGTGTGGAACGAGGAGCCCCGTGGCTATCTCGTGGCTAAGCCAGATGCGCCAGCTGGCTCCGAAGTCGAACAATACTTCCCTGCAAACACGGAGGAGCACGCAGCGGCGCTTATCGCCGCAAAACCGGATGTGTGGTGCAACACCACTGGCGACGACGTGCCACCTTACCTGCGTTATTCTGCACCTTACTTTCGTTGGGAGATTCGGCTCGATCGCCGGGAACTCGAAGAGCGGCTATCTCAATACCTTGGCGTGGATATCGGACGGCTTGAGGCGCTCGAGCCAATCTCGCGAGGAGCATCGGGACGCGTGGAATACCTGCGCGTCGTGGGCACGCGCGGTTCATGGGTGCTCGGCACAGTCGCCAAGCAATACTCTATCCGAGAAGCGCTGAGTCCGTCGTTCCTTTACAGCTCGGCTTTCGTTGTGAACTACGAGCGCAATGCGGATGGGACCATCGCCACAGTGATCCTCAAGGGTGCTGGTTGGGGACACGGTGCCGGCATGTGTCAGGTCGGCGCTACGATGATGGCCTACCGCGGCAAGAACTATCGTGAGATCCTGGAGCACTATTATCCAAATTCGTCGCTCATGGCTCTGGCATCATCGGTGCCCAGCAAAGAGGAAGTTCGGGGCATCGTCGAACGTGAAGAATCGCGCGTGGGAGAGCGCTGCTTTGAATTTTATAACTGCTACGCTGTGGCTTCGTGTCCCGTTTACCTTCAGCGGATAGACCTAGAGGCTCAGCCGGCGGCGACAGCCAAACAATGGAGATTCGTACAGACACAGGAGGGCGTGCCGGTTGATCTTGAGCGCGCGAAGATCCGATGCGAGTTCCTCGAGTTCCAAGGCGTGGAAGCCGAGCCAAAATCATAAGCTGGTCCTATATTTATTAGTATGTTGGCATGTTAGCATTATTAGAAGGGGCGTGGCCAATCCCGTTTTCTCGTGCGTTTCTAAAATTGCGTTGCTTCGAAAGCGACAGAAGCACACCGCATGCTTGAGGAGATTTGTGTGATTGACATACCCTCTCACATTCGTGGACTAGTGTTTGATTGCGATGGCACCATCGCCGACACGATGCCGTTGCACTATAAGGCGTGGCTCCATGTCTTAGGCTCAGATGCGGCGAAATTTCCAGAAGCACTCTTCTATGAACTTGCCGGCATGCCAACGCTCGATATCATTCATTTGCTCAATGAGCGCCACGGTTGTCGCTTAGACCCAGAGACGACACGAAAACGCAAATCAGAGCATTTTCTTCGGATGCTGCCTGAAGTGAAACCCATTGAACCCGTGGTTCGGCTCATTCGCGAACACGCAGGCAAATTACCGATGGCCGTGGCCACAAGCGGCACACGTAGTTCGTGCTGCAAGACGCTCGAGGCACTGGGACTTCTTGATGTTTTTCGGGCCATTGTCACAGCAGATGACGTCGAGCGTGGCAAACCAGCACCGGATCTCTTCCTCACAGCAGCGAAACGCTTAGGTGTGGACCCTTCGGTTTGTCTTGCCTTCGAGGATGCCGACCTTGGCATCGAAGCCGCACGAGCCGCCGGCATGGAGGTAGTGGATATACGCCCACTCGTGGCGGAGAACCACGACCTAAGCAGCAGGGCGTCGTGATCCATTAGGTTGCCCGAAACTCCGCTCGCCGCTTCGCTTCGAGGGCCTCAAGCACCCGCTCTGGCGTGTAGGGCGCTTTACGCAAGCGGACACCAATAGCGTCGTAGATCGCGTTGGCGATGGCCGGCAGCGGACCGTTTGTGTTGATTTCTGAGACACTCTTCGCGCCATAAGGCCCAGTCGGTTCGTAGGTTGGCACGAGAATCGTCTCGACGAGTGGCGTTTCACCGGGTGTGAAGAGTTTGTAATAGTTGAAAGTAGGATTGAGCATTCGCCCGTCGTCGTTGAAGAGATACTCTTCCATCAGGGCTGCGCCAATCGAGTTTAGCACGGCGCCTTCAGTTTGTCCCTCGGCAAGTGTCGGATTGATTGCCACACCGCAGTCCACGGCGGCAACGTATTTGACGACACGCACCACGCCCGTTTCGGTGTCCACTTCCACTTCGCAGAAATGCGCCGCGAACGGTGGTGGCGATACATGCGAGATGGCCGAAGCATGGCCCACGAGTTGCTGTTGATTGCATGAGTAGAGAGCGCGTCGCGCAAGGGCTTCGTAGCTTATCGTTTTGCGTGGATTGCCGTGGACGTAGAAGCATTTTTCGCCGACGTCGAGTTTTTCAGGCGCCACACCGAGTGCTTCGGCAGCCACCTGGCGCATGTTCTCGAGCAGATCCACCGCCGCACGCCGAGCCGCTTCGCCACTAAGGTAGGTCGTGCTCGAAGCATAGGCACCCGTGTCAAAGGGCGAATTATCCGTGTCGGCCACAGTGAGAATGATATCGTCCACAGGTAGGTGCAGCGTTTCGGCGACGATCTGGCAAAGAATCGTGTCCGCGCCAGTGCCAAGATCTGTGGCCCCACTGTAGAGATTCACTGAGCCGTCGTCGTTGAGCTTCACGATGGCGGCAGCCATGTCGATTTCGGGAATGGATGAGCCTTGCATGAGAATGACCATTCCTGCGCCACGCTTGATAGGTCCAGACATTTTCGCCCCTTGGGCACGGCGCTTTTTCCAGCCGAAGCGTTCAGCACCAAGGCGGATGCACTCAGCCAAACCGCACGATGCGATGGTCATATCCACGCCCTCGCGTCCCTCTCCCAAGGCGCGGAAGATGGGGTGCGTTTCGCCGGCACGAATGTGGTTGCGCAAGCAAAAATCTACAGGGTCCATACCAATGGCCCGCGCGGCCTCGTCAATGAGTTGGCCCAAGGCCATCATGCCCTGAGTGGCACCGTAGCCGCGGTAGGCTCCGCCGACAGGCAAATTCGTGTAGACGGTTTTCCCGTCAAATCGCACATTTGGACAATGCAGCAAGCCGAGGCATTTGCTGCCAACGTTGGTCAGCACCGTGAGCCCGTGGGAACCATAGGCACCGGTATTGAGTATCCCACGAAAATCAATGGCCGTGATATCACCATTTTTCTTTAGACCCATTTTCACCCACATGCGCATGGGGTGACGGGTCCGGGAGCTGGTGAACTCTTGCGCGCGGTTGAGTTCCATGAACACGGGCCGGCCCGTGCGCAAGGTAAGCATGGCGCACACATCTTCGAGGAGAATTTCCTGTTTGCCACCGAAACCACCGCCGAGCCGGGGCTTGATCACCCGGATCTGGCGTACGGGAATGCCCAACGTTTGCGCCACAATTCGCCGGCAGTGAAACGGCACCTGAGTCGATGTGCGTATGACGATCCGGCCATCCGGATCGAGATAAGTGAGCGTCACATGTGGCTCAATCGGGGCGTGGGCATAGTAATGGGTTTCAAACTGGCCTTCGACGACGACATCCGCTTGCTCCAACCCTTTTTCGACGTCGCCGACATCGGCCTTGGCCCAGGCCGCTAAGTTGCGTTTCGGATCAAAGGGAAGAAAACTTGTGATATCGGGCTCGTCGTGGATAAGGGGTGCGTTCGGCGCGAGCGCTTCTTCAAAATCGAAAACGGTCGGCAATGGCTCATACTCAACGCGAATGAGCCGGAGCGCTTCGAGGGCAATTTCGCGTGTGTCTGCAGCCACTGCGGCTACCCGGTCGCCTACATAGCGGACCTTGTGATCGAACATGAACGTGTCCCACGGCGACGGTTCCGGAAAGCCTTGCCCTGCGGTGGTATGAGCGATGCGTGGCACGTTGCCATGGTGGAGTATCGCGCGTACGCCAGGCAGTTTTTCGGCCTCGCGAGTGTCAATGGATTTGATCTTCGCGTGCGCATGCGGCGAAAGTAAAAGCATGCCGACTAGGCAGTTCGGAGGTACCTCGTCGGCGGTGAACTTTGCCCGCCCCGTTGCCAGCGCAAGTCCGTCCACTTTAGGGACGGGTTTTCCAACTGTGCGTGTCTTGGGCTGCGCTTTTTCTGGTGCTTTGGCCGATGTTTTCTTGGGTGTCGCTGTCTTCGTCATGGGACCTTGTTCCTCGTTTCAGGTCGCTTGTTGTTCGCGACGTCTCCTGTGATTCGGTTCGCCCCGTCGTGTTGGCTCAGGACTTTGCACGAGCGGCACGCGTGTGGCCGTTGCCTGATGTTCTGGCGAGCTTTCGTTCGGCAAGCCGCACGGCATCGAAAATTTTCACATAGCCGGTGCAGCGGCAGAGATTTCCGGAAAGCGCCTCGCGCACGCGCTCCATGGGGGGATGCGGCTGTTCATCGAGCAAAGCTTTTGTCGAGATGATCATTCCCGGAGTGCAAAAGCCGCATTGCACGGCGCCTGCTTCGACAAATGCTTCCTGAATCGGATGCGGATGGCGTACATCGCCCAATCCTTCGATTGTTGTGACTTCTGCTCCTTCGACTTTTGCTGCGAGCAGCAGACACGAGTTCATGGGTTTGCCATTGACCAGCACCATGCACGAACCGCAGTGCCCCTCGCGGCACCCCATTTTTGTGCCGGTCAAGCCAAGCTTGCGCAACACATCCCCGAGCACGGCGCCAGGAGCAATCTCGAGCTCATGCGGCTCTCCGTTGATTCTTACATGGAGTTTCATGCCTTCACCCAGCTTTCCATTATGCTAATTTGTTATTTTGCTCTCCGCGGCTTTCAGTAAAGCTCGCTGTAGCATCACAGCCAACACACGGCGACGGTAATCGGCAGAAGCGCGGTAGTCGCCTCGTAGTTTGACCTGGGCCGAGGCGATGCGCCCCGCTTCCATCGCTGTGGCCAGATCCAACAACCGGCCTTCCAAAAACTCCTCTGCCGCGCGCACACGAACGGGAAGGCTTGTGCATGCCGCGACAACGACCCGCGCATTGCTGACTTTTCCTCGCTTCTCGGCGTACGAAACCACGGTGTGGATGAGTGCGTAATCATTCGACGTCTTGGCCAATTTTTCGAAGGCAGCGTGGCGTTCCGGCTTGCACGGGATTGTCACGTCGACAACCAACTCGCCCTTCTGGACAACGCGCATCGGCGGCTCGGCAAAGAACTCCGCTGCACTTAGCGTGCGCCGATGCTTGGCGCTTCGCAGATGAATTTTTGCGTCAAGCGCGAGGAGCACGGGAGGAAGGGTAGCCCAATAATAACACTGAACGATATTGCCGGCGACGGTGATCATCCGACGAATTGGCTCGGATGCGGCTGTGCGCAACGCGTTTGGTAACACGCCCATGGCCAGGTCTGCAGCCGCCTGGGAGCGCACAATGTCATCCAACGTCGCCGTTGCACCTAGCCGCAATTCGTCCTTTGTTTTCTCGATTGCGTCAAGCCCGACACGCTGAAGATCGATGGCGCGCACATGCCGCGGCGCACCGGAGAGCACAATGCTGATGCCTCCACCAACAGCGATATTCCTCGCCGGATCCTCCGCGAGCAGCGCAAGCGCCTCCTTCAACGAGCCCGGTCGCAAGTATTCCGTGATTTTAACGGGCATCTTCCGTTCATCCCTAGGTTGATTGCTCTTCCAGAATCATTGTTTGAATGAATCACTAAACCAAGTTACCCGCAGGAGCGCAAGACAAAAAAAAGCGCAGGGCACCCCCAAGGGATACAGACGCGTTGCAAGGTCGGGACATTTGCAATCGTCCGCGCCCCCAGCTGGTGGCTTTGGAAGCAGCACTCTTGAGCCCATGCAAAAAGCGAGGCGCCGTTGGGGGGCGAACGACGCCTCGTTTCGACTCAGACAAGATAGAGCTCCAGCATGGTCCGGACGGGCCAGCTATGCGGCAGCGCCGCGCTCCTGCAAAAGTTTCTTGCGTGCGTAGGGAATCAGTCCCCCGGCCTCGATAATCGCCTGACGGGCCGGCGCATGCGGAATCACTGAAAAACTCTTTCCTGTTGATTTGTTGACAATTTTATCAGGAAGGATCTCCAATTCGTCGCCAACTTCTGCCTCAATCTCAGGACAGATCACGGTCTGGAGCCCAAGGTTCACCGCATTCTGCAGGAAGATGCGCGCGATGCTTTTCGCCACAACAACAAGACCCCATCCGTTCAGACACGAGGCAGCCTGCTCGCGCGAAGACCCGCAGCCAAAGTTCGTGCCTGCCACGATTACCGATCCCGGCTCGATCTCGCCCCTATTGAGCTTGTCGTTGAATTCCTTGTGATCCGCGAAGCAATATTGCGGTGTCTCGGTGGGAAGCACTGTTGCCATGTAACGTCCTGGATAAATGGCATCGGTGGAAACATCATCGCCGACTTTGAACACGACCTTCGCCATGGTTAGTAGGCTCCTTTCCTTGGATCAGTGATCACGCCGGTAAGTGCACTGACTGCGGCAGTGGCCGGCGAGCAAAGATAGACTTCGGCATTCGGATTGCCCATGCGGCCTTTGAAATTGCGGTTTGTCGTGGATAGAGCAACCTCGCCGTCAGCCAGTGCTCCTTGATGCACCCCAAGGCAGCACCCGCAGCCCGAGTTCATCACGACGGCGCCCGCATCCATGAGATCCTTGATGTAGCCGGCATCAAGTGCCTGACGGTAAATGCGTCCCGACGCTGGGAACACCAGCATGCGCATGTTGCGGGCGATTTTCTTGCCCCTGAGAATTTTGGCCGCAATAGCAATATCGTCGAGGCGGCCGTTGGTGCATGAGCCGATGACGATCTGATCAATTTTGCGGCCTTCGACCTGACTTACCGGTTTCACATTGTCCACCGTGTGCGGACACGCGACCTGCGGTTCGAGCTTCGACACGTCGATGGTGATGGTCTTCTCGTACTCGGCATCGGCATCGGGAGCGATCATCTCGATCTCGTCGGTCACGCCTGCATCCTCGCGCAAGTACCGCAGCGTTTCCTCGTCGGGTGGGAAAAGTCCCGAGGTGGCACCAGCTTCGACAGACATATTCGACAGGACAAGGCGGCCGCTTGTAGGCATGGCTTTTGCCGCCGAGCCGTGGAACTCGAGGACACGGAAGTTTCCGCCCTGCGCGGTGAGCTTGCCGATGAGATAAAGGATAATGTCTTTCGGCGCCACCATGGCCGGAAGCTCGCCTTCGATGACGATTTTCATTGTCGGAGGCACCTCAACGTTGAGAACTCGGCCGAGCGCCCAGACAGCTGCCATTTCTGTGGCTCCGATGCCCCAGGCCACAGCTCCTAACGCGCCGTGTGTGGTGGTGTGCGAATCCGTGCCTACAACAATCATCCCCGGACGAACGTAACCATTCTCAGGAAGAATTTGGTGGCAAATTCCTCCCTCGTCGCCGCGGATTTCGTGGAACTTCGTGATCCCCTGCGCCGCCACGAACTCGCGGATCTTTTTCTGGTTATTTGCCGTCTTCGCGCTTTCGGCAGGCACGCGGTGATCGAAGATAATCGCGATGCGCGAGGGATCCCACACGCGCAGTTCGAGTCCAGTGCCGCTGAAAATCTCTTTGAACTGATTGATGACAAGGGCGGCATTTTCGTGCGACATAGCGAGCCCGACCTTTGGCTCAAGCACGTCGCCCGGTTTCACACTCGCCTTTCCCACCGCTTTAGCGAAAATTTTTTCAGCTAGCGTTGCACCCATGTTTGCACCCAACCTTTCTTGTCGGGGGTGCAAGGGACGCGCCACTGCGCCCCTTGCGCCCCAGCGCCATTGTTACTTGCCGTATTTCTCAGCCAATTTGGCTTTGGGCAGATATTCGTTCTCCATCGCACGATACTCGGGCAGCCCAACGAAGCTCGTGTATTCCTCGAAAGAGGTCAGCCACTGAGTTTGGCCCGGCAGCGTACCTGTTGGCGATTGTTTGAGCGCGGTAAAGAAGTCCTTAAGCGCCTTGTGCATAACCATGATGGAGGCCACAGGAATCGAGACTCGCCCCACGCCAATTTTGGCGAGCTCAGGGATGGGAATGAGTTCTGTTTTGACGCCGCTGACCGCATCCATGAGGTTCACGGACAGCGGGACGGAATCGAGCGCTTTCACTGCCGTCTCAATGTCGGCACGCGTCTTGATGGCATCAATGAAGACAAGATCGGCGCCTGCCTCAGCGTACATTTTGCAGCGGCGAATTGCTTCCTCGAGGCCCATCGCCGCAAAGCAGTCTGTCCGCGCGTTGATGATGAAATTTCTGTCCAGGCGATCGCGCACCGCTGCGCATGCACGGATCTTTCCGACCATTTCCTCCGCGCTGATCACTTCCTTGCCGGCCATGTGGCCACAGCGCTTCGGAAAGACCTGGTCCTCAATGTTCATGCCCGCCACACCCATCTTGATGAGGCGCTCGGTAATGTAGGCTGCGTTGATGGCGTTACCACCGCCCGTATCGACGTCAGCCATCACAGGGATCTTCACCGCATCCACGATATTCCATGTGATATCGAGGATGTCCTTCATTTGAACGAGGCCCACGTCCGGCTTTGCCAGCAGCGATCCGGCCACGCCGAATCCGGAGATCTGAATGGCTTCGAAACCACATGACTCAATGACCTTTGCGCTGAAAGCATCATGGCAGCCCGGCACCACAACGGCACGGCGTTCCATGATGGCCTTGCGTAGAACCGCACTTCGACTCATGGCGTCTCCCTTTCCCTAGTATGATTGATTTGTCGTGCGGAGTGCTAGGACACTCCCCCACGATGACAGTCACATGTGTCTAGGCCTAAAGCTCGTCCGCAATAGCTTTTGCCATGTCGAGCGTCGAGGCGTTGCCCCCCATGTCATAGGTGCGCACCTCGCCCTTGGCAATGACTTTGGCGACAGCATTGTCGATCCGCTGGGCCATCTGCTTTTCGCCGAGCCAATCGAGCATAAGTTTGGCCGCAAGAATCGTTGCTATCGGATTGACTTTATATTGGCCAGCGTACTTGGGCGCACTGCCGTGTGTCGGCTCGAACACGGCAACCTTTTCGCCGATGTTTCCACTGCTGGCGAATCCAAGTCCTCCGACCATTTGCGCGCAAAGGTCCGAGATGATGTCGCCGTAAAGGTTCGGCGCAACAAGCACGTCGTAATTGAAGGGATTCTTTAGCAGCCACATCGTCAGGGCATCGATGTTGGCGTCGTCGCTCGCAATGTCGGGGTAGCGCGCGGCCACCTCTTTGAACACATTGAGGAAGAGTCCGTCCGACGCACGCACAACGTTGGCCTTGTGCACGCAGGTCACCTTTTTCCGGCTATTTTTGCGTGCGTAGTCAAAGGCCGCCTCGATGATGCGCTCGCACCCTCGCCGGGTGTTGACCTTCAGCGAGACGGCCGCCTTTTGCGGGATGCGTGAGAACTCGGGCAGTTGCCGCAGATTCTCCGGGAACTCCGGAAACTCGAGGCCAAAATAGAGGTCTTCCGTGTTCTCACGAAAAACGACGAGGTTGATTCCCTCTTTAAAGTTGAGGGGATTTCCGGGATAGGCTTTGCACGGCCGAAAGCAAATATAGAGATCGAAGAGTTGGCGCATCCGGACGATCGGGCTGCGGTAGGTCAGCCCCTTGTCGCGCAGTTCCGGCGCGAGCTCATCTGCTGCGGCCTTTGCAGGTTTCGATGTGATTGCGCCGAAGAGCGCTGCATCACAGGTCTTGAGCAGCTCGATTGTGCGCTCGGGCAGAGCATCGCCCTCCTTCTTCCAAAACTCCCAACCAATATCCCCGTGATGATACTCAGCGTCGAACCCCACAGCATCGAGCACAATGCGTGCGGCGTCCATCACCTCGGGTCCCACTCCGTCGCCTGGCAACCAGGCAATCTTGTATTTGGTCATTACCCCGCTCCTTACGTGTGGATTTTTGCGACACCACGTGCGCGGCACTGTTTGCGCGCCCACGCCTAAGAGCTACGCCAAGGGCGATATTTTACGCGTGCAAGTAAAATCGGCAGGTCAGTTCCCCTAAACGACGTCAATGAACGAGACAATGTGTGCCATGTTTCGTTGGCTGGGAGCAACTCGTACAATTTTTGTGGGTCTGATGGCTGGCCTCCTTGGCAAGCAATGGGTCGGGAGCCCTTTGGAGAATTTTGGCTCGATTGACTCACAATTGCAGCTGGGGCTACTACCGCGTCAAAAGCAGAAGAAAAAGAGTATGGCGTATTTCTCATTCCGCTAGTGAGTTGAGGTACATTCAGCCTTAGGATCGAGAACGACAATGTGGTCCTGCTGCGCGGAGATGCGATTTGATTGCTGGTATGTAAATAGGGGAAGGAGGCGAGGTCGGACTGCTGCGCCGATTTTCTGCTCGACTATGGAAGCGGAAATGCCGCATTTGTTTTTGTCATGCATATTGGAACAAAAGAGATACTCGTGGTTGGAGATCGTGTGCTCATCAAACCCGACAATCCAGAAGAACGCACGAAGGTGGGACTTGTACTGCCCCAAAGCGTCATGGAGAAGGAGCCTGTTCAGTCGGGGCGTGTGCTAGCTGTGGGACCAGGCATAGCGGTGCCGAATCTCGCCGCAGACGATTCCGAGCCATGGGCTGAGCACTATAAAGGCGACCGCAGCGTGCGCTATATTCCCGTGCAAGCGCGCGAGGGAGATTACGCCCTGTTTCTTCGTAAGGAGGCGGTCGAAATTCGCTACTGTGGCGAAGTTTATTTGGTCGTGCCACAGTCAGCCATTTTGCTTCTTATACGGGACGATCTCGAGAGCGAAGTCATTTGAGGTCAGAAAGCAGGCAGCCTTCAGCGAAACGTGCGATGGCTGTGGAGCGCACGCTCATTCCGTAAAGCCCTTCCAAGGCAGACGTGAAAGTATTTGGGAAATAAGAGTGAACATCGCCGTGATGCAGCGACAAGCAATGCTTGTCCTGAGTCACAGAGTTTGCTCTGCCGCTTACGAAATAATACGTCACACTCTTTGTGCGCCATCGCGCTGAACGTGTTCGCTGAGGGGTGATCAAATCTCTTCATGAAGGAGTCGTATACTGCGGGGGCAACCTCGCCGGCATGTGGCGCGAATACGGTCGTTTGGGCCTCGCAGCGCAGCCTCGCGTCACGAAGAGCGATGCAACGGGGAAACCTTTAAGGCCCCCCGTCTTCTTTGCAGAAAAAGGAGGAACTTCGCGTACGCGATGCCTGTTCCAGCCCGCCCGAGTTTTTCGACGCACATACTTGAGCCGGAAAAACACGAGGCCACGTCTTGCCCGTTTAGTACGGGGGGCTTTCTCTGCTCATCAAGGCACGCCGCGCGGACCGTGGGGGCCAGTGTTTGTGCAGGAAAGTGGCAACTCATTCCTCGCGCAAACCGCAGAAGAGTTTATTTTCCCACTTATAATTGATATTCTCAATTTCGGCCGACCAGATATGGCCTGTGGCATGGGGGATTTCCTCATCTTCGCGGCTGAATTCTTTTTTATAGCCGAGGGGACGCAGGTGGCGTGCAGCGGTGCGCCGCGCAGCCCGAGTCACGAGGTTTAGCGGCGAATCTTCGATCTCGCTTTTCACAGCAAGCTCCCACTCTTGCGAAGTCACTCCATACTCCGCCAGCTCGTAACGCTGGTAAGCTGTTTCGAAGTCGAACAGCTCGGTTTGCATCACATCGAAGAGCTTTTTGGCCTCGGCCGGCTTTTTCATCCAGTGATACACGGTCATGAGGTTCACCAACGCCAGCGTGATCATAAGGACATTCTGATAAGCGGCACGCTGATCGAGATTTTCCCAATGAGTGGCGTGGCTACGCATGGCATCCAGCGCGAAGAAGTAAGCTTGGGCTGCAACTGCGGCGATGAGGTACTCTTCGTCGCGCAGACGTTTTCGTGTGCCACGCAGCAATAGCTCGTCGACCATATCTCGCATCTGGACATCGGCCTCACTCATCTCGTGCTGCAAGAAATGCTCGCGCCAGTAAACATAGCCATACGCGGAGAGGAACTCGAAGATGTGTTCACGCACGGTTGCGGGATCCTTTTGGCCGGAAATCTGAGCCAAGAGCTCGATGACTCCCCCTTTCAGCGTATGCGGGTCGCCCTTGACAGCGGCCGCACAGGTCCGGATCGCGCGTATAAAGGCAATTTTCCAGCATTGCGGCATGAGCACCTGGAGACGCCCACCACGCACGCGCCGAGTGATGGGTCGGCTTTCGTCTACGAGCTGAATTGGTGCGTTCGAATCCAGCACGCCTTCCCATCGGCCAAGGCTTGGCTTGGGGTGCCAATCATTGCCAGCGGTCACTGAGCGCACCTCGACGAATTGCGGCTCGTGGCTGATAAGGGTAAACTTGCGCAGGAGCTTGCGCCGGACGTAAACATCGGGCGAGATCGTGAGATAAGAAAGTTGGGCCAATTTCACGACTTTTTGCTCGAAGTTGCTGAGTGACTTGGAATCAAAAGTGAGGTCTTCGAGATTTTCGAAATGGGCCCAGCAATAATTCGCACCCGCGGCGTTGAGGTCACTGTCCACCTTGGCGATGGTGCGGTCGAGGAGCTTTTTCACCGAGGGGTGCGAATAAGTCATCCACTCGCTGAAAGCGCGATCGCGGAACACCACTGACACAGGTGGCTTTTCTTTGCCCCATTTGAGCCGGTTCCAAGATTTCATCAGGACATCAATGTCGCAATCCACGGATTGCGCATTATCGAGCATCAGCACAAGATGAGGATTCTGGCACTCCTCGCGTTCGGCCAGTCGCAGGAATTCCTCGACAAGAATCCGCACGGATTCTTCCGAGTAGGAATATTCAGGCAAAAAAAACGGCAAAACGAAGGCACGTTCGTCGTGGGTCTCCTCAATGAAGGCCAGGTACTCGCGAACGAAGCGCCAGTAAAACTCGAGCCCCATGCGCACGCAAAGGCGCTGATCGAACTCACTGCCAAGCATGGGGAGGATCACATGGAATGGCACGGTGGCCGCGGGCGACACGACGCCCGTGCGAATGAGTTCGAGGAGAATTCCGTAAGCGTTTTCCCCCTCTTCGTAATCGAGGTTTATCATTCGCTCGATGATGCACGGTTCGATGTCGAGGCTCATAAAGGGCAGGAGGCCGTGTTCGCCGAAGCGGTCAACAAGCACCTGGCGGATATAGAATGCTATATGGCTGTAAGTTTTGAAAAACTGGCGATAGGCGCGCAGCATCATGTCCGTCCAGTTTTTGCCGCGCACCGCATCGTTGCCAAGAATCACCCCCACGGGTGAAATGCGCTCGATGAAACGAGGCGGCTCGCTCAGCTTTTCGAGCCAGTACTCGATATCCTCGCCATGCAACGATGGCGGCAGTGTCTGATCTAGCTCAATTCGTGAACCCGGTACAAATGCGTGAGCATGAAAGACCGGATTGAAAAGATTCATGGGCATAGGAGACGGGCTCTAGCGCTCTTTCTGTCTGTAGTTGTCGAATTTTTACGCAATTGCACAGAATCTTCGTGATTCGCGAGTTTTGAGTCGCAAGAGTCAAGTTTTTTCGCTTCCCGAAACCCAGGCCACGGCGCAACGTGGCCTCTGGCGGACAATAGCTAAACCATGTTACAAATGTGGGCGGAGCTTCTTGGCATAAATGTTGAAGTTCCTGAGCAATGTGAAAGGATCATTCCCTACCATGAACAATGAGACGACCACCCCATCGAGCCAGGACGCTGCACCGAATGAAAAACCGGGCAGGCCGAGTGAAACGCAGGACGCCGACATGGCAACCCCGCGAATCATCAGTGCGCCCGAAGGGCTCGACGTCGAACAACTCATGGCGGAGGTGCGGGCGCTCGTTCAGGAAAAACGTGCGTCCAAACTTTACGACGAGCCTGCGACGGGCTCCATGCAGGCGCGTTCCTCGTTTGGAGCAGAGTGGGTGACGTCCGTGGGCGAAGAACTCGACCTTTTGCGGGCAGCAGCGAGACTTGCACTCGAGGGTGAGCCTATTCGTTCGCATCGGCCACGCATCGGCAGGCTCATCATCGCGTGGAAAAAATTTGTTCGCTTCTGGGTGCGCAAGTACACCGACGCCATTTTCCTGCGACAGAGCTTCTTCAACACGAAGGTGGTGGCTACTCTAGAAAGACTGGAGCAACGCGTCGAAAGGTTGGAAAACGAGCTTGATCTCTTGCGCCATGAAGTAGCGCGGTTGAGGCAGGGGAAAACCGAATCTGCAAAGAACGAGGACGGCAGCGGAAAGAAAAATCGGCCGTAGAGAGCTTGGGCGCTCTCCACGGCCGCGAGGAAATTTCAAATCACATCAAGGCCCTTGCCGTAGGAACGGCCATTAGCCATTGAGACGACGAACGTTCGTCGCCTGTGGGCCTTTCGGGCCTTGCGTGACCTCGAAGGTCACTGGCTCCCCCTCGACAAGGGTCTTGCGACCACTTGCTACGATTGAGGTGTAATGGACGAAAAGGTCCGGGCCGTTGGGCTGGGTGATAAAACCATAGCCCTTCGCGTCGTTGAACCATTTGACGGTCCCGTTCGGCATACTACGACTCCTGTTGCTGCGTACCACGCGGGTTACGCTGAAATGTGAGGGGCGGGGAAGAACTGCCGGAAAAACCGAATTCAACTGAAGATCACCCATGCGGGCCACTACCGTTGAAGCAACTTCTCCGGAGGCTTCCTCGAAGATTGCTCTCCGATCGCCTCTCGCCAGAGTACTAGAACAACCCTGCTGGCTTATTCATGCACTTTTTTAGCCTCGGCATTTTTTCTTAGTTTCTGGCGCAAGCCCTGGCCTTTGCAGCAATGGCCGGCTGGACAGCTGGGCTCGGCACTCCATGGTCTACTGTCACGCGCACCTGCGACGCGACTTTTGGGGTGGGGAGGAGGAAGCGCTCGTCATGAAAAGGGCGTGCGGAGAGCTCGGCGAAGAAATGATGCGGAGCAGGCAAGGCGAGTTGTGGATAAAAAAAGAAAACCGGCTGTGGAGAGCTTGTTCGCTCCCCACAGCCGCGTGAGTCCTTGGATCAAATCAACGCTGCCGGATGACCGGCCAATTAGTCGTTCGAACGGCGAACATTTGTCGCCTGCGGACCCTTCGGTCCCTGGGTGACTTCAAAGGTCACCGGTTCGCCCTCCATGAGGGTTTTGCGACCGCTTGCCACGATCGATGTATAATGGACAAAAAGGTCCGGGCCATTCGTTTGGGTAATGAACCCATAGCCCTTTGCATCGTTGAACCACTTGACGGTTCCGTTCGACATACTACTACTCCTGTTGCTTGCGAAGCCACATGGGCATCGCCAAAATGTGAGATGCGGGGGAGGGGCTACCGGAAAAACGAATTCAACTGAAGAACACCCTGGCTAGGGCACTACCGTTGAAGCAACTTCTCCGGAGGCTTCCTCGAAGATTGCTCTTCGATCGCCTCTCGCGCATGTATTAGACCCGCGCTCGGGCGTTATTCGTTTTAATTTTTCGTTCGTCTCTTTTTTCTCTTTTTTGAGTGATAGTTCTGCCTTCGCACCATCGCGTGTTGCTGTGTCAGTGTGCTTTTCGCCCCCCATCCCATATCTGCACGCTCGGCTCTTGCACACAGGTGGTATCGGAAAGAATTTGAGAGAAAGCAAAAGGGTAATGCGAAGAGGCTAGATCTCAGGGCTTTGAGCACAATCGGAAAAGTGCGAGAGACGATGATCACGGATACTATCGAACAACTGGAGCAATTGCGCGAGCGCATTTCGCAGACGAAGGTGTATCTTTGACCACGCCGCGAAACGTGCAGAGATCGAGCGCATGGAGCAGCAAACAGCAGCGCCTGATTTTTGGAACGACAATCGTAGCGCCCAAGAACACCTGAAAAAGCTCAACACTCTCAAGCGCCAGGTTGAGCCGTGGGAACAACTCGAGAAAGAGGTGGACGCCGCATTGGAGCTTGCCGAGCTGCTCAGCCAGGAGCCAGATCCGGCGATGGAAGCCGAACTCGAGGCCGAAACAGCGAAGCTGAAAGCGAAAATTGAGGATCTCGAGTTCCGTAACATGCTGAGCGATCCCGACGACGTGGCCAGTTGTTTTCTTCACATTCATCCAGGCGCGGGTGGGACAGAAAGCTGCGACTGGGCAAGCATGCTGTTGCGCATGTACACACGCTGGGCCGAGCGCAGGGGCTATAAGGTTTCCCTTGTGGATCTCATGCCCGGCGACGAAGCCGGGATCGCGCGAGCAACGCTTTCGATCGAAGGTGAATACGCGTACGGCTACCTGAAGTCGGAGTCTGGTGTGCATCGACTCGTGCGAATTTCGCCATTCGACGCCAACAAGAGACGTCACACGTCGTTTGCGGCCGTCACAGCCTCACCGGCAATCGAGGACGACATCGAAGTGGAGATCAATGAGAAGGACCTGAAGATCGAGACCTTTCGTGCAGGTGGCCGCGGTGGACAACACGTCAACGTGACGGACAGCGCCGTGCGCATCACCCATCTGCCTACTGGTATTGTCGTGTCGTGTCAAAACGAGCGCAGCCAACATCAAAACCGCGCTGTGGCAATGAAAATTCTCCGTTCGCGCCTCTACCAATACTATAAGCAACAGCGCGACGCCGAGCTTGCGGCGAAAGAAGGCGAGAAGCTCGACATCGCCTGGGGATCACAGATTCGCTCTTATGTCTTCCAGCCTTATCAGCTGGTGAAGGACTTGCGCACAGGAGTAGAAACGAGCAATATCGAAGCGGTCATGGACGGCGAGATTGATATGTTCATTGAGGCCTACCTGCGCCAGCAGATGAATAAGTCCACAAGCCGCGCAAGATGACTAGCTCGGCCTACGGCAACACACGCAGAACCGGAAACCACCACGATGACCGGCCCGGAGTCAGCGCGGCAAAGTAAGGGAGAACCCAATTTGGCCAATGCAGCGGATCTTCTGTTGCGCAATGTTCAAATCTGCGACGGGAGCGGAGCGCCGCTGCGACACGGCCATGTTGTGGTGCGGGGCGATCGCATTGGCGAAGTGCTCGGGCTTGATGAGACGTGCCCGCCGGCCAAGCGCATCGTGGAGGCAGATCACTGTGTCCTCGCGCCTGGGTTCATTGACGTGCATGCGCACAGCGACTACACGGTGCTCGCTGCGCCAGCCAGCGAGTCGAAAATCACGCAAGGCGTGACCACGGAAATCGTCGGCAATTGTGGCTTTAGTGCATTTCCGCTGCGGGGCGCATTGCAGGCCGATGAGCAACGCCTCCAGAGCCGACTGCCACTTTCATGGAATTGGTCGAGCGCAGAGCAATACTTTGAACGCCTTGAAGCGGCTCGGCCAGCCGTCAATCTCGCAACCTTTGTTGGCCACAGAAACATTCGCGGTTGCGTCATGGGATTTGCTGATCGTCGGCCAAGCCACGGCGAGCTGCGCGCCATGATCCGCGAGCTCGAGAGCGCGCTTGAGGCTGGCGCATTGGGGCTGAGCACTGGCCTTATTTATCCGCCTGGGATGTTCGCCGACACAGCCGAGCTCACCGAACTTGCGCGGGCGGCTGGATGCCGTCAGGCCATGTACGCCTCGCATGTGCGGGGCGAAGGCGATCGACTTCTCAGCGCTGCCCGTGAATTCTTTGAGATTGTGGATCAGGCCCAGATTGCTGCGCAATACAGTCATTTGAAGGCATCAGGGCGGCGCAACTGGGGCAAGGTGGCTGCTGTCATTAGCGAAATCGAGCAGCGTGCTGCCGAAGGCCGAGCCATCGCGTTCGACCGATACCCGTACACAGCCTCCTCCACAGAGTTGTCGTCTTTGCTTCCGCATTGGGTGCTGGATGGCGGCACAGCTGCTGCCTTAGAGCGCCTACGTAACGTCGAATTGCGCCAGCAGATTCGCTCGGAAATGGAAGAGGATTTCGGGGAGACTCCGCCGTGGAATGACATTCTCCTGGCGGAGATGCCGGCTAATGAATTTTCAAAATATCAAGGATGGACACTGGCCGATGTGGCGCGTGAGCTAGGAGCGCAACCATTCGACCTCTTCGTGGAACTCCTGTGCGTGGCTGCCCTTGACGTCTGGATGGTGCATTTCTCCATGAGCGAAGAGGATATGGTACGCGTGCTTACGCATCCGCTTTGCATGGTTTGCAGCGATGCGCAAAGCCGTCCCCTTCACGGCCCATTGGGCGAAGGAAGACCTCATCCGCGTGGCTGTGGCGCATTCGTGCGTTTCCTGGAGCTTTTCGTGCGCGAGAAAAAACTGCTTTCGCTGGAAGAAGCAGTGCGCAAGATGACTAGCCTCCCGGCCCAGGCTTTTGGGCTCGATGCACGCGGGCTCGTACGCTCCGGTTTTGCAGCCGACCTTGTGTTGTTCGATCTGAATAAAATCGCGGACAAGGGAGAATTCGGCGCTCCGCCGCGCAAAGCTGCGGGGATCGCGATGGTGATTGTCAACGGTGCTGTGACCTACGAAAAGGGGGCACTCACCGGAGCCCGTTCTGGACGTGTTCTTCGGCGGGAAAATCGTTGAAGTCGAGCTGCGCGGCCATCGCTAATAGCGACCTATGGAAAAAGTGCTGCGCTATCTCGAAGAATCACGCAAGCAGGTGTTGGACCAACTCTTTGAACTTTTGCGCATCCCATCCATAAGCGCGCAAAAGGAACACGCAAAGGATGTGCGCCGAGCAGCCGAGTGGGTGGCGAAAAAGCTTTGCGCGCTTGGCCTGAGAGCAAACCTCCACGAAACTGCGGGGCACCCGCTCGTGTACGGCGAATGGATGGAAGCGCCCGGCCGTCCCACGGTGCTTTTCTATGGGCACATTGACGTGCAACCCGTGGAGCCATTGGAGGAATGGCAGACACCGCCATTCGAACCTACGGTGCGCGAGGGCAACATCTACGGCCGCGGCACCAGCGACGACAAGGGGCAGCTCTACACACATATCGCAGCAGTGGAAGCGTGGCTTGCGGCCGAAGGCACGCTGCCGGTGAACGTGAAGTTTCTCATCGAGGGCGAGGAAGAAATCGGTAGTCCGAACCTTCCTGCCTGGATTGCGGAACACCGTGACCTCATGGCTGCTGACGTTGTGGTGATTTCCGATACGGCGCAATTCGCTCCCGATTATCCGTCGCTGTGCACGGGACTTCGCGGAATCGCTGCGTTCGAAATCGAGGTCCGCACCGCATCAGCCGATCTCCACTCGGGCTCATTTGGCGGAGCCGTGCCGAATGCGATTGAAGTTCTTAGCCGCCTGCTCACCGGTCTGCATGATGAGTCCGGACGTGTGAGCGTGCCGGGCTTTTACGACGATGTCGCTGAGCCATCGGCTGAGGAAAAAGCGTCGTGGCAGCGATTGCCCTTCGATGAGCAAGCTTTTGTGAAATCCGTAGGCGCAAAAGGTACGTGGGGAGAACCCGATCGTTCGATCCTCGAACGCATCTGGACTCGGCCCACACTTGAATTCGTGGGAATTACAGGCGGGCATCAAGGTGAGGGTCATAAAGGGATCGTTCCAGCGCGGGCCCTTGCAAAATGCAGCGCACGGCTTGTGCCCAAACAAGACCCGAACAAGGTAATTAAGGCTATTCGTGAGCGCGTGCTGCAACTCGCGCCGCCTTACGCTGATATCGAGTTCCGGGCTGGCCATGGCACACCAGCAGTCAGCATCCCCACGGATAGTCAATGGGTGGCCGCGGCAGTGGCGGCGCTAGAAAAAGGATTTGACGCGCAGCCGGTCTTCATTCGCGAGGGTGGCTCGATTTCCATCGTCACAACCTTTGTCCGCGATCTTGGGCTACCGTGTCTCCTGCTTGGGTTTGGCCTGCCGGATGACCGGATTCACAGCCCGAATGAGAAATTTAGCCTCAAGGATTTCGCGCGAGGAACACGGACAAGTGTCGCCTTGTTGCGGGAAGTGGGCGCAAGCTGAGGGATCGCGTCGCCCCGCGTGCATCTCTCTGCGTTGACTCAGCGCGGTTTGATCACTTCGCCACGTGCTGCAGCTAGTTTTTTCTCTTCGTGCGCGATGATTTCGATGTTTTCTTCACCTCAGCGGGTGCAGCGTCCGCAGCCCGCACTTTGCCAGTGAGCACAGCGTTGTGCGCAAAGCTCACACCGCTTTCCACTTCGACGGGTGCGATGAGCTGGGTGTTGCTGCCCAGGAACACATGATCGCCGATCACGGTCCGGCGTTTCGCTTTGCCATCGAAATTCACCGTGATCGTCCCTGTGCCAAGCGACACACCGTTGCCGATGATTGCGTCGCCAATGTAACTTAGGTGGAGCACGTCGCAGCCTTGTCCGATCTTACTGCGCGTGACCTCGACAAAGGTGCCGACGCGTGAGTCGTCGGCGATTTTCGACCCTGGCCGCACGAGCGCGTAAGGACCAACGCTGACCCGTGCGCCAAGCTCGGCCTGCTGGACGTAGCAAAATTGTAGATGCGATCCCGCTCCGACTTTGCTCTCGGCAATGTGCACGTGGGGACCAATGACGCATTCCTCACCAATTTCGACTTTTCCAGTGATCATCGTGAAGGGATGAATGATCGTGTCCTTGCCGATGCGCACCTGTTTGTCGATGTAGGTGGTGGCTGGGTCTATGACCGTGACACCGTGCTCCATCACGCTCATGGCAATACGCCGGCGCAAGAGATTCTCCGCGCGAGCCAGATCAGCACGCGAGTTCACGCCCAGCGTCTCCGTGGAGTCTTCCGCCACCATTGCTTCCACTTCGTAGCCAAGTTTGCCAAGGATCTCGACAGTGTCGGTGAGGTAGTACTCGCGCTGCGCGTTGTTGTTGCGCACGCGGTCAAGCGCTTCTAGCAAACGCGGACAATCGAAGACGTAGATACCTGTGTTGATTTCTTTGATCGCCGCTTCGTAAACGTTCGTGTCTTTTTCCTCGACGATCTTGCGGACCGTGCCATCACGATTTCGGACGATGCGTCCATAACCTGTGGGATTGTCGAGCTCGGTTGTGAGCACTGTGGCAGCGACTTGGTGAGCACGCCGACGTTTCACAAGTTCCTGCAGCGTTGAGGGGCGAATGAGAGGAGCATCGCCGACAGTGATGAGCACGTCGCCTTTGAAATCTTTCAGATAGGGGACGACTTGCTTGACAGCATGCGCAGTGCCGAGCCGACGCTTCTGATGCACACAGGTTGCACGCTTACCGACGTGCTCGCGGACCATGTCGCCGAGGAACCCTGTGACGACATAAATTTCATCGGGTTCCAGCGCTTCCACTGCTTCTAACACGTGGTCGAGCATCGGCTGGCCCGCCACATTGTGGAGGACCTTTGGCAAACCTGAATACATCCGGGTGCCCTGGCCGGCAGCGAGAATAATTGCAACGAGGTTTTTCATGAAGCAAGTTTCCTTTAGGTATCGAGATGAAAGCGATTGTTCACGAGGGTGCAGAGCTCGTTGAGAGCCTTCTCGGCGTCCTCACCTGTGACCTCGATCGTCAGCTTCGTGCCTTTGCCCGCTGCCAACATCACCAGACCCATGATGCTCTTGCCGTTTACCGCTTTTCCTTCTTCAGCAAAAACACGAATATCGCAATTTTTGTATTTGTTAGCCGTCTGCACAAATGTTGCTGCCGGCCGCAAATGAAGTCCGGCGTTGTTTTCGATCGTCACTTCGCCACGCACTGTTTTGCTCATGGACAAACGAGTCACTACTCCATGTTTTTGACCACTGCTCTCTCAACGCACCCAAGACCGAACTCTACCACTCACCAGTTTTTTCTCAAACAATTTTCTTTCTCTTTTGTTTGACAGGGCAACGTACAATTTGTTGTTATTCCTTTACAAAGTGGGAAATCATTCCGTAAAGAAAAGAGGTGAACTTGATGCCAACAGCAGCAAAGAAGGCAACAGCCAGTAAGTCTGCGGAGAAGAAGGCTGCTGCGAAACCGGCTGCAAAAAAGGCAGCAACGAAAACCCCTGCAAAAGGAGGGACAAACACCGCCGCGAAAAAAGCTTTGGCAAAGAAAACAACGGCGGCAAAAGCGGCGCCAAAACCAGCCGCGAAGAAACCCGCCGTAAAATCCAAAGGGAAAGAGGTGAGCAAGATGGCAACCGCCAAGAAGGAAACCGCCAAGAAGGCGACGGCGAAAAAGGCAGCGAAGAAGCCGGCTGCAAAGAAAACTGCTGCCAAGAAGAAATAACTCCGTGGGACACCGTGCCCCGGGTGCCAATTTTTCTGACTGTTCTTTGGATGATGATAAACCAAGCGAAGCGCATGACAGCAACCTTTGCCGTGATTACTGCAGTGGGTTTGCTTGCAAGCTGTTCTGCTGAACGTAAGGCTCCTACTCCTCCCCCTGCTGAAGACGCCAATCCAAGTGCAGAGCTCGCGATTCCAACACCGAACGCAACAACCGCGAGCAGCAACCCGATAAGTTCGAGTTCAGTCGCTGGCCAGACCCACCTTCCCCACTGACCACTCCTTCTCCCCTTCCCTCAGAGCAAAAGGCCGCTATGAACAAACTCTGGCGTGGACTAAGATGTTGGCCTTGAATATGGATAATCTTTATCTATATTGTCGTCTTTGGAATGCTGAGCCAAACCTCGATACTTGCCATTCGAATTGCCATTTTGCTCACTCAGCATAGCGATGAGGCTGATTTTGTAAGACCAGAAACTCTTGCTGAGACACTCGGAGCTAGTCCGACTTACACAGCAAAGGTGCTTTCTGCCCTCGTTCGAGCAGGAATTTGCGAGTCGCGGCGCGGAGCTCGGGGCGGCGTCCGTCTTGCACTGAGTCCGCGACGTGTGAGGATGCTCGACTTGGTTGAGGCGGCTCAGGGTGCGCTGGTTGGTGATTTTTGTGAGGAGGTCCCCGCCGCACGCTTGGCTCACGCGTGCGCATTTCATCGCGCATGCGCCGAGCTCCACCAGGCGATGGTGAAAGTTCTTCAGCGCTGGACGCTTGCAGAGCTAGCCGCCCAACCAGCTCCGACTTTTCACGCAAGACTCAAGCGCCCGTGCCTCATCGGCATTAGGCCATCCCACCACAAGAAGAAAGGAGCACGGTCATGAGTTCTGTTGGTCTTGAGACATCTTTGAACGCGCTTGCGGCGGCTGCCCCAGAGCTGGCAACAGTGCTTGAGCGTTTTGGCATCACGCCCCAAGCCTATCAGGAGCAATCGCTTGGTTGGGCGTTGGAAGTTCTCGGCTTTGGTGCCAATGAGGCGGCGCTTGTTGATCACGCCGCTTTATGGCGCGATGCGTGCGAGGTCTGTTGGCAAACAACCACCGTCGACGACATCATCGAACACATCCTTCGCCAGCACCATGCGTACCTGCGTCTTGAGCTGCCTCGCCTTCAAATGCTTCTTCATCGCGCGGTAAATCGCGAGTCGACGCCCTCGGCTAGAGTTGCGCATACGCTACTCGACGCGTTTGTTCCGCTCAAAGCTGAGCTCGAAATGCACTTGCTCAAGGAAGAGCAGATTCTTTTTCCGCTCATCCGAGACCTTGCCGCCGCGGCGGAACCGTTTCAGTCGCACTGCGGGAGCGTACGCAATCCTATCTCGGTGATGATGACGGAGCACGACAACGCCAAAGAGGCGCTTCAACGCTTCCGCCAGGCAACGCTCAACTTTCGTATGGAGCCAGAACTCTCCCCTCTCATGCGCGCGCTTTATGCGGGTCTCGCGCAGCTCGAGCGCGACCTGCTGGCGCACATCCGCGAGGAAGACGAGATCCTTTTCCCACGCAGCATCGCTATAGAAGATGAACTGTTCAATCGCTAACAAATCAGTTCAAGGAGCGCCATGATGCCAACCATCGCCATTGAAAATCTGCTCAAGGAGATTTCCATCCCGCCAGATGGAACACTTAGTCGTACAGTTTACCGTGACGAATCGGTCAAAGTCATCTTGTTTGGCTTTGCACCGGGGCAAGAACTCAGCGAGCACACAGCATCTGTGCCGGCAATCATGCATTTTCTCGACGGTACCGGTGCTGTGAGCATTGAAGGCCAGCGCTACGAGGTTGGGCCAGGGTCGTGGTTCTTTATGCCGCCTCAGACTCCGCATACGGTCACAGCAACATCACAGCTAACGATGCTGCTCACGCTAGTGACAAGCACTCAAAAACCCTGACATTTTGGCCTGCCCGATTAGGCCGCGCCAACAATTGATCCCTGACACCGATGCCACTCTAAAAGTTGAAACGAGCGTTTTGCTGACATCTTCTCTTCGAAAGCACACTGAGCCGAACATGCAGCTCAAAGCCCGCAGCATGCCAATAAAGCAGGACGCAAGGGGGGTGTGTTGGAGTGCCCGGTCAGGCCCGAAGCAACGATTAGCGAGGGATCAGCGTTGACCGTGGAGCAGAGCCTCCTCCATGCTTGTCGCAAAATCGACTCCGAGCATCGCGCTTGCTTTTTCGCTCCAAGCAAGCAGGCGAGCAAAACGAATGGGGATGGCATTTCATCTCGTGCCATCCCCATGTTCCCGATACTTCAAGCGGGCGTATCATGGATGCCTAGTGGCTGCCCGAATTAGGAGCGGAGGACCTTGCCGCGGCGCTTCAGTAGAGCATCCACTCGCCCACCGTTGCCGGATTTTCAATGTGCCCATACACCGTTAGCGTCCAGGACGAAAGGCTCCCCACGTCGCTGGCAAAACGGTCAGCAACCTTGAATGACCATGTTCCGTTGGGGTTCTCCCCCCAATGTACTACGCTTGTGAACACCCAATGGTTGTAGTTGTCACCACTATCGTTTCGTGTGGTGGCAATTTTTGAGGTTGTTCCGGATGGGGCCGTTAGGAACATCTCGAGATCGCCGCGATACGGGTGCGTGATGACGACGTCCACTGTGACGTACTCGACCTTGAAATTGCTGGGCCCAGTAATTGTCGTCGTGCGAGTAATGCCTGTGGCATTATTGTCAGGGATAGCGACCGGCGTCGAGAGCGTCTCACCGCCAGTCAGTGGTGATGCTTCGGGCGGCAGTGGAGTATGCGTGGCGGCCACGGCCAAAGCATTTGCCGCGTTGATCCGTCCGAACCCAAACTTGTGACTGAACTTTAGACCTGCCCCATTTGTGAACCAGCTCGTGTCCGTAGGCGAATTCTGTGTGGCCGAATGGATGAGAACGTCGATGACGTCGCGCCACGTGAGGCTGGGGTAAGCTTGGAGCAGAAGCGCGATGCAGCCGGCGGCGAGCGGCGTTGCCGACGAGGTGCCGCCGAACGTGTAGGTGTAGTCGCCGGGCGGATCCTCATAGCCGTCAGTACCTGTCCTGTCGACAGTCGTGATGCCACCGCCACTGTAGCTGGAGGGCGCATTGATGACGATGCACGACCCGCTTTCGCTGTAGGAAGACTGTTCGCCAGCCCCTCCACTTGCAGCCACGGCGATGGTGTAGCGGCTATTGGCGTAGCCATCGTAGTTCGCGTTGTCGCTCGTGCCCCCGTTACCGCCGGCCCACGTGTAAATGGCCCCAAGCCCACTACGGCCATTAGTCACGCCGTTTTGGAGAGCTGCTTTTGCCAGTGAACCTGGTCCCTCGAGCGTGGCTCCGTCGTCGGCAGGTCCCCAAGAATTGGAATAGATGCTGACGCGATCCGCAGGATTAGAGGCTGTGAGCTGGTGGTTCAATCCTTGCGCCTCTTGGGCATCGGTGGCAGGTGCAGAAATCAGACGCACGCCCACGAGGCCGGCCTGTGGCGCTGCGCCGGAGACCCCGAGCGCATTGTTACCTCTGGCTGCGGCCACGCCCGCGCACGCCGTGCCATGGTCATCGCCAGCAACATCCGGCGAGGGATCATTGTCGCCGTAATTGATGTCGATGTCAATATCCGTGCGTGCGTTCGGCGAGAGATCCGGATGGGCCACTTGCAGCCCATCGTCGACGATCGCGATGTTGATGCCATTGCCCAGATAGCTATCCCACACACTCACGACGTTCACATCATTGCCGGCAACGAGTCCGGACACTCCTGGGTTCGAACCAGTGTTACGAAGGTGCCACTGCCGGGAAAAAAGCGGATCGTTGGGAATGAGCTTGCGCTCGCGCTGCTTGCGCACAAGTGGCGTCGAAAACTCCGCAACTCCCCACGAGTGAATCGTGTTGGCGGCATCGAGCGCTTCGAAAAGCCCCGATCGCCGCGCTTCGAGAATGTACGTGTCGGGGCTATAAGACACTTTCTCCATAACGCGCAAATTGTTTGCACGTGCAAGGTCCTCGATGGAAATCCCCGGCTTGATTTTGACCGCAAGCTGATTCGTGAGCAACTGCGCTTGTTCTGGAGCCCGCTTATGCGCCGTCGGATCATAGAGCACAGCGTAAGCTTTTGCTTTAGGAATTCCGGCCATGAGCTCGGCGGCACGCTGCTCGAGCGTGAGGCGGTCGGGTTGCTGCTGAAAACGGACGCGGTGGAGCGAGCGGCCACTAAGTTTTTCCACTCGTTCCACTTTCGCGTTTATTGCGCGCGGAGCGAGCGTAGCCACATCAGTGCCGGTAGGTGATTCGAGCGCAACTTCATCAAGCGCCAAGACGAGGTCAATGGCTCTCTCGCCGTCATAATAGGTAACTGGCGCGCCAGGCACAACGAGCTTGGGCGCCTTCTGGTTGGCCGGCGGTGAAACTTGGGCTTGGGAGACCCTTGGTGTGAGGGACAACCCAAGGCTGAGCGAAAACAAAAAAGCGGCGCCACGCATTCCGAACAGAGAAGAGGGGCGCGTAGCCTTTGACTTGGGGAACGTCTGCGAGGAGTTCATAGGAAGCAACCTCCAAAATGTGGAAATCTTTAGATACTATAGGCCATTTTTTCTATTCGGCAAGGGGTGCAGCCGTTTGCGCTAAAATTGAGTCGCACTCGTACCGTTCCATTCCAGCAGCTCCCCCAGCCTTAAAAACGCATGCGATGAGTCGCTTCGAAGTACAGGCGTCCGCCAGGACCCATGTACTCTCGCAGCTGGGCACCGCGTTTCACATCCACGTTCTTGAGACCGAACCGTTGCGCCACGTCGAGAAAATCAAAGAGTCGACTGCGCTCAGGCGTGCGAATGGTCACCACGAACCAATCGCCGTCTCGTTGAAAACCGACAAGTTCGACGCCAGCTTGTTGAGCCATTTGCCGAAACTTTGCCGTGGCGGCATCTTCTGGCGTGGCCGTCGCAGTCGGTGTCTGTGAAATGAGCGTGGGCGAAGACGGCGCCTGAGGAACAGAAGATGGGGCCGCAGCCGTAGGCATGGTGGGAGGCGGGACCGAGCCCTCCGCTGAAGGCACGGCAGGTGGGGGCTGCGCCGAAGAAGGGGCGCCAGCCGGCGTCGGCGTGGCACGCGACAAGAGGTCCGGACCCGACTGCTGGAGAAACCAGAGTCCAGCAACGACCCCTGCGATGATAATCAGTAAACGAATATAAAATTTCATGAGTAATCCCGCACGACGGAACTATGATTGCCCGGCCTTTTTGAGGGTAGCATAATCGAACAATCGCGATTGGCAAGCCCAAACGGCTAGCGACGATTGTTCCTAGAGGAGCTGATTGACCATGAAACGTTCGTTCGGATCACTTTCGCCACAGGAGGTTCTCGCCCTAGCAATTTCATTGGAGGAAGAGGATGCCCGGATCATTCAGGAATTCGCCCGCCAGGTGCGGCATACCCATCCGGATTTCGCGGCAGAACTGGACCAATTGCGTAAAGAGGAAGATACGCACCGCGCCAAACTCCTGGACTTGTTTCGCCAGAAATATGGTGACGAAATTCCCCTGATTCGCCGCACGGATGTGATCGGATTTGTAGACCGTCCACCGCTGCCGCCTGAAGGGCTGACTCCTGAGGAGATCGCTGAAAAGATCGCGCTCATGGAGCTGGAAACCCAACGCTTTTACGAGCGTGCTGCTGCACGCACGAGCGACGCAGAAATGCGCGCGCTCTTTTCCTATCTCGCGGAGGTCGAGCGCGACCATGAAGCCAAAGCGGTAAGCGTGACCGCAGCGGCAAAGAAAGGAGCCGTACCGCAACGTTACACGGAGCATCAGTTGTTTGTGCTGCAAGTCATTCAGCCAGGCCTTGTCGGACTGATGGACGGATCCGTTTCGACGCTCGCTCCCTTGTTTGCCGCCGCCATTGCCACTCAGCGTAGCTGGGATGCATTCCTCGTAGGGACGGCGGCCTCTGTTGGCGCGGCCATCAGCATGGGCTTTGCCGAAGGGCTAAGCGACGACGGAGAGCTCACCGGCCGCGGCCGGCCTCTTCTGCGTGGTTTCGTGACCGGCTTCATGACGTTTGTCGGTGGCATTGGTCACGCACTCCCCTTTCTTATCCCGAATTATATGTGGGCTATGATTCTCGCGATGGTGGTGGTGGGGGTGGAACTCATCGCCATCGCTTACATTCGCTTTCGCTATATGGGAACGCCGTTCATGCAATCTGTCATTCAAGTGGTGTTGGGGGGTATCCTCGTGGTAATTTCCGGCGTTCTCATTGGAGAGGCGTGACGATTCCCACGGCTGTGAGCTATGCTCATCGATATGTGACTGCCTCGGTGGCCGCGTCAGTAGCAAGCGCTCAGAAGTTGGGGCCAGGAAAGCCACAATGTTGCGGCGCAATGGACCAAAACCGTGGCTCCCTCTAGCTCAGGATTAGTAGCAATGTATCGCTTCGAAGAAGGTTCTGGTACGCTCATCAATGATTCGTGCACAGGAGGTTCGCACGGAACCCTCATCGCTGGGATATCGGACAACGGTGAATGGAGCACTGACACGCCAAGCTCATTTGTCCCCGCGCGAGTTTCTCTCTTTGAACTTTACTGAAAATTGATGCGGGTGTCGCCGTGTGAGAAAGCACCTCTGTGAGGTGCCTTTTCCTTTATGTGCGTAGTCAGCCCTTTCGGCATTCCTATTGCAACGGTTCATGGTCGCCATTAGGGAGAAAGCCTGTGTTATGGAAGAATTGCGTGCGAAAATACTCGATTACCTTGCTGCCAACCCGCATCGCACAGTTTCGCTCAACGAACTAGCCAAGCTGCTCGGCATGGCGGCACCGGACAAAAAGCGATTACGTGCAGTGTTGCGCCAGCTCATCGCCGAAAAGCGCATTGAGAAATTGCGCGGCCACCATTATCAGCTGCCTTCGCGCAAAGGGCTTGTGACGGGTGTTCTGCGCACGAATTCGAAGGGTTTCGGTTTTGTTGTGCCAGACGACGAGTACATCGCCGCGAATCCGGACGCAGAGACGATTTTTGTCCCTCTCAAGCGCATGGGCGATGCCCTGCATGGCGATCGTGTGCTGGTGCGCGTGCGTAGCCACCGAAGCGAAAAACCCGAGGGCGAAATCGTGGAGGTCATCGAGCGCGGCACACGTGAAGTCGTAGGGACATTTTATTACACGCGTCACGGCGGCCGCGTGATTCCCCGCAATGAGCGGTTCACGCGCACGGTGGCGACGCCACGTCCCCCCGCAGGCCTCGATGTTCACGACGGCGACCTTGTGCTTGCAGAAATTATCGAGTGGACTCCGGCCTCGCAGCCACTCATCGGGCGGATACGCGAGAAACTCGGCGACGAAACCACGCCGGGGATTGACGTCACAGTGATCATCCGCGAGGCCGGCGTGGACCCCGAATTCCCTCCAGCGGTGTGCGCGGAGGCCGAGAAGTTGCCACGCAATATTGGGCGGGAAGAACTTCAACGTCGCACGGATTTCCGCGACCTTGTCACCTTCACCATGGATGGCCGCACAGCGAAAGATTTCGACGATGCACTTTCGATCGAGCGTCTGCCGGACGGTAAGTGGTTGCTTGGCGTGCACATCGCCGACGTGTCGTGGTATGTGCGCGAAGGCACGTTGCTCGACCGCGAAGCTTATGACCGCGCGACCTCTATTTATCCTGTGGACCGTGTCGTGCCAATGTTGCCCGAACGGCTATCGAACGACTTGTGTTCCCTGCGCCCAAACGAGGACAGGCTCACAATGAGCTGCCTCATGGAGGTGGATGAGCGCGGGCGCGTCGGACGTTACTGGATCCATGAGGGAATTATCCGGAGCCGTTATCGCCTTGTCTATGAGGACGTGCAGGAATTCATGGAGGGCAAAGCTTCGCCGGCTCTCGCGCGACAGCTAGAGCCTATTCGCAAGCAGCTCGAAATGCTCTATGAGCTGCGGCGCGCGCTGACGGCCATGCGGCGTCGGCGCGGCGCACTCGACCTCGACATTCCCGAGACGGAGATTGTATTCGCACCAGATGGCAGCGTGGCTGATGTGAAGCGGCGCGAGCGAGTCGAGGCGCACCGCGTCGTCGAAGAGGCCATGATCCTCGCGAATGAAGTGGTGGCCACGCACCTTTTTCATTTGCGGCTGCCCTCCATCTACCGTGTCCACGAAGAACCGGATTTGGACAAGCTCCGCCAGCTCATGCCCGTGCTCGCGCAATTAGGTTTGCGCTTCCCCGCAAAGGGCGATCTCCCACCCCAGGCAATTCAAGAAGCCCTCGAAAAATCGGAAAGACTGGAAGCGGGGCACATCGCACGACGCCTAATCCTGCGCGCGATGATGCGAGCCCGTTACCTCGAGGAGAATCTCGGCCATTATGGGTTGGCCAGCACCTGCTACACACATTTCACATCCCCGATCCGGCGCTATCCCGATCTCATTGTGCACCGGATTTTGCGCGAGTCGTTGGCGGCAGGCGCACCTGCGAGCGGCATCTACCGTCCGCCGCGCGATCCCGAACACGACACGGGCGAACTGGAGGGGCAAGCACAGACCAAGCGTTACCTTCACCCGCGGCGCGTAGAACATTGGCAGATATTCTTGCCGGCAGCAGCGCGCCACTGCAGCGAACGCGAGCGACGTGCGGAAGAGATCGAAAACCGTGCCACAACAGCCAAAGCGCTGGAATTCATGCTAGGGCATTTAGGGGAACATTTCGAGGGAATTGTCACGAGCGTGCTGACTTGGGGTTTTTTCGTCGAATTGAAAGAAAAGCCCGTCGAAGGGTTGGTGCACATCCGCCGCCTTGAGGATGACCTCTACGAATATGATGAGGAGCGCATGATCCTTGTCGGGCGCCACTCCGGGAACGTTTTCCGGATGGGGCAAAAAGCTGTGGTGCAGGTTGACCGCGT
Organism: Candidatus Sumerlaeaceae bacterium; assembly: GCA_049968255.1. GTDB lineage: Bacteria > Sumerlaeota > Sumerlaeia > Sumerlaeales > Sumerlaeaceae > DRVG01. Next base: position 4,249 of record JBMFRB010000009.1, on the reverse strand, counting down.
AGACTTGGCCGCGCTGGAACTCGATTTTTCACTTCTTGGCGTGGCGCAAACGGAAGAATCTGCCGCGAAGCGTGTTAAACGACACCACGAACGCATAGCTCGCAAGCAGCGTCATCATTTGCGTCGCCCTGCGGGCGGAGGCTTCCAACGGCGGGGTCGCCGCAAAGCCTAGTGGAAAGCACAAAAAGCCCTAAGCGAGTTCCCTTGCACCTCAATAGGGAGACCGCTCGGCCCCCGAGGCCAATATCAACAACATCTCTGTTGCTTACATACTTAGGACGATCATGAGCACCAAAGACACATCCAGCCATCCCCCCTCCAATATCCGCTGGGCCACAATCATTTCTATTATCTGCTTTTTGATACCGTCTTTTTTTGGTTTTCGTCTGTATCAGACAGCGCTGTCTCTTCCGCCCTCGCTTATCGATGACATGCTTATTTCCAAAGATACAGCTCGATTCTTCACTTACAACCCTCAACTCGGCTGTATCGGTGCGTTACAACGATGCGAAAGCGTCACCGGCCTTTATGGTAATCTCGGCTTTTTGCTATTTCGTTTTTACAGCTATCAGCTCTCCCACCATAACCCTTTAGTTCAACACGTTCTTCGCCTCATGACACTTTGCTGCATCGCAGGTCTGATATCTGTGCTCGTTGCCGCACCTGGTGGCCTTTTTACTCTCGATCAGCCGGGCCCCATGGGTAAGTGGCGAATAGCGCAATTAACCCTCGCTCTCTTGGCTGGGATCACGTTTTGTGTCATCGAAGTCCCCGGGTGGTCGAACCGGCAAGCGCTACAGGCCCATTGGTTACGGCTTCACACGACGGATCCCCCTGCGGCTCTTTGTCTACTTCTCCACGTTATCTTTCTCTGCTTTACCATCCGTTGCCCGACAACGCCTCCACAGTGGCATCGGTATTTGTTCGGTTTTCTCTCTGCATTATTTCTGGTTGCCAGCGCGACGCAACGTCCTACCACAGCGGCATATGCTTTTTGTCTTGTTGTAATAATCATCATTTTCTATCTCATAAAACATCCAGCTCTCCGGATCACACTTTTTGTACTCACTTCCTGGGCTATTCTCTTCACAGGCTATTATCTCCTCCTGGGGATTATCCGACAGCACCTTAGCTTTGTCTCTGGCAATAGATATGGAGTAGCTTTTTCCTTGGCACCTAGCACCATTTACGCTGGTTGGTTAACTTACAACAATATGATAGAATATACCACTGGCCCGCTAGTTCCACTTGTCACCACTTCCTTTGCATTACGTTTCGCATCGAGTTTGAAAAACCTTTTCCAACTAAAAGTATTTGTGGAAAAAAACTTTGTTCAGCTGTATTCTTTCTTTGCTTCTTGTTGTGGACTTATGATTTTCCTGCCGTGGCCTCACTATCTTGCACGGTACTTGTTTTTGTTTTTCTTATGGGCGATCATATTTTCGTTCATTGAAGTATTTTTTTTGCTCCGAGCAGCAAGTGCTTTTAGGCGGCTTGGGGCGCTTACATTTGCATCGCTCGGCTCATTCTTAGCTGGGCTAAGTGCGTCTCTATTTAGCTCTAATTATCTTTTGATTATTACCCCTATCTTCTTATTCGTAGCTGCTGCATTGGTTCGGCGGAGTTGCTTTTGGTCATGGAGGCCATTTGTCGTGAGATTGTACGTTTTAGGCTCTCTTGTTCCGCCTGCCGTGTTTGTTTTTTGGTCTAGCTTATATTCCCATTCGGCCTTAGTAAAACATTTCTCGGAAATTGAGCAGTTTGACCACCGTGTAGTAGAAGCACTTGCCACAATTGCAAAACGAGAGGGATGTGTTTACTTGGCGATGAGGAAGGACAGCGAACGTGTCGCTGGATTCAATATGTACTTGCGGACATACCATACACCTACGCCGTGCGTTCTTTTAGTCAATACCATCGGAGAGGTTTCACAAGGAAGGTTAATCATGGCTTCTTCTGCTGAGTCCGGTAGTTTCAGCGAGGTAATTCAGTGTGGCTCGCCGGTTTGGAACGCAAAGCGAGTGACCTCGATCACTGTTCCAAATGCGTATGATGAATGGAGAAAGTTTGTTTTGACACGACGAAGCACCCCTTTACTGGATCGCAAATCAAGCGAAACTTTAGTGATCGTGAGAAAGGGGATGTAATGTGGGTTACGGTCCTGGGATAGGTGCGTACTGTTGTTTGTCATGCGGAGTTGAGGTGGTATTCATTACGAGATGGCGTAAGCTCGGACGGAAGAATGATTGCCTTTTTCTGCCCTGAGCACCGCCATCTTTTTCTTCAAGAGAAAGTATCGATGCCAGAGAGAGATAAGATCAGGTGGCTCAGGTGATTGTTATGAAGTGGGTGCCATTCTCCTCTGGGAGGTGAAAATTTTTTTGTACCGAGTGGTACTCATCGGTGAGCGAAGCGTGCCACAGATCCAACAACGACAATCCATCGATGCCCTGAAAAGTGCCGAACGTGGTGCTACACGAAAGCCGTTTGGCGCGTATCGGATGGCCGGAGTTGTCTTTCCTAATTCCTACCATGTGGCGATGTCGAATCTCGGGTTCCAATACCTTTACCGCCTTATCAACGCGCATCCGCATTGGGCAGCGGAACGTTTTTTCACGGATTTCGACCCGGCGGTGTCACTCGAGAGCCTTCGCTCGCCGACAGAGTTCGAGCTTCTGTTTTTCACAGTCGCATTTGAGCTTGATTATCTCAACATTGTTGAGTTTTTCGAGCGTGCCCGTTTGCCGTTGATGGCTGAGCAACGGGGGCCCGAGTTCCCGCTCATCGTGTGTGGCGGCGTGTGTGTGGATGTGAACCACCACCCCGTCTATCCGTTTGTGGATGTGCTTGTAAATGCCGAAGTCGAAGCGGTACTTTACGACATCCTGGCTGTCTACGAAGAATTCGGTTCGGAGCGCCGGGCGTTTCTCGAACGCGTGCGGGGTCTGCCTGGTGTCGAAGTTACCGCGGGCGCATGCCGTCGCTATGGCCTGGATTGTCCCGCGCTCGAAAGCGGCCGCGCCCCCATTCCAGAGCGCGTGGAGGTACAGGAGTTTTGGGGTTCGCCACTCTGTTCTCACATCGTGACCCCCCATACGCAATTCTCGGAAATGTGTCTTGTGGAGCTGGCCCGCGGTTGCCCCTACCGCTGCACGTTCTGTTTTGTGGGACACAATCTGAATCCCTATCGCAGCGTGCCGCTTGATGCGCTGAAGGCATGGATCGCGGAGCGCGCTCGCACGGTGAAGCGTTTCGGTTTTGTGGCCAGCGCGGTGGCTTCGCATCCTCAGATTGATGAGCTGTGCGAGTTTTGTGATGAGCTGGGGGTAGCCGTATCGTACTCGAGCCTGCGCGCGGAGGATGTGACCTTGCCGATGCTGAAGACTCTTGCGCGCAGTGGAACACAAACGCTCACTGTGGCGCCCGAAGCCGGATCATTCCGACTACGGCGGCTCCTTGGTAAGGCGCGGTTGCCTGATGAACGACTCTTCTGGGTCATTGAGAACGCGCTGCGGTTGGGGATTCCGAACCTGAAGATGTATTTCATGCTCGGCCTGCCTACGGAAACGGAAGACGACGTCCTGGCCATACCGGAGCTCATTGGACGACTTCGCAGGGAGTTCGTGGCGTGGTCACGTGGTCGTGGCCGGATCGGGGCACTTGCGCTCAATTTGGGGATTTTTGTGCCAATTCCCAAGACGCCGTTGGCTAAGTTCGAACCTCTTGCGCCCGAACAAACGCGCCGGCACTTGCGCCTGCTCGAACGATATCTGCGGCGGCTGGACAACGTGCGCTTTTCGATGCCGAGCCTGACATTGGCCCAAGTGCAGCGTCTGCTTGTGCAGGGCGACCTCCGGACGGCTGATTTTCTTCGCATGGCTTATCGGGGCGGCCGGAACTGGCGGCAGGCACTTCGCGATTGGGAGACCTTGGCCGGCCGTATGTGACGGCGCATCCTGCTCTCACTACGTCGCCACGGCAGGCCTGCCCAATGGGGCAAGCCTCCCTGGGAAGAAGCGCTTGCAGGGAAGTGGGACCTCTGTTGTGCGCACATCGAAATGGCGAGCTTTTCTTTTCGGCGTTGCTTGCTGCCAAGAAGAGTTTTGCGAATGCTTTTGCGCCTTATATTGTAGAAGCGTTTGCACTCAGCACGGACGTGCGTGCACGCGTCCCCATCGTCTAGAGGCCTAGGACATCGCCCTTTCACGGCGATAACAGGGGTTCGAATCCCCTTGGGGACGCCAATTTT
>JBMFRB010000008.1:124378-165042 GCA_049968255.1 Candidatus Sumerlaeaceae bacterium | reverse complement strand
TGAGCAAGTTGATGAACTGGTTCGGCTGTACTTAAGCGGCGCCGACCGCGACCAGCTCGACCCGATCCTCGACGCTTGCGTCGCCACCTACTTGGAGCATCTCGACGAGGACGGTCAGGTCGGCTTCAAGGGCAAAGCCAAGGCGTTTCTGCGAACCTATAACTTTCTGTCTTCAATCCTCCCCTACACCAACACCGCGTGGGAGAAGCTATCGATCTTCCTCAACTTCCTGGTACCCAAGCTGCCGGCGCCCAAGGAGGAAGACCTCTCAAAGGGGATCCTGGAGGCGATCGACATGGACAGCTACCGGGTCGAAAAGCAGGCGAGCATGAGGATCGCGCTTCCCGATGCGGATGCCGAGATCGAACCGGTGCCCGCTGTGGGTGGTGGACACAAGCCCGAACCGGAGCTCGACCGGCTTTCGAACATCATCAGATCTTTCAACGACTTGTTCGGTAACATTCCCTGGACCGACGCCGACCGGGTGCGCAAACTGATCACCGAGGAGATTCCTGCACGCGTAGCGGCCGATACGGCTTACCAGAATGCACGCAAGCATTCCGACAAGCAGAATGCCCGCATCGAGCACAACAAAGCCCTCGATCGGGTGATGACCGCACTGCTCAAGGATGACACCGAGCTGTATAAGCAATTCAGCGACAATGAGTCGTTCCGTCGCTGGCTGATGGATTCCTCTTTCCAACTTACCTACGACGCGCTAGGCCAGAGGGCAAGGAGTGGCGCTGGGTCGGAGCGCCCCCACCCTTCGGCAGGCGAGGCTTAGGTCGGCCACGGCTCAATCACTGGCGGCGAGCAAGAAGGCGCGCGCGAAGCCAGGAGGCGACGATGGCGGCGACGAGCAGGCCGACAATGACCCACAGGGAGACGCCAATGGGGATTTTCCACGCGGTGTCGGCCAGAAGCATCTTTACCCCCACGAAGGAAAGGATGGCCGAAAGCGCGGCCTTAAGATAGTGAAACAGGGGAATGATGCCCGCCAAGCAGAAGAAGAGGGCGCGTAGGCCCAGGATGGCAAAGACGTTGGACGTGTAAACGATGAAGGGATCGCGCGTGACAGCGAAGATGGCCGGGATGGAATCAATGGCGAAGACGAGATCCGTGGCCTCGACAACGAGCACGACGAGCAGCAGGGGAGTGGCCAGTAGGCGGCCGCCTTCGCGCACGAAGAAATGCGAGCCGCGCCATGAATCCGTGAGCGGCAGGAAACGGCGAGCCAAGCGCACGACCCACAGCTCTTCGACGGCAAGTTTTTCCTCGCGATGGAATAGCATGCGCACGCCGGTGATGATGAGGATGATTCCAAAGACGTAGAGGATCCAATGAAACTTGGCGATGAGGTAAACGCCGAGGGCAATCATGGCGCCGCGCATGATGAGGGCCCCGAGAATTCCCCAAAAAAGAACGCGGTGGCGGAGACAGGGATCTACGCCGAAATAGGTGAAAATGACGTAAAAAACAAATATGTTATCAACGCTGAGGCTTTTCTCGATGAGATAGCCGGCAAGGTATTCCTGGAATCGCTGGGCACCGTAGGTATAGCCGAGATAGGCGCCGAAGAGCAGGGCAAGGACGATCCAGAACACACTCCATAAGAGGGCTTCCCGCAAGGACGGTTCGTGGGGTCGGCGCTGGCCGACGCCGAGATCGAAAGCGAGGAGGGCGAGTATGCCCACATTGAAGGCGATCCAACCACCCAGTCCAACGTCCATTCGTGTGTTCCTCTCCCATCTATCGCTTCGCACAGCTGCATGCACTGGAGCGGAGCCGGCTTGGCACGGGCCAAAGGTGCCAGCGTGGTTAGCGCAGGTCATACCCTTGGGCGAAGCCGGCACCGCTGGCATCCCTGCCACGGCGGAGGCCAAAGCCCGGGCTGGACCTCGACGCGCTCTTCCCCGCAATGCCACGAGGCCACGCTTGGTCCCAAAGTTTGCCCACCACCTGGTAGAGCTAAAGTCGGCATTGGCCGCTCACATCCTCCTTTTCGGGGGGTGGGCCGATAGTTGCCGCCAGACCACGCACGCGGTAACAAACTTACGAAGAGCTACGAATGCTGCGCGGCCCTCATTCAGAAAAACTCTGATGAATGATTTCGCGGTGGTTCGCCGAATTGTCCGTGCTCGGCCTGCTCGATGCGACCCCTTCTCGACAGCTCGCGCAAGCCGCCGGTGACATCATGGCTAAATGCTCGACTTCCCTCCAGCTGTCCTTGGCATGCGCTGCAAGCGGCGTAAAAAATTGCGAGGCCCTCCAAGGTTAGTGCGGCGCGAGGGGACGTAGCCAGCTTTTGGCCATGAGAGTGGAGGACATAGCTTTCTCGTAAGTTTGATGGCACAGCCATCTTTGGTCCGTCTGGAGCACAATTCTCTGGGTCTGCGAGGGGCACACGGCCTTTCCGACGCTGCGCTGATTATGTTTGGCAGTGGGTGCGTAGATATTGCAGAATGTTTGGGTTTAATGAATTCGAGGCGAATTCGATCGAGGCGGCCTTTCACGAGGGATTGGACCTTTTAGAGGCTGACCATTGGGAGGAAGCGCTGTGCTCGTTCGAGTGGGTCCTCGACCATAATCCAGAGCACGCGGACGCGCACTATTACCGTGGGCTTACGCTCTTGCACCTCAATCGCGCGAAGGATGCTGTGGAATCGTTTCGGCGCGCAACACGGTTGTCGCCCACGGACCCGAGTTATCGCACACATTTCGGTTACTCGCTGCTCGCAGTGGGCCGCGCGCAAGAAGCCGCCGAGCAGCTTTCGCATGCTCTGGAGCTGGATCCGACTTCGGTGCAGGCCATGCTCTATCATGCGGCAGCGATGGCAGCTATGGGCCATTTGGTAGATGCACGCGCAGAATTGGAGGCGATCCTGGAGCGCGAGCCAGAGAACTTGGACGTGCGGCGACATTACGCGGCGTTGCTGCACAAAATGGGTGACGACGACGCGCTTCTGGAGCAGTGCCATGAAATCCTCGCGCGTCAGCCGCACAACGTGGAGGCGCTGGGGCTTGCGGCATCGGTCGCGATGCGACGCGGAGATCACGTGGCAGCGATCCGCTACTTGCGCCAGCAAACAGCGCTGGAACCGAACAACGTGCGCGCGTGGCTGAATCTGGCGGCGCTCTACGAGAATATTGACCGCTCCGATGCCGTGGTGCTCCTGGTGACAGAAGCGCTGGAAAATGGCGCAGAGGACGCGCGGCTCTACGTCGCGCGTGCCCGACATTACTTGGCGCAACGCCAGCTCGCTAAAGCCGCGGAAGATTTGGAGCGGGCGCTGGAGCTCAACGACCGGCATTTCGAGGCGCACCTATTGTTGGCGCAAGCGCTGGCAGCGATGGGTCGCCTGAGGCCAGCGATGCGCCACGCCACGTTAGCGGTGCGACTGCGCTCGAACGATCGTGCGGCGCTCTTGCTGAAGGCGGACATCCATCGCCTGCTGGGCGAGGTGGAGGGTGAAAACCAGTGCTTGACGATTCTCATCGCGAATTCGCCGCGCGATTTTTCTCTGGTGCAACGCAAGGTGCAAAACCTGCTCGGCCAGGGGCAATATGCGGAGGCGCTGACCACGCTCGACCAATATCTTTATCATCAGCCGCGGTATCGTGCCGCATGGCTGCTCTATGCCGATGTGGCCGAAAAACTCGGCAATGAGGGGGCGGCGTGGCGTGCCTATCGGCGGCTCATGGGGATGGGCAACGTTCCCGTGGCGGTGTTCCTCGCTTATGCGGCGTTCCTTGTGCGGCGCGCGAAGCTTGAACTCGCTGCGGACGTGCTGGCCGCGGCTGCAGCACAGCACCCGAAGGAAGCCACTATTCAAGCGTGTTGGGCCGCGGTGCTGCAGAACCTCGGGCGCGCCGTGGAAGCAAAGCGCCACTTGCAGGATTATTTGGCAAGAGCGACGCCAAGCGGAGAGATTCTGTGGCTGCTGGGGCGCTCGCATTATTTGCTGCAGGAGTATCGCGAGGCTCTGGACGTTTTCCGTGAAGCGCGCGCGATGGGAGCAGATTCCCACGGTGTGATGGCACCTACTTTTCCCTGCGTGGTGGCGGAGGCTTACACCCTGCATCATTTGGGTAGGACGGCTGAGGGCATCCGGCTGCTGGAGCAGACCTTCGGCCACTATGCCAAACACGAGACGGAGTTCTATGAGGCGCTGGGTGAGCTGAATGAGTTTGCGGGCAATGCTGGCAGAGCGTTGGCTCTTTATGCGCGCGGGCTTGAGCGCGAGTCGGCCCACGCGCCGTTGCATTTTCGCACGGCTCGGGTCCTGACACGGCTGCATTCGTGGAAGTTGGCGCTTGATCACTTGCGGCGCGCCGTGGAGCTTGAGCCTGCCCTGGCGGGACAGGCACGCAAGGAAAAGGCATTTCGTCCGCTGTGGATGTTCCCTGCATACCATCGGTTGGTGCACGCAGAGACGCTTGACAAGGCCAAGCGCTGGGCAGCTTATGGCGCTGCAGCGATGGCGATCCTCGCCATGGCCAGCTGGTCTATAGCCTCGCACTGGCGCTAGGCATGGGTCGGCGTTTGTGTTGCCCCGGTTCGTGGCTGTTTTCTGCTCAAAGCGACGTCTCGTTTTTCTGCCAACCGTGCTTTTTTCTCGGTTGAAATCGCGGGTTATGTGCCGCGACTATACTTGATCCAAATTTCAGCGAGACGAGGTTCAAGCAGATCGTGAAAGCAACAGTGGCCTCTCTGTTGGCAATCACTGTGTGGGCGTTTGCCATGTACGCGATCCGCTTTATCCGCAAGCCACGACTTCGCGAGAACACGGAAGCCTACCTCTACCTCATGCCGGCAGGCGTTATATTGTTAACATTTTGGTTTTTTCCTGTCATTTTTTCGATTTTGCTTTCGTTCACGGATTGGGTGGGCGCTGCGCGCCTGAGCGACGTGCATTGGGTAGGCTTGGAAAATTACAAACGTGCCCTTGCCGACACAGATTTTCGTCAGGTGCTCTTCAATACGATCAACTATGTGATCTATAGCGTGCCGCTGACGATCGCAGCATCGCTGGTTGTGGCGATGATGATGAACACAAAAGTGAAGGGCGTGGGTGTGTTCCGCACGATTTACTTTCTGCCCTACGTGACGACGTGGGTCGCCATTTCCATCGTGTTCAAGTACATTTTTAACGAGCAGTTCGGCCTGCTGAATTACTTGTTGTCGGAGATGGGGCTTCCGACGTTCGGCTGGCTGAATGAATCGCGTGGGATCATTGAGATGCTCCTGCGCGACGGGCTTGGCTTGCCGTTGCCCGAGCAAATGCACCCCCTGCTGGCAGGGCCATCACTGGCCATGTTTGCGGTGATTCTTACAAGCGTGTGGCGCGACACGGGCTACTTCATGGTGATTTTCCTCGCGGGCTTGCAAAACATTGACAAGACTTACTATGAAGCGGCAGACATCGACGGCGCCACACCATGGCAAAAGTTCCGTCACATCACGTGGCCCCTGCTGAGCCCGACGACGTTTTTCATTGCGATTATCTCCATGATCGCCGCCTTCAAAGTGTTTGTGCCCATGTACGTCATGACGCCGACGGGTGGCCCGGGTCGAACAACACAAACTCTCGTGTTTTACCTCTACCAAACTGGGTTCCAGGGCTACAAGGAGCTAGGCTATGCTGCGGCGGTGGCCTACATACTGTTTGTGATCATTCTCCTACTGACCCTGGTGCAGAATCGCGTGTTCGGGAAAAAAGTGCATTACGAATGAGGAAGCTTCGCTTGCGATGGATTTGGGTGTGGTTTGCCGTGGGAGTCGTACTCGTAGCGCAGTCGACGGTGGCTAGGATGACGGACGAGCTTCCGACGACACATCCGGCAAAAAAGTATCACTTCGTTGCGGCGGACGACGGTTCGGAATGGGCGAAGACGCCGTGGGGGCGGCTTGGTGTGGCCAAGTTGGCCACAGCACCTTTCCCCGACGATAGCCGCACAAGCGGCTTTGTGTCGAAACGTGGGGTTTTCCCTTACGAGGGGCATTATGACGACAACCGTGTGGCCATGGCCGTGCCCACGCAAATTTTGGAAATTGCTTCCCAGACAGGCGCGCGGCGCGGCGAAGCGGGGCGCGAGCCTTTGCCGCAATTAGATCTCATTGTTCATTTCCATGGCCATTTCAACGAGTGCCTTCGTGCGGTGGAAGAGTTTCACCTGGGAGAACAGCTGCGCGACAGCGACCGCCTTGCTATCCTTGTTGTGCCCCAGGGCCCGAAATACGCGCCGGACAGTGGCGGCGGCAAACTGGAAAAAGAGGGGGCCTTCGCGGCTTTTGTGGCCGAAGTGATGGACGTCATTCGGCGCAACGAAATTTGCGGCTCGAAAACGACACGCCTTGGCCGCATCATTCTCAGCGGCCACAGCGGAGCCTATCGCGTGATGGCAAACATTCTCGATCATGGCGGAGCTTGGGACCAAATCGCGGAGGTGTGGCTATTCGACGCCGCTTATGGATTTTTCGACGAGTTAGCCCTGCCGGCAACATTTCCTGAGCCACCGAAAAAGCGCCTTCGCAGCATTTTCACTGATCACCTGGCTACAGAGAATGTGCAAATTATGAGTCGGTTGTGCCTGGCGGGGGAAAAGCTCATGGTTGTGCACGACGAAGGGCTAACGACGGCAGGGACCTATTTGACCGAGCTGCAGCGGCGCAACGCGAGCAATCGGTGGGCAAGCGTGGGAGCGGAGGCGCTTGACCTGATTCTCCGGCAGGAACCTTACGTCTTCATCTATACCAATCTGGGACATAACGAGCTGCTCTTCCAGCGTCGCTACTTCGAACGCTTCGCGCGATCCACGCCAAACCTGCGTCCGGCGAAATAACGTGAGGTTGGCACACGGAGAACTTTCCTGGCATCGGGGAAAGGCCAGGAGGGCCTTCAGGACTATGCGCACAGTGCCCATATACAAACCATGCAGAATTGGGTTACTAAGTTGAGATTCAGTAACAATAAGGTTAGCGCTTACTGGAAAATTGTATTACCAATTCGCTAAGTTCCCATCACTTGCATCCTGGGTCACTTCCTTTCTGTTATTTTTTCCCTCCTTTTTCACCTGATAGGGCCTACAGCTCTGGGCTTCTTGAGTATGCCCCGTGGGGGTAACGCTTGCAACATCGTTGGCCAGTGATGACTGACGGTTGTAATTTCATAGAAGTCGTATGTTCGAGGATCGGTGTATGCCGGTGCTTCAAGGCAAGCATCTCATCGATGGCGAAATCGAAAGGAGGCCATGGTGTGGAATGATGAGGTTTTCTTTGGCAGCTAAAGAACCTGGTAGATAGCCTGCTTAGGGGGTAGACCAGGACTTAGCCCTCTTGTAACTTTCATATTTTTTCGACACGGCGCAGCTTGGCGGAGGAACCTTTGCGTGGGGGTGGGGTGGCAGGAAGCAGGATTTCCACGCGTGTGCCCTGGCCGAGGATGCTTTGAATGTGAATTTCGCCGCCATGATCTTCGACGATGCGCCTGGTGATCGCCAGACCGAGGCCGACGCCGCCCACACGACGCGAAAAGAAGGGCTCAAAAATATGGGGCAAATCCGCGGGCGCAATGCCCCCCCCGCTGTCGTCGACAATCAAAGCGACCCGCTCGCTGGCAGCCCGGTACTCTGCTGCAACGCGGATGCAGCCACCCTTTTCCCCGAGAGCCTGGCGCGCGTTGAGCACGACATTGAGCACGGCCTGGACGAGCAAAGCGCGATCGCCGATAAGCGGTGGGAGTTCGTCCTTGGGCACATGGACTTCGATTTGCACGGCGTCGGAGCCTTGCTGCTGCGCCATGAGTGCCAGCGCCTGCCCGATAACCTCGGCAATCTCGAAGCGCCCGCGTGCACTGTTGGCACGTCGCGCCAAACCGAGCAGCCCTTCGACAATGGATTGGCAGCGCTGTGCCTCGCGATGTATGGCGGCAAAGTCCTCGCGCCGTGGATCATCGGGCGGCGAATTCTTTTCCAAATACTCCGCATAGGCCGAGATAACGCCGATGGGATTGTTGATCTCATGAGCTACACCGGCAGCCAATTGACCGAGCACGGCCATGTTCTCGGAACGCAAAAGTTTCTCGCGTGCTTCGCTGAGCTCGGCTTTTTGTCGGTTCACCACGGCGGTGATGATGCCTGACATAAACACGACTACCCAAAAGAACGCGAGCCGAATGAGATTGTTGCGCAAAGAATAGGATGGAAGCGACGTTTCCTGCCATAGCAGATTGATAACAAAAAGCACCCCGATGAGGCCATTGACGAGAAGAGTGGCGCTCACGCTGCGGAACAACGCGAAACTCCGCAGAAGCACGATAAAATAGAGCAGATAAAAATCGGTAGGCCCGGCGGCGACAGTGGCATAACGAACAGAGTCGAACCAGACAAGCAGGCTGACAAACACGACATCGAGCGCATAGCTAGCAAGGCAGAGCGGGCGTATCTGGCGCAGCGCTGGACGCGAGACCCAGAGCAAATACGTTTCGGCGCAGAGCCAGAGAAAAGAAACCACAAAGAGCGCAAAGACGTCAGGGGGCGGCGGCCAATGGAAGGGGCGGCTCAGCGCCCAAAAGGTGAGGGCGAGCGCATAGATGAGCCAACGCAGGGGCAGAAATGCGCGACGCTGAATCTCATAGAGCCGGCTGAGAAATTCCGCCTCCTCGGCCAGACGCTGTCCTCTGGGCACCGCATCCATGACCCGAGATCCTTGCATGACTTTCAGCGCAGATTCAATGAGCGAATGCAAGAATTGGGAAAAACGCGCGTGTGTGCCGCGATCTGCAAGCGGCCATGTGACGCTCCAAAGTTTTTGCAAGTGTAAAGACATGCTGGTCGGTAAGCATAAGACAGGCCACGGAAATTGCCAACGCCGCGCAGGTCTGCGGCATGTGGCTTCGGCAGCGTAGGCGACCAAGAGCCCCTATCGACCAGCCAGGGTACGCGGATGGCCCGTCGTGGTGTGAGCTTCGCGCAGCGTGCCGTTAATGGGCCACAAGTTAGGGCGAGGTCGAACCGTGACGCAAGCACATGTGGCGCGCTGCTGCTTTCCCGCAAGGAACGCAACCGGGTAAGGGACGCTGCTCGAAGGTGTGGGTTTGACGCAAACTCTGGCAGCAAAGGTTACTGCTGCCACGCGACCTGTGGCGCGCCACACCGCCGAACAAACATTCGTGGGCGGGATTGGTAGTTGTTTCGAAGAGGTGGGCACAGCCATGACGCCGACGCAGGGTTTGAAAGAGGTGCTCGACACGTTGACCCGGCCAGCTGCGCCGGAGCTTGTGGAACTGCATCCGAGCGGCAAATTGCGATGCTTAGCGTGTGGTCATCGGTGCCTCCTTGCGCCCGGCGCGAGGGGCGTGTGCAAAGTGCGCTCTCACGACGGCCAGACGCTGCAAGTGCCGTGGGGCTATGTGGCTGGGCTCAATGTCGATCCGATTGAAAAGAAACCGTTTTTCCATTTCCTACCGGGCAGCGATGCGCTGAGCTTTGGCATGCTGGGCTGCAATTTTCGCTGCGATTATTGCCAGAATTGGCTGACTAGCCAGGCGCTACGCGATCCGGCGGCGGACCCGAGCCACTATGGTAGTCGGGCCTATCGCGAGATCACGCCAGAGCAAGTTGTGGCTCTAGCCGTGCGCCATGGCGCGCGGGTTGTGACGAGCACCTACAATGAGCCTCTCATAACGTCAGAGTGGGCGGTCGACATTTTCCGTCTCGCCAAGGCGGAAGGTCTCAAGTGCACTTATGTTTCGAACGGCTTCGCCACACCTGAGGTACTCGATTTTCTCGCTCCCTGGCTGGATGGTATGAAAGTGGATCTCAAGGGTATGCGTGAGGCCTCGTATCGGCGGCTAGGTGGGCGACTGAGCGTGGTGCTTGACACAATCAAGGAATTGCACCGTCGCGGCATTTGGACGGAAATTGTCACTCTCGTGGTGCCAGGGTTCAACGACTCGCCCGAGGAGCTGCGGGAGCTTGCGCGTTTCATCGCCAATGTGTCGCCGGATATTCCCTGGCATGTGACGGCATTCCACAGCGATTACAAAATGTCGGCCACACCGAGTACACGCGTGGATCAGCTCGTGATGGCGGCAAATATCGGGCGCGAGGAAGGATTGCGCTACGTCTATGCAGGGAATATTCCTGGGGCCGTGGGGGATCTAGAGAACACACGTTGTCCCCAATGCCACGCGCTGCTCGTGAAACGTTTCGGTTTCGCGGTGCTCGAAAAGCACATCAGCGGCGATGGGCAATGTCCTCAGTGCGGCGCGGCGGTGCCCGGTGTGTGGAGATGAATTGCGCGCTGGGAATTGCGGGATTCAAACGCCAGCGCGGGTTTCACACGGATAGGGACGCGGCAGGCGAGAGGTCCTGCGCGAGCTGCCGCATCACTTTCTGCAAAAGCGCTCCGCTCATGGCGCGGCGATAGTCGGCGCTGGCACGAAAATCGTCAATGGGTCGCACTTCGGCTTGAGCCAGTTCCGCGGCTCGCTGCAGAACGCATGGATCAGCAAAAGCAGTGGTATCGGCTTTGAGCGCATCTGTGAGATACTGGGCGGTTTTTTCTGCCCGCAGAGGATAGGGGCCGACGCTGCCAAAAGCCACGTGCACGCAGCGGGAGTCCGAGACTCCGAGGGCACAGCAGACTGTGGAAATGTTCATCGCCCCGCGCTTACCGAGCTTGCGCCAGCCGCTAAGCCAGGTGGCGGGGAAGGCGACGCGTACGATCATTTCGTCGGGCGCGAGTGCTGTTTTGCGGTAATCGAGGAAGAAGTTCCGCAAGGGAATAACGCGCGAGCTGTCGAGATTTTGCACTTCGACGCGGGCGTCAAGCGCAAGCAACGCGGTCGAGCCGTCGCCCGCAGGCGAGGCTGTGGCAAGATTTCCCCCAATGGTGCCGCGATTCCGAATTTGCGGACCGCCCACACTCCGCGCTGCCGCAGCGAGCGTGCGCACGGGCAAATGCGCAAGTTGGGCGAACGTGGTGGCTGGGCCGCAGACGTAAATCTCCGCTGCGTCAAAGTCGGCAAGCAAAGGGTCGCGCGCGCTATCGTGGGCGCTGCGGCGCTCCACGGTGGCGAGGCCGGGAATGTGAGAGAGATCTATAAAGATTCGTGCGGGCATGCGGCCGTGGTTGATAAGAACGACGAGGTCGGTGCCGCCGGCCAGGAACACAGCGTTTGCGCCAAATTGTCTTTTTGCTTCAAGCGCTTCGGTCACGGTTGTTGGCTGAATGAACATGGCTAAGATTGCCTTATAATCGGCGGGCTGATGTGCGCGCAACGGTTTTTCATCAGGATGTCACAGAAGAAAATTACGTGGGCCTTATTTTTTTGTTGCGAAGTGCGCGAAATTTTTCGTACCGATTCCTATTCACAACGTAGAGTTGTGAGAAGATTTTATACTCTGGAGGTGAGTGAGTATGAAGAGAGGTTTCACCCTCATCGAATTGTTGATCGTGGTCGCCATCATCGCGATTCTTGCGGCGATCGCCGTTCCGAACTTCCTTGAGGCTCAAACACGCTCGAAAGTGTCGCGTGTGAAATCCGACATGCGTAGCATGGCAACAGCGCTTGAATCGTACTACGTGGATAACAACGCTTATCCCAACTGCCATCGCTTCGGTGTGGCTTCAGCCCTTGGGCTGACTGGCGCCGACATTCCACCGTGGCCCGGGGTCTTGGAGCGGCTCTCCACGCCAGTCGGATATATCACGACGGTGAGCTTTAAGGATCCTTTCATCTACAAAGGTCGCTACAGCGCTTCAACAGCGGCAGGGTTGAAGACTGCGACCATCACTGCCGTCTCGGCGGGTGATGCGACAGCTTTGCAAAATACGCTGATCTATCAGGCATGGAACCAGGATCAGCGCCCGACACTTCCGCCGGATCCATTCACGAACCCATCGCTGTCGTTGACTCCGCGGGCGTGGTTGCTCCACTCGACCGGTCCTGACGGCTGCTACTACAACCTCGGCGGCATACTGTCCAGCGACGGCGTGGATCATATGCCAGATTGCCTCGACATGATCTACGATCCGACGAACGGTACCGTCTCGCGCGGAAGCATCTGGCGCGCCGGCGGTCAGCGCTACGGTATTGTCAGCTCGTTTAGCGGTTACAAGGCAGGCTCTGGTCTGGTTGCTGCCATTGATCAGCAGCGCTAAATAACCTTTGTTTTTTGCTTTTGTTGGCTGCGTTCGCGCGATGCGAACGCAGCCTTTCTCTTTTCGTCAGGAGAGGTTGAAAAATGTTTTGGTCTTGAGACACGCCTTGTGACATGGAAAAAATGCTAAAGGAGTGATGTGGCCTCGTGCCGAAGTTTTATCCGATAGCAATCCGTCTGGACGGCGAGTTAGCTGTCGTCGTGGGAGGGGGAAAAGTTGGTGAGCGCAAGGTGCTCGGGCTTCTTTCCCACGGTGCTCGCGTTCGGCTGGTCAGCCCTCAGGCGACCGAGGCGTTGCGCAAACTTGCGATCGAAGGTAAAATTGAGTGGCGTCCCAAGGCTGTTTCTGTTTCGGATATCGACGGGGCAAAGCTGCTGCTGCTTGCTTCGCCCGATGCCCAGCTCCACGACGAGCTGGCAAAAGCAGCGCGCGCACGCTGCATTCTCGTCAACCGTGCGGATGCTCCGGAAGACTGTGATTTCATTGTGCCGGCGAGCTTTGTCGCTGGCAACATCGAGGTCGCCGTCTTCAGCGGAGGCGAAGCTCCATTTTTTGCTAAGTATCTACGTCGCCGGCTGGAAATGGAACTTTCGCACAATCTAGCCGCGATGGGCGAGCTGATGTCGCGTCTGCGCGAAGAAATCAAGGTATTGCCGGTGAGCCAAGAGCGTCGTGCTGAACTCCTAAATAGTGTTCTCGAATCGGATGTACTCGACGTTTTGAGAGACAAGGGCATGGACGCAGCGTTGGAGTGTGCACGCGCGTTGGTGGCGTCGCTCGTCAAGGATTCGAATTGGTGATTCCCATTCATGAGCTAAGCATCGTTGTCTCGGTTGCCGCCATGACAGTTGCGTGGGAGGCAGCGCGCCGCCACGCGATTCGCCCTGCAAAAGGGACTGAGAACTTTCCATGGCGTGCCAGCGGGATTGCTGTGTTGGTTACCCTCGCCGATCTCGTGGCCGAGGCTTTCGCGCGCCACGCCTTTCCTCTGGAAACCCTCGCCGACGCACTCCTTTGGTTTAGTCTGACGCCACTTGTTGCTCTCATGGCAGTGCATGGGATTGCCAGAAACGTCTGGCCAGCGCTTGCGCTGCTTCCGCTTGCCGCCATATCGCAAATTGCCTCGCTTTTCTTCCGCGACTGGTTCGCCGACGAGGCAGCACGCAATGCCCTGGGCGATGTTCTTCTGGCGGTGCACGTCGGCTTGTTTTTGCTCGGCTACGGCGCATTTATCGTGAGTGGCGGACTGGCCGTGGTCTACCTGATCGTCGACCGGCGCTTGAAGCAGCGCGGAATGGCGGATTTGTGGAGCGAGTCGACACCTGCGTTGGGCAGACTCGAACGTCTTATTTCCGCCACGGTTGGTCTGGGCGTTGTGCTATGGAGCTTAGGCCTCGGCCTCGGGATAACGCTCTTTTCGCGCAAACTGCCCAACGTGGAGGATTTTTCTCGTCGAGCCTTCTCTACAGACCTTACGGTGCTGACCAGCTTCGTCGTTTGGCTCTATTATCTCACCTTCACGATTCTCCGGCGGCGCCTCGGCTGGGTCGGTAGGCGGGCATGCCTCATCGTGCTTGTTGGCATAGGGCTCATCCTAGCCTCTTACACTGCGGGCAAGCTGCAAAGCGGTAGCCGAATTCATGGGTTCTCTGCCACGCATGCAGCGGCAATGGAGGTGCCACGATGAAACAGCTCGTGGTGACGGGACTCAATCATCGGACAGCCCCCGTCGCATTGCGTGAGCGCTTGTGTGTGGCGAGTCAGCATTTGGCAGATTCGCTGCGCGCTTTACGCGGTCATTCAGCCGTGCACGAATGCGCGATTCTTTCGACGTGCAACCGCGTGGAACTTTACACGCTCGAGACGGACGAGACATCAACCGAGCAGCCAGCGGTCGCATATTTGTGCCACAAGTTCGGCATACAAGCGGGCGACTTGCTTCCCCACCTCTATCGCTACACAGCAGAGAAAGCCGTGGAGCATCTTTTTGCGGTAGCATCGAGTCTTGATTCGATGGTCGTAGGCGAACCACAAATCCTAGGCCAAGTGAAGGACGCTTACACGGCAGCGCAGCGCGCCGGCGTGACAGGCCCGATTTTTCATAAGCTTTTTTCGCAGGCACTCCACGTGGGCAAACGCGTGCGCCATGAAACAGAAATCGGGCGATTAGCAGTGAGTGTGCCCTATGCAGCGCTCGAGCTCGTGAAGAAGATTTTCGACGACGTGCAAGGACGCCGCATTGTCGTTATCGGCCGCGGCGAGATGAGCGAGCTGGCTTTGCGCCATCTTGAAAAAGCAGGCGCAGGATCGGTGGCGGTCGTCGGGCGATGCTTTGGTCACGCCTGCCAGTTCGCGCGGCGCTTCGCCAACGCGGAGGCACGCCCCTACGACCATGCACTACGCTTTCTGGACGATGCGGACATCGTGCTGGCGAGCACACAGGCACCTCATTACTTGGTGGGAAAAAAGGCTGTCCACGAGCTCATGCGGCGGCGGCGCCACCGCCTGCTGCTTTTCATAGACATTTCCGTGCCACGCGTGGTCGAGGAGTCTGTAAACGATATTGAAAATGTTTATCTTTTTAACATAGATCATCTTCAGGATGTGGTGGACTCGAACTATCGCCTCCGGCTCGAAGAGGCTCGCAAAGCGCGCGACATCATCAAAATGGAGATGCAGGAGTTCATGCAGTGGCTGGAGGCGCGCGACGTAGTGCCCACAATTCAGGCCTTCCGCAGATACCTCGAGGATATTCTTTCGGAAGAAATGCGCCGAACGCTGGGCAATGGCCAACTTCTTGATCCGGCACAGCGCCAATTAGTGGAAAATTTTGGCAAAGCACTTATTAACAAAATTGGGCACCGTCCGATTACCTGCCTGAAAAATCAATCTGATCCTTACGACGCGGCCGTTGTGCGTGAAGCATTGCGTCAGCTTTTTCACCTGAAGGAGGACTGAGGAGCACGCCGCCGTGGAGCCAGCTTGGAAGAGAACTGGGGCGCCTCTTGCGGCTCTGGTTGTTTTCTTAGGTGTCGTCGCGTGGGGATGGCATCATTTCTTTGGAAGTGATCCCATCACGAACGCACCGCCGCGCAACGCCACAATTGTGGCGTTCGGTGACAGTCTCACGGCTGGTTCTGGCGCATCACCTGGCCATGATTATCCGTCGGAACTTTCGCGGCTCCTAGGGCTGCCTGTGATCAATCGCGGGGTGGGAGGCGACACAACAGCGCGCGCATTGGCACGTCTGGAAGGCGACGTGCTCGCCCTTGAACCCGGCCTGGTGATTGTCATTTTGGGAGGCAATGATTATCTGCACGGAGTGGACGCTGCGGTCGTCGAACGAAACCTTTCCGAAATCGTGGAGCGACTTCATGCCTCAGGAGCGACGGTGGTGCTGGGAGAGATCCGTGGTGCCCTGCCTGGTGCTGATTACGGACGCCTCTTTGAGCGAGTGGCGCGCTCGCACGGCGCTGCGCTTGTGCCAAACCTCTTGAAGGACATCTTGACGAATCCCGCCCGCAAAAGTGACCCTATTCACCCGAATGACGAAGGGTACCGCCTGATGGCAGAGCGTATTGCAGCAGTGGTAGCCCCGTTGATGAAAAACCGAGCTGCCGCCGCACAGCCGCGCGAATCGTCGCGAAAGTCCGGAGGCCGCAATTGATGCGCGTTGGTCTGGTGGTTCGAGCTCTTCCTGTGCACCGCCTTGGCGGCCTCGAGTATCATACTCTGGATCTGGCCAATGCGCTGCAGAGCCTCGGGTGCGAAGTCACCGTGATCACAAGTCGGCATCCGGAAGGGCGAGACTGCGAAACACTCGAATCGGGGGTGAAGGTGATTTATCTGCGGACAGGCCAGCCGGGCGACTACTCCCTGGCTTTTTTCCGCGGCGTCGAGGAAACCGTGGCGAACCTGGACCGGGCGAAGTGCTTTGATGTGATCCATGCGCAGGAGTTTGCCGGTCTGCTCATGAGACCGCGACCGGGTAGATTTGTGGTGACAGTGCACGGTACAATGACAACAGAAACGCCGCTCGATCGGCGTTACTTCCGGCGCTTGCGGCTGCCCGAGAAACTTAGGGCGCTCTGGCTGGGGAAGGGGCGGCTTGCTCTCTTGCCTGCCTTTCGCCGGCTGCTGTGGCGCGCGGACCGTTTGGTCGTGGACAGCCAATTCACTCAGCGGGAACTCGTCCGTCAGAATCCTGATATAGCCGAGAAACTTTCAATCGTTCCGCTCGGAGTTGCTCGCGAGCGCTACCGCCTGCCGTCAACTCCGCCGCAAAAATCAGCAGAGGATTGCCTGAGGATTTTAATGCTGGGACGTGCCCAGGTGATGCGCGGCCTGCTCGAAGCGCTGGCGGCTGCTTATCGCCTGCGCTGGCACGGAATTGCTTTCCAGATGATCATTGGAGGAAACGAAACCCCGCCGGGATGGGTGGACGATGCCATTGCCCATTTCGTGCTGCAGGAGCACGTCCGTTACGTCGGACGTGTTCCCCAGGAAGAGGTTAGCGAGCTTTTCGAATGGGCGGATCTTTTCCTTTTTGCCGACCGCACACAGCCAGCTTTTGGGTTGGCATGTGTGGAGGCGATGCTGCACGGACTCCCTGTGCTGGCCACTCGCGTGGGCGCAGTGCCGGAAGTTGTGACTGACGATGTGGGATGGCTATGTGAGCCGTGGGATACTCAGGACATGACGGCCCAGCTTGTGCGTGTGGCCGGCTCGCCCATCGCACGCGTGCAAAAAGGTAAAAATGCTTGGCATTATGCGCGCCAGTTCTCAGCCGAGGTGATGGCACATCGCACGTTGCGCGTGTATGAATCGCTAGCCCACGCGAGCTCGTAGACGGGCGGGGCGACTGCTTTCCACCCTACTCGAGCTCAACTTCCCATTCCTTGACGGATGAGGGATTCTTCAATCTCTTTCAACTCTTCATTCGAAAGGAGATCTCCATACTCGATGGCGTCTTTGAACCGAGAGAGATCGAGGTGCATAAGGCTCCATTCGCGGTTTGTGTCGTGCGCAACAATTGGCCCTAACTCGTCGCTGGTCCAAAACACGGCTTCCCAAACCTTGCCCGCTCCGACAATGATGCGGATGACGCGCCCGCGCTCGAGGCTCGGCCGCGGTGGCGGAGGTGGCAGCTCCTCTTGCTCGCGCGGGGGCAGCGCCATCGGCGTCGGCTCGGTCTCGCTTTCCGACTCAAGGCGAGACCTTTCCACCCCACGATGTTCCTGAGACGAGGGCGCTGAATGCCGAGACGTTTCGCGATTGGGCTCGCCGCCTTCCACCCGCATCGGCTGGGCGGTGGCGATCGCTCGGATATGGCCAGCGTACTCGAATCGGTCGAGATGATAAATCACGGCGTCGCGATCCCAGCGCCGCATGTGGATCATCGCTTCGAAAAGGTCGGGCGGCAGAAGACCGAGGCGCTGGTGTTCGTACTGATCAAGAAAAATTCCTTGGGGCACTAGAACGCCATTGGGCTCCAAAAAATAGAAGAGGGCATAATCTTTGCCCGAGACCGCGTCCTTGTAAATTGCGATGCTTCCGTCATCAAAACGCATGATGGTGCCAGGAACAAGGTCTTCAGCCTGCGGCGGCTCCGGCGCAGTAAACGACTTTGAAGGCGTAGCGGATTTTGGCTGTGAGGGAGCTGGAGATCTGGGCCTCGGTTTTGATTTCGAACTCGTTTCCCACGGCCGCGGGGTGCCGTCCCATCCTGTTTGTTCCAGCTCTTCAAGCGAGGAGAACTCAGGGGGCTCGTCATACTTAGAGGATTCTTGTTGTTGGCGGTTGCGCAGGCGTTCATAAAAGGCACGATAGCGCGGATCATCCTGGTAGGAACGTCGACGGCGCTCGTGAGCACGGGAATCACCCGGCGTAGGCGTTTTGTGGGAGTCGTTATTTTTTGCCATGTCCTCCTCCCCGCTCACACGAATTCCATAAAGTGGCACACGTGGATGAAATTCGCGCTTAAGCCGTTCGTACTCCAGCTTTCGCAGAGTCGCTTCCACCGCACGAAGATCGTCCAAGTTAATTCCCGCATCGGCAACCCTTTGTAAGTCCTCCAAATGTTCCAAAAGCTCGGGCGGAACGTCATGACCGAGTTCGTGCAAAAGCTGCTCAAGCTCCTCCTGCCGTTCACGAGGCGAACGGTGCGGTTTTGCTCGTGAGTCTTTGTGCCGACCCGGGTCCGCCATTTTTGCGCACCAAGTCTATTATGAAGTCTGGAGCCGAGAGGGCAAGGCAACAACAAAAAGTGAAAAATTGGCGAAATGGCTGACTCTGGGCACTAATGGCCAACCAACGATGCCGACGCTCGGGGCCGGCTCAAGAGCTCAGAAACAGTGACGAAACGGTAGCCTTGC
The DNA here is from genome assembly GCA_049968255.1 of Candidatus Sumerlaeaceae bacterium. Lineage (GTDB taxonomy): Bacteria > Sumerlaeota > Sumerlaeia > Sumerlaeales > Sumerlaeaceae > DRVG01. The sequence continues at coordinate 146,502 of JBMFRB010000008.1, read as the reverse complement.
GCCGAAAGTGCATCAAGGACGTTTGCTGTCGTTTGAAGCGACGTTTCGTAGCGATCATGCATGAGAATGATAGCGCCATCTCGCGCTTCGTTGAGGACGGTCTGCGTCATCTGTTCTGTTGTCCGCTTGCGCCAGTCGTTCGTGTCGACACTCCACAGGATGACCTTGTAGCCCATTTGGTCGGCCACCCGCAGCACCGCGCTGTTATAGGCGCCGTATGGCGGACGCATCACCCGAATGGCGCAGTTGGGCGCCGCAGCGACGATGCGCTGGTGGTTCGTCTGCAGCTCTGAGCGTATCTTTTCCTCGCTGAGTCTGGTGAACTGCGGGTGTGTGTCGGAATGGTTGCCGACTTCCATGCCAGAATCGACGATGGTTCTCACAAGATGCGGATAGGTTTTCACTGAATCGCCGAGCAGAAAAAACGTGGCACGTGCTCCCTTTGCCTGAAGCAGTTGGAGAAGGCGTGGGGTAATGGTGGGATTCGGGCCGTCGTCGTAGGTGAGCGCGATAAGTTTTTCGCCGGTGGGCCACTGACTAATAGGACGGGGGGAGGATGTTGCGCCGTCGGAAAGTTGCATAGCACGCATGCCACCAGCGTGCTCTCTGGGCCGGCGCGTCATCGCAGAGTGAACAGCTGTTCGTTGCACTTTCGTTGCCTCTGGATGGGAGCGCTTTATCGCCGGTGCGGGCGAGCGTGTGTCTGACTGAACAGGAGCAGAACGCGTCCGGTGGGGAAAGATTCGCCGCACTAAGGAAGGACGGGGCTGGTTGGCGGATTCTGCGCCAGACGATGCCTGGGCAGAGACTTCCCCTGGCCAAAGCAGAACGAGAAATACTGCAACGAAAGAGATGGCAATGAGAAGAGATGTTGTTTGGCGTCGGACGGAGCGTGGTTGGGGTTTGCTTTCCATGTATCTCTTCTTTCTACACGGCATGGCCAAAAAACTTGCGAAGTGGACCCAAGAAGACGTGACCGTACCGGAAAACTTGGGGGTGAGTGTTTGCCGCAAGGCGGCCGCCGTTCAGCTTTCGCGGCATGCCGCTGTCATAAGCAGTTGGCACTCGGGCGGGGGAACCAGCGAATCAGAGCTTGGGCTCGGCGTCGGGGAATGTGGACCCCTGACGTGCAGTTGCTTCTGACCGGGGGCAAGAGCAAGGTCCTCTCCTGCTCAGAGACTGCCTGCTATGGATTGTGATCGTCACAGCGCGGCCACATGATTGCAGAAATCGCATGTTTTCGCTCCTGTTGGGCGGGTCGCTGTCCCGGTTCGAGTCAAATCGTGTCGAGATCCGTCTCGCCAGTGAAGCGCGCAATCTGGGGAGGCGGAGGCGGGTCGGTTCCTACCAGTCGGCGATACGCGGCCTCAATGGCGTACTTCAGGTCGCGTGCACTTTGGTAGCGATCCGCGGGGTTTTTCTCCAGGCACTTCATGATAATGTTGTTTGCTTCCAGGGGCAAGTCGGGGCATTGCTCGATGGGGGGCGCCGGCGGGATGTTGACTTGTTGATAGGCAATGTCGCCTGTCACAAAGGGAGGTGCTCCCACAAGCCACTCATAAAGAATGATGCCGGCGGAGTAGAGGTCGGCGCGGCCATCAATTTTCAGGCCCATGACCTGCTCGGGCGACATGTAGCGCGGCGTGCCGATGAGGGCGCCTGTGGGTGTGAACGTTGCTTCCTCGACGTGCACAATGCCAAAATCCGTGATTTTGGCCACACGTGTAGAAGATATTAAAATGTTATCAGGTTTGATATCGCGATGAATAATGCCCTTGGAATGCGTGCAGTCGAGAGCGTCGCAAACCTGTGCCATGTAGTAAAGCGCCTCGGCGACTCGTACCGCGAGCGGCGGCGGCCCCTGCGCAAAGTACTCTTCGAAGATTTCGCGCAGCGACATGCCGTCGACGTACTCCATGGAAATGTAGCTTTTTTGCGTGTCGTTATTAATATTATAATCGTAAATATTTACGATGTTAGGATGATTGAGCGTTGCAGCGATCCGCGCCTCGCGGAAGAATCGCTCAATGGCTCTTCCGCTGCCCGCCAATCCCTCGCGCAAAATTTTCATTGCGACATATCGGTTGAGCTTAAGGTCGAAGACTTTGTGCACGACGCCCATGCCGCCACTGCCGATTTGTTCTACGTAGCGGTAGCGTCCGATGGCCACTTCGCCGATGAGATCCACCATAACCGGATCTACGAAAAGCTTCTGCGCTTCCTCTTCGTATTTGCGCCGCAGGAGATCAGCGCGCTCCGCGACATCGCGATACGTTTCGTCCACGCGCATGATCATCTGGAGAAGGTTCAGCGCCTCGGCGATGCGGCCACGCGAATGCAGGACCAGGTGAAGCTCATAGAGGTTTTCGAGATCTATCTCCTGCGGGGGAATGAGCTGGAAGGCATCATAGGCGGCCGTAAAATCCTGCATTTTTATGTAGGCAATGGCTAACCGACGTGTGGCTTCGAGATTGGTTTCGGCAAACTGCGAGGCATGTTTATATTCGGCCACGGCCATCTCGAGTTGGCCCATGTCCATGTAAAGATCGCCGCTGCGCAAGCGCAACTCCGGGAGGTTAGGATTGCGCCCGAGAATTGCATCGTAGATCTCGCGGAGCTTGGCCTGGGCCAGTGCATCGCCTTGCCGCTGCTCGAGAACTAAATCATAGAACTGCGACGCACGGTAGTAATCCTGTCGGTCGAGATAGTACTGGCCGATAAAGTAGAAGTCCTCGATGTGATCGCCTTTGATGAGGGGGAGAAGTTCGACAATGCGCGAGAGAATGACGTGATCGTCCTTGTAGCCGAGGTGCAGCACTTTGACGTAGGAGGAAAGCGCTTGGTCGTAACGCCCTTTTTCCTCGTTGAGTTCTGCGAGTGCGAGCTCGGCGTGAATTTCCATTTCCTTTTCGCGCAGGCTCTGGGCCTCGCGAATCACGATGTCGTTGTCGTTAATGAACTGAAGAAGGAAGACGGCGGTGTCGAGATCACCGATGCGTTCGAGCTCGATAGAGATGCGGTTGAGCAGCTCCTTGTTCGCCTCGTCCACGGGGATCTTGGAGAGATAATCGAAAGCCAGGCGGTAGTCCTGACGGTCTATGAGAATTGTTGCGATTTTTCGGACAAGGGCAAAGTTTTGGTTCACAGGAAAGACAACGCGCTGAAAGCTGGCTAACGCATGGTCGGTTTCACCGAGCTGAAGGTAAAGGTCGGTGATTTCCATATAGAGATTGTTGAGAATATTCTGGTTATTTGCAAAACGGGCCGATTGCTCGAGCAGCTCAATGAGCTCGCGGATGGTTTCGGCGTCTTGAAAGCCTTCCGCAATAGCTAAGCGGAAGAGCTCGATGGCCTCGTCGGTCAACCCCATCTGCCTGTAGAGCCGAGCAAAGTAAGCGCGCTCGGATGGTTGAAAGGAATGTAAGCGGGCAGCAAACTCGAAAGTCCGCAGAATTGTGCCGAGCTCGCGAAAGCCGCTTTTCAACGCGTTTTCATAGGCGCCGATGGCAAGCAGCGTGTTGCCCCGCAGGAGGTAGAGATCACCCAGCGCTGCGAAGAGGTCCGGTGAGTTCGGATGATGGCGAAGGTGCTCGCGTAGCGCCTCGATGGCCTCTTGTATGCCATCCAAATCTATTTGCTCAGGATCGCCGCTTTCCACGGTGAGGGTGCGCAATTGGCGAAGAAAACAACACAGATTTAGGCCTTCGAGAAATCGGGTGTCGTGCGGCTGTAGGTGGCGCGCTTTTTCGTAGACTGGCAGCGAGCGGAAGCTGAAAATGCCACGGGCGTAATACTGGGCCGCCAGCGAGAGGAGAATGTCGCCGTTCTGCGGATCCGAGGCGAACTGAACCTCTAACGCTGTGAGGTTTTGAGTGGCGCTGCTGACCATGACTTCCCGTTACTCCATTATGTTACACGAGAGCCCGGGCGACGCAATCAAGCATTTGCTTAGAGTCCGGGCGCTGGAAGAAACGCGTCCGTGCTGGCCGAGGCAGGAACGATCGGGTAGCTCACAGTGAAACGTGAGCCAACGTTTGGTGTGGATTCCGCGCGAATTTGTCCACCCGTGGCCTCGAGCAGGAGCTTGACGACGGTCAGGCCGATCCCCATGCCGCCATAGGCACGTTCGAGCCGTGAGTCCACCTGATAGAAATAATCGAAAATTCGCCGCAGGTTCTCAGGAGAGATGCCAATTCCCGTATCCTCGATAACGATGTCGAGCCACTCCTCTCGCGGAAGGAAAAAAATGCGCACGTGGCCCTGATCAGGGATAAACTTCACGGCGTTGTCGAGCAGATGGAAGAAGATGCGTTCAAGGGCTGTTGGATCGCTGCGCACCAGCGGCACCTCGCACGTTACGACGGGTTCAATCGACACGCGTTTGCTGCCGCGCCGACTTTCCACCTTCGGGATGGTCTTGAGCAGCGCCGAGAGCGGATCCACGGCCTGAAGTTGGACGTTGATCATTCCGCCTGCCTCTACGTGCGCGATTTCGATCAGATCGTTCACCATGCTTTGAAGGTTGGCGGCGTGGTAAGCGACGCGGCGCAGAAGGTCGCGCTGAAAGTTGGTAAGTGGCCCCGCCTTTTCCTCTTGGAGAATCTGAACGAAACCAACGATGGAGGTGAGCGGCGTGCGAAGCTCGTGCGAAATAATCGAGAGAAAATTGGATTTGATGCGGTCCACTTCCTGAAGGCGCGCTGTGGATTCGCGCAGCTCCTCAAGCAGCACAACATTGTCGAGCGTGACAGAGGCGTGGTTGAGCAGCCATTGGAAATGAAACAGGGCGCGGTCGTCGAGCTTATCGCGCTGGAAAGAACGGTCGGCGATGACCAGCGCGTGGAGCCCTCGCTTCGTGACAATGCGGCCAGCCACGAAAGGCGGGCGGAGGAACGGCTCGAGGTTGTCGAAGACCAACTCATCCGTCCCGTCGAAAATTCGCGCGCGCTGAAGGTTTGCCATGGCACGCACAATGTGATTCGCAGGTAGCTCCGTCTCTGGTAAGCGCACTACGCGAAAAGCATCGCTCAGGCTTGTCGAGGAATCGCGGTCTTGCAGAAAATGAATCCAGAGTGAGTGAAAGCGCAGATCATAAAGCGGTTGGATCGCGCGCGGCTCGGGTGATGCCACTTTTACGTGCTCGATCTGTTCTTCCAGGCGTCGCGCTTCTTCGGCAATCTCGCGTCGTAGGCGCAGATGATCTCGTCGTGTGGCCGCCCCAACCGCCAGTTTTCCGAGAAAGCTGCGCTGCACCTCGTCGTAGCGCAGAAGGAAGGCATGCGAGAAATCAAATATGTTGGGGTCAACCAGAAGACAGCAAAGGATGATGTAGAAATCTTCGTAGGTGGAGGCCGATCCTAGAGCGACGTGAACTTGCTCCTGAAGTGTCAGCTCGTAAGTAAACCTTTTGTGTGTCACTGTTCGCCGCGCTGACGTCATTGCTTAGCGTCGCACCTTTGTCATTTCGACAATTGTCCCCTTGCCCGGTTCCGAATGCACAACGAGCCGATCCATGAACTGTTTCATCATGTAGAGGCCGAGACCGCGGTATTTCTCGCGGCCGGCGGCGAGGTAATCATCGAGTGAACTGATGGCGGTCTGCGGATCTTTGATGCCACAACCGTGGTCGATCACACGGATAGTCAGCTCTCCATTTTGAAAGAAGATCTCAATGGTGAGCTCCTTATTTTGATCGAGGAGGTTGGCATTCTTGCCGTAAGCATGCTCGAGGGCGTTGGCACAAGCTTCGTCCACACAGATCTCGATTTGAGAGGTTTCGGTCGGCGAAAAGCCCAGGTGAGTGGCGACTGCCGTCACAAAATCGCGAAGCAGTCCCAACATCGTGCTGTCGAGGCGGCAGCAGATTTCAATCTTGGGATTGACCGCTTTGGACTGCTGCTGAGTCATCATTGTTGCTCTTGGTTTTCGGTCGGCGCCGCAAGTTTGAGCTTTTGTAGTGCTTCGTGTTGTGTATTAGCAATTTTGAAAATTTTTGTAAATCCGAGGCCTTCGAGAATGGTGTAAACCTTTTGCGTGGGGCTAAGCAGCACGAGATCGCCGCCATCCTGCGACAGTTTGCGCGCCAAGGCCATCATTGCCCCAATGCCCGCACTCGATACGTAGCTCAGTGCGCTCATTTCGAGGATGACGCGATTTGTCCCGCTCGCAATGACGTTTTCCACGGCTTTTTCGAATTCGATCACCGTGTGGGCGTCGATGTAGCCACGCAAAACGAAGCACACTCCATTGTGGCCCTCGTGCGAGATTTGGCGTGTCTCGTAGCTGAAAGCTTTCATGCGTTTTGGTTCCCCATTCCCAGCCTAAGTTCTTCGATGTTGGTTGCGCCGGTGGGCAAGACTTTCTCTCCTGCCTCTTCAAGCACCTCGAATGCCACCAAGGTAATGTCGTCGTGCTGCGGAATGCCGCGAGTAAACGATTCTATGTCCTCGATCACTTTTTCAATAATCTCGTCAGGGCTTTTGTCGCGATGGGCGAGGAGAAAGTCAAGGAAGCGCGGCTGACCGTATTCGTTTTTCGACTCGTCCATGGCCTCAACGACGCCGTCGGTGTAGAGCGTGACGATGTCGCCTGGTTCGAGGCGAATGGCCATTTCTTCTGTGATGGAAAAGAGATCGTTTTCCACCATACCGAGAGCGATCCCGTCAGGAGCGTGGAGGCGGATCGCCTGCGTCTTGCGGTTGAGGACAACCACGGGCTCGTGTCCTGCACGCGCAAAACGCAATAGTCTTTCGCGCGTGTCGAGAATGCCATAGATCATGGTCACAAAGACATTCTCCTTGGTGTCCTCATACGTACGTTCATTGGTCCGCAGCAAAACCTCTCGCGGTGAGAGGCTAGCGCGTGCTTCGGCGCGCACTACAGCGCGCACCATGGCCATGATAAGCGCACCGGGAATGCCTTTTCCCGACACGTCGGCGATGACAATGCCAAGATAACGCCGCTCGTCGTCCACGAAGAAGAAGTCGTAATAATCCCCTCCCACTTCCAGCGCTGGCTTGGAGAACGCGGCGAGACGATACCCAGGGACATAGGGACAGTGCTTCGGCAGGAGCATGCGCTGAAATTCGTGGGCCACTTGCAGCTCCTGCTCGATGCGCTGCTTTTTTACGTATTCGTCGTGGAGCTTGACGAACTCGACCGTGGAGGCAGCCTGGTCAGCGAGCCCAATCAGCAGATCATAATCTTCTTGGGTGAAATTGCCTCCGCCCCGTTTGTTGACCACGGCCAACACTCCACTGATTTTGCCCCGTGCCACAAGGGGGGCCGCCATCATCGAGCGAATTCGGGGGAAATCCCGCGGCGGTTGTAGCACACGTGGGTCATTTTCGGCATCCGCGACGAGCACGGGCAAACCGCTCTGCGCCACTTCGCCGATGAGCCCTTGGCCCAACGGGATTTTCTCGCGCTTTAGGCGCTCTTCGAGATATTTCTGCTTGGTGAGAACGTAGTTGGTCGTAGGCATGAGGGGCGGAAACATGCCCTGGACCACGCGAGCACTGACGGTGTTCTCGTTGCTGTCGACAAGGAACGCCGCTCCGGCTTCCGCTTCCGTGGCTTCAATGATAAATTCGGTGATAATCTCCAGGACAGGCTCGATGGCGATGTTCGATGTGGTAAGGCGCTCGCCCAAGTTGTTGAGAAATGCGAAAGTGGTTTTGCGTTCGCGGTGATATTTCTCGATAAGCTGCAAAAGCTGCTGCTCGCGTCGCTTCAACGAAGCAACCCAGTAGGCCAGCACTGCGATTATGATGAGATAGATGAGCAGCATGCCTTAGGACCAGTGCGATCTGCGACCCATTTAGATTGGGAGCGCGTGGCATGCGCAACGGAAAACACGATTCGGCGGCGGCAAAAAGAGCGACTGCACGATTGGTCTCGCGATGCGAGCATGCCCAAGGGCCTGTGGCCGGAGGTCCAAAGAATAAATTGCTCGCACGCGACTTGCCAATGGCCCACCTCCTGACACTGAACCCGCGTGCCTCACATGGCGCTGAAGCCCACCGTAAACCGGGCCTTAGGAGTTCGAGGGAGGGCGGCGCCGCTTACGTTGAGCGAGCGCTTCGAGCGCCTCTTGAGCTTCGCGCCGTGCTTGCTCGCTCGACGGTTTTGTCGCAATGATCGCTGACTCAACCTTGTAAACCGGGCGTCCCCACCGCCACCACGCAACAAGCGCTAGCAGGACCGCACACACCACAAATCCGCCGAGCGCTGCATTCGCTTGCTGGGCCGCTTGCTCCATCTCTTCGCGAGTTTGCCTTTCCGCTTCCTCGATAAGCTTTTCGCGCTCAAAAGCCTGATCCGCCAAAGTTTGCACGACCGCATCCTTGCGCGCTTGGCGCTGCTCGTGACGCTCTTGGGCCACTTTGAGCTGCAGCGTGTACGCGTCTTCAAATTCGCTATTGAGCCACTTGAGATGTTCGGCCTCAGGCTTGTCCTTGAGTTCGTCGGGGATCGCCTGCATAAAGGCGAGGAGTGCGGGCGGCGTTGCGCCGATGATGGCGAGCAAAACGATCAACGCTTGCAAAGGTTTTGTTCTCATGGCTCGTCCCTCAATACTGACGCAGGTTGACGGCAAATGTCCGTGTGGCGATGACCCAATTGGCGCGATTGGTTGATTCACGCCAAGACCGACGCGCTAAGCCTTGATCGTTGACCTCGAGCTGGACTAAGATGAGAGAATTATCGGGGGCTCCTGTGGGCAGGACGCCCTGCGCGAACCAAACATATTCCACACGTGTGAGAGATGAATTTGCAAATGCCTGGTCAAGGCGCACCTCATTGTTCGCCACCGCGATGTTGGGATCGTAGACAATGGCGCGCGTCGCGGGATAGAAACGCAGCTCTTGATTCGGCATATTGTCGCCTGAGCGGAAAATGATGCGGTAAAAGAACACTTCTTTGCCGGCCGGTTGACCGGGGACGGCATCTCCGACGGAGAATGGCACAACCTGGTTTCGCGAGGCCCGCCGGAGAATCTCGATGATCTTGTCCTGAATGCGGTCCGCCCGGCGCGCTACTTGGGCTTCGACGAAAGCTACACGTTGTTGCCGGGCTGCGGACCAGAGCAGATAAACGACGGCAAGACTGATGAAAAGAGCAATCGAGGAAGCAATGAGTACCTCGACAATGGTCAAGGCACGTCGGCGACGAAAGCTGTAGCGTTTGGCGATCATGATTAGTTGAACTCCGGGTAAACGACCGTTGTGGCGTCGAGCGTCTGCCATTGGTTTCCGCGCCCAAGAGGCGGCCGCCAGCGCAGCTCCAGGCGAATCGTGCGGGCGCGCGGAAATCCGCCCACTTGTTGGGTGGTGATGGTGACGCGGTACTGAGGATCGCGATTGGCCACCCACACAAGGTCCGGGTGGAAAACCTTAAATGCGGTGGTATTGAGCGTTCGCCACTGCCCATCCGACGTTGGGAAGGTGATCAGGATTTTCGTTGTCCCCCCCGTTGGTAGCAGGATGTCCCGTGTTCCATCGTAAAGAGCGTTTATTGGCTGACCAGGCACAATGCTCTCATAAGGACCAGCACGAGCGACTTCGAGGTAATGGTGGAGGAAATCCAGCATGATGTCGCGGTCGGCCGCCTTGCGCTGTTCAATGCGCGTGTACGAGAGAATGAGAAAGGTCATGAAGAAGGTGGCGCCGACAATGAGGGTTGCGAAGACGACTTCGATAAGCGTCATTCCGGCATCTTTGCTCTTATGTCTCGCATCAATTCGTGTCATAGGACTTTGCTTTTTCTCATGAGGTGCGCTTTGCCATTTCGTTCCTCTGTAGTGCTTCACTAAGAGGCCTGCCAGCAGGGAGGGCCGGCGACTGTCTTTAGCCCGAACACTATGCAACGTTGGAGACCTCGCTTTCCCTCGCGGAGGGGGGCTCTACGGCGTCACAACTTCATCGCGTTGCAGGATCTTGGTTTTATAGGCGATGGGGAGCTCGAGATCGATGATCTTGTTGCCATCGCTGTCGAAAAATTTGTGCACGTAGCGGCCGTGAATGCGGTAATCGTACCAAAAGGTGAGACGGTTGGAAAAAATGACGGCCTCATCCCGGCAAATGAGAGCGCCGTACATGTTCAGGGGGCCAGTGTTGGTGTGGCCTCCATAGCAATGGTTTGTGTAGAAGATGCCCGTGATTTGTGTAATCCCGGCGCTGGAGATGGTGTTAAAGTCCACGGGCGTGCCGCCTGTTCCCGTCGGATAATTAAGAATTTTCGATGCCCTGCTCGAGGTCATCTGGAAATCGGTGGCATAGCTGTAGTTTGTTGTGCGAATGACGCCATCCTCGTCGGCATCATAGGCTGCACTGTCTGGTACCCCATCGCCGTTGGTATCGAGCCAGGGGATGCCGTCATCCGCGGTGTTCCTGATGCCATCGCGGCCCAACCTATCCTCGCGACCCAGCATCTCGAGCCCATAGGCCGTGGGGGTGCAGACGTTGCTTCGCCAAGTGGAGCTGTTGACTTGACCAAAAAGCACATGGCCACGGGCCGCAAACGCCACAAGGTCTTTGTTGCTGGCAAACGCTTGATCGACCCAATTGTCATAGAAAGCTTGACGCTGCGCTGGGGTGAGACTCGTGTGGTTAGGCGGGAGGGCAAATGTAGGGCCGTTCTTATAGCTCGTGTTGCCAGCAATATAGATATTGCCTCCTGCGTAGAGAGCACCCTGACCGGTGATTACACCGTCGAGGATGACATCACCATTGACGACGACGTTACCGTTGATTTCGATGGGTGCTGTGGCGGTGCCTTTCAGATAGAGACCGGTCTTGGTCCCGCTGAAACCGAACGTTTTATTGGCTATCGTTGTCGTCCCGACCTTGATCGTTCCGTTGGCTTTTGCAATATAATAAGATAAATCCTTCAAGTTTGGCATCTTGACCCGTTGGGTTCCAACGTGGCAATAGGTGAAGGGATCCTGGCCAGCCCATCCAGCAAAGGGGCGTGGTGTTGCAAAGGGATTGACTTTGACTAAGTTCGACTCGATGTCTCCCGCGGCAAAGATGTGGCCATTGACCGTTGGCTGGGATTTGAAATCGAAGTCCCAGTTCGAGCGATTGTCGCCATTGCCCGTAATGGTGGATCCCCACCACCATCCCCAGTTATTGAGGAAGTACTCGTGGTCAAAAACCTGCGAAGGAGGACGGTATTGGACGCGTGCTGTTAGCGTCCGTTTCTTGTTGCGCACGGTGGCTGTGGCAACGACCTGATGCACTGTAGGCACATTTTGTGGATCGGGGCCGATTGTGTAGGATATCTGCTTAACATCCGGATCTACCGCTGCGGGGAGCGAGGAGGCCGTATAGGTGCCATAAACAGTCGTGACCGGGTTAGGTGCCTGAACATCGGCGATTTTTTGCACACCTTCGAGCAAAGCTTGCTCGGCAGCATAGTACGCCTCCGCCCAGGCGATGCGGTCATACTGCCGGGCATGTTCGAAGCGCGTGAGCCCCAGCAGCGCCATACTGGTCAAAAACAGCAGGCCTGAAATCACTAACGCCTGGATAATCGCGGTCCCTTTGGGTCGAGTCGTTAGGTTCGCTCGTGCGCGCATGGTTGTTCTCCTCTTTTCGCAACGTTTCTGAGAAGAACGAAAGCAAGAGGTGGCCCAGAAAGAAATCTCCAAGAGGCAAAGCAACAAGTTGCCTTAATTCAAATATTTGGATAAATGTCTAGTCAATGAGCCTTCGTTGAGAGGAATCGGTGTGCACTCTTTTTGTGCAACAAATTTTGTTCTCTTGATCTCGTGCGAGAATTTTCTCATATGAGTTCAAGAGACGATTCGTTTGAACTGCCTGTCGAGTTGGGCGCGCGTCAGAAGTATCATCGTGGGCCGTCCGTGGGGACAGGTGAACCCCATCCGCGAATCTACGAGGTCGCGAATGAGCTGGCGCATTTCGTCAAGTGAAAGTCTTTGACCTGATTTGATTGCGCCACGGCACGCCATGCGGGTCAGGATCCGATCGCGGAGATCCCCGAGGTCGCCACTCTTGCCAAGCGCAAGATAGTCGTCCACGATATCGGCCAATACAGCTCCGGCGTCGAGGAAGGGAAGATCAGCTGGGACACTCTGGACAACAAATGTTGTCCCCCCAAAATGCTCGATATGCAAGCCTGTCGCCTCAAAATCGCTCGCCAATGACTGCAGAAGCGGTACCACGTCAGGCGGCACATCCACAGTGACGGGAATGAGCAGTGGCTGGATGTTCATGCTCGTCGCCGCACGTGAGCATAGACGCATGTAGAGGAGGCGTTCGTGGGCGGCGTGCTGATCGATGAGGAGTAGGTTCTCCCCCGCGCGCGCCACAATGTAACAGTCTGCCACTTGACCAAGTGGTTCTGGATATTGTCCGCCGGTGAGGAGCAGGGCCTGGGCTTCGCAATCGGGTGACGGCATGGAGGTGACCTCCGAACTTCCGGAACGAAGCGGGTGGACATCGCACCGACTCTGCGCGGCGGCGGTGGGGGCATTCGTGAGGTTCACGGCGGCGTGGCGCGCGTCTTCCAGCTCTTGGTTGGCCGCTAAAATGCGGGCCAGTTCCACGGCCGTTTCGTTGCTCTCGGATGGGGGGCGATTCGTCCAAGGGCTAAAATCGCCAGGCATGGGGGGAAGGGTCGACGTGGGACTCCCGAGCCAATGCGAAGCAGGGAGGAGTTCGCTTTGCGTCGCGAAGGCGTCGCTCGTTTGGGGAAACATGAGAGTGGGGAGAAGATTCGCCCTGGCAAGACACTCCTGGACCGCGCGATGAACAGCTCCTAACACGATGGCCTCGTTGCGAAAACGCACTTCCTCCTTGGTGGGGTGAACGTTGACGTCCACTTCTCGCGGCGCAAGCTCGATATCGAGCACAACAACCGCGAAGCGTTGCGTCATGAGGAGTCCTTTGTAGGCCTGCTGGACAACATTCGACAGCATGCGGTGGGTAATGGGTCGGCCGTTGACAAAGAAGAACTGATAGCGTCGGTCCTTGCGGGAGAATGCTGGGTCCGCTGCAAAGCCGCGCACGTGGATGTCGTGGCGGTGCCCGTCGACTTCGAGAAGGTGGTTAGCGGCCTCGATGCCCAAAAGCGCCACCACACGATCACGCCAGGGTTGCAGAGGAGGAACTTCGAGAAGCTTTTCACGCTCGTTGCTGACCACGAACCCGACCTCCGGCCGGATAAGCGCCTGGCGCGTCACCATGGAAAGGATGAGCTGAAGCTCGCTGGCGGGGGTTTTAAGAAATTTGAGGCGGACGGGCGTGTTGAAGAATAAATCCCGAACCCAGACATCGGTTCCCTCAGGCGCGCCTGCGGCCTCAACCCTCGGCTCCTGGCCCGGTTCGCTCACAAGGCGAGCGCCGGCAAAGGTCCCTTGCGGGCGCGAGAGGATCGTCAGACGGGCAACAGCGGCGATGGAGGCAAGCGCTTCGCCGCGGAAACCGCGCGTGCGCAACCGCCAGAGGTCTTCGAACGTCTCGATTTTGCTGGTGGCATGACGAAGTAGCGCTCTCGGCAAATCCTCGCGCGAGATGCCGCAGCCATCGTCGCGTACGCGAATGTCGCGACACGAGTTTGCCAATTCTATGACAATCCGTTGCGCGCCGGCATCAATGGCATTTTCCACCAGCTCCTTCACGACCGAAGCAGGGCGCACTATGACTTCACCGGCGGCGATCTTGTTGACGAGGGATTCGGGCAGTATTCGGATCATCTGTTCTCGAGGAATCTACACTTGCGCGGAGATTTCTCAAGATTTTGGCATGAAATCGGCGCCCTCGACAAGGAGCTCTTGCGACGCGAGCTGGTCAGCCGAACAACGCCCTCATTCAACTGCGGCGGGGCCGAACGTTGTCTTGCGCTTTGGAGACATTTCAGCCCCTGAGAGGGACGCCGTCTGGCAAGCTCAAACGCTCAACGGCTCGCCGCTATTTCAGCCCGTTGGCTCGTCGACTAACACGAGATTATTGCGATGGATCGCTTCGTCGTAAGGCTTGCTGCCTAGCACGGAGGCGATTTCAGACGATTTGCGCCCCTTGATGAGGTCGAGCTCGGTACTCGAATAATTCACGATGCCACGGCCCAGAAGCCGCCCGTTGGCGTCGACCACGTCCACAACATCGCCCTCGCGGAAGGATCCGATGACGCGGATAATTCCCGCCGGCAGAAGCGACTTGTTTTTGCGCACGAGGGCGTCGCGTGCGCCGTCGTCCACGACAACTTGGCGTCCGCTTCCCACCCGCCCATGAAGTATCCACTGAGCGCGCTGGCTTCGTTTGGCTTTGGCCGAAGGGGGAAAATACGTCCCGCGAAATTCCCCGCGAAGAATATCTTCAAGGATGCCAGATCTTTTGCCATTGGCAATGACGACGTGCACACCGGCCGAGGTGGCGATACGCGCCGCCCGAAGTTTGCTCAGCATGCCGCCGCTCCCCACGAGAGAGCCGGGTCCGGCGGTGGGGCAGTATTTTTCGATTGTGGAGGAGGTGAGTCGTTCGACCACCTCGACAAGCTTGGCGCGTGGATTTGTTTTAGGGTTCTCTTCGTAGAGACCTTCGACATCAGAAAGCAGGATAAGGCCATCGGCCTGCATCTTGACTGCGACCCGAGCGGCAAGGCCGTCGTTGTCGCCAAATTTCAGTTCGTCCACTGTCACAGTGTCGTTTTCGTTAATGATGGGAACGCACTTGGCACGAAGCAGCTCGTCGAGCGTGTTGCGTGCGTTGAGGTAGCGGCGGCGGTCCTCCATGTCGCTTGCCGTCAGCAACATCTGCCCCACGTAGATGCCGTAGGGTTGGAAAAGCTCTGCGTAAATGGCCATGAGGCGCGATTGGCCGACGGCCGCGAGGGCCTGCTTGCGCGAAATGGTGAGCTGGCGCTCGCGCACGCCGAGAGCGGCTCGTCCCGCGGCAACAGCGCCGGAACTGACGAGGATAACTCGCTGGCCAGCCTTCACCAGTCCGGCGACGCAGTGACAAAGCGATTTCATGAGCGCGCGATCGAGATCGCCCTCAGATCCGGTCAGGACTGCTGAACCAAGCTTGAGCACAACTGTACGTGCTTGAGCAAATGGCGACGGTTGTAATTTTGGACTCATGAAGCCTTCCTTTGCGTTTCACAAGGGCGCGCCCCGGCTCACAAGGCGGTGATTCGGTGCCCTCTGCTTTTGAGGCAGAGCTCCACCTTGAGGCTCGCGGGCTGCACCAGCCCTTTCCCAGATTTCTGCGTTGAACCCGGTCAGGCAACCGCGAAAGCTGCAACTCTTTTCTTCGCACCAGGGGAGACCGTACGGAGCAACAATGCAATTCGTTTTTGCTGGAAGTGTTGACCGCTGGCATACATGAAAGAGAGAGAGGAAGTGGCTAGTGCGAAGGGACCGGCAGGTGGGGTGCTCCAGTCTGATTCGAGAATGCGAAGCCCCGTGCCCTCAGCGAAGAGGAAGCTGATAGAACGCATCCGCGAAACGCACAGCGTCGTCCCAGGACGGGAAGATACCCCATCGGATCGTTGCCCATTGGCGGGGGAGCGAGTGTTGCACAAACTCAAGGCGGATGGGTTGGTGACGACGAAGAAGAGAATCTTCCATGACGACAGCACCGGGCCGAAGCGGGACGCGCACGACCTCGTGAAGCAAATAATCAAAAGAGTGTTGGAACCACGGTCCGCCGAGATGGAGCAGGTGTCCTCGGCCAACGCCGGCGCGGTCAAAATCTCGCACCAGACCAAGCTGCTCGCGCAGCGGCACGTAGTACGGGCCGTTCACAATGCGAACTCGCTCAACCGTTTCCATCGAAACGACGAAAAACGTCAGATGAAAAAGGGCGAGCGCAGTAAACACGAACGGGGGGGCGAAGCGAGCGGGGGTATCGTGGCAGCGTGAAGCGGCACTAAACGCTCGCATGCGCAACCAAAGGCCGCCACCAACCCAACCCGTGCCTTGGCACACGAGAAGCAACGTGGCACCGAGCGCGAAATAGAGATACGTGGCATTGGGATAGCGCATCAGTGCGCCCACGAGAAATGGCGGAGCAAAGACCCACAGAAAGAGGAGGCGCGCCACACTGGGTGCAGGAACGAAGGTTCCGATGACTTTGCTTCGCGAGAAACTGACAAGCATAGTCAAAGCGAGCCCCGCGAGACACATGGCCAAGAGGGCTAGGTCGGCTCCATGCGTGGCACGGACCAACACTGGAGGAAGCTCCTGCTCAAGACCAGTAAGGGGCTGCAGACTCGCAAGCGGATCAAAAAGCCCCCCATAGGCTTCTGCTAACCGACCGAGCAGTGGTTTCGGTGGTGGCGCTGTCTGCTCGAATTTGCGAACATGCGGCGGTTTCTCCTTTGGCGGATTTGTCACGACGTGGTGCCAGTCGAGGAGCGACGGAAGGAGTGCGCATAGAAAAACCGTGAAAAGAACACCCAAACGCATCCGCCAGCGCGGCCTAGCGGAAAACGGCACATTTCGCAGGAGAACGAGAACGGCCCCCAAAAGCCCGGCAAACCACAGACTCGCAGCAAGGTGCACAAGGGCGGCGACACCAGCGAAGGCTGTGGCGGCAAGAAGCTGCGAAAGTTGGCGGGAAGCATCTGAGCTTGCGCCGCCGTTGCGGGAAGTCGCGTCGCCGGCTTGGGCAAGTTTGTCCGGGGTGGACGGCTGTGCCTGGACTGCGTGAAGCACGAATGCAAGCGACCAAGCACCAAGCGGAATGAGCAAGTGCTGGGCCCAAACGTCGCGGGAGGAGAAAATTGTTTGTGGCAGAAAGGCATAGAGAAGCGCGGCTGACCACGCAAGTGGACGCCCGCCGACTGAGCGCCCCGCCCACCAAAGTGCAACTGTGCCGCTCACGATGAGGACGGCAATCCAGGCTGCAGCAGCGCGCGGATCCGGAGATATCAGCACAGCAGGGAGAATCAACCACTCGAGACCAGGCGGGTTACGAAACCCCAGACTGTTCACGATGCCAGTGAGAGGCGGATACCCCAACGCCAACGTCTCGCGGGCGCGGATCAGCGCCTCGGCCGCATCGTAGCGAAAGGGCATGAGATCAAGGTGCCACCAGCGCAGAATAAGCGCCATCGCCACCAAAACGAACAGACCAAGCCATTCGGTCTTCGGGGAGCTGTGAGTGCGAGTTTTCTCAGCACCGGCGGTCATAACATTGGGGCGTAGCGGCGATGCGAGGGGTGTGCAACGGAAAGAAATACCAACGTCGCCTTGCGGGCGCAAAAAGGGGCTGAGGGCGTTGCGCTGCACGGAGAAAGAGCTTCAGGGGAGCTTTTCAAACTGCTCGAGGAAGCCTTCGTTCACGTTCACTCCGAGCCCGGGGGCCGTCGGTAGAAGTAATTCGCCGTTGGATTTAGTCACTACCCCCGTGAAGGGATCGTTAGCAATGAGCAAATGAGAATCGAGGTCAATGTGATCCACCGCCGGTGCAAGGTGAGCTGCCGCAGTAATTCCAAGCGAGCTTTCAATCATGCAGCCGAGCATGACTTGCAGTCCGCAAGCGCGCGCAGTTGCCACCATACGGCGGGCTTCCGCGAGCCCACCCGCTTTCATGAGTTTGATGTTGATACCGTCGCAGGCGCCAATCACGCCGGGAATGTCGCGGCTGGTGTGGATATCCTCATCAAGGAAGATCGGGAGAGGGCAGTGTTTCTTCATTTGGCGCAATTGCTCGATGGCGCCCATGGCCAGTGGCTGCTCGACGTACTCCACGCCGAGATCGGCAAGAATTGGAATGATGCGTCGCGCTTCGTCGGGGGTCCAGCCTGCATTGGCATCCACGCGCAGGGTTTTGCCTTCGCCAACTCGCTTGCGGATTTCCTGCATGACAACGATGTCGTGCTCGACGTTGCGCCCGAGTTTGATTTTGAGGATCTGATAGTTTGCTGCTCGGTCCGTTTTCTCGAGCATGACGTCGAGCGAATCGATACCAATGGTAAAACTCGTGACAAGGGGCCGCTGGGGTGCCCTGCCGAAGAGTTTCCAAACGGGCACGCCGAGTCGCTTTGCTAAGCGGTCGTGGAGGGCGACATCGAGAGCCGCTTTGGCTGCGCGGTTGTCGGGCACCAGAGCATTGGCGTGCTCCATGACTTGCTCGACGAGATCAAGATCGCCGAGATCTCTTTTCTCGATAGTCTCGAGGGCGGCCCGCACCGTAAATTCGTCCTCGCCGTAATAACTCACCGGCGCAGTTTCGCCCCATCCTCCATCCACTTCGATGTAAATTCGCTCTTCCTCGGTGCGGGTGATTCGCGAGATTCCGAACGGATCAATGAGCTTGAGAACAAAGCGATATTTTGTTATCATGTTATGCTTCACTCAACGTAATGCCGGTTCCCGGACCGTGGCCCTCGACATCGAATGTTGCGCCGCTGAGCGTGTAGCCGCCGGCGCAATCAAATGGCTTCAGCAGAAAGACCGAGTCGAGGTCGCAGTGCGTAAAGCAGCCGAGGCCGCACGCCAGGTGGACCGACGCAGCCAGGCCGACTTTTGACTCCATCATACAACCGATCATAAGCTCCAAGTTTGCTGAGCGGACAATCGAGTAGATATCAAGGGCTCCTAGCAAACCAGCTTTCGCGACTTTGATATTGATGACATCGGCGGCGCCTTCGCGCACAACTCGGATGGCATCCTCAGGCGTGAAGACGGATTCATCGGCGCCAACAGGTACGCCGGCGCGCTCGCGGACAAAGCGCATGCCGGCGATGTCGTCGCGCCGCACAGGCTGCTCGAGAAGGGCCAGCTCGACACCTTCGGCCGCAAGGCGGCGCGCCAGGTCGACAGCCGCTTGCGGCGAGAACGCCTGGTTTGCATCGAGAGAGAGCTCGGCGTGGGGCGCAACTTCGCGTACGGCGCACACGCGGGCGACGTCGGTGGCCACACCCATTCCCACTTTGATTTTGATCTTGCGAAAACCTGCGGCGATGGCCTTGCGAGCCGAGGCGGCCGTCTCTTGCGGCGAGCCGAGCGAAAGCGTGTAGTCCGAGTCGATGCGCGTGGTGACTCCTCCGAAAAACTGGTAAAGAGGCACGCCGACAACCTTGCCGAACGCATCGAGAATTGCTATTTCGAGGCCACTATGAGCAGCAAACTGATGGCGGACCGCGCGCCGTGTCTGGCTGAGCAGGCTACGCCACTGGCGAACGTCTTTGCCCACGACCAGTGGGCGCAATTGCTCGATGATCGCCAGGCATGTGGCGGCTGTGTCACCTGTGGTGTAGGGCGACGGAGCCACTTCACCGTAACCGATGGTGCCGTCATCGAGTTCGACCTCGACGAGCACATTGTTGGCGGCATCCTTGCGGCCAGTGGCGATGATGAAAGGCTCGACAAGCGGCAAATCAAAGGGACGCGCACGGAGATCTTTTATGACACCAGCCATGAGGTTTTCTCGCCTTCTCGCAACACAGAATTGTGCGAAGTCACTTCTTCGCGCTGAGGTGTTTGGACACGATTTCATCCGCCACGGCAAAGTCGTTGAATTCAATGGTGCGGTCCTTGAGCGTTTGGGTAGTCTCATGTCCCTTGCCAGCGATGAGGACGAAGTCGCCAGGCTGAGCCAGCTCGATGGCGCGCTCGATCGCTTGGCGCCGATCGTGGATGACCTCGACTTTTGATTTGTCTTCGATACCGGCAAGAATGTTCTGGACGATGACCTCGGGGTCTTCTGTTCGAGGATTGTCGTCGGTGACAATGACAATGTCGCTATATTCGGCGGCGATCTTGCCCATGATGGGACGTTTGAGGGGGTCGCGATCGCCGCCGCAGCCGAACACCGTGATAATGCGCTTGGGGTTCGTTGCTTTTGCGGCGTTGAGGACCTTCACCAGGCCGTCGGGCGTGTGTGCATAATCCACGACAACGACAAAGTCTTGTCCGCGCTCGACTGGCTGGAAGCGACCGGCGACCACGATGGAGCCTTCGAGGCCGGCCTTGATCGTTTCGAGACTTTCGCCAAGGCCGTAACAGCAAGCGGCGCCGGCGAGAGAGTTGTAGACGTTGAATTGGCCGCGCAGACGGCTTTGCACTCGCACCGAACCGGCTGGTGTGACGAGAGTGTATTGCGTGCCGTGGACTGAGTACTCGATATCCTTTGCTGTGACGTCGGCTTGGTTCTCGATGCCGTAGGTGATCACGCGCGCTTTTGCGGCTTCGATGAAGTACTTCGCATTGGGGTCATCGACATTTACCGCGACATGTTTGTCGGGCGCAATCATGCGGAAAAAGCGAAGTTTGCATTCGCGGTAAGCTTCCATCGTTTTGTGGTAATCGAGGTGATCCTGGGTGAGGTTTGTCCACACGCCGGCTTCGAATTCTAGGCCATCCACGCGGTGGAAGTCCACGCCATGCGAGGAAACTTCCATGACGCAATAGGTGCACCCTCCCTCAACCATTTGAATGAAAATTTCCTGAAGATCAGGTGGTTCGGGCGTAGTGTCCTTTGACTTGCGGATTTCGCCAGCTACCTTGAAGTAGAGGGTGCCCATGAGTCCAACGCGGTAGCGCTGCGCGAGAATGCTTTCGATGATGTGGGTGGTGGTGGTTTTGCCATTGGTTCCCGTCACGCCGATGAGCTTAAGCTGACGCGAGGGCCAAGCATAGAATTCTCCTGCTAAACGCGCGAGGGCGGCACGCGTGTTCGGGACAAGGATTTTTGTGACGTGTGAAGGCACGGGGAGATCGCGTTGGAGCACCACGGCGGCTGCACCGGCCTTGATCGCTTTGTCGACGACGTCGTGACCATCGGGGATTTCGATCTTGTCGAGCTGAGTGTAAATGTTGATGGCTACATAGAGATAGCCGGGTTTCACGCGTAGGGGATCATAAATAACGCCCGTGATTTCGTGGTCTAGGGATCCCTGAACGACTTTTGCTTCAGGAACGACGGCAAGGAGCTGACTAAGCTTCATAGCGGCAGCGCATCCTCTCTTTTTGTTTCTCGTGTCACAAACAAAGCTCTAGCGATGGGGGGCAAAACGGGCTTTTCAAACACAAACCGCACCAAGGCAAGCGGCGGGCTCATTAGAACGGTTTTATGAGGTCTTGCGCAAGTCCCTCAATGCCCGAGCAAGACGCCATTGCACAGCGTCGCGCCAAGCAGCGTAGACGGCACGCCGATGAACGGGCGACACGCGGCACAGAGTTCGCCACTCCTCGCGGAGCAAGCCACCTACTCCCCCACGCGCAATGAGGTGCTTAAAGCAGTAGCGAAGGCGCATGCGGTGATAGAGCCGAAGAAAACGCTCACTTTCGACGCCGAGCGAGACACTTTCGTGGTGATACATGAGCGCATGAGGCCAATAAAGCACGCGCCAGCCGCTCTTGCGTGCCCGTGTGCAGAGATCCACTTCCTCGTAATAAGCAGGGAAGAAATCTTCGTCGAAGCCGCCGAGAGTTTCGAGCACGGCGCGACGCACTCCGAAACCGGCCCCCGTCACATAGTCGCAATCGCACGGCTCGTCATATCGGCCTGAGTCCTCTTCGCCCGCGCCAAAATGCTCCGTGCGACCATTGGCAAAAATGCGTGCCCCCGCATGCTGAAGTCGGCGCGTGCCTGGGTAATAGATTTTGCATCCGACAATTCCAACATCGGCGAATCGACGGAAAGGCACAAGGAGTTCGCTGAGGAACGTGGGTGTGACTTCGGTATCGGGATTGAGAAAGACCACGACATCGCTGGAAGCGGCACGCCAACCGACATTGTTTCCACCGCAGCAGCCAAGATTGCGTTCGAGGGGAATGAACTGGGCGGCGAGGCGAAGTTCCGCAGCGACTTTGCGCGACCGCTCGATCGAAGCATCCGTCGAGGCATTGTCCACAATGATCAATTCGTCAGGTGGCCGCTCTAAACGCGCAATGCTTGCAAGACAGGGCTCAATGTAGTCCGCACTCTGATAAAGCAAAATGACTAATGCGACAGATGGGGCCAATGGGGCATGGCACTGCGCGTTGGCGGCCGAGGGGCTCATCGGGCTCGGGAAGAAGATGGCACCGGTGGCCTCGTGATTTTCTCAGGGCTAACGCGCAGCTCGGGGGCAGACGTGGGCAAGGCGGCTGCACCTGCCGGCGCTGCGACCGACGAGACAGCAAGCGGCGTGGGCGTAGGCGTAGGCTGCGC
>JBMFRB010000008.1:0-124278 GCA_049968255.1 Candidatus Sumerlaeaceae bacterium | reverse complement strand
CGCTAGCCTGGACGGGCTGGGGACCGAAGCCGAGCAGTTCGCCGACTGTGACAAATTCGTAGCCCTGCGCACGCAGCGCATCAATGATTTCCGCCGTGGTTTCATACGATTTGTCGAAACGATCGTGCATGAGAACGATCGCGCCGTCGCGAACGTTCCTTTTAATGGTTTCGACCATTTTCTCTTTCGTCGTCTGCTTGCGCCAGTCGTCGGTGTCGATGCTCCAGCAAATGATTCTCGCGCCCAGACTATCGCAAATATCCTGAACTTTTTTATTGGCACTGCCGTACGGCGGACGAACGAAACGGACCTGCGCGCCTGAGGCTTCGGCAATTGCCCGAGTAGTCTTTTCTAATTCCTCACGGATCTTTTCCGGCGCCAGCTTGTTGAGCACAGGATGGCTCCAACTGTGATTTCCCACCTCGTGGCCAGCAGCGACGATTTCGCGGACAACGTCGGGCTGTTTCTCCACGTTTGGGCCAAGCAGAAAAAAAGTGGCTTTGACATTCTTCTCCGCGAGCATCGCAAGGAATTTGCGTGTGTACTCAGGGTGTGGGCCATCGTCGAAGGTGAGGGCCACGCGCTTTTTGCCCGTGGGCCACTCGCGGATAATTTTAAGCGTGGGAGGAGGGGTGCGCACTGGAGCGGCAAGTGCCGAACGAGGCAACGCACTTGCTGACGACGTGCCTTGGTCCGCGGCTTCAACAGGTGCGGCCTTGGCCAATTGCTCCTGCTGACGATACGATTCCACAACCTTGGACAAATCACGCGTGGCGCCGCGGCCTCCCGGATCCTGTGCCGTTCGCTCCTTGCCAGCAGCCGCCTCTTTGGGCTGCATAAGCATGGCGGCCTGGGGCGCGACTTTCGAAGTCCACTGGGGCATTTTCTGGAGCACAGTATAGGACACGGCAAAAATCACCACGAACATGCTGAGCAACGCTAAGATTCTGAGCTTCGACACGGGTGAAGTTACTCCACGGGAATGACGTTCTCCATGCATAGAGACAACACGCGGCGAGTGCAATTCAACACTGTTCTCGCGGTGCTAGGACTTCTCTGGCACGTTTGGCGAGTAGATCGGTCAGCAAAGGCGAGCTGCCAAGATAGCGGCTCATCAGGAATTCCACGTCGGGCCACGTTTGCCGCGCCTCGTCGAGGAGCGCAGGTAAATCTACGCCCACGTGCGTCCCGAAATGGAGAAAATAGGGGACTGCGACGATGCGCCGGGCACCAGCTTTGACACAGCGCTTGAGGACCTCAGCAATGGAAGGCTCATTGCATTCGAGGTAGCCCACGACAACCTCGTCGAACGCGCCGCGTGCGCGCACGTCCTCCACAACCCGAAGCGCAGGCTCGTTGGAAGTTGGATAGGGACTACCGTGAAGCATGACGACCAGGGCTGTCTTCATAGGTGCGCTCCCTGAGCTGCGCTGGCTTTGCATGGCGGCGCTCCGTAGAGAGAACAATCCTGCCGCTCTTCGCAAAAATCGGCTGCTTTGAGAAGGTCGTCGCGCCAGTGCTCGTGAGGCAACGCGTTTGCAGCTAAATCGAGAAGAATCTCGGCGAGCAGGGGATCATAGCCGAAGGGCTCGGCGACCAAAAATTCGACCTGAGGAAACAGCACGCGAAGCTTGGCAATTTCGGCGGAGAGATCCTCACACACGAACTTGCCAGCAACCAAAAAATAGGGAACAACAACGATTTTTGAGGTGCCGCACGCTACAAGTCTGGTCACGACGTCAGAGAATCGTGGCGAGGAAAAGTTCAGGAATCCCACTTCGACCATCTCCCACTCGGCGCAGGAACGCAGGCGCGCAGCGTGTTCGCGAAGAGCCTGGGCAGCACCACAGAGTGTGGAACCGTGCGAAAATAGGATTAGAGCTGGGCGAGTCGCTTCAGCCATTTGCCTAAAACATACCGAAAGGCTCTTGGTTTGTTGGCAAGAAAAGGAACATGCTGGATTCGCAGAGGGGACGGACCCATGAAAAAAAAGTGGACCTTTCCGTGCGAGACGTCGCAGGTGTGCGGCTATGATGCACTTTTCCGCAATACGTGAGGAGAGCAAAAAGCTATGGTGTGCCAGCATGCGCTGGGCGACGAGCACTTCGCCGGCCTTGGTCGTGGCACTACTGTGCTTCGTGGTTTATCTCTATAAACCGCTTATCCAAAGCAGTCGCGACAATCAGCCCTTGCGCTGGGGCGCAACATTGCTGGCCACGCGTGGCTCGCTGAATTTTGCAGAGCTTCCCATCGATCCGAACCGTTTTTACTCTCTCAAAGTGCTCGAGAGTGGGGCGGTGCGTTCGCATACGCCGGTGGGAACGGCCCTGCTCGCGGCTCCGTTTTTTCTGATGGCGCGTGTGCTCGGGATGGAATTCACTGACGAGAACGTCGTTTTTCTCGATAGTCTTGCTGCAACTATTCTCACGGCGTTCTCTGCGGGAATGGCTACCCATTTGGCTCGCCACTGGGGGCGACGTTCAGCGATTTTTGTGGGTCTAGCCTTGGCATTTGGGACAGCGGCATGGAGCACTGCAAGCCGTTGCTTGTGGCAACATACGGGCGCCCTCTTTACACTGTTAGCAGCGCTGTGTGTTCTCGAAGGGGAAAGCCGCCGGATCTTGCGCTTAGCGACTGGGGGGGCGTTGCTTGGATTGTGTTTTTGGTGTCGACCCGCACTCTCGCCGGTCATTGGGATCGTTGCCCTTTTCGCACTTACGCGCCGTCGTCGCGATTTCCTTGTTGGCGCGAGTGCAGCCCTTGCGGTGGCCTGCGTGTGGATTGGCCACAATTTGCTGGTTTATGGGAAGCCGTTGGGGACTTACGTTTCCCTCGATGCGCTTGGGCCTGACACCTTGAGTGCTTACCCGCGCCGCCTGTTTGGTCACCTCTTTGCGCCGAACCGGGGAATGTTCATCTTTTCGCCAATACTGCTCCTGACTGTTAGCCCTATGTTGCGTCATCTGACGTATGTGCGGCGGGATCCGTGGCTTGCAATGCTGGCGGGAAGTGCACTCGTGAGCATCCTCGCGCGTGGATTTTTTTACGGATGGTTTGGCGGACACTGCTATGGCTCGCGCTATAGCCTCGACAGTGTCCCTTTTATGCTCATCGGCGCTGCGCCGCTTTTCGCGAGACTTCTCGAGCGACCGCTGCGCGCCCTGGTGCCTGGACTGCTTTTTCTTCTCAGCGCAGGGATTCAGTTTCTCGGGGTGAGCCGCGACTATGAGTCGTGGAACGTGCTCATGAGTATGTCAAAAGAACCCAACACTTGGAACTGGCGCATGCCGCAGATTCTTCACTGTTTGACGTACGGCGAATGGACGCGCGGTCCCATGCCCTCGCCGAGTGAAGTGAACCTGCCGTACAACGGGACACTAGAGCTACGGCATAACCCCAATGCTCCCTACCTCCGTTACGGTTTCACTTATCAGGAGCCGTGGGGCACCTGCATCATGCCGCCTAAGGCGGGCCTTGTGTTCAATCTGCCACAGGCAGAGGCGTTGCGCATTCGTTGCGAAGCGATATCGCAAGTGTTTCCGTACCAGCCGACAACGATTGAACTTTCCATGAACGGGAAAGAATTTGGCGAACTGGTCCTGTTAAAGGTGGATCCCTCTTACGAGGATATGCCGTGGTTCGATGTGCCGCGTGAGCTGGTTCGTGAGGGGCTCAACACGCTTGAGCTGCGCGTCAACCGCGTTTGCTACCCGTTTGCCTCTCCAGCGCCGATGGGTGCGTGGATCAACCGCATCGTTATTCTGCGGCAGTAAGAGGCGCCCTTGGAAGAGAAATAATAAATGCGGCGTAGATCCCGAGCCAAACAATGGCGAGAGGAATCAAAGCGGAAAGGCCAGATAACCCGAGTGCTGTCGCTAAGCTCCAGTCAGTTTCCCCCAAGAGAAACTTCGGGCAAACGTAGCGCGCGAAAAGGTTGGGATACTCGAAATGCGCAAAATCAGGAAAGAGCAACGACTCGAGCGGAGCACCGTGTGGGCGCTCCGGAAAATCGTGTGGCATGAAATTCATGACGACGTACGCGCACACACCCCAGCTTCCCGCAAGGACGTAAATAACTCGCGCCGCGAGCGAACTTAGAGCGGGCACGCTCAGGAGCGCAAGAAAGGGGACTCCCACAGCGAGAAAACGCGGCGCAAGGCCCCACCCCCCCCACCACAGATAATAGCCGGCATTGTAGAGGAAAATCCCAAGAAATGCGCCAACAAACACGAGGCTTCGCTGGCGCCACCGCGAACCACGACGCCAGCTGACGATGACGCCAAGCACGGCCAGCAGGAGATGGGGCGAATAAAAGAACAGCCCTCTGTACGGATGAAATGCCAGAAGATAGGCGACGCTGAGCTTAGGCAGGGTGGCTCCCATAAGACCGCGACTCATGGATTGCCGAAAGAACGTCTCAAGCTCATATTCATAAGGGATTGTGAAGCGACCAAAGATCGCAAAGCAGTAAAGGGCGAAAGGAGTGATTCCCCCAAGCAAGCCGATGCCAGCAATCAAGCATTTACGCCAGTGTCGGGTGACCATAGCAAAATAACATAATAACAAAACAGCAGGCCAGGCGGCGAGGTATTCGCATAGAATCGCTAGCCCAAGCGATAGTCCGATCGCAAAGGATCTTGCGCCGGTCAACCGTGTCCTTGGCTCGCCGGAGTCAGCACGTTCGAGAAGAAACAGTGCGAGGAGCAAAAAGAAAATTGCGGGCAAATAGGGCATGACCACGCCACTATAGAGCAGAAGCATAGTCCCGCAGAATGTGCCCACAGTTGCGACAAAGGCAAGCAGCTCTGTTTGGCGTAGGCCTAGGCCTATTTCGCGCAGGTAACGCGCCGCTAATCGGTAAAACATGCCACCAGCCGCTGCCCCCAAAAGGGCAACGGAACCGGCTGCGACGAGCCAGTGGCGAACTGGCGGCGGGAATGGGCGGTTCTGCAGGCGCTCGACGAGACGCACTGCTGCCAAAGCCGGCACGCCGAGGAGCGAGGTGCCAATGATTTTGTCCGAATAATAGTGGCCATCGACCGTTGCAATGTCGCGCGTCGAAAGCTCGGGACGTTGCCAGAAATGGTCCACACGTACGGTGGCTTCGTCCACAAGCGCATAGGTCAGGCACAGACGCGATTTCGCATTCCAGCCGATCTCATCGTGGCGCACGTAAATAAATGTCAGCCAAAGCGCCAAGCAAACCAGGGTGGTACGGATCCACACGCCTTGCGTCGTGTTGGCCGGCTGCTCATTCATCATAGGTCCATTTCTTACAGCGACGTTTTGTTGGGGATCTCTGGAGACAGTTCCTTTTCAGCCGAAAACTTGCGTGCATAAACAAGATAGCGCCCAAGGAAGGGCAGGCCAGCGAGAGCTGGGAGAATGTAGCGAAGATTCACATAAAGGGCGACCCCGACCATGAGGCTTGGCGGAAATTGCGGGAAGAACGCCACAAGCGCATTGTCGCGTGTGCCGAAACCAGCAATCGTCAAAGGGATCAGGCCAATAAAGATCGCCAAGGGAACCATCGTTGCGAACTGAAAAAGGGGCAAGGGTCGCGCATTGAGCGCGAGGAAGAAAAAATAAATTTGCACCAAATGCGCGATCCAGATGGCGATGGAGAGCGCACAAATCCTATCGCGGCGCGCGCCACGGCTCTGAAGAAGAGTTATCGTTTCGTGTGCCGCACGAAAAAAGCGTTCGACGCGTGCGAGCTTTGGTTTCGTGGCTAGCCAGGCGATAAGTTTCGCAAGGGCAGGCACCTTCTCCAGCGGCACAAAATAAAGCATCGCCACCGCAGCGACGGCAAAGACTCCCAGTAGCGATGCGAAAAGAGCGGCGTGGCGCTGCATCCCCGAAATGTTGCCGCGCACAAAAAGAGCACCGACACCCACAAGCATAATGGCGGCAAGAGTGGCGACATCGAGCATCTTTTCGAAGATTACCACATTCATAGCCCGGCTGAGATCGAGGCGTCCCATGCGATGGAGGAACACTCCTTTGGCCAGATCACCGAGCTTTGACGGCAGAATAAGGTTCATCGTATTGCTAGCCAGAATTTGCTGCACGGCTTCGCTCCACGAAACGTGAGTGAATAACCGCACGAGCTGCCTCCACCGCCAGGCTATCAGCCCTATCTGGGGGACGAACATAGCGATGGCCAGCGCGAACCACCCCCAGTGAGTTGCTTTGAGGTAGGCAGCGAGCTGGACACGATCCACACGATAAAAAAGAAGCGCTAAAAGCGCCACACTGATAACAAAAGAGATCAGGCGTTTCACGTGGGTTCCTCCGCGCCTGCCGAGGAGAGCGACCCGATGACGATTTCAAAGGACTCCTCGCCCTGGCCTTTCTCGTTGACGAGCTTTTGCAACGAGGGCAACTCCCTCCACGGCAGGAGCACGCTGCGTTGGTACACGTTGGAATTGGCCACGTAGATCGATGTTGCGTCGCTCGCGATGTGGCACGACACAAAGCCTTTGGCCTGGGGTGGACGTTGCACTGTGGTGCGCACACGAATGCGGTCGGGGAGAAACTCGAATTCTCGTTCGAACATGTAGTCAGTGCGCGGTTTGCCCACAATAAGGATCTTTTGCAGGAGGAAGCGCAGGAGATTTGGTGCGAATCGCCCCAGAGTGAGATTGATGATTCGGAAAAGAATTTGCGTATAGGGAGTTGGCAGTTTTGCCCGCCGCCGACACAGGCGTCCCGCCGCGCGGAACCGATGACGCAGCGGATCCACCGCAATGGCGTAATCGTCCACAATATGCGAGACGAGCACCTTTCCGTCCGTGGTGCGCCCAATAAAACCGGTGTCGCTGTAAACAGGGCCATTCTCCGTGGTGACCTTCAGTACGCCCCCCTTGGCGAGGCTCAGCACTGCGTAATAGCGTGGGGTGTTTTCGATGTAAAGCCGTGCTTTTTCGAAGTACTTCTGAAACGGCAGGCGTGCATTGAGCGGTTCGCTGCTGCGCACGGGCGAAAAATCAAGGTACGCATGCATCCAGTCATAAAGGTAGTGCGAGCACATGCGGTCGTCGTCGTTGTAGTAGCGCGTGCGTTTCGGCAATGCCTTGAGCAGGAATTGGTCAGCGATCTGAGCGGCGCGCGGGTTCATAGGAGCCATGACTTCAAAGCCGTGTGGATAGAAATGGTAGGTGTTGCGGCTCCCGTATTCGCCGGCGTAGCTCCCATCAGGATGCATGAAGTACCAGGCAAAGTCCACGGCGGGGTTCAGCAAACTCAGGAGTTGCTCATCTTGGCTTTTCTTCCACAGTTTGGCAAGGAACGCGATGGTGCACGTGTGGTAGCCTGGGTCGGCGCCTTCGTACTCTTGGAACCATCCTTCGTCGGACTGCCAGTCGCGCACGATTTTCACAAATTTGTCCGAAGCTTTCCGGAAACGCAGCTCTCCCGTAAGCAAATAAACATTATATAAAGCTAATGCGGCCAGTGCCTGATGGTTCGTCAGCTGTCCGGTTTCGTTGTGCGTTTCGAGCCACCGGCCGCGCCGCGCGAAAAATTCGAGAAACTCTGCGCGCTTGTCGTCGAGAAGCAGACATGTTTCGGTGCACGCATAGAGGGAAAATACTAAGGCGCCGAGCGCGCGCTCATAGGGGAAATAATCGTCGCAGGTGCCATCGGGATGCGAAGAGCGGCGGGCGAAATCCACGCCGGCCACCGCCAGCTCCTTCACGCGTTCGAGCCCGTGGAACTGGTTGTCAGGGAAAGGATATTTGTAAGCAAGAGCGAGGGGGAGGGTGAATTCCTGATACATCCCGCAAGGGAAGTCCATGGTGCGATAATGCCAGTACGAGCGGTCAAAACTGCCATACGTTGGGCTGTAGAGATTACGATCGACCATCTGAAAAAGGCGCGGCAGGTAGAGCAACGCCTCGTCGGTGTAGCGCCGCCGCAACGCTTCGAGCTCATGATTCATCAGCGTCCTCCACGTCGTTGAGCCACGATAAGATCCGCCAGCAGTCCGATGGCTGCCAAAAGGACGCCAGCGGTGACAAGGATGATGTCCGATTCTTCCAGCGAGTGTTTCTCGGCTCGCAGCAAGACATCGTAGATGCTTTTTGCAAGCCCCACCGCCGTGAAAACCAGGCTGAGTGGGCCATAGACACGTAAAGGCCGAAAGTACGTGCAAAGGCGCACGACCGTGGCAAGGTAAGCGGCCGTGTCCGCCAGAGGATGAAACTTGGATTTGCCGATCCGCGGATAATAAGGTGTTGGAATGTAGTGGACACGGTAACCGTTGGTGAGAAAGGCCAGCGTCATGCTTGTGACGCACGAAAAGCCGTCGGGCAGTACCCACAGGTAGTTCAACATGATCGGGCGTTTAAATGCTTTTAGACCAGTGTTGAGGTCGGGAATTTTCGTGCCCGAGAGATAAATGGCTAGCCACCGGATCAGTGCTTTAGCGGCTCGCCGAAGCTGTTTGTAGGTGCCCTGCTCGCTTGTGCGGGCACCGTTCACTTGATCATATTCGGGGAAGTATTCGAGCAGGCGGGGTATCGAGGCGGCATCGTAGCTGCCATCGGCATCGAGCATGACGACAATTTCCCCGCGGGCTTCGAGAATGCCGGTCCGGCGCGCGGCGCCGCTGCCACGGTTCACGGGGTGCCGAACTACGCGCACACCTTTTTCGGCTGCCCGCTCGGCCGTAGCATCCGTGCTGCAGTCGTCCACCACGAGGATCTCATATCTGTAGGGCGTTGGCGACATCGCGGCACGGATAGCGTCGATGACGCCAGTGATTGCATTCTCTTCATTGTAGGCCGGCAGAACGATGGAAACATCAGGCGTTTCGTCCTGCCTGTAAGTTTCATTTGTCATCAAGCGATCCATTGCCAACAAAGGAGTGTTGCGGTCAATCTTCACCTTTCGGCCTTGCTTTTCTTGTCCGACAACCTCAAAGCTAACGGTATGAGTGGCGCATATCCTTTGAGTCGGATCTTGCCTGGCGAGGATGCGGGCAAACCATCCACGTTGCCACTGAAATATTTTTTCAACGGAAACATCCGGACGTTGAACGCCGCGCATCCGCTAGCGCCCCATATGCTCGTAGCAGGCGAGAAAATATGGTTCTGCTCAGACCGGCGTGCCCCCTTGGGCTTGGATTTCCGCGAGAGTGGCTTTCGCCACCAACGCATGCTCTACGACAAAGAGATTGAGTTCATTGATCTTGAAGGGCGCACGGTTTTGCCATCGTTTGCCGATGCCCATGTGCATTTTCTCTGGTGGGCTCTCACAGCGGCGCGCCCCGACCTTTCGCCAGCGCGAAGTGCGGAGGAAGCCGTAGCCCTCCTCACGCGCGAAGTGGGAAGCGTGGCGCGGGGTGAGTGGATTTTGGGTCATGGTTGGTCGCACAACTTTTGGCCCGACGCCGAGCTTCCCACCAAGGAACTGCTCGATGCGGCATTCCCCCACAATCCCGTTTACCTCACTTCGAAATGTGGGCACCTGGCGTGGCTCAACTCGCAGGCGCTGAAGCTCGTGGGCATAGACGCACACACGCCGAATCCGCCTGGCGGCGAAATTTGCAAAACCGGACGTCCAGACTCGCCCCAGCTCACGGGCATTCTCAAGGAAGATGCTGTGTTGCTCGTCGAACGTAGCATTCCGCCGCCGTCGGGGGCAACGAAGCGCCACGCGTTTATCCGCGGCCAGCTCAAAGCTCATGCGCTGGGCATGACAGCGCTTCATACACCAGAGGACCTGGACACGTGGGACTTCTACGCGCAAATGCGCGGAGCGGGGCTTTTGCGCCTGCGTGTTGCGTTTCTTATTCCTGCGGCGGAGCTCGATGCGGCAATAAACATGCGGCTGCGCTGGGGCGTTGGCGACGATTTGCTCTTTGTAGCTGGGGTAAAGATTTTTGCGGATGGATCGCTTGGCGCGCGCACTGCGCTGATGCACGAGCCTTACGAGGGCGAGCCGGAAAATTGCGGCACGTCGGTTCGCTCGATGGAGGAGATTGCGCAAGTAACAATCCGCGCAAACCGAGCGGGCTTGCCCGTGGCGGCCCATGCCATCGGCGACCGCGCTGTGGCTTATGTGCTCCGCGCGTTCCATATGGCAGCGGGAGAAACTGGCTGCCCAGGCGCCGCGGACACTCGACCGCTGGTGCGCAACCGCATCGAGCATTTGCAGCTCGTCGCGCCGCATGATCTGGATTTGCTGAGGTCTCTTCGGCCTGTGGCCTCGGTCCAGCCGGTCCATCTGTGCGCCGACTGGCGCCCTGCGGATAAGCACTGGGGCAGACGCGCGCGCTATGCCTATGCATTTCGTACGCTCGTCGAGGCAGGTTGTCCGCTGGCTTTTGGCACCGACGCTCCCGTTGAGCCAATCAATCCGTGGTTTGGTGTTTATGCTGCGGTCACACGCCAAGACCTCGAAGGTCAGCCGCCGTACGGATGGTATCCGGAGGAGCGACTTCCGCTCGAGCAGGCGCTCGCGGCTTACACAGTCGGCTCAGCTCAGGCCGCAGGTAAACATCTCCTCATGGGAACGCTTCAGCCAGGTAAGTACGCAGACTTTGTTGTGCTCGACGAGGATCCATGGCATGTGGCGCCCACAGATCTTCGCAATCTTTCCGTAGCTCAGACGTACTTCGCGGGAGAGTGTGTGTACAAACAGCGAGACGAATGAGGTCCCTATGATAACCAAGCTCGTGCGGCGGTTTGCTACGGCCGTTCTTGTTTTCCTGCTTATGCCTGTTTTTGCGTCGTTGCTGGGGATTGCTGCAGCTGCGCCCGACACAACGACGGCACCCTGTGAGGCGACGTGCGGCGATTTCCGCGTGGGCAACACCGTGGACGACGTTCGCACGTCCCATGGCGTAGAGCACATCCTCGCACGCAGCCTTGCTGCATATGCTGAGATCTCTCAACTTTACGCTGCAGGTCGTCATTTTAGCGAGATCAAGCTCGATGCTTCGCGGCGTATTTTACGGGAGCAACGTATCGAGGTCGCCTACGCGCGACCCAACCGGCTACGTGTCCTGCTCAGCGATCCGTCTGGGCGCCCCACCGCGCGGTTTGTTGCTGATGGCGAAAAGGTGCTCATGGTGTGGGACAAGCAAATGGGGCTTTTCGGGGGGGCACCAGAGAACCTAGTCTACCTAACTTTGGTACAACCGCCACTCGCGGCTTTCGTGGACGAAGAGATTGCTGGCGATCTTTACGAGGATGCCTCGGGCTGTCTCAACGCGTCGATTGTCGCGCCGCTGCTCGTAAGCCGCAACCCTGGGGCTTGGATGCACTCGCACGTGACAGACTATGTTTACGAGGGCACGGAAAACATTGGAAGTTCGTGCTGCCACCGCCTTCGGTTCCATCAGAGTTCGCCGGATCTTGCCGTGACGCAGTGGATTGACTGCGAAACCGGTCTCGTGCGCAAGCTCAGCGTGGTGCGGGCCCAAACAGAGCAAGGTACGCCTTCGTGGTCGCTCTCATCAGCTGCGTCGGGCGAAATGTGGGTCACGGTGCTGGATAACATTTCGACGGGGCCGTTGCCCAAGGGATTACGCTTCGATGCCACGCCGCCTGTCGGCCTCAGCGAAGCCAAGCTCGGAGATGAAAAACGGCCGCCCAGCTCGGGCGAAGCAAAGTCTTTTCTGCAGCGCCTCCTGAGAGCGGCTGCAGGATCAGCGATCGAAAAAACATCGGCGTCGGTGGAAAGGCAATCGCCTGCGTACCGTTGGCAGGTGAAACGTACCTGGCGCTTCGACGCCCACATTGCAGGGATTTCCACGGGCCGAGCGCGGATGCTTGTTATTGCCACGGCGGACGGCAAACTATGGCGCCTCGATTGCAGCGGGTTGGAGATCATCCCCGCACAGCTCGATTTTTATCCGGACATCGCTGTGCCCTGGAGAACTGCCGACAGGACACTTTTGCTGCTTGCGCGGAGCGGCGGAGTAAGGCTTCAAGCCATTGAAGCTGAGGGACGCACACTGTGGAGCCGTTCGCTGCCCTCGCGCCTCTGGTGTGTGCTTGGCGACGATGAAAGCTCACCCCCCCGGCTGTGGTTGGGACTCGAAAGCGGACTGGCACGCCTTGAGGCTGATGGGAGCACAGCTTTTTCCATCCGGCGACAGCACAATATCACGCAGCTTCTTCTTGGTCAGCATCCGGATTTCGGGCGCGTTCTCGTTGGGCTCACGATTCAAAAGCCGGAACTGTGGCTGTACAATGTGGCGGGCCGGCCCGTCGAGAAGTTGCTTCCTTCCGACCCTCTGTTAGGAGCCGAGCCTTGCGATGCAGCTACAGGATTGCTCCTCGTGGGAGCGATTAGCCGCGAAGGCAACGAGCTGGCCCTACGGGGATTAGCACCCAATGCTGAAACTATGTGGACAACCTATGTAGCGCCGCGGCTCGAGCGGTTGGGCGGAGATTTTACCTCGATCCACGACACAGGCACGCAGCCTCCCGAACAACATTTCGTTGCGATCACTCCGACCGGAGCCTTACGCGAAGTCGACGCACAGGGCCGCATCGTATGGGATGGACAACTGGCACTGGAGCGCCTTCAAGCGATGCTGGCCGGCGGAGCTATCGCCGAGGCGATGACCTCGGGCGACTTCAATGGCGACGGACGCGAGGAACTCTACATCACGTCGGATCGAAGCCTCATCGAGATCGGCCGCACGGATTAGCGCTCAGGCTGGCCCTGGCCAAGCTCTGCTTGGCAGTCCTTTACTTCGCCGCGGATAAGCCGCACGGCGTGGGCAAGCACCGGAGAAAGCACCGCCATCCCATCGCGCACCCCGCCCGAACTGCCGGGCAGGTTCACAATGAGGCAGCGGCCCGCCACGCCGGCCACCCCACGCGAAAGGATCGCCGTCGGAACTTGCTCGCACCCCGCGAGGTGCAGGGCTGCTTCCACGCCTGACAGGCGGCGTTCGATCACCGCCAAAGTCGCCTCCGGTGTCACGTCGTGCGGTGAAATTCCGGTTCCGCCGGTGGTGAGTATCACATCGACCCGAGTGGCTAGCTCGCGTAGCGCATGTTCGATCTGGGTGCGATCATCGGGCAGAACGCGATGTTCCACCAGTTGGCCTCCGGCGCCGCGCACGAGCTCGCCCAGCAGCTTACCGCTGCGGTCCTCTTGCGTGCCTGCGGCACACCGCGTGCTGACCGTAAGGGTCGCTGCAAGCCAGACGGTTTGTTCTGCCTGTTCGTGCGGCATCACACTGTGTCCCTGAAATATAATGAGATAACAAAAAGAAGGCGGTTTCCGGGATGCTTCAAGCGATTTTCGCCTGGGTTTCCCAGCATGCTGGACGAGCCCCCCGCAGGCCGCTATCCCTGGGGCCCACTGGGTTTCCAGCAACGCGGAGCTTGCGGCAGGCATATCCCGTAAGCTGGGACTTTGCTTGGGTGCATTTTCTCGCGAATCTGGCTGAGGTGTGAAAACCCTGACTCTTCTCCTTCGTTTGGCTCACAAGAAGTTCGTTTCTCGTCATGCTGTCCGGCACCCTGCGTCAGTCGCTCTCGTCGTCACCCTGCACTTTCGGCACTGGCCGCACGAACGCTGCTCGTACTGGCGGGGGCATCTGGCTTTGCGCACCGCGAACACTTTTCCAAATTATCTCGCTAAAGGTTACGTCCGGGTTGCAATCCTCCCGATCGAGCTTTAGCGCGGTGCTCTCGCGCTGCATTGGCGCATTCGAGTCGTTTTTCTCATCCAGTGGCCAGGTCGCCGGCAAAGCCTTATAGGGCGTAAAATCAGGCTTGTCGGTAAAGACTTCGTAAAGCGGGCGTGCAGCTGCATCAAACTGGCTCATTGGCTGCAAACCGAGCACAAGCTCCATGGTGCGCAGCAGACTCGCCGTCGAGAACATTGTGTGGCAGACGTAGTGGCGCTTGACAAAGGGACCGAGAACAAACGCCACCGTGCGATGCGCATCGACGTGGTCCGGTCCGTTCTGCGCGTCATCTTCGACGACGAAAATCGCCATCTCTTTCCAGAATTTTGAATGCGACAAGCGCTCGACGATGCGTCCGAGCGCCAGGTCGTTTTCCGCCACGTAGGCGCGAGGTGTGGGCTTTCCGGCGCGCGTTCCAGCCGTGTGATCATTTGGTAAGCGGATAATCACAAGCCGAGGAAAACGACCTTCCCGCTCGTAGCGTCCTACTTCCTGAATGAAACGATCTGCTCGCTCGAGATCGCTCACGTTCATGTCGAATCCGCTGTAGCATGGGTCAAAGTGCCCACGTAGCGCTGGATCCTTTGTCGTGCCGTTGCAGTTACGCCCGCCACCATTTACCCATTCGCCGTAGCTGTAATAACTTATGCCCGCTTCGTGTGCGCGGTTCCAGATGTGACCCGCATCGGGGCGCCCGAGGGGATGATGTCCCTCGGCCGGATAGGTCAATTTCCCGTGACCACCATAGACCGACGGCCACGTCTTCTCCACAAAATCGGTTGCGTAGGCTCCGGTGGACCACTCATGGCCGTCCGCGCTCACTTCGGCTTCGGTGTAAAAATTGTCGAACAGCACAAACTCGCGCGCCAGTGCGTGGTGATTGGGCGTCACCTTCTCGTCGAACAAACACAACGATGGATCGCCGTTGCCCTCAGGCATATCGCCGAGCACTTGGTCATACGTTCGGTTCTCCTTGATGATATAGACGCAGTATCGGATGGGGCTGGGGTCGCCAACCCGCCAAGGAACTGGATTGCTCGCCTCGCGAGGGGGCGGCAGAAGATCCGGCCGCAGTGGCGAGTTGGCCAGCACCTGCGCACTATAGCGCGCCATTTGCGCCGTGCTTGGCCAACTCACAAAGGACAACGTTCCTTTGAAAAGCCCCGCGATGTATTTCTTGCCTTTTGTTTCGGCGTTTGGATCGTAGGGATGGGGGCCGCCGACGTTCGGACAGCTTCCCGCGCCCTTGCCATTGACCACGAGGATTTCGTTGCGCGCGCCAAAGCCCACGGCCGTCGGATACCACCCCGTGGGAATCATCCCGAGCGAGCGCGCTGCGCCGTGCACCGACACATCGAACACCGCTAGGTGATTTGTGTCAGCATTTGCGACGACAAGTGTGCGCCCGTCGTTGCTCAATGCCAAGCCGTTGGGCGTGGCGCCTGCCGGCATACCCGGGTAACTAGCGCAATCGAGCTGCTCCGTCACCTTCTCGCTCGCAAGGTCGATCACATCCGTGTAATTCGTGTTCGCACACGCCACAAACAATCGAGTAGCATCTGGCGCCATCACAAGCTCGTTCGGATGCGAATGTGTAGGAATTCGCCGAACTGTGCGCGCGCGCAAATCGACCACGGCCACGGCCTTGCCTCCCCACAACGACACGTAAGCCAGAGGCCGCCGTGGATGAAGCACGACTTTGTAAGGTGCCGGATGTGGCCCTTCGAATTGCACAACCTTCTGGGGGAGTAGCTGCGGGCGGGCCGGATCCCACACGAATAGGACTGCACGATTTTGACAGGCCAGATAAACTTTCCCACTGCGGCGATCCACCGCGATGCCGCTCACGTACCAAGGTTTTTCGAGGGCACGCGTGGTCTTGACATCAGCGCGAAGCGGCACAGTTGTGGGCTCGTCCAGCCCTGCTTCATGCACGGGGAAGACGTAGAAGAGATCATCGGCGCCGCCGCTGACGTAAAGCTTTTCGCCGGCTGCATCGAAAGCAGCACCCACCCATGCGTTGGGGATCTGGGCACGACTCAGTAGCTTGCGCTCATTGAGATCGATGAGCCGCACTTCGTGATCGCCAAAACCCGCATGAAGAATTGCAGCGCGGCGACCTTGTGGATCCACCACCAGCGAGAGAGGGAGATCTCCCAAATCCAATGTGGCACCCACGGGAGTGAGCCGCCACTGATTGGGCAAAAGCACGCCGGACGTCAGTCCATCTTCGGGCCTCAGTGCCGGCGGGGAAGCCGGACGCGCCTGGCGCGCATTGGGAGTGGTCACGATGACTGGTTGCATGCGTCGGCGTTCGATCCGCTGTTCGCGCCGCGCTCGCTGAACGCCGTCTCTGACCTGTGCCTGAGCAGGGCGCGCCGAAGAAACAATCGTCACCAACGCGAACGCCAAACACATGAGACTGGGACCGCACACACGCCCCCAGGGCACATGGGGCTCAATTCTGAACAGCTTCCATCGCAGAGCTCGACGCGGGCCGTACATGCTTTTTCGCTCCTCTGACACGGTCGGGATGGTGCTACGATCGTGATGAGCTAGCGGATCTGAGTCGCACAAAGCAAGCAACTTTCCGACATAATTGCGGGATGCGTATGAAAAAAGTTCGAGCAAAAGCAGCCATTGCTGGCGACGAGCAACATTCATTTTTCCCTCGAGGTTTGGCCCAGGTGGGTCGCAGGAGTAAATGTGTCATCAGGCAATTACGCCCTCGGCACGACGGATGTGGGCGATGACGATTTTAGCAGCGGCTCGCGCCTTTGCCGGTTAAGCTAAAGTTCGGACGATGCCTTACTAAGCAACAATGTTCTTCGCGTGCTTGAAATCCTTCCACGGGAACACCGCCGAATGTTCATCGGCCCCGCACAAATGTCTCGGTTACTTCACGCGGCCTCACTACTAAGCTGTACGTTTTTTTCTCTCCGAGTGCAAACTCGACGCTAAGCCGATAGGCACCCGGAGTCAGTCCTCGCACCACCCACAAACCACCAAGTTCGCTGACGCCTTGCCGCGGCTCTTCTAGCGAATCCGGGTCTGTAGGTTCGAGCGTCAGTTTTGCGCCTTCGATGGCTTGCCCCAGACTGTTCTCTACCCACACACGTAGTGCGCCGGCCGTCGCGAGAACAGATTCGATCGTGCGCTCTTGCCCATCGTGCAGCTCGATTGTGCGAATGTCTGCCGTGTAGCCCGACGCACTCACTTCCATTCGGTAGCTGCCAGGTGGCAGTCCTCGCACTTCAGCCATGCCTGCATCATTGCGCTGCGCTGAACGCGCCACGCGGCCTGCTGCATCGTAGAGCACAAGGAAGGCCTCGCGGATGGGCGCACCAGTCTCGAAGCTGAGGGCCACGGATCGCAAGGTTGCCCCGCGCACGCGTTCTAAACGTATCTCGACCGGCGCCGAGTTGCCCGACCGTGGCACAGCGACGGGTGGGGAAAGGGCGAAGCCTTCGGTGGCATGCTCTGCGCGCACGCTGAACGTGCCCTCGGGCAAGGGGCCTAGCTCGAAGGAGCCGTCGGTCGCTGTGCGAGTCCGCACAACGCGGGGCGAAAGAAACGACGCATAGGGATGTTCCGGTTGATATGTGCACTCAACCGTCGCCCCTGCCACCGGAAGTCCCGTTTGCTCCACGACTTTTCCCACGATCTTGCCTGTGGCCAAAACAAAATCGCGCTCGACGGTTGGCGCGGCCGGCAATGTCACTGTCTCCACAGCCATCGCGGCCTTTGGCCCCCATAGGGCCACCGTCCAACGCCCCGGCTGCAGTCCGGACAATTCGTAGCGCCCGTCGTCGCCAGCAAAGGCCGTGCGGGCCGGCCCCATGCCGTGCGGACCTAACGTGAGCGCGATGCTACCTGAAATTGGTTTCCCACCACTAAGCAACCGCCCATGTAAAGTTAGACCGCCGAGGTTGATCACCACCTCGCGTTGCTCGTCGGGCGCAAGCAAAAGCGGACGACTGTATGCATGATCCGGTAGGTTGAGCATATACGCTCCGTTGGCAAGTTTGCCGAAACAGAACTCGCCACGCGCGTCGGTGGTCGTCCGCAGAATTTCACGATCCGCTGGCGCTTGCGGCACCAACTCGACTGTTGCGGTGGTCACTGGCTCCGCTGATGGTCCCCTTATCACTCGGCCTTTCACCTCGGCCCCGGCGTTTGAAATCTCAATGTCGCCGAGATCGTGGCGTTGGCCAGGTAGCACGGAGAGATCCACGACGGCATCGGGTGCAAGAGATGGAGGACGCACAACGACGTAGCGCCGTCCTGCTGGCACATCGGAAATTTCGAACCGCCCATCTGCACTGGTCATAGCCGTATTGATGCGCTCGGCGCGCCTCGGCTCAGCGGCTGCAAGCCACACGCGTGCACCAGCCACCGGCTCGTGCGAGGACTTGCGCACGACTCGTCCCACCACGCTTGCATGTTGCGAAAGAAAAAACACCTGTCGCACCACGGCGCCGTCGCTGGGCAGTTCTACGGGACCAACCTCTACCGTTTCATATCCCTTCGCACCGAGCCGCAACCACACGCGCGAAGGCGCTGGAATCGGCGACAGTCGTAGGCTGCTACCGTCTGCCTGAGCAATGACTCGCTGTTGGGCAAGCGAGCGTGGTTGCTCTTCGCCGACAAACGTCGACAGCGACTCCCATCGCGATCCCTCAATGCGCACGTCCGCAATTGGCTGGTCTGTTCGGCGGTCCAACACGGTCACGATAAGAGTTGCACGGCCTTCGGGAACTGTCGTCTCTTGCGGCGAAGCTATCCGCGACTCGAGCGTAGCCACCGTGCCCCGGGTCCACGTGCTAGTTTCTTCATCGCTCATTGATCGCCCAACGGCAGCGCGCCTGGGCTGGGATCGCTGCAAAGGCAGGCCAACGTCAGCAACTTGTGTCGTGCATTGCTGAGAACGCGTCACCTCCGGCACACGCGCGCGTGGCGCATGAAGCCGCCACACGAGCACCGCTGCTGCAACTGCCACAGCGATCACGACCAAGAGTGTTTGCCAGCGCGGTTCTCTCATGGCTCACTATTCTTTATTCGGTGCACGAGGGATTCATGCTGCCAGGGGATTCGAGTTGGTGCTGCCTCTGTCCACTGGACTTGACCCATGACCCGTCATCTCCTACAGCAATGATAACTTATGAGTCGCGATTGCGCAAACGAAGTTGTCGTGCTGCTCCATGGCCTCGGACGCACGCCGCTAGATACATGGGTGCTGGCCAATGCCGCTAAACGTGAAGGCTACAAGGTCCTGAATTGGGCCTATCCATCAACTCGTTATGGAATTGACAAATTATCGGACATGCTTAGCAGGGAGATTTTACGCTTTCACGAGGCTGATGCCATTCATTTCGTTGGCCATTCGCTTGGCGGGCTTGTTGAGCGACGACTTTTGGCTACGGCGCCACCACCCAATGCCGGGCGCCTGGTGATGATTGGTAGCCCCAATGCCGGCGCTTGGATCGCCGAAACACTTGGCGACCTCTGGCTCTTCAAAAAACTCTTCGGTCCTGTTGGGCAGGAGCTGCGTCGGGGGCCGCGCGGACAGTGCACACTACTGGGCAAACCGCACAGCGAGTTCGGCATCATTGCCGGCGGCACTGGGCGTACTCGTGGCATGAATCCTTTCCTGCCGGGCGACAACGACTGCACCGTCACGGTTGCGGAAACATGGCTCGAGGGGGCCGCGGACTTCATTGTGCTTCCTTACCCACACCTTATCATTCAAGCCTTCCCACGCACGATCCGCAACACGCTCCACTTCCTCCGTCACGGCCACTTTCTTGATGGCAAATGCCCGTGCGCCCACTGTGACGCTCGTTGAGATTCTGAAGTGGGCAGGCCGCGAGAGTTTGCAGATTTACGGGTTGCTCGCACGATGCACCACGCACCAAGCAGCATTCCGGCGATTGAGAGGCCCACCGCCGTGCGAGCGATGCTCCGGGCCAGTGGAACGTCAGGCGCAGCCCATGCCTTGAACAGAAAGAAGTCGTGCTCGTCGTAACCTTTGAATGCGTATCGGTCCGCCGGATAGGCCGCCGGTGGCGGCGCCGCAGGCAAATAGTGACGGTAAGCCTCAAAGCACAACGGCGCTCCACCCAGCTTGCGATTCCACCATGAGCGCAACGCCCAAAGGTTGAACCGCAGGTGGTTGTACTGCGGATTCCACACAAGGTTTTCGCGAGTGAGCTCATTGCTGGGGTGCACCACATATGCCAGAGCCGTGTAGTTGATCGCAGAACCGAGCAATTGCACGCTGCATGCGAACACGATGATGATCACTGCCAGAGCTTTCTGCCACGGCCGCTGCACGCGAAGCTTTTCCCACCAGACAACAAGCGGCAGCACGAGCAGCGGGAGGAGAACATGCAGGCGCGAAAACCACCAGCGCTCGTCCACCCACGTGTTCATCGAAAGGTGAAAAGCCAGGAGTGCGCCTGCCGCAACAACAATGGGAATGATCTGGCGGTGGCGGGAAAAGAATTCTCTCCAGTAGGGAAGCGTGATCAACAATACTGGCGAGAAGAGAAATACGCTTTTGTTAGGGCTCGCGAGGAAAGCCCAAATTCTCTCCGGGGTGAACGGAAGTGCATCGGGACGATCCCCCCACGGATAGCGGGCTGCAGTAAAAGCGCCATAGCGGAGCTTGTTCGTCGAAAAAAGTACACCGAGGCCGATGAGCAAGCCGACCAGCGGGGGCATGAGCAAAGCAGGGCGCCGACGAACTTCGCGGGAAAAGCTCTCATCACGCAGCAGCCACCACACAAGCACGGCGGCCCCAGCAGCGGCAACTGTGATCCCCGTGATTTTCGTGAGCACGACCATAGCAAGCGTGAAGCCAAGCACAAAAGCCGAACGCAATGTTGGTTGCGAGTGAAAGAGCAGCAGCGCTGCCCAACTCGCCGTGGCCCACAACGTTTGCTGCGTCTCCATTCCAAATTTCGAATAGGGAAAAAGGACTGTGGCGGTGGCGGCTAATAGCGCACAGGCGATCGCGGCCCCCATTTGCCGACACAGCGTCCATGCAAGGTAAAAAATCATCACTGCTGTCCAAGCGTTCCAGAAGGGGTGGACCCAAATATACCAGAATTGCTCGATCTCTGGTTGCGTCTCCTTGCTGCCTGCAAGTTGCGCGACGAGATAGAAAGGGACATATTGACCGACATCAATCAGCCCGCCGCGAGCCCGAGGCTGGACACGCCCTAAGCTGTCGTGCGTGAGCGTGTGCTCGACCCAAGCCTTAGCCTGGGCTGCATG
The DNA here is from genome assembly GCA_049968255.1 of Candidatus Sumerlaeaceae bacterium. GTDB lineage: Bacteria > Sumerlaeota > Sumerlaeia > Sumerlaeales > Sumerlaeaceae > DRVG01. The sequence goes on along the minus strand of JBMFRB010000008.1, from coordinate 103,340 downwards.
CTCCCCCTCGTAGCCGAAGTGGAGATCACTCGCGAGAAGCGCATAGAGCGAAAAAACAAAGAGCCCCACCCCAACGCCTGCAAGCAGCACTCCCACTTCGCCCCTCTGATAACCCTCCGCCATTTTACCCCCGCTGCCGTAGGCTTGCGCCAGCTGTATGGGATAAGGCAAGGAAAATCTAGCTGATTCTTCACCGACGCGGGAACGACGACGCGCTTGTCAATGGGCACGCCGCTAGTCCCTCGCGGCGTGCCTAAGCGTCGGCTGGACCATCGTACAACGGAGCCCTTTCAGGGCGCAATACTGAGGTGTCTTATTTTGGCCAAACCGCATGACTGATTGCCACAGCGACGAGAATGCCGACGAGGTCTGCAAACAATCCCGCGACCATGGCATGACGAATCTTGCGTATACCCACGCTCCCAAAATAGACGGCAATGACATAGAAAGTTGTATCCGTGCTTCCAAAAACGTTTGATGCCACAAAGGCCTCGAATGAATCGGGTTTGGCCTTGATGATTTCAGAGGCAAGTCCCATCGACCCCGAGCCGGAGAGAGGGCGCATCAACGCAACCGGCAGCACCTCTGGAGGCATGCCGATTGCCTTCACGAGGGGCTCAAGCCACTGGCTGAGAACGTCGAGTGCCCCTGACACGCGGAACATGCCGATCGCCACAAACACGGCAACGAGATAGGGCAAGATGCGAAGGAATATGTCGAATCCCTCTTTTCCACCAGTCACGAAACTTTCGTAAACACGCACGCGCCTCAACATTCCCAACAAGACGATACCGAGAAAAAGGATGGGGACCGTGAAAACCGAGACGGTCTGCATTGCTTTGACGAAAAGTTCAGCCATCGCCCTTACTCCTTCTTGCTCTCATTCTTGGTGGTCTCGGCTGCCTTCTCGGAACCAGGCCGCGCATTTGTTTCGCTAGGCGCAGGTGCCGCACCTTTTGCTACTTCCTCCTGCTCTTCGGCTAATGCTGCTTCCACGCTAAACATCGAGAGCTTACCCAGAAGCTTCGCCAGAACGATAGCGGTGATGGTCGAAGCGAGTCCCGCTACCATGCAGGGCCCAATGATCTGGAAAACATCGGAGCAACCAGCAGCTTTGCGCACGGCAAGCATGCTTGTGGGAATGATCGCAAATCCTGCTGTATTCCATCCGAGGAGGACCACCATCGGATTGCTGGCAATGGTCTTATGGGGGTTCAGGCTTTGGAGCTCATTCATTGCCTTTAGCCCGAAAGGCGTGGCAGCGTTGCCCAGCCCTAAGAGACTTGTGGTGAAATTCATAATGATTGCACCAATGGCGGGATGGTTGGGCGGCACTTCGGGGAAGATAAAGCGAATCATCGGCCGCATCAGGCGTGCCACAAATTGCACAAGCCCCGCGTCTTCGCCCACCTTCATCAGGCCGAGAAACAACACCATCGTGGAAACTAGCCCCAGGCCCAGCTCGAACGCCTTTTTCGCATAGTCAAGCGCAGCATCGGTCAGGGCTTGCAAATTAACAAGTTTCCCTTTGCCTACAGGCACGCCGTTGACCGAGACGCGGAAGTCGCCGGCTTCGTGGGATTGCCAAACAAGAGCCAATTTTTCACCGAGCCGCGGCTCGACGCGCAATACTGTTGCCACAAATTCGCCGGTAGTTTTGCCATCGTCACGCGCGGGCTCGACCTTGAACGTTCGACCCTGACACACCACGGGCACGACAACTTCCTTCGCCTCCGTCCTTGATTCGATACGGATGGCCACGCGGTTAGGCCCCTCACGCCAGACCGTTGCATCTGTCATCACCTGTTTGGGTGCATACTGGCGATACCCCGTGAGGAAAAGCGCGGTCACGATCATGAGTCCCCACACTGCGTTCATCGTCAGCAGCCATTGGAAAAACACGCGTATCCACCTTCGCATAGACTTGAACCTCCCTTTTCTAGCGTTTGTCGCTGCCCACTGGGGCGCTGACAGCATTTTCCAAAATAATCAGCTCCCCATGATCTCCATCAAGCTGCGCTTGAACTCCAAGGGGAATGGTTGCTTTTTCGGTCCCGTGCCCAAAAGGAATTCCGTAGACGATAGGCACTCCAAGCGGAGAAAGCCGCTCATAGAGGACTTCCTTCAACGTTTGGCAATTGTCGTAGTGCGAGCGGCCGGCCTCGTGCTCGCATCCCACGCACTCGCCCACGGCGATCCCGCGCACACCGGCAAGCACCCCCGCTTGCAAAAGATGGGTGAGCATGCGATCCATTTGATAGGGTTCAGCGTCTATCTCCTCGAAAAAGAAAATTCGGTCACGCAGGCTGACTTGCCAGGGTGTGCCAAGCAGCGCTTCGAACAGCGTGAGGCAACCGCCGACCAATTCTCCTTGCGCCACACCGCCTTGCAGGACCTCTGTCAGGGTCCAGCCTTCGGGACACCCCACAGGCCCTGGTGGCCGCAGCTGCGTCAGCGTATGCACAAAACTGCGTTCCGTGAAAGGCGTTGGCCCTAATGCAAACTCTACCGCTGCCATGGGACCATAGAAAGACACAAGGTCCGAGCGCTCGAGCAAAAAGAGGTTGAGTGCCGTAATATCGCTGTAGCCGACGAAAACCTTGGGATTTTCGCGAAACACTTCGGGAGCCAAGAGCGGCAGGATGCGCGTAGCGCCATAGCCACCGCGCAAACAGATGACGCCGTCGATAGTTGGCTCTTGAAATGCCCAGTGAAGATCTTCGGCGCGCTCCTCATCGGTGCCTGCAAGAAAACCGTTGCGCGCGCGAGCGTGCGGGGCCTCGACCGGCTCGAATCCGAGTCGCCTCAGGCCCTCGAGCGCTTTTTCGTAACGCTCCTGGTCATAAGGAGCACTCGCCGGCGCAACTATGGCCAGACGCGATCCCGGCCCAATCGCCTGTGGCTTTTTTGCCATCTCGCAATCTCCTATCCCTACCAAAAATTCCGATATGAGCGCTTTTCTTCCGGAAAGCGATGAGACAAGCAAATCAAAATGCGCAGTGAGGATCTCGTTCACAAAAGGATGGGTCCGACGCAGGGCGAGAGTGTGCGCCGGACCCACGACCATCCCCTATTTTGGCGGGGGGTTTCCACGTCGGCACAACCGTGTTTACGTGTGCGCCGCTGGGGCCTCTTTGGCTTTTTCGCGGTCGAGTTTTTCTGCAATGTGCGGAGGAAGTTTGCCGAGTTTGCGATTGATTTCCTGTCGCCGACGCACTGCCGCCAGCCTGGCGTTGTTCTTGTTGCGCACCTTCATCAGGGGATCGCGGGTGACGTCGGTGTTATCAGAATGTCGGCGGTAGCGATAGAGCACTTCATGGACGCGGTCCACGTCGTATTTTTCGCCGACCTTCAGCACCATGTCGTAGTCTTCGCCGAAGTTGCCATAGTTTTTCTCGTCGTAGAGACCCATCTCTTCGAGAACGACTTTTGGGAACACGCGCAGCGCCCCCGCTCCATCGCGCCGAAGGATTTGGTTCCTTGTGTAGCCTTTGTGCGTGACCGGCGGCACGTCTTTGATTGTGTTGCGGTTTTCGTCCATGAGTTCGTAGTAGGAGATCGCGAGGCCGCACTTCGGGTGCGATTCCAGGTGGGCAATCATCTTCTCGAGCGTCGTCGGCACATACTCATCGTCGGAATCAAGCTGGCAGATGTATTTGCCACGCGCCGCGCGAATTCCATCGTTGAGCGCAGAGGCAATGCAGTTGCCCGTGCCGCGAATCAGGCGCACACGTGGATCCTTTTTCGCATACTCCTGAACGATTTCCACCGTGCCATCCGTCGAACCGTTGTCGACAACGATGACCTCAAAGTCTTGGAACGTTTGCTCGAGTACGCGCTCGATAGCGTTGCCAATGTATTTCGCGCGATTGAGGACGGGAATGACAACGCTGGCCATAACAGGGTATGGCTCCTTCGGATAAGGAACCGGCACGGTCTCGTGATCTATATAGGCGCCGCGGCGCTTGAGCATGTCCTCAAACACTGTGGTCACCTCTTTCTCCACATCGGGCGGATAGAAGACGTACGAAAAGCCTCCATACTTGCCCTTGCCCGGCGAGTGCAGCGCACCCGGAGCTGATTCCTGCTGTTCGGGTGTCCCGACGGTGTAGAGCACTTCGTCCAGCAGTTCCAGGGTGTAATCATCGCCGAGCTTTAGGTCGACGTCGTATTCGGCCGCGTGCACCAAATCTTCGCGGAATCCGCCAATCTTATGCAAATAAGCCGCGCGATATAACTTGAGATAGCCGAAATCGAATCGCTCGTGGATGCAGCCTTCATGAGGATAGAGCTGCACTTTCTCCTTCGTTGCGTCCGCTTTGCTCTGTGCATAGCACGAGTAGGCGACCGCGGCCTGAGGATTCGTGTCGAGGAAGTTCACAAAGCGTTCGAGCGCATGCGATTCGAGAATCACGCCCTCGGGTAACGGAAGAATGTACTGGGCTTCGGTGTTGCCAAGAGCCCAATTCATCATTTTGGCTAAAGTGATAAGTCCCTCTGGCCCTTGGGTAAAGCGCTCATCGGCGAGCTCAGCCAGCAGCATGCGCACGGCCTCGCCTTGCTGGCCTTGGTCCAACAGATAGCACTTCCACTCCTTCAGGGTTTGCCCCTTGAGGGCTTCGAGCGTTTTGCGCGCAAGAGGTCCGGCGTTTTGCACCGGAAACAAAATCACAACCTTTTCCATGGCGGCTTCCCTCCAAAGTAATTTCCTCAGCTAAGGCTGTGGCCCGCGAGCTTCCGATTTCAAGCACAACCGATCGCACGGCGCCTTGGCCGCCTCTGCTCAACGGGGAAGGGAGCAGATAAGATGAGGAAAACCCACGGCGGAGCACGAAAATGTCCGCCCACCTCGTTCACCGAGTGGAGCGCTGCATCGAGCTTCTTATGAAAGTCAATGGGGGCGCGACCGAAGCTAAGCCAATGGCACCCCAAAAGTTGGCCCTCACGGAGGGTGGCCAATGGTTAGTTTATCGCCACCAGTTTCAGCTCGTCGAGGACCTCGTCCACGTGGTGGTCAACCTTGACTTTGCGCCAGGCCTTATGGACGCGGCCATCGGGGGCTATTAGGAACGTCGAGCGTTGAATGCCAAAGATTTTGCGCCCGTACATGTTCTTTTCTCGCCATACGTCATAGAGCTGGGCCACTTCGTGCTCGGGATCGCTTAGCAAGAGAAATGGCAGGTGGTACTTCATGGCGAAACGATCGTGCGAGCGCAAGTCGTCGGGGCTGACGCCGACGACAGTGGCCCCGAGCGACTGGATTTGCTTGATGTGATCGCGAAAACTACAAGCTTCGCGCGTACAGCCCGGCGTGTCGTCCTTGGGATAGAAGTAGAGCACGACCCACTTGCCGCGCTCTTCGCTCAGCGTGAACGGCTTGCCATTAGATGCCTGCAACGTAAAATCAGGGGCAATCTGCCCTTCTTCGACTGTCATGGTTTGGCCCCCCGTGACAATTCGCTCTAGGAGATTTTTTGGATAAGGTTGGATTTTTATGTCGCTAAGGTCTACTTTGTCAACTTCCGAACTTCCTTCGTGATGATCCGCTCGTGCTGGGCGTCGGCGCTCACAGCCCGCACGACCAGCTTGCGCGTGCCATCGGGTAGAGCAAAGCGCAGCGTAAAGGTGCCGTCGGCACGCAACTGCACTGGCTCGTCGTTGACGGTGACCTTCGCCGTCGGCTCAGTGGCCCCATAGAGGATGAGTTCCGTCTCTGCCTGCAGCCAGAAAGCGCCAGGCGCGCCTGCCGGTTTCGCGGCTGCCACGCCGCCACTTCCCATGAGCGCGCCGCTGCCGCCAAGCTGGGCGGCTCCCGCCAACGATGGCAGCACCTGCTTCTGCAAATGGCGCCACAGCTCTTCACTGCCACGCCAGCCGTCGCGAATTCGCGTACCGCCGCTCGATTCAAAGAGCTTGCGGAATGTTTCTTCGATGACCATCCATTGCTCGTCGGTTTCTGGGCTCATGCCGTCGCGTGGTGTGTGCACCACGTTGGAGGCGACGATGGGCACGTATTCGCCCTGCTCATCGAACACGCCGAGCTCGGCAACCCACTGGGCATCTGATTCGGGCACACGAATGTACCAATTGTTGGCATACGGCCCGACGTCGATATCGAAGAAGTATTGGGCGTTTTCGCGCGGCCAATCACGACCGGTGATATTGTAAACACGAAGTACAAGGCGCCTTGCTTGGCCCGTGCGGGGGATCGAGTACTGAGCACGCGTCTCGTCGTTGAGTTCCCAATAGGCAAACACCCATTCGGGGTCGCGCACGAGAAGTACAATTTTCGTGTCGCCATACTCCGGGGGAAGATCGCGCTGCGGCGCTTGCGGCGGCACGGCGTGGAGGGTGGCCACGAAATGCTCGCGCACGTCTGTGGGCGATGAGCTAGCAATCGCTGCCTCTTCAATCACGGGCTGCGTCTCGGTCCCTGCGACCGGCGATTGCTCAGCGGTTTTTCTTGTCCGCGTGGTTGTGCGCTTCGCGGCCGCTGCCTTGGTGGTCTTTGCGGCCGCCTTGCTCGCCGCCGTTTTGATTTTCTCGGGCTGGTCAGCCGGCTTGCTCAAAGACTCCTTTGTTGCGCGGGATCTCGCAGCTGAGCTTGTTTTTTTTGCCGTCGTCTTCGGCTCCGCCTCTGTTGCCTTTGCTTTCTTCGCCGTCGAGGCTTTTGCCGAGCCGGCAGTGGCCGCTTTGCTCGCAGCCTGTGATGCCGTCGCGCTCTTGCTGGCACGAGCAGTGGTAGCGGTTTTCTTTGTACCGGCGGCCTTGGTTTCTTTCTCGTTTTCCTCGGCCGCTGTCTTTTTCTTGGCTGGCATAGTACCTAGCTCCCCGTCTCCGCGGATTGTGGTGGGTCCCGACGTGTACGCGTCTTTTGTGGCGCGCAGATAAGTCCGGAGACGCCAGCACTGTTCCGCTGGAGCGACTTGTGTTATTTTGTTAGTTAGTTAATCACCCTGCATGCTTCTGCGCAAAATCACTTTTGCCTACCCGCACATTAAATAGGCATTCGCAACTTTTTCAACATCTATTGGGAAGATGCTCCCGCAGCTCTTGCCCAACTCTTTGGGCAGCGAATTTTTGGCGGCAACCGGGTACTTAGAAGCCGATGATGATTTCGACTGGCCAAGGATGGATTGTTGAGAAAGCATCGACGGGTCTGACCATTGCTGCCCGCCACATGCCAAACCAAGTCGTGACCATTGACACGTGGATTGCGACAGGCTCAGCCCGCGAGGATGACTCCACAAACGGCATCTCGCACTTCCTCGAGCATATGCTCTTCAAGGGCACTCCGCGTTTTGGCGTGGGCGAGCTCGACCGCCATATCATGGAGTTAGGCGGCGTCTGGAACGCCGGCACGTCGATGGATTTTACCCACTATTACGTGACTGTGGCCGCGCCCTACTTTCACGATGCCCTCGATGCGATTGCAGACATGATCCAACATGCCAGCATTGATCCGGGCGAGTTCGAAAAGGAGCGCCAAGTTATCCTCGAGGAATACCGCCGCAAGCAGGATGATCCATGGGGATGGCTTTTCGATGAGCTTTATCGGCTCACGTATGAAAAGGGACCTTACCGCCGACCAGTGATCGGGACGTTTGAGACGATCTCGGGCCTGACTCGCGAACAGATGGTCGATTATTACCGTCGCACTTACACGGCCGACGCCACAACCATCCTTGTCGTGGGAGACGTTGACCCCGAAAATGCGGTTGCCGAAGTCATGCGCTTCTTTTCCGACATGGCACCCACTAACAATCCTTGGCCGGTTGCGCAAAGCGAGGTGGCCTTCAACCGGGGGACCCGTTTGGTTGTGCCCCGCGACGTCCACGAGACCTATCTCGCGCTGTCTTTTCCTGGGCCTGGCATTGAAGCTGAGCGCGAGATCGTGGCGCTCGACCTTCTGACAACAATCCTTGGCAGTGGGCGCAGCTGCCGCCTCATGCAGCGGCTCCGCGAAGATCTCGGCCTCGTGGAAGATGTGGGCATGACCTTCTCAACACACAAGGCGCCAGGGATGACTTACGGATACGCGGTGCTTGATGCCAAGGTTCTGGACGCAGCTCTCGAAGAATTTGTCCTCATCGTGCAAAGTTTGCCACAGATGACTCCCTCGGAGGCCGAACTTGCCAAGGCCAAGAGGATTCTCCGCAATGATTTTTACTACGCTACAGAGACCACTAGCGGGCAAAGCGGTGTCATGGGTTATTACATGACACTCACCGGGTCTGATCAGCTTTATCATCGTTACCTGGGGCTGGTGGAATCTACAAATATCCAAGACCTTCTCTGTGTTGCAGAGAAATACCTGCAGGAGCACGATCCGGTCGTCCTTGCAGCTGTCCCCAAATCCATCGACTCGCGTAGAGAAGAAGGGCAGGGATAAAGATGCGGGAAACTTGTACAGAGCAAATTCTTGCGAATGGAACACGCTGCTTGTTTGCCCCGTGCGACACAAATAACATCGTCGCACTGTCGGCGTTTTTTCCTTATGGATCGGTGTTCGAGCAGCCCGCGCAAGCGGGGATTACGGATTTTATGTGGCGCTGTCTCCTGCGAGGCACGCAAAAACGCTCGCAAGCGGAATACGCGGAAGCCGTGGAATCTCTTGGCTCATCCCTTTCGTTTCAGGCTTATCGCGATTTTTCCACAGCCAGTCTGGTGTGCACGAGTGACTGCTTGGAGCCGACTCTCGAACTTTTTTTCGAAGCAATCGAGAGCCCGCGATTCGATCCAAACGAAATAGAAAAAGAACGCCAATCAACTTTGGCTGCCATCCGCGAGGAACTCGACGATAAAGCAACCTTTGCGATGAGGGCCTTTGCGGAAACGTTATTCGGCGGCTCCACTTATGGCATTCCGGTTCCTGGGACTCTGGAAACCGTGCCCGAATTCAAGATTGAGCAAGTAATAGAGCTTTACAATCGCGTCGTGGGTTGGAATCAGGCTTTGGTGGTATGCGTTGGCAATTTCGAGCCTTCCTCATTAGCGAAAATCCTGGAGAGATCCGCTTCGAAAGCAACGGGAGAGCCCCGCCTTGTCTGCCCATCGCCTTCGTATCATAAAGGCGAGCTGCGTGTTATTCGTCGGGAGTGGGAGCAATCCTATCTTGTGCTAGGTTTCCCTGCTTGCCCCGTTACCCATCGTGATTTCTTTCCGTTGCGCATGTTAGCCGGGGTGCTCGGCGACGGAATGTCGAGCCGTTTCTTTGTTCGATTGCGCGATGAGAGGGGGCTTGCCTATGCAACCAGCTGTCACCTCGCTGCCTTTCGCTGCGGGGGATATCTTGCTGGTACGATTGGAACGAAACCCGAGTCTCTCGATGAGGCTCGGGAACTTATGCTTCAACTGCTCTCGGAGGTTTGTCAGGAGCTTGTGCCTGACGATGAAATTGAGCGAACGAGAAACTACCTGGTGGGAAAATATCTCATTTCTCACCAGAAGAACTCGGCACGCGCGTTCTACCTCGGCTCGTACGAAATGAATGGTCTCGGCTGGCAGATGGACCACGAGTATCCGCTGCGCCTGAAAGCGGTTTGCGCAGAAGATGTGCGCGAAGTTGCCCGGCAATACCTCGATGCACCCACTATTATCGAAATTAGACCGGTGCGCACGGAAAACTCAAGCAACACGTGAACTTTTCTGCGCAAGCGAAGTCCAAGAATGTACATAGTGACCCATGGCTTACTCCGTTGCGAAGCTGCCATTTGGTAGCGCCGTAGCGGCAAGAACTTGACTGTGAGGTTATGTGGCGTGATGCACGATCGTTACCAGCCTAACTTGAAGAAAACCATTCCCTGGTTGCTTGTCGCGCTTGCGACTTTGGCTTTGTTTGGAGGGGCCTCGGCCCAAGAATCGCCTCTCAACGCCCGGATGATTGTGGACAAATCGGCCGTCGCAGCCGGAGAGGAGCTGTGGGTTGGCATCCACATCCAGCTGCAGCCGGGGTGGCACATCTACTGGGAAAATCCTGGGGATTCAGGATTTGCCACGAAGATCGAGTGGGATCTCGCCGATGTTTCCACCACATCTCCGGAAACTCTGTATCCTGTTCCGATAAAGTTTATTGGGGCTGGGAACGTCGTTTCCTATGGTTACGAAAAGGAGACAGTTCTGCTCGCCCACGTTCCGCGTGTGGCGCTCAAACCCGACGCCCGCCAAGTGACGTTGCGAGCCAAAGGCCGTTGGCTCATGTGCCAGGCCGAGGAATGCCGCGACGGCCGTCAAACATTTGAGCTTACCATTCCGGTTGGCCCTGCGTCCCCTTCGCCGGATAAGGATATGATCGACAAGTTTAGGCGCCGTGTGCCGAAAGAAGGCCAACCGAAAAACCTGAGGGTTGAATCAACCGTAATGGGAGATCGTGTCAAGGTTCGACTGGAGGTGCTTCCGCCGGGTGCCAATCAGAAAATCCTCGCTGAAGATTCCGAGCAGGGACGCGGCTTAGCATTTTTCCCACTTCCGCCAAAAGGGGTCACTGCGACAGTGCCCGAGATCACAGGTCCAAAAAAAGTGGTGCGAGTGGGTAACGAATCACTCAGCTTATTCACAGACAAAGCACTGGTGACGTTTGAAATCAAACGAAACAGCAGGACGAGTACGGGTCCCCTGACAATGGCGGGAGTGCTTGTTCAGCAGACCGTTGAGGCTGATAGCCGGCTGGGCGAGCTCGAGGCGAAGCGGTTTCGGATTTCCATTCCCTAGACCAGGCAGCTAACTTCGTAGTTCTCAACCTCGAAAGCCCTGGCGTGATACGGTTGACAGGTAATATTACTTGTCTTTTATTTTATGACTTGTGCTTTTTTCGAGACCCAGGAACCGCTGGAAAGTCTTCCAGGCACGATAGCCCAACTTCTTTTGCAAGTTTTGATAACAATGGGCCAAGTGAGCGAGCTCTCGAATGTCTTGGAACTCGGCCCACATGGCCTCTTCTTCGAGGGGATTGAGGGCCACCATTCGAGGACCACTCTGCTCAGGGAATCGATGTCTCTTCTGGGCATTGTCTGGCGCTAGTTGCGGCTGTTGCGCCCATTCGAGCAGATCTGCGGCTGTCGCTTCGTAGGAGAAATAACGTTTGACGTAACGACGCGCTCGGCGGGCATAGGTCGCGCGTTCGGTCGGGTCGTGGTAGGCACGCAAAACTGCGTCCGCATAACCTTGGATGTCGCCAACCGGCACGGCATAGCCAAGTTTTTCTGTTTCAATAATTTCGGTGATTTCTGTGCAGACGGTTGTGAGGATGGGTAATCCTGCCGCCATCATATTCGTGAGTCGTGTGCGCGCCCCGAAAAGCGATTCGTAGATTTTTGCATCGTAGTTGAGCCCTAGGTCAACATCGCGGTAAAGAGAGAGCAGGCGCCGGCCTTCGATCCAGCCAAGATAGTGGCAGCGGTCGGCAAAACCTGCTTCCTCCATGTATTGTTGAAATTCGGCAAATGTTTTTTCATCGTGGCCGCGGATGGCCCCGCCGGTGACGACAAGGTGCAGACGCGAAAGCTGCTCCATGGCCAGCGAGAGTGCTGCTGCGAGCCCCACTGGATCTGTCCAGGTATTGAAGCCGCCGCTCCAGAGCACGGCGAAAGCATCTCGCGGAAACTCCGTGCCCCGGAATTCATAAACGTAGCCGGAATCGGACAGGGCGAGATATTCTTCGCTTGCCGCGCTGGGGATGACACTGACAAAGGGATAGCTTGCCGTGAATTGATTGAGTCGCCCGACAGCGCCTAGTTCGCCGAGGGTGGCGAGCTTCTGGCGTAATGAGGCGGTGGAAAAGCGATCCGCGCGTCGCAGGATCATACGTTGCCTTTGCCAAAAGTGCGAGAGGAGTCGATCGCTTCGATCGCGGAGACACTTTGCTTGGGCCTCACCCATGAGGTGTCCGTAGAGATCGGCCCAAATGGGGACCCACGTGGGCAACTGGCAGGTCAAGTAAGCTGCGTTGACGTTGACGCCAACAATGGCGTCGGGTTGTGTTCGGCGAAGGCGTTCCGAGAGAATCCCCAAGATTTCAGTGGGTTCCGCCGCGTTGACTGTGTGGTAGGTGAAGTCTTCCCGGTGTGCGGACAAGAGCGGTGGCAATGCAGGATCCTTTTTTGCATCGCCTTCGACTTGCAGAACGACGAGATCCACCTCATGACCGTGGCGTACGAGAACCTGGGCGATATGCCAGGTTCGATGCGCCTGGCCGCTGAAAAAGGTCACATCCGGGCCAAAAAGCGGTCCGGTTCCAATCACCATAAGACGACTCACCCGGCTACCTCGCAGAAGGGCTCAAAGTTGTCTTAGCTCGAATAGGCAATGAATAGGAAAGTGTAAAAATATTATGCAAGTGTGTAATCAGGTGTTCGCGACAAAGGAGGTTAGCAATGCCGACATACGAGTATGTGTGCGAGAGCTGCGGCCAAGAGTGCGAATTCTTTCAGAGGATTTCAGAAGAGCCGAAGACGATTTGCGAGAAATGTGGGGGACGTCTTGCTCGTCTTGTGAGTGCAGGAAGCGGCCTGATTTTCAAGGGTTCTGGTTTTTACATTACGGACTACAAGCGCAACGGTGGCAACGGATCATCGGCGAAGAAATCCGGTGAATCGCCGTCGAACTCTGAGACCAAAGCCAATGGCTCCGGCAGTGAGTAAGGTGACGCGGATTGATGATTTGCGATGTTTCACGTGAAACAGGAGAGTAACCGAAATACCTCGGTCTGTTTCACGTGAAACTTTTTTGCATCTTTTTCCCTTGCCCAAACTCTCGAGCGTCATTAGCCCAAGCTTTTGTGACTCTTTTCAAGGCTCTCCGTTATCAAAGGAATTTGCGCCGTGCCAATCATAGGATTTGTCAATCAAAAGGGAGGTGTCGGGAAAACCACGACGGCAGTGAATTTAGCGGCCTGCCTGGCCGCGGCTCATCGCCGCGTGCTCCTGGTGGACGCCGATCCCCAAGGCAACGCCACGTCAGCCGTTGGCCTCGCGAAGGAAACTCCGTCCATTTACGACGCCCTCGTAGGTTCTGCCTCCGTGGCCGAGGTCGTCCGATCGACCTTCGTAGAACACCTCGCCGTCCTTCCCTCTGATCCCAATCTCTACGGCGCTGAAATTGAGCTGCTTGACCTCGCGCACCGCGAGTACCGCCTTCGCGACGTCTTGGCCCCTTTGATTCGTCAGTACGACTATATCCTTATCGACGCCCCGCCTTCGCTGGGCATCCTCACCCTGAACGTCCTTGCCGCTTCGCAGTCCATCATTATCCCTGTTCAATGCGAATACTACGCTCTCGAAGGGCTCTCGCTTCTCGTCGATACCATCGAGCGCGTCCGCGGCTCGATCAACCCCTCTCTCGCTATCCTCGGGATCGTTATGACTATGTTCGATGGGCGCCTGAATATCGCCCAAGCCGTGATGGCCGAGGTTCGCTCGCACTTCGGACAAAAAGTTTTTCGCACTCCTATCGCCCGATCCGTGCGCCTTGCCGAGGCTCCCAGCCACGGTAAGCCTATCATTTTCTACGACTTTCGTTCCACAGGCGCACAGAATTACATTGCGCTCGCAGAGGAGGTTATCCATGCAATCGAAAAAACGCGTACTCGGTAAAGGTCTCGGCGCACTCCTCCCCAACAGGGGAGCTAACGCGGCGACCGAACACATCGTCGCCGCGGCCACTGCACCCCACGAGGAGAGTTCTCCCCTCGGCGAGCTCGTGCAAGAAATCCCTATCACCGCGATTCAGCCTAACCCGCAACAGCCGCGACTGCATTTTTCCGAAGAAGCGCTTGAAGAGCTTGCCGCCTCCATCCGTTCCCATGGGGTGCTCCAGCCAATCCTGGTGAGCCAACGAGGTGTCCGGTATGTCCTCATCGCCGGGGAGCGCCGTTGGCGCGCTGCCCAGCGAGCAGGTCTCGAAACTATTCCTGCCATCGTTCGAGAGGTCTCCGAACGCGAATCTCTCGAGTATGCTCTCATAGAGAACCTTCAGCGCGAGGACCTCAACCCGATCGAAGAGGCGCGCGCCTATAACACCCTCATGGTGAATTTTGGCTTGACGCAGGAACAGGTGGCTGCCCGCGTGGACAAAAGCCGTCCCGCCGTCGCCAACGCCCTGCGCCTTCTCAATCTCCCTGAAGACATCCAGGCCCACGTCGAAGCCGGTCGCCTGTCCGCAGGCCACGCTCGTGCTTTACTTACTCTTCCCACAGCGGAGGAGCAACGCCACTGGTGCAAAGTCGCGCTCCGTCGCGGACTTTCCGTTCGTCAGCTCGAAAACAAAATCCAACACCATCTCTCGCGTTCCTCACGTCCTAAAGCTCGAACAAGTCGGTCAGCTGCCACTGACGCACCCGCATTGGCGGAGCTTCGAAACCGATTTGAGGAAATCCTTGGCTGCAGAGTGCAAATCTCGATGTCGGGAACCAATTCAGGAAAGGTCGAAATCTATTTTACCTCTCTCGATGAACTGGATCGCATCAAGGAAGCCATGGGAATTCAGGAAGAATGAGCAGCAGTTGCCCAACTCCCGAGGAGATGCCACCTCGCCGGCAGAACTTGGAAATTTAGCTCTGGCAACAATGCACATTTGGCACACAGCAACAGACGCCCCTGCGCGGGAAAGAAGGTCGCTCGAATGATTCAGTTTCCGATCACACTGGGCGGAATCGCTTTTAATCATGTTAATGTGTTCCAAGCGATTTCTGACAGCGATTTCATGGGCATCATTTGCCTCATGGCCTGCCTCCTTCTTTCGATCATGTCCTGGACAATCATCCTTTATAAGTTCGTAAGCCTCTCGGCTGCCAGCCGCCAATCCGAAGCATTCATGAAGAAGTGTCTTACTACGGGTAGCCTCGACCAAGCCTTTAAACTGGCCAAGCGCTACCCGGAGAGCCCCCTGGCTCAGATATTTCGCGATGCTTATCTCGAAATGCAGCTGGAGAATTGGTACGCAGATTCCCGCCTTGGCCCCGAGCAGCTACTGCTTGCGGCGCGCACGAGCCTCGAGCGTGTGCTGGAACGCACGATCAACGAAGAGATTCGCCGCCTCGAATCTTATCTCATTTTTTTGGCAACCACCTCGAACGTTGCGCCTTTCATTGGGCTTTTCGGAACCGTGTGGGGTGTGCTTGGTGCATTTCAGGCGCTTAGCCGTTCCGGATCTGCTGCTCTGTCGGCTCTTGCGCCCGGCATGGCCACCGCTCTCACGGCCACCATTGCAGGGCTTTTCGCGGCGATTCCCGCTTCGG
This sequence comes from Candidatus Sumerlaeaceae bacterium, assembly GCA_049968255.1. GTDB lineage: Bacteria > Sumerlaeota > Sumerlaeia > Sumerlaeales > Sumerlaeaceae > DRVG01. Next base: position 88,108 of record JBMFRB010000008.1, on the reverse strand, counting down.
TCTTTTATAACTATTTTACAAACAAGATTGCTATCTTAATAAGCCAAATGGACAGCTTCGCGCTTCAGTTGGCTAACGTCATCATGAAGCAGATCATTTCTTCTGTCTCGCCGGAGGTGCGCTGATGCGTCGCCACCGCAGAGATCTGGCTCCCATCGCCCAGATTAATCTCACTTCCCTGCTCGATGTGACATTTGTTTTGCTCATTGCTTTCATCATCGTCGCACCGTCGCTCAAGTATGGTATCGAGCTTGATTTACCGACGTTGCGCGAGGGGGCGCCGCAGCTCGAGCAGAATCAAACTCAGCTCTTCACGATTGCAATCCCTAAGCCAAGAAACGGTTCGGTGGCCTACTACATTAACGACCAGCCTGCCACCCTTGAAGAGATCGAATCGCGGCTCCGGCTTCAACAGCAGCAGGGCCGACATCCTGCTGTGGAGATCGAGGCCGATCGCGACCTTCCCTACGAAATTTTTGTTCAAGTTGTCAGCGCCATCCGCCGTGCCGGCATCGAATCGCTCGCGCTTCCCATCGAAGCCAAGCCCGTTTTGCCCCCAAACTCGCCAACGGCCGCGACAACTGGTCCGGCCCCCCGTGGCCAATGAGTCTCCATCGCTACGTGAAGTATTCTTTCGCGATCCACGGCACCCTGCTCGGGCTGCTCATGATCATAACGTATGCCTTGCCTCATCCTCGCGGCGACAGAATGCGGTTTGTCATTCTTCCTAAAGGCACAAGCATGGATGCCGTTCTCACGCCGGAGCTCGCCAAAGAAGCCCTGCTGGCCTCGAAGCAGGCTCAAGAATCTGCAGCATCGGCGTCTCACGCGCAAACGTCCCAGCAGCCCGCAACGCCGGAGGCCACGCCCTCAATCGTGCCTCCCTCACTCACGCCGCGCCCTACTCCCACGCCTCAGAACACAATCATTGTCTCGCCGCGCCCATCGGTAAGTCAGAGCCCGCCGGCCAGCCGGCGTACGCCACGCCCATCGGCCACTCCGCCACGCCGCACAAATGCACCGGCCGCCACAGCACGCGGATCAAACCGTCAGGCAGCACGACCCTCTCCCACCGGCACGCGCTTGACCAGTGCCGGTAGTTCGGAGTCTTCCCGTGGCACACGGAATCTCGATCTTCCCCGGCGCTTACCTGCTGGCGCCACACCGCGCCAGGCTGCCGCCGAAGAAGAAGTTGGCGTGCCCGGAGTTCCAGAGGGAGTGGAGGGAGCGCCGCTTCCCTTAGACCACACACAATCACGCTTATCTATGCTTTACGCTACGCGTGCTCGCATGAAAATTCAGTCGAACTTCACGGTTCCGCCGGACGTCAATGACCCAAATCTCACGTGCGTGCTGGAGTGGGAGATCACGCCCGACGGCACGATCCGCAATATTCGCGTAGTGAAATCGACTGGTGTGCCACGGCTCGACGCGTGCGCCCTCGACGCGTTGAGAAAAACTGAAAATCTCGGTCCGCTTCCTCCCGAGTGGGGAAATCGTTCTGTGTGGACCTCCTTGACTTTTGTCTTCGCAGGAGATCAACCCATAACGATCGATGAGCCAGCTGCGCCGACGAGCGCAAATCCCCTCTCTCCCACACGTTGAGGCTTTGCTTTCGCCCGCTTGCCGGCCTTCGTCCCAAGCAAGTGCAAAACTCAGATCATCCGTTTGTAGGCCGACCTGTCGAGGCGCCACACTGCTACTCCGCAGAACCGTTCGCCTTCGGGACAATACGGTGCGTGTCCAGCTTGCTTGCGCAGCGTACAGGGTGGCAAAAGCCATCGGCCAATCCGTGGATGCACGCGGCTGATGGCTTCTGCCTCTTCCAGGCAGGCCCGCCATATCTCCTCCTGGGAGTTGTAACACAACCGCATCGCCATTTTGTGGTGCAGGCCGACGAGGTCAGCTGACTCGGTGAACCGGATGTTCACCGCATTCGGCAGCAAGTACGAAACATCCTCTGCGCTTTCTCCTCCCGCGAGAAGCTCATTCATGATCTCCCACTGCTCTTGCATGGCTCGCTCGTATAGCTCGCGTGCCTGCGGAATCTGGGCCACCAGCGGCGGCAAGTAGTAATCGGGCCTTCCCGTGTAGTGACGCATGAGAATCGGACGCGATCCTGGGGTGAGCCTGTGGCGCTGATCCTGCGAATCGGCAACATGGCTTAGCTTTTTGCGAAAGGTATAGCGGGCATGGAAAAGCACGCGTCCGAGTTTCGAGTGCATGGACAAATTCAACGCCTCGCCCATGAGCGGGTTGCGTGCCGGATTGAGGACGAGTTCAATAGCGGTGTCGTCGTCGAGCTGCGAGCTTGGCATGGCGAGCACGTCGCGCACGGCATCGGCGATCACCTGCTCATTCCGACTTCCGAAGTCCACGAGGCGGCTCGACAGGGGCCCTAGTTCGCGGTCAAATTCTTCGATAAACTGCCGTGCATTTTCTGCATCAACTTCCCAGCGACGCGACGCGGTAAAAAACGCGTATTCGCGGCGCTCCGCAAAAAACGCGAACTCGGGCGTCTCTTCCAATGGTAGCGGATCTTCGAGAATGTGGCGGAACTCCGGCTCTCTCTCGAGCACGGCCTCGATCATGGCCCCCACAACGTCGCGCTGTTCGGTTGGTGTGTCGAACTCGTTGGCCAGCCGCCAATAACGGAATAATGTAACGAGACTGACCGTGTGGTAGAGGTAGGCGAGCGCCGCCACAGGCAGCACATAGCGCGCAATTTCCTGGGCCTTGCGTCGGATCTCGATGGCAGCGCGTTTCGATCCGCGCCTCCCAGTAAAACGCTGATAGTACTCGCCTGCCACGGGCTCTTCCAGAATCTTGCACAGCGCCTCGTAATCTTCCATGCGCCGCTGCAAGGCCTCCTGGTAACGTCGCTGGGCAGGCTCGCTGAGATTCGCCGGTATGTAGAAACTTTCAGGCGCGGCGGCCACGTAGCGTTGGCTGACTTGCTCGGAATTGTAGAAGGGATGCGAGTGAAGAAAGCTCCAAATGAACTGACGCGAGACACCTTCCAAGGCAAATTGCACATGGGTATGCTGGAGTGTCGTATGATGCCCAGCCTCGTAAAGGCTTCGTGCCAAGGCCCGATTGCGTGCCAGAAGTTTTTCTTTCTCCTCCTGCGGGCCATGCTCGGGCAGCCTCACAGCTTCGGGTTCTACAATACCTTTGCTGGAGTAGCAGGTCCGTGCGGTCGCTAAAAAGTTATCAAATGCACATAAAAATATATTGACCAGTTTTACCCTTGCTAGCTGCATGGCGAGCACCATGCAACGGCAGGCCGCTTGCTCCATGCAAGCGCGAAGTCCACAGCTCAGAGCTTGGGGTCAAGCGCGATGTCGATCTCGGTCCCGTTGCTGTGCAACACCGCAGCAGCTTTACGAACTTGTCCGGACGGGTGAAAATCCAACTTTGGTTTTGGATAGAAGTCGTCCCCCCCAAGATTTTTGTTTGTTCCGCCGTGTCACCATTATGCCCGAAATTTTTTCGCACACTACTTTTAGAAAACTTGTTCAAAACTCAGAAATGAATCAAGTAACCGGAGTTGGCGCCCAATGTTTACTCGAAGAGCTCTTCTTCTTTGCCATTTGGCTCTTACACTTACGACTCGCCTCGTTGCTTACGACCCGAGTACCGGTGACTTCAGCAAAGCGCATCCCTCCGATATTCGCATCATGGCCTACAACACGGCACGGAAATTCATAAGCGACTCGACAAAGGACGCGCTGTTCCAGCGCATACTCCAGGCGGTCAAGCCGGACATCATCTCCTTTGAAGAGATTGAGGATGGGATTACCACAGCGCAACTTGTGACCCGTCTGAACTCCATTCTTCCTACGAGCTCAACTTGGACCGTCCACCTTGGCCTTTCTGACGGTTACGTCCGGACGGTTCTGGCAAGCCGATATCCGCAATCGATGAACATCACGGACACTATTCCCGCATCCGAAGTGCGCGGTGTAAACGCTGGGCTGGTTAATCTCCCTGATGCAACCTACCCGACCGACATCTATCCCATGTGTGTGCACCTCAAGGCCTTTGCTGGAGGCACAAACACGACACGCCGCCAAAAGGCTTGTGACGCCCTTGCCAAATGGTTCGGTGATCTCAGAACTCCTGGCGGCGCCGTTGATCTGCCAACCTCAACACCGGCCCTTGTGATGGGAGATTTTAATTTCGTCGATCCTGATCCCCAGCAACCGGAAGTTACGTTGCGGACCGGCGATATCGTCGACAACGCGACCTATGGCCCAGACATCAAAGGCGATTGGGATGCGACCGACCTCCTTGATGTCACTCCTGCAGATCCTTACACGGGCGACACGGACACCTATCCGAGCGGAACAACAAACCCGAGCTCGCGCATTGATCGCATTTACATCACAGATAGTGTGTTAGGGGTTGTCCATGCCTTTGTTCTGAATACGAAGACAATGACCGCAACTCAGCGCAGTGGTGCTGGTTTACAGGACGGAGACACCGACAACGCGTCCGACCACTTGCCCATTGTGGCTGATTTTGCCGTGATGTTACCCGTGACGCTTTCTCGCTGGCAATTAGAGTAGACGTCCCCAGAAATGCAGCACCTCTACAGCCGAAAAGCTGCGCGCCCCCTATCTTCCATATCGACAAAAAACTTTTCTGCCCAGAAAACCCCAAATTCTTCTCGGAATTTTTTTGATTTCCTGCACCGGGGAATTTCATGTTATTCTGTTTTAGAAGAAACGCCACCTTGTTTCCCAGGAGGATTCGCTTATGTTGAAACGTCGCTTCACGATTCCGATGCTCTTTATGAGCTTACTGATCGCGTCTGGCGCGTGCGCACAAAGTTCCACACTCTCTGTTTCTGCCATCACGCAGGACAAACTCGGCCAGGTCGTGGAACTTCAGGGTACGGTCAAGGGGTTTCAGGCTTCTCGCAGCGATCGTGCCCCCAACTCATTCAAACTCGAAGATGCCTCAGGCTCGATCCGTGTGGCAATCTGGCCTGATGTGTTTGCAAAGATTGCCAACAAGCAAGCGCTTACCGACGGTGCTAAGGTTCGTGTGAAAGGAAAAGTTGCAGAGTTCCGCGGCGCGCTTGAAATTCACGTCGACTCTCCCACGGAGATTCAGATTGAAGGAGCGAGCGCTCCGTCCACGGCGGCGTCATCCGTGCAGCAGCCGGCCCAGAAACCAGCAAAGGACTCTGCAACAGCCGCTCCCTCCGGCGTTACCCCTATTGCTCAGCTCACAAACGATAAAGTCGGTCAAAAGTTCACGATCCAGGGCACAGTCACGAGCGCGCGGCGTCCCAGCTCCGAGCGCGCCCCTTACATTCTCAAGCTCAAGGATGCGACCGGATCGATCGACGTTGTCTTCTGGCAAAACCTCGCCGACAAACTCAGCGACGCTCAAAAGCCCAATGAGGGAGATGTTGTTCGGGTCAGCGGCACGCTTGGCGAGTATCGCGGTAATCTGCAGCTCAAGCCCGACGCTCCTACCGACATTCAGACGCAGAAAAGCAACCCCGAGCTCAAAAGCGAAGTTCCAAGCGCGACCACTCAGCAGAATGCACAGGCGGGAGCCGTGACGGCTCCCGCCGCCGATTTTATCTCAGCGCCCGAAGGAGCAGTTGTTGAAGTTGCAGGGAAAGTTGTGCGTGTTGAGCGTTTCCGTTTCGGTCAGACTCTCACCATCACCGACGGAAAGACATTGTGGCAAGTCACTGTGTGGGCTAACGCCTCCGGACTTCAGCCTTCCATCGAACGAGTGCGTGGTGGGGAAGACGTTTCGCTGAGGGCCCACGTGTACACGGTCGACGGGAAAAAAGTCCTCGTCGTCACAGTCCCCGAAGACGTTCTTTACGTCGGCTAACTTTCAGGATGACCTTCTCTCATTCCTGCGCTTGACCTTACCTGCTCAGCACATCCCCCTCAAATTCGACCAACAACGGAAAGGGAATGCGTCCTCCCAACGAGCCATACGCATTCCGCCAGGCTGTATGGCGAGGTCACCATTAAACCGAAGACCCGGACGCCAGGGAGCCCCAGCGTCCGGGCGTTCTCCGGGAGGGGGTGGAGACTTCACCTGGGTAGCAGGTGAAACTTGTCCCAAATCTCTCATCAGTTGGTACAGAAGCCATTTTCTCCTATTCGTCATTTGCACAATCATTGCCAAAAGGTAATCTGTTCAATTTTTTTAGACATCCGTTTTCCCTCCTGTTTGTTCTGCGATTTTAAACCACTCTCTTTTTATGAGATCGTCGTAGTCGTAGGGACGGTGGATATGTGGAAAAACTACTCTTATAACTGATTTATCAGTCTTTTACATGCTAAAGACCTGTGAAAAACCGGAGGACGTTTTCCCCAGAATCTTCTGTCGCGTGTGAGCATTTGTACCTGTTCAAGCATGTCCTTAGTAAGTTATACCCAGACGGGCACTCTTTGTGGAAAACCTGCTTAGCGGAAAATTGAGTTGTATATTTTCTGAAAGCAAATCTGGGTGGGGCGACTGCATGCTCAATTTTTGCTGCCCAGCAGCACTTTTCCACAGTGCTTTTCCACAGCGTGTAAACATTGTGAGTTTAGGATCAAACTAATTCCGATCGCTAGGTTCCGCCGGTTGTCCGTAGTAAACCAAACGGCGGCAATGAGGGCATATCTCCACTTCGCCACTCCGTTTGAGTTCCTGCACGAAATGAATGGGAAGTTGCGTTCCGCAGCCCCCGCATGTGGCTTGAACAATTGGCACCACCGCGGGCAAATCCATCCTTCCCACGAGGCGCCGGTAGATTTCCGCAATTTCTTCGCCGAGTTCGCTGAGCAATCGCGTTTCATCCTGAGCTAAGGCGTGAACAAGTGCGTTAGCCTGCTGGTGGGTTTCGTTTACTCGCTTGCGCTCTGCTTCGAACTGCGCACGCGCCTCGTCGATTTCCCTCTTTTTCTGTTCGACAAACCTTTCGAGTTTTTCGTTTTCTTCCATGAGTGTAAGAAGTTGTTCTTCTATCGCGGAACGTTTTTGTTCCAGGACCGCGATCTCGTGCTCGAGAGCTTCACACTCCTTTGGCGTCCTCACGACCGCGCTTCGCTTTTTGAGTGCGGTTTGTTTTTCTTCCAAATTCTTCAGTTCCATCTCGCCGTCACGCAGTTGTTTTTGCACATATGACAATTTACTTTGTGTAGTCGCAAGCTCCTCGTTGAGGCGCGCCGTGTTTTTTTCTATCTCTTGGATTTTGCGCGCGCAAAGTGCTGAGCGCTCTTTGTAGCGCCGCAAGTCTGTCGTCACCCGCTGTAATTCCAGCAAACGGCCGAGATCACATTTCATGAATGCTTAGCCATCCTCCCTTCGTGGCTCGCACGTGTTTCGGTTCGTGCCTATAGCGACATTGCGCCAAGGTTTTCGCCGGAAAGGCAAGATTCGAATTCGGCACAAGGCTACAGCGGCTCGCAGGGATCGGCGTAGTCTTGAAAGACATGCCAGCGCAAAGCCTCTCCTCGGCTTCCCAACTCGTTCGCAACGAGTTTCGCCAGCGCGGGGGCTACGATTTTCTCGGTCGCTGCATGTCCCGCACACACGAGCGCCACTCCGCGCTCAACGAGCTCACAAGCCTTGTGGTAGCCCAGTTCCCCTGTCACAACAACGTCTGCAACGTCGCGCGTGATTGTGTCCACCGTCGAACCGGCGCTGCCCGTTACAATGGCGATTCGCTCCACTTTTATTTTGCGATCACCCGCTAACGTGGTGCAGTTTGCGTCGCACACTTTTGCCACTTTCTTCGCAAGTTCTCCGAGCGTCAGTGCTTTTGGCAATGTTCCAATCACGCCAAGGCCCGCTCGAGGATTTGTCTCAACGAGGGGATAGACATCGTAGGCCACTTCCTCATAGGGGTGGACTGCGAGTACCTCATGAATCACAGCGCCAAGCGAGCGTTTCGGCACGATGGCCTCGAGGCGGACCTCCTCTGCTTCTTCAAGTTTCCCCACGCTACCTTGATATGGATTTGCACCAACTTCCGGAAGGTACGTGCCTGTGCCGCTTGCGCGAAACGTGCAATGTGAGTATTTGCCGATCCAGCCTCCGCCGCCGCGATGAATTGCTTCGATAAGCGGACTCACATGGTTTATTGGCACAAAAACTGTGAATTTGAATTGCTCCTCAAGGCTGGTTGGCTCCACTGGACGTCTGTTCTCAAGTCCGAGCAAGTCCGCGAGAATGCCATTCGTGCCCCAAGCAACGCGGTCTAAGTTCGTGTGAGCGACAGCGAGTGCCATCTCTAAGCGAATGATGTTTACCGCCAGATCTACGGCATGTGTGCCCTGAACTAATCGTTTGAGTGGCGAAAAAATCAGTGGGTGATGGACGAGTAACATTTGGCAACAGTGTCGTTGGGCGAACTTCAGAAACTCTGAGGTGACTTCCAATCCGACAGCAATGGCCTCCACCTTCTGTTTCGAGTCGCCGATCTGCAGCCCTACGTTATCCCAATCATAGGCCAGGCGAAAAGGAGCTACTCGATCGAGCGCTGCGACGACATCCTGCACGCGTAGAGCCATTCTTTCTTATCTCCTCGAACTGACGTTTGAAACTGCTACTTTGCAGTGGTTTGTTCCCAACTGCCAAGAAAGAAAAACAGAACGACGTGTTGAGAGAAGTCTTGGGATCGTGGGCGACAGATTCTGTGCGATGCACTCAAGAGCGAAATGAGATTTCTGAGCATGGCCCGAACGCAACGTTTGTCTGCTGTTGATGGTGGTCTTGCTGCAGAGTGCTCATTTGGCAATAGCGCTTGCCATTTGCCCCCAAGTCCTCGAAGCTCTTTTTTGGCAATATGAAAACTCTCGATGACTGGAAAAAATACTTTTCGTGCGATCGTTTTGCCACGAGCATTGGTGCTGAGCTTGTCGAGCTCGAGCCTGGACGCGCTGTCGTGCGCATGCGCGTGGGCCCCGAGCATTTCAACGCTGTTGGCACGGTGATGGGCGGTGCCATTTTCACGCTTGCCGACTTTGCCTTTGCCGCGGCATCAAACTCGCATGGCACAGTTGCCGTGGCGAGCGATGTTCACATTTCCTTTGTGCGGGCAGTTACGGAAGGAGAACTCATTGCGGAAGCTCTCGAAGTCTCGCGTGGCCGCACGCTTGCGCATTATGACGTGAAAGTCCGCGACGCTGCGGGACGCATTATTGCTCTTTTCCATGGCACGGCATTTCGAAAGAATGAACCCTTGAAACGTCGCTGCAAATGAGACAGCCGCGGGCCCACCCGCTTGTGGCGCGTGGAAGGTGGGCCTACCTCACTTGTTCGCGCGGCACGTTTGAGACATGTGAGCTTGGGTGCTACCAAAGTGGTCCTGCCAAAGGATCGGGCCTATCGAGAAACGTTCGAGCCCATGCTTCAAACATCAGAAGAGTCCAGAGCCGATGGGCATGATTTTGTGCTCCGGTCACGTGTTGATTCACAATGTGCTGGACATAGCTGGGCTCGAAGAAGCCGCGATGACGTGCTCGTTCGCTCAGCAGAAAATCCTCGAGCAATCCGCGCAGCGTCGTTTGGAACCAGAGGCCGAGGGGCACGCCAAAGCCCTGCTTCGGCCTGTTGAGAAAGTCATCTGTGAAGAATCGGCGGGCAATTTGCTTGAGCAGGAATTTTAGTTTCCCATCCGGAAACTTGAGATCTGCCGGCAACCGCGCCGCCCACTCCATGAGATGATGATCTAAGAACGGTGAACGTCCCTCGAGTGAGACTCCCATGGTTGTCCGGTCCACTTTGGGAAGGAGCGCTCCGGGCAGGTAGAGCATGACGTCAGCAAACATCATGCGGTCGATGGGCTCGATCGCTGTTCCATTGAGCATCGTTGCCTCGGTGAGAAATTCCGAATCTGCAATCGGGCCATGCAGCTTTTGTGCGTGACGCTTGAGAAAAAGCTCCTGCTTCTGATAGTCGCGGAAAATGACCATCATCTGGACGTAACGGCTCTCAAACGGCATGAGCGACACGCGGTTGACGTAGTTCCAGAGCTCGATTTTGGCCGAGGATGTGAAGACGCGTGCTGCTACGGCAAGGGGCCAAGCCCACAACTGGCGAAGCCAGCGAGGGAGGCGCTCATAAGCTCGCAGGGCGGGAAAACCAAGGTAACGGACGTAACCAGCAAAGCTTTCGTCGCCGCCGTCGCCATTGAGTGCCACCGTCACGAACTGGCGCGTCATCTTGGCGAGGTAGTAGGTTGGAATCGCGCTTGAGTCGGCAAATGGCTCGTCGAAGTGCCAGGCTAAGCGTGCCACGCATTCAAGAGCGTCTGGCCTCACAATCATTTCTTGATGATCGGTTTCGAACTGCTGCGCCACTTGACGCGCATAGGGGAGTTCGTTAAATTTTTCCTCCTCGAATCCAATGGAAAAGGTGCGAAGTTTTCCGGTGATGTGGCGGCGCATGAACGCAACGACGGTCGAGCTGTCCACGCCACCACTGAGAAAGCAACCAAGGGGCACCTCACTCATGAGGCGGATCCTGACTGCCTCGTCAATGAGCTGTGCGCCTTGTTCGATCGCATCATTGAGCGTCACCAGGTTTTTTGGTTCGTAACAAAGATTCCAGTAGCGCTCTTGTTTCAGGCGTCCATTTCTCCACTGGACCCAGCACGCGGGCTCGACTTTCTTTGCTTGCTGGAAGATGGACCACGGGTGCGGGACATACTGATAAGTCAGGTAGTGGCCAAGCGCCACGAGGTCCACGTCGCGCCGGAACGCAGGCTCGGCCAACAAACACTTCAGTTCGCTCGCAAAAATCAAGGCTTCGCGCTCTGTCCCTGGCTCGACGATGGCGTAGTAGAGCGGTTTTTTTCCAACTCGGTCTCTGGCAAGAAAAAGCGTTTGCGTTTTTGTGTCGAAAATGGCGAAAGCAAACATCCCGCGCAGGCGCGTGGTCACGCTTGTTCCCCATTCTTCGTAGCCGTGAAGAATGACCTCTGTATCGGAACGTGTTAGGAACTTATGTCCGCATGACAAAAGCTGTTGACGCAACTGGATGAAGTTATAAATTTCGCCGTTGAAAACGATGACGACCGATCCGTCCTCGTTCGTCATCGGCTGATGGCCAGTGGCAAGGTCAATAATCGAGAGGCGCTGAAAGCCAAAGCCGACATTGCGGCAAATGTGGGAGCCGTGATCGTCAGGCCCACGATGCACAATGCAGCGCTTCATGCGCTCGATAATCTCGGGCTCAACCGGTCGTTCTGGATTCAGATAAACTTTTCCAACGATTCCACACATAGAGAGATCTTTTGCTACACAAGATTTGCTAGATTGGGAATTGCAAAAGAAAGTTCACGGCAGTAGCCTGACGCTGCAAAACGTGTACGAAGCGTGTAGCCCCCACAAGAGGCGTCAACGGCCTTGCAAGCTGGCATGCGGAGAGTCCAGCGTTCCTTACGGAGTCATTGCAGTGACCGTCGGCGGATGAGAGCTGCACGGGCTTGTTCGATTGTCTTTTCTCTCACGACCTCAAGTTCCTTTGGCCGTCGGGCGATCATGTTGCGCAGGAAGCTTCCTTTCCCGCGGTACTCGATCAGCCAGAACTGAGTGTGCGGCCCAAGGCAGCTCAGCAATGTCTGGTAGGCTGTGTCATCGTCGACGTCGCGCGTTCTGCTTGGCTCTGGTACAGTGCACACTTGGAGCGGCCGTTGGCTGTAGTGTTCGATCATAAGACGCATGGTTGGCGTTGCCCTGCATACGATCACGTCGCTCGGCAGGGCGCAGCTGTTCACGTAGTGCACAATTTCGCGCCCGCCAAGGCCACGGTCGCGCCAATGCCGGATAAGGCCCACGGCCAGCATGATGACGGCAGCGGCAACGACGACATCGCGCCAACGTGACGTTGGGACCTCAAAGCATCCCCAAATGGCGAGTGTCCACAGCGGCACGCAAATTGGTATCAGATAACGTTCATTGCCGGCAATGTGTTCGAGGAAAAAGCTCCCCATGAAAAGAGCCAGCACAGGAAAAGCCACGGCGATCGTTGAAAACTTTACTGCTAGTGCTTCTGGCGAGTCCTTGAAAGCAGGATCAGAACGCTTATGCTTGCGCCACCTGAGGTAGGCTAAACCCAAGCACAGGAAAAGGATCAGGCTGGTCAAGGCACGCCACCGTCCGGTGTCAGCCGACACGCCAAACGCCACAAGCCCTAGCCGTTTCACAAAAATCCCGATTGTGCGTCCTGTCTCGCTCAGCCATTCCCGTGGGTCGAATTCCACACTTCGCTTTTGCTGCAGGAGTGCCACAGCAATCAGTAGGGGCACCACAACAATCAGCACCGCCAGCCATTTGCGCAGAAGCGGCCAAGCCCTGCGCCCGTGGCACACTGTCAGGAAGAGGCCGTGCGCCACAACGGTGAGAATCATGACCGGCTGCAGTGCGGTGGCTATAAATGCAGAGATCCAGTATGTGATCCACGCCCTCTGCTCATCGCGTGCCACGGCGCGCAGAAATGCTCCGTGGGCGAACGTTGCCGCCACGAGGAGCATTGAGTACATTCGAGCTTCCTGCGAAGCCCAAACCCCTGTGGCGTTCACGGTGGCCACGGCTACAAGGACCCAAACAAAGCGAGACGCGAACCAGGGTCTTGCGAAATAGTATGTCGCGGGCACAATAAGTGCCCCGGCGAGTGCCGATGGAAGGCGCAATGCCCAATCGCTGGTACCAAAGAGCTGTGTCCACACCTTCATGAAAAGAAAGTAGGTTGGCAAATGCCCTGCCCGCAGCCGCTCGGTGATGAGATCTTTCCATGGCAAAAGCGTTGCATTGAGCGTGTGGAACTCGTCAGTCCACATTCCTCGGTAATCGAGATGGAAAAGCCTAACCCCCAAGGCGCCAAGCGTGGCTAAGGCCAGGAGCCATGACTCGCGAGGGACAAAAGACCTCTCTCCCATTGACTCAGATTTCATACGTGCGCTATTCCACTGGGCCTCCGCGGTGCATGGAAGGCTGCTTTGTCTTTCTTGAGCATGAGTAACTTTCGCTTGCGTGGTGTATGTGCACACTGCACCAAAAATCCGTGAAAATCAGCGAAGGAGGATTTTGTGGGTAGCGTTATCAAATGGCGCCGAAAAAAAATTCGTAAGCACAAGTACAAAAAGCTTCGCAAGCGCATGCGCCACCAGCGCAAATAAGTTGACGAGCAATCAGATTTCACCAGCCGGCGTGCAAGCCGTGCTTTGCAAGATGAGCGGGCAAGTTGTCTGCCCAACGCCTGCAAGAAAGGGGCGGCTCCGATGCGCCTCGAAACTCGGCGAAAATGGTGGGGACTAGCATTTGCAGCCCCCAATCTCTTGTTATTTTTCATTTTCGTCGTTGTGCCAGTCGTCGGAGCCGTCATTCTTGCATTCAAGGATTATCAGGTCGGACGTGGCATTCTTGGCAGTCCCTGGGTCGGGTTTGAGAATTTTGCCACGGTGCTTTTTGATCCGGTCTTCCGGGAGGATTTCTGGATCGCTCTTGCGAACACGGCCATCATCACCATCGTTCTCGTGCCAGTGAACATTGGTATCGCTTTGCTCGTGGCGGGAATGATCTCGCCACTGCCGGTGCGTGTGCAAAATTTCTTCAAAGCTGCCTTCTATCTGCCAGGCATCATCAGCGCAGTCATCATCGCGATTGTGTGGCAGTGGATGTTTACGGAGCACAATGGCCTTATCAACGTTGCGCTGCGTTCACTGGGTCATCCAGGAGTGCCATGGTTCAGCGAACGGTGGGCGGCTGTGGCCACGATCATCCTGAGCAGCATTCCGTACGCTCCTGGGGCGGGGATCGTTTTGTATGTGGCTGCGCTTGGACGAATTCCGCCCGAGCTGCTGGAGTCGGCGGAAATTGATGGCGCCAACCGTTGGCAAAAATGGCGCTCTGTTATTCTTCCCCTGCTCAAGCCAACCACACTTTTCCTGGTCGTTATGAGCACAATCGAGTCGTTCAAAATTTTCACCCCTGTTTACGTCATGACTCGCGGGCGCCCTGCTAATCAATCAACATCGCTAGTGTTCGAAATTTACCAGAACGCTTTTGACAATAGCGAGTTCGGCCTGGCCAGCGCGGAGGCGATGATCCTGTTTGCTATTGTCATGGTTTTCGCGGTGGTTCAATTCCGCCTGCTTCGTGGCGAGGAAGAATATTGACGTGAAGGAGGTGCTCAGCAGTTGAGCGGCATGAAACCTTGCCAAGAGAAAGAAAACGGACGCTGAATCGGTAAGGTTTGGAGGACAAGACCGCCCGCAACCTCCTCGAGGTGATTTGCTATTGTGCGATGGTTTTTTCGCGGCACAACGTTGGATCGCAAGGCAAAGGAGTGACAGGCAGTGGTCATCGGTTCACAGCGAGTGCGACTCCTGATTCCGATGAGCAATTCTCTAAAGGACAAGCGCAGCGTGCTGAGCAAAACAATCCACAGGCTGCGCACCCATTACAATTGCGCGGTGGCAGAAGTGGATGATCACGACATTTGGCGCAGTGCGATTCTGGCCATTGTCACTGTGGCCGCGAACCGTGCCCAGGTGGATTCGTTGCTCAGCAAAATCATGCGTGATCTGGAAACGGCGGCAGATTTCGAAGTTATTGATGAGCACGTGGAGTATTTATGAGTAGTGGCGCATCTGGCACGCACTTTGCCCATTGGCCAAGGGCGCAACGAAATTGTTGCGCGTGGCTAAGCGGGCTGTGAACTTTGTCGAGCTGCTGTTGTCACAAAGCATGAGCTTGCGCGGTGTGCGGCCCGTTCAAGCGCAAACGTGTAGGAGCCAAATGTACAAGAAATATTTCGGTTTAGCTGAAGAGCCGTTCAACCTCACGCCTGACTCGCGTTTTCTTTTTCTCAGCGAGCGCCACCGCGAGGCGTTGGCCGCACTCACCTATGGCGTGCGCGAGCGCAAAGGCTTCATCTTGCTCACGGGCGAGATTGGTTCAGGCAAAACCACCGTCTGCCGAGCTTTTGTCAACGAACTCACCCGCAGCAACGACGTCCGCCTTGCTCTCATTCTCAACCCAGGTCTCTCGGAAATCGAACTGCTCAAGACGATCAACGATGAGTTTCAGATCCCCTCTTTTTACAACACGAAGAAGGGGCTGATTGACGAGCTGAATCGCTTCCTCATCGAAGAGAACCAAAAGGGCAAAAACGTCGTCCTTATCATCGACGAAGCGCAGAATCTCGATCCAGATGTTCTCGAGCAAATCCGCATGCTTTCGAACCTTGAGACGGAAAACGAGAAGCTGCTGCAGATCGTGCTTGTTGGCCAGCCCGAATTGCGCGACACACTCTCGCACAGTCAGCTCGAACAGCTCAACCAGCGCATTGCCGTGCGCTATCACCTTACACCTCTCACAGAGGCAGAAGTCCTGGCTTACATTCAACACCGGCTTTTCGTGGCACGCGCAACGGTTGCCATCGAGTTCACGCCCGAAGCTTTACGGCTGCTCTACAACGTGAGCCGGGGAATTCCGCGCCGCATCAACGTCATTTGCGACCGTGCCCTCCTGGCGTGCTACACCGAAGCCACTTGTGTCGTGGATGAGCGCATCATGCAACGCGCGATCGACGAAGTGACCCGCGGCGGCGAGCTGGCCAGCGATTCGTCAAAGCGCACGTCAAGTTTTGCGCTTCCACGGCTGAACCCAGAAACGGCAAAAAAAGCAGGTCGCAAGCTGGCCCTGTGGCTTGGCCTTGGTGCTGGGGCCACGCTCACCATGGCCATCGCTATCGCCATTGGCATCAAGCTGGCCAATGTGCGGGCCTCTGAGGGACTCGACTATCAGCCTCGCGTTACCCCAACACCGGGGTCAGCGCTGCCTAAGCCTGGACAACCGCTCGAACTAAAACGCGGTAATCCCGATACGGAGAAGGACGACATTGCCGAGGCCACAGAAACGAGCGCCAGCCAGACACCTCTGGCAACGAAAGTGGCTCCCACGCCTACTCCTGATTGGGAAACGTTGCGGCGGAAAAATCCCCATTGGAAGTATGAGAAAAACGTTCCATTGGTGCGCGTCAATAATCCCAAAGCCGCGCTGCGTGCCGCCCAGTTCAGTCTTCTCAAGATGTGGGGATTCCACGTAGATCTCAGCGAGCTGGCCAAGCTTGGCGATGACCAAATCGTCAACGGGGTGCTCCAATCCGATAGCGTCAAGCTTCGTGAGCTGCGCTTGCCCGGCTCGTTTTACGACGTGGTGAAGTATAACGTGCCACTTATCGTGCGCATGAAAGATCCAGCTCCGGACCAAAGCGAATATGTCGTGCTGCTGCGTGCTGAAGGCGAGGCCGTGACGGTCGGCGATCCTGTTTGGGGAGTGAAAACCTACAAGACAAAGGATTTCATCAAATACTTCGATTCAGCGAGTGCTGTGTTCGTGGATGTGAACCAGCTCACTTCGATCCAGCGCGGCGAATCGAGCGACCGCGTGCGCCAGCTTCAAGAGTTCCTCGTCAAGCGCGGCTATCTGGCTCATGCCAGCGGGAAATTCGATGTGGACACCGCCGAAGCGATCAAAAAATTCCAGGCCTATTACAAGTTGCGCGAGACGGGCCAAATTGATGATCTTACGGCCATGCTGCTCAATAGTCGCATGATGGATAACGGCCCCCACCTCGCGCCAACAGGAGATTGAGCGATGAGCACAATTCTCAAAGCTCTGGAAAAAGCGCGGCGTGAGCGCAGTCAGAACAACGATGCGAAGGTGGCGACGCTGCTCGACGTGCCGTCGAGCCCCGCCGCTACAGTGCCGAAGGTGGTTGTGCAGCACCGTTCGCGGCTTGGACTGATCATCACAAGCATCGTGGCATCCACTGTGGTCACACTGGCGCTTATCACTGGTGTGATTCTGTTTCTCCAGCATCGCCTGCAGGAATGGACGCACAATCTTCAAGGCGCGTCGAGTGCTTCCACGGTGGCCGTCGTCGGTTCGGGCACACTTGCCCCTGGGTCCGTTCAACCGGGTGTGAAAACCTCGATGTCTCAACCTACGCCTGGAGGAGCTGCTCCGCCGCCGTCGCCTGCAAACCCAGCCTCTGTTGCTGTGTCCTCTGCGCCGAGCGCTGCTGTGGATCTTCCCACCCCTGTGCCAATGACTGAGCTTCTCAATTCTTCAGGGGCTGGCGGCGCAAACTTTGCTGAGCGCGAGATTTTTTCCCCACCGGCGAGTTCGCCACAAGTTCGCTTTTCGCCCCAACCGTTGCCTACCGAGGACACAAAAGGTTTCGTGCTGGGTCCAATTCTTTACGATCCAAAAAGTCCTATGGCTATCGTGAATGGTCTAAGTGTGCGCAAGGGCGGCGTGTACGAGAACTTCCGCGTTCTCGACATCACGCCCGACAGTGTGACTGTTCAGCGGCCCGGAGAATCGCCGGTGGTTTTGCGCAAGCGCCGATAGATGAGCGTTTTGCTTACTCGTGTTCGCGCACACTGCTGGAGTCAGGTGGGCCCACCTGTCGCTAGCCCGCCCTCAGTAGCGATGGCGCAGCGCTTCGCGCACGAGGTCTTCGATCGGTGTTTTTGGGCCGAGGAGCTCCAGCGCTCGCGCTGCGGCACGGTCAGCGATCGCGGGCTTACAGCCTAACGCCTGTAACGCTGCGCTTACCTCTGCCTGAAGCGCTTCTTCCGCGTTGCCACGTTTTGCCGATGCTGGAGTAGCTACTCCCAGCCGCGCTTCGGCAACCCAGGCTTTCATTTTGTCCCGAACTTCAACAATCAAACGCTCTGCCGTTTTTTTGCCTATGCCTGGGATGCGCGTGAGCCACGCCACATCGTTGTTCATCACGGCGGTAGCAAAATCGGCAATGCGCACGGCCGACAAAATCGAGAGAGCTGTTCGTGGCCCGATGCCCGAGACCCCAAGAAAGATCGTAAAGACTTCACGCTCTTCGCGGGTGGCAAATCCATAAAGCGCGAACATGTTCTCTTTGGCTTCGAGGTAAGTGTGTAACGTGACTTCCTCGCCCACAGCCGGCAGGGCGTTCGCGGTCGAAGCAGGAACGTCCAGGCCATAACCAACGCCGTGCACGTCAATCACAACGTGCTGCCCGTCGTTTTCCAGCAGCATGCCACGGAGGAATTCTATCATTGCCTTTAGGCATGCCGCGGTGACGGGCGCAAACGCAAGTGCTACGTGGAGCGGACACAGAACAGAAAAACCGTTGGGGAAGCTTAGGCGCTGCCAAGGCATTGCACGAATTGCTTTGTGAGCAAAGCCGGCCATTTTCAAAACTCGTTTCGCAAGAAGTAAGACTCGCTTCGCTCATTCGATATCATATGGTTCTCATGGCGAATGACCCAAGGGGCGTTAGCGTACTGCTGCAGAAGAATGGGAGACTGCAGCGAAAAGATGAATTCTTCCAATGATCTTATGCGAGTGACGGTGCTCGGCTCCGGAACTTCCGCGGGTGTGCCGACGTTAGGCTGCCGCTGTGCTGTGTGTCGTTCGACCAACCCCCGCAACAAGCGCATGCGCTCGTGCGCCTACATTGAGTATTGCAACAGTCGCTTTCTCATTGATTGTGGCACCGATTTTCGCACGCAGGCTCTTGCTTATGGCGTGGAAGATGTGGATTTTGTTCTCATCACTCACACCCACACGGATCATGTGGGCGGGCTCGACGATCTCCGCGCTTTCAACATGGTGCACGGCCACGCGATAGATCTTTACGCCACGCCCGAAAGCCTCGCCGAGATTCGCCGCCGGTTTTCCTATTGTTTTCAACCGCCGCCGCCTGGGGGCGGCATCCCGGAGTTCAATGTGCACGAAATTCAGGGCGACTTTGAAGTGCGGGGCATCCCGGTGCGGCCGGTACGGGTTTTTCATGGAAAAATGCCGATCATTGGATTCCGCCTGGAGCGATTTGCGTGGCTGACCGATGTGAGTTCGATTCCCGAATCTTCCTTCGAGCTTCTGCGCGGTGTGAAAATCCTCGTCACCAGCGCGCTGCGGCACCGGCCGCATCCTACCCACATGAGTCTCAGAGAAGCGGTGGCCGTTGCCCAGCGTGTCGGCGCTGAGCAGACCTATTTCATTCATATGTGCCACGATCTTGAACACGAGGCGACGAACGCCTTGCTCCCGCCAAATATCCAGCTTGCCTACGACGGTCTGACTTTCACGGTGTAGAGGCCGCGCGTATTTCCAGTGCAGCAGCTCGCGTTGCCGGGACGAACAGTGTTGTGCCCGTAAAGTGGCTACCGTTGAGGAGCTAGAGAAGAGCTCTCCTCTCGCTGCGAGCGGCTTTTGTCCCCTTTGTCAGATTTTGCTGCTGGGCGCGCCTCGAGCGCGCAAGCCAGATTCAGTAGATGATTTTGTTCAGCGGATATTCGATGATTCCAACCGCGCCCGCGCGTTTGAGATCAGGAATGAGCTGCTTCACGAGCGACTCATCAATTACCGTCTCGAGTGCCACGTAGTTGGGGTCGGTGAGATTTGAAATCGTGGGTGAGGTAATTGCCGGTAGCACGGAGAGCACAGAGTCGAGCTTTTTGCACGGCACATTCATTTTTAGGCCCACTTTTCCCTCTGCTTGGATCGCTGCTTCGAGAAGCATGGCGATGTTTTCGATCTTCTTGCGTTTCCACGGATCGCGCATGGCCTTGTGGTTGGCGATAAGCTTCGTCCACGACTCGAGTACGGTGTCGAGAATGCGGTACTTGTTGGCTCGCAAGGAGCTGCCGGTCTCTGTCACCTCGACGATGGCGTCCACGAGGTCAGGTGCTTTTGCCTCGGTTGCGCCCCAGGAAAATTCGACATCAGCTTTGACTTTGTGGCGTGCCAAGTAATCGCGTGTGATGTTCACCACCTCCGTGGCGATGCGCTTGCCGCGCAGGTCTTTCACGCTCTGGAAAGGACTTGCTTCGGGCACTGCCAGCACCCATCGCACGGGCCGCATGCTCTGCTTTGCATAGATAAGGTCCGCAACCTCGACAACCTTCGACCGATTTTCGAGGATCCAGTCGAGCCCCGTCAGTCCGACGTCAAACACGCCCTCTTCGACATAGCGCGACATCTCTTGGGCGCGAATCAAGATTGCCGTAATCTCAGGGTCATCGCACGTTGCGTGATACGAGCGCGATCCGACCGCGAAGTGAAAACCAGCTTTGCGGAACAGCGCTAATGTAGCTTCCTGCAAGCTGCCTTTGGGCAGGCCGAGTTTGAGCACTCGTTGTTCGTGAACCGCCTGCGGCGCTTCCACACTCTCCGACTTTTTATGGCTTGTTCCCAGAGGTCGCCTCCGTTGCATTTTTGCCTTTTATGGATACCGGTGTGCCTTTACGCACCAGGGCGTAGATTTCTTCAAGGTCTTTGTCGTTCATCATGATCCAGCCCACATCGGTGTAGGTGCCGACCAGCTCAGGCTGGTTCGTGCCGTGGATTCCCATATCGCGGCGTAGTTGGAGGAATTTCGTGCCCAGCGGATTTGTTGGATCCCCGGCCTTGATGATGGCGCCCGTCTGGGGGTCTGCGTAATCCATGCCTTTTTCGAGCTTGTTCTGGATTGTATATTCGCCGGCCGGCACTCGCGCGTCCACGCGGTGAATTCCCACGCGATATTTCTTCAAAAGTGCACCCGAGTTTTTGAGCGTCAGAGTGCGCTTTGCTTTGTCGATTACGATGCTCGGGTTGATTTTCGGCACTTTGATCTGCATACCCACAGTAAGGGATTTCGGCTGCAGGTTGTTGATTCCCATGATAAGATCGGCCGGCACTTTCAGCTCACGTTCGAGCTTCCACAGAGAGTCGCCTTTCTTGATTGTGTAGACGATATCGTCTGGCCCAGGCTGGGGCGAACGCAGTTGGATCATGTTCATATCGCCCAGGAGAAACTCGGCATCCTCGCGCGCCGGCGAATCAGGCCGCTTGAGGATTTGCTCGAGATTCATCCGCGCCTGCTTGTAGTCTTCCTGGTCGTAGCTCATTTTGGCCAGGTAATAGAGTGCCCAATCGGCGGCATCAGAATCAGGAAACTCGGAGACAATCCGCAGAAAAATCTCTTTCGCTTCTTTCGCATTTGATTTGTTGTCGTAAGCGTGCCGTGCTCGATACAGCAGGATGTCCGGCATGAAAACGCTGCGCGGTGCTCGCTCAGCTACGCGATCAAATGTGCGCAGCGCTTCGACGTAGTCGCCTTTGGCGTAAAGCGCCTTTCCGAGCAGGTAAGCTGAGCGCAACGTGCCGCCCTCTGCTTGCACGCGGCGCAATAACTGAAGGGCTCCATCATAGTCTTTGGCGTTGAACAATTCCTCGGCCTGGGTCACCTGGCGCTCCATCTCTCTAAGTTTTTTCTGCTGAACAAGATAGCCGGTGCTAGCTGCCAGGATGCCTGCGACCACAGCCACCATCACGAGCACAGCGATGATCTTTTTCATCTCGCCTTTCCCCTGCGGGATTCACATTTGCTTGCTTTCAGTCCTATTCTCATTCAAATACAAGCGCACTTTGAATCAAGAGTGGCAAAGCCAAAAGCGGGCCACCCAAGCCAAGGTGCAACGACGCCGGCGCCAAGAAGCGGACGCGGGCTGGCGAGCAAGGACAGTTTCCAACAATGGGAAAAAGGAGATTTTTCATGCGCCGTTTGTTTGATGTTAGCTTTAGCCTCGTATTAGCATGTGCCGGTCTACTCCCTGCAGCCGGGACGCCTTCCGTGACGGAAGGCCGGCGCAGCATCGCACGCTATGCCGACGATCCGCTCGGAGTGCGCGCGGTGAACCCCGTCTTCGATGTGTTTCCCGACTCCTCTCTCGTGGATTTCTCATTTCTCCTCGATCCGCCTGCTGGCAAGAAGGGACATGTTGTGCGCGACAAGGATGGGTCGTTCAAATTTGAGAAAACCGGTGAGCGGCTCCGCTTCTGGGGGTACACGGTAGCAGCTACGCATGTGGGTGACATCGAAAAGTCGCGCATCGAACTCGTCACGGACGTTCTGGCGCGCGGTGGATGCAATCTACTGCGTTTGCACGAGCTGGACAACCGTGGGGGCGAACAGTACAACCTCGTGCGTCGCTGCATCATTGATGAAGCCTATCCCAACAACAACAAGTCCACAGAATTCGATCCGGAATATCGCGATCGGGTGGATTGGTGGATTGCTTGCGCGAAAAAGCGTGGCATGTATGTCTACCTCGTATTGCGCGGCTACCGCACCTTTCGTGAGGGCGACGGCGTGCCTCAAGCAGACAAGCTCGGCCGCGCCGCAAAACCTTATGCCTTTTTCGATCCGCGCCTCATCGATTTGCAAAAGCAATACGTCCAGGCGTGGCTTTTCGACCACGTCAACCCCTACACAGGCATTCCCAACGGGCTTGATCCAGCCGTCTGCATGCTCGAAATTGAGAATGAGGACAGCCTTTTTTTTGGTCACGTGCCCTGGCGCGAATTTGTCGAGCCCTATCGAACGAATTTTCACAAGATGTGGAACGATTGGCTAAAAAGCCGATACGGTTCGACGGCTGAGCTGCGTAAGGCATGGACAAACTCTCGTGGCGAGTGTCCACTTGCTCCATCGGAGTCGCTCGAGCAGGCCACCGTGGAGCTACCTGATATGACCATGACCTCGCTGCGCGAGCTGTCATCAATTCCCTGGACGGACAAGTTGCGTTCGCCAGCTCGCACACGCGACGGCGTGCGTTTTGCCGTGGAACTCCAGCGGCGCTATTTTGAAACCATGCGCGATTTTATCCGCACGCGTGGGGCGCGCATTCCCCTCGTCGCCGTCGTCCACGGCGAACACATTGTCGATATTTTCTCAACGACGCGCGAGCTCGATGCCACCGCCGAAAACGCTTACCTTGATCATCCCTCCTTCTTGCCCGGCGTCGAGTGGGTTGGCAAACCGTTCTATTCTAACAAAAATTATGTGCGCGAGACCGGTCCATACTCGATGGCCTGCCATTTGTCGCGCTATCGCTGGGCGAACATGCCTCTTGTCTGCCGCGAATGGACACAATGCTGGCCCAACGAATTTCGCGCTGCGTACTACCCAGACATCGCGAGTTTCTCGCTGGCGCAGGACTACGATATGCTTGTGCACTTCGCCTATTACACGTGGGGCGACGAAGAGATCATCTCGGCGTTTGGCCCTCAGGCCGATCCTCTGCGCTGGGGGATCACTGGCTACACTGCCAAGCTTTTCTTGCGCCACGAAGTGCCCGCCGAGCCACGCCGTGTGCGCATCGCTTACAATAACGAGGACCTTGCGACGTGGGCTTCCTTCGTCACACCGCTTCATCAGCTTGCCTGGACTTTCCGAGCAGAGAACTGGAATCCCGAAACCGATCCGGTGGATGATTCTGTGTTGTTTACAGTCACCTCGGGCCGGAGCGGCAAAGGGGCGTACCCTGGCCAACGCCTTGTGCTCTACGATGCGCGTTACCGCGAGCGTAGGGACGGCAAACTTGGTTCTCACGATGGAGCCCTCCTTGTGGCCAGTGGATATAATTTCCCATGGGTCTATGCCGCCCCGGAATTCCCTGTGAAGAGCGTGAAAGAGGTTGGCTTCGAGCCTGTGCTGGCCGACGCCACAGGCGAGAATTGCAAAGCGTTTTTCGACCCCAAACGCAAAAATCTGGTGTGTGCTGAACTCACGGAATCGCAGGTGGCCGCACTGGCCAATGGCTTTGGCCGCTATCTTGCGGGTGAGGCCACGTTGCACGACCTTTCCACGCAATGGCCTTCCGAGCTGAAACTGGCCGGCGGAACAATTACTCGCCACGTGAGCAACGGCCTGTTGTGCATTGCCACGACGGAGACATGCGCGCTGGCTGGCGAACTGGCCGCCGGCAAGCGGTATAGGGCTGGTGCCCTTGAGGTCGTTTCGACCTCTCCCATTGCGACCATTTATGCCACATCGCTCGATGGTCAGCCACTCGAGAAAGCAAAAAAGCTTGCGGTGAAAATGGTCACTGTTGCACGTAACCGCGGCCAGCAGCTCGATGCTGTGAAATCGGGGGCAGGTGCGGGCAAGTACGTGCTCAATTCGCAGGGATCAGCGCCGGTGCAAACCGGTGGTAAACCCAGCGCCGCCCCCACGACGGTTTGGATTGGTGGACGCAAGCTCGTCGAGGCTTATCTGGTGAACGGGACGTGGGAAGTCGTTGTTGATCGCGGTCGAGGCTACGTGAATGTTTTCTGCGACACACCAAACGTGCGATTCGTGCTCGATCCAGAGATTTTTGGTCAAGCCGCCGCAGACGCCCCGATTCTCAAGTATTTCAACGAGTATCCGCCGGCCGATGCGGCGCAGCGTGGACATGATTTCATCTATCCAGGGTTTGCGAAGTATGTGCGCGTCGGGGCAGCGGAATCGGCCAAAGCTCGGTCGGTTTCTCACCGCTAGACGAATTCGAGTTTCGGGTGCTCCGGCACGTAGCCATGTTCGGCCGCCATGGTGAGGAATTTTTCCACGCCCTGGCGGCCGGCTTGACCATAGTCGAGCGTCAGCTCGTTGACGTACATTCCTACGAACTGATCGGCCAGCTCGAAGCCCATATCACGTGCCCATTGCAGCGCATAGTTCACTGCCTCTGCGCGGTGTTCGAGTCCATAACGGATGCTTTCGCGTAAGATCTGAGAGATCTCGGCGATTGCCTGCGCGCCCAGATCTCGGCGCACCACATTGCCTCCCAAGGGAAGCGGAAGTCGTGTCTTTTCCCACCACCACTCGCCCAGGTCGAGAACTTTCACCAGACCCGCCGCCGCATAAGTGAGTTGCCCCTCATGGATGATGAGGCCGGCTGCGAAGCGGCCTTTGACCACTTCTTCGATAATGCGATCAAACGGCACGACCTCATAGGGATAGTCGCCAATCGCCAGGCGCAGCGTGAGAAAGGCGGAGGTCATGGTGCCGGGGACGGCGATCGTGGTGCGCTTGAGCTCGTCGAGCGTTAGCGGGTTGGGGCCCACGACCATTGGGCCGTAGCGCAATCCCATGCTTGCCCCGCTCGCGAGAAGGGCGTACTTATCTGCCACGTAGGCGTAGGCGTGAATGGAAATTGCCGTAATGTCGAGCTCGCCCCGCATGGCGCGCTCATTGAGTGTTTGTATATCTTGCAGGATATGTTCAAAGCGCCAACCTCGCGTGTCTATTTTTTCCTTCGCGAGCGCATAAAACATGAAGGCGTCATCGGGGTCAGGGCTATGGCCCAGCGTCAGCGTCCGTTTTTGCGTCACGGCCATCTCGCTAGCTCCTTCTGAGGTTGCTCTGTGGCGAATCCGTGAGCTAGATGAAGCACTGTTGCCGTACACGTACGCAAAAGGAAAAATCCAAAGGGGGACAAGAGGATGCATGCCAGCAAGGGCTGTGTCGACTAGGTAAAGAAGTGACTTTCCTCCCTCACAGTGGGGGGCGTACCGACAGGGCTAGTGGCCCAACGCGAGTGAAGCCGACGCTCGCACCAAAAAACGTTTGGACATGCGCGAGGTAGGCTCCTACCGTTTGCCGGGAATGTGTCCTGCGAAAAAGGCAGGCTTGCCCCCTGCACATCGGGTGGCAAGCCTGCCCCAACGGTATCGCAGCGCCGTTGCTAGGCGGCCACGGGCTGTTTCTTCTTCTTCCCGAACTCTGGATCCACCGGAATGATGAAAGTGACCAAGAAGCTTAGGCTGGAAAGCGCCAAAACGAGTAGGAAAAACTCGTAGTAGTGTCCCATGAGTTCCTGAATGATGCCGCTGACCATGCCGGGAATCAGGAAGCTGAGCGCCATGAAACCTGTGCAAAGTGCGTAGTGACTCGTTTTGTGCTCGCCCTGCCCCGCGATGTAGAGCATGTAGAGCATATAGAAGGAGAAACCGAAGCCGTAACCGAACTGCTCGACAAACACGGATACCATCACGATGTGGAAGGGCGGCTGGTACTTAGCCAAGAGGACGAAAAGCAGAATTGGGATGTTCATGAAGAGACACATCACGAGGCGCACTTTCGCCAAGCCATGGGTTGCTGCGTAAATGCTCCCCACGATGCCACCCAGGAGCAGGCCGAGCACTCCAATGGTTCCGTAGGCAAAGCCGACCTGCGCGGTGCTCAGGCCCAGGCCACCTTTCTCTGTCGGATCGAACATAAAGGGTGTGATCATCTTGACAAGCATAGCATCGGCCAGGCGGTAAAGCATGAGGAACGCCAGCATCCGCATTATGCCTTTCTTGCGGAAGAACGACGCAAAGACCTCCGCAAAACCAATACGGCTCTTTTCAGAGCACACGGTGAAGAGCTTGGCGGCCGCGTGGCCGACATGCGGAATCAGCAGAAGGATTCCTGCGCCACAAACAATGAGCACGAACGTGACGAAGCTCATCAGGCTCTTCCATTGGTCGTTGGTGCGATGTTCTGCTGGCAGTACCGACACCAAAAGTGGCTGGAGAAAATTAAAGAGGAGATAGTAGAGAAGTGCGGGGACTCCCACGGCCACAAATAGCCAAGCCGCGGAATGGATAAACGACGCTCCCTCGGGTTTGCGTAGAACGTCAAGCGCTGGTTTGGGCATGACGAGCGTGTGGTAGAGCCAGAGCAACAGGTAGACGGCTCCCACCACGCCGATGCAAATAGCCCACGCCAGCGGGATGTTTCCGGCAGCTACGCGCAGGTTCACGAGGATTGGTTTGTTCAAGTTCTTGTGCACGTGGATTTCGACGAGCTGCGGTTTGTCCCAGTTGTTTGGTCCGAACTCTAGCCGGTCGCCCTTTTCCACTTTGACGTTCGCTTCATCGCCGACGGGGAAGAAGAAATACCACCATTTCGATGGTGCGAGGGAGACGCTCACGGCAACAGTCCGCCCATTGTCTGGCGCCTTGGCCAATCGTATTGCCATGGGAGCTGTTGTTCCGGCCTCGATCGGGTTGGTGGGTGGCTCCACTCTCGCAAAGTCTCCTCCCTGCGGCGGCGCCACCTTGGGCGCAGCTGAGCTCTGACCTTTCGCCACGGCGGCAATTTGCACGACGACAGGGGTTGGACCGCTGTTGCTTTCCACCAGGCCTGCGATGATCACCAGCACCCCGGTGCCGATAATCATCGAGAGGCGCCAAAAGGTTGAGCGCAATCCATTGAATAGGGCCTGCCGGTGCGGGTCCAGAGCCAGCATATAATAGCCGTCGGCGGCGATGTCGTGTGTGGCCGAAGCAAAGGAGATGACTGCGAAAATGGCCAGGGAGCCATACCACCACAGGGGCGCTGGCGTGGGCAGAATTGCGGAAACGCCGACCAAGCCAATCGCCATGAGCGCTTGTGTGAGGAGCACCCACTTGCGTTTGGTCCAGTACATATCGACAAGCGGTCCCCATAACGGCTTCACGACCCACGCGAGGCCGAGAAGGCTCGTGTACCAGGCTATATCGGCGTTGCTAATTCCGAAGCGTTTGTATAGCGGCACAGAAACCTGCGTGACGATGACATAGGGAATGCCCTGCGCAAAATAAAGGGTCGGAACCCACCACCATCCCGACATCGCGGGATAGCCAGGTTCGGGCGGTGTGTTCTTTTCGTGGTTTGCCACCGGATCAAACCTCCCAAACGAATGCCGTGCTTTCCCTTGAGAAGGGAACGCATATGGCGAAACCACACAAAGCCAAATCGTGTTCGCAAGCTAAATCGGTGGGCAAAATAGCCAGAGGAAGAAAAGGGAGAGAAAATGAGGTCTGCTCGGGCATCCCCGCGGTGTTAGCGCAAAGGGGTAAGCGCGCGACAGCGACTGAGCTCAGGCTTCGGGGCGTTGACTTTAGCCGCCAGTACTCCCGTTGCTAGGCAGGGGCCCTGCCTCCCCAAAAGACATGCGGCCGATGGCTCTTCTGCCATCGGCCGCATGAGCGGAAGGGAGTCACGCCACACACACTTGGCTTAGATGTCGTAATAGAGCACGAATTCATACGGATGGGGTCGCAGCCTGACTGGATCGACCTCGTTCTTGCGCTTGTAGGTCAAGTAGGCTTGGATCACATCCTCCGTAAACACGTCGCCTTTGAGCAGGAATTCGTGGTCGCGTTCGAGCGCGTCAAGTGCTCTATCCAGCGAGCCCGGCACCTGCGGCACTTTCTTCAATTCTTCCGGAGGAAGATCGTAGATGTTTTTATCCAGCGGCTCGCCTGGATGGATTTTGTTGTGGATACCGTCCAAACCCGCCATCAGGATTGCCGCAAAGGCATAGTAGAAATTGCACGAAGGATCCGGCGGACGGAATTCGATGCGCTTAGCCTTCTCGCTTGCCGAATACATCGGAATGCGGATTGCCGCACTTCGGTTGCGCTGAGAGTAAGCCAGGTTCACGGGTGCCTCGTATCCTGGCACAAGTCGCTTGTAACTGTTGGTTGTCGGGCTGGTGAAGGCAAGCAGCGCCGGAGCATGTTTCAGCAGGCCGCCGATAAAGTACAGCGCCATTTCGCTCAGTCCTGCGTACTGGTTGCCGGCGAAGAGGTTTTTCCCATTTTTCCAGATCGAGACGTGCACGTGCATGCCGCTGCCATTGTCGCCGAACAGCGGTTTCGGCATAAAGGTCACCGTTTTGCCGAACTTCTTTGCCGTATTTTTGATGATGTACTTGAACAATAGCGACTGATCGCCCATTTTCACGAGCGGCGCGAATCGCATATCGATTTCGGCCTGGCCCGCTGTGGCCACTTCGTGGTGTTGCGCCTCGGCCTCGATGCCGCATTTCATCAAGTTCAGCATCATCTCGGTGCGTAGGTCTTGCAGCTGATCGATCGGTGGCACTGGGAAGTAGCCCTCTTTGTGGCGCGGACGCCACCCCAGGTTGGGATTGCCCGGCTGGTTCGGGCGGCCGCTGTTCCAGATGCCTTCGTCGCTGTCGATTTCATAGAAGCAGCCGTTGGCCGCTGCAGCAAAGCGGGCGCTATCGAAAATGAAGAACTCCAGCTCTGGACCGAAATACGCAACATCGCCAATACCCGTGGACTTCAGATAGTTCTCCGCATTGACAGCTGTGCTGCGCGGATCGCGGCTATAACGCTCCTTTGTGATGGGGTCAAGAATGTTGCAAATGAGCGAAAGCGTGGGATGGGCAGTGAAGGGATCGATGAAGGCGGTTTCCGGATCAGGCAACAGCAGGAGATCGCTTTCGTTGATCTCGCACCAGCCGCGGATTGAGGAACCGTCGAAACCAAATCCGTCCTCAAAGCTTGACTCATCTAATTGCGAAATCGGAACGGTAAGATGCTGCCATTGTCCTGGCAAGTCCATAAACTTGAAATCTACCGCCACAACATTGTGCTCCGCGGCCAACTTCAAGACGTCCTTCGGCGTCTTCGGTGTCGCAGTCGATTCTGGTAATTTCGCCATCACTGAACCTCGTTTCTTTCCTTAGATTGTTGAAGCATCTCCTTGCGAAAAGCGAAGCTCTTTTTCGAGCCTACCCACATTCGGCAAGGCGCCGCAACATTTTTGCTGGGAAAGCAAAACTTGCGCCAATATGCAAGTACCAAAAATTCAAGCAGTATTCTTTTATCTTCCCCGTCGCGCTCCAATTGTGCCGCACAAAAAGCACCAACGATGCGCCTTCAAAACCACTCCGCTTTGGTCGCCAGTGTCCCGTAGGGTCATGAGGCTTTGCGGCAAGGCTTTAGACCTAGGCACGGGTGCGACTTAGCATGGTAGCTCTCACGCTCGCCGCAGGTGGGTGTTGATAGAGACCTCGCAAGGCGTACCAGCTCCCACCAAGTGGTGACTAAACTTTTTACGGTAAGAGTGGATAGCTTCCGCGGGAACGATGGCAAAGACAAGGGCCCGCCCTGTCGTTGAAGGTCTCCCTGCGTGGTGTGGAGCGCGGATGCTTGCCCCTGGCGGGGTAACACTTACTCCTGTGGGCCCCACTGGGGGAAGGCAGGGGCTGGCCTATGGCTGAGTGCGGATTGGATCATGAGAAACTCGCCGACGTTGTCGGGCGTGACGATCCCCACGAGGCGCCCCTTCATAACGACAGGCACCGTACGGCATTCGCAGCTTTGCAATTTGGCGAAGGCCGTTTCGAGCATTTCCGTGGGTTCGAGCGTGATAAAGTCGCGCTGCATCACGTTGCTCACGGATGCGTCGGGACCGAACTTTGTTAGCCCTTCAATAAGTTGGGCACGCGTGAGGATTCCCACGACCTTGCCGTTTTCGACGATGGGGAAATCTTGCTGTGTTCCCGCGATGATGAGGTCGGCTGCGGCTGCAAGCGAATCCTGTGGGGTGAGGGCGCGGAAGTCTGTGATCATAGCGCGCCAAACCGGTATGCCGGCAAGAGCGGTTTTAATCTGGACCATGCTTGATTCTTGCGAAGCGCCGATCCAGACAAAGAACGCAATGAACAGCAGGAAGGGATTGCCGCCGGTGATTCCGACGAAAGCGAAGAGCAGGGCCATGGCCTGGCCAATGGAGGCTGCGATGTGTGTGGCGCGGACATAATCGAGCAAGGAGGCGAGCAACGCACGCAGAACACGTCCGCCATCCATCGGGAATGCGGGCAGCAGGTTGAAGCCCACGAGCATCATGTTGGCGATCATGAGGCGCTGGAGGAGACTGCCAGAGCTGAGGGTGAGAGTCTCGACGGGCTGGAAGCCGCGTGTGTTTGCGAGGAAGAAATAGAGTGCGGCTGCGATGATGACATTGACCATGGGTCCGGCGAGAGCGACGACGAGTTCTTGGGCGGGCTTCTCGGGCATCCGCTCGAGCCGGGCTACACCACCAATGGGATAAAGGGTGATGTCGCGAGTGGGGATGCCAAAGCGTTTGGCTGCTAGTGCATGGCCAAACTCGTGAAGCAGTACGCAAAGGAAGATAAGGGCGGGGAACAGTGTGGCATAAAGCGCTGCCGTGAGGCTCCCCGAGCCGAGCCAGTTCACGAATGCTAAGGCAGCTAGCAAGACGACGAACGTCACGTGAATGTAAACATCAATGCCAGCCCATCGGCCAATTTTCCATGCCCATTTCATGGCGATGACTCCGTGTCTGTTTTGTTCGACCAAATCATTTGCAACGCTGTATGTGCAAGAAAGATGCCGAAGGGGAGAGGCCGATGCAGCGGAGGGGCAGTTATCGAGGAGAAGCGGACGAACACAATGATCATTCTAGGAATTGAAACATCATGCGATGAAACGTCCGTGGCACTTGTCCGCGATGGGCGCGACGTGCTCGTGAATCACGTGGCGTCGCAAGTGAAGTTGCACGAGCGGTTTGGGGGCGTTGTGCCGGAACTGGCTTCGCGCGCACACTTGCAGCTGCTGGCGCCGATGATCGAGGACGTGCTGGATTCGGCAGGACTAGCGCTGGGCGATGTGGATGCCATTGCTGTGACGCAAGGGCCGGGCTTGATCGGGGCGCTGCTTGTCGGCGTAGAGACAGCGAAGTCATTGGCGTTTTGCGTGGGCAAGCCACTCATTCCTGTTCATCACATTGCGGCGCATTTGTATGCGCCGTTGCTGTGCAACGTTGGCCAGAGAACGAAAAATATCGTTGTGTATGGAAGCGCCGAGCGCGTAGAAAGCACAGAGGCCGAGGCGACGGAGCACGTGGCGCTTGGTTCGAAGGAGCCGCTCCACTACCCGTTCCTTGGGCTGGTTGTGTCCGGAGGACACACAAGCCTTATCCTTGTGCACGATCCGCAACATTTCGAGCTACTGGGTGAGACGAGGGACGACGCAGCCGGTGAGGCGTTCGACAAGGTTGCCAAATTGCTCGACCTGGGTTACCCCGGCGGGCCCGTGGTGGACAAGTGGGCGCGTGAGGGTGATCGGCAGCGTTTCGCTTTGCCTCGCCCCATGCTGGATGTCGACTCGTTCGAATTCAGCTTTAGCGGTCTGAAAACAGCCGTGGCCAAGATCGTGCATGAGTTGGGGCCAGAAAAGCTCAAGCGCGACGAGCAGTTAGTTGCGGACCTTTGTGCTTCGTTTCAGGAAGCGGTGGTGGAGGTGCTTTTGCGCAAGTCGGCGGCTGCGCTCAACGCATTTGATTTGAAGGAGCTGGCCATCGTCGGAGGCGTGGCCTGCAACAGCCGGCTGCGGTCGGCAGTGCGCGACTATTTGCCGGCTGTGCGTGCAGTTTTCCCGCCGCCAATTCTTTGCACGGATAACGCGGCCATGATTGCGGGGCTGGCGTGGCACTTGCGCGAGGTGGCGCCCCAGCGCTATGTCGAACTCGAGGCGCGTGCAGATCTGCCGCTTGGCGGGGTGGGATCCGGCATATAACAGTTGTGTGAGATTGCTTCCATTGGGGTAATTATAACCAGAATTCGCGACAAAGTTGCTGTGTCGCGCCGGAAGAGGGCTTGAGCGATGGACGAGAGAAAGTGCATGATTTGCAAGAAAGCTCCAGCAACGGTGAAAGTGTCGAAGCTCGTAAAGGGCCAAGTGCGAGAGATGTGGCTTTGCTCGCGTTGCGCAAGCCGGCGTAGCCATTATCCTTTTCAAATGACACCGCAAGCGATATTGTCGGCGCTCATAAAGAAGGAGGGAGAGCAAGCGGCGCGGCACAGCGAGGAGCAAGATCGCCAGTGTCCGACGTGCGGGCTTCCGCTGCGCAGCTATCGCGAGACGTTGTTCCTTGGTTGTAGCGACTGCTACTCGGCATTCGAGGCGGCTGTGGTGCATGATTTGCGCCGCTACCATGGAGCGGTGCAGCATTGCGGCCGTACGCCGGAAAAAGACGCTGCGATGGTTGAGCCGCGGTTGGCCATCCGCGATCTCCAGCGCCGGCTGGAGGTGGCCGTGCGCCGGGAAGATTTCGAGCTGGCGGCGCGCCTGCGCGACGAAATCAAACGTCTCAAAGCTCAGCTTCAGGAAGCACAATCTTCCCCGGCGACAAATGAGCAGTGACGGGCGCACTGGGAAATGAATGATAAACTGCTAAAATGTGATCGGTGGCTAGAACGCAGCGGGCCAAGTGAAGGGGTTGTAGTCTCCACGCGGGCCCGGTATGCGCGGAATTTTCCAGCACTGCCGTTTCCGCGGCGAGCGGGCGAGAGGGACCTGTCGGCTGTGCTCGAGCGCGTGGCCAAGGTGGTCGATCATCAGCCCGAATTCGCAGGGGGCAGCCGCTTCTACATGGCGGACCTCTCGGAGATCGATCGCCAGTATCTTCGCGAGGTGCACCTGATCTCGCCGGAGATGGAAAAGCTACCGAAGCACCGCGCGCTGTTTCTCTCGGCCGACTTGCGCGAAGGCATCATGGTGAATGAGGAAGATCATCTGCGCGTTTATGCGCTGGAGCCGGGGCTTCGTCCGTATGAAGCACTGCAGCAGGTGATTGATTTAGAAAAGTCGTTGGCGCGCGAGCTGCCGTTTGCATTTTCACCGCAATTTGGCTATTTGACATCGTGTATCACGAACACGGGGACAGGGCTGCGCGTGAGCGCGTTGGTGCATTTACCTGCGTTGAGCATTGTGAACAAGATGCGCCACGTGGTGGAGTGGCTGCGCAGCCAAGGGATGACCGTGCGCGGCTTCTACGGCGAGCACACGGAGAATCATGGGGGATTCTATCAGATTTCGAACGAGGTGACTCTGGGTAAGGACGAGCGCCAGATTGTCGAAATTTTCTCGCATGCGATGGAGGAAATCATCGAGCGAGAGGAACGAGCGCGTCGCGAGCTGGTGAGCAATCCGCAGCTTGAGGACCGCGTGTGGCGCGCCTATGGCATCCTCACGCATGCGCGGCTCATTAGCACAAGCGAGGCGATGGAGCTGCTGGCGCTCTTGCGTCTGGGTGTGTTGGCGGATTTCTTCCCGCGGCTCACGCACGCAGAGCTAAACCGCCTGGCTGTGGCCGTTCAGCCAAGCCACATTCGCGCCTACGTCATGACTCACGGCCCGACGAGCGAGGAACACGATATCCGTGAGGAGGAACGCGACAGAGTTAGGGCGCAGCTTTTGCGGGAACGCCTGCGCAAGGTGCTTTAGGGCGTAAATTCCTAGGGGGCCTGCAGAACTTCACTTGCGTCTGGGGGATGTTTTTGCGCCTGGTGAGATGCGCAGGAGATTTTGATTGAGAGGTCTGAGAGCATGACTTTTATCCGGATCGACGGACGAGCCGCCGACGAAAAGCGGCCAGTGAACCTTGTGCCGGGGTATGCGAAGTTTGCCGACGGTAGCGTGCTGGTGGAGCTTGGCGACACGCGGCTATTGTGTACTGCGACCATCGAGGAAAAAGTGCCGCCGCATGCCCGCGACATGGGCATCGGATGGGTGACGGCCGAGTACGCGATGCTGCCGCGATCGTCGAAACAGCGCATTCAGCGCGAGGTAACAAAAGGCCAAATCGGCGGCCGCACTTATGAAATCCAGCGGCTGATTGGCCGCTCGCTGCGCGCCGTGACGGATCTGCGCCGGTTGGGCGAACGTACCATCATCATTGATTGCGATGTGATTCAGGCTGATGGGGGCACACGTACTGCAGCCATCACGGGCGGCTTTATTGCGCTTGTCCAGGCGGTGCGTCTGTTGCGGCGCGAGGGCAAGGTGGGCACGGGCGTGCTGATGGACTTTGTGGCGGCCACGAGTGTGGGTATTGTGGAAGGCCATCCTGTGCTCGACCTTAGCTATGTGGAAGATATGCAGGCGGATGTGGACATGAATGTTGTGGCCACAGCGTCGAACAAGTTTGTGGAAATTCAGGGGACGGCTGAGCATCAGTGCTTCGATGAGGCCCAGTTGAACGAGATGTTGCGTCTGGCTCGCAAGGGCATCAATGAGCTCATCGATGCGCAGAAACTCGTGCTGGGGTCGTCGTTGGATGAAGAATGACGTGACACTCTGAGCGTGAACATGCGCCAAATATGGTTGGCGAGGAGAGATGGGGGGGACCCGTCACAAGGAGCGAGAGAATGACCCAGGCTCAGGCAGAGCAGCCGGTTCGGCGGCGTGTGCTGATCGTGGATGATAACAAAATGTACCGCGAGGCGTTGCGGCGCAGCCTCTTGCTGCGCAATTGCGACGTCCTTGAGGCGCACAACATGGAGGATGCTCTTGAACGCATCGAGCTCGACTCGCCGGAAATCGTGATCACCGATCTGCAAATGCGCAGCGACACGGAAGGGCTCGATCTCATCAAGGCGGTAAAGTCGCAGTACCCGCTGTTGCCGGTGATTCTCATCAGTGCGGTGGGAACATTCGAGGATGGCGCTCTGGCCCAGAAATATGGGGCGTCGAGCGTGATTGCCAAGGGGCGCATCGAGGAGGAACTGCAGCAGATTTGCCGGGCCATTGACCGTGCGCATGAGGAATATCGGCGCAACGAGGAGCTCAGGCAGCGCCTGCGTGAGCTTGCGGAGATTGTGGACTACCGGCCGGAAGAACAGGTGCGTGAGATTTTGCCGACGCTCGTGAAATTTCTTAGCGAGGAGGACATTCCCCCAAGCCTGCGGGCGGAGGCTTACAATCTCTACGTGCGGGCGAGCACAGAACGGTTGCGCCAAGAGGCGCGCGATGCGGTGCAGCAGACGGGACTTATTCTCACCGACAGTGTGGTCGAGGACATCGATCGGCTGCTGAGCGAGGCACTCGCGTGCTACGATAAGCTCGAGGAGGACGCGAAGGAAAGCTTGCGCTGTGCGGAGTTTTTGTATCGCGAGCAGATGCGTCGACCTCAGTCGCTCGACCTTTCGCGCAACACGGGCTTCTCTTACTGCTTCGCGGCAGAGTCGGAAGTGAAGCGCAAGCTTCAGAAGCGCATAACGAAGCTTCTGAGCAAGCCCGAGACTTATGCGCTCGTCGAGGAGTTTCTCGAAGGGCCGCAGCGCAAGCTCTCCGTGCACATGCGCCAACACATGCTTGTTGTCATGCGAGGACGCGAATGGGATGTGACGGCCGACAACGTACGGCAGACGCTTCTCCGCATGTTAGAGCATCAGGAGCGTTACAAGCCAGACGGGCTGAAGGCGCTAGGCATCATCGTGCTGTTCTTTGGACGCGAGTACACGATTGTGGGGACGCGCACAGCCAAGGTGTTCGTTGGCAATCCCCTTTCGCTCAAAGGGCTAGACGGCGAGCAGGATGTTTTGCGTTTTGCCGAGCTGTTGGCGCAGCTGCAGCACTATCGCAATCCCTACATTCATCCCGAAATCAGTGAGCTGGAAAAAGTCTCCACCTTGCGCAAGCGCACCTTCGAGTGCTTGATGCTCACAAGCCGCGTGGTGTAATGCTGGCCGTATCTTTAAAACGTGTTTTTTTGCTCAATGGGCGAACTTGTGCCGTGGTGATTTAGCGAGCTGGCGCGGCAGGATTAGCGAGAACGAGCACGGCAGTGGCGAATTTTCCTGGCGCCACGTCGACGGCCACGGGCTGAGCTTGAGCGCCGGTGCTGGGTTTTTTCGCGGCGAGGACGTTGTGGCCTGGCACGGCGTCGATAATGGCGCAGAAGCCATCAGCCGAGCTAAGCCAAACGTCGGAACGCCCTTCGACGCGCACATGCGCGTCGAGCACGGGCAGGCCGCTGGCATCCTTGACCCACACAAGGATCGTGCCCTTGTTGGGGTTCTGTTTCCAAGGCATTGACGGTGTGGGCACGTTGTCAGGGAAAATCGTGGAGCGATAAAAGGGCACCAAACCTTTTTTCTCAATCGCACCGAGCGTGAATGGGCATGTTCCCAGGCCGCCCACCAGGCGCGTGGCCACGACTTGCCGTAGCATTTCGACGTCTTCGAACACTTTTTGTCCGCCATAGATGTGGCGGCTTTTTCCCGCCAGCTTTACAAAATTGGCCACGAGCTCGTCATAGTCGGGTTTGTTCCCGCCCATCTCCCAATAGATCATAGGGATAAGGGCGTCAATGCAGCCGCGTCGCGTCCATTCGATGGAGTCTTGATGATAGTCCTGGAGGCCAGAGCTGGTCCACGAATAGCCACGGCGCGTATCCTGACCCTGCGGCAGCTTTGTTTTATCGTAAATGCCCCAGACGGCGGCTGAGAATTTGATGTTGGGTTTGAGAGCGGTGACGGCGCCGTAGATGTCCGTGAGCATGCGTGTGATGTTGTCGCATTGCCAGCGATCGTAGTCCAGGCCATTGGGATTGCCGTCGCCGGCGTAGCGGGCTTTGCTCCATGGGTCGTCGGACACTTTCGGCCCTGGGAAGCGGATGCGGTCGTAGTGGATGCCGTCGACGTCGTAGCGCGAGGCAAAGTCCACGACGACGCTGCGGATGTAGGTTTGCACTTCTGGCAAATTCGGATTCAACCACCAGTATTCTTTGAATTCGGCCGGCTTTCCGCCCTCGTAAACGAGCCAATTGGGATTCGACTGCAAGGTGCAATGAACAAACCAAATGCTCTGCGACCCGGGGGGCGGCCCTTCACGGCGCTCGCTGGCGGGACAAGCGTTGATATAGGCGTGAAATTCGAGGCCGCGCTTGTGCGCTTCGTCAATGGCTAGCTCAACTGGATCGAAACCGGGATCACGTCCTCCGAGCATGTGCGACCAAGGTTCGAGTTTGCTTGGGTAGAGCGTCGTGCAGTCGGCGCGCACCTGGAAGACGACCGCGTTCAGGCCGGCAGCTTTGGCTGTATCCATGATGTGGAGGATGTTTTGGCGCACCGTTGCGGGATCCTGGCTTGCCCAATCGAAACGTGTGACCCAGGCGCCGCGAAACTCGGGTTGGCCAAGCTGCTTTTTGCGCAACTCGGTGAGGCCCTGCTTGTCCAGGGGTAGATTTTCCGTTTCGGGTGTGGCCCCGCCTTTATTGCCGATGGCAGTGGGTTTCGCCACGTTGGCTTGCGAGGCGCCTTGATGGACGGTGTTCATTTGGGCGACGTCGTCGGAAGACGGTGCTTCGTGAAGAGTGGCGTGCTGGTTTGCGCTGGCGTTTGCAGTGGCGGCCGATTGTGCTTCGACATCGGCATCGCCCTGAGGTGGCGGGGCTGCTCCCCACGCAATAACTGTCAAGCATGTAGCCACTGCCGTGGCAAATCGTGCGACGGTTCCCATCTTACCCGAGTTCCCCTTCCAGAAACTATGCAAAAGAAATCTTGCAAACTGGGCTTTCCATCTCATGACAAATTGCTGAGTCAAACAGGAAAAGCACAACGTTTGCGCAGTGGGAGTCCCTTATGCGCTGGCAAGACGAGCGGCGGTGGCGCAGTGGCAGGGTTCCCGCGCCGGCATACAGTAAACTTTGCAAACTGAGGATGGACACACATGACAGAATATCGTATCGAGAAGGACTCCTTGGGTGAGAAGCAGGTTCCAGCAGGGGCTTATTATGGCATCCAATCGTTGAGGGCGGCGGAGAATTTTCCTATCAGCCGCCACAAGGCGCATCCGCTGTGGATCTGGGCCATTGTGCAGATCAAACGCGCAGCGGCGAACGTGCACAAGAAACTGGGTTTGCTGGATGCTGAGCGGGCCGACGCAATTATTCGTGCGTGCGACGAAGTTCTTGAGGGAAAATTTGACGATCAGTTTATCGTGGACGTCTATCAAGCGGGCGCGGGGACATCGCAGAATATGAACGCGAATGAGGTCATTGCCAATCGCGCCAATGAATTGCTCGGTATCCCGCTGACGGAGCGCAAGAATCGCAAGATTCATCCGAATGACGACGTCAACAAGTCCCAGAGCACAAACGATGTGGTGCCGTGTGCCATCCGGTTAGCAGCGTTGCGGCTTTTGCCGGATTTCGAGGCGGCCCTGCGTGGCCTCATCGCGGTGCTGGAGGAGAAATCGCACGAGTTCGACGAGATCATCAAAAGCGGTCGTACTCATTTGCAGGATGCGGTGCCGGTTCGTTTGGGACAGGAATTTGGTGGCTACGCGGATGCGCTGAACGCATTTTTGCCACGCCTTGAAATGGCGCGCTCGGACTTGAGCCGCCTGGGAATCGGTGGCAGTGCGGCGGGTACGGGCCTGAACGTGCACCCGGAGTATCGCCGAATGATGGTGGAGGAACTGAGCCGTCACCTTGGGATGGAGCTTCAGCAGGCGCCGGACTACTTCTCGGCGATGCAAAGTCATAATGATTCCGTGTTTCTGGCGAATGTGGTGGCGGGGGTGGCCGTCGAGCTCATCCGGATTGCAAACGATCTGCGGCTGCTGTCGAGCGGGCCGCGCACGGGGCTCGCCGAGATCCTGCTTCCGCCCGTGCAGCCAGGCAGCTCAATCATGCCGGGCAAGGTCAACCCGGTCATGGCAGAAATGCTCAACATGGTGTGTTTTCAGGTGATGGGCTATCAGACGGCGATTCAGTACGCGGCGCAGGCAGGGCAGCTCGAGCTCAACGTCATGATGCCACTCATTGCCAACGATTTGATTGAAATGCTCGAGATTCTCACGAATGCGATGAAGGCCTTCACTGAGCGATGCGTCAAAGGGATCTCGGCCTATCCGGAGCGCTGTCGATGGTATGCCGAAAACTCGATCTCGATGGTGACAGTGCTCAACACCTACATTGGCTACGACAAGGCCGCCGAAGTGGCCAAGGAGGCTGTGGCAACAGGCAAA
This sequence comes from Candidatus Sumerlaeaceae bacterium, assembly GCA_049968255.1. Lineage (GTDB taxonomy): Bacteria > Sumerlaeota > Sumerlaeia > Sumerlaeales > Sumerlaeaceae > DRVG01. The sequence goes on along the minus strand of JBMFRB010000008.1, from coordinate 48,707 downwards.
AGCCTGCGCGATGTGATCCTGGACAAGGGGCTACTCACCCCGGAAGAACTTGAAAAGCTTTTCGACCTGCGCCCGCTGACCGAGCCGGGAATTCCGAAGCTGGGCAAGGCGGCCTCCTAAGCTGAGCCCGGGGCTGAAGTTCCGTGGAATTTGACTTTGGACAAAGGGGCTCCCAGCTTGCATGGGCAAGAGCTGGGAGCCCGAGCACTTTCCACGACCGGAATACGAGAAATCGTGCGCATGCCATGCGTGGACCAGAGATCCTACAAGAGGCGCAAACTTGCGACACTGTTTTAGCGATATCAGGTTTCCGCCGCCGCGCGAAAAGAAGATGGGGCTGAAGCAGTGGGCCGCTACTTCACGCGAGTCATTTCGAAAAGCTGCTTAGCCTGAGGGCCAAGAAAGCCTTCGAAGAGGACCTTTTCTCCGGTGGCAGGGTCCTCGACGTAGCCGCGCTGGGCAAACTCCATGTAGGCATAAGTCCACTCGATTTGGCCCAAGGAGCCGTCGCTCTTACGCACGGTGACTGGGACGCGAACGGCGTGTGTGGCCGTCTGGCGCAACTTCGAGCCGCGTTCGCCTTCGATTTCGTCCTTCATTGGCACACCGCGGCGGCGCAACTCGGCCACGAGGCCTTCGATGTCGTCAATGGATGCCACAGCGTGGCGATTCACATAGCCAGTGAAATGGTTGACGTTGTATCCGTGAAGGAGAACCCAGGCGCCATATTGACTGATTTCGTTGACCTTTCGGACCACTTCCTCGCTGACCGGATCCCACGGCACGGTTTTGAAGAAGGCGAAGGTGCGTTCGAGGAGCTCGCGTGGGTAGGCGGAGGCGCCCTCGAGGTCGCGAATGGTTTGGACGTCTTTGTCTGACAGGATCTCGCGGAAGCTCGCAACGCTGTCGCGAATGAGACGGGCCGTTTCTGCTGGCAGCTCGTCTACGCGCAATTCGCTGATGAAAATTTTTGGGAAGTCAGGCTCCGCGTGCTGAACATAACGGGCGAAGAGATGCGTGTCGGGGAACTCAATGGCACCGCGCTCCTGAAAGCCTAGAGCATCCCAGATGCGCTTGACGATGGGAATGCCAAGGTTGTGGTCGCCAACGCGGAGGGCTAAAGTGCGGAAAGCCATGTGGTCGTTGACGAACGTGCCGCCAAGCTCAGCAAGCATGTTTTGGTAGGTTTTGGCGTACGGTACACGGGCGGCATAATCTTCCCACATCAATCCGAGGAGATCCTGAGCAAACTGCTTTTTGGCGTTCATGGTAAGGCCCCTTTCTTCCTCCAAGTGATAAAGTTAGAGTACCGATTTGGTGCGACTGCGTGGTGCTTAGTCAACATCAATTGGGTCACGGCCGATGATTTCATGGGATGCACATTTGCCTGGTGGCGGATGGTGGCTAGGCGAGGCCGTTTTGCGAAAGCCGAAGTGATCGGGGGATGCAGCGAAGACGGAACTCGTCACCGGATGTGCGCTCAGCGGTCATTGCTTAGGCGGCCAGGCTGTAGCCGGCGTGCGCAAGCCATGGATGCGAGTGCTCCAGCTTGAACATTTGCCCGGTCGGCCTCACAGAGGGGACGAGTCATGGTGCCGCGTTTTGACCTGCATTGGGGGAGAAAGCTGAGGTTTTGCCTAGCACCCTGGACCACGGCAGTGGGGCTCTTGCACGGAGCGCTAAACTTGGTTCCTTATTTTGAGTTGGCGTTGGCTGTTTCTGTTGTTTGCAGGAGGTCCTGACTCACAGTGCCGCCGCATTCTTCAATCCATTTGGCGACGGTGGCCTTGTCCTTGCCGCCCAGTTCGAGGTACTTTTTGTAATTTTCGACAGCCTTTCGCGTGTCTTTGAGGTTTTTATGGTAGAGGATTGCCAACGCGAGGTAAAAATCGGGATTCTTTGGATCGGCATCAATGGCCTGGAGATAGTAATTTTCTGCTTCGCGATAGAACTTCTTGCGCAGGGCGTGGTCCACGTCGCTAGCGAGGCGTTTTTTGACGTCGCCAAGTCGCGCGAGGGCTGGCGGATAGTTGGGGACGTGCTCGAGCGCGATTTGTAAACGAGTTTCGGCTTGCCGCGGGCTTTCCTGTTGAAGGTCAATCTCCGCGAGTTGGGTCTGCGCTTCGGCCAAGTAGTTCTTGTATTTGAAGGTCAGGTCAGGAATTTGTTCAAGGTAACTGACGACGTTGTTCAGCCATTTTTTGGCTCCGTCGTAGTCTTTCTGGGCCCGTAGCACTTTACCCATGATGATGTGGGCTTCGATGGCGTCAGGCTTGAGGGCCAGCACACGCATGAGGTTTTCTTTCGCCTTGTCGTATTCCTCCTGCACGAATGCCAGGCGTGCTCGCGTGAGGAAAGCCTCCCACCGACTTGGATCTTTTGATGTCACAGTTTCCAGGTCCTTGTCGGCTTTGTCGTAGTTGCCGAGCTGAATTTGGACCTCCGCACGGTCGACATAGGCTTGATAGTTGTCGGGACGTTTCTTTATCTCTTCGTTGAGTTGTTCGAGCGCCTGGTCGTAATCCTTGGCGTCAATAAAGCTGAGAGCTAAGAACTGATTTCCGTAGGGGAAATTCGGATCGATTTCGAGCAGTTTCTGGAACGCGTCGATAGCTTTTTCGGTTTGGCCGAGGTCGCGGTAAAGTTTTCCAAGCAGGAACCACGCTTGCGCTTTTTTCGGGTCGAGTTCCAGGGCGCGCTGGAGATTGGCGATGGTCTCTTGGGCATTCTTGAGCACGGTTTGTTCGCCCATCTTCACAAAACAGTCCGCGGCGCGGTCGAGCGCGTCGGCGTAAGCGGGATACTTGTCCTTGGCGCGCACGCATTCGACGAAGTGTGTGGCAGCTTCTTTGTAGGCGCCCCGCTGGTAGAGGGCGCGGCCGGCCAAGTAGTGGTATTTCACTCGCTCCAGTTCCGTCATCTCTTTTTCGCCGTATTGCAGGCCTTTGAGCACTTCCTCGATGCCTTGATTTTGAGTGTAGGCACTCTGAAGAAGGCGTTCGCCGAGAAAGAGATGAGCGCGATAGAATGGCTCGTAAGTGGAAACGCACTTTTCGAGTTCTTTGTTGGCCTCGAGAAAGTTCATGCTATCGAGGAGTCTTTGGGCACGGCCGAAGTGAGCTTCGGCCTTGAGGCGGGCCACCATGCTTGTCTGTTCGTCGGAAAGTTTGGTGGTCATGAGGCGCTCGGCCTGGCGGATGGCGTCGTCGAAGCGTTTGCTGGCCACAAGGTTGCCCAAGGCGGCAATCTCCTGGTCAACAGCCGAGCGGGAAGTGGCGGAAAGGAGAGCCTCGATCTCTTTGAGTTTCTTTTCAAGTCGCTCTTTCGCAGGCCCAGCCGACGGAACCTTTTGAAGGGCGAACTCATAAAGCTCTTTTGCGCGAGCAAAGTTCTGGGTATCCCGTGCGGCGTCGCCGTCCACTTCCTCTGTGACCATGCCATCGCGCTGGATGTTGGTCACATCACTGCGAGAGAGAGTCAAGGTGCCAAGGCGAGTGGTGATCACAACCTGCTGGGGCGTTTCTTCGACAACCGCCCCCACAAGCTGGCGTCCGGATCTCAACGTGACGGTGTCGGCCAGGGCTGGCAAGAGCGCGATGGTACTCCATAGCATCGTCGCCAACATCAAAATGGAACGTTTCACACTTGTGCCCTCTTTCGCAGCAATTTGCAGCTCCACGTTCTTTAGCAGAGAAGATGGAACTGCCCAACGGCTTTGTCAACGTGGGAACGCTCATCTTTGGTGAAGAAGTTCGAGCTGGTTGTTGGCGCTGGCGGAGGCAGAAGTGTTGTGCCTAACGCAGCAGCCCCTTGAAAAAGATGCGCATGACAAAATCGGCGTGATCGCGGATATCGTCCTCTTTGCCGGTGACGGAGCGATAACGGACGGCGGCACCCATCATGCCGCGAAGCAGGTAAGCTGCTTCCACGGGATCAGCATCGGTGAAAAGTCCTTCGCTCTGGCCCTGGGCAATAAGGCGTCCAAGGATGGCTGTGTTTTGGCGATAGCGGTCAATGTGATCGGATGAGAGACACGACTTGACAAAGCGGATGTCCGAATCGCTGTGTTCGACGCCTTCGCTGATGACGCACGAGACCACATAGCTTTGCTGGTAGCGCAACAGCAGCTCGCGCACGAGACGGGTGAGCTTGACGTCGGCTTTGCCCCGATCGTTGATGATGCGCGTAAACAGCTCAGTGGATTCGGCAATGTCCTTGTCCAGGATGCCCTGAATGATTGCTTCCACGCTAGGGTACGCGGATTTTAGTTTCTTGACGTCAATTTTGGCTTCCTTAGCGATGTCCTCGAGGCTGGCTTTTGCGCATCCTTTTGACCTGAAGACTTTTTGTGCTGCTTCAAAGATGGCGTCGGCAATCAGGGCTTCTTTGGCCATGTTTAGTCCTCTACTCTGTTGGCTCAGAAAAAGAGAAATGGGCTACCGCAAAACGCGTTGATCGTTGTCCTTTTCCACAGGCAAAAAATCAAGTTGAAGTTGCGCTTCAGTTGCACAGATACAAGACTAACACGCCTTATCATTATGAAAGGGAAGCTCGTGAGGTGTTTTTATCTTTTGACGAAAGCAAGTCACGAGAGAAGCAAAGGAGCGAATGGAGACATGAAAGGTCTTCGCATGTTGAAGGCAGTGTGGTTTGTGGTCGTGGCCGCAGTCGCCGCATTTATGCCGTTGGGTGTGTGGGCGGAAGAGTTCAAGCTGCCGTCGGCCGAGGAGCTGGCGACGCTGCCGCCGGAGGGCATCGAGTTCTACGCGGCAGGAATAAAAGCGCTTGACCACATTGATTATGAAAGAGCGTACGAGAACCTTGCCAAGGCTGCTGCGCTGCAGCCCCGCGCTGTGCGCCTGAATCTCATTGTGGCGGCGCTGGCCCTCAAACATGGGCGCGCAAAAAAGTCGGATGAGGCGCGCGACTATTATCAAACAGCGATACGGTGCTACGGAAACATCCTCGAGGTGCCAGGGCTCGAACCCAATTTCCGGCGTGATGTTGAAAACAGGCTGAAAATTGCCAAGGATGAGATGGACACGCTTGCCCAGCGCGATGCTCAGCGCGAGGGGCGCGGCAATATGTTTATCAAGGAGCTCAACCGTGAATTGGCGAAACCTATAAAGACATCGAAGCCTGCGACGCATGGGGCGCCTCAGGTTCCAAGCGGACAAGCGCTTGCGGGAGTGATTGGGGGGCCGGGATCTGCTACGCCAACACCAGCGTTGGCGCCATATCCGCAAGCAGCGGTAGGCTCAAGCGTAGCTCCTGCAACGATGCCGGCGCTGCCGAGTGCGCCGAGTGCGGCGCCCCAAGCGTTGGGTGCGCCTGCGGCTGCTCCTGGGGCAATGCCTGCTCTGCCTGGCGCCCAGCCGGGGTTGCCGCCGGCACCTGGAGCAGGCCAGCCAGGGATCCCCGCCATGCCCGGTGCTCCTGGAGCCACTCCGGCTGGTGGTCCACCGCAGGGGCCTGGCGGCGAAATTATGATCTAGGCGTGTCCAACGGCTGACATTTCAAAGGTGAATACTTTTTGACACACGGTGGTACGCATGTGAGCGCAAATTCTGTAAGGATGATTTTGCTTGCACTGTAGGATTTAGGTTTCTTAAGAGAACGAATGGGTACGAGAAGTGGGCCCAAAAAGCCCACTTTTTGTTTTGGCGCCGCTCGTCCCCAGGGGGGACGGACAGCGAGTGACAAAGGAGAGTCAGAGGATGAACGCAGAAGCCCTGAAGGCACTCGTGAAACAGCTTTCGAAAGAGAAGGAGCTCGATGTGCAGCTTATCAAGCAGGCCATCGAGGAGGCTATCATTGCGGCGTCGCGGAGGGCGTTGGCGCAGTACAAAGAGCCTCGTGCGGAGCTCGACGTCGAGACCGGCGTTCTTCATTTGTGGGTGAAAAAGACGGTGGTGCAAGAGGTGACAAATCCACGGACGATGATTGCTCTGCGCCAAGCGCGCAAGATCAACAAGGATGCGCAGATCGGCGACGAGATTGAAGTGGACGAAGATCCGTCGGCGCTTGGGCACGTGGCCGCCCAAAACATGCGGCAAATTTTGGCTCAGAAAATTCAAGATGCAGAGCGCGAGAAAGTTGTCGCTGAGTGGACCAATCGCATTGGCGATGTTGTCAATGCTGTGGTCCAGCGTGTCGAGCGCGATGGTACGGTGGTCGTGAGCCTGGGGCGCGTCGAAGCCCTCTTGCCACGACGCGAAATTCCACCGATGGTGAAATATCAACCCAACGATCGGATCAAGGTGCTGGTCACAAAGGTGGACCCTTCGGCGCGTGGACCGATGATCACAGTGTCGCGCACGAGTCCTGAGCTTGTGAGCAAGCTCTTTGAGCAGGAGGTGCCGGAGATCGCTGATGGCACGGTGAAGATTGTGCGGATCGCGCGTGATCCGGGGGTGCGCACGAAGATTGCCGTCGAGAGCACGAGCAAAGAGGTGGATCCTGTGGGTGCGTGCGTGGGACTCAAGGGATCGCGGGTGCAAATGATCGTGCGCGAACTCGACAATGAGAAAATTGACGTCGTGGCCTATTCACCCAAGCTTGAGGAGTTCGTGGCGCGAGCACTTGTGCCCGCCGAAATCGCTTCGGTGCGCGTCATTCCTGAGGAGCGCAAGGCCATCGTCATCGTCAAGGAGCAGAATCTTTCGCTGGCAATCGGTAAGCGTGGGCAGAATGCGCGGCTTGCCGCGAAGTTGACGGGTCTGACGCTTGATATTCACCCTGAGGGCGAAGAACAAAAGCTTGCGAGCGTTGATCGTGAGCAGGTGGAGCAGCGCTATCTTGCTGACTTGCTGTCGCAGAAGGACGTCCTTGAAGAGGGAATTTTAGATAAGCTTGCTAGCGCGGGCATCAAGAGCGTGGCCGAGCTAACGACGGCGGATCCTTATAAGCTGTCCGAGATTTTTGAGAGCGACGTGGATTGGGCGCAGGAGTTGATCGAGGACGCGAAGAACTATCTCGAACAGCTCGATGACATGCGTAAGCGCACGTTTGGATCGGACGAAAACTAGCGGCGACTGCGCGAAGCCGGAGAAGGCTGTTAGGCTTCGACACAGGCAACAAGGATCACGGTGATGTTGTCGGGACCGCCGGCGTTATTGGCCAGGCCAACAAGGTGATTCACGCACTCGCGCAGCGATGTGCGCGCGCGAATTGCCTCAGCAATGGTTTTGTCCTCTACCACTCCAGTGAGTCCATCCGTGGCCAAGAGGAAGAGATCGCCGGGCTGAATTGGCGATGTGGCTGTGTCGACTTCGACTCCGAAACGGTTGCCCAGCGCTCGGGTGATGACGTTGCGATAGCGGTGGTTTCGTGCTTCTTCGGCGGTAATCAGCTTTTTCTGCACCTGCTCGTTGACCCAACTATGATCACTTGTTAGCGGCGTGAGCGTATCGCTGGTGAAGCGGTAAACACGCGAATCGCCCACATGCGCCACGAAGGCTTCGTTGCCAGTGATGCGCAGCGCAGCGATCGTTGTGCCCATGCCGCCCAGCTCAGGATTGGTTTGCTGCATGGCGCAGAGCTGTTGATTGGCAAGTTGAATTCCACAGAGCACAGCGTTGGCGTAAACATTGAGTGAGCGGTCATAAGGCAAAGGCCACGTGAGCGTGTCGTCGGCCAGGTGACGATGGACGAAATCCACAATGACTTCGATGGCGCGAGCGCTAGCCACTTCTCCGGCCGCGTGGCCGCCCATGCCGTCGGCGACGAGATAAAGACCGATTTCATCCGATCGGAAGAAGGCGTCCTCGTTGAGAGAACGCCTCAGGCCGACGTCAGTAATGCCAAAAGATTCAAGACGCATTCAAATTGGCTACCTATTGTCGTGACAATTCATCAGTGGCCTTAGCGACCGGTAAGAGGGTCGAGCTCGTCTACTTTCTACGCAAGAAAATTTCTTGTGTGTGCGTTGAGCGAGCGCTTATGCCGCTGCATCGGCTATTCCCAATGTCGGCTTGACGCGGGCTCATTCGGTTCCGTGTTCGCGAAGAAACTTTTCCAGCTCGGTCTCCTGTTTGCGCGTGACTTTGTCGACGTGTTCTTCGAGGGCTTTTCTGCGACGATTTTCCTCGAATTGCATTTGTTGCCAGGAGAGCGCTTTCGGGAGAATGACGAAACCTGGTTGTTCGACGATGGCCTCGAGCGCTGCGCGGAGGCGGTCAGGATCGAACGGCTTTGGGACGAACGCATTTGCGCCAAGGCGCAGGGCGTAATCCTGATCACGCGGCGAGGATTTCGCCGACAGCACAACGATCGGGGTCTGTGTGAAGCGCTTGTTGCGGCGCAGGGATTGGCAAAGCTGATAGCCACTCATCTTCGGGAGCATGACATCGAGCACAATGATGTCGGGTTCGTAGAGAATGATTTTTTCGATGCCCTCCATGCCGTCGAGAGCGCCGGCGACCTCGAACTCATCAGCGAGCGCCATCAGCGCGATGGTGACTACGTCCTCGTCGTCGTCCACAATAACGACACGTGGGCGCGATGGCGGCTGGGGAGCAGCAGATTTTGGCGGTGGTGGGGTGGCAGGCGCGGACTCCTGTGTGGGTGTCGGCTGAACGTGCTCGACTTCGACGGCTTTGAATGAGCCGCTAGCGTGAGCGCGAGAGATCGCCTCTGGCGGCATGTGTTCGAGCTTCTGTAGCTCCTCCAGCGAGAAGCGTTTCTCGCAATATGGGGGATTTTTCTCCTCAAAAAAGAGGTCCACAACTTTCAGAAGACGCGCCGGCTCGAAAGGTTTCGTGAGGTAGAGATTGGCACCGGCGCTATAGCCTTTGATGATATCCTCTTTTGCGCCGAGTGCCGAAAGGAACAGCACAGAGATGTCCTTGAATTGCGGGTGGTTACGGATGACGCGACAGGTGTCGTAGCCATCCATCAGGGGCATCATCACGTCGAGAATGACAAAATCCGGCTCGACCAGCTCGAGCTTTTGAGCGGCATCGAGGCCGTCGTGCGCCTCGACGACTTCGTATTTTGGCGTGAGCGTGGCACGGATGATTGCCCGAATATCTGCTTCGTCATCCACGATGAGAATTCTGCGTTTCGGCATCGTTTGGCCCCTTTTCTTGACCAGAACTTTATAACGAGTCCGATGACCCGTCAATGATGGCGGAAAAATTAGTCATTATCGAAGGGGTTGACCGGCCTTATCTCTTGGCCCGATTCTTCAACTTTTTTCAGGGTTTCCTGGAAGAGCTGATCGAGTTTCGACTTTTTTGTCTTTTGCGACTCAAGCGCTTTGCGGAATTTTTCGTCCGCAAGAGTCTCGCGCTCCCGCACTTTTTTCACGGCGTCCTCGAAGCGGTCGCCGGTCGAGCTTTCAAGGATGGGGCGACGCACTTCCACGACTTTGCCTGTTCGCCTTTCGACGACCAGGACTGTTTTGCATTCCGGACACGTGATTTGGTAAAAATCATCCATTGGGTCTTCCTCCGCGATTAGAGGTTCGCGTGTGGGGGAGCAAGCAATCAAGCGCGATGTGTTGGGCTCCGGTGCCGCATCTAACTTTTCTTGGGCGTCGCCTGCTCGGCGTAGTAGTCGCATTCGGGTGCGAGCACGCAGATTTCACATTTGGGTTTGCGAGCCTGACAGACATAGCGACCGTGAAGGATCGTGCGATGGCTGAAGTGGGTCCAGTCGCGTTGGGGGATGCAACGCATGAGATCCTCTTCAATTTTGTCGGGCTGGGAATGTTTCGTCAGGCCGAGCCTTTGGGCAACGCGGCCTACGTGAGTGTCCACCGTGATACCGGGTGTGTCGAAACAGTTGCCGAGTACCACATTGGCAGTTTTGCGTCCGACGCCAGGCAGTTGGACGAGTTCTTCCATCGTGGAGGGCACGTCGCCACCGTGGCGGGCCACTAAGGCCTCGGCCATGCCCTTGAGCGCTTTCGCTTTGTTGCGGTAAAAGCCGGTTGAGCGAATGGATTCCTCGATTTCGGGCAAATCGGCGGCGGCCAGAGCTTTTGCGTCGGGAAAGCGTTCGAAAAACGCTGGTGTGACTTGATTGACGCGTTCGTCCGTGCACTGAGCGCTGAGGATTGTGGCCACCAGCAGTTCGTAGGGCGAAGAGAAATTTAGTGAGCAGCGAGCGTTGGGATAGGCGCGAGCCAGCAGCTCATTGATGCGGTGCCCGCGCTCGACTCGGTCGTCCGGCTTTTTAGGCGATTTTGCCTTCGGGGATGTTTTTGAATTCTCGCGCTGCGTTGTCATGGGCAGTGATGATAAGCTCGAGAGCCTGCCAATCAAGCGTACAAATTTGGTTGCGGTTTCGGGCTTGGAGACCACATTGCCTTGCTAGGGATGACGGAAACTGCCGAGACGAAACGCTGGTGGCTGACGCTGCGACTCGTGCCGCAGATGAGCCGGGTGCGCTTCTACACGCTTATTGATCATTTCCAGACCCCAGAAGCGGTGTTTAGCGCGACGGCGACGGAAATCGCGAGTTTGCCGGGCTTTGATGAGGCGCTTGCCAGGGCTGTGCTCGTGGCCCCGCATTCCCCGGCATGGGAGGCGGAGCTGGCAGAGATGGAGCGCCGAGGTGTTCGTTTGCTCACGCTGGACGATGAAGAGTATCCTGAGAATCTGCGTGTCTCTTCGTTTCCGCCGCCGCTTCTTTTTCTCAAGGGCACGCTCGACGCCATGGATCGCTTTGCGGTTGCTGTGATAGGGTCGCGCCGTGCCACGCAATATGGGCGAGCAGTGGCGCAGGAATTTGCCGGACGCCTGGCGCGCGCTGGTTTGGCTATTGTCAGTGGTTTTGCGCGTGGTGTGGACTCGGTGGCGCATCGTGCGGCTCTGGATAACGGTGGACGAACGATCGCCGTCCTTGGCAATGGCCTGAGTGTCTGCTATCCGCAGGAAAACGCACATCTAGCTGATGCCATCGCGCAACGAGGAGCGCTTGTCACCGAGTATCCTATGAAAACGCCACCAGACCGTTTTAACTTTCCGGAACGCAATCACCTTATCGCTGCGTTGGCGTTGGGAACGCTCGTCGTGGAAGCAGCCGAAAAATCGGGTGCGCTCATCACGGCCCGCGAGGCGCTCGAGGAGAATCGTTTCGTGTTTGCCGTGCCGGGCGACATCACGCGGGAAAATTCGCGCGGTACAAATGCTTTGATCCAGAGCGGGGCAAAGCTTGTGCAGTCGGCCGACGATGTGCTGGCCGAGATGCGCCATCAACTGCGCGGGTTGTTGCGCGGAGTGCCGCAAGAGCGTTGTGCATTGAGCGAGGCGAGTGCCTTGCCCGATCTCACGCCGGAAGAAGAAACGGTTTACGATTTGCTTCGGCACGAGCCGCAATGCTTCGACGTGTTGTTGGCGCGGCTCGACTCTCAGCGCTTTGGGGTGCAGGAGCTAGCGTCGGTGCTTCTTTCGTTAGAAATGAAACGCTGCATCAAGCAATTGCCTGGCCGGATTTACGCCGTTCTGCAATAGGTCTTCTGCCGGGTCGGGATGCTTGTCACCGGAAGAGTTTCGTAAGGGTGGTAAGGAGCGCGGCGCTGCGTTGAGCTGGATCGCGCGGCAGTTCCGCAGCCATTTTTTCTAATTCGCTAAGCCAGTGGTCGGCGGTTTCCTTGGGAATCTCGAGGGTGACAGAGAGTCCTTCTTGTGTTGGCGAGGCAGAGATGCCTTGCCATGCCTGACCTTGCGTGGCGTGCTGCATAACGAGCATGAAATTGACGAGCGTGGCAAGGTCACTCGCGGCCTGTTGTTCAGGCGTGTAAGCAAGGCATTCGACTATGGGCTGCGTGTCCCAGTGGGCGGTTACCGAGACGGTTTGTATCTTTTGTAGGGCCTCAGCAGCTTTGGGATTGGCTTTTGTGAGGCTATCAAGCGGGAGCAGGCGAATGTAGGGTGCGACATCGGCGACGGCGACAAAAGGTGCGTTCAGAAGCAGGGATTGACATTTCGAAAATTCTGCCGTGTCGCGGGCGCTGGGATTCTTTTTGCGAGCCGTGGCGACCATGGTCTCTAGGTCTTTCTCGGAAAGTGCTCCGAGCAACGCCGAGTCTGAGAGCTGGACGAGCAGCATCGACTCCGCCTGGGATGTGCTCTTGGGCGCAGTGATGCGGTAGCCGGGCATGCCAGCCACTTGCACGTTGGTCGCTTTCGCCGATTTTGCAACGTCTTCCAACATCACATTTGCTGCGCCCGGCTTGGTTGTCGCAACGAGGTAAAGAGTAGGCCTGGGGCCGAGCCCTTTCAGACTTAGCAGGACCATCTCCGCCTGAGGTGATATGAACTGCTGCTCACTGAGCTTCTTGAAGATTTCTGCAAGGCGCTTGCCACCCTGCTCGGCATAGAATTTCGGAACGTTGACCCCAAGGTAAACTTCGCCTTCCGGCAGATAATCTATGGGGTTCTTGCTTGCACAGCCAGCCAAGAGCAAGGCGATGGCCAAAGGCCAGAGAATGCGTAGGAACGGTCGCATGGGAGAGCTTCCCTCAGAAGTCGGGTTCATGCATGGACAATGCTCGACGGGCTGCTGGTCCAGCAAGGGCAAAAAGTTAGCTTTTTTGTGGAAACAACTTAGCAACAGTTCTAATAATAGCAGAGAAAGAGATCGGCAGAGTTTTGAGGAGACGATACCCATGGGCGAGATCGAAGAACTTCAGCAAAGAATTGCAGAGCTCGACAAGCAGATTAATCAGATCCTCATAGAGAAACGTCTTCCGCCACTCAAACCGCCCAAACCGTTTCCCCTGGGTACGTGGATCATTGCGCTACTGCTAGGTGGGTATTATTTGTTCGGAGACCTCATTCCGGTGGTGGGACAACACTATGGAGATTACGCGAAGTATGTCCTCTACGCGGCGGTTGCTGTAGCCGCGCTAGCGCTTTTGCGAACTGTGCTATGGCTCTTTAGTCGCAATCCCAAAACCCCGCCGGAGTACCTGGAGGCTTCGCGCCGAGTCAAGGAGCTTCAGGATCAGCGGCGACTTCTGGAGAAAGAGCTACGCGATGCGCGCAAAAAAGCTGTGGAAGGATAGGCCCGAGTTGGCTTTCGCCCCTTTAGGCTTATTCGCGAAAAAGTTGGGCTGCGGTGTATCATAGCTTTGCGTGAGCAGAGCGATTGAAATCCGTGGTGCACGAACGCACAATCTCAAAGGGATTGATGTTTCTATTCCGCACGGCGCCTTGACGGTGGTGACGGGCGTGTCAGGGAGCGGCAAAAGCAGTTTGGCTTTCGACACGCTTTTTGCCGAAGGGCAGCGGCGTTATGTGGAGAGCCTGTCGACCTACGCGCGTCAATTTATTGAAACGATGGCGCGGCCGGATGTGCAAGAGGTGCGCCATATCCAACCGGCAATTGCCATCGAGCAGAAAAATAGCGTGAAAAATGCGCGCTCAACGATTGGCACGGCGACGGAGATTTACGATTATCTTCGTCTGCTTTACGCGAAAGCAGGGGTGACAATATGCCCGACGTGTGAGCAGGAGGTGCGCGAGGACAGCCCGCAGACGGTGATGCGTGCCTTGCTCGAACGCCTTGCGGGGCGGCGCATCTTCCTTGTGGCCCCTATCGAGCGGCGCGGGGACATCGAGGCGTCAAAACTTGCCGCTGAATTTGTGCGTTCAGGATTCGGGCGTGTGCTCAATGTCGCGGCGGGCAAGGTGAGCGTTGTCAATCTCGATGGGGCGTCGCTTGATGAGATCTTTCGGGCGATGTCGCAGTCACCGATACGCGTGATCGTTGATCGTTTGACGGTGGACGAAGAGGAGCGCGAGCGGCTTAGCTCTTCGCTGGCCATGGCGCTGCGGGCCGCGGGCGAACGTGTGGAAGTGTGGTTGGCCGATGAGCCAGTGGCCGAGGGACAGAATCCGCTTTTGTTTTATACAAGGTTTCGGTGTAATGGCTGCGGCCGTAGCTTCCCTAAGCCTGAACCGCTGCTTTTTTCGTTTAATTCGCCGATTGGGGCGTGTCCAGAGTGCCACGGCTTCGGACGCATCACGGGGATTGACTGGGAGAAGGTGATTCCGGATCGCAGTCTTACGCTGGCGCAGCATCCCATTGCGCCGTTCAACACTCCCTCTTATCGCAAGAGCTACAGTTGGATCAAGAGGACGGCAGATCCGCGAGATATTCCGTGGGACAAGCCGCTGAGCCAATTCACACCGCGTGAATGGAACAATTTGCTCTATGGATGCGGGAAGTTCGAAGGTTTGCAGGCGTTTTTTGACTGGCTTGAAACCGAGCGCTACAAGGTCCAGTCGCGAATTCTCATCGCGCGCTATCGTGGCTTCACCACATGTCCGAAGTGTCAGGGAGCACGTCTGATTCCCGAGGCTTTGGCTGTCCGGTGGGCTCCAGCGAACGCGCCTTTTGTGCCGCGCAACATTGCGGTGTTGGCTCGGTCGACGATTGCGGAGTTGTTAGAGCAGCTCGTGCGCGTGGAATTGACGCCTAGCGAGGAGGCACTCTACGGACGTATTTATCGGGAGATTCTTTCGCGCCTAACTTATCTGGTGCGGGTGGGGCTAGGCTATCTGTCGCTGGATCGCCAAACGCGCACACTCTCGGGAGGGGAAGCGCAACGCATCAATTTGGCCGGAGCGCTTGGGACTGGCCTGACGGAAACACTCTATGTTCTGGATGAGCCGACTGTGGGGCTGCACGCGCGCGATACGGCTCGGCTGCTCGAGATTTTGAAGGATTTGCGTGACAACGGCAACACGGTGGTTGTGGTCGAGCATGATCCGCTGATCATTCGCGGTGCCGATTACGTCGTGGACCTCGGGCCGCGAGCTGGTTCTCATGGTGGGGAAATCGTTTTTCAAGGGCCACCGGAGGATTTGCTCAAGGAAGGGGCTGCTGGGCTGACCGCCAAATATTTGCGCGAAACGCAGCGTTTGGCGATTCGCGATAAGGGGGCGGTGCAGTCGCGGGTAGGGGATTCTTGTGGAGAGCGCAAGCTCGTCATCCGTGGCGCACGTGAACATAATCTCAAGAATATTGACGTGGAGATTCCTCTTGGACGGCTTGTGTGCGTCACCGGGGTCTCGGGCAGCGGGAAATCGACCCTTGTGCACGACGTGCTGTACAAAAATTGGTTACGGCATCGCAAAGAACCGGTCGAGGAGGTGGGGAGATGCCGCGCCATTGAGGGTTTCGATCAGCTCAGGGACATAGTCCTCATTGATCAATCTCCTATCGGCCGCTCGATCCGCTCGAATCCGGTGACGTACGTGAAGGCATACGATGGAATCCGCAAACTTTTTGCTTCCACGCGCGAGGCTAAGGCGGCAGGCCTGACCGGATCGGCGTTTTCTTTCAACGTGCCTGGTGGCCGCTGTGAACGCTGCGAGGGCACGGGCGTGGTGACGTACGACATGCACTTTCTCTCCGACGTGACGCTGCCATGCGAAATCTGCGATGGACGCCGTTTCCAGAAGCACGTGCTGGGGGTCAAATGGCGCGGGCGCAACGTCGCCGAGATCCTCGACATGACGGTCGACGATGCGATCGAGTTTTTCGCGGATTTTCCTGCGATCACGCGGCGACTGCAACCGCTGCGTGATGTGGGGCTCGGTTACCTTTGTCTCGGCCAGAGTACGGCGACACTTTCGGGAGGGGAGGCTCAGCGGCTGAAGCTAGCCGCCTACCTCGACGTCGAGAGCTGCGGCCATCGCACGATGATGATTTTCGACGAGCCGACGACGGGGCTGCATCTCGCCGACCTCGATGTGTTGTTGCAAGTCTTTCGGCGGCTTGTGAGGCGCGGCTATTCGCTTGTGGTGATCGAGCACAATCTTGAGCTGGTGCGATGGGCGGACTGGGTTATCGACTTGGGACCGGAGGGTGGGGATGATGGCGGCTTTGTTGTCGCTACGGGGACGCCTGAGCAGGTGAGCCAGGTGGAAGCTAGTCACACGGGGAGATTTTTGCACGAGCTTTTGTCGGGGCAGGTGGCAGGAGCACAGCCTTGTGTGCGCCGACCGTCTGCGTAGAAGCGCGAGCTGTGTTTTTGGACTTTACAAAGCTGCCTTCTGCGGGGCGAGCATAAAACCCCGGTGTTTATCAACATCGGAGGATAGTGTTTTGCAAATTTCAGATGCCGTACGCGGCACGAAATTCATCTTCGTGACGGGGGGCGTTGTCTCATCTCTTGGTAAGGGGATTGCCTCGGCGACGATAGGGGCGTTGCTCGAAGGTCACGGTCTGCGCGTAGCTAACCAAAAACTCGATCCGTACATCAATGTGGACCCAGGGACAATGAGCCCCTATCAACACGGGGAAGTTTTTGTGACCGATGACGGCGCAGAAACGGACCTCGACCTCGGGCACTATGAGCGATTCACTTCGGCCCGTATGAGCCGGCTCAATAATGTGACAACCGGCCAGATCTATCACAGCGTCATTGAAAAAGAGCGGCGCGGCGAATATCTCGGCAAGACGGTTCAAGTGGTGCCCCACATCACGGATGAAATCAAGTCGCGCATTTATCAACTCGCTGCGCAAGGCTGCGATGTTGTGATCACGGAGATCGGGGGGACAGTGGGCGACATTGAATCGCTCCCCTTCCTGGAAGCTATTCGGCAAGTGCCTTACGACGTGGGGCGCAAGCATGTGCTCTATCTCCATCTCACGCTCGTGCCGTTCATTCGCGCGGCGGCTGAGCTGAAAACCAAGCCAACTCAGCACAGCGTGAAGGAACTGCGCGAAATCGGCATTCAACCGGACGTGCTGCTGTGCCGCACCGAGCGGCGTTTTGACGAAGAGATCGCGCACAAAATTGCGCTCTTTTGCAATGTGGCGCCTGATGCCGTATTTCAAGCAGTGGACGTGGACGAAATCTATCGGCTACCACGCATGTTTCACGAGCAAGGTTTGGACGCGCTGCTTTTGCGCCGTTTGGAATTGGCGGGACGCGATCAACCTGATTTGTCGGGATGGCTCGCACTCGAGCAACGCGTGGACAGTCTCAGTGATTGCGTAGATATTGGGTTTGTGGGCAAGTACACGAACTTGCAGGATGCCTACAAAAGCGTCTTTGAAGCGCTTCGCCACGCGGGTTTCGCCAACGGCGTGAAAGTGCACATTCACAAGATCGAGGCGGAGGATTTTACCACGGAGGATCTCGAGCGGATGCTTCTGGCCATGGACGGGGTGCTCATTCCCGGAGGCTTTGGTCAGCGCGGTGTGGAAGGCAAAATCGCTGCTGCAGGTATTGCGCGGCGGCGCGGCGTTCCCTACTTCGGTATCTGCCTAGGGATGCAAGTGGCAGTTGTAGAGTTTGCGCGCAATGTGTGCGGCCTCACGGGGGCGCATTCGACGGAGATGGAGCCACTGGCGGCACATCCTGTCATTGACATCATGGCTGAGCAGAAGTCCGTGCAAGCCCTGGGGGGTACGATGCGTCTGGGGGCGTATGAATGCAAGCTGACTCCGGCTACTCTTGCCTACCGCGCCTACGGTCGGGAGGTGGTCTCGGAGCGCCACAGACATCGCTATGAAGTTAACAATAAATACGTGCCACTTTTCCAAGAAAACGGGCTCGTTGTGAGTGGTGTGAATGAGCGCACGAGGTTGGTGGAAATTGTCGAGCTGCGCGACCACCCCTGGTTCTTAGGCTGTCAGTTTCATCCCGAATTTAAATCGCGCCCGCTCGATCCGCATCCTTTGTTTGTGTCTTTCATTGCTGCAGCGAAACAGCACCGCGTGCACCGCGTTTGCGTTGGAGCTGAGCAGTAACGTTTGGCTTTGTGATGATGACAAATGCACAAGGTCTGTCGGATCGTGCGCTGAGGGAGCAAGGACCATGAGACTTGAGCGCATGTTTGCCCTGCAAGAACATGGCACCACTGTGCGACGTGAAATCGCCGCTGGTGTGGTGACCTTCCTCACGATGGCCTATATCATTTTTGTCCAACCGGCGGTTCTCTCAGGGGTTCTGTTCGGCGAGCACATGCGCACGGGCATGGACTTTGGCGCGGTGATGGTGGCGACATGCCTGAGTGCCGCGTTCTTTTCGTGCCTCATGGGGCTTTATGCGCGCTATCCTATTGCGCTTGCGCCGGGAATGGGTGAGAATTTCTTTTTCGTGTTTTCGGCAATTCCGGCGGCTGCAGCGGCGGGCTACAGCGAGCCGTGGCGGGTGGCGCTGGGGATGGTGTTTCTTTCCGGGGTGATCTTTTTCCTGTTTTCGCTTGGTGGGGTGCGCGAGGGGCTCTTCCAATCCGTGAGCGATAGCACGAAGCACGCCATTAGTGTGGGCATTGGCTTATTCATTGCCTTCATCGGGTTGCAGAACGCTGGCGTGATTTTGAAAGATCCTGGCTCAGCCGTGAAGCTGAACCATGCTTTTGAGTCGCCAGACCTCATTGTGTTTTTTGTAGGGTTGCTTGTGGCGAGTGCCTGTGTGGCGCGCGGTGTGCGAGGGGGCTTGCTCGTAGGGATGGCGGTGGCAACAATGCTGGCCATCGCGTTGCGTCTGGGGCTGCCGCGCTTCGCATCGCAAATGTGGCAATCGGCGCTTGTGCAGAACTCAATGCTGGTGAAGCAATTTAAGTTTGCGCATGGAATCGTTTCTACACCGCCTTCGTTGGCTCCGACGTTTCTGAAGCTTGATGTGGCCGCGGCTCTTCAGCCAAAGTTGCTACCGTTTGTGCTCATTTTCCTTTACATGGCGGTGTTCGACACCATGGGGACATTGATTGGCGTGGGCGAAATGGCAGGGTTATTGCGCGAGGGCAAGCTTGTGCGTGCGCAACGCGCGTTTGCCACGGATGCGGCCAGCTCGCTTGTGGGGGCAGTGCTCGGCACGAGCACGGTCACGGCCTACATCGAAAGCGGTGCTGGTATCGCATATGGGGGGCGAACGGGGCTCACGGCGGTGACGGCGGGTCTGCTCTTTCTTGTGGCGCCGTTCTTTTCGCCGATCATTCAAATGGTGGCCAGCTATCCGCCCATTACAGCAAGT
Organism: Candidatus Sumerlaeaceae bacterium; assembly: GCA_049968255.1. Taxonomy (GTDB): domain Bacteria; phylum Sumerlaeota; class Sumerlaeia; order Sumerlaeales; family Sumerlaeaceae; genus DRVG01. The sequence goes on along the minus strand of JBMFRB010000008.1, from coordinate 29,761 downwards.
GCGCTTGTGCTTGTGGGGGTCATGATGATGCGCAACGTGCTGCGCATTGAGTGGGACGATGCCACGGAAGCGATTCCCGCATTTCTCATCATTCTTGGTATTCCGCTCAGCTATTCGATTTCCGACGGGCTAGCCATAGGATTTATAAGTTATCCTGTTATTAAGGCACTCAGTGGACGTGTGCGTGAAGTGCGTTGGCTCATGTGGCTCCTCAGCGGTTTACTGCTGAGCTATTTTGTGTTTGTGCGGTCCCAGCTTGGCTAGAGCCAGGGAGGCTTTCCTGTGGTGGCCGACGCGGGGTCTTGTGGCTCGGCAAGCCTAGCAAGAGCGCTGGCGTGCTATGGGCGGCCTTAGGTTTGCAGATTGCGCAGAATCTCTCCTACGGCGTCGGATTCGTTCAGGCAGTAGAAGTGGATTCCGGGCACGCCGCCGTCGAGAAGTTCCCGGCACTGTTGCGTGGCGTATGCGATGCCAAGGCGTGCAGCCGCGTCGGAGTCGTTCTCGACTTCGGCAAGGCGGCGCTTAAGAGAACTTGGCACACGTGCGGCGCCATAGTAGGTACGCGCGTAAACGGTCGTGAATTTCTCGAGTTGTGCGACGCTGCGGAATGGCATGATGCCGGGGACAATGGGAACTGTGATGCCAATGCGACGAGCACGCTCGACGAACCGCCAATAGTCGGCATTGTCGAAGAAAAGCTGAGTAATCACAGCGTCGGCGCCGGCGTCCACCTTCTCTTTCAGATGGAGGAGATCATCCTCAGGGCTTGTGGCTTCTGGGTGCACTTCGGGGAATCCAGCCACGCCAATGCCGAAATCGGCGATGCTGCGGGCGAGCCGCACGAGCTCAATGGCGTGGGCGAAGCCATCGGGATGCGGCTGCCAATTGCTTTGTCCCTTTGGGGGATCGCCCCGCAAGGCCATAATGTTTTCGATACCGTCGTCGCGCAGTTGTTCGAGGATGCGGCGCAGCTCATCGCGCGAATGCCCGACGCAGGTCAGGTGGCACATTGTTTCCAAGCCGAACTCATGTTTCAGCCGACGAGCCCAGAGAAGCGTGCGTTCGCGCGTCGAGCCGCCGGCACCATAGGTGATGGAGCAGAATGCAGGCTCAAACGCGCGGAAATCCTCGATGCGCGAAGCAAGTGCCAGGTCACCGACTTCGGTTTTCGGCGGGAAAAACTCGATCGAGATCGCGGTTTTTTTCTGCTGGTAGATTTCTCTCAAGCGCAACGCGGTTACCTCGCTCGTATGATTTTATGGTCCACTTACCGGGATGCGGCCGGTGCGATTTTGTCGTGGTTGTTGTCATGGGTTTGCAAGCGCTTGGGCGACGGCTGCAGCCAACCGCGCGTTATTTTCGATAAGTGCGCGATTCGCGGCCAGGGTGCGTCCCTGGCTAAGCATTTCCAGGCGTTCAAGCAGGTAGGGCGTCACGGCTTTTCCTGTTACGGAATTTGCGGCAGCGTCCGCCAGTGCCTGTGTGATCCAGTGCTCGAGGTCGCTCGGTGGGATGGAAGACGGGGATGGGACGGGCGTGACGACAAGCATGCCTTTACCGCCGCACGCGAAGTGCGTGTGCGCCAAATCGGCCACCTCGGCCGGTGACTCGCAGACGGTGTCGAGCCGGTAGGCACTTCCTGCGGTGAAGAAGAGCGGAAAGTGAGATGTGCGATAGCCGATCACTGGCACGCCGAGCGTTTCGAGAACTTCGAGCGTGGCGCCAATATCGAGGATGGATTTTGCTCCAGCGCTTACGACCACGACGGGATACTCGGCAAGGGCGCGAAGATCGGACGAGATGTCGAGCGTCTGCGCGTAGCCCCGGTGCACTCCTCCAATTCCTCCGGTGGCAAATACGCGCACTCCGGCCAGCGCACAAGCTTTCAAGCTTGCTGCGACGGTGAGCGCCCCCGGCTGCTTGCGTGCGAGCACGGCAGCAAAATTCTGCAGATTCACTTTCACGATGTGAGGGGCCCGTGTGCAGAAGAAAAGGAGCTCGTCGCTTGTGAGGCCAATTTTCACGCGGCCGTCGAGGATAGCGACCGTTGCTGGAACACAGCCAGCTTCGCGCGCGACATTCTCGCACAGTTGGCCGACTTCGCGATTTATGGGCTCAGGCAGACCGAACGAAAGAATTGTGGTCTCAAAAGCAACAACAGGAACGTTGTGTGTCAGCGCGTGGTTGACTTCGGGGGCGATGGCGAGCATGTCCTTCATTCTTCGTCGCCCCCAAACGTGAAGTAGCGTGGAAGGAGCTCCTGCGCAGTGGTGCGTTCAGGTTGTTCGAGATTTGTGGGCGTGGCGAGGAGCACCGTCATGTTGGGCGCGAACTCTACCATGACCTGACGGCATGCGCCGCAAGGTGTGGCTGGTTGCTCGGTGCCGCCTACCACAGCCATGGCCACGAATTTGCGCTCGCCGGCTGCAATCGCTGCAGCAAGGGCGTTGCGCTCAGCGCATAAGCTAAGGCCGTAGCTAGCATTTTCGACGTTGCATCCTATGTAGATCTCTCCCGATTCGGCCAAGACGGCTGCGCCGACGTGGAAACATGAATACGGCGCATAGGCGCGCACACGCACCTCAAGCGCCAGGCGCAGTAGCTTTTGTTCAAGCCCGTGGTCGAGTGGCGGTGCTGTTGCTGGTGCATCTTCCATCTTCGTCACCTACGAATGTTCTTTTGTGCAGTACGCTCAAGAAGGTAGATGATTAGGAAAAACGCCACGCACTGGACAAGAGCTAAAATCGCCCCCATCCAAGGCAGCCAGCGAAGGTTGACAGCAGCCAGTCCGACGCACAGCGCGAGAAGATAGATGAGCGACACAGCTTGAGTGGGAGTGAATCCGAGGGCAACGAGGCGATGGCTGAAGTGGTTGCGATCGCCGCGCATCAAAGGGGCGCCATTGCGCCAGCGCAGATACAACACACTGAGCGTGTCGAAGAGCGGTACGCCGAGCACGAGGATAGGCGCGACCACTGGCAACTGCGTAGGGACGCCGGCGTGATAATAGGTGACCATCGTGCTGATGCCTGCGATGAGAAAGCCGATGAAAAGCGATCCGCTGTCGCCCATGAAAAGGTGTGCGCGCGGAAAGTTATAACGAAGGAAGCCGAGCAGCGCTCCGAAAAGCGCGGCGCAGATTGCCATCATGAAATACTGCTGGCCGGCGCGCGAGATGAGATAAAAATTGAAAAGAGCGATGGCGGCAACTCCGGCGCTCAGGCCATTCATGTTGTCCAGGAAGTTGAACGCATTTGTCAGCAGCACGACCCAAAACACGGTGAGCAGCGCACCAAGCCAGGGATAGGGGAGAAAGGCTTTCACCGTGACCCCTGCGGCCACGAGCAGGAGGGCGGCGCAGATCTGCAGCACAAGCTTCAGACCCGGCCGAAGATTGTAGCGGTCATCAGCAAGTCCTGTGATCATCATCAGTGTCGCGCCGGCAAAAAGAGCCCACAGCTTCTCGGAAAGGAAGGAGATGTTGGGAACAAAGGGCCAGAGTTGTGAGGGGATAAGTGAGCGCACAGCAGGCAAACGCAGCGCCGCGAGATCGAGAACAAGGCACAACGCAAAAGCGATGTAGATGCCGAGGCCGCCACAGCGCGCGATGGGTTGCTGATGGATTTTTCGTTCGCCAGGATGATCGACGAATCCCCAACGAAGACCGAAGCGTCGCGCTATCGGCACGGCGACAAGTGCCAGCAAGCAGGCTTCCGCTGCAATCGCAAGATATAAGAGATCGAGCATTTTCGTGCCCCTATTTGGAAAGCCACGGGGTGGCAGACTTAGGGTGCAAATGCAATCGTGAATTTGTGTGTGCTGTTTTCGCGAAAGAAAGAGAGAAAGAAAGGGACCAGATTGGCCTGCCCTTCAGCGGTTTTTTGTGGCGGTTTAAACGAGCAGTCCAGCGTAAGAGGTCTCCACGAGGATCGATCATGGGGCAGACAAGCTTTTTGGCGCCAGCCACGCGAAATCATTTCCCGTTTTGGGGGATTTGTGCGGCCGGTTCGTCGGCCAACTTTCTCGAAAAGCTGCGAAGATCAAGAATGCGACGATTGGGCCAAAAGGACACGAGAGACTTTCTTGCGGACAATAAAAAAGGGCGGTAATGACAAGCCCTTCTATGGGTCAAAAGAAGCCACACGGCGACACCCGCCCTCACGGGGGCGTCGCAGGTGGGTTTACCGCCCCGGGTGCCAAAACTTGTCAACGAACATTATTCGACGTCTATTTTTCTTATAGACGCAAGATCTGAAACCTTATTCAAGAGAAAACTACCATATTTTGTGCCGTGTCAAAAAAAAAATAGTGAAAAACATCGCGCGGAGTGGATTTTTTCCGCCGCCCCGGCTTGGGGGGAATTGAGGAGGTGATGGACAGGCAAAGGGGCTAGCTTTTCCGCCTTGGGTCAACGAGAGGATGTGGCGCAAAAAAGACCATGGGATCATTTGCTACACTGGTCACAAAAGACACAACGAGTCCTGGAGCGTCAGGATTCGGAACACGATGGCCTGGTGCTTTGGCGGCCAAGTGACGCCGGGGTAGGCCGTCAGGAACTGTTTTCATTCTTGAATCGCTTTACTAAAAACTCCGAGGCTAAGAAGGAGAGCGATGGATCGCGAAATTTTTCTAAGAATCACGAAGCCTCAGCAGCAGTGTGTGCTCTGTGGGGCGGCGCTAGCTGAAGGGGGAAAGCACCCGTCGGTTCTGCTGCCAGTGGAGGCGACTGACGCCGATGAGGGCGAGACGGACATCCCGCAGCGCCGAGATTATTGCCCAAGCTGCTGGCAAGAGCATACAGCGAAAGATTATCTTGGTTTCTGGATCACGAAGCGCGAGGCGCCAAAGCCGCGTCGCGTCCAGAATCGCCGCGAGCGCAACGCCCGGTTGGCGGCATACTTCGATTATTTCTATCGTGAGGGGGGCCCCATCCACGCGGCGCGCCTGTACTTCTTGGCGCACTTGCTCATGCGCTACGGTGTGCTGCGCTGGCTACGCACAGAACACGACACAGAATCGCAAAAAGAAACCATTTTTTATCGCCACGTGATTAACGACGAAGAGGTCAAGGTTGAGAGCGTGGAGCTGAGCGACGAGGAACTTGTTGCGCTCAAACGCGAGGTGGATGAACTGCTGGCCGGGACACTTGGCCTCGACGGGGAGTGCAGGATGAATTCAGAGCCGATGGATGGAATCGCCATACAGGGGCAAGGTCAGTCATCAGTGCCACAGACCGAGCCTCCAGGGGAATAGCGGACACCGTTCGTCCTTATTTTGCTTGTGCTCAAACTCTGCCGAGCTAAATTTCTGGATACGGTGCGAAGGTGACTCGGCGTCACATAGTCCAGAGACCTTCGGTTTTTCCGAGTTCAGGCAGCAAGAGGAGTGCAACATGAAAGTCCGTGAGTTGCTTGAGATCAAAGGGCACGCTGTCGCGACGGCATCGCCATCAACGAGTGTGAAAGCCGCCACGCAAATGATGAACGAGCGGCGCATTGTGGCGTTGGTCGTCGTGGAAAACGACAAACTCGTTGGCATTTTCACGGAGCGTGATGTGCTGATACGTGTCGTGGCTGCGGGACTCGATCCCGCGCGTACAACGGTGGGAGAGGTCATGACAAAGGAAGTTCTCACGTGCCCAGCCGAGACATCGTTGGAAGAATGTCGGCGCATTTTCACTGAGCGGCGGATCCGCCACTTGCCTGTTGTGGAGAGCGGTAAGCTCGTTGGCGTCGTCACAACGGGCGACATTCTCGCGCAGGAAGTTCGCGAGCACGAGAAGACAATTCAGCCCTTGGAAGATTACATTCGTAATCCCTAAACGCTGCTGGCGCGCCTCATGAGCGACAGGCAAAGGCGTGTTTTCTTTCCCTGTGTGCCTGTCTGGGTTTTGCAATGAGGACACATAGCAAAAAACACGGTATCCGCTAACATAGTTTCATATTAATAAAATTCGAATTGAAACAATTGTTAGAGTAACACTGCACGTTGCCTTTGCGAGCAAGCAGTCACGTATCGTTCACACGACGGTGTCTTGCGGTGAGTTTGCAGTGAGCACCTGGAAAAGCTCGCTACCTGCAATGGCATAGAGATTTCCGTCGTGGCCGGCAGCGACAACCTCTGCGCCAACAATTCTCGCAAGGATCGTAAACGTTTCGCGGCGCGCGTCGAATTGAAAGATGATACCCCAAGCGGCGCCGTAGAAGACGTCCTTTTCCGTGAGTGAGTAACGCATGACAATTCCGCGCCAATAGTGATCGGCCGGGTATGTGTGTTCGAAGACAAGCTCGCGCCACAGAAGGCGGCGCTCCTGAGGATCGAATGCAAAGAGTGTTCCTTCAGCCCATCCGTAGAGAATACCCCGTGAGTCGCACACAAGGCCTGTGATGCCGCGCACGTTATTGATGGGCATGACTCTATAGAGCAAAGTCTCCATGTCGGGGTGAAACGCAAAAAGTTCAGCGCTGGTGGCCCGCGGCTGGACGCCGAGCCCGCCGCTCGTACTTGTCGCGCCGTAAAGCAACTGCCCGTCGCTGGCGAGAGCTACAATGCTCTGCTGAGGAATCAGATCGCTGTATACGCGCGCGTGCTCAGTGTCGAGATCGTACACGGCAAGCGTGCCGCCAAGGCATCCGTAAGCTGGCACGCAGCCGATAAAAAGTTTGCGTCGCTGAGGATCTGCCCACATGGCGTAGGGTCTATCCTGATTCCAGGGAGCGAGGCAGAGAATCTCGCGCGGGTTGTTGGCAGAGGGCGGCGCGTGGGGATCATAGCGCACAATCCGTGCGTGTGGATAAGTGCCGAAGTAGATGCAGTGGCCGTCGTGGGTGATGCTTTCGGCTTGATTCACGTTGCCGAAAAAACGCGTTTCGCCGGTGGCAGGGTCAAACACGCCCACGCCGCCGGTCACGTAGCCGTTCGTGTAAATACGTGCATCGGGTCCCGCGGCCACGTTATGCAGCACGATGGGTTGAGGAGGCAAGTCGAGCGCAAAGGTCTCCAGCTGTTGCCCACTCTGTGTGACGCGGTGCAGCGTGCCCGTGGAACACACGGCGAGAGCAACTTCGGATGAGCTGGGGGATTCTTCTAGAGCAATGGCGCGTATGATTTGAGCCAACGGTGCCTCTGACACATGGGCTTTGCGTTCGGCGGTGTTGTATGCCACGAGGTGCCCCTTGGCGCCCAGCAGAAGTATGTCGGGTTGGGAAGCAAGCGCAACAACGTCTGTGCAGTCGAGTGGGTCGAATTCGGCGACAAGTGTTCCGTCGTTTGCCAGATCAAACACGACCGTTTTTTCGCGGGGGGTTGTGCGGGCGAACAACCAGCGGTCGTGCAGGGCAAGGCGAAGCACGAAGTGCTCCGTCTGCAATTCGGCAGGAAGGAGGTTCCGCTTGGTGCGCGTTGCGGGCTCGTATTCGAGCAAAGCAGCGTGTGCTCCGATACCCAGATAGAGTCGGCGCGTGAAAGGAGAGTAGCGCAGCGCGCGGATGTAATCCTCAGGCGCAGCAGCGCTGCCAAGATCCACTAGCTTGCCCGTGGGCCCGTAGACCAGTAGCCGCGATTGAGGCCAGCAACCAACGTAGATTGTGCCGTCATCGGCTTCGGTGGCGTCCCACAAGAACGCTGGCGACGTCAACGGAGTGGGAATTTCTTCAAGGCGATTGTCGGCTGAGCTAAAGCGATAAAGTTTTCCGTGCGGATGAGTGGGAATATAGAGCTGTTTTGTTGCGGCAAGTAAGATGTTCTCGGCGCCTTCCGCCTCAACAAGCTGATGTTGAGCCACGATATTCTTCGTGGGCAGCTTAATCACGCTGAGCACTGCGGGGAGACCGCGTTGCACGACATAAAGGTATTGTGGGTGCCGAGCGCTCGAGAATTTTGCAGAATGGACGGCGACTATGTTCACGGGCGACCCAACGGAACGACAGGTGACGTGTTTTTCCCTTCGCAGCATGGCCGCACCTTCCCACGAGATTTTTACGTAACATTCTGACCTCACTTAACACGTGGCATGCAACGGGCAAAATGCCGCGGACGATTTTCAGCGTGAAAACGTGCAACGGCTCGGAGCGATGCCTCGTGATTGCGCGTAACATGGCGTGAAAGCTGCTTGTGCCTGAGCGACCGCATGGCAGCAAGCTTTGACCCGCTGCGCACGTTGGGACGTAGATGTTTGGTCCCTGCCGTGCACTTGCACGATTCTAGAAAATTGTGTGCGGCGCGACGTTGGGTAAGCCACCCGCAGGGGAGAAAAGCTCTTTTGAATCGGCGTAGGCAGCCGCGTTAGGGATGACTTGGGATGACAGCGCTACCAGAGGAAATTGTCCGGGCTATTGAGGAGGTTGTTGAGCGCCTTGGTCTTCGGCGTGTTCGGGCGGCCGCGGCTGAGCTGGCGAGCGGGTATGCTTGCGGCCGGGCGCCTCGAGAATTTTCCCCTGATGCTGTTGCGGCGTATCTGGCTATGCGTTTGCCTGGGACGTTTGCTGCGGTCTTTTCTTCTCTCGATGCGTCGATGATGCGGGCCTTGGCCCGTCGGCCGTTGCGGCTTCTCGATGCTTTTGCTGGTCCTGCCACTGCCTTGCTTGCGGCGAAAGCTGCTGGATTCGAAATCGAGACGGCGGTGTGTGTGGAGCGTTCGCAGGCCATGATTGAAATGGGACGCAGATTGATTGAGGGGAGCTGTAGGGGCGCGACGATCGAGTGGGCCAACGCGGAACTGGGCCGTTTTCTCGAACGCGACACACGTCGGTTCGATGTCGTGGTGGTCTCGTACGGCTTGGGCGAGGTGGATTCGTCAACGCAACGCAAGAGCATTCTCCGCGCACTGTGGGAGCGCGTGGACGAAGTTCTTCTCGTCGTGGAACCAGGAACATCGGCGGGGGGGGAAGTTATACAATCTGCTCGGGCGTGGCTCGCAGAATTTGGCGGTCACATTGTCGCGCCATGTCCCCACCGGAACTCTTGTGGCTATGCCGCCTTGGGTAGCGGCTGGTGTCATTTTAGCGTCAGGATTGGGCGTACGCATCTGACGCGCGTGGTGGATGGTGCGACGGTGGGTTACGAGGACGAGAAGTTTTGTTATGTGGCAGTGGGGCGCACCGCTGCCTCCGATTGGCTCTGCGGGCGCATCGTGGGCCATCCGCGAATATCCCAGGCGGGCATTCAGCTCGACGTATGTTTGCCTAGCGGAGAGGTCAGGCGTGTGATGATTCCTAAACGCAGGAAAACAGCCTACCGCGCTGCCCGCAAACTGCGGTGGGGCGATGTGCTGCCGTTCGAGCTTTGTGCGGCTTTTGCCGAACCGACCGCAGCCGAATAAATTACGACGGTATCGCTTAGTCGTGATAAAGATGGGACCAATTGCATACACATTTGCTCGCCGCCCCATGGCCACTCTCGTGTATGTTGCTTTGCTGGCGACGACCTTGTGTTTGGCCAGGGCGCAGACCGATTACCGCAAGAATGGACGCCAGGAGGCGCCGCTGCATTTTACGCCTACCCATCCTGGAGGCGCTGAAAATGGTGGGGCGATGACTGGTTCTGCGGAAAGCCCGGCACCGACTCTCGAGCAGCTGTGCCCTGGGGGGATGGCGTCGGTGCTGTCGCAAAGTGGGATTGAAAAGCTGGCGGTGCAAAGCGAGGGGATGAACTATTCGCTTCGCACATAGAGCGAGATTGTCGTGGCGGGGGTGACGGGCAAGCCTCGCTTCGACGGTCGAGACTCTGTTCTCACTGCGCTTTCGATGGCTTATCGTCACGCTGAGTGGATGCGTGTTCCAGCAATCCCAATCGAGAGCCCACAGGTGGCCGCTCTTTTTGGCTTGGACACGAATCACCGCCATCGTGTGAGTGCGGGGAGCCTCATGCGTCATCCGGCGGGTCAGCGCTACATCATGGGCTACCTCACCAATGGTGACAGCGCACTCCATGGTCTTTCGCCGCAGCTTCAGAAGGGCGTGAAGAAGCTCGCGTTCCGCGTGGCGACTCTGCTCAACGTTCCCCACGAGTTTCGCATCGTTCCCCTGGGTGATATGCAGGGTCTTATGGCATCGCCTTTCGTTCTCGAGGATCCCGCGTTAGATCCCCAGGCCGCAGCCCAGCTTGAGCGCGCCCGTGTTTCGAACGAACTTGTGGCGGCAGCGGTTCGCTTGCATGCTGCACTTCGCGATGGGTTGATGGCCAACCGCGTGCAAAGGGATGAGATTGAGCGCAGCGTGCAAGATTTTGAGAAACTCGCACAGCAGGTTTCCGGCTATCCTGTCCGGTGGAAACGCGAACTCGACCGTTGGTACAGCGCTTTCCATCCCTTTCAGCGCGCTGCGCAAGTGTATTGGTTCGCTGTGGCCGGTTTTCTCCTTTCGATTGCAGCGCTTGTGCGCCTAAGGCGGTTTGAGGCCCAAACAGCTGAAAATGGGAACCGGCCGATTCCGACCGTGGAGGTCGGTGGCGTTGCTGCCGCGAGAGTGGAGCTTATCGCAGGCAGCTCCCCGCCGCGAAAAATGCACGAGGAGTTGCAGAAGCTTCCAAGGTGGGGCCGTTGGAGTTATTGGGCAGCGGTCGGGGCGCTCAGCGTAGCAGCCCTGCTCATGCTTTCTGGTCTTGTGGCGCGCTATTTTCTCGGGGGCCGCATTCCGGTCAGCAATATGTACGAATCCATCACGTTCACAATGGCAGCGTTTGGCCTCATGGGGGTTGCGTTCGAAACAGCTTATCGGCGCGCGTGGATCGGGCTTGTAGTGGCACTTGCGGGCACATTCTGCATGACGATGGCCAACTCGATGCCCCTGCACATGCGCAAGGTCGAGCCGCTTGTGGCCGTTCTCAATTCTGTGTGGCTGAACTATCACGTGACCTCGCTGCTCATTAGCTATGCTGCGTTCCTTCTGTCGTTTCTTTTCGCCTTGGGATATTTTCTTAGCCAAATCTCAAAGGGGCGCCTGGCGTTTTTACCGTCGCCGGAAGCTCTTGAGAAATTGTGTTATCGCAGCGTTTTGGTGGGGTGGCCACTTCTCACCCTCGGGATTATTCTTGGTGCGGTGTGGGCGAATACCGCGTGGGGGCGCTATTGGAGCTGGGATTCGAAGGAGACGTGGGCTTTTATCACGTGGCTTACATACACAATTTACCTTCATCTGCGAATGGTACGCGGGTGGCGCGGGCGCTGGTCGGTGGCGGCCTCGAAGGTGGGATTCCTGATGGTGCTCATCACGTATTTTGGAGTGTCGTACTTGCCGGGATTGGCGGGGGGCCTTCACAGCTACGCGCAGCCAATCTCGCGCTAAGTAGGCTCAAGATTTTCCTTCTAGCGCCGCACGCACAGTGGCTTCCATTGCCATGGGATCAGGCGCGACGCCTGTCCAAAGATGGAAGGCTTTTGCCCCTTGGCGTACCAGCATTCCGATTCCGTTGCGCACGCGGCAGCCGCGTTGCCTCGCTTCGCGCAGAAGTTGTGTTTCGGCGGGCGTGTAGATGGTGTCATACACAAATTGCTCGGGGATGAGCCATTCCGTGGGAAAAGGCGTGCCGCCTTTGCCGGCCATGCCGACAGGGGTGGCGTTGACGACAATTTGAGCCTTGCGCATAAGTTCACGGCAGTGGTTGCCACACAAGCTGCTCCACTCAACGCTGACTTGGGGGAAAAAATGGCGAAGCAGTTGGCCGAGTGCTTCCGCGGTTTCAAAGCGCCTACTGCAAATCACAATTGTTGCGGCACCGGCCTGACACGCCCCAATGGCCACGGCGCGCGCCGCTCCGCCGGCCCCCACCACACACACGATCTTTCCCCTTAGGGAGACCTCCGATTCAATGTCCTCGCGCCAGCCGTCGGCATCTGTATTATAACCCACAGCGCGTCCCTGCTCGAAGCGCACGGTGTTCACTGCACCAATGGCTTTTGCATCTTCCGCGATCTCATCGAGTTCAGCAATGACGGACTGTTTGTGGGGAACGGTGATGTTGAATCCGTGTGCGCCAAGGGCTTTGAGTCCCTGCACGGCTGCGCCAAGCTGCAAGGGGGGCACTTCCCACGCCAAGTAAACAAAATCTAGGCCGAGGCGCTGGAATTGAGCGTTGTGCATGAGGGGGCTGAGAGAATGCCGCACTGGATAGCCAATGATGCCGACCATTTGCGTGTGGGCGCTGATGTGCATGGCTTTGCTCCTCAGTTGTGTGGCGGACCGCCGTTCTCGTAGAAGCGGTGATTGTGAGCGAGGATCCAATCGATAAATTCCAGCGCGCCTTCAGCGTCGCTTTTTTGGCTAACGAAATGGGCCACCGCTTTTACGTCGTGGTGGGCGTTTGCGGGTGCACCGGCGATGCCGACCATCTCGAGGAAGCTCACATCGGGGCGCGCATCGCCCATGCCTGCCATCTCGTCCGGTGCGATGCCGGTTCGCTCGCTCAGCCACGCCACTCCGGTTCCTTTATGAAGGTGGCGGAAAAGGAAATGCACGCAAATTCGTGTAGTTTCGACGATAAATTCGGGGCCAAAACGTTGTGAAATAGCGAGCGCGGCTGGCAGAAGCTGCTCGGGCGTCAAGGGAGGGATGACGAGCAACGTCAGATGAGTGACTTTGCCCGGTTCGAACATCACTGCCTCGTTCACCAGTTCATGCTCGACTTCGTGGCGAAGTGCCTCGAGCAGCCGCTCTTCGCGCAGGCCGAAATCTCGATGGGTGTAAACGCCGTGGGTGTGAGGGTCGAAAAGCACCGTTCCTCCCTCGCACAATGCGGGCATTGTGCTGCCAATCATTTGGAGAAAGCACTCCACGTAGGGTTGGGGGCGACCGGTGCACACGGTGATGGCCGGGTAGAGTGGATCGCAAGCAGCCTTCGCGCTGACTTCGCGCAAGCGCATTATCATGTCCGCAGAGAAGTGCGAGAAACTTCCGCGCGACAGGCAGCCATCGATGTCGAACACGAGAAGCCGTATTGGGTGATTGGGCAGTGGCCGGGGCCTCATAAGTCTCAAGACCTCTTGCGAAACTTTACAACGCATTCGACGTGGTGTGTGTGGGGAAAGAGATCTAGCGGCTGTGCAACTTCCGGCGCGTAGCCCGCAGCAGTCAGCGTGACTGCGTCGCGGGCGAGCGTGGTGGGATTGCATGAGACGTACACGATGAGGGGCGCGCCTAGCGCAATGAGCAGTTTGAGCGAGCGTTTATCCATGCCTCCTCGTGGAGGATCCACGACAAGCCGATCGAATCTCTGACGCAGTGAGTTCGTGAGGGTGGGCAGCACATCTCGCATTTGCCCTGAAAAGAAGGAGCAATTTGTTAGCTTGTTACGTTGAGAGTTGTGACGGGCATCCCACACGGCTTCGCGCACAAGCTCGACCCCCACGACTTCTTTGGCGCGGTCCGCTAAATAGATGCCAATAGAGCCGGTGCCGCAGTAGGCGTCGAGAACGCGTTCTTTACCTGCGAGCTCTGCAAAGTCGCGCACGGTGTCGTAAAGCAAACGGGCCGCGAGCGAGTTTGTTTGGAAGAAGGAAAAGGTCGAGATTCGATACGTGCGTTCACCGAGCGTTTCTTCGATCCAGCCGCGCCCAAACTGTTGACGCTTCTCTTCCATGCGGGCCACATCGCTGACCCCACGATGAATTCCCCAAGTGAATCCTTTGCACTGGGGAAAGTTCGCGAGAAAGCGAGCTGCGAGATCTTCAAATTCCGGCCATTCACCATCGTTTGTGAGGATCGCGACGAGGATGTCGTTAGTGGCGCGGCTATGGCGCATAACGAGGTGGCGGAAGAATCCACGATGAGTGACGGGATCGTAGGCCGTAAGGCGCTCGGGGGCGGTGGCATGCTGCTTTTCAATGTCGTGGCGGAGGAATTGCACGACCTCATCGAAGACCGTGGGTTGGAGAAGGCACGCGGGAACGTCGAGCACTGTGCAAAAATCTCCGCGCGTGTGAAACCCGATGGCGACGGAGCCGTCGGCACGTTTGCCGAAGGCCATTTCCATCTTATTGCGGTAGTGCCACTCTTCGGGTGAAGGGATGATCGAACGAATCTCGGGAAGTTGGATGCCAGCGAGGTGCGCGAACACGTCGCGAATCTGTTTCTCTTTCTGGCGAATCTGCTCTTTGTAGGCGAGATTTTGGAGCTGGCAGCCGCCGCATTCACCAAAAAGAGGGCAGGGCGGTTCGACGCGCGCAGGCGACGGCCGGATGACGGATTGCACAGTGGCTTCGGCAAAGGCTGATTTTACACGGTCGATGCGGGCAAGCACGCGCTCTCCGGGAAGAGCACCGTCCACAAAGACAACGAAGTTCTCGAGCCTAGCGACGCCGCGCCCGCCAAATGCCAAATCGTGAACATCAAGCTCGATGTTCTGGCCTTTGGCAACAGGCCGCTCGCTTTTTTGTGCGTTGTTCATTGGCGGGGTCGAGTGTGTGGGGTGAGGCCGAACGCGGGCAATTCAAAAGTGGAGCTCGGAGCGCCGTGCCGCAAAGAACGGGAGGAAACCCTTGCTGCCATGAAGAAAGGGCCTCGTCGCCGTGCTCTTGGGCGAGGTGTGGTCTGCAGCACCATGGCTCATTGGGCTAGTTTGGGACACACCGCGTTATTCGCTCTCAGCTGGCCTAGCTGTTCAGGGGTTCCGCTTTTCATTTCCCATCGCGGAGGAGTTCGGGCATCGATCGCACGCACCTGCGGTCTTGGCGCGAAGAAACGGGTGGCACCGGCTTTCATGCCCGAAGGCGAGCAGCGCCGCGTGCTGCTGCGCGCACGTGTTTGGCGTCGGACTCTTGCGTCTCAAAACCTGGCTGTCTCGTGCGCACGCGCAGCGCTCTTCATGTCCTTACCCATTCCGCACCAAACTCATCCCTTGTCTTCCGGGGCCACACGCAGCTGGCCGCAGGCTTTTGGGATCGTCTCAGAGGAGCGTCCTGTTTCTTTGGGTCATCTTACCCCCTTTTCATCGGAATGGAGAACCAGCTCAAAAAAAACAGGACTGTTTAAATCCACTTGACAGGAAGGACGCCCGTGTAAGCTAAACATAGGTGGCTAGACAATAACATCCCAAAAGGAGGACGCATCATGAGTCGCTGCTTCACCACCCGAAAGGCTTTAGCGAGGAGCCTTGTGGTTGCTTTGATGTTCGTTGTGGTGGGGGCTGCTTTTGCAGACCGCGCCGGATCGAAAATCAAAGGGACCCTCTCTGGCGTTGACCTGACGAACTCAACGATCACGGTCACGCCGAACTTCGGTTCGCCTGTCACGTTGAATGTCACGCCTGCCACTCAAATTAAGCGCAATGGCGTTGCCGCCACCTTGGGAGATCTCGTTGTGGGTGATCGGATTGAAGCCAAATACGATGCGGCCACGCGCAACGCGATCAAGATCGAAGCAAAGAGTGGCACGTTGCCGCCACCTCCGCGGCTTATCGAGGTGCACGGAACGATCGCCGCTGTGGACGTGGCGACGAGTAGCATCACCGTCACGCCAAGTTCCGGTGGGGCTGATGTTGCGCTTACGGTGACGTCGCTCACGGTCATCAAGTGCGACGATCGATTGCTGACTCTCGCCGACATCGCTGTGGGAGCGAGTGTAGAAGTAAAATACAATCCCACCACGCTGGAAGCTGTGAAGATTGAGCTCAAGGACTGTGGCGAGGATGTGGAAACCGAGGTCAAGGGGACGGTGACCGCGGTGGATGCGGGTGCTAACTCGGTCACGGTGGCACCCAAAAATGGCGCGCCCCTACTGACGCTGTCAGTGGACGCCAGTACCTCTATCTGCAAGAACGGGTTACCAGCCACACTGGCGGATATCCAGGTGGGTGATTGCGTCGAAGTTCACTACGACCCGAATACGCTAGTGGCGTTGAAGATAGAGGTGAAGCCTTGCACGCCTGTTCCGCCGCCGCAGGCCCTGGCTCAGGTGGAAGGTAAACTCACGGCGGTTGACCCAAACGCAAGCTCAGTAACTATTGCGCCGCGCCGTGGTGGTCCCGTAACGCTCAGCGTGGATAGCAACACGGTTATCAAGCGCGGGAATCAAATCCTCACGTTGGCAGATCTTGTGGTCGGCGATCGCGTGGAAGCGAAGTACGATCGCTCGACTTTGGTGGCGGTGAAGATTGAAGTTCAGCGCCCTCGCTGGCGTTAATTGCCGAGATTGGCCCCAAGGCCGTCTCTCATTGAACGAGTGGCAGAATGCTCCGCTGCGGCCCTCGCTCCGCAGTGGAGCATCTTTTTTGTCGGGTGTCCCTGTGGCGCGGGCCAAACGCTTGCCTTCGGTCACCTTCTGCTTGCGAGCCCCGAACGCTTTCGCGCTCAGCCACGCGTGCCTCGACCGCGTCGCGGTTCGAGTAGGGTGCCATGTCCGTGGCAGCAACGTCAATGAGGGCGGTAACGTAGGCAGGTTTGGCCTACCCAATCAAGCGTGGAAGCGGGAGGATGTTGCCGAGCGACCAGTAGCGGTTGGTTGGATTGCTGGGCTATCGGGACGCGGTTGGCACACGATGAGTGAACACGAGATCGGATCATATGGCAACGAGCTGCTAAGGTCGGTCGAACACGAAAGCTTTTGCCGATAACGAGGAGAACGGCAGTGGGGGCACGTATTCAGGCAACACTTGATAAGCGATGAAGCGTTCGGCAGGCTCTCCACGCGGAGGTCGATCAGTCGCCAAGGCTGCTACTAAGCGAGTAGGTAGGGCGCCAGGAGAATCGTTGCGGTCATGAGTCGCACGATGTCGGCAAGCGCCCCAAGTGGTGAGTGGGGCGGCAGCATATGTTCGCTGTCGGCTGGCTTTGCCTCTCTTCCGCCGTCGCTTTGCGCTTCCCTTTGTAGACTCTTGCTTTTATTAGGTTTTCCGGCATTGGTGGTCGCTAGTGTGGCCCCACTCACCCGCGCACGTCACCTGATAGGAAAATGATCAGTGCCACCGCGTAGCTGCCATTCGACTTTTTGGCCGGACATACCGTGGTTGGTGTCGCCTGCTACACCAGTGCGCAAAAGTTGTGTTCGAGTTTCTGGCGCGCCTGAAAATCTCCCAGAACTTCCCCCGTCGAGACTCAGCCTCGTGGCCTGGCCTCCTTGGCTGCGCGGTGGGACGTCGGGTCGTGAGCACGGGAAAAGGGCTTGCGTTAGGAGTTTTGTGTGATAATTTAGTTATATAATTTTGGAGGGATTATGCGAATCGGGTTTATTGATCATCATCTAGCCAACTTCCATGCTGATACGTTTGTGCGTTTGTTGCGTTCTGGGTGTTACGGTGCGGTGGAAGTTGTGGCAGCGTACGAAGTGAAACCGTTTGGCGAGGAGGATTGGTGTGCGAAGCAGGGTGTGCAGCGAGCCAACTCGGCCGAGGAAGTTGTGGCCGAGAGCGATGCCGTGATGGTGCTTGCGCCGGACAATTGCGCCGCACATCTCGAGCTGGCGCGCCCCGCGTTGGCGAGCGGAAAGCCGGTGTTTGTGGACAAATTTCTTGCCCCCACGCTGGCTGAAGCTCAACAAATCGTGGAGGCTGCGGCACAAGCAGGAGCGCCTCTCATGGCGAGTTCGGCGCTGCGATTTGCCATCGAGGTTGAGAATCTTCTGGCCGAGCTTTCCGGGCCATGGAGCGGCATGTTCGCCCGCGGCATGGGGCATTGGGACGGCTACGGGGTGCATACTGTGGCCATGGCGCTACGCGCGGTGGGCGAGGCGCGCTTGAAGCGGGTGTGCGACGTCGGGCTACCTGGCGACCACCTTGTGATGCTTGATTTTGGCACGATGAGAGCCAGTGTGGAGGTGCGCCAAGCAGCTAATCAGTCTGAGACCATGCCGTGGCAGCTTGGTGTGCGCGTGGGCGAGCATTACGCCGTGGCCACGGTGCAAGATTACGAAGCGTTCTATGCGCGCCTGATTGCGGCGGTCGTGGAGTTTTTCCGCACGGGCGCGTCGCCCACGAGCGCCGGCGAGATGCTCGACACCGTGGCCGTGCTCGAAGGGGCGCGTGTGTCGTGCGCCAAGGATGGGGCATGGGTCGCGCCGGCGGAACTGATCTAGGGGCAGGTGTTGCCGATGTGGAGCAAACGTGTTCTTACGCTTGTCTTCTCGCCGATGGACGTGGCCATGAGCGCCGCGCGGGCGAGAATTGTGCGGTCGCACCAAGAGGCTGACATGAGCGTGTGGCTCACGCCGCCCGCATTGCCCGGTGCTGTCGCGTGTCAGCTTGGCAATACTCCAGCGGTGGGAGTTAGTGCGATTTTTCGGCCTGTTTTTTCTCGAGGCCGTGGGATGAATCGAAGCCGCCTTGTGCCGCAAGGGCTGAAGGGGCGCGGACGCGATGCGCTTGGGAGGGGAATGCGCCAGGCACGGCGGCTCAGCGTGGAAGTGGAGGCGAAGATCATGTCGTTTTGCTGGCAGGTGATTGGGCCGACGTTCAAGATTTCACCTTCGCCGCTGCTTGAGCCCCCTCCGGACTCCCTTCTCCCGTCGTGTGATCGGAGGTTCACCTCGCAAGCCGATGCTTGCGAATGATTTTGTGAATTTGGTGCATCGCGACAGTGCGCGAAACAGTGGCTCAGCTGTGCGAGAAACCTGCTCCGCGCTAGAAAGGAGGAAGCGAGAGATTTTCAGTAAGACAACTTATTGTCACAAACCTTATGGGAAGGAGAAGCATCATGCGGAGTTTGGAGTCGCTAGGCCGTCCAGAAGCATGCAAATCAGGTTTGGCGCGGAAGCTGGGTGGTCTTGTCGTTGCGCTCACATTGTTGCTCGTGGGGCCTTGGTCGGCGCAAATAGCGTCCGGCAAAAAAGCATTTTCGCACTTGGGTGTGTGGTTGCGGCCCGAGGCGTCGGAGACGTCGGTTGTGGCGCAGCTCGATGACCTTGCCGAAGCTGGTTTCACTGATGTCTACGTCGAGACCTTTTATCATGGTTTTGTGATTTATCCGAGCCGTTATGTTCCGCAGCGGCCGGAGATGAAGGGCAAAGATTACCTTGAGCTTTATGTGCGCGAGGCGCGCAAGCGCGGGTTGCGAGTTCATGCATGGATCGAGACGTTTTACTGGGAAGTTGACACGATTGCTTATCCGCAATTTCCGCGTACGCCGCTTTTGGACAAGCACCCGGAGTGGCGTCTATTGTTGCGCGACGGGAGCCCTACGAGTAAAGCGGAAAGCGCGCACAACTTTGCCAATCCGGCTCACCCAGAGGTGAGAAGGCTTGTGGCCAATATGATCGAAGAAATCGTGCACCGTTACGACGTGGCCGGTGTGAACCTCGATTATATTCGTTACCCGGACGGTGAGATGGACGCTGGCTACGACGACTACACGCGGGCGCTGTACAAGAAAAAGTTCGGAGTCGATCCCGTAGCGATCGAGCGCCTGACAACGAGTGCGGCGTGGCGCCGATGGGTGTGGTTCCGTGAGGAGCAGGTTTTGGAAATGGTGCGGATGGCTCGCGAGCGGGTGAAGAAAGCGAAGCCAAACGTGGCCCTGAGTGTGGCAATTTTCCCATCGCCGGAAAGTGCGCGTTACCAATCCACAAAATTCCAAAACTGGCGAGAGATGGTGCAGCGAGGCTATCTGGATGAAATTGTTCCGATGGCCTATGCTTCCTCGCTTGCGGGCGTGCGCGAGGAGGTGCAAACAGTGCTCAATGCTCTGCCGCCGATGAGCGACGTCAAGGTGTTGCCGGCGCTGGCGCTCCAGAAGCGAACGTACGACGTTTACGGCGGCGTGGCACATCCGCCGATCGCAGAGCAGGCGCGCATGGTGGCCGACCTCGAGCTGCCCGGCTTTAGTGTGTTCTGCTATTCGTGGATTCTCGACAGCGACGAGGGGCTAGGCTTGCTCAAGCCGCTTCTGGAACAGCCACCGGCGAGGCCTTAGGCGGCTGGGGCGTGGAACATAACTTTTCTATTGCATCTTATGGATTACGAGGCCCAGGAAGTCATGTTTGTAGACTCGGCCTCTAGGTCTTGAGTACAAAAGTGGGGCGCGCCGACAAGGGATTGCTGCGAAACATCCCGGGCGCGTCAGTTTTTTTAACCCCCGATATCATTTCTGCCTCAGGCAAAGAAGGAAAGTTTCTCGATTCGCGTATAGCCTGAATTAGTGTACTGTCTGCACAGCGAGGCGCAAAAAGCGGAGAACCGAATAAAGAGCGGAAAGAAATAGTACCAATTATAGGTTTATTTCAGCGAGGTTAAGAGCACCACCAATGGCAACGGAATCTCCCGAATATGGGGGTGAATCGCGGCTTCGGACCGCTTCCGAGTTGCGGAAAATCCTCATTGTGGGCCCGCCGAATGTTGGCAAGAGCCTCATTTTCAATAAGCTCACGGGCAAGAGTGTGAGCGTTTCCAATTACCCAGGCACAACGGTAGAGGTGAGCGTTGGCCAAAGTTCGCTTCTGCCTGGCTTTGAAATTCGCGACACACCGGGCGCTTACTCACTTTTGCCTATTACGGACGAGGAGCGTGTGTCGCGTGAGATGATCCTCAGTCAGCCCGATGCGCTTATTTTGCACATTGTGGACGCAAAGAATCTCAGGCGCATGTTGCCGTTTGTGCTCGAGCTTCTCGAGCTGGGGCGGCGCCTTGTGTTGGTGCTGAATCTGATGGACGAGGCGCGCCGCCTTGGGGTGATCATCGATCATGAGGAACTGGGCGAGCGGCTCGGTGTGCCGGTTGTTCCCACAGTTGCCACGACGGGCGAAGGGCTGGACGTGCTTTGCGCGATCATTCGCGATGGAGTGGGGCCGCAACCGCCTGTGCCGCCGATTGAGTATCCTCGGGAGGTGCGCGATGTGTTGCGGCGAGTGGCCGCTCCGGGGACCCCGGTCAATCCGGCGCGGTTGGTGACTCCCGAGCTGCTGGACAGTTTGCCGTTGCTCGAGCGCACGGACTTTGAGCTGGCATTGCGGCTGGCTCGCCAGCGCTATGCCGACGATGTCCTGGCCGAAGTTGCGAGTTTTCCCGCCCCCACGGTGTCCACGCTTGGAGGGCTTGTCAATCGCCTGACGATGAACGTTTGGACGGCGGTGCCGCTCGCGCTCGCTGTGCTCTATTTCGGTGTCTATCAATTCGTTGGCAAGTTTGGCGCTGGCACCTTGGTGGATTTTTTGGAAAATAGTGTTTACGAGGCGTACGTTACCCCGTTGCTCACGCGGTGGGTCGAGCGGCTGATTCCTTGGCCCGTGTTGCAAGACCTTTTCGTGCACGAATACGGCATGTTGACTCTGGGGCTGCGCTATGCCGTGGCGTTGATCTTGCCCATTGTTGGGACGTTCTTTTTGATGTTCTCGGTGCTGGAAGACAGTGGTTACTTGCCGCGGTTGGCTCTTTTGCTCGATCGTGTGTTCAAAAAACTGGGGCTCAATGGTCGGGCGGTGATTCCGATTGTGCTGGGCTTTGGCTGCGGCACGATGGCCACCGTCGTCACGCGCATTCTGGAAACGAAGCGCGAACGCGTTATTGCAACTCTTCTTCTAGGGGTTGCTATCCCGTGTTCAGCGCAGTTAGGGGTGGTGCTGGCCATGGTGGCGCAGCGGCCGAAGATCTTCGTGCTGTGGATTGTCTTGATGACGGTGATGTTTCTTTTGCTGGGCATGATTGCGGCACGCAAGGTCCCCGGGCGCCCGCCTGCGTTTTATCTGGAAATCCCGCCGCTGAGGATGCCGCGCCTGTCGAACGTGCTCAAAAAGACTTACTCTCGGATGTACTGGTACTTTGTCGAAATATTCCCACTCTTCCTGGCGGCGAGTGCTGTGATTTGGGTGGGGACAGTGACCGGCGTGTTTGACGTGATCATTGGGATGATCCAGCCGGTGGTGGCTGCAATGGGGCTACCTCGGGAAGCAGCGCATTCGCTGTTGTTTGGATTTTTCCGACGGGATTATGGCGCAGCTGGGCTTTTCGATCTGCTCAATCATGGGCGCCTCAACGAGCGGCAGATTTTCATTTCGGCTCTGGTGATCTCGCTTTTCCTGCCGTGCGTAGCAATGTTCTCGGTTATGCAGAAGGAACGGGGATGGCGCTTTGCCTTGGGCACAAGCGCGGCGATTCTCCTGACGGCGACGTCAGTGGGTATTGGGGCAAATCTCATTCTTCAGGCAACGGGGTGGCTGTGAGATGATTTGTCGGGAATGCGGCACGGAGTTTGAAGAGCACGAGAGCCAAGTGGCATGCTCGCTTTGCTGCTCGCGATCGAAATGCGCGATGGTCAAGTGCCCGAACTGCGGCATGGAAATGCCACGTGAGCCCCATCCGTTGGCACGGCTAAAGCAATGGCTTTTCGGCAAAAAACTCCCTGCTGAGTCTGTTGCCCCGCCGCACGATGGACTGTGTCAACGGCCTGGCTTCACACTGGCGGAAATCCCTCCCGGACGCCAGGCGTTAGTCGAGCGGTTCCTTGATCCTACTCACGTTCGCAAATTTCTTTCGTTGGGGGTGCTGCCGGGTACCACTCTGACTGTGCTAAAGCAGTCGCCAGCGGTAGTGGTGCGGGTAGGCTATAGCGAGTTCGCTTTTGATAAAGCTCTCGCGCAGACTGTGCTCGTCCGTAGGGTGTGATGATTGGGATGGTGCCGTTGCCCGAGCTCACTCGAGCTTGAGTTTGGGTGAGCAGGAACACTTGTGCTCAAGTGGTCCTGCGGCCCACAGACAAAGTAGTTTGCCCAGCCGGTCCATGCATCGGCAATGTGGGAGAGGAGTTCTTCAACAGAGTGCGGGGTAAATTGAAGCGATGATGGTGGAGCGGACGGGATTCGAACCCGTGACCTCCGGCTTGCAAAACCGGCGTTCTCCCAACTGAACTACCGCCCCACGTTTAGCTCAGATCGTACAATTATTCAAAGCGACAGCGGAAAAATTCATGTTGAGCCCGGTGCTGAGGAGTGCGGGACATTTTGTGCCAGGCGTTTGCGTCCCCATGTGGCGAGTTCAGCAATACGGCGCAATGATTCGTCGCGACCAAGGAGCCACAACACGGGGAAGAGCGGCGGTGATGCAGTTCGGCCCGTGACAGCAAGGCGGATCGGCTGGGCAACGTTGCCAAACTTCAGTCCTTCGGCTTCAGCCCATTCCCGCAAAGGCATTTCCATAGCTTGGCACCAACGCTCCAGTGCTTCGGGTGTACGTTGGGTGGTAGGATCCGCAATCTCGAGGGCGCGAGGCCAGGCTTCGGCCAACAGGTTTGCCACGTGCTCGAGCTGCTCGATTTGCTTCTCGGATGAGAGGAATTTTTTGGCAGCTTTTTCGTCGTAGTCCGTCGGCGCTTCGAAGAAGAATGCGAGGAGGTCAGGGAATTCAGCAAGAGTGCGGCAGCGCTCAATAGCCAAGGAGATTATGCCGCTCAACCAATCCTCGCGTGTGAGCGCGGGGTTGGGCGGCACGAAGTCAGGCCTTTCGAGGACTGGCCAACGCTCGGCAAGCCGCTGGCGCACAAGGCTCTCGATTCGGGGCCGAGGCGTTTGGCGAATGTACACACCGTTCATCCACAGCAGTTTTTCGTGATCAAAAACGGCGGGACTTTTGCTGACGCGGTCGAGGCTGAAGCGCGCAATGAGTTCGTCGAGGGGCATCACCTCGTCGAACTCGGCCTCAGGTGGCGCCCATCCCAAAAGGGCAAGGTAGTTGACGAGGGCCTCAGACAGAATACCCATGGCGCGGAATTCGGTGACGCCAGTGGCGCCGTGGCGTTTCGAAAGTTTCTGTTTGTCGGGGCCAAGGATAAGAGGGAGGTGGGCGAATTGGGGGGGCTCGACCCCAAGTGCGCGATAGATCATGATCTGTTTTGGCGTGTTAGGCACGTGGTCTTCGCCGCGGCACACGAGCGTGATGCCCATGTCGATGTCGTCCACGACGTTGGTAAAATTGTAGAGGGGGGTGCCATCGGGGCGTGCAATGACGAAGTCACCGATCGTGTCATTTTCGACTTCTATGTGCCCATACACAATGTCGTCGAAAGCAGTTGTTCCCCCGACAGGTGCACGGAAGCGGATGACGAAGGGTGCTCCTGCTGCCTCGAGTTTTTGCGCCTCCTCCTCGGGAAACATCTCGCGGCGATAGGCGAAGATGCGCCCCTCTGCGCGCGCCTGTTCGCGTAGCTCGTCGAGCTTCTCCTTCGGGCAGTAACAGCGATAGGCGTGCCCAGTTTCGAGCAGGCGTTCAAGGTAGGCGCGGTGGATGTGAGCGCGCTTGGCTTGGTATTCGACCGGTTCATCGGGAGTAAGACCGAGCCATTCAAGCGATTCGAGAATCTGCTGGGTGGCCTCCTCGGTCGAGCGCTCGAGGTCCGTGTCTTCAATGCGTATGAGGAAGGTTCCGTGGGTGTGTCGGGCGTAGAGCCAGTTGAAAAGGGCAGCGCGGGCACTGCCCACGTGAAGTAATCCTGTGGGCGAGGGGGCAAAGCGGAGTCGGTGCTTTTTCATCATGGTTTTATTCATATTCGGATGTCGCAGGATTCAATTTCTCGAAGAGTGCAAGAAATTCATTGAGGCCAAGTTGTTCGGCGCGAGTCGAGGCCGGAAGGCCTAACGCTTGCAAGGCTTTTTCCACGCGCTGCTTGGAGTAGCCGATGCCGGCTGCGGCGACAGTGTTGCCGAGGATTTTGCGCCGCTGGGCGTAGGCCGCCTCGAGCAGCGAGAAGAAACGCGGGCGCAGCGGCGGGGGAAGAAGCGGTTCATGGCGAGAAAACCGGACAAGTTGCGACTCGACTTGGGGTGGCGGCAGAAACAGGCGGCGCGGTACGACAAAAAGCAGCTCGACATAGCAATAAAAGTTCACCTTGAGCGAGATGGAACCCGACTGGCGGCCGCCATGGCGTGTGGCCAGGCGCTCCGCCACTTCGCGCTGCATGAGCAACGTCATTGCATCGAACGGGATTTCCTCGAGCACAAGCTTGGCCACGAGGGGCGAGGTGATCTGGTAAGGAATGTTGCCAACGACGGCGAAATGCATTCCCTGCGCATGGGCCAGATCGGCGACGGAGCGATAATCGAAGGCGAGGGCATCGCCGTACCAGAAGTCCACCGTCGGAGCAATGTCGGCAAGCTCGTGGTTGCAAAAAACTTCCTCATGGAGGGGACGAAAGCGCTCGTCCAGCTCGATGGCGGTGATGCGGGCGCCGGTTCGAGCCAGGTGCACAGTGAGATTGCCAGCGCCGGCTCCAATTTCGATCACGTGCCAACCCGGTCCCACTCCCGATGCGGCGGCGATGCGCTCGAGCATGGCGTGGTCCACGAGGAGGTGTTGGCCCAGGCGTTTGCTTAGCTCGATCCCATGGCGGCGCAGAAGCCGCCGAATGACTCGCTCCATCTTGCCAAGCCCTACTGCGGGCGCGAGAAAACGTTCGGCAAGTTCGTTGGGATTCGAGGAAGAATTTCGGTAGGGCGTGGACGTTGGCCCTAAAGGGAAAAGCATGAGATGGCACCCGCCACGCCAAGCGAGTCGCTGCAGTTGGGCAGCCAACCGCTCCCGCGCAAGGCTGACGTTGGGAATTCCAGCCTTGGCAGCCTGTAGAAGGGACGTTGTTGTTTCGAATCTTAGTGGGCACGGAGCGCGATGGTTTTCGGTATAGGTGTGGATTTGATCGAAATCGAGCGGATCCAGGAGAACCTGGCCAAGCACGGTGAGCGATTCGAAAACAAAGTGTTCACGCCGGTGGAGCGAGACTACTGCCGGCGCATGCCGATTCCCGCGCAGCACTATGCTGCGCGGTTTGCGGCGAAAGAGGCGTTTCTGAAGGCGTTGGGCACGGGCTGGGCGAAGGGTGTCACGTGGCAGGATGTCGGCATCGAGAACTTGCCGAGTGGGATGCCGCAGCTTGTGGTGAGTGGCCGCGCGCTTGAGCTTGCGCGTGAATATGGTGTGGGGGCGATGCATGTTACGTTGTCCCATTCGCGGGGCCACGCGGTGGCCGTGGTTGTGCTGGAGAAGGCCTAGTGGGGGCGCTTCTGGCGAGGGGATGCTGGGCTGGCCGGTGGTTTTTGCGCGAGGAATCGGAGTGAGCT
This sequence comes from Candidatus Sumerlaeaceae bacterium, assembly GCA_049968255.1. GTDB lineage: Bacteria > Sumerlaeota > Sumerlaeia > Sumerlaeales > Sumerlaeaceae > DRVG01. The sequence goes on along the minus strand of JBMFRB010000008.1, from coordinate 3,806 downwards.
GGTGGGTTCTGCGGGCAGCATTTGTGAGACGCAGGCCGGCGCTTCTTCTTCGTTGCTTTCGCTTTTCTGGAGAAAAACATGGAGCTATTATTGTAAGGGAAGAAAGAGAGTACAAGGCGGGTCCGCATTTCTCGCGAGTGGGGCGGCAGGTGAGGAAATTTTTTGTCGCCCCGGGAGCTTGCATGGCCTCGGCGGGAGGGCGCGCCGTGCCACAGAGAAAACGAGGAGCAAAGACGTCGCAATGGCCACGGGAGTCGTAAAGCAAATCATCGGACCGACCGTTGATATTGAGTTTCCGTCGGAGGCACTTCCCAACATCCTCAACGCGATCCGGATTGAGGATCCACGCCGGGGGGTGACCGTTACTGTCGAGGTGGCGCAGCATATTGGCAATAATATCGTGCGCTGCGTCTCGATGCAATCCACGGATGGTCTCGTGCGGGGTTTGAAAGCGGTGGACACGGGCAGCCCCATCAGCGTTCCCGTGGGCGAGCAAACGCTTGGGCACATCTTTAATCTTCTTGGGGAGATGCTCGACACAGAGGCGCCGCTTCCGGAACCTGACAAGCGCTGGGCTATCCATCGGCCGGCACCACCGTTCACCGAGAAGCTTCCCGCCACACAAATCTTCGAGACCGGCATCAAGGTCATTGACTTGTTGGCGCCTTACGCCAAAGGCGGTAAGATTGGCCTGTTTGGCGGCGCGGGTGTAGGCAAGACCGTCGTCATCATGGAGCTGATCAACAACATCGCCAAGGAGCATGGCGGATTTTCCGTATTTGCGGGCGTGGGCGAGCGGACGCGCGAGGGCAACGACCTATGGCATGAAATGCTCGAATCGAAAGTTATCGACCGCGAAGATCCATCGCGTAGCCGCGCGGCACTGGTGTTTGGCCAGATGAACGAGCCACCTGGCGCCCGCCTGCGTGTGGCCCTGAGCGCACTGACGATGGCCGAATACTTCCGCGACGAGATGGGCAAGGACGTGTTGCTCTTTATTGATAACATTTTCCGTTTCACTCAGGCGGGCTCTGAGGTGAGCGCGCTGCTCGGGCGGATGCCAAGCGCTGTGGGGTATCAGCCCACGCTGGCAACCGAACTGGGGGCATTGCAGGAGCGCATCACCTCTACGCGGCGTGGCTCGATCACCTCGGTGCAGGCTATTTATGTGCCTGCCGACGACCTCACGGACCCGGCGCCGGCCACCACGTTCTCGCACCTCGATGCCACGACCGTCCTTTCGCGCCAAATTGCGGAGCTTGGCATCTATCCGGCCGTGGACCCGCTTGATTCTACGTCGCGCATCATGGACCCGCGCATTCTTGGCGAGCGCCACTACAATGTGGCCAAGCGAGTGCAGTTGGTCTTGCAGCGATACAAAGACCTCCAGGACATCATCGCTATCCTTGGCATGGACGAACTGAGCGAAGAAGACAAGATCATCGTGGCGCGCGCACGCAAGATTCAGCGTTTCCTCAGTCAACCCTTCCACGTGGCCGAAGCATTCACGGGGCGACCAGGGCGCTACGTGCGCCTGGCCGATACAATCGAGGGCTTTGAGAAGATCGTCAACGGCGAACTCGACGATATTCCCGAGCAAGCATTCTATATGTGCGGCCCCATCGAGGAAGTGTACGAAAACGCAGAAAAGCTTAAGGCTACCGCAGGCGCATAAGCGTCCCAGCGGTTCTCTCATCGGCTAAGAACGTGCTGTGCGGTTGTCTTGCAGGCATAGCCACGTCCCCAGACAAACGTGGCAAGAGACGTTGGCGCAAGCGACGTGCCAGTGGGGTGTACCCCTGCCCTGGCGCGAGGGCGCTGGCTGACACGTCTGTCTTTTCGCACGAGGTGATTTGCAAGAAACGCTTGCACCTGGGGAGCATGCGGGCATGAATCGCCATCTTGGATCGAAAACCGTGGCGGCGACATTTTTGAGGCTATGGCAAATTCCGAAATGAACAATAAGGCCGAAGAGCCCTGCAACCCGTGTGGTTCCGGCGGGGGGCGTGCAGTAGATTTTATCCGCAAAATTATTCTCGACGACATTGCCTCGGGCAAATGGGGGGGCAAAGTCATCACGCGATTCCCACCCGAACCCAACGGCTATCTCCATATAGGCCATGCCAAAAGCATCTGCCTGAATTTTGGTATCGCCGCGGAGTTTGGTGGGCGCTGCCATTTGCGCTTCGACGACACAAATCCGGCGAAGGAGGACGAGGAATACGTCGAGGCGATCAAGGAAGATGTGCGCTGGCTGGGCTGGGATTGGGGCGAGCACCTTTATTACGCATCGGATTATTTTGAGAAAATGTACGAGTTTGCAGTGGAGCTCATCCGCAAGGCAAAGGCCTACGTCTGCGACCTAAGCCCGGAGGAGGTGCGCCGCACGCGTGGTACGCTCACAGAGCCTGGGGTGGAGAGCCCCTACCGCAATCGCAGTGTGGAGGAAAACTTAGAACTCTTCGAACGTATGCACGCCGGTGAATTCGAGGAGGGTTCGCGCACGCTCCGCGCAAAAATTGACATGGCCTCGCCGAACCTGAACCTGCGCGATCCTGTGCTCTATCGCATCATCAAGGCACCGCCGCACCACAGAACAGGCTCGAAATGGTGCATTTACCCGATGTATGATTATGCGCACCCTATCAGCGATTCGCTGGAGGGGATTACCCACTCGATCTGCACGCTCGAGTTTGAGGATCACCGTCCGCTTTACGACTGGGTCCTGGACGAGCTGGGCATCCACCATTCGCAGCAGATAGAGTTTGCGCGTCTGAACCTCACTTACACAGTGATGAGCAAGCGCAAACTGCACGAATTGGTGCGTGGTGGGCATGTGAGCGGTTGGGATGACCCGCGTATGCCGACGCTGCGCGGTCTGCGGCGCCGCGGTTACACGCCCGAGGCAATTCGTGACTTCTGCGCGCGTATCGGCGTGGCCAAAACCGACAGCGTGGTGGATTACCAATTACTCGAACATTGTCTGCGGGAGGACCTCAACAAGCGAGCACCGCGCGCCATGGCCGTGCTGCGTCCCTTGCGTGTCGTGATCACAAATTATCCCGAGGGGCAGGTCGAATGGCTCGAAGCTATCAATAACCCCGAGGATCCTGGGGCTGGCACACGACTTGTGCCGTTTTCGCGCGTGATTTATATCGAGCGGGACGACTTCCGAGAGGATCCGCCGCCGAAGTACTATCGGTTAGCGCCGGGACGCGAGGTGCGGTTGCGGTATGCCTATTTCATCCGATGCGACGATGTGGTGAAGGATGCATCGGGCAATGTGGTGGAGCTCCGTTGCACCTATGATCCGGCGACGCGTGGCGGGAATGCACCAGATGGACGAAGGGTGAAAGCGACGATCCATTGGGTGAGTGCCTCGCACGCGGCAAATGCGGAAGTGCGGCTCTATGAGCATCTTTTCACGAAGCCCGATCCCGACGACGTGCCGGAAGGTGAGACATTCCTTGCCAATCTCAACCCCAACTCGCTTGTGATTGTGCGCGATTGCAAACTGGAGCCGATGCTTGCCGAGGCACGTCCTGGCACGACATTTCAATTCGAACGCGTGGGATATTTCTGCGTGGATTCGGTGGATAGTCGGCCTGGGGCACTCGTGTTCAACCGGGCCGTGACGCTCAAGGATCAGTGGGCCAAGATTGAGAAAAAGTTGGCGAACGAAGTTTGAGGCGAGCATGAGCGTAGGAGGCGCGACCGCCTTGTGACGGGCCAAGAGAGCGGAAAGGGATGATAACAATGAAACAAGTCAACATCGGTCTAATCGGGTTCGGGAATATTGGTACGGG
>JBMFRB010000007.1:0-171812 GCA_049968255.1 Candidatus Sumerlaeaceae bacterium | reverse complement strand
CCGGGATGAATCCATCGTTTTGCGCGTTGAAGTCGCACCGCAAGCTGACGACTGTACCGGTTGTTGTCGCTCGCCCGTATGCATTCCCATCGGTGTTAGAGGGCGCGCTGTTCGACCACGTTCCGTCGGTGACCTTCCACTGGAATCGGTTATATGGGCCTGAGCCAACTCCCGGCGCCGTGATGTCGATCCCATAGACGTTGCCGCCGAGATTTGTCATGAGGTACGCCGGCGCATTGGAGGTCCATGCGGGGTTAAACACGGGAGCCTCGCCCATCGCGTAGTTGTTTGGCCACGGTTGTGCCGTGGCAAGTGCTGCCACCGACGCAATTGCTGCGACGGTGAGGGTGAGTTTCATCGTTTGCATTGCTCTGTCTCCTTATTTGTGAAAAATGTTGCTCCACACTCACATCGCTGTGAATGCTCCGGGATCTTTTCAGCGAGGGGCTTGCGCCGAACCATGCTCTTCTCAAACCCCTTGCCGCGCTTCCTGCGCCAAGGCATCTACGCCTCACCCGCGTCCCGACGGAAGACTTACCGTCGCTCCCACCTCCCTTCCTCATGCCAAATTCGCGCAGTCATACTCGACCTCATTGTTACTTCGTGTCGGTAATGTCACTAAAGACCACAACATCGCCCGCCGAAATTGTCCCATTCGTGGGGTCATAGCGACGGGCATTGGCACCGATCGTGTTGAAGTCATCCACGTTGTTCGGTCCTACGCTCTTGAGTTCCCACGCCCCTTTGATTCGCTCCTGGACATTGACGATCAGGCTCGCATTCTGCGCGATATAGCGGATACGGTCCTGCTCATAGTTGTCGTCGAAACCATCAGTAGGCGAATTATCCGGCGTCAGCCCGAGCACGGTTCCGCTTGCCAGATAGATTGGTTTCGCCCGAACGTACAGGTACGTCTTCAGCAGGTTCGAATACTTCGGAGAGCCTGGATTCCCCATCGCCTCCTCTTTGAACGGCGACTTGGGAATTGATGTGATGTAGGCCGTCGGTGTTGTCAGGCGAAGGATGGATTGGCTCACGTCACCGCCGTTGATGGCTTGGGGACCGATATCTGTCTCCGGATATTGGTTATTGTCTACTGCGTAGGCCTCGAGTGCTGTCCGCATGCTGCGCATGTCAGCCGCACAACGCGAAACCTTCGAACGCGTTTGCGCTTCGAGGAAGTTTGGCACCGCGATCGCCGCCAGAATCGCGATAATCGCGACCACAATCAGGAGTTCGATGAGCGTGAACGCTCGATTGTGTTTCATAGCACTGCGTGCTCCTTTCGTTCATTATTTCTCGAACTGTCTCGCCCCCTGGCTGTGCCGCGGTCACCCCTGGCAGGCGAGACTTCTTCGATTTTTCCTCTGCTGCTTGGCACGGCTATTTATGGTTCGTCAAGAAGAAATTGAACCGTTCCAAACAATTTTTGCAAAGAACTGATAAAACAAGGCTTAGCTGCCTGTCACCACGTTCGTCCGCCATACGGCTCCGGGACTTACTGTGCCATTTGTTGGATCGTACGACTCCAAAACACGCTTACGCGGCGGCATCACAGGCGAGCCGTAGGGAGCTGGCCCACCAAACGGATCCCGATTGTAATCTGGCCCCGGCGAATACATGCTCCACGCCGTCGCCGTCCCCGACTCGAAATAGCTGTCGTAATGCGCGGATTGTTGGAAGTTCCCAAAGCTGCGTGGTGCGCCCTCAAAAAACACGGCCGTCTTACGATCAACGTACTGATACGTGCTGTTTGGCGTGTATGGGAACACTGTGCGCCGGCTCGCAAACGGATCGACAGGCAGCGAGGTGATATAGGACACAGGGGACGTCACTTGCATCAACCGGTTATTAAAATTATTTGTGTCGTGCGCACGGTAGGCGTCGGGGTAGCGGTTGTTATCTACGTAATATGATTCGATCGCTGTCGCCAGCGAACGCATATCGGTCTTGCACCGCGACACCTTCGCACGTGTCTGCGCTTCAAGGAAATTGGGCACCGCAATCGCCGCGAGAATCGCAATGATTGCCACCACGATCAGCAGCTCTATGAGCGTGAAAGCCTTCTTCATCACCTAATTCACCTCCTTTCGGTCAGCGTTTCTGAGTGTTAGTTTTGTTGATGCTTTCTTTGCCGCCATTTCACTAACGAGGTCCTCAACATGACAGCCTACAACAGACACGCCAGTTGAATCGTTCCAACGAGCGAGCAAAATTTTTTACAACACCCATGATAAAACCCCTGGCGCCGAACGACGGTTTTGCCACACTCCCTCGCAATGACCAACTTTATCGCAACTGCTCTCTCTCAACGAATGCATTGCCTCGTCCTCCTAATCACGCACACCGCATTTTTGTCCTACCTCTTTATTGCGTCCGTAGTAGCAATTTCCTTCTGTCGGCGGCGTCCCACGGGAGCTGTATGTTCGTCCCAGCACGTTTTCCTGTCTTCCTCGACTCTGTTTTCGCAAAGTGCATAGAGAAAATTGCGCGTGCGTAGACCGTTTCAATGCGGCTATAGCAGGTCCACCCGCTGAGTCAACACAGAATTCGTCTCCGCCAATTTTTGCGATCACTTCCCACCCCACAGTCAACCTACGCGTGTTCGCGTGTCGATTTTGCGCACTCTCTCTCTCACGTCGTGTTTCGTCCCCTTAGTTCCCGGTCGCTCGGCTTGCGGCCGGGCGCATACACTTATCGAGGTGCCTCTTTCCTTTGCCTGACCATAATGCCACGCGCAGACCATGCCCACTCTGCTACGTGGCCAATGCGGTAGGGGAAGTTGTGCTCGGCAAGAGCAAGACCTTCCATGCTCGCCCAACATCACGCGCCTCTAGCTGTAGGCTAGCGTCGTCGGAAAAGGTAACGTGTCCACCGCAACCACACACTCGAGAACGCCAGGACGATGTGCTGAGGAACGTGCGACCGCGGCACGTTCCCCCATACCGATATTCACAAGAACATTTACTCTCTCCTGGCCGTAATAAAATTTAAGAAATCGTGTGCACCGCAAAAAGAGATATGTTAATATGGAAAAGGAATAACAAGTACACCATGAGTAAAATACGACACCATTCATGTGCATACGGTCGTTTTTGGCACTCTTGTGTTGCCTGGCTTTTCGTGATTGTTGCAGTCATGCTGGCAACGCCGGCTGCTGCCTTAGCAACTGGCGATACACCGACGACCGCTTCGCTTGCACGCCTCTGTCCCCTGGCCGCTGGCAACTCCTGGCTTGCATCATGCCTAAGCGACCTCGGGATTCCTCCAGCGTGTATCGAGCGCATTGTGCCGCCGGGAACTTGCCCCGGCCATTTCGATATTCGCCCCTCGCAAGCGCAGCAGCTGCGTGCGGTGCGGCTGGCCGTGTTCTTCGATTTTCAGTCGCAGCTCGCCCAGCGCTTGCACGACACAGCGCTTAGCTCCGCGCCAATCATCATCAGCCCTGGCAGCGGTTTGTGCATTCCTCAGACCTACTTTGAAGCTGCCGAGACTCTGGCGCGCCGATTAGCCGAAGCAGAACCGGAAACCTCGCCTGCACTCTCCCAGCAACTCGCTGCGCTTTCGCATACGGTCGATGCTCTTGCGCACGAGCTCCGTAAGAAGGTTGTCGAATCGCGTTGGAACGGGGCGCCCGTCGTGAGCTCACGCCATCAGCGCGAATTCTGCCAATGGCTTGGGTTGCGTGTGGTGGCCACCCTGCCCGCCGCCGACACCGCAAGCCCCGCGGCCGTAGAAAAAGTGTTTGCTGCGGTACGTGCGCACCACGCGGCAGGCGTGATAGCCAACCTCCAAGAAGGAACACAAGCTGCCCGCGCCATTGCTTCAGCAAGCGGACTACCTCTCGTCGTCTTCAGCAATTTTCCTGAGCTTTCCGCTAAAGAGCCAAACTTTACGGCGCTAGTCCGCCGCAACGTCGAGAATCTGCTCGCCACTTCTCCCGCTGGCACCGGAGGCAGGAAATGACCGCACCGGCCACCGGCGCTCACTCTGTTGCCGTATCTTCCGACGCGTCCGCCATTCGCACCTCGCTCTGTCAGCGCGAGGACAAACCCACGGTCGTGCTCAAAGGGCTAAGTTGCGTCGTACGCGGGCGTCAACTGCTCGCGGATGTGACCCTCGCCGTCTCGTCGGGAGAATTGCTCGCCGTGCTTGGCCCCAATGGTGCTGGCAAGACCACACTTTTGCGAGTGCTTGCGCTGGCCCTTGAACCATCAAGCGGTTGTTACGAGCTTCTGGGCAACGACGTCAGCCGCCTCGATGCGCGCACACGCGCCGCACTCAAGTGCCGCGTAGGCTACGTGGCGCAGCGCTCGCTCTACAACCCAATGATTCCACTCACCGCCTTCGATGTTTTAGCCACCGGTTTGCTCGGCGGGCGCGGCCTTTGGGGACGCCTTTCTCGCGTTCAGCGCCAGCACTTGCACGCTGTGGCCGAGCGCTTCCAAATTACGGAGCTCCTTGCTCGCCCCTACCGAGTACTTTCCGGCGGCGAGCAGCAAAAGGTGCAAATCGCGCGAGCCTGGGGGCAAGAGCCAGATCTTCTGTTGCTCGATGAACCCACAAGCGGCCTCGATCTCACATGGCAACGCCGCGTTGTCGATCTCCTCGAATCGCTTCAGCGGGAAAGCCGCGTCTCAATCATCATGACGACCCACCATCCGCACCACCTGCCTGCGTCTTGTAAGCGCGTGGCGCTGCTCAGCAGCGGACAAGTCGTCTATGATGGCCCGCCGGAGGCCCCCGAATTTGCTGAGTGGCGGCGGAATCTTTTTGGCAGTGAATCTGGGGCCACCATTGAATCACCGGAGGCACGTTGGGGGACAGCATGGTTTTGACCTGGATCCTGGCTGCTCTCTGCTCCGGAGTGTCGTGTGGCCTGCTTGGCGTTTATCTTGTCGGACTTGAAATGCCGTTCCTTGGCATCGCGATGGCCCATGCCGCGCTGGCCGGCGCAGTGATCGGCTACCTCGTCGGGGGGCCAGTCTGGCTTTGGGCCGGTGGTGCAGCGTGGGGCACGGGGCTAATGCTTGCGCGCCTTGCTTATTCTTCCGTACGGAGTGACTTAGGCGCGCTCAGCAGCATCGTGTTTTCTACCAGCATGGGCGTGGCATTTCTCGGCATCGGGCTTGCCAAGGGCGAAATGTCATCACTGTTAGGGCTCCTGTGGGGCAATATCCTGTTCGTGCGCCCAGCAGAAACCGCTCTGCTTCTTGCAGTCACAGTTCTGTTGGGTGTCTTTCTCAGCGTGTCGGGGCGCTTGCTCGATGCACTAATTTTCGCACGTCGTAGCGAGACTTATGCGTTCGATCCACGCCCTGTGTTCATCGTCTTCATGACGCTTACCTCGGTGATCATCACACTGAACCTTCAGCTCGTTGGCGGGCTACTTATGTACGCGCTGTTGGCTAACGCCGCCGCAGCAGCTTTTGAAATCGCCGAGGACATGGTCGCTGTCCGGCGATACGCTGCACTCTTCGGTCTACTTGCCACCCTTGGTGGGCTCACTATCTCGTGGGTCCTGGATTTGCCCATTGGCGCGTGCGTGGTTCTCATTTCCACCGCGTGCTACGCTGCAGCCTTCTGGGCACGCCGGCGCGACGTTTGGCAAAAACGCCGCTCCATCTAGCTTCTCACCTAGCAAACCGCACAGCGGCACGTATCGACTCCCGCTGACCGGGTGCTCCATGTCGGAGCCCCGCGCCGTGAGACGCAACGCTGCCGGTCGTGATAACTTCCTTCTGCCATAGACGCCGTGTAATTTCATGATTCGCGCCTAGGCCTCAGCTCTGTTGCCCCCTGACGGGCTTCGGGTCGACGAGCTTGCGAGTTTTCCGCCTAGGCCACGTCGGCCACCTTTCTCTGCGTAAGCGCCCAGTTTCTTCTACCAAGATGACTCAACTTCGCATGCGCGCCATTCTGACGGCGGAAAATCCGCTTACACATGCAAACGATGCGCTGCCGGACGAAATTTGTCCTTTTTTTCAAAATAATGTACTGAGCACGTACTATATAATGTCGTCAACAGTGATGGCTCTCGTCTAGAACGAGAGCCGCCCAGCCTCCTTCACATCCAAGGCGTACATCGTGACAACACGAGGAGGCACCCATGAGAAAACAAACAAGCTGGCTGTGGCCATGGGAGTACTTAGGAAGCCTCTGGCGCCTTCCTCGGGTGACCCCATGTTGCGTGCGAGATCTCGATGACGTGGTGACGGACTACAGCGGTGGCACAGCTATTCGACAAACGTTGGAACTACTAAGCGAAAGCGAGCATTGTGGTCGTCGGACTGACGGCCGTGGCGGTGCTCGGCGCACTTGGCGCCTATTTTCGCTCTCCGCTCTACACAGGCTAAAACGAATTTGTTGATCAACCGGTTCAATTCACCCACGAGCACCACGTGGCAGGCCTTGGGATTGATTGCCGGTACTGCCATTTTTCGGTCGAAACGTCAGCTTTTGCGGGCATCCCCCCCACAAAAGTTTGCATGAACTGCCATTCGCAGGTATGGACGCAGGCTCCGATCCTCGAACCAATACGGGAAAGCTATCGAACCGACAAGCCTATCAAGTGGGTCCGAGTTCATCGCCTGGCCGACTACGTTTACTTCAACCACAGCGCCCACATCAACAAGGGCATCGGTTGTGCTGAATGCCACGGCGCTGTGGACCGCATGCCGCTGATTTTCCAGACGGCCAGCCTTCAAATGCAGTGGTGCCTGGAGTGCCACCGCAATCCCGAGAAATTCGTGCGGCCGAAGGACAAGGTGTTCGACATGACCTACAAAAAGCCGAGCGATCAGGACAAAGTGGGAAAGCAGCTTGTGCAAGAACTCCACATTCAAAGCAAGGTGAGTTGCACGGTATGTCATCGCTAAGCGATCAAAAAGTTGCTGACCAAGTAGCCAACGCGGAGCTACCAGTGCGTCGGCCGCTGAGTATGGAGGAGGTTCGCGAGCGACTCGCTGCTCACGGCGGCCCGCGCTACTGGCGAAGCCTCGACGAGTTGGCGCAAAGCCCCGCGTTCCACGAGCTGCTAAAGCAAGAATTCCCCACGGAAGCAGAGCGATGGGTCGATCCCGTCAGCCGCAGGCAATTCCTGCAGCTCATGGCAGCATCGCTGGCACTTGCAGGACTTTCGGCATGCGTGCAACGTCCGCGCGAGAACATTGTGCCTTACAGCACGATGCCCGAGCTTGTGGCGGAAAGCAAACCATTGTTTTTCGCCACGGCCTTTGAGCTGCGGGGTTATGCCCAACCGATCCTTGTGGAGAGTCACTTTGGCCGCCCCACGAAGATCGAAGGCAACCCCGATCATCCCATGAGCAGGGGGGCTGCAAGTGCCTGGGCGCAGGCGTCTGTGCTCGATCTTTATGATCCTGATCGCGTCAAGACCATCACGCACGGACCACTCATCGAGCCCTGGAGTGAGTTCGTCTCACAGGTCCGTCCCCTGCTCGAAAAACAGAAAAGTCTCGGTGGGCGCGGAGTCCGCATTGTCACGCCAGCCATGAGCTCGCCAACCATGTTGAGGTTGCTGGAGAAATTCCTTCGAGACTTCCCCGAGGCAAAATGGATCTCCTTCGAGCCCATCTCGCGTGACGCTGCTTACCAAGGGGCCTCTCTTGCTTTCGGTAAGCCAGTTGAGACTATTTACGACTTCCTCCTGGCCGACAGAGTCGTTGCCTTTGAGAGTGATTTTCTTTTCGATCATCCCGCAGCAATCGCTCATGCGAAGGATTTCGCGCCGCGGCGAAAGGTTGGGGCCCACGAACGGGGCCTGAATCGTTTTTACGCTGTAGAGTCGTTCCCCACATGCACCGGTACGGCCGCCGACCACCGTCTTGCCCTACCTCCGACTGAGATTTGTGAGTTGGTGTTTGCCCTTGCAAAACAACTGGGAATGCCGGTGACCGCTCCAGATTTGCCGCCCGATCGGCAGCACTGGGTCAATGCAGTGGCCGATGATCTCCTGGCTCACCGCGCTGCAAGTGCAGTGGTCGTAGGCGATTCATTACCACCCGAGGTCCATGCCCTCGGCCACGCGATAAACCACCACCTTGGCAATGTGGGGAAAACGGTGGCATATGTGGACGCCGTTCAGTCTCACCCGGGCAAGCAAAGCCAATTGTTGGCCGAGCTCGCCAGCGAGATCGAGCAGGGTCGGGTCGAGCTGCTCATCACTCTCGGCCTCAACTTGCTGGCAGTGACCCCGCCTTCACTGCACCTAGCAGAGAATCTCGAACGCGTCGGCATCCGAATTCATGCGAGTACCCACCGTGATGAAACAGCATCCGTGGCCACCTGGCACGTCCCAGTCTCTCATTACCTGGAGGCGTGGTGCGACACCCGATGCGCCGATGGCAGCGCTGTGGTAGTCCAGCCGCTTATTGCCCCGCTCTACGGCACGAAGTCGTTCCTTGAAATCATGGCCATGCTCACTGGCTTGGTGGATAAGCCTGGCTACGAGCTCGTTCGCGAATATTGGCGTGAGCATGCGCCCGCGGGAAAAAGTTTTGAAGACTTCTGGCGCGCGTCGTTGCACGATGGAGTGATTGATGGGACAAAACCGCAGCCAAGTCCGTTAGCTTTAAAACTCGATTTGGCTTCGCTCAAAGCCCCAGCCAAGCAAGCCTCGGAACTGGCAATTGTCCTCCGGCCAGATCCTTCAGTCTACGATGGGAGATTTGCGAATAACGGGTGGCTTCAGGAGCTGCCCAAGCCCGTGACCAAACTCACGTGGGATAACGCTATCCATATAGCTCCTGCTATGGCCGCGCGACTCAACGTGCGCGACGACGATATCCTCGAAATTTCCACTCCACACGGGCGTCTGGAAGGCAGCGCGATCGTCGTGCCAGGCCATGCCGACCGCTGCATTACGGTGCATCTTGGTTATGGGCGCAAGGCCGCCGGCCGTGTCGGCAACGATCGGGGGTTCAACGCGCTGCTTTTGTGTTCTAGCCCTGGCCAAGCAGCTGTGGAAGGGGCGACAGTCAAACGCACAGGAAAAAGAGGACCGCTTGCCCGCACCCAGATGCATTTCAACATGGAAAACCGTCACCTTGTGCGCACAGCTACGCTCGAAGAATATCAGCGAGATCCTCATTTTGTGGCTCATGTGGCCCACGAGCCACCGCCGGCAAGCCTCTATCCTCCTCACAAGTACGACGGATATGCATGGGGCATGGTGATAGATCTGGCAGCATGTATCGGCTGCAACGCCTGCGTGGTGGCCTGTCATGCAGAAAACAACATTCCCGTCGTGGGGAAAGATCAGGTTTTGCGCAGCCGGGAAATGCACTGGATCCGGATTGACCAATACTTTGAAGGCGAGCCGGCAACACCTGTGATTCATAATCAACCGGTCAATTGCATGCAGTGTGAAAACGCCCCGTGCGAGCCCGTCTGCCCAGTCCAGGCCACCGTGCATGATTCTGAGGGGCTCAACGCCATGGTTTATAACCGGTGTCTTGGAACGCGCTACTGTGCCAATAACTGCCCCTACAAAGTTCGACGTTTCAATTTCTTAGAATACCAGGATTGGAAAACACCCACGCTCAAGCTCGTGCGCAATCCCGACGTGACAGTGCGGCAGCGGGGCGTCATGGAAAAATGCACCTACTGTGTGCAGCGCATCAGTCAGGCAAGGATTGCGGCAACAAACGAAGTTCGCGAAATTCGCGATGGCGACATCCTGACAGCATGCCAAGCTACCTGCCCTACGGATGCGATTGTGTTTGGCAATCTTAATGATCCCCAAAGTGCCGTAGCCAAACTAAAAGCGTCGCCGCTGAACTACGGATTGCTGACAGAACTCAACACACGTCCGCGAACGACTTACTTGGGCAGTGTACGTAACCCAAATCCGAAACTTATCCTCAGCTCCACCAACAAGGAGGCCACGACAAAGCATGGCGTCGCCTAGTCTCGCAAAGCAGTCTGCGCAGGACAGCGATCCTATCATCGCACCGGGCCACTCGCTGACTTCAGTTACGGAAAAAATTAGCTCGGTAGTTCTCACCACGAGCTTTCGCCCGGGTTGGTTAGCAGGATTTACCCTTTGTGCCGGGCTTGTGATGGTTCTGTTCATCTCCATAGGGTGGCTACTCTTTCGTGGCGTTGGCATTTGGGGCATAAACATTCCCGTTGGATGGGGCTTCGCCATTATTAATTTCGTTTGGTGGATTGGAATTGGTCACGCCGGAACCCTTATCTCAGCTATTTTGCTCTTACTCAATCAGGAATGGAGAACATCCATTAACCGTTTTGCAGAGGCTATGACCATCTTTGCTGTCATGTGTGCAGGCATGTTTCCCCTCCTGCACGTTGGCCGACCGTGGTTCGCGTACTGGATGCTACCGCACCCCAATACTTATGCACTTTGGCAACAGTTCCGTAGCCCCCTAGAGTGGGATGTGTTTGCGGTATCCACCTACGCGACGGTCTCGATGCTATTCTGGTACGTAGGACTCATTCCCGACCTAGCCACCCTGCGCGATCGAGCCAAAAACATCGTCGCAAAGTATATCTTCGCCATTCTTTCTCTTGGCTGGCGGGGCTCAGCTCGCCATTGGTTTCGTTACGAAACAGCCTACCTCTTGTTAGCGGGACTTTCTACGCCACTCGTAGTCAGTGTGCACACCGTGGTGAGTTTTGATTTCGCCGTTGGTATCATTCCTGGCTGGCACGCAACGATCTTCCCGCCCTACTTTGTGGCCGGAGCTATCTACAGCGGATTTGCCATGGTGCTCACGCTCGCTATTCCAATCCGCAAATTCTTCAAAAGGAAGACCTCATCACGCTGCGCCACCTTGAAAACATGGCAAAAGTCATGTTGGCGACAGGCCTTATCGTCGGCTATGGTTATTTCATGGAAGTCTTTATGGCCTGGTACTCGGGCAACGACTACGAGCGCTTCCTGATCTTCAAAAACCGTATGCAAGGGCCTTATGCCCCCTTCTACTGGGCCCTCATCTTTTGTAACGTGATTGCAATCCAGGCCCTGTGGCTCAAAAAGGTCCGCCGCTCACCGTTGGCTCTCTTTGTTCTCTCAATCATTGTCAATGTTGGCATGTGGCTCGAACGTTTCGTCATCGTGGTCACAAGTCTGCACGCCGATTTTCTCCCTTCGTCATGGGGAATGTACTATCCCACCATCTGGGATTACGGACTCTATCTCGGCACGATTGGCTTTTTCCTCATGATGATGTTTCTCTTTGTGAGATTCGTCCCCATGATTTCAATTTTCGAGGTCAGAATGCTTCTCGAGCAGAAAAAGGCTAAAGAGGCAACGTCATGAACCATGAAGGAAGACAACCACTTTATGGAATAATAGCTGAGTTCGACACTGCAGAGGCTTTGGCGGTTGCCACCAAAAAAGCTTACGAAGCAGGTTATAGGGCCATAGATGCTTATTCCCCTTATCCGGTCGAGGAAGTCTTTCATGCACTAAATCTCGAACGCAATGAAGTCCCACTGATCGTGCTCATAGGCGGGTGCCTCGGAGCAGTTTTGGGCTTCAGCATGTGTTATTATTTTCAAGTCATCGATTATCCCTTAGTAGCAGGGGGAAAACCATTAAACAGTTGGCCTATGTACATTCCAATCACATTTGAACTTACCGTTCTGTTTGCCGCGCTATCTGCCGTGTTTGGCATGCTGGCGCTAAACGGCTTTCCTTCTCCTCATCATCCAGTTTTCAATTGTCCAGCATTTGAACGCGCATCTCAAGACCGCTTTTTCCTGTGTATCGAAAAAGCCGATCCCAAATTTGAAACAGAGAAGACCAAAGAGTTTCTGCGCTCTTTGAATCCGCTCGAGGTAAGTGAAGTTGCTTGGTAAAAAGCATAGTGTCATAAAAACAGTGCGAAGCGGTCCGCCCACCATTTGGGCATGGATGCTGGTCATGCTGGTCACTTTGACGGCATGCGATCAACGCATGCGTTATCAGCCAAAGATCAAGCCTCTCCAAGAATCTGAAGTATTTGCGGATGGACGGGGCGTTAAGCCCCTACCTGAAGGAACTGTGGCTAGGGGATTCCTCAGAGATGACGTCATGTTGTTTACAGGTATGGACGGAACGACTCTAACCCAAGTCCTTCCTGTCAAATTAGACAGAGCGTTACTGGAACGGGGGAAGGATCGCTTCAATATTTATTGCGCCCCTTGTCATGGTAGACTTGGCAACGGAGATGGGATGATAGTACGACGCGGCATGGTTCGCCCACCATCATTCCATGAAGACCGACTTGTCTCTGCTCCAATAGGTCACTTTTTTGATGTCATGACAAACGGTTTTGGGCGGATGTTTAGTTACAATCACATACCGGTTGCAGACCGCTGGGCGATCGCGGCTTATATTCGTGTCCTGCAAAGGAGTCAGCGCGCCTCCCTGGCGGAAGTGCCTGACAGCGAGCGGGAAAAGTTGGCTCCTGTGACTTCGGGCAACGTCTCCACACCCTCGGTTCCCAAGCAAAACCAGGTATCGGAGGGACATCTGTAATGAGCCGAAAAGGCGTACGATCCCGCTTGGCGACTGCACTATTAGTCACGATGTTTGCCGGTACGACGACCCTTGCATGTGCGGCCTGGCAGGCATCACACCATGCTAAGCTAGATGCCGGTGTTTGGCCATCTATCCTTATTGGATTCCTCTACTGGTTTCACATTGCGGCCGGCGGGCTCGCGTTTCTCATGATCCAATACCTTACCGGAGGGGCTTGGGGGGTCATGGGACGTCGCCTTTTTGAGACCGCAAGTATCACCATTCCACTCTTTGCTATCCCAGTTGCTATCATTACGGCAATTGGCCTGCCTCAGCTCTATGAATGGGCCCGCCCGGAGGCTCTTTCCGATCCTATCTTGGTTAAAAAAGCTGCCTACCTCAACGTATCAGGCTTTGCTTTGCGTGGCATAATCTATTTCCTCGTGTGGACCGCCCTCGCACTCATTTTGGTCCGCTTTGCTCGACCAAGCATCGCCAATCAGCAGGGGGTAACGTCACCGCGTCAGAAGTGTGCAAGAGTGAGCGGTCCTGGCGTTGTGCTGTACGGTCTGACCATGACGTTCGCTTCAATCGACTGGGTGATGTCTCTCGAGCCACACTGGTATTCGTCTCTTTTTGGGGGACTGTTCGTCGCAGGACAACTTCTTAGCGCTCTAGCGTTTAGCATCGTGGTCTTGGCGCTTCTCGCAAATAGGCAAGAGGTCCGCGCTTATTTAGGGAAGCGGCACTTCCACGATTTCGGCAAATTACTGCTTGCGTTTGTTATGTTATGGGCATATCTTTCATTCTCTCAGTTTCTTATCATTTGGTCCGGAAACCTAGCCGAAGAGGCCCCATACTATCTCAAGCGTCTCCGTGGTGGATGGCAGGTTGTTGCACTTGCACTGATCGTGGCCCACTTTGCTTTACCTTTCTTGATCCTGTTGTCAAAGAACGTTAAGAGGCAACCTACTAAGCTAATGTCCGTTGCAGTCTTTATCCTGATTATGCGTTTTCTTGATATTGAATACATGGTTAGGCCGGCGATCACGGCTCACCTCACCTCAGCTATGGTAATCGCCGATCTTCTAGCTATTGGCGCTTTTGGTCTTGTATGGATTGTCCTTTTTGGTAGGCTACTCATGCGTACTTCAATTCTCCCGTTTGACGATCCCGCTTTTGTGGAGGCCGTCGAGCATGGCAAGCACTGACCAACACCTGCACGAGCACTCTGAACCCGGTTATGAAACTCGGGACACAAAATGGCAAGTGATTGCCAAATGGTTAGCGGCCCTCGTGCTTGCAACTGTTGCAATCGTATACCTAGTGTGGGTTTTGTTTGTCTCCCTTGACCGGGGCCGTGGTGGGGAGCCAGCCCGAGGTGTCGTAGCCCGTAATCTTCCCTTGCCGCCTGAACCTCGGTTGCAGTTGTCCCCCCGCGAAGACATGGAACGCATGAGAGCGGAAGAAGACGCAATACTTCATTCATATGGCTGGGTAGATAAGGCCCACGGCAAAGTACGTGTGCCCATCGAACACGCGATTGTACTCATGCTCGAAGACGGACTTCCCCAACGTCAAAACCCTACCAACTCCAACAACTCCGCCAGGGATCAGCTAACAAGCTTTGCCGCCGACTCCGCGAGCGGCCGGTTTATTGAACGGAGACCAGCGTGGATGCAAAAATAACATCATGGCCAAGCATTGTGGCGCACTTCCTCCTCATGCTTCTGGCGTCATTGTCCGCCGGGGCACAGGGAGATTCAGCACCCGTTTGGCGTGAAGTGGGGATTGATCAAAAAATAGGGCACGCAGTGCCCACCGACCTCGTCTTTCTGGACGAAACAGGCCGTCAGGTCAGGCTAAAAGAGTTCTTTACGTCGGCTCCGGTTATCATAACCCCTGTTTATTTTGAATGTCCCATGCTCTGCACGCAGGTACTTAATGGTTTGGTTCGGGCACTAAAGGTCACACCTTTACGCGTGGGGAAGGATTTTCAAGTGGTCACCTTCAGTTTCGATCCAAAGGACACTCCACAACTCGCGGCAGAAAAAAAGAAAAATTACATCGCAGAGCTGAAACAGGATGGCGCGGAGCTTGGCTGGCATTTTCTTACCGGAAACCAAGAAACCATAACTAGTCTCACACAGGCACTAGGTTTCCGATATGTTTGGGACAAAAAACTTCAACAGTATGCTCATGCCGCCGCCATTATCGTTGTCGCCCCGGACGGGACCATTTCGCGCTACTTCTATGGAATTGATTATCCTCCAAGGGATTTACGGTTGGGTGTAATCGAAGCTTCGAATGGCAAGATCGGCAACCTAGTTGACCAGGCAATTCTCTTATGCTATAAATATGATCCACTTACTGGCCGCTACGGATGGGCCATTATAACTTCTGTGCGAGTGGCAGGCATAGTCACCGTCATAGCTATTATCTCAGCGATAACGCTCTTCCTCCGTAAAGAATTCCGAGCGCGAAAACTTTTGGGGACTCATACAGTGGAGTAAACATGGAACCGAGATTTGAACTATTTCCGGAACAAGCGTCAGTCTTGGCACCAAGAGTAGACGCACTGTTCTTCTACCTCACTGGCGTAACAGTATTTTTCACTCTCTTAATTTTTGTTCTTGTCGTCGTTTTTGCCATTAAGTATCGCCGCCAAAGCGATCATGATCCTTTGCCGCCGCCGATCCATGGCTCAAAAACACTAGAAATCATCTGGACCGGAATCCCCCTGGCTCTCGTCGCCATCATGTTCTTCTGGGGGGCGAAGGTCTACCACGATCAGCTTCGTCCCCCGAATGACGCTTACGAAGTCTTGGTGACTGGCAAGCAATGGATGTGGAAGTTCCAGCATCCGAATGGAAAACGCGAAATTAACGACCTACACGTTCCCGCGGGCGTTCCTGTGAAGCTTACCATGGGGTCTGAAGATGTGATCCACAATGTCTACGTCCCAGCTTTTAGAATGAAGCAGGATGTTGTTCCAGGGCGATGGACACGTACGTGGTTTCAGGCCACCAAGACCGGGGTCTACAGACTCTTTTGCAACCAGTATTGTGGAACTAACCACTCCAAAATGATTGGTAGAGTTATCGTCATGGATCCGCGCGAGTTTCAGGCATGGCTCGGCGATGAGGTGGGTGGTACACCTGCTCAAGCAGGTGAAGTCCTGTTCAGCAAGTTTGCCTGCAATACATGTCACACCGACACATCCGGAGCTCGGGGGCCGTCCCTCACCAATCTTTACGGCAAAACGGTGAAGTTCGTCGATGGCAGGAGTGTCGTTGCAAATGAAGATTACCTGCGCGAATCTCTTATGAATCCTAGCGCAAAAATCGTCGAGGGCTATCAACCTATTATGCCCAGCTTTCAAGGGTTGATGACCGAGGAGCAGGTGATGCATGTTGTGGCGTACATTAAGTCATTGGCGTCAGACAATAAAGCGGCGAACCTGGAAAAAACCACAAGCGTCACTAAGGAGGCTGGAAAATGAGTACAAGCCTAACTCACTCAGCTGACCACGAGGGCTTTGCTGATACAGCTGAAAGCCACGATATGTCAAACTATTTACGTGCCGGCTATACACTGAAATCTTGGCTTCTCACAGTCGATCACAAGCGTATAGCCTTGCTCTATCTGATTGGTGTCACGTTCTTTTTTATCATTGGGGGAATTCTGGCGTTCTTGATTCGCCTCGAGCTTATCACCCCAAAAGGCGACGTCGTTAGCTCTGACACATACAATCGTTTGTTCACACAGCATGGCATTATCATGATCTTTCTGTTTCTCGTGCCAGCAATCCCCGGTGTGTTTGGCAATTTTCTGATTCCGCTGATGATAGGCGCAAAAGATCTCGCTTTCCCCCGGATTAACCTGGCAAGCTGGTACATGTACATGATCGGTGCCGCTCTCACTCTTATGGCGATGTTCACGGGCGGCATTGACACAGGATGGACGTTCTATACCCCTTACAGCACGACATTTTCGAACAGTGCTGTCGTCGTTACTGGTCTTGGGATATTTATCATTGGATTTTCCTCAGTGTTTACAGGATTGAATTTCATGGTCACTATCCACAAAATGCGAGCACCAGGGATGACGTGGTTCCGTCTACCACTCTTCGTTTGGGCTCATTATGCCACCAGCATCATTATGTTGCTGGGGACACCGGTTCTGGCCATCACCATCCTGCTTGTCGCCGTAGAGCGAATTTGGAAAGTCGGATTGTTTGATCCATCTCTCGGGGGGGACCCTTTGCTCTTTCAACATCTGTTCTGGTTTTACTCGCATCCGGCCGGCTATATCATGATTTTGCCAGCCATGGGCGTGATGAGTGAGCTATTTTCGACTTTTTCAAAAAAGCCAGTGTTCGGGTACTCATTTGTTGCAATGTCCAGCTTAGCTATTGCCATTGTCGGCTTTTTCGTTTGGGGGCATCATATGTTGGTAAGTGGCCAGTCCGAGTTCGCTGGTTTGATTTTCTCAGCCTTAAGCTTCCTTGTAGCCATTCCGTCCGCGGTTAAGGTCTTTAATTGGACCGCAACACTGTACAAAGGAAGCATCTCCTTTTCCACTCCAATGATTTACGCGTTCGGGTTTATTGGGCTTTTTGCAATTGGCGGGCTCACAGGACTGTTTCTTGCTTGCCTCGGAATGGACTATCACGTTCACGACACTTATTTTGTTGTGGCGCACTTTCATTACGTGATGGTCGGAGCGACAATCATGGGCTTTCTTGGCGCGTTGCATTTCTGGTGGCCAAAGATGACAGGAAGACTCTAACCGGACGGCTGGGGGCAGTTAGCTGCAATTGTCATTTTCCTTGGCTTCAATTTTACATTCTTCCCACAGTTTTTGTTAGGATATCTTGGGATGCCGCGCCATTATCACGAGTACGTCCCTGAGTTCCAAATTCTCCATGTGCTTAGTTCATCGGGAGCAATGATTCTTGGAATTGGCTATCTCATGCCATTTGCTTACTTGACTTACTCCCTGCTTTACGGGAAAAAAGCTTCTGCTAACCCGTGGGGCGCAACGGGGCTCGAGTGGAGAACCTCGTCACCTCCCCCTGTTTACAATTTCGAGCAGACGCCCGTGGTCACATGCGAACCCTATGACTATCGTAGTGTGCAACAGGAGAAAGAAGTAGCCCATGCTTGACGCAGCCGCACATCCCCATGTAGCTCATCACTTTCAAGACGCCGAGCAACAGAAATCATCGGCAGTTCTTGGAATGTGGTTATTCTTAGTTACCGAAGTCATGTTCTTCGGCGGTCTCTTCGCAGCCTATGCGGTCTACCGCACATTGTATCCCGGGCCCTTTCATGCCGCCAGCCACTTGCTTGATGTCCGCCTTGGAGGACTGAACACGGGAATTCTCATACTTAGTAGCTTCACAATGGCTCTTGCAGTCCATTCCGCCCAACTCGGCCGTCAACGGCGGCTGATTGTTTATCTGCTTTTGACAATGGTGCTCGGATGCGCCTTTTTTGGCGTAAAAGCCATTGAATGGCATCATAAGTTCGTCGAGCATCATATACCAGGGCCGGCATTTCACTACGAGGGAATGCAGGACCAGCGTCTCGTGCAGCTATTTTTTGTCCTGTATTTTTGTATGACTGGTCTTCACGCACTTCACGTCTTTCTCGGAATAGGGGCCATGGCATGGCTCGTGGCGTTAGTCGTCAAAGGCGAGTTCTCAAAACAATGGTACACCCCCGTAGAGCTCGTTGGCCTGTATTGGCATTTTGTAGATATTATCTGGATTTATCTCTTCCCACTGCTTTATCTTCTCGGACGGCACTGAAAGGAGAGTGAGATAATGAACCGCATTATGTTCGACCACATTGTCCCAGTCCGAGTTTACTTTTTGGTGTTCTTGGCCCTTATAGTGCTAACAGCAGTGACGGTCCAGGTAGCGTTCATCGATCTCGGTTTACTCAACACACCGATCGCTATTCTAATCGCATCGCTCAAAGCAACGCTCGTGGTGCTTTACTTCATGCACGTGCGCTATTCGGAGAAGCTCATCCTGCTTGTCGTGTTTGTCAGCGTATTTACACTCATGCTTCTGTTCGCCTTTGCATTAGGCGATTACCTTACGCGGTATTGGATTCTTCTTCCTATTCGGTGAATGGTCAAACTTAATGCTGAAGACGTCGGTCCAGAAGGTTGTACTTCAGTGGCCATTTCAAATTGCAGCGACAAGAGACGTGCACGATGCGGGTTTTGCTGACAAATGACGATGGGATTGAGGCTCCGGGCCTGTGGGCGCTTTACGAAGAATTTTCGAAATTTGCCGACGTCACGGTTGTCGCCCCATCCGCCGAGCGGAGTGCTGTCGGGCACGCCATCACCGTCTTCAATGAAATTTCGCTGCGAGAGCACTCGCGCGAGCACGGCCGACACGCTTACGCTGTGGACGGAACTCCGGCCGACTGCGTGAAAATGGCGCTGAGCGTCATTCTGAAGGATTCACCGCCGGACATCGTCATTTCGGGCATTAACCGCGGCCAAAACACGGGGACGAGCATCATCTATTCGGGAACGGTGGCCGCAGCCATTGAAGCGACCATGAACGGGTTCAAAGCGATAGCAGTCTCGTTGGCGATTCGAGCCGCGAATTCGCCTGAAAATTCGCAGCAAGTCGGGACGCTGAAGGATGTGGCGCGCGTGCCCGCCGACTACTCATTTGCAGCAAAATTCACTGCACGGCTCGCCCGAATTGTGGTTTCGCGTGGCCTTCCGCCCGGTGTCCTGCTTAATGTCAACATCCCAGCGCTTCCCGAGGACAAAATCAAAGGCGTGGTTGTTGCGCGAATGGGGCAGTCGGTCTTCGTCGATGAATTCAAGGCGGTGGGAGAGCGGGCCGGTGTCATCGCTTATCGAAATGTCGGTGACCGCCTCATTCACTCGCAGGAAGGCGAAGATTGGGACGACTTAGTCCTGCGCGAGAAAAAGATTGCCATCACGCCACTCCACTACGATTTGACCCACCATCACTTCCTCGAAGAGCTCAAACGCTGGGTGGAGAGTGAGGACCTGGTTGCACGCCAGATCGGTGAGGAGGTTGCTAAGGAACTTTCTCAGGAACTCGACGCCGAGATCCATTCCTAGTGACGCGCCAATTTCACGATCCAAGCCGCAATTTCGCGGCTTCCATCACATCTTACCGCCCGTGGCCGCAGGCGTAGCGCCTGCTCGATCGCCTGTTCCCAGCGGCACGCAAGGAAATCGCGAGTACTCAACCGAACTGCACCACCCCAGCGGTCGAGTTCTCGGCGCAATGCAAAGTACTCGGAAAATTCGCACCGCGGATAATAGATCACCGGCGTCGCATTTGCCATGCATTCGCCAAGTGTCCCATAGCCCGGCTTAGCAATCACCACGTCCACGGACGCCACGACGTCCTCGAACTTCCAGCGATTTGGATCAAGTTTTTTCAGTGGAGGAATCTCCGCATCGAAACTCAAAAATGCGACGTCCTTCAGCCTTGCTGCCCGTTCGATTTCCAGTGCTCCAAATCCCCATTTCCCAAAATATGTGAGAACGAGCCGGGTGCGCGTCGACAAATCAAGTTCACGCAGCAGCTCCCGACGTCTGTTTACGCCGCGGCGCGCAATAGGCGATGTGTCGTAGCTTCGGCGAAAGTGCGGCATGCGAAGCGCAAAGCCTGGCCGCACGAGGAGCGTCGCCGTGGCGTACTCCTTTGCCACCTGGCGCAGGAACACTTCGCGCTGCCTGTCGCCAGCAGCGGCGCGGCGAAAAACTTCCACCCACGTGAAGTTTGCCACGCAAACCGATGGGATGTTAGCTTCCTGTGCTGCCAAAAGCGGCGTGGGGGGAATGTCACACACCACCGCGTTTATCTTTTCCTTCTTTAGGAACGCGACCTCCTCGTGCAAACGCGCATGGCTGTCGGCGTGCACTTGCATGGCAGTTTCGAAAGTGCGTTGCCAATCAATGTTCGTGTTCGACGCCTGCCATGCGCCGAAATCGAAAGCCTGACGCGTAAGGTGGAGCGAGCGCCCAGCTTCCCTCCTGAGGAATTCTTCATCGGCCATCGTCTTGACATAAACGAGCGTATCGGCCGGGAGTGCGGAAATCACTTGCGCTGCACGTGTGGCGTGGCCAAACCCGTGACTCGATATGTAATAGGCCACACGCAGCGGATGCGCTCTGTCACTTTTCACTCGCAAGCTCTTGCTTTGTCCGCATGCCATGGTTCCTGAACTGAGTACTATCCATACACGCTGGCACCAAAAAACGTGGTCAAGAACGACGCACAGCTTATAATATCGCTTATGTCGGGCACAAGTGTGGATTCCATCGATGCCGCGCTGTGCGAGGTTTGCTTTGGCCACCGCAATCGCATAGTGGCGAAACTTCTCGCGTTTCTCGAGCACCCCATAGCCACGCCATTGCGAGAAAAAATTTTCGCTCTCTTTCGTGACAGTGCTGGATCGTTGCGTTTGGCCTGCAGCCTGAATTTCGAAATCGGCCATGCGTTTGCTGACGCAGCGGAAGCTCTTTTGCGCAAAGCCGATGTTTCGGCCAAGAAGCTTGCAGCTGTCGCCTCTCATGGGCAGACCATTTACCATATTCCGCCGCAAGAGGCAACGCGCGGCTCAACTATGGCCTCAACGCTTCAGCTTGGTGAACCGGCTACCATCGCGCTGCGCCTTGGCGTCCCTACTATTGCAAACTTTCGCGCCGCCGACATGGTGATGGGTGGTCAAGGTGCGCCGTTAGTCCCTTTCGCGGATTTCCACCTTTTTGCGCGCGAAGAGGAAACCCTCGTCATTCACAACATCGGCGGAATCGCCAACAGCACAGTGCTTCCCGCAGGCGGCACACTTGCTGATATCTTAGCGTTCGATACCGGGCCGGGAAACGTGCTGATCGATCTCTTCGTTAGCTGCCTTTTTCCGCCGATGCGCTACGATGCCGAAGGGCAAATTGCCGCGCGCGGTCGGGTCATTCGGCCCCTGCTCGAGGCGTGGATGGCGCTTCCTTTCATCGACCAGCTCCCGCCAAAATCTACCGGTCGCGAGATGTTCGGTCCGCCTTTGGTTGAGCAGGCTCTGCGGCATTACTCACGCTCACGGCCTGAAGATTTCGTCGCCACAGCCACGCGCTTCACCGCGCGTTCGTTTTTGGTAAATCTTCAAAAGTTTGTCGTGCCAAAGCATGCAGTTCACAAAATCTACCTTGCTGGCGGTGGAGCGAAAAATGCGACGCTTCGGGACCACATTGCCGAGGAACTTGAGAGTGCCTTTGGCGCGTCAGCACCGGTCCTGGCCGATGTAGACGAGCTCGGCGTACCCTCGAAAGCCCGTGAATGCGTCGCGTTTGCGGTCCTGGGATTTGCACGGCTTCACAGAATTCCTGCGAACGTTCCCAGTGCCACAGGCGCCTCGCGGCCTGTGGTCCTCGGCGTGGTATATGAGCCATGAATCAAGGCGGAAGTTGTTTAAGCTCCCGCGTCGCAACGAAAAACGGGCTTCCGACTTGTCAACACTCGTCGCCTCTTACTCTTGCCAATAAAGCTTTCACGTTGAAGTCGCTTCAGCTTTTTGGCACTCCCTAGACACCGATGAAGGAGAGTTCAGAAACGTGGAACGCAAACGCTCAGCAAAAGTAAAAAACATAAGACAACGTCGCATTTTAGTGCTCAACGGCCCAAACCTAAACCTATTAGGGCTTCGCGAAGTAGGAGTGTATGGCAAGCAAACCCTCGCCGACATAGAGCACCTCGTTCGACGTGAAGCTTGTGAGCTCGGTGTCGAAGTGGATTTCTTTCAGAGCAATTTTGAGGGAGCTCTCATTGAGGCGATTCACCAAGCCCGCGGCAAGTACGATGCAATAGTCTTGAATCCTGCCGCTTACACCCACACGAGTGTTGCCCTTCGAGACGCCATCGCTGCCGTTGCGCCGCTACCGGTCGTCGAAGTGCATCTGTCGAACGTCTATGCGCGGCCCGAAACCTTTCGTCACACGAGCCTCACCGCACCTGTTTGCTCAGGCCAAATTTCAGGCTTTGGGGCAGCAAGCTATTTGTTAGGACTTCGAGCCGCCCTTTACGTTCTCCATGCGCAACGCCCCTAGCAACACGTCCGACGATTGCGGCACAGAGACCCGTACCCCATGCGCCTGGCTTCAGCGTTCCACAGAGCTTATTCCAGCGTTTCGTAAATGAGCGGCGGCACTGTTGGAGGCTCATCCGCGATTGTCAGGGCAGCTTCAAGCCGCTTCATGCATTCTTCAAGACCCCGCCCTTTGCGATGCACAACCCTGATCAGAGGTTCGCCAGGAGTCACAGGGTTGCCCAATTTGGCGAGCATTTCCAATCCCACACCGTGATCAATCGTGTCGGTTGTTCTCGCTCGTCCTGCGCCAAGCACAGCCGCAGCATTGCCGATCTCGCGGCAGTTAATCGCGGCGACAAAACCAGACCGCGGCGCCACAAAGTAAGTCTCATCCGGCGCCAAGTCAAGCAAAGCGGGATTTTCCACCACGCGTGGATCACCGCCTTGTGCCTTTACGAGCTCGGTAAACTTTTCCAGCGCCTTTCCGCTGTCGAGCATGGCCACGCACCGCTGATAGGCCGATTCGCGCTCCACTTCTCGTCCAGCCAGCAAGAGCATTTCGACTGTGAGTCGCAGTGTCAGCTCGCGCACATCGGGCGGGCCGTCCCCTCGCAAACACGCCAGCGACTCAATAACCTCAAGCGCGTTGCCAATTTTTCTGCCCAGCGGCTGATTCATGTCAGTAATGAGAGCATGCACTGGTCGGCCCAGCGCTTGCCCCACGCCGATGAGCCCCTGCGCCAAAGCGCGTGATTTTTCGAGCGTTCGCATGAATGCCCCGCTGCCGGTCTTTACATCCATGACAAGTGCGCGAGCGCCCGAAGCCACCTTCTTCGACATAATCGAGGCGCAGATGAGGGGAATGGATTCCACTGTTCCCGTAACGTCACGCAGGGCGTAAAGGCGTTTGTCCGCGGGGACAAATGTGTTGGTTTGTCCCGCCATCACCACACCAATCTTTTCAAGCTGCCGCATGAATTGCTCGCGGGTAAGCCTGACGTTGAACCCCGGAATAGACTCAAGCTTGTCAAGTGTGCCACCGGTGTGACCAAGGCCACGTCCGCTTACCATCGGCACTGCTACTCCGCACGCAGCAGCCAGCGGCGCCAAGGGCAGCGAAATCTTGTCACCCACCCCACCCGTGCTGTGTTTATCCACAGGCACACCTATGCTCAGCGAACTCAGGTCGTAAGTCTCCCCCGACAGAATCATCTGGCGCGTGAGTTCAGCTGTCTCCTCGAAACTCATCCCCTGAAAATAGACAGCCATCAGCAGCGCCGATGTCTGATATTCGGGAATTTCGTCGCGCAGGTAATTCTCGATGAAAAAGGCAATTTCCTCGCGGCTAAGCTCGCCGCCATCCCGCTTCTTGATAATAATATCCACAGCCCGCATGGCCAGCTTATCCTCTATGCAAATTGGAAAAACAAAACCTTACTATCGCACGCAGACGCTAGCAAGTCGGAAACGTATACCGATCTTGCCTCTGCTAGGCGATGAGAAACTTCGTTATATCGTCGTCCTGAGTTGGCAGCGAAGGGATCAAAATTTCAGCGTTTCCCGCTGCAAGTTGGGTACGGAATTTTAGAAGGTCATCGTCATTGAGCTGCGCTGCCTGCTGAAAAAAGGCTAAAGAACAGACCGTCACGTGGTAGAGTCCCGGCAGCCACAAAAACCCCATACCTGGAAAGCGAAAAGTTGCCGTCTCATTGCCGTAGGGCGTTCGGAAGGCCTCAAAGACTTCGAAGAGGAAAAGATCACTTGCTTGCTCTTCGATATCGTACCACAGAGCTAGCCGCAGCGCACCAAATTCCTGTTTCGCAAGTTGATGCTGCAGCAAAGTGAGCAGGTTTTTGCGAGCTGTCGAACGATCAATCGGCATGGCCTTCGCCCTGGTTTCGTCTCACATCTACGCGACGGATTCATTCTTCTAACGCTACGGGCAAGCCACACTGGATAGCGTGCCAATCGATATGCTTAGGCGGAACGCTGCTCAAAACAACGGTGGTCGGGCCATCGCTGGCCTCGATTCGATGGGTGCCTTGCTCCAAGAAACCACCGTCTCTCACATCCAAACCATCTATGCGCACCTGTGCGGCGCACGGCCTCTCTTGAGCAATCCAATAGGGGCGCGCAATCGCTATCGAGAAAGTTGTCCTGCCGTTTGCAGCACGAAGAACCTTTCCTGCGGCCAATATGACGCGTTTGCGTCCCGCCTGTGTGCCTGCAACTGCAATGTAGTTCCGCCTGAGGAAATCCAGATCCCGCAAAGGGAGGTTTCGTATCCGTGAATCTACGGCTACAAAGCGCAGCGAATGTGTCCTGAGAGTTTCCACGATGTCGTATGGAGCAAGGCCGTGCGCATATTTGTCTCGAAGAAAGTTAACTAACACGTATGCATGAAGAGGGCTGGGCCGAAAGAGGGGTGGCCCCTCGCCGCGTAAGACTTGCTCGCCGGGGGGCACTGCAAGGGACCAGCGATTGGCGGTTGCGAGTTGTTGCGGCAAATAGCCACGCACGTCAGGATTCTTGCTCGCAGAAGCAACCGTCGCAAAGATCAAAGCAAGAAAGAATACAGCCAAGAGAACATGGCGATCGGGTAATCCTCGCCGTGTTCGCCCACTGAGATAGCGCAAGCAATCTCGCAAGAAGCCAACTCCCGCCACAGCGACCAGTGGATGAAGTGGCAAAAGCGATTGCCTATGGCGGCTTGGGAGCATAACAAAATAATAAACTAGCAATAGCGCAATAACTGGCCATAACCATGCTATGCCAGCAACACAAGATTTGCGCCGCACGGACGCGCTGATTGCTTTCAGGATAATCCCGAACGTTAGCCCCATCCAAAAGGGGTGTTCCCTCACTGCACCCAGCAGAGGAGAGAGCGACAGCGTGTGTTTTCGCTCGACGGACTCCACCAGCACGAGCTTGTGAAACTCATCCCACATGCCCCTACCACGCAGCCACAACCACAACGCAACGGCTGACAGGGCTACCCCTGTGGCATACCCGACCATGGCCTCCCACCGAGCCTTGTGTCGACTTATGCTCTCGGCAACCAAAAGAAGGCTACCACCTGCGACGAGGAAAAGCCCTTTGGGTGTGAACCACAACGCTGCGCCACAAATAACCCCTGCGCTAAAAAACGCCCACCTGCGGTTGGTTCGTAAGCCATAAAACTCCAGCGCTATGCTCCATACCCACAGCAGAGTGACGAAAACGTCGCCGCGCACCTCGCGAGATTTGGCAATGAACATGGGCGCAGCGAGAAGCAAAGCCACAGCCATACGGCCACTCAATCGGATGCTGGGGAAGGCCAGTCGCGCGAGCCACGCCGTGCCGGCGCTCGTCAGCAGTACTGTGGCAAAAATCCAGAGACGAAAGCAGATAACGATCTCGTGCACCGCCGGCCAAAAATAAAACGGCAGGGCGAAAAGATAATTGGCTGCCGGCCCGTGGTTGTCCCAGAAGTCATGATAAGGCTCAAGTCCGCGGAAAACATTCCAGCCATTGCTGATGAATTGAAACTCGTCGAGATTGATTTTACCGTGGAGGGCTGCGACTAATTGGATCACTACACCGGTGCCGATCGCAGCGAGCACACAAGCGTGCGCAAACGTTTTCTTGCTCATACAGCCACAAGGTATGTGTCTCATGCATCCCGTCGGCATGCTTCTTGGCTGACAGCCTCCACCTTGGGTGATAGCAATCTATTGCACGCTGTTGCTGGCATCCTTAGTCTTGCTAAGCAAGTAAGGTCGTAAGAGTTCTTGCAGTGTCATTTCACCGAGGGGCACACTTACGGTCGGCCCAACATAGACACAAACACAAACAATGCTGCGAGCCCTCAGCAATGGAGCAAGAACTTACACCTACCCGCATTTACGAAATCGCGCGAGGTTTTATGCCCGCACGCATCATTTGACGGCCCATGAACAGCGCGTCTTCTCGGCGTTGCACGCCGCACCGCAGTCGGCCGACACGCTTGCCCCACAGCTCGGCTGCGATCCTCGCGGACTCCATCGCCTGCTCTGTGCATTCGTCACTATTCGGCTACTCCGTAAATTTGGCAGGAAATACTTGCTCACCGACGTTGCACGGCGAGCCATGCTTCCTGAAAGTCACGGGTATCTGGCCGGTCTTGAACACGTTGGGCAAATGTGGGAAACGTGGAGCACACTTACGGCCGCGGTTCGCAAGGGCGGTGCAATCGCGGAACCGCCCATGCCTCAGCGAAATCGACAATACTTCGAGAAATTTATCAGCGCCATGCATGCAAACGCTGCTCCCGAAGCCCTGAGATTGCCGGTTTACTTGGCATTGAGTCCCCACGAAAAATCATCGACGTTGGTGGGGACTCCGGCGCTTATGCTGCTGCCTTTTCCGCACGTTTCCCTAACGCACAAGTCATTCTCTTCGATTTGCCGCAGGTCATAGAAATCGCGCCGCAATTTCTTGCAAAGCACGCCGGCGGGCAACGCGTCCAGCTTGTTGCTGGCGATATGCGAAACGATGAATTTCCTGGCCCCGCTGATCTCATCTGGCTCTCAGCGATCGTCCACATGTTTTCGGCACAGGAAAACTCCGAACTCATTGCGCGGGCGGCACGCGCATTGAGTCCAGGTGGGACACTCGCCATTCAAGGACTTCGTCATGGATAAAGAGCGGCTTCATCCCCCGGCGGGAACAATTTTTGCGCTCAACATGCTTGTCGCGCGCCAGTACGGCGACACATACACGGAGAGCGAAATTCGCTCGTGGATGGAGGAGGTCGGCTTTGGCGTCATCCGCAAAGTGGACACTCCGTATCCCAATTCCATCATGATCGGCCGAAAACTCTGATTGCGAGCTAACGCCACCTAGTGCACATCGCAAGCATCTCTCCAGCGATACGGAATCTGGTGGTCGAGTTGAAGCGCATCGAGAATCTTCAGGACGATGTGCCGAACAAGTTCCTCAATTGTCTTCGGCCTGTGATAAAAACCCGGAGCCGCAGGCAGGACTACAGCCCCCGCTTCCGTGACATTGACCATTGCACGTAGGTGGATGAGACTGAGAGGTGTTTCGCGGGGCACCAGCACGAGTCGCCGCCGCTCCTTTAGGCACGCATCCGCGGCGCGTGTGATCAGCGAGTTCCCCGTGCCAACGGCTAAGGTCGCTAACGTTTTCATCGAACAGGGGCAAATCACCATACCACGGCTCCGAAATGTGCCGCTGGCCGGTCCCGCCGCCAGATCAGTGTCGTCGTAAAGGATCACGCGGCCCGACTCAACTTGGTGTCCAAGATAGTGCGCCACGTCGAACTTCTGCGACGGAAACATCAGGCCAAGCTCCTCGCGCATCACAAGTTTTGCAGCATTGCTTACGATCAGGTGCACCTGGATGTCGAGTGAGAGGAGTTCTTCCAGTAGAGCACGCGCGTAAATTGTTCCGCTTGCCCCCGTGATTCCCATGATAATTCGCTGTCGAGTCATAGCTACCCCGGCTGGTGTCGTTTGGCGCCCGCTTTGTTTACTTTCTCGGTTCCACGCGTAGTTCCCGTAACAGCACTTGGATTTCCGTTTCTTTCACGGCGATCAGTCGCACGAACCGAAAAGCTTTATCTGTCTCGGCGCTTCTCTGCTTTGCGTCAATGCTGCCAACCTTTTGCCACTTTAGACCATCCAACGAAACTTCCACATCGAGCTCGGGAAAAAAAATGTTGCCCCACTTCTCGATGCCATCCGCGGTCAGTCGAATGGTTGCCCCCTGGCGTAACGTTTCCCTGAAATCGACCGCAAGGTATTGTCCAGCTTTCCATGGATTGCGAGATTTGTAGAAAGTCGCCTCATTTTCATCGAAAGCAAGTTCGCCAAAATTCCCACCTGCAGCGGGCGGAGCTGAGACAAGGACTGGGAGTGTTGGCGACGTCTCCCGTGTCCATTTCGAGAAGAAATGCTGCTGAAGCTGAGCAAACACCTCATCCGCGACATTGCCCGGGAACACACTCGTCTCGTCACGCAGCAGGCGTTCCCAATCAGCACTTGCCATTGCTGGCGCGGTCACAGGTGAGTCTAGCGCTGCAAGACCTTGGGCCAACACGTCGCGCAGCTGTTTCGCCTCACTTGTGTTGATACCAACTTCCTCAATCCGCAATGCGGCCTGGAGGTTGCGCACGTGCACGCGCAGACGTTTGAGGCTGGGACGCAACTCCTGGAACAGACGCTGGTTCGCGAGTGTGCGATTCAGATTATTTTCCAGGTCGAGAAGTTGCTGCAAATACTCGCGCAGGCTCGAGACGGCGGCCGGCGAAGGCGCCTCGAAAAAATCTCCAACAAGGGTACACAACACGCGGCCCTCATCGCCTGTCAAAAACGAGCCGTTCATGAAATCGGCCAGCCTCAACATGTAAGGATAAGCTCGCTGACCTGCCACGCGCCTCAGCGCTTGCCGCCAACTCGTCTCCGGATTGTAACTCTCAGGCGATCGGAAAAAATCCGCGATTGTCAGCAAAGGAATCTTCGACAACTCCGGTTCATTCATGGGGTTCGACCAATAGCCGCTTAGATTCAACCCTAGCAGCGGCGTCCGGTGACGCACTGGCCCAAGGTAAATGTGTCCCGTATCGTAATCGTTCACCGGATAATTATCCCAAAGGAATGGTTTGCGTCGTGTCACCTCGCGTATCCGCAGTAAATCCGACGGATCAATTTTGGGCGAGCACACGCCAAGACCCGTCCATACCAGCGGGATCTCAGGATGTAGCTTGCTCGAAAGCTCTGTCAGGTAGGGGGTCGGATCCGAGTGATAATACTCCGTCGGGCATACAATGAGCGAGGCTTCTGCATGCCCTTGGCGCAAGCGCTGCAACAAATCATTTGCCAGCTTGACGTGAGCCTCAGCGAAGCTCGCGAAGTTTTTCGTGTCCGACTCGTGAGTGAACGTGCTCTGCACGTCGTCAAAAAAGAGAGCAAACCACCGCACCCCTGCCTTGGCCAAAGGCTCTAATTTCGCCACGAGGAGTTCGAGCTCTCGTGGATTCGAATATTCGATGTCCAATCCTGGGCTGATTGCGAAGCAAAAATTCACGTTTGCCCGCTGACATGCGTTCACGAGCTCGCGAAGCTTTGCCAGCTCTTGCTCTGGGTAAGGGTCGCGCCATCTCTTCCTGTGGTAGGGATCGTCTTTGGGCGCGTAGCAGTAATGATTCAGACCAATCTCGCCCATGAAGCGAATCATTTCTAGGCGTTCCTCGTGCGTCCAAGGTCGCCCGTAAAAACCTTCCACCACGCCTACAGGCAGCGGAATCGCACGCGAATCCTTCTTGACTTTTGCAGCCATGCCTACTCCCCAGAATAGCGAGAGCCCTAGCGCAATCATTCCAATGAACACAATCCTCTTCATCGTTCCTGCCTCATTCTTTGGGCGTCCTATGATTTGCGGCTTTTTTCGTTGTCTCGCGTGCGAAAAGCAAAGCAAATGCTCACATGAGCGAGCAAAGCACGGGGAAAGTTTATCTTGTCGGCGCGGGTCCCGGTGATGTCGGTCTCATCAGCAAACGTGCCATGCGTTGCCTGGCCGAAGCGCAAGTCGTCGTGTATGACCACTTGGCGAATCCCGCCCTTCTCACGTCCTGCGCCGAGCAGGCCGAGCTCATCTACGTGGGGAAAATGGCTGGGGACCATACCCTCAGTCAGCGAGAAATTGAGGAGCTTCTCATTGCGCGCGCCCGCGAAGGCAAAGTTGTTGTGCGTTTGAAAGGCGGAGACCCATTTGTGTTCGGCCGCGGGGGAGAGGAGGCACTGGCTCTTGCCGAAGCAGGCATTGCGTTCGAGGTGATCCCTGGAATCACCTCTGCGATTGCGGTCCCGGCCTACGCGGGCATTCCTGTCACACACCGCGGCATCGCGGCAAGTTTCCACGTCTTCACCGCACACGAAGCACCAGAGAAAAACCACAACGACCTCGATTGGAAGACAATCGCCCAGCTCGAGGGCACCCTCATTTTCCTTATGGGTGTGCGCACGTTACACCAACTCGTCACACAACTTGTTCGCCACGGAAAATCACCGCAAACACCAGCTGCCGTCATTCGCTGGGGCACTATGCCGGAGCAAGAGGTTGTGACTGGAACCCTAGGCGATATTGTCCAACGTGCAAACGAAGCCCACTTGGAGCCCCCGGCAATCACCATCATCGGCGAAGTGGTGCGTTTGCGCCCCCAGTTGCGATGGATCGAGCACAAGCCGCTCTTTGGCTATCGGATTGCGCTCACCCGCCCGAAAGATCAAAGCGAAGAGCTTGCAGAGCTTTTGCAACGCGAGGGTGCCGACGTACTCCTCACCCCGACGATCGCCATCAAGCCTCGCGCCTTTTCCAACGAAATCCGCGACGAACTGCTCAAGCTTCATTCTTACGATTGGATCGTCTTCACGAGCGCCAATGGCGTAAAATTTTTCTTCAATCATCTAAGGCAGCTGAAGCTCGATGCGCGGGCTCTTTCGGAAGCGCAAGTCGCGGCCATCGGCGAGAAAACAGCCGAAACACTGGAAGCGCATGGCGTCCGCCCCGACGCTGTCCCAGGCCGTTTTGTCCAGGAGGCGCTCGCTGAATCCCTCAAAGTACATCAGAATGACCATGTCTTGGTGCCGCGCGCTGCGGTAGCACGCGACGCCCTTGAACGCATCCTCACTGAAAAAGGGGCTCACGTGCGCATATTGCCCCTCTATGACACGGTGCCTGACGAACGGGGGATCAGCCAGCTTCGCGACGCGTTGCGTGAAAAGCGCGTCCATATTGTGACTTTTACAAGCGCCTCGACGGTCGAAAGTCTTGCCGCCAGCATTGAGCCTGAGGAGCTAGCCGCACTTTTCCCCGGCGTGCTCATCGCCAGTATTGGCCCACTGACCTCGGCGGCATTGTGCAAACTGGGACTACAGCCCGCGGTAGAAGCAAAGATTCATACCGCGGCGCACTTGGCACGCAGCATAATGGAGTACCTGGAAAATCAATCGCAGCAATTTCATGCATAGGCCACTGTCTTAGACGAAATAGTTGGGGGACGCGTGCGCGAAGGTGAAAATATGAGTTTGGGGAAACCAAGCGAAAAACAAGAATGGACATGCGGCCGACAGAGCTGAAAAATCTTGCGCATAGCCAAAATGCTTTGGCGCCCTGTCGCGGAGCGCTGCACTTGAGCAGAAAACGCGCTTTTGCTTGTCTTGGTCTTTTGCTCAATGCTTTTGTTCTGGTTTCCTTCCTGTGGGCAGCACAATCCCCAGAACTCTCCGTTCCCTCAGAAGGCTTTGGGTTTCTTCCCGCCAACGGGACGACGGTGACCATCAACCCACCGTGTTTTGTCTGGGTACCTCACCCTAAAGCTGCGCACTACGTGCTGCAAGTGCAGCGACAGGATGCTCCCTCATCGTCCGCGAAAGAGTTTGTTTCACGTTTTGCTCTTTTCACACCTGAGAAGACATTTGAATCAGGAGCCTATGCTTGGAGGTTCCGCGTAGCTTTCGACGAAAACGGAACATCACTGAGTGCGTGGAGCCAACCGCGACACTTCATCGTGCCTGCAAGCGTACCGGAATTCCCTCGCCCGTCCTATTCGACAGTGCACAGCTCCGTTCCCACGCGTCATCCCCGACTTTTGGTGAGAGCTGAGCAGCTCGCAGCGCTCCGCCGCACCCGCGCCACTCATCGCCACTGGTTTGAGTTGCTTGAAAAAGAAGCTAACAAGTTACTAAATGAGCCGCTCCCTCAGGAACCTCGACCGTGGAGCGGAGGCCGATGGAACGCGCAGGAGTGGCTGCAATACTATCGAGAAATCGTCCGCGCTGCACACTGCACCGAGACGCTTGCCTTTGCAGCACTCGTGACCGGCTCTCCCCAATATGCGCAAGCTGCAAAGAAATGGCTACTCCATCTCAGCTCGTGGGATCCATCCGGCACCACAAGTCTACGCGTCAATGACGAACAAACCATGCATATTATGTTTTCCTGTGCCCATGCTTACACTTGGCTCCATGATCAGCTCCACACCGACGAGCAAACTCGTGTTCGCGAGATGCTGCGGGTACGAGCGCAGGAGGCATACCGCCATTTGCGGCGCCAAGAAGCGCCATATGAACAATGTCCCTATAACAGCCACAATGGCCGTTTGTGGCACTTTCTGGGGGAAGTGGCCATTGCGCTGTATGGAGAGTTGCCAGAAGCCACCGAATGGCTCGATTATGCGATAACAATTTATTATGGCTGGTATCCCATCTGGGGGGCCAGTGATGGTGGTTGGGCAGAGGGACTGCACTATTTTCTCTCCTACCACGAGTTTGTGTTCCACTGGCTCTGGCAGTTAGAAAAAGTCATGAGCATTCCCGCCGCGCGGAAGCCGTTTTATTCCCACTGCGGCGATTTTCTTCTCGCCGTGGCTCCCCCCGGAAGTCCTCTTTCCGGTTTTGGTGATTTCTCCGAAAATCCCCCAAGTCCCAGACGGGCGTGGATCGCTGCCATGTTAGCTGAGTTCACCGCAAATGCGCAGTGCGCTTGGCTCGCCGAAAAAGTTGGGCTTACGCCAGAAGGAATCTCTCCTCTGCGCTACCTCGCAGCGACATCTCAGTCGCCACCGTCCCGCCCGCCAGGCATTAGCCCCCGCTTGAGATGTTTTCCGGAAACTGGCCTCGCAGCATATCACTCGAATTTGCTCGATTCCGGGCGCGATGTTCAGTGGTTGCTACGGGCAAGTCCGTTCGGCAATCTCAGCCACAGCCACTGCGATCAGCTTGGGCTTGTGATGGGTGCGTTCGGAGACCCGGTTTTTGTCAACACGGGCTTTCGCGATTATTTCGACAGTCCCTTCTGCCGCGACTGGTATTGGCACACGCGCGCACACAACGCCGTGCTCATCGCAGGCCAAGGCCAGCGCCGTTCGCCTGCCGCCAAATCGCAAATCTTGTCGTCAGGAGAGAGTGGCGAGCTTGCCTGGAGCTGGGCGGATGCAACACCGGCTTATCTTGGCCTCGCCACCCGCGTGCGCCGTGGCGTTGCCTCTTTGGACTGCGGAGACTCGGCAATAGTGTGTGTGCTTGATGACATTGAATCAACCCGCCCCACTGTCGAGGTCATGTGGCATACCCGCGTGCAACCACACTTGCGGCGCGAAGCGAGGACATTTGACTTGTCGACCACACACGCGCGCGTCCTCGCCCGGATTTTTTCCAATGCTGAACTCCACCTCGCTATCACGGATAGGTACTCCACTGAGCCGGCCTTCTATCCCGATTGGATCCCGCCAACGCGTCACGAATGGCATCTCACAGTCTCCGCCCAAGCGTCACCTGCTCGCGTTGGTGCTGGCCACTTGATCCAGGTGCTGAACGTTTTCGAAATCGTTCCCCGCTCTGCCAGCCCGCGGCTTTCCCACCTCCTCGTGCCCAAATGGGGACAAAAGGTAACTGTCCAGTGGCAAAGCTGGGAGCAGAAAAGGCCCGTCTATGCTGAGCTGATTTTCGATTCTCAACGCGCAGATGTTGCCTATAAAACAGCGGTAAAACCGCCTGCCTCACGGGATTCCGGACAACTCGAAGCCTGCGCTCATGAAGATTCACGCTTGCTTTGCCGTGATTTCTTTTGAGAAATTTCTGCAGCGTTTGAATAGTGTTAGTTGCAATGAGTATAAACGCCTGGACTCGTAGTGGACAGCTGAGCTGAACTCCAACAGGACAATCCACTCGGTCAAGATCCCACATCATCGCGACAAGCTTTGCTTCGCTTGCTCGCGAAACGTTGGGCGGCTCCCTCACCGCGCAACGGCAAAAAAGGGCATAAAAAGCCTCGGCAGCACAAAAGAGGCAGAAGCAGAGGGCGACTTCGGTAGCAGTGGCACATCACAAATTGGCCACGGCAGCGGCGACTGAGCACGCACAATGCGGCTCCGCGTCAAATAACTTTTCCGAAGAAGAGTAACACGTGCGACGTGTGCCAAGGACCCTGGCATCCTGCCAGCTACGGCCGCAGAGCACCAAAAGTTTCGGAAGATCGAGCTCCCCGCGAGCAGCGACCTTCCAAAATGGGCAGTCGAGCGACCGCCTACGCGTTACGAAAAGTATGGAGGAATAAATCATGGCTAAGGAAAAGTTCGAGCGTAAGAAGCCACACGTAAACGTCGGCACAATCGGCCACATTGACCACGGCAAAACCACCCTGACAGCCGCCATCACCAAGCGGCAGGCGGAAAAGGCGCTGGGCAACTACGTTCCCTTCGATCAGATTGACAAAGCGCCAGAAGAGCGCGCACGTGGTATCACCATCGCCACCGCCCATGTCGAGTACGAGACCGAGAAACGCCATTACGCTCACGTCGACTGCCCAGGTCACGCTGATTACATCAAAAACATGATCACCGGCGCGGCCCAAATGGACGGCGCTATCCTGGTAGTTGCCGCAACCGATGGTCCCATGCCGCAGACGCGTGAGCACATTCTGCTGGCCCGCCAGGTCGGCGTTCCCTACATCGTCGTTTATCTCAACAAGTGCGACATGGTCGACGATCCGGAACTCCTCGACCTCGTTGAGCTCGAGGTGCGTGAACTGCTTTCCAAGTACGAGTTTCCTGGCGACACCGTGCCAATTATTCGTGGCTCCGCGCTCCAGGCCCTCAATGGCGAAAATACAGAGTACGGCGTGCAGTCCATCGACAAACTGATGGAGGCCTTGGACACCTATATTCCTGAGCCGCAGCGCGACATCGATAAGCCGTTCCTCATGCCGATCGAAGACGTCTTCTCGATTTCTGGACGCGGAACAGTTGCCACGGGCCGTGTAGAGCGCGGGCGAATCAAAGTCGGCGACAACGTCGAAATCGTTGGACTTAGCGACGAGATCAAGAAGTCGGTGGTCACCGGCGTTGAAATGTTCCGCAAGGTGCTCGACGAGGGGCTTGCGGGCGATAACGTCGGTTTGCTGCTGCGCGGAATTGAGCGGGACGAAATCGAGCGCGGTCAGGTCGTTGCAGCCCCTGGCTCAATCACACCGCATCGCAAGTTTAAGGCCAGCGTCTATATCCTCACCAAAGAAGAAGGTGGACGCCACACGCCGTTCTTCAAGGGCTACCGCCCACAGTTCTATTTCCGCACCACCGACGTCACCGGCGTAGTCACACTACCCGAAGGTGTGGAGATGGTGATGCCCGGCGACAATGTGAACATCGAAGTTGAGCTTATTACCCCCATCGCGATGGAAAAAGAGCTCCGCTTCGCGATCCGCGAAGGTGGTCGCACGGTGGGAGCCGGCGTCGTCACCGATATCATCGAGTAATTTTGCGAGACTACGAAATGTGAGGACTGCCTTACAAAGGCGAGGCAGTCCTCCCCTCGGAAAGAACTGACAAATGGCAGGACAAAAAATCCGAATCAATCTCAAGGCATTCGATCATCGCCAACTCGACGCTAGCGTCGATGAGATCGTGGAGAGCGTCAAGCGGACGGGGGCGAAAGTGGCAGGACCAATCCCCCTGCCCACCCGCATTCGCAAGTACACGGTCAATCGCTCGCCCCACGTTGATAAAAAGAGCCGGGAGCAGTTCGAGATGCGTATCCACAAGCGCATCATCGATATTATCAACCCGACTCAGGCGACGCTCGACGCCTTGACGCAACTGGAGCTACCGTCAGGGCTCCACGTGGAAATCAAGCTGTCCTGATGTTCCGGCACGAGTCAACCCTCGGCGCCGTAAATCAGAAGCATACAGTGCCACACAGCCGACGCCGGCTCGCAACATGGGCCAGCGTGCTGCACTCGCGGAGAAAGCGAATTATGCCGATTGGACTATTAGGAAGAAAATTAGGAATGTCACAGATATTCGACCAGCACGGACGGCTGGTCCCTGTGACGTTCATTGAAGCGGGGCCGTGTGTCGTCCTCGATAAAAAGACGAAGGACGAGGATGGTTACACTGCTGTGCAGCTTGGCTTCGGTGAACGAAAAGAAAAACTGACCCCGAAGCCCTTGCTCGGACAGTTTAAGAAAATCGGTGTGCCACCCATGCGATTCATTAAAGAGTTCCGCCTCGAAGACAGCGGAATTCTCGAAGCGCTTCCAGAAGTGGGCGGCCAGCTCAAAATCGGAGACGTTTTCAAAGAAGGCGAGCACGTCGACGTCATTGGAATCTCCAAGGGTCGTGGCTTCGCCTCTCCCATCAAGCGCTGGCATACCCGGCGTGGGCCGGAAACCCACGGGTCGATGTACCACCGCCGCCCGGGATCCCAGGGAGCGTCAAGCTTCCCTTCACGAACTTGGAAAGGAAAACACGCCGCGGGGCACATGGGTGCAGCCCGGTGCACAGCCCTGAACCTGGTCATCATGAAAACGGATGAGAATAAAAACCTCATCCTCGTCAAAGGGAGCGTTCCAGGACACAACAATGGCTTTGTGATCATTCGCAAGACCGTACGCGGGAAGAAAGCCGAACGCCAAATTCGCTTGCTGGCGACAAAAGAAGCGCGCCTCGCCGAGCTTGCGGCGAAAGCCATTAACCCGTTGAAGGCTTCGAAGAAGGCTGCAGGGAGGTAATGGCAATTATGGCACAGCTATCCGTCATCAATCTCAAAGGCGAGACCACCGGCTCGATCAACGTACGCGATGATGTGTTCGCTGTTGAGCCTAACGTCAACTGTGTCCGCCAGGCCCTGCTGGCTTACGAGGCAAACCAGCGCCAAGGCACACACTCCACGAAGACCCGGGGCATGGTCAGCGGCGGCGGCCGTAAGCCGTGGCGCCAGAAAGGAACTGGCCGCGCTCGCCAAGGGTCGATTCGTGCACCTCAGTGGCGTGGCGGAGCAATTATTTTTGGCCCTCAGCCGCGTGACTACAACCAGAAGGTGAACAAAAAGGTCAAGCGGGCTGCCCTCTATTCGGCCCTGAGCGATCTCGTACGCCAGAGTCGGATCAAGGTGGTGGCCTCCTTGGTGGTTGATGAAATCAAAACGAAGAAATTCCTCGGCATCCTCGAGGGCATTGGTGTGGCAAACGAGAAGCGAATTCTCGTCGTATTGCCGCAGCCAGATGAGCGAATTCTCCGCTCCGCACGCAACTTGCCCAATGTCCTGGTCATCCCTGTCAACAATGTAAACATTTACTGCCTCCTGACGTGCGATGCCCTTGTTACGACGCCCGAGGCCATTAAGCAGCTCGAGGAGGCCATCGCATGAAGAGCCCATACGAAATTCTCCAGCGGCCAGTCATCACGGAAAAGGCAACGCTTCTTGCGGAGCGTAAGGACGGCCCGCAGTACGTCTTCAAGGTTCGCCTCGACGCAAACAAAGTCGAAATCAAAAAAGCCGTTGAGCAAGCCTATAACGTCAAGGTGAAAGCCGTAAACACAGTCCGCTTGAAGGGCAAATCGAAGCGTCAGGGTCGCTTCGAGGGCAAAACATCGGACTGGAAAAAGGCGTACGTGACCCTGCAACCTGGTTACAAGATTGAGGTCATCTAATGGGACTCAAGTCGTTCAAACCCATAACGCCGGGACGCCGTCAAATGACGGTGTCAACATTCGAAGAGATCACCAAAACCGAACCCGAGGGTTCGCTAGTTGAACGTCTAAAGAAGACCGGCGGCCGCAACAACCAAGGCCGGATCACCTCGCGCTGGATTGGTGGGGGCCATAAACGGCTTTACCGCATTATTGACTTCAAGCGCGACAAAGACGGTATAGCCGCAAAGGTTGCGGCGATCGAGTATGATCCAAATCGCTCAGCGCGCATCGCGCTGCTGCACTACGCCGACGGGGAGAAGCGCTACATCCTCGCTCCCGTCGGTCTAAACGTGGGCGACACCGTCATGAGTGGCGAGAATGCAGAAATTCAAGTCGGCAACGCTCTACCCTTGCGGGCAATCCCCGTCGGCACGACGGTGCATGCAGTTGAGCTCCGGCCGAAAAAAGGAGCCCAACTGGCTCGCTCCGCCGGGGCCTCTGTGCAATTGCTCGCAAAAGAGGGGAACTATTGCACCTTGCGGCTTCCCTCTGGCGAAGTGCGGCTTGTCCATCGGGAATGCCGAGCCACAATCGGACAGGTCGGCAACCTTGACCACGAAAATATATCCATCGGAAAAGCAGGGAGGTCACGCTGGCTCGGAAAACGGCCAGAGGTACGTGG
This sequence comes from Candidatus Sumerlaeaceae bacterium, assembly GCA_049968255.1. Lineage (GTDB taxonomy): Bacteria > Sumerlaeota > Sumerlaeia > Sumerlaeales > Sumerlaeaceae > DRVG01. The sequence goes on along the minus strand of JBMFRB010000007.1, from coordinate 133,095 downwards.
CGTCGCGATGAACCCAGTTGACCATCCTCTCGGTGGGGGTGAAGGCAAAACATCCGGTGGTCGGCATCCGTGCTCACCTTGGGGATGGCTGACCAAAGGAAAGAAGACTCGTAATCCACGCAAACTAAGCTGGAAATATATTATCAAGCGTAGAGGTCAAAAGTAATGCCTCGTAGCGTCCATAAAGGTCCATACGTCGAACCGAAACTGATGAAGCGCGTCGAAGCGGCGCAACGCAGTGGTGACAAGCGTGTCATCAAAACGTGGAGCCGGGCTTCGACGGTCACCCCCGAAATGGTGGGGCTTACAATCGCCGTCCACAATGGCAAGAATTTCGTGCCGGTGTTTATCAACGAAAACATGGTCGGGCACAAGCTGGGCGAGTTTGCCCCAACGCGCACATTCCGAGCGCACGGGGGAAAAACCGCCAAAGCCACTGGCCTGAAGTGAGTTGGAGAACGAGGAGTCGCTCATGGGCAAGCCCAAACGCGAGAAGATTTATGAATGTGTAAGCGAAGCGAGATATCGCTTTGCTCCGATGCCTGCGCGAAAAGCACGCGTCGTCTGTGATCTCATTCGCGGCAAGAGCGTAAAAGAGGCGCTCGATCTGTTGAAACTGATTCATAAGCCGAGCGCGGCCCCTGCCGTCATGAAAGTCCTGAAAAGCGCACGCGCCAACGCACAGGCCAACGCGAAGGTCGAAAATCCGGATTCGCTTGTAATCTCCGAGGTGTTTGTGGATGGCGCCTTCATGCTCAAGCGCTTCCGCGCTGCACCCATGGGGCGTGCTGTTCGGGTTCGCAAACGGTTCTGCCACATCACAGTTCGTTTGAATCACGTATAAGAAGGTTCGGGAGCAGATGGGACAAAAAGTAAATCCAATAGGATTCCGCCTCGGCATTACAAAAAATTGGGAAGGCCGCTGGTTCGCTCAGGGCAAAACGTATTGTGACCTTCTCCACGAGGACATCGCAATCCGCAAAGAGATCAAAAAACGTTTCTACCATGCCGGCATTGCCCGTGTCGACATCGAGCGCGCCTCCAACCGAGCAAAAATCACCATCCATACTGCTCGGCCGGGAATCATCATCGGCCGCAAAGGCCAGGAGATTGACAAGTTCCGCAAGGAGCTTGAGCAAAGAACCGGCAAGCAGATTAGCATCAACGTGGAAGAAGTCAAGCGCCCGGACCTTAGCGCTCAGCTCGTGGCAGAAAATATTGCGAGTCAGCTCCTGCGCCGAATCGGTTTCCGCCGTGCAATGAAGAGAACAGTTCTCGCATCGGTCAAAGCTGGTGCGCAGGGGATCAAGATCCAGTGCAGCGGGCGCCTTGCTGGGGCTGAAATCGCCCGCTCTGAGTGGTACCGTGAGGGGCGTGTTCCGCTGCACACGCTACGTGCGGACATCGACTACGGATTCGCTGAAGCGCGCACCAAGTACGGTGTCATCGGAATCAAAGTTTGGATCTTCCTTCGGGAAGTCCTGGAAGAAAAAAAGACTCCCATAGTGGCTGAAGTGCCGGCAAGCTGACCTCTATGGGCACAGGCCCAGGTGTATGAGCCTGTCTTGGCATGCGGTGCACGGAGGGCGGTGGAGTATGGAATTGCGAGACTTGGAAAAGCCCGTTGTCAGAATTCTCACTGCTGGCGACGAGATTTCGCTGGAAGAAAAGATTAACGAGTACATCGAGGCTCACCCCAACGAGAGGCTTGTGAATCTCGAAGTCCAGCAGGTTGAGTACCATGCTCGAACCGGAAGCGTGGAATTCGGGCTCATGGCCGTCCTTGTGATGGCTGTTAGGGCCTAAGCGCGGGCGGGAGAGCTTGTCTCAACAGTACGCGAAACGAGCAAAAATGTAGAAAAAAGCTAGGTCGGATACGGAACAATGCTGTTACCAAAACGCGTAAAACATCGTAAGGTCCAAAAAGGCCGCCGGCGCGGGAAAGCTTACCGCGGCTGCGAATTGCACTTCGGAAGCTTCGGCCTTCAGGCTCTCGAAGCGGGGTGGATCACGAACCGCCAGATTGAAGCAGCTCGCGTCGCCATCTCGCGCCACGTCAAACGCGGTGGGAAATTGTGGATCAACATTTTCCCCGATAAGCCACTGACGAAGAAACCGGCCGAAACCCGCATGGGAAAAGGAAAAGGCAACCCTGAACAGTGGGTGGCTGTCGTCAAACCCGGTCGAGTGATGTTCGAGCTTGAAGGCGTGGACAAGGCCATCGCAGAAGAAGCAATGCGCTTGGCAGCTCACAAATTGCCCATCAAAACGCGATTCCTCGTTCGGGAGGAGATCTGACCAATGCTCAAAGCGAAGGAACTGCGGGCACTGCCCATCGAGGAACTTCAGGAGCGCCTGGCTCAGTTGCTCAAACAATACTACGAGCATCGGGTACAGGCCACGATCAAAGAACTCCAAAACACCGCGCTGCTGCGCCAAGAGCGCCGAGACATCGCCCGCCTGAAAATGGTGATTGGCGAAAAGATGCGCGAAGCAAAGCAGCAACCGCAGCAAGCATGAGGGCAGCTGGCCAAGAGGGTTGAAGGTTTAGAGAGGAAACAATGGCTAAGAAAAAAACAGCAACACAGCGAGGTTACCGCAAAGTTCGCGTCGGGCGGGTCGTCAGTGAAAGAATGAACAAGACCGTCGTGGTCGCCATCGAGCGGTTTGTCATGCACCCACTCTACAAGAAATACATTCGGCGCACCTCCAAGGTCTATGCCCACGACGAAAAGAACGATGCTCATGAAGGCGACCTTGTGCAGGTCATCGAGACACGTCCGCTAAGCAAGCTCAAAAGGTGGCGTGTCCAGGCTATCTTGGAACGAGCGCGTTGACCCTGCGTCTCGCGAGAAGCCGAAGAGAGAAATGCTTCGTGATACAATGGACTAGGGTGAAGGAATATGATTCAAGAATACACCGTACTCGACGTAGCTGACAACACCGGTGCAAAAAAGATCCGCTGCTTCAAAGTTTTGGGCGGCACGCGCCGACGCTACGCGCGAATTGGTGACATCATTGTTGCCAGTGTGCGCGAGGCCAGCCCCGATGCCACGGTCAAAAAGGGGAGCGTGGTGCGCGCCGTGGTTGTGCGCACGACGAAAGAACTCGCGCGCGAGGACGGCTCCTACGTCAAGTTCGATAGCAATGCAGCCGTCATTATTAACAACCAGAACGAACCAATCGGGACCCGCATCTTTGGTGCCGTCGGTCGCGAGCTGCGTAAAAAGAATTTCATGAAAATCATCTCGCTGGCTCCTGAGGTGATTTGAGGGAACAGGAAACTATGTCGCTGAGAATCAAAAAGAATGATCGTGTGGTTGTCATCACGGGAAAGAATCGCGGGCTAGTGTCGCGCGTCCTCTACGTGATTCCCAAGAAGAATCGCGCAGTGGTGGAAAACGTCAACATGATCAAGCGTCACATGCGCGCCCGCGGCCCGAACCAGCCTGGCGGCATTGTCGAGCGCGAAGCCCCTATCCACATCTCGAATCTTATGCTCTATTGCGAGAAATGCAAAAAGGGCGTCCGCTTCGCCTCGCGCATGACGTCGGACGGCGCAAAACAACGAGTCTGCAAAGGGTGCGGCAGCGTCCTTTGATCCATTCTCTAAAACCGGAGCTACGGTGACGCACAAAGCCGTCACTTATACCAGAGAGGAAATGGAACATGGCGGAAGCCAAAGCGAAGAAAGAGAAAAAGAATGAGCAATCGGCAAGCGGGCCGGAAGTAGGCAAGCTCTCGGCCGCTGACGAACTTAGCGCTGAGGAGCGTGCCCAGCTCAAGGATTACGTGCCAAGCCTGAAGCGCAAATATCGCGAGGAAATCATCCCCGCGATGGTGAAGCGCTTCGCCTACAAGAACGTCATGCAGGTGCCTCGCATCGAGAAAGTTGTGGTCAATATGGGAGTGGGCGAAGCCTCCCGTGATCCGAAACTTCTTGAAGCAGCTATGCGCGACTTGGCCCTCATCACCGGCCAAAAACCAAAACTCGCTCGCGCGAAAAAATCCATTAGCGCATTCAAGATTCGCACAGGTATGCCGGTGGGCTGCTTCGTCACCCTGCGCGGCAACCGCATGTATGAGTTCCTCGAGCGTCTCATCCGCATTTCCATCCCCCGTATCCGCGACTTCCGTGGCCTGCCTACGCGAAGCTTCGATGGTCGTGGAAACCATTCCATGGGTGTGCGCGAGCACACAATTTTTATGGAACTCGACATCAACAAAGTGACCACGGTGCTTGGCATGAACATCACCACAGTCACCACGGCAAAGAATGATGAGGAGGCCTTAGAGCTGCTGCGGCTCTTCGGGTTCCCATTCCGGAGCAAATAAACGAAGAACGGTAAGAAGGTGAAAGGTTACCATGTCAACGTGTGCAAAAGAATACAAAGCTAAAGTTTCGCCGAAATTCTCAACGCGCAAACGCAACCGCTGCCCACTGTGTGGCCGCGCGCGTGCCTTCATGCGCGATTTCAATATGTGCCGTATTTGTTTCCGGAATCTCGCGAGCCGCGGACAAATCCCAGGCGTGCGAAAAAGCTCGTGGTAAGAGCCTAATGCTAGAAAAAGTTTTCAGCGCCTCAAGTCAGGCGCCACAGACAGCGGCAAGCGGCGCAGCCGAACTACCGCTCATGATGGAGGATCAAAAGTAAATCGTTATGCCGGTTACAGACCCAATCGCAGACATGCTGACCCGTATTCGCAACGCGAATATCGCGTATCACGAGGAAGTGGAAGTGCCCTACTCTCGCATCAAATTGGAAATTGCTAAAATACTTCGCGATGAGGGCTACATCAAGGCGTGCTTCTGGACGCCAAAGGGGCGAAAGAAACCCCCGATCAAGATCCTCCTGCGTTACGGCCCGAACAAGGAGCGAATTATCCATGGGCTCGAGCGTATTTCCAAGCCTGGCATCCGTAAGTACGCCGGAGCACGCGAAATCCCGAAAACGCTCGGTGGACTGGGAATTACTATCGTTTCCACCAGCCAAGGAATTATGACGGACAAAGAGTGTCGCCGTCGCAATCTGGGCGGTGAAGTTCTCTGCGCTGTGTGGTGAACAAAAGAAGGCAACGCCCAAGAGTGTTTCAAACAAGTGACTAAGCAGGAAAGATAAAAAAGATGAGCCGGATAGGAAAAGTACCTGTACCGATCCCGAAAGGCACTGAGGTCAAAATCACGGTCAACGAGATCGTCGTCAAAGGGCCCAAAGGTCAAATGACGTGGGTGCTGCCAGATCGTGTGTCGGCTGAGGTTCGCGATGGTGCTGTGCACGTCTCGCGTCATGGCGATGATCGGCAGGCCCGAGCGTTTCACGGCTTGGCCCAGCGCCTTATCCGCAATATGGTCATCGGTGTCAGCGAAGGCTTCAAAAAGGAGCTTGAAATTAACGGTGTCGGCTACCGCGCCTCTATGGAGGGCAAAAAGCTTGTGCTCCAATTGGGCTATTCGCACCCCGTGGAATTCGATCCCCCCACCGGTATTACTATCGAGGTCCCAAAGCCTACTTCGATTATCGTTTCCGGGTACGACAAACAGGCAGTCGGCCAAGTGGCCGCAAACATTCGCGCCCTGCGGCCGCCTGAACCCTACAAGGGCAAAGGGATCAAGTACGTGGATGAGAAGATTCTCCGCAAAGTTGGAAAAGCAGGTGCAAAGTAACACATCACAACCCAAGGCAATGTGCCACCTACTCGCGGTGGACGGAAGGGTGAAACTCTATGTTGATTAAACACAAATACGAATTGCGTGAACGCCGCAAAAAGCGCATACGCAAAAAAGTTTCCGGAACTCCGGAACGACCGCGTCTTTGCATTTACAAAAGCCTACGGCATCTCTACGCACAGCTCGTGGACGACTTGGCCGGACGCACGTTGGCCGCGGTCACGACGAACACGAAAACACTGAAGGCCGAAGGCAGAAAGACCTTCGCCAATCAGGAGTACGCAAAGCGTCTTGGCAAGGAAATCGCCGAAAAAGCGATCGCCGCAGGAATCACAAAGGTCGTATTCGATCGCAGTGGATACCCCTACCACGGCGTCGTGAAGGCTTTTGCGGAAGCGGTTCGCGAAAGTGGATTAAAATTCTAATGGCGTTGGTTACGCTCAATACACGAGGTTGGAAAAAGGCAGGAAAACGGTGAGCATGAATCCAGAAGCCCCGGAAAACAAAATGCAAGAGACACCCTCGCCTAGCGAGACGTCGCCTCAGGAAAGCAACGGCGCGAACGCCGCGGCTGACGCATCCCAGGCCACTCATGATGCTAGCGCGGTTGGCGCCGAGCCTCCAGTCGAGTCTCTCTATCGCATTTGGGAAAGCTCTCGCAATAAGATCTCCGTCAGTGAGCTGGCCCTCAAAGAAGAGCTCGTGATGCTCAACCGCACCGCCAAAGTAGTGAAGGGCGGTCGGCGGTTCAGCTTTGCTGCTCTCGTTGTGGTGGGCGACGGCAATGGCCACGTGGGCGCAGGTTTCGGCAAAGCCAATGAGGTTCCAGAAGCCATCGCGAAAGCTGTCGAAGACGCAAAGAAGAATATCGTTCGCGTCCCGCTCGTCGGGCGCACAATTCCTCATCCGATTATCGGCCACTTTGGTGCAGCCAAGGTCATGTTGCGACCCGCCGCCGAGGGTACGGGAATTATCGCGGGGCCGGCGGTACGCGCGGTGCTCCAGCTCGCGGGCGTCGGCGACGTTCTCACCAAGGTGCTCGGCACGAACAATAAGATAAATGTTGTGAAAGCCACAATCAGCGCACTTTCGTCGCTGCTGAGCGCGGAAGAGGTTGCCAAATCTCGAAACAAAGAATTGGAGCATATCGTTGGTAAGAAGCGAGCTTCGCAACTAATGGAACAGAAAGTGGCCGCCTCGGCTCCCGTGCAGGGGGGCGAAGGCGCCTCAGCCTGAGCTTAGGAGGCACGCTCAACAATGGCAGAAAAAGTCAAAATCACCTGGGTAAAAAGCGGAATCAATCGCCTTCACAAGCACCGTCGCACCCTGCGTGCGCTCGGTTTTACTCATCTCAATCAATCGAAAGTTCACACACTTACGCCTCAAATCAAGGGGATGCTTGATCAGGTTGGTTACCTCTGCAAAGTAGAAAAGGTGGAAGAAGCATGAAAATTCATGAGCTTGGGAAAGACCCTGGGCGTCTGCAGAAGCGGAAACGTCGTGGCCGCGGCGAGGCATCCGGGCTTGGCAAGTCGGCCGGACACGGAAATAAAGGCTCGCAGGCTCGTAGCGGCCGCGGAAAAGGCTACGGTGGCGCTTTCGAGGGCGGGCAAATGCCACTCATTCGGCGCGTCCCTAAGCGTGGCTTCCATAATCCTTTCCGTGTCGAGTATGACGTCGTCAATGTGAGCGTCCTGAATTGCTTCGACGACAATACCGTTGTGGATCTCGATATGCTCAAGAAAGCTGGCAAAATACCAACCAGCGCAAAGCGGGTGAAAATCCTTGGCAAAGGCGAACTCACCAAAAAGCTGACAGTCAAAGCTACTGCTTTCTCCAAAGGTGCCATTGAGAAGATTCAGGCCGCCGGCGGAGTAGCTGAATCAGTACCCAGCGCGTAAATCTCCCGCTGGTACCGAGCGAATACGCTAAACGACTCTTTTGACAACAGAAGGCCGGACAAGTGATTGGAAGTATAGGCGCCCTCGGCAACATTTGGAAAATTCCGGACCTCAAAAAGAAGGTCCTCTACACACTGATGATCCTCGTAGTCTACCGGATCGGAGCTCATATCCCGACTCCGTTTATTGACCGCCACGCCCTGCAGGAATTCATCAGCAGAATGGCGCAAGGCGGCGGAGGAATTTTCCAAGTCGTGGACCTCTTCGGCGGCTATGCCTTCCGCAACATGAGTGTCTTTGCTCTGGGCATTATGCCCTACATTAGCGTCTCAATCATCATTCAGCTCATGGCGGTGGTTTTCCCCCAGATTCAAAAGATCCAGCAAGAGGGCGTCCTCGGCCAACGAAAAATCAACCGGTGGACCCGCATTGGCACCGTCTTCCTTGCAGCCTTTCAGTCGCTTGGCCTTGGGATCATGCTTCTCAAAGAGCGACTCACCTACATGCATGGCGGCTATACCGGACTTTTCCTTGTCGTCACGATCATCGCCATGACCACGGGCACGTGCTTCATTATGTGGCTTGGCGAGCGCATCAGCGAGAAAGGCATCGGCAACGGAATCTCCATAATCATTGCTGCAGGCATTATTGCCCACTATCCTACCGACATAGCATCCTTGTGGGCCCAGATTAGCAACGGGGGAGTGCCAGCCATTTGGGCGCCCGTGACCGCAATCCTTTTCGTCATTGCGACAATGGCTATCATGCTTGTCCAGGAAGGCACGCGCCGTATCCCCATCCAGCATGCAAAAAAGGTTGTCGGACGCCGGGTCCTCGCGGGGGGAACAAACTATTTGCCGCTAAAGATCAACACGGCTGGCGTGATTCCGGTCATCTTTGCGTCGGCAATCCTGACTTTCCCCGCCACTGTTGCCTCCTATCTCGGTTCTGGGGCCCGAGGTGGCGTCTTGGGCGACCTCTTTTCCCCTGGCTCAAATTTCAACCTCTATACTCTCTTTCAACGTTGGTTTGGCCTCGAACAGGGCGGAATCTTCCTTCTTCTGCGAAGCATCAACCTCTACATTGTGCTCTATGCTCTGCTTACGGGCTTCTTCTGCTACTTCTATACCGCTGTCGTTTTCAATCCGGACGACATCGCGAACAATCTGAAAAAGTCTGGTGCATTCATCCCCGGAAAACGCCCGGGCAAGCCTACAGCGGAATACATCGATTACGTCCTCACCCGCATCACCACCGGCGGCGCTCTTTTCCTAGTTGCTATCGCGGTTGTGCCGCTCATTCTCGAAACGTCTTACCGAATGCCTGTCCCTGCAGCGAATTTCATTGGCGGCACTGGCCTCATCATTGTAGTCGGTGTGACTCTCGACACTCTCAAGCAAATCGAATCGCAACTTCTTATGCGCCATTACGAGGGCTTTGCGCTCCGCCGCACCGCATCCGTCGCGCGCTGGCGCTAAGATGTGCTTGGATTTTGACGTGATTGCTCAAAAGCGGCTCGTTGAACCCCAACACTTCAGCGAGCCGTTTTGTCTTTATTGGACGACGGCCGCAAAATCGGCCTGATGAGAATGTGCGGTTCCGGGTGAGATCTTCATGCATGCCAAATCTCGGATAGAAATAAAATCGCCTGCTGAAATCGAAAAGATGCGCAAAGCCGGTAAACTTTTGCGTGCTGTGTTTGTTGAGCTGGAAAGGCACATACAACCCGGCATTACCACAGCCGAGCTCGACACTCTTGCGCGCAAGCTTATCGAGGACGCAGGAGCCATTCCTGCGTTTCTCGGTTATGAAGGCTATCCCGCGACTCTTTGCACATCGGTCAATGAAGAGATTGTCCACGGCATTCCCCGTGCACGAGTCCTACGCGAAGGCGACATCGTCGCCGTAGACTGCGGCCTCATCCTGGGCGGATTCTATGCGGACTCTGCTTACACCTATCCCGTTGGCCAAGTGAGTGATCTCGCACGCCGTCTCATCGAGGTGACGAAAGCGGCACTCGGAGCCGGAATCCGCGAGATGCGCCCTGATAATCGCCTGGGCACACTGTCGGCCGCAATTCAGAAAGTCGTCGAGGAAGCGGGGTTCAGCATCGTGCGCGAGTACACCGGTCACGGTATTGGACGCGCCATGCACGAACCCCCCCAAGTACTCAACTTTGGCACGCCAAACACCGGCTTGCGGTTACGCCCTGGCATGGTCTTCGCCATCGAACCGATGGTCAACGCAGGCACTTGGAAAACGCGCGTGCTCGATGACGACTGGACTGTCGTCACAGCCGACGGGTCGCTCTCCGCACATTTTGAACACACTGTTGCAGTCACCGATGACGGCCCCGATGTGCTCACCGCGTGAGGACGCAAATCACCATGCACTCCGACGAGCACTGGCGTGCTTTCAACCACACGATGCTCGCGACGAACAAATTCGAGATGCGATGCTCGCGCTCGCGGAACAACTTGCCGATCCTTTTGATCGCCATGCCTATCCCGCCCATTTCACCGCGAGCGGCCTGGTGGTCTCGCCCTGCAGGCGATTCGTGTGCCTAGGCTTCCACCGCAAATTAGGAGCGTGGCTCCAATTTGGCGGACATGGCGACGAAGGGGAAAAAGACCCGTTCGAGGTGGCGCTTCGCGAAACACACGAAGAAAGCGGACTTACGGAGCTGGTACCTCACCCGCAGCCCCCTGTACCACTCGATCTCGATATCCATCTCATCCCCCCCCATGGAGACGTCCCAGCTCATTATCACTACGATGTCCGTTATCTTTTTATCGCATCAGCCAATCAGGTTCCGCTAGGACGTAGGGAAGAACATCGTGAAGTCCGGTGGTTTGCGCTTAGCGACCTCACCGCGCTTCATCTCGATGAATCCTTGCGCCGTAGCATCTCGCGCGCTTCGCTCAGTACCAGCGCTCGCGTCAAAACCGGTTGAGCACACAAGTTTCTAGCCACATGCCCAAGATTGACATAGCATTGCGTTCTTCTTACGAGTCCGCGAATGTGGGAAGAGACAAAATGAAAATCCTGGTTTTGCATCAGCATTTCTATCCCGAGACAGTGGGGACCTCCACACGAGCCGTGGAAATAGTCGAATACCTTGTGCAACACGGCCACGACGTCACGGTGATCGCCGGCATTCCCAGCCATCCATCCACGATGCGCAGCGGGGAAGTGACGCGCCAGCAACCACGGTTCGAAAATTTTCGCGGAGCCAAGCTCTATCGAGTGTGGACCTACGGCTCAAATAAGCCCGACACCTTCATGCGCCGGATGCTTGCCTACTCGTCATTCATGACCCTCGGCTTCCTCAAGGCACTGTTTCTCCGCGGACCATTTGACGTTCTTGTTGCAATCAGCCCGTTGCCCAACGGCATTGCCGGACTAGGCCTCAGTTTGTTGCGAGGCTGGCCCCTCATGTTCGATGTCTGCGACATTTGGCCCGACTGCGCCATCGCTGTCGGGATGTTGCGCCATCCCCTTCTCATTGCCCTTTCCAAATGGGCAGAAAAGCGCGTCTATGATCGATCACGGCGCATCGGCGTCGTCACGCGCGGATTCATTGACAATATCGCAGCGAAAGGTGTGCCTCGCGAAAAGATTCGGCTCCTTCCGGATTGGGTTGACCCTGATATATACGATTCATCAAAGGTGGATCGCGAAACTGTACGTCGCGAATACGGTCTTGATGCCCGCTATGTAGTTTCTTTTCTTGGGAATTTCGGCCTGCTCATGGGTCTTGAAACGATTCTCGAAACGGCACGGATTGTCCGCCACACCGATCCCGAGGTTCTCTTCCTTTTCGTCGGCAAAGGCGTGGCTCAGCCTATGATGGAAGAAAAAATCGCACAGTGGGGCCTCACCAACGTTCGCATCATTCCGTATCAGCCCCGCTCAAAAGTCCCCGCCCTTCTCGCTGCTTCCGACGCACTCATCGTCACCTACATGAAAAACGACATTACGCTCATCACAGTGCCATCAAAAATCTATGAGTACATGTCCAGCGCCCGCCCCATCGTCGCCGGTGTCGCCGGTGTGATTGACGAGATACTAAGCGAGGCAGGATGTGGCCTCGTCAGCCGCACACGAGATCCGCACGAGCTGGCGCGCCATATCTCGTATTTGAAAACCCATCCCGACGAAGGTCACGCAATGGGCGAGCGCGGGCGGCGTTATGCCATTGAGCATTTTTCCTTTCCGAAAGTGGCCGAGGCTTACGAAAAGACCCTGGCCGAAACAGCAGGAAACTTGGGAGATTAGCCGGCCGAGAAACGTTCATGCTGGAGCGTACCGAACATAGGGGAGTGGCTGCTCCGGAGGCCAAGCTGCCACGTCTCTCCGTCGTGATTGTCAATCGCAACACAAAAGATGTTCTGCGTGTTTGCTTGCGTTCGCTGCACCAGCCACAACCAGCCGACGATGTGGAAATCATTGTTGTTGACAATGGCTCCACGGACGGAAGTTCCGAAATGGTCACCAGCGAATTCCCACGCGTGCGCTTGATCGCCCTTCCGGAAAACCGCGGCTTTGCCGTCGCGAACAATATCGGCATGCGTCAAGCACGCGGGCGTTATTTTCTAGTCCTCAACAGCGATACCGAAATCATTGGGGATGCGCTTCAGCAAATAAGCGATTTCATGGACACGCATCCGGATGTGGGTGCCCTCGGTCCGAAACTGCTCAATCCTGATGGAACCCTTCAGTACTCCTGCCGCCGATTCCCGAGCTTCCGCACAGCTCTTTTCCATCGCTACTCGCTCATGACTAAGCTCTTTCCTCGCAACCGCTTCTCCAGCCAGTATCTGATGACCGATATCGGCCACGACAAGACGATGGACGTGGATTGGGTAAGCGGTGCCGCACTTGTTATTCGGCGCGAAGTGTTCGAGTCAGTCGGCGGATTCGATGAAGAATTCTTCATGTACGCCGAAGACGTGGACTGGTGTTATCGGATCAAAATGGCTGGATGGCGCGTCGTCTATCTCCCCGACGCAAGAATCCTGCACCACATCGGCAAATCCACACGCCTCGTCCCGTATGCCATGACCTACCAGCGCCATCGCAGTATGTGGCGCTTCTACCGCAAGCATTATAGCCGAGGGATTGTGCTCGTGGATGTTGCGACATTCTGTGGCATCGCGCTACGTTGTAGCCTAATGTTTGCACGCACCTGGATTGCTGAGCATTTTGGTCGGAGGAGAAGCTAAGTCATGACTGGCCTCGCGCTCACATCTCTTCTGGGACTGTCGAGTTTCATCGGGGGCATGATTGCTGGCTACACGGCATGGCGCAGAAACACACGTCCGTCCGCCGGCACAACAAATTCCCCACTGGCCGCCGCGCCGCTTCTCGGCGGCTTGCTTGCGGGAGGCGTTGTGATGACTCTTTTCCTGCCGTGGATCTTGGCTCCTCAGGATCGCTTCTACGCGGTTTCAGATGCCTTCAAACTTCTGTGTGCTGTTGCTGTTTGTGCCATGATCTTATTTACAAATTATTTCTTAGGCCGGATCTCGTTCCTTTCGCATGGATGGTTGGCCCGTTGGACGGTGCAGGCGGCGAGCGAGATCCTCGCCTGTGTGATCGTCTCGCTCGCAGGCGTGCGGTTTACCGTTCTCAGTCCGATCCCGACAACCGAAGTCGCACTTGGTGCGTGGGCATGGCCGGCCACGATTCTTTGGATGCTGTTTGCGATGAACGTCGTGAAGTTGCTCGACGGTTTGGAAGGCGCTGCGTCAGTTCTGCTCTTTGTGGCCTCTGTCGCTGTCTTCGTTACCACACTCGGCACGTTGGAGCATTTCTTGCACGCGTTCACAACCATACTCGCCGGTGCTAGCCTTGCCTCCCTCCGTTTTACAGCCTACCCGGCCCGACTCTCTCTCCGTGGTCCGGGGACCTCGATCGCTGGTTTTCTCTTTGCAGTTCTCACCGTTTTGGCGCGCCAAAAAACTGTCGCTGCACTTCTTTTTGTCTTCCCATTGGTTGTTATCGTCATCCTGATCGCCGGCGTTGTATTAGGAAGTCTAGAGCGCATTCTCTTTCCTAATGGCAGGGAACCGTGAACTACAACACTGATGATAGGCCTCTCGTGTTGGTATCAGCATCCCCGCGCCGTCGCGCCATTCTCGAAAAACTCGGGGCTCGCATTGAGATTGCACCGGCTAACATTGAGGAGGAGGCCATCCCTTACGCGACGCCACGGGAACTCGCGTTGAAAGCAGCATACTCAAAAATTCAGGCCCGCGCACACGAATGGCCGCACCACATTCTCATTGCCTGCGACACAGTGGTTGCGCTCAACGGCCAGGTATTCGGCAAACCTCGCGACACAGAAGATGCTCGGGCAATGTTGAGGGCCCTCAGCGGCCGCTGTCATAGTGTGATTAGCGGACTCGCTGTGAAAGCCACTCCCAGCTCCGTCCTCCTCGACGCGGTCGAAACGACTGTGGCGTTTCGACCTCTTACTGATGACGAAATTGAGCAATACGTTCGTTCTGGTGAGCCAATGGACAAGGCCGGTGCCTACGCCATCCAGGGCGGAGCCAAAAAGTTCGTCACATCCATCGAAGGCGACTATTGGAATGTTGTCGGTTTGCCGATCCACCGACTCCTCGAAATGCTCGGCGAGTTCATGGATGTCGTTGATCTCAAAGCGAACCTTGTGCGCTTGAAGGAAGACGAAATCTGAAATGTTGGGCAAACACCGCATCGCCACCAGCTTAGCGCCTCTTGCCCTCTTCGCGCTCTTCGCCATCTTCTTTTTTGGGGCAGCGATCTCCGGAGACGAGTGGCCTGGCGGGCCTCTTTCCTTTACGACTCTCTGGCATTCTCCAATTTTGAGGTGGGCTTCCGAGCGTGGGGGTGCGACTCTCCCTTTGTGGTTTTCGTTGCCGGCCACAGGATTGCCCTATTGGGCAGCTTCGCCGGGCGGCGCGCTTTTCGCAGATCCCTTTGTTCTGGCCGCGAGTGTCTTCCGACTTTCCCCTCGCGCGAGCCTGTGGCTTCTTGTTGCCCTCCATTTCATTATCGCGGGCGCGGGGGTTCAGCGTTGGCTCAAAGGGCAACAGCTCCCGTCGGCATTCGCTTTGCTCGGAGCTCTGATTTACGCGGCGAGCCCTTTGTTCCTCGCATTTTCCACTAACGGTTTTGTGTCGCTTGCCACGATTGCCGCCTCGCTGCCTTGGTTGGCACTCTATCTCAGGCCTTCCGAGGCAAAACACCAAATCCACTGCACAAGTGTCTTTGTCATATTTGCGTCTTGGACTGTTCTGGTCGCCGGTTGGTGCGGCCTTGTTACTGCGCTGCTTGCAGCCTGGAGCTTAGCAAGTCTCTCAAGCGACTTTTGTTCTTTTCCGCGTGTGAGTGCCGCCCGTTCGATGCGACCTTTCGCGTTCTTGGGAATTATCCTCCTTCTGTTTGGCGTTGGAGCTATTGCGGCGCTCCCACGATTAGAGTTCCGCTTCCACTCAATGGAGGTTCTTCCTTCTGCCCCCCCACGATTAAGTCTGTCACTCCTCGGCATTTTCTGGCCAGAGGCCACTGCCAACGATCGCGTCACTTTAGTTCCCTACTTCTCGTTTGTTTGGGCAATGTTTCTGGCGGCTGGGCTGACGCGCTGGCGACAAATCCGTTTTCGCACCATGGTCTCGATTGTTGGTCACTCCGCACTTATTTGCTTCGCGAGCGCAACTGCATTCTGGTTGCACGATGGCGAGCCCCTGCGCCAGGCCGCAATTTTGGGTACGGGCCTCGCGAGCGCGTTTGTGGGGCTCTTGCTTTGTCGCGCAGTGGCCACTGATCTGTGGCAAAATCTCCGACGCTCCGCGAAATCAGACCTTGCGCGCCAAGCCAGATGGCTGCTGGCGATTGCCGTGCTCTCTGTGATCATTGCTGCGGCACTCCAATTAGGCCTTCTGACTAAACAACGGAGCTTGGCGAAACCGGGTCTTAGCGACAGTCCCCTGCAACAGCAGTGGGCCTCCACGAACAGCGCATCGACTGGAGCTGTTGCAGCGAGCGTTTTACAGAAGTCACCAAAGCTGGAGGCCACGAGACCTTCGCGGGCAAAACCCTTCCTGCGTCAGTGCCTCATTCTTCTTTTCCTCTCCGCTCTTTACGGTGCTGCGGCGCATGGCTTGCCGCTACGGGTGTTCTTCTTAGCGCTCTTTGGCCTCGTGCTTGTCGATCTTCGAACCAGTCACGTTCTACTCTTGCACACAACGCACTCCGGCACTCTGTCGGCGCTCAGCCAAGCTCAGGGGGTCCTCAAAGAACTTTCTTCAGATCCGTCCTCGCGCATTTTGCTCTTTGCGGACGCACCGGGTGCCCCGGCGGAGCTTCTGCGTTCCGGCCATCCCGTAATCAATGTTCACGTGCCCCGCCTCCCGCTCTCCTACGCACGCGCTGCCACAAAGCTCTCTTTCGTCGTACCTGGAGCACCCACGCGGATTTCCAAAGAGGCCCAATGGACCTATCTTCGCTCTGCGGGCACACGCTGGATTCTGGCTACGACGAATACATTGGCCCTCTTGCCGCCGACAGCGACGATAGTTCTCCGCGAAGACCAGTGGGTCTTTGCCCAGCTCTCGCCAAAAACCATGCGTGCGCAAGTTTGGCAGCGGGCTCTTCGCGTCCATGACGCCATTCAATCGTTGGCCCTCACCCTCAATCGCGAATGGTCAGGTGATGAAATCTACGTAGAAGGCAAGCCAGTTGCCGAGTTCCCCTTCACTCAGTCAAAAGGGAATCTCGGAAGTGCTGAAGTACTCTGGGACATCGGAAACGATATCGGCGTCGAGATCAATGTGCCTTTACCGTCATTTCTCGCCCTCGCCGATGCCACCTACCCGGGGTGGCACGTTTGGGCTGAGGGCAAGCCGCATGAGCTCCTGCGAGCAAATGGATGGATGCGTGCCGCGGCCCTCCCTTCGGGCCGGCACCTTGTTCGCTTCGTTTATCAGCCGGCGAGTCTTCGCTTAGGCGCTTTTGTCACTATGATCTCGCTGAGTGCAGCGATGTTCTGGCTCTTCGGTAGATTCTTCTCGAACCAACCCACGTCTAGGTTTTGCCCTTAGCTTTTTATTTCTGAAGGCCATAGACTCGCCGAACCTTCGTTTCGATCGTCCCAAAGACACCGCGATCAACTCCCACGCCGAGGAGAACAATCACGAAGATCGCCGCCAGCATCATCGGCACATCGTTAAATGCTCGCCCTATCTCAAGCAGCCGTCCGACTCCAAGCGCATCCTGCCGAATGAGCTCCGCCGCCATCAAGCTGCGCCACGCAAACGACCAGCCCAGTTTCATTCCGCCAAGCCACTCGGGCAGCGCAGCGAAAAAAAGGATATCGCGCGCAAACACAAGACCTCTCGCTCCCAGAACTTGCCCCACTTTTACGTAAATGGGCGGCACATTTCGAATCGCATTTTCCGTCGCGACCGCAATGGAAAACGTCGCCCCTAAAATGACCACCACCACAATAGCACGTTCGTCCAGGCCCACAAACAGTGAAGCAAAAGGAAGCCAACAAATACTGGGCAGGGACTGCAGAGCAAGAACCAAGGAACCCAGCGTCGCCTTAGCCGCCCACGACCGCGCAAGCATGACCCCGATCACGGTGCCCAAAACCAAAGAAATGCCATAGCCCACAAGCATCCGATAGACACTAAGGCCCACACTCTGCCAAAGCATGCCCCCGGAAAGCATATCCGCAAAAGCCTGAAACACCGCAGACGGAGGCGGAAACAAATAGGCCGGAAGCACTCGAGTGCTCGCAAGAATTTGCCAAGCGGCCAAAAAAAGCCCAACAAAAACAAGCTGAGCCACAAGAGATCTTCTGCTCTCTTCAGAGATCCATTTTGCTCTCATTGCGATTCGCCTCCTGAAACACTGGACGCAATGGAAGGAAGCCGTCCCGCACTTGCCGCGGAAAACCCCCGAGTAGCAGGGCCAAATCTGAGCTCTTCCTCGAAAAACATCCCATCGAGATCGACACGTTGCGCTCTTCTCAAAAACCCAGACACACTTGCCATCTCATAAAAACGATGAATTTGTTGAGAAAGTGGATCGGTCGTGAATGTGATTCGATCGAGAGCTCTTGCCACGACGTGTTTGCTGATTCGTGTTTTGCTGAGTTTGTATATTCCGTCGGCAAGCGCACCAGCCAGATGCTTTGTTTCGGACGACAACTCCGCACAAAGAGTCTCGTGAATGCCGATAAAGCGTTTCACCCACTCCGGATGCTTAGCCGCAAATTCGCGGCGAACGACTAAAAGAGTTGACGGAAATTTACCTTCGGGCCAAAGTTCACGCTCTTCGCCAACGATGGCCATTGCGTCTTCGATCTCCAGCTTTGCGGGCCAGGGTTCAGGCAGCCATGCTGCGTCGACTTGATGCTTTTTCAGAAGCAATGCTGCATCACCAAGGTGTACCGGCATCAGTACGGTTTTCTCTTTCGCATCAGGGTTTGTGGTGAGGCGATCGAGAAAATACGTGGCAGAAAAAAATTGAGTATTACCGATGGCAGGAATGGCCACCCGTTTCCCTGCGAGGTCCGGCCAGCCCCTGATTTCGCTATCTTTTCGAGTCACAACGGCCACCCCGTTGGCAGCACACCCACTGACAACGCGGATTGCGCTTCCCCCGCTTCTCACGTAGCCATTGATTGCCGGGCCAGGGCCAACGTAGGCAATGTCGAGTCGGCTTGCGTAAATGGCTTCAATGACCGCTGGCCCCGACGAAAATAGCACTGGCTGCACCTTCACCCCAAGAGGGGCAAAGCTTTTCTCGAAGTCCCCCCGTTCCACACCGATAATTGCAGGCGCATGCGCCACATTAGCAAAGAAGCCGAGACGAATGACCTCTTCAGACTGCCGAGATTCCAGTCTAAGGCAACCTGCTAAGAAAAGGGTCACAGAGAGCGCTAAACTGAAGATTTTACTGAAGCTCGATAAGTGTTTTCTAATCAATATCCAAACCTCACTTCACCGATACAAATAGTAGATTTATAGATAATCATTATGCCTCCTCTTCTTGGCCATCTACCTCATTGCTCCCTCCTCTCAGGGGTGCGGTGCTAGTTCGGAGCCAATTCACGCTGTTGGCGGAGACAAAAGGCCGCGGACTAGCCTTCGTGCTCAAATCTCGGCAGCCGGGTCAACAAGTGCCTCCCCGCGCACGGCCGGCGTCCAATCCGGATCAAATTCACGCGCAGCGACTTTGTCCACCTCTTCCTTGATTTCCTTGTGCAGCATGGCCGCAAATACGCTCAAATCTGAGGACGTCTTCTGCCTGGGACGGGCGAAAGGTACCCGTAGAACTCGCTTGACCTGGCCCGGAGGCGCCGTCATGATCAAAATCTTGTCCGCCAGATAAACCGCCTCATTGATATTGTGCGTCACGAAAATCACCGTCACGTGAGTCTCGATCCAGATCCTCTGGAGCTCATCGTGCAAAAGATCGCGTGTTTGGGCGTCCAGCGCACTGAACGGCTCGTCCATGAGCAGAATCCGAGGCTCCAAAGCCAGCGCGCGAGCGATGCTTACCCGTTGCTTCATGCCTCCGGACAGCTCATGAGGGCGCGCGTCCGCATACTTAGACAGGTGGACCATTTTAAGATAATGCATCGCGCGGTCTCTTCTTTCAGCAGGACTTAGGCCTTGTAATTTGAGACCATACTCGATGTTCTCGCGCACGGTCAACCATGGCATCAATCCCGGTTCCTGAAACACGACGGCTCGATCCGGTCCCGGCTGGCGGACGAGCTTGCCATCGAGCCGAACTTCGCCAGTGTCCGATTTTTCGAAGCCAGCAATCACGTTGAGCAAGGTCGACTTGCCGCAGCCGGACGGGCCTAAGATCGCAAAAAACTCGCGCGAGTCGATTGTCAACGACAGTGGACCAAGCGCGGCCACCTGGTTGAAACCGTTGCGCCGATGGCTAACGTACGTTCGAGAAATGTCCTTGAGCTCAAGCCGCATGCGTTGGCCCTTTCAATCTTTTCCCTCTGCTCGACGGCGAGCTATCACTGTGGCGCCGCGTCCGGCGTGATAAAGAAAATTGACCTGGACACCTTCTTTTTCGAGCAGGAACTGCCACGAATTCACCTGCATTTCGGTCTGTAACACCCTCCACCCCTCATTCTTTAAGCGTTGAACTGCTCTTTCGACGTCTTCCAATTTGGCACTCGGAAGTGCCACAGTTTCTTCGATCCAACTGCCGACGCGCATCACACTCGTGGTTGTTGGGCGGTCGGAGGTGAAAGCCGGAATAGTCACCGGCACATTGCTAAAGGGGAGGGGGGGAGCAGAGCCACAACCTGAAAGCAGGGCCACAACAAAGAGAAGACTTCCTCTCATTGCGAGAAAACGTCTAAAAAACATGGCCTGCTCCCTCCTTTCGCGGACTTGTGGCCTTAGCGAATTAGCGCAAACCCATTTCGCCTTCGACGTCGTCGCTTTCCACATCAATATCCTGGAAAAGCCAAGAACTAAGGTAGCGCTCGGCTGGTGACGGAATGATCACCACAATGGTTTTGCCTTTTGCTTCTGGACGCTTGGCCACTTGGCACGCTGCCCACACAGCCGCCCCGCTCGATATGCCGATGCCAATCCCTTCCTCGCGAGCCACGCGCTTGGCGTAAACTGCGGCATCCTCCTCGCGCACGGTTATGACCTCGTCAATGATCTTCGTGTTCAGAACCTCCGGAACGAAACCAGCGCCGATACCTTGGATCTTGTGCGGACCTGGTTGACCGCCGCTCAACACCGGTGAGCCAGCCGGCTCAACAGCGATGGCCTTGAACGACGGCCGCCGCGATTTGATCACCTCGGCGACACCCGTGATCGTGCCGCCTGTCCCGACCCCTGCCACCACGTAATCGACTTCGCCATCCGTATCATGCCAAATTTCTTCCGCCGTTGTCTTCCGGTGAATTTCAGGATTTGCGGGATTTGAAAACTGCTGTGGAATCACCGCATTCGGAATCTTCTGCGCCAACTCTTCTGCCTTAGCAATAGCTCCCTTCATCCCTTTCGTACCTTCGGTCAACACCAGCTTGGCCCCTAGAATTTTAAGCAGTTTTCTGCGCTCAATAGACATCGTTTCGGGCATGGTAAGAATCAGCCGATAGCCTCGGGCTGCTGCAACGAACGCAAGAGCAATGCCCGTGTTGCCACTCGTCGGTTCAATGAGCGTAGTCTTTCCCGGCTCGATTCCCTTGTTCTTCTCAAGCCATTCGATCATCGCCGCTCCAATGCGGTCCTTTACGCTGGACAAGGGATTGAAAAATTCCAGCTTCGCCAAAACAGTCGCCTCGGCTCCCTCTGTGACCTTGTTCAGGCGAACCAGGGGTGTATTGCCAATTGTTTCGATAATGTTGTTGAAAACCCGTGCCATGAATTTGTCCTCCACAAATTTAGATGTACCACATGAGTTCTTCCACCTGTTCAGGGGTGGTGCCTTCAGCCGCGAGTTCTGCAAGCGTGACCTGATTGATTCGCTGCGCCAAACACTGACGAATTTCGGCCAACACGTGGTCGAGAGGGGACTCGCCACTGACTCGTCGGCTCCCACCACGAACGATGCCTCGCGCCAAGGGCTCGTCAATCGCTTGTAAAATTGACCCCAGCGAGATTGCCTCAGCTCCTTTCGCAAGGCGATAACCACCGTGGGGGCCAGCACGGCTCACCACCAGACCAGCGCCTTTTAGGGCCAGCAAAATTTGCTCCAGGAATTTTTTCGGAATCTTCTGCTCCTGCGCAATACTCGCAATGGTGCGCTGGCTCGCGGGGTCCCTCCCCAGCGCAATCATCGCTCGAATCGCATACTCTGCTTTCTTCGTCAGTTTCATGCCGTCACCGCAATCTTTTACCGAAATCTCCTATAAAAATTGTAGACATCTATCGTTTTTTCTCAGCGTGCGATACGCAATATCTCCGCCTCCTCTCGTCCCGGAAATGCCTTGCCACAAAAACAATATATTGCCATGGAAGACTAAACCAAGAACTATGTCAGCGCAAGCGCAAGAAATTACAACGGTGACGACCGGCATTGGTTATGCCGACGCAACGTCTTTTCACGGCCTGTCCACGGCGTCGGTCGGCACAATTCTTCCCACGTTGGCAATTGTGGCCGCCCTGCAGCTATTGATGCGCAAAATTGGACGCTCTCCGACTCGTCAGCACACCGTAAGCAAAACATCCCAAGCACCGACAGAAGAGGAGACAGCGCTTGGCATTGACGGTGTGGCCAACGCCTCGCTTGAGGTCCTACCACTCCGGTATTGTCCGGTGTGCGCAAGTGCCTACGTGCCTGAAACGGAGATCTGCGAGGAATGCGGCGTAGAACTTCAAAGTGAGCCGGAAGAAGACGATTCTCGAACCACCTCCTATGGCAACGATACCACCATTCGTGTTGCGCGGATTTCTGATCCGCTCAAGTGCAGTCTCGTGTTAGGCCTTCTTCGCAATCAGGGCATTCCTTGCACACTCTCGCAAGCCACCGTGCTCGGCCATCATGGAGGCGACATCCACGTGCTTTTGCGCGACGCGTATCACGCGAAAGTCCTGATCCGGGAATATCTCTCCGAACTTGAGCAGGAAAGTGTGGCCCCTTGAAGATACTTGCCGAAGGCACCCCTTTCCACGCTAATTTTGTCCCGCCGAAAGAAGGTAGGCATGAACCCTATCATTGATCCGCGCGAACACACATTGCGCACTTTAGTCGGCCACGAGTCCATAAAACAATATCTGCACAACGCGGTGGCGGACGATGTCCTGCCGCATGCTGTGCTCATAACTGGCCCTTCCGGCATCGGCCGCACGAGTCTCGCTTACGCAACCACAAAACTGCTCAACTGCAAATTCGGAGCGCCACCTGAATGCCCCTGTCATATTTGCCGCAAAATTCGCCTTGGTCGTACACCGGATTTCCTCCTCATTGAGCCGCGAAGCGCCTCTGGCCAGCTCACGTTGAGCGGATGGAAGCCAGGCAAGGATGACCCCGACGACCTTCAATATTATCGTTTTGTTGACGCACCGCCGCTCGAATGCCGCTGCAAAGTGTTAGTCTTTCGAAAAGCTGAGCGGATGAACCTCTCGTTAGCTAATTATTTGCTAAAATTGATAGAAGAGCCTCCGTCGTACTTGAAGATTTTCCTGCTCGCTTCGCGACCAACTGACGTCCTGCCCACGATCCGGTCGCGGTGCGCTCCATTGAACCTTTCTCCCGTCAGCATTCGCGAAATGGAAGCATTTAGCAGAGAACTGGCGCCCGATTTATCTCCCGAAGCTCGCCACCTGCTTCTCTCAATCAGTGGCGGACGGCCAGGTCGCTTTTTAGAGATGCTTAACCAAGACGCTCACGCCGACCACGCCGCACTGGCAACGGAAATGATCCAGTTCCGCGAGCACGGTTTTCTGGCGCTCTTCGGCACGGCTCGTCGTCTCGCCCAGAGATGTCACGAAGGCGACGCCTCGGAAAAGCTCACACAAACGCTCGATGCACTTCTTGCGTGGCTGCGGGATGCCTTGCTTCAGCGAACTGTTTCAGCGAGCACCGCTGCTCAACTTGCGATCTTTCGTGACGTTACTGACCAAGTCCGAAAATTTGCCGGGGCAAGCGACGTCGAGGCGCTTGTGCAAGCTAGCCGTGCCGTCATGAATGCCTATGAGTATGTTCCCCGCCAGACTGATCGCACTTACGTCTTGGAATTGTTACTCACACGCATTGGTCGAGCGCTACGCTCCCGTTAAACGGCAGCGACGTGACTCTGGAGTATTAAAGACTTTCGCACCACAAAAACGCATGATGTGAACCGCATCCCCAAGATGGCTTCCAGCGCAGCCAGGGGGTTCACATGCTCGCCGCTCACGAGCGACATCTGCATTTCAACAACGACGGCATCGTCTGTCGCCATCCACGATAATTTACCAATCGAGCGCTTGAGATCGCGCCTGGCAGTCTTTCCTTTTTTCTCCAAGGTCAGAGGCCATTCGATGGCCTTTTCGAATTTGCGAAAACGTTCCGAAAGAAGAAGCAAATCTACTTGGGAGGCCGGAAAACAAATCTCGTAGTTTGCCCCGACGACATCGGATCCAAGCGAAGGAAGATCCATGGCGATTTGTTCGCAGCGAAGCCAGCTCAAGCCATCAAGCTCAATGGTGCGCAAGAGGCTCAGTAGCTCATCCTCGGACATCCACTCTGTCAGCCATATGTCCACGAGATCGGCGGCGGCCTCAAAACCGAGAGGAAGCGGCGGCGCAAACTGCAAACGCGCCTGCGGATTGAAGCCGTGAGTGAAGGCTAAGGGCAGATCCACTCTTCTCATGATCTGTGTAATGACTTTGACAAAATCGAGATGCGAGATAAAGCGGAGTGCCCCAGATTTTGAGTAGGTCAGCCGCACCCGTTCAACCGGCATCTCTTGCTCGCGAAGCGACGGGGTCTCTGATGTCGGCGCGAAAAACTCTCCATCCTCGCGCACAGACAAAATATTTTTTACTTCGCGAAAGTCGCAAACGTTGCAGCCGGCACATTTGTTCGTCGAACAGTCAGGCGTGAACGCAACTTGCTCAGCCTTTTCTTTTTCCTTCCACAGGAATTTTTTTCCCAGCGATGCCTCGATATGATCCCACGGCAAGACCTCATCCGGATGTCGCTCCCGGTGCGCATAGAAATATGGATCAATTCCTGTCTCGGCAAAGGCCTGCTGCCACAAGTCGAAACGGAAATGCTCGTGCCAGTTATCAAATTTACAACCTAACTGCCAAGCGCGATAAATCGCGCGCCCAACTCGCCGATCTGCCCGGCTGAGCACGCCCTCAATCACACTCTCGTAAACGTTGTGTTTTTTGAAGGACACATAACGCTTATCCAGACGTTGGTCAACATAGGAATACTTTCTCTCGAGTTCATCCAGCGTCGGCTGCGCATGCCACTGGAACGGTGTATGGGGCTTCGGCACGAAAGGTGAAAGCGAAACATTGAGCTGAAAGTTCCTTCCACAGTAGCGTTTACCCAGCTCAATGGCCTTGCGCGCAATTTCGACGATTCCGTCGAGGTCGGCGTCGGTCTCTGTGGGTAAGCCGCACATGAAGTAGAACTTCAGCGTGCGCCAGCCCTTCTGCAGCACGCGCTCGATGGTCGTAACCAGTCGCTCCTCATCGACAACTTTGTTGATCACACGCCGTAGCCGCTCTGTTCCAGCTTCCGGAGCAAATGTGAAACCAGTTTTTCTCACAGTCGCGATGGCGTCGGCTAACTCGACGTCAAAAGCGTTAATGCGTAGCGAGGGCAGCGAAATCGATATGCCTCTCGGTCCAAATTCTGCATGGAGCGCATGTGTCAAAGCCAGAATCTGCGAGTAATCTGCGCTTGAGAGCGACAAGAGGGAAATCTCCTCGTAACCCGTGTTACGGATTCCGTGCCGTGCAATTTCAATAATTTGTTGCGGGGAGCGTTCTCGCAGCGGGCGCGTAATCATCCCGGCCTGGCAGAATCGGCAACCAGTCATGCAACCCCGCTTGATTTCGATCGCAAACCGGTCGTGAACAATCCTTGTCAGCGGGACCACTGGCTTGACGCTGCCAAAATCGGAGCGCAAATCGTAATTCGTCTTCTGGATACGCCCAGGAACATCCTGCCGAACCGGGACGATGCTTGCCAACGTGCCGTCTTCCTTGTAGCTGCATTGATAAAAGCGTGGCACGTACACCCCTGGGATGTTGGCCAACGAAAGCAGAAGTTCTTCACGCGTTTGCGCACCATTGCGCAGCCATGAACGGACGTCTTCCGCCTCAATACGATCAAACGTGGGCACAGCCCGGCGTCGCGCGCGTGCGCCATCCCCCCGATAGCATTCGAGCTGCAAAAGCCTCTCGATCTCCTGTGCACCCGGATGCCTAAAGTCACGAATTGTTGCTAAGATTTGTAGCAGCGCCCATTCCCCATCGCCAATCACGAATGCATCAACAAAATCAGCTAACGGCTCGGGGTTGAATGCACCGTGGCCACCGGCAATCACAATCGGATCGTTCTCGCCACGCTGGCTAACCAAAAGAGGTACGCCCCCAAGATCGAGCATGTTCAGGATGTTCGTATAGCACATTTCGTGCTGAAGAGAGAAACCAATGACGTCGCAAGCGTACAACGGACAGAATGTTTCCAGCGTGTAGAGCGGTATGCCTTTCTCGCGCAAAAGGGCCTCAAAATCAACTGCCGGGGCAAATACACGCTCCGCCTGAAAGCGTGGAACAGCATTGACCAACTCGTAAAGAATCTTGAAGCCATGATAGCTCATTCCCAGGTCGTAAATGTCCGGGAAGGCTAGCGCCACGCGAACATCTACTTGCTCGTCAGGCTTGCGCACGATATTGAACTCACCGCCGATATAACGCGCAGGTTTCTCAACGCCGTTGAGAAGTGGCTCGATGCGATCCCATATGTTGTTGTGTCTTGCGCCACTCATGCAGGGGATACTCCTCAATTAGCTCTCACAGCGGAGGTAAGCCGCGCCTGCAGGTCGGCAATGGCTTGCTCCACAAGCTTAGAAAACCGTTGCACGTCCTCCTTCTTCACATGCGCTTTTCCATACCTAGCCGGCAAAAACTCCCTAAGCAGCTTGTCTGCAATCTCAGCCGAAACAAGCTCCCGCTGACGAAGGACTGTGAGGTATTCCTGAACTGTCATCGGCTCGCGGCGGGGAAAGCCCGCTGTTGCCCCTTCCACAAGGAAACGCTCAAATGCCGCGACCATTTTGCCACGCAGCGTGCGCGGTCGTGAGGGCGTCCTTTTTGCTCCCTTCTCACGGCCAAGCTCCATAAAATAATCTGCTAACATTTCTTCCTCCAACTCTATCAGCCGCTGTGCGCGCCGAAGCTGCCACCGGCGGTGAAGCCAATATAAAAAAAGAACCCCACTACTCACCATAAGCAGACTCGCAACGCGAAACAGGGCGTTGCCAACAGTGGCGAGTTCGCCGTCGAAACGTGCGACAAACTGCACGCGGCCCGAAGAGAGCGGTCCTCTCGATAGTAAAGGAGTGCCTTCCGGCAAAAGCAGCAAGGCTGCTCCAGCGACGAGCAATGCAGCGAACCATGGCACCACCAGCGCTGAAAAAATCGTACGCGCCGTGGATTCTCGACTCAGGCGCAAAAATTGAGCCCGAAATGCAAAGTGATCCGCAACATTAGCAACCAGCAGCGTGCTGAGAAAAATCGCGACAACAAAATTGCCGACTTCGCCTCGCACAACCGGCAGTGTAGCTGCGTGGGCAAGACTTGCCGCAACGTAAAGGGCATAAAAACTTGCTGGGGTGGAGAGCATAGCTGTGAGCGCGGCAAGCACCACCACTCCACCGAGGGCAGGCTCCCACTGCTTCGACCACAGCGAAGGAGCAGCGAACAGAAGCACAAGGACAATCGCGAACAAGGCTCGCTCCGCAAAAGCCATCTCGCCGATGTACTCGGCGATGCCTTTGCGCATTGCATAAGCGATCCGTCCCACCACGCTACCCAGCGCCACGCTAGCGAAAATTGCCACTCCTCCCCATTGCGGAAAGCGCATTGCAAGCAGCATGGCGGCTGTCTCAATAGCCAGTGTCGTTGCAGCCACATACGCGAGAGCGGTCGCACTCATGGCTTCACCTCGCCGCTCCAATCTTGATCGCGGAGCCCTTCCAGAAGATCGGTTCCCCGTTGAAGTACGTACGTGCGGCAACCGGCGAGCCGAAGTCTGCCCACAAGTTCCTCCAGCGGTGGAGCATCAGCAAAGATACTTGTTTGATCCGCGCGGATCTTGAAATAACTGCGGTCCTCAACCACCACCGCGATGACTTCAACGGTCCGACAGCGTAACGCCGAAACGATACGTTCGAGTTGGAATATCTCGACGTTGGCACTGCTCAGCACCAAGGCAACGGTACTTCCGCGACGAACAAACGGAATCTGCTCCAACAGCACAGGCTCGATATGCCCCCGGCCCCGAGGGGCTCGCAAGGCAAGCCATTGCATGAGCGCCTGGAGGTGTCTTGTGCCTCCGCCAAACGACGTTGTGGCGATAGGAGTCTGAGCGCCCACCAGCCGCACCAGGTGATTTTTCTCAATGGCGCTGATTGCCAAAGTACCGGCCGCCCGTAGTCTCTGCTCGAACGAAGTCACGGCGCCAATGCCTGCGTGGCCGGTCTCGAACATATCCGCGATGATCGTAACCTGTGTCACTGCATTGCGGTCGAATTCCTTAACATGCAGGGTGGCAATGCGTGCCGTTGTCGGCCAGTGAATCGTGCGCCATGCATCGCCGCTGCGGTACTGCCGCACGCCCGAAAACTCCTCGCTTCGGCCGATTCGACGAATAATTTCAGTGCCGACATGCTTTGCTGTTCCTTCACCAAGCAGGTTGAGCGTGTCCGCTGGAATTGGTCGCGGACAGACAAGCAAATCAGTGAACACAGGAAAGATCGCTGTTTTCTCTACGAGCCCCAGCTCGTCGGTCACTGCCAGTTGGACTGGCCCTAGCACGAACATCCCTCGCCGAAAATCACAAAGCTGGCGGTAGCCGAAACGAAGAGAGGCACGCGGTGGAAAATCAAGAATCGCGCCTTTTACGGACCGTCCGCCTGCCGCGAAGCGATCTGTAATGCTAACAAGAGAAAAGCGTCTTGCTCCGATGCTTTCGAGCTGCAACTCGATGCTCACTCGGTCGCCTTCCAGGCATTGGGGAGTGTGGCGGCGCGTGATCCGGAGAGTTTTTTCCACCCCTTGGAGGCGTATTGCTTGTAGGAGAATGACCGAGGCAAGGGCCGCTCCCACCGCAAGATTCCTGGGCGAGCCGAGCATCAGGCCTGTGGTAAGAAACACACTCGTGAGGAAAATCCAAACGTAAAGCCGCCCCAGGAATTTATACCTCACCTGAACGTCATGCTGAAGCGTTTTCATTGTTCGGAATTAATCGTCTGGACCACGAAGCGGCACAGGCACGTGATTCAAAATTTCCCTTAATACTTCCTCAGGTCGACGTCCGGCGATGAGTGCTCTTGATTGAAGTATCAAGCGATGACTTAGCACTGGGACTGCAAGTTCCTTGATGTCATCTGGCAGGACATAATTCCGCGACCGCAAATAGGCCAGTGCGCGTGCTGCAGCGATCAGCGCCAGCGTTGCACGCGGACTTGCCCCCAAGAGAATTTCCTCATGGCGGCGTGTGGCCTCTACTAAGCTAAGCGTGTAGTTAAGTACCGTTGCATCGACATGAATGAGCACTAACTCTCGTTGCGCCGCAAGGACGTCGTCCCCTGAAGCGACAGGTGAGAGGTCGAAAAAAGGATCATGAGAAAGTCGCTCGCGCACAAGCGCCGCTTCGTCCGCTCGCGAGGGATATCCCAACGCCACTTGCATGAGAAAACGGTCCAGTTGTGCTTCCGGCAGGGAATACACCCCCTCCTGCTCCACTGGGTTCTGTGTAGCAATCACAAAGAAAAATGCCGGTAACGGATAGGTGTTGCCGTCAGCACTGACCTGCCGCTCCTCCATTGCCTCCAACAAACTCGACTGCGTGCGCGGAGTCGCGCGATTCAGCTCGTCCGCCAGCAAGATATTGGTGAAAATCGGCCCATGGCGAAACTCGAAGCGGTGCTCGTCCGCCCGGTAAATGTTCGTTCCTGTGATATCAGACGGGAGTAGATCCGGCGTAAATTGCACACGACGGAAATCTGCATGAAGCGAGCGGGCGAGAGACTTTGCCAACGTGGTTTTTCCCACTCCCGGAACGTCCTCGAGCAACACATGACCACCGGCGAGAAGAGCTGCCAAGACAAGCTCGATCACGTCGTCCTTGCCGCGGATGACGCGTGCAACATTTTCTGCAACCTTTTGAATGGCGTTTCTCGCAGCAGGATTTTTCTCGTTATTGCTCATCATGATCTCGGATTTCAGTGCGGGCGTCGGTTGTCTCGGACCAAAAAATCATAGTCCCTGCCTCGCCACGATGCACAATATGTTTTTTCCGCCGCCTTGATGGCAAGCCGCACGGGAAACACTCAAAGCGCGCCTGGCAGGATTCGAACCTGCGACCTACGGATTAGAAGTCCGTTGCTCTATCCGGCTGAGCTACAGGCGCACACTGCTAAATCACTTCTAAATACTACATCGAGACGCCGGCATTGCCTTGAAAAAAGATGGCGAGCGGAAGTCCTGCCTCCGCTCGCCGCCATTTTTTGTGATCCGCTTTCTCTTCTCAGGATGGAACTGGCTCAGCAAGGTCCGCTTCGTGCACCGACGAGAATATCAGCTCCTGTTTTTCCGGATCGAGATCCGCCACGACCTCACCTTTCGAGACTTTATTCTCAACAACGAGCTGGGCCAGCGGATCCTCCACGTAACGCTGCACGGCGCGGCGCATCGGTCGCGCACCATACTCGCTGTCGTAGCCTTTCTCAATGAGGAACTGCTTCGCTGCTTCAGTCAGCCTCACGTGCAGCTCCTTCTTCTCGAGCCGTTCATTGAGTCGCCGAATCATGATGTCCACGATGCGCCCGATGTCTTCGCGCGTCAACGACTTGAACACGATTGTTTCATCAATGCGGTTGATGAACTCCGGAGTAAAGACCTGCCGCATCGCGCCGAGCAGTTTGTCCTTTAGCGACTTGTAATCCTGAATCTCGTCCGCCGACGTAAATCCCAAAGTGCCGCTTTTGCGCAAACTCTTTGTTCCCACGTTCGACGTCATGATGATGACCGTGTTGCGGAAATCCACCACGTGACCCCACGAATCCGTGAGGCGACCGTCATCGAACACCTGAAGCAGCAAGTGGAATACGTCGGGGTGAGCTTTCTCGATTTCGTCGAAAAGAACAACCGAATACGGCCGACGCCGAACC
Organism: Candidatus Sumerlaeaceae bacterium; assembly: GCA_049968255.1. Taxonomy (GTDB): domain Bacteria; phylum Sumerlaeota; class Sumerlaeia; order Sumerlaeales; family Sumerlaeaceae; genus DRVG01. The sequence goes on along the minus strand of JBMFRB010000007.1, from coordinate 102,638 downwards.
TGCTCTGTGAGCTGCCCTCCTTCTTCATATCCGACATATCCCGGAGGAGCACCAAGCAGGCGCGAAATTGAGTACTTTTCCATGTACTCACTCATATCAATGCGGATGAGCGCTCCCTCATCGCCGAAAAGGAACTCTGCGAGCGCCTTGGCCAGCTCCGTCTTGCCCACGCCGGTGGGGCCGAGGAAAATAAACGAAGCCGTGGGCCGATTTGGGTCTTTCAGCCCTGCCCGGGCGCGGCGGATGGCCCGCGCGATAGCATTGATTGCCTCTTCCTGCGAGACCACGCGCTTGGCCAGTTCCTCTTCAATCTTGAGCAGTCGACGGCTTTCCTCTTCCTCCAGACGCGACAGGGGGACCCCGCTCCATTTGCTCACAACGTGGGCCACATCTTCGGCTGTGATTGTGGCGATGATCTTCGCGTCTGTGAGCTTCGAACGCCATTCTTCAAACAATTGCCGCTTCTCCTCAAGGAGCGCATCGCGCTGTTCCTTCAGCTCCTTGCACTTCTCGAACTCCATTTGCTGTGACAGCACGCGAAGCTGCTCCTCGAGCTGCGCAATCTGCTTTTCAAGCTCCTTAATCCTTGTCGGCTTCATATTAGCCTTCAGCCGTGCCCGCGATCCTGCCTCATCAATGACGTCAATAGCCTTGTCGGGCAACTGCCGTTCAGTGATGTAGCGATCGCTCAGATACACCGCCGCCTCAATTGCCTCGTCCGAGATAATCACCCCGTGGTGTTCCTCATAGCGCGGCCGTAGTCCTCGGAGGATCTCCACTGTCTGCTTCAACGTAGGCGGATTAATGATGATCGGTTGGAAACGCCGCTCGAGTGCCCCATCTTTCTCGATGTGCTTACGGTACTCTTCAAGCGTGGTCGCACCGATGCATTGCATCTCGCCGCGTGAAAGTGCCGGCTTCAGCATGTTGGCCGCGTCAATTGCACCTTCCGCTGCGCCCGCCCCAATGAGCGTGTGCAGCTCGTCAATGAAAACCAGAACGTCTTGCGAGCGACGAATTTCCTGCATGATCGCCTTCATGCGCTCTTCAAACTGGCCGCGGTATTTGGTCCCTGCGACCACCGCCGCCAGATCGAGAGAAATCAGCCGCTTATTGAGAAGAAGTTCCGGCACCTCTTCGTTCACGATACGTTGCGCCAGGCCCTCGACAATTGCCGTCTTGCCCACGCCCGGCTCACCCAGGAGAATGGGGTTATTTTTGCTGCGCCGGCACAGAACCTGCAGAATGCGCTCGATCTCATCCTCGCGCCCAATGACCGGATCAAGTTTCCCTTCACGCGCTAGCTGCGTCAGATCGCGTCCAAACGTGTCGAGCGCCGGGGTCTTCGATTTTTCCTTCTCGCCCTCCTTGTTGGGCTTTGCACTGTCGTAATCTTTGTTATCCAGCAAACTGCGCACCACAGGCACCGCTCTTTTAAAATCCACATCGAAACGGAGCAATACCCGCGCCGCGATGTTATCGCCGTCACGCAGGATCCCCAAAAGCAAATGCTCCGTGCCAATCCAATTGTGATGGAGCTCCTGCGCAATATCTTTGCACTCATCCAAGATACGTTTCGCGTCGGGGTTTGGCGGGGTATGAGGTGGCGCCACTTCCTGGCCAGCCTTCAGCGTTTGCCGAATCTCGCCTTCCAACGCTTTCAAATCTACCCCCATTGTTTCCAACGTCCGGATTGCAAATCCTTCGCCCTTTTCCAAGATTGCCAGTAAGTAGTGCTCGGGCCCGACGTAATCGTGGCCGTACTTTGACGCAAGGGACTTGGCAATTCGCAGGACCTCTTTCATCCCAGGGGTGTAAGGTGCCTTTTCGAACACCGGTTGTAACCTCCTCGCTCCTTCCTAAGGAGCGTGTCGTTGAAACGGTTGCTACGCTTCTTCAGGCATTCGAGCCGGAATTGAACCGGCTGCCTCTACAGAAGCTCTATTCTAATTTCTATGACAAGCTACTGGACGCTACACGCGTTATTCTGCACATGAATAGTACGCTAAAGGTGGTTTGCAGTGAAGCCCCCAGAAGTGCTAACGACTGATTACCACTTTTTCACATGAGGAATTCACAACCCAGCATGTTGGCGCCGTGTGATTGTCGGAGCAAAGCCTCACTCATTGCACTCGCCGAAGCTCACCGTTTTTCATTTCAAAAATTCCCCCAAATTCTTGGCCCGGAACAAGTTCTCGCTCAGTCAGTGTAATAAACGTCTGCACCTCCCTCGGCAAACATTCCAGCAGCTGGGTGCGGCGTCCTGCATCCAGCTCGCTCATGAGGTCGTCGAGAAAAAGGACTGGAGGCTCGCCGCGCCGCTTCGTCAAAAAGGAAAGCTCCGCAAATTTCAATGCCAGCACGCACGTTCGTTGTTGCCCTTGAGACGCATAATCGCGTGCGTCGCGCAGGCCGATTCTGAAACCAAAATCATCGCGGTGAGGCCCTACATTGGTCACGCCGCGCGTGCTGTCTTCCGGCAGCATTCGCTCAAGTGCTTCTTTGATTTTCTCCCGGAGCCCAGACTCCTCGCGCGTGTCGCTGCTGACCGATGGTGAGTAATGCACATTCAGCATTTCGTCTTCGCCTGCCACTTGCTCATAAAAGCTCCGCGCCAAAGCCGACAGTTCCTCAAGTGCCTGAGCCCGGTGCACCATGATCAAGGCACCACTGGCAGCCAATTCTTGGTTGTACGGTGCTAGCTCCGTCGCTAAGTGTTTGCGCTGATGCATCTTCAGCACCGCGTTGCGTTGTCGCAGCGCCGCATCATAGCGCTGAAGAGCTTGCAGGTAGAGGCGACTTGTCTGGGAGAGGCAAATGTCCAGAAAACGACGCCGCTGCGATGGGGCCCCTTGCACTAGTTGCAGGTCTGCAGGCGTGAACAACACAGCATTGAGTCGCCCAACCAAATCGCCCAAGCGCGTAAGAGCATCGCCATTCACCGACACGAATTTTTGCGTCTTGTTGAAAGCAAGGTGATAAAAATCTTCCCCATCCCTTCGCTGAACCTTTGCGCGAACTATGGTGGCTGAGTAATCCTCTGAATTCCACGGCACAAGCTCCCGCTCGTTTCGGGTGCGAAAACTTCGCCCCGTTACTAGCATGTGCAAGGCTTCCAAAAGATTCGTTTTCCCTTGCGCATTTCGCCCAAAAATGAGGTTCAACCCCGCGTCGAATCGCTCCTCGATCCGGCGAAGATTTCGAAAGTCACGAATGGCGACCTCACGGATTTCCATCACGCCTCACAGGAGAACATCCAACGCCGTAAAGGCAAACACAGTGACTCCCACCCAACTGTTAACAGTGAAAAACGCTTGCTCGAGGAGCGACAGATCGCCCGGTTGCACAAGGCGGTGATCGTAAACCAACAAGCATGCAACCACAAGTACACCCACGTAGTACCACCAGCCGAGCCCCGCAGCGGCTCCCGCCAACGCAAGCAAAATCACCGTGAGAACATGGAGCGCCGCTGACAGATGCAGCGCCACGGCAACACCAAAGCGCGCAGGTACGGAATAAAGCCCGAATCGCCTGTCAAATTCAAAATCCTGGCACGCATAAATCAGATCGAATCCTGCTACCCACGTGATCACCGCTAGCGACAGCAAGACCGCAGGCCACCCCAGCGTGCCCTTGATCCCAATCCACGCCCCAGCTGGCGCAATACCAAGCCCTAATCCCAAGATAAAGTGCGACAGCGACGTGAAACGCTTGGTATAAGAATAGCCAAGAACCACGAGCAGCGCGACTGGGGAAAGAAACAAGGCCAAGCGATTGAGCGCGGCGGCGCACCCGACGAACGCTGCTGAGCAGAGAATAGTCATCCCCAGAGCAAACTCCCGGCTAAGCAGTCCCTGCGGTATAGCACGCCCTTGCGTGCGTGGGTTCCAGGCATCCAGTTCCGCGTCCGCATAGCGGTTGAAACTCATCGCTGCTGTTCGCGCGCAAACAGCAGCCCCTGTGATCCACAACAGTTTATCCATTGGCGGCATGCCCTTCGCTGCAATGAGTGCACTCGCCAAAGCAAACGGCAGCGCAAACACCGTGTGCTCAAATTTGATCATTTCGAGAAATATGCGCACGCGCTGCAGCAAGGTCATCCCAAGCTCAGTTCAGCTTACACAACAGTTCGCACAATTTGTCCTGAACCTGTTTGATAGCGGCAGGACCAGTCTTCACGTCATTGACAAGGAACGAAAACGCATAGCGCTTGCCGCCTACCGAATCCGCATACCCAGACAAGCACACCACGTTGCGAATATAGCCGGTCTTCGCATGCACGCGTGCCATGGTCACATCTGACTTCAGGCGACCACGCAGAGTGCCGTCGAGCCCACCCACAGCCAGCGCATCATAGAAAGACTGGGCGGCAGGATGGCGTGCCATTCCGATCAGAAGCTTGCACACAGCTTCTGGTGTGATGGCGTTGAGCTCGGATAACCCACTGCCGTCCTCGCCACGCACTCCATCGCGATCAATCCCGAAACGCTTCAGCATGTCAGCTTCCAGTTGTTTCGACGCTGTGTAGCTGCCACGCCCCAGCTTTACTGCCGACACCGAGACATAGATTTGCTCGGCAAAGTGGTTATTGCTATGTTTCATCATTCGCTGAACGATTTCTTGCATAGGAGGCGAGATATACACAGCAATGACATTCTCGGTCGAGAGTTTCGGCAGGGCTTGGCGCTTCGTGTTGAGCCGCAAGCTGCCTTGCACGGGGATCCCCGCCCGATGCAGGTGGCTGCGGAAAACAGCAGCTGCATAAAGCGTTGGATTATCGCAGGGAATGGTTGGCAACGGGTAAGGCTTGCTTCCCGCGGCGATTGTGCCGCTCACCTCGATCCCACCCTCTTTGAGGCGGCGCACAGTGAGCGCCGTCCGCCCTCCTGTAACAGTTTTATTAATAATTGGATAACCTTCCGCGGGTGGAGCAAATTCAATGATTGCTGCCTCACCCGGCCTGCCAGGCTTGGCGATCATTTGTATAAGATTTTCATTGAGGGTCAGCGGACTCGTCTGCGGCGCGTAGTAATCCTGCATGATACGCGTCGGCCAGCCCTTCGGTTCGAGATCGCTAAGAACCCAGTCCGAGCAATCAACGATCAGTTCTCCTGCCACGGAGCGAATCCCCGCGGCCCGTACCTTTTCCACCCAGTCGCGGAAAATCCAGTCCGGCGGCACGTGTGCTTGGCGAAACAATTCACTGTTGAATGTTGGATCCCCCTGCGGCAAAATGATCAGATGACCTTGCAGGACTCCATTCGCATCCACTGGCCCAGTCCTGTAGAGATATGTCCGGTAGGTGAAATCCGGCCCAAGTTGATCGAGGGCGAGAGCTCCCGTAAAGAGTTTGCGATTAGAGGCTGGGATGAAATGCTCTTTCGCGTTTCGCTGATAGAGAACCTCTCCACTCGCAACGTCCACAACCATGATGCCCCAGCGGCTGCGGCCCTCCACCTGTCCCACGTCATGTTCAATGGCCGCAGGGAGTGTCTCACGCGTGATGGTCGTAAACGCATGGTCCGTTATCGTGGTTCGTTTCGACTCCTGGGCAGTGCTTCTCGCCAACGGTTTTGACGTCTGGCTGGGGCGCGTCTTGCTCTTCTTGGCGCCAGAGGATTTCGCTGGAGCCGCGACCGAGCTAAGGCAACACAATGCCATACTGGCAATGAGGCAAATCGTAAGGAAGCGTCGAATCATCGTTCGCATATTTCACTTTGTCCCGGATCTAGAAGAACCGCATCGCATTGAACACTAAATAGATTTACGCCTTCAGCAATAACCTCAGACCATACATTTCCTTCTCAAATCACGGAGACAAACGCCAGCGCCATGCAACCGCAAGTGCCAACAATCGAAGAATTGCTCAGCCAGAGTTCTGCCACGCCCGAATTTACTGCTGCAGTGAAAATGGTGGCTAAGACTGGCGTGTCAAATGAGCTCGTACAATTTTCACCACAACTTCCCGCGGTGAAAATCCTGCGCGTCATTTCTCAATTGCTCGAATGCGAGCCTGCTCTGGCAGTCCGCAGGGTGCGTATCGAAGGATTTTCCGGCTGCAGTAATTTCGTCGGAAAGCTTTCCGTCAACGACGGAGAAACGGTTTACGATTTCGATTGGGACTGTCGATGGCGGGCTGAAGAAGAAGGGTGGTTTGATGCGTTCGGGTTTCCCGATCAAGGGCGTGCCGCCAGAACCTTCGGCTATCGATGCTTCCGACGTTTTGAAAAAACGCCCGCACCGTCCGTCCAAGCGCAAACTTAGCCCTAATCTTAGGCAATCTTGCTATGAGGTTCGTGGCAAGAATTGTCGCATATTGACATCTTCGCTCTTGGCATTGTTTCACAAGAAAGGTCGGGGAACCGCCCTACCGAGACAGCGGCTCCCCGACCTATTTAATTCGTTAAAGAGTTAGCTTATGGGTTCTGTTGGAAATACTCCATCGCAGCGTTAACGCCGGCTCCGGGCACGAATTGGTGGCCTAGCTTCTGAAGCACTTTTTCGATCGCTGCGATGATGGTCAGAACGTCGTATTCGTTGTACCAGCCGAGTGTGGCAAATCTGAAAATTTTCCCCTTCAAGTGGCCTTGCCCGCCAGCAATCGTGAAGCCCATCTCCTTGAGACCCTTCACGATCTTGCCGCCTTCGATTCCTTCGGGTGCCATCACTGCCGTGCATGTGTTTGCCGGATTCTGCGAATAGAGCTTAAGATTCATCGCCTTCACCGCGCGCCGAGCGGCCTCTGCCAGGCGCGCATGGCGCTTCCAGACGTTCTCGATCCCTTCCTCGCGAATCATATCGAGGGCAACCTCGAGACCGAAGATCAGGGACACAGCCGGTGTGAATGGAGTCGTATTCTTTTCGAGTTCCTTGAGCGCTTTCTCCAGCGAAAAATAGAACTTGGGCGTCGTGGACTTCTTAATCGCCTCGCGTGCCTTCTCGCTCACGGCCACAAAACCCAAGCCGGGCGGCAACATCAACGCTTTTTGCGAACCGGCGCCGATCAGGTCAATGCCCCACTCGTCCATACGGAGCTCCTCGGCGCATAGCCCGCTCACTGCATCCACGATCAGAAGTGTTTCCGTGGTGCGCGTGATTTCTGCGACTGCTTTGACGTTCTCGACGGTCGCAGTCGACGTCTCACATAATTCAATATAAACCGCTTTTGTTTCCGGATGCTGCTTCAACTCCTCCGCAACAATCTGCGGATCAACAGCTTTGCCCCACTCGCACTGTTTGCGGTTTACGGCAAGACCATAGGCCTGAGCGATCTCGCCCCAGCGCTCGCCAAATTTGCCAGCTTCCAGGCTCAGCACGCGATCCCCGGGGCTAGCACTGCTCACAATAGCGGCTTCCATTGCGCCCGTGCCCGAAGACGCGAAGATCACCACTGGATTTTTCGTTTGGAACACATATTTCAGCCCTTCGCTAACCTTGGCAAACAGCGGATCAAAATCCGCTGAGCGATGGTGAATGATGGGCTTGGCGGTTGCGGCCAGAATTTGTGGCGGGACGTTGACCGGCCCCGGTGCAAAGATGTAGTTGCGACGTGTCACGGCCTGACTCCTCTTCATGTTGTGAAATGGCATCGCGATCGCGGGGAAAAATCCGCAATTCGTGCCAGATGTCACAAGTCAGTCTCTCACCCCCCCAAAATGCGTCAAACAATTTTCGCAACCATTTCGAGCCGTGTGTTGGAAATGAACTAGAAATGTTGCCAACGGTATTGCTAAGCACAGCAAGACGATGCGCACTCGTGTCCTACTTATGAATCCGCCGTCGGGGCTTTATCGCCGCGACGACCGTTGCCAGTCGAAGGTCGAAGACCAAACTGTCCGTGTTGTTTTTCCCCCTGTCGAGCTTGGCATTTTGGCGTCGCTTGCTCGAGAGAGGGGAGCGCAGGTGTTGCTTCGCGACTATCCTACGGTGCGGGCCACACGCCAGCGCTACCTTCGCGATTTGCACGAGTTTCAGCCCGACTTGATTTTCCTTTCTTCGACCGTTCACACGATTGCTGATGACATGGAAGCGGTGGCCCTTGCCCGTGAGGTGGACCCCACTGTCCGCACAGTCACAAAAGGAGAGTCCATTGCCTACTTGGCCGAAAACATTCTGCGAGACTATCCTCAGTTAGATTACATTGTGGACGGTGAGCCAGAACTGACATTTCTGGAGATTCTTGATGACCAACCGCCAGAAACAATTGCAGGCCTTATCTGGCGCGATTCCGACTCGGTTCGCCGCAATGCGTCGCGTCCGCTCATCGAACCCCTCGATCGACTTCCCCTTCCAGCGTACGATCTCTTCGATCTAGACTTGTACCGCAGTCCTGAAAACCATCGGCGCATCGCCGCCATCTATGCCCAACGTGGATGTCCCGCCAAATGCGTATTTTGCCCGGCAGGATCGATGTTTGAGTTTCGGGTGCGCGAGCGAAGTGTCGAGCATGTCATGCGCGAACTTCGCCTCTGTGTCCATCAATTTGGAATAAAAGACTTTCTCTTCCATGGCGACACGTTCACGCTGCACAAGCGCTGGCTCCTCGACCTGTGCAAGGCCATTGTCGAGGAAGACCTCGATATTCACTGGGGCTGCAATTCACGCGTGGATACTATCGACGACGAGCGTGCTCAATGGCTCAAGCGTGCCGGATGCTGGGTCGTCGCGTTTGGTTTTGAGCACGGATCGCAAGAAATGCTCGACAAAATGAAAAAGGGAGCACGCGTCGAAAAAGCCTACGACGCCGTCAGAATTTGCCGGCGACATGGCCTCAAGGTCCATGGATTTTTTGTCATAGGCCTCCCATGGGAAACGCGACAGACTCTCGAGCAATGCTATGAGTTCGCACGCTCTCTCGACACAGATTTTTTTGATTTCAATATCGCTTATCCATTGCCCGGGACCGAGTTTTTCGAAATCGCAAAACGCGATCATTTATTTGAGATCGAAAACCCCGCAGAAGGCGGATACGCTCAGGCTGCTGTCCGGACCTACTCGCTCTCCTCCGCGGAGCTCACCGAATGGCGTCGGCGTGCCCTTATGAAGATGTATGCTCGCCCGCGCTACGTCCTGCGCATGCTCAATCACGCAGCCCAGACTGGCAATCTCCGCCACTACTTGCACGCCGCGGCCGAGCGTGTGGGCTCGCTTCTCACAATGCGTTGAACTTATCCACCTGCAACGCCGCAAGAATCTCCTCAATCGGCGCGCTAGATGTAGGCAGGTCATCTACGTCGGGCATGGCTTCGGGGGCTGCGTCCCGACGCCTTACAACAAATGGCAAAAGCCCGAAATTTCTACACATCGCAATGTGGGCGGCAAGAGGCGGACCCACTTGCTCCGCCAAATCGAGTGGGGCTTCTGTGAGGCGATTAAATATCACCCCCGCGACCTTCACCCCTTTTGTTCTCAAGTGCTCGACAGTGAGGATTGTGTGATTGATAGTGCCCAGTGCACTCCGGGCAACCACGAGGCACGGCAAGCCCAACTCCCGCACGAAATCGCTCACAAGATACTCTTCAGTCAGTGGCACTGCCGCCCCGCCGATTCCCTCGATCAACACAACTTCGTGCTTCTTGCCATAGCGTGTCATTGCTGCAAGTGCCCCAGCGATGTCCACGGCCTTGTGTTCGAGCGGAGCAGCATTGGCGGGCGCAAGCGGAAGCCGAAATCGCACAGGACACACCTCGTCAAGCCTCTCGCTGAGTTGCGCAGCACGTTGGAGGAAAAGAATATCACTGCTTTGCTCTGGCGAGTTCGGATCAAGCCCCGAGGCAAATGGCTTGGCCACGCCAACGTCAATCCCTCGCTGAGCGAGGGCCCGAGCCAGCGTCGCCGTCACGATGGTTTTCCCGCAACCTGTATCTGTGCCTGTAACAAAAAGTCCTACCCCCATACGTGCCTCTTGTGGTTTTGGAGTTCTCACCTAAATTCCCATTTGCAGCAGAAGACTCTCAATCTCCTGGGCGAGCGCGAAATCATTCTCCGTCAATCCCCCCGCACTGTGAGTCGAGAGCACAATGCGCATACGATTCCAACGGTGAATGAGAAGATCGGGGTGATGATCCATGCGTTCGGCCAAATCTCCTACGCAATTCACAACTTCGAGGGCATGGCGAAAATCTCTGCACGTGACATCGCGAACAATTGCGTCGCCTTCACGTCGCCAGGCCGGAAGATTCTGCAGCTTCTCACCTATGACCTGATCCGAAAGTCTTGCGGACATGATGTGACCTCCTGGTGGTTTTCCCTGCGTTGGTTTTTTATACGCTGAGCAATCCGAAACGTTCGGCGTGCACAAGTTCCTCCTTCAAAAAAACGATGGTGCGCCGGCCAAGAACCGGCGCACCAAGGTTCAACAGTTTAAGGCAATGCCTACAGTTTGTAACTCTGCAGGACTCGCATGTAATTAGCCCGCTCAAATGCCGCCGGGTCAGCGCACTTTTGCAAGCTCATGCTTCCTATCATCTGGGCGACGGATTCGTACTCGTGCTCTTGCATCCACGCCACAAAGCCCTCGCGAATTTTCGCGAGGTACTCTGGCCCATTGCATAAGAGTGCCGAGACCATTTGCACGGCCTGTGCGCCCGTCATCAATGCCTTTATGGCATCTGTCACCGTGTGTACGCCACCCGACACTGCAAGCGACGCCTTCACATTCCCGTAGAGGATGGCCAGCCAGCGAAGCCGCAGCAGCAATTCTGACGAGTTGCTTAAGTGCAGCGTGGGAACGACTTCAAGATTCTCGACGTCAATGTCGGGCTGATAGAAGCGGTTGAAAAGCACCAGGCCCTCGGCCCCGATCTCGTCCAATCGCTTGGCAAAATTCGCCAGCGAGGAATAAAACATAGAAAGTTTCACGGCCACGGGAATTTTCACCGAGCGTTTGACGGCGCGAGCAATATCCAGCACGCGCGTTTCGATCGTTTCGCCCGTTTCCCATGGATTCGTGGCGAGGATGTAGACGTTCAATTCGAGTGCGTCCGCTCCTGCTTGCTCAATCAGCTTCGAGTATTCAATCCAGCCACTAGGGGTCGAACCATTGAGCGAAGCAATGACCGGCACGCTCACACACTCTTTGATCTTGCGGATCTGTTCGAGGTATTGGTCCGGTCCGAGCCGGAACTCTTCGGCTTTTGGGAAATAGCTGAGCGCTTCCGCGTAGGATTCAGCAGTGCCTTCAATCGCCTCGAGGGTACTCATGCCCTCGCGCAGAATCTGCTCTTCGAAGACCGAGTGCATCACAATGGCCGAAGCACCAGCGTCTTCTAACCGCTTGACCAAGCCCAAGTTATCCACGAGAGGCGAAGCGCCCGGCATGAACGGATGCGCCAATTTCAGTCCGAGGTAGGTCGTTGATAAGTCCATAGTCCGATCCCTCAATTCTCTTTCTTGGTTCCGTCAATCGCGAAGGCCTTCGTCAGCTCCTCATAGAGGTGATACCGCGTGCTCACCTCGTGACGAGCTGCCTCAACCAACTGCTTGAAGCGCTCCGGATTCATTTGCTCCACCATCCGGAAACGAGTCTCGTTGCGCATGAATTCACCCACGTCAAATTTCGGTGCTGGCGAATCGAGTTTCAGAGGAGATTCTCCAGCTGCCGCGCGACGAGGATCAAACCGGAAGAGAGGCCAGTAGCCGCTTTCCACGGCAAGTTTCTGCTGATCCGGCCCGTGCACGAGATCATAGCCGTGCGCGATGCAGTGCGAATACGCTATAATCAGCGACGTTCCCGGATACGATTCGGCTTCCTTGAAAGCGAGAACGGTCTGGTTATCACGTGCCCCGAACGCCACGCGTGCCACATAAACATGACCATAGTTCATGGCCATAAGTGCTAAATCTTTCTTGGGCAATGGGCGTCCCCCCATGGCAAACTTCGCTGCTGCACCCAGGGGAGTGGCTTTCGATTGCTGTCCGCCGGTATTTGAGTAAACTTCGGTGTCGAGCACAAGAATGTTCACGTCACGGTTCAAGGCAAAGACGTGATCCAGTCCCCCGAAGTCAATGTCGTAGGCCCAGCCGTCGCCGCCCACGATCCAGACGCTCTTTTTGACGAGGTAATCGGCCAGCAACGCGAGGCGCTGTGCATCCAGCGTATCGAGCTGACCAAGCTTTGCGCGCAGGACTTTTACCCGCTCGCGTTGTGCCTGAATTCCAGCCTCCGTCGATTGGTCTGCTTTCAGAATTTCCTCAACGAGCTGTTCGCCGATCTGGCTAGCAAGCTTCCTCAGGAGCTCCTCAGCGAACTCTTTCTGCTTGTCAATCGCGAGGCGGAAACCGAAGCCAAACTCAGCATTGTCCTCGAACAGCGAGTTATTCCATGCCGGACCGCGCCCGTCTTTGTTCGTCGTATAAGGCGTCGTCGGCAAGTTGCCACCGTAAATCGACGAACACCCCGTGGCATTTGCGATCAATGCTCGATCACCGAACATCTGAGTCAGAAGCTTAACGTACGGCGTCTCTCCGCAGCCAGCACAAGCACCCGAAAACTCAAAGAGCGGCTCGAAAAATTGCGTGCCCTTCACTGTGATTTCGAGCTTCGTACGGTCAAATTCCGGCAGATCGAGGAAGAACCGGAAATTTTCCCGCTCCGCCTCTCGCAGCGGCGGCATAGGTGCCATGTCCAGCGCTTTGTGTTTCGGATTCGACTTGTCCTTTGCCGGACAAACGGCCACACACACTTCGCAACCAGTGCAGTCCTCCGGAGCGACCTGAATTGTGTACTTTAAGCCCTTCATATCCGGAGAACGGAAGTCCGTGCTTTTGAATGTCGCCGGTGCTTTCTCAAGGTACGACGGTTCATAGATTTTCGGGCGAATTGCTGCATGAGGACACACAAGCGCACATTTGTTGCACTGGATGCAGATTTTTGGATCCCACACGGGGATTTGCAGCGCAATGGCCCGCTTCTCCCACTTTGCCGTTCCTGTAGGCCATGTTCCATCCACGGGGAATGCACTCACCGGCAGCAGGTCGCCCTTGCCTGCGAGCATTACCGCCGTCACTCGCTTCACGAAATCGGGTGCCTCGTCCGGCACGATCGGCGGCCGACGCTTCTGCGACGTGGCCTGAGCCGGCACCTTCACCTCGAAGAGGTTGGCCAGCGTCTGATCCACGGCCTCGAAATTCTTCTTCACAACCTCGGGGCCCTTCTTGCCGTAAGTCTTCTCAATCGCCTTCTTGATCTGGGCAATGGCTTCCTCACGGGGAAGCACACCCGAAATCGCGAAAAAACACGTTTGCATGATCGTGTTGATGCGTCGCCCCATGCCTGTCTTCGCAGCCACATCGTACGCATCGATCACGTAAAAGCGAATCTTCCTGTCGATAATCTGCTCTTGGACTTCTCGCGGCAGGTCGTCCCAGACCTTGTCGGGCCCTAGCGGCGAATTCAGCAGGAACACCGCACCTGGCGCGGCATACTCGAGCACATCGTATTTCTCGAGGAAATTGTACTGATGGCACCCCACAAACTGCGCCTGTTTCACCAAATAGGCCGAGCGGATCACTCGCGGACCAAACCGCAAATGGGAAATCGTGACGGCCCCTGCCTTCTTTGAGTCGTACACAAAATAGCCTTGCGCCCAGTTGTTCGTTTCTTCGCCGATGATTTTGATCGTGTTCTTGTTCGCACCAACCGTCCCGTCCGACCCTAAACCAAAGAAAACCGACCGCTGGACATCCTCAGGCTCAATGTCGAGCTCTTGATCATAGGCAAGGGAGAGGTGGGTCACATCGTCCATGATCCCCACCGTAAAGTGCCGCTTGGGTTGCTGCTTGGCTAATTCGTCGAACACCGCCTTGACCATCGCCGGTGTAAACTCTTTCGACGATAGCCCGTAACGCCCGCCGATGACTTTTGGCTGGTGCGCAAACTGCGAAATGCCCAGCGCTTGTGCCTCGTCAAGCGCCGCCACCACGTCCAGGTAAAGCGGCTCACCGACGGCTCCCGGCTCCTTCGTGCGGTCGAGCACCGCGATGGCCTGTGTGGTCTTGGGCAGCGCTTGGATAAACGATTTCACATCAAAAGGACGGTAGAGGCGCACCTTCACAACGCCAACTTTCTCGCCCTTGTTCATCAGCCACTCGACCGTCTCGTGAGCAGTCTCGGCACCAGAACCCATGAGCACCACTACTCGCTCAGCCTCGGCGTCGCCCACATAGTCGAAAAGCCTATAAGCACGTCCGGTTATCTTGGCGAACTGTTCCATGACATCCTTCACGTGCTCAGGGCATGCCACGTAGTAAGGATTGCATGCTTCGCGCGCTTGGAAAAATGCGTCGGGATTTTGCGCCGTGCCGCGAAGGACCGGTTTCTCTGGATTGAGCGCCCGAGCGCGGTGGGCCGCCACCAGTTCCTCGGGCACCATTTGGCGCAGCTCGTCATCACTCAAATAGCAAATTTTTGCAACTTCGTGCGAGGTGCGAAATCCGTCAAAGAAATGAAGAAAGGGAACTCTCGACCGCAGAGCGGCAACCTGGCCAATGCATGCAAAATCGTGAGCCTCTTGCACGCTTCCTGAAGCGAGCAGCGCAAATCCTGTCTGCCGACACGCCATCACATCCGAATGATCGCCGAAAATCGACAGGGCATGGGTCGCCACCGTCCGCGCCGTCACGTGCATACACATCGAGGTTAGTTCACCAGCGATCTTGTACATATTAGGGATCATCAGAAGCAGACCCTGCGATGCTGTGAACGTCGTGGTCAGTGCTCCCGCTTGGAGAGCGCCGTGAACCGCGCCAGCAGCTCCGCCCTCCGATTGCATCTCCGTGACCTGCGGCACCGTTCCCCACAGGTTTTTCTTACCCTTCACAGCCCACTCGTCCGACAGCTCGCCCATCGGCGAAGAGGGAGTAATGGGATAGATCGCGATCACTTCGTTCAGACGGTAAGCGACACTTGCTGCTGCCTCGTTGCCGTCCACAGTGATCATCATCTGATCAGCCATGCGGTTGCTCCTTTCATTATGTTGAGTTCCTATACGTACCACGAAAAAGCGCAGGCCAGACTTTTCGAAGCCAAAGCCAAGCCGGCTATTACCTGCTCTTGGGATTTCAGTTTCCCAGCAGGGATTGCGATGGGCTTACGTAGGGGCCGCAAGCAAAAAAAAATATGGCTGTTCCAGTACTATTTTGGGGCTTACCATCCTTGACATATCTTGGAACCTATTTTGGCATTGACCCTTACATTTTTTTGTGTACGGAATTGGTACTGCTCTAAAATAAAGGAGTCCTAACGAAACGAACAAGGAGTCGTTCAGCAATGACAGAAACGGCGAAACTAATCCTCGGCGATCAGACTATTGAACTCCCCGTCATCTTGGGGACCGAGGGTGAGAAAGCCATAGACATCACGAACCTTCGCAGCAAGACCGGCTACATCACCTATGACCCAGGCTATGGCAACACTGGCAGCTGCAAGAGTGCCATCACGTTCATCGACGGAGAAAAAGGAATTCTCCGCTATCGAGGCGTGCCCATTGAACAATTCGTGGATTACCCCAACTTCATCGAAGTCGCATGGCTGCTGATTTTCGGCCGATTTCCTAGGCAAGACGAGCTCGAGCGTTTCAGTGCTTTGCTTACAGAGTATGCCCCGCTGCATGAGGCTATGAAGCACCATTTCGAAGGCTTTCCTGTCGATGCCCCACCGATGGCAATCCTGTCGGCTATGATCAATACGCTCTCGTGCTTCGAGCCTCAGTTCTCCAAATTTGAGGACGACGAAGCATTCGAGCAGGCTGCGGCAAAACTCATCAGTAAGGTTCGCACCATTGCAGCTTATTCCTACCGGCGTTCCCGTGGACTTCCCTTCATGTATCCCGATCCCAAGCGTCGCTACTGCGCGAACTTTCTTCACATGATGTTCTCCATGCCCTATGCCGAGTACGAGGTTCCTGAAGAGGTCGAGGACGCGTTGAATCTCGTTCTCATTCTTCATGCCGACCACGAGCAAAACTGCAGCACATCCACAGTCCGCATGGTCGGTTCAAGCCGCGCAAATCTCTTCGCATCTTGCGCGGCCGGCGTATGCGCGCTTTGGGGACCACTCCACGGCGGTGCCAACGTGGCTGTGATCGAAATGCTCGAAGCCATGCATAAGGGCGGCCTTACTCCCGAGCAGTGCTTGAAAATGGCTAAGGACAAGGACAGTGGCTTCCGCCTCATGGGCTTTGGCCATCGTGTCTACAAAAATTTTGACCCACGTGCCCGCATCCTCAAAGATCAGTGCGATAAAGTTCTCGCGAAGCTCGGGGTCAAGGATCCTCTGCTCGATATCGCGCGAAAACTCGAAGAGTTGGCATTGAATGATCCCTACTTCGTCGAGCGCAAACTCTACCCCAACGTGGACTTCTACAGCGGCATCATTATGCGGGCTTTGCGCATTCCCATCAACATGTTCACTGTGATGTTCGCAATTGGGCGCCTTCCAGGCTGGATCGCTCAGTGGAAAGAGCAGCATGACGATCCCACCGCGCGTATTGCACGCCCGCGTCAGATTTATATCGGGCCCAGCAAGCGAGATTACGTGTCCATGGATCAGCGCTAACTTCCCAGGATGGCAAGACAACTTTTGGCATCGAAGGGGGCGACGCTGTGCGTCGGCGGCATCGCCCCCTCGACTCTTTCTCCCCGACGGGGCGAGAAAAAACAACCCTCGCGCACCATGCTGCGGCCTTTATTCCAAAAGAGAGCGCAACTGCGCCATCAGCAGATCGAGCTCGGAGTTCAAGACTTCGTAAGTGCGCCCGCGTGCATCCTTTACAAACGACGTCTTCGGAAGACGCTTTCCTACTTCGACAACACTCAAGGGGGTTTCGCCATCGCCGAAAACGGTCATGCGCAAAGCTGGTTGCTCCACTGGGGCAATAACCGTCTCACCGCTCGCCGTAAAGTCTTTCTCGAAGCCAAGCTTGTTCACTGTCTCAAACACACGCTTGAGTTTGCTCATATCTGCAGGCGCGTAGAGCGTCTGCCCGGGGCGCAATAACTTCCACTCCATGCCTTCCCGCCGTAGATCATACTTCTGTCCGTCAAGCTCGATCTCGATGCGTGTGGCACGCGCTTCGTCGAAAGCAGCGAAATGCGGATCAGCCAGACTCTCCGGTAGCACAATGAGCTCCCGTCCCATTTCGACAGTAAACACCATGGGCTGTCCCCCGCGGCGCGCGTAGACGCTTGTCACGTTCTGCGGCTCGCTCTTGCCTATTTCCAGGATTTCACTTTTTGACTTGTCACGCGCAGTGACGGTAAATCGGAATCGCGGCGGCACGAGTCCGTAGACCGATGGATCACGCGGGTCGCTGTCCACATACTCCCGCACGCGCATCTTCAGCAAAGCTTCCAACCGCAAATTCACCTTGTCTTGATCCACACGGCGGGTCGGATCGCCCACAAATTCCCATTCATTGCGCTCGTTGCGCCGCAGATCTGTTCGCGCACGGCCAATCTCGAAAACCACATACCCGACGTCGGTCGGCCGCAATGTGAAAAGTTGGCGCGAGCGGAAATAATTCTCGTCCACGTCGAGCTCTTCATATTTCTCGTGGCCAAAGTAGAGAATCTCCGGATCGTCATTGCGTTTGGCAACGTAGAGCGGCTGCTGAGCCTGGCCCAATTTTCCCACGATAAGTTTCTGTGATGGTCCAGCAGCGCGTTGAAGCTCAAACGTCATGACCGGCCGGGTAAGCGCATCAAGCGCAGCAGCCACACTCGTGGGTTGATCCGACGCCTGTGTCACAAATCCCGCAGCGCGCAGCATGCCAATGCGTCGAAGAAATTCCTCCACCACAGTGTTTTCTGCGGGAGCTGTCTCCGGCATAGCGATTTGCCACTGTCCCCGCTCATTCCTGAGCTCTAGCGGCTTGTCCGGTCTCGTTATCTTGATAGCTGTGTAACTATCAAGTGCGCCAGCGTCTATATCAAGAAGCCGCGTCCTTTGGAAATCGGTGGGCTGGCGCATCAGCGTGTTTTTTATCGCCTCACTGATTGTAAAGACACGCTTCGAGCCGGGATAGTTCGCAAAGACCTGACCCGTGTAGGTGGAAGCGAGACCTACTGCCAATTCGAACGTCTGGCCTTTTGTCGTTTTTAGGACAAGCTGAACCGTTGGATTGTCAAAACCGTACTCCTCCAAAGAAGTCACCTCAAGTTCGTTGCGTTTGCGCGCACCGGTCACGTTGACGAGCAATTGCTCAATGGCCTCCGGATCGGCTGGCGCATCAATGGGCTGACGCATGCGCCACTGCTTGCCCTCACGCACCAGCCGAATTGTGCCAAAGCGATTGCGCAGCTCGATCTCCTGCACCTCACTCGCATTGATGCCCGGGGCCAGCGACGATTCGTTTACCGCCGCGTAGACCGCTTTCTCGGCCTGCATGCGGTCCACCAGGTATAAGCCTACGGCCAGAACAAATGCAACCGCTGCAAAGATCAGCCTTTTCCAGCTCATTGCTGCTCCCGTCTTGCCAAACTGTAGCCTAGCCCAAGTAGCCCCACGATTGTTGGAACGAGGATCACCATCACCAGGAAAAGGAACTGCTTCTCGCCATCTGTTAGCACCACGGGCGTGTTTTCAATATCAGTCGAAGGAATCGGCAACAACTCGCCCTTTTGCACCAGCCAATTGATCGCATTACTGAAAAGAAGCCACGCTTTCTGGTTGATTCGCTCGCTCGACACGAAATCCGCATTGCCGAAAACCACGAGGCGCGTTGCCTTCTCTTCGGCTTGGCGAGGGTCGAGGCGCGCAGCAGCCACACCCAGAGGTATAGTGCCAATTTCCTGGGGTGACAAAACTTTCGAGAGATCCTGCCGGCGCACCAACGCTGTCGCGATTTCGCCGCTACTTAGTCTCACGCAGTCCGGCGAACTCTGGGCCAGCACGTCCACCCGCGTATCCGCCGGCAAGACAGTTGCCGGTTGCACTGGCCGCGCGTACACAAAGAACAACGGATCATCCACCGAAATTTGTGTGATGGGATGCGAAAGCAAAGCTACTGGGATGCTGAAATGATCCGCATTGCTCTGATTCGACGCCACACGCGTGACCAGTTCATTCGGCAGCACAATTCCAAACCGCATCAAGAGCTCGGCCGTGTTGCGAAACACCATGGAAATCTCACCGGTCGCTTGAGGAATATCCGGTGGCAGCAGCAATAGCGCACGCCCGCCGTTTTCGAGGTATTGGCGGAGCACCTGCGCCTCCAGGCCCGAGAGGTCAGCGCGCGGACCAACCCACACAATGGCGCTTGCATCAGCGGGCACTTTGCCCCGTTGCGCTAGCAACAGCGGAACAACTCGCATCCCCATGCGCTCCAACTGATCCCGCACCCAAGCCAAATCGCGTACCGACACGCGTTGCCCTGCAAGAGCCGCCACAGCAGTACTGCGCTCCAGTGGTAGCTCGTCATGACCAATCAGGAAATAGAGGACCAAATCACGATCGCGAAGCGCCTGCACGATGCCATTCGTGATATCCTCCTCGCGCAGCCGGTTGACGCGTGCGATTCGGCTCGACGTCTGCGTGGAAGTCGTAACCGTTTCTATAAAGATGTCGCCCGGCATGACCTGCAAGCCGTAGCGCCGCGCCAGACCCACTTCCCGAAATGGATTTGCGATCGTGTACGAAACCTTGGGGCTTGCCGTTGCATATTGCTCAAGAAGCAAGCGCGCCTGGTCCCGCTCCGTCTCTGCGACAAATGCTGTGATGTGCACCGGTTGGGGGAGGCGACGGAGGAAACTCCGCGTAATGGGCGTCAGGCTATAACGTTTGTTACGCGTTGCGTCATACTGCCACCCATGATGCTCCAGAATCAGGAAAAGCAAAACCAGTGTGCCAATGACAAAAAACGAGTACGCAAAAAAAGCCGCGTAGAGCCGCAGGTTACGTGTGGAGCGTGGGGCGAAGAAAAGTAAGGAAAGAAGCAATCCACCCAGACTGATCCCCGCGGTCACTTGCGTAAAACGACCATGGAGCCCTGTGGCCACGAGCCCCGTCAGCAGCAGCAGAAATCCCAAGTACGACAGAATTCGCAGAGGATTAACTCGCATCAGGCTCGCATCCTCCGAATCTCTAAAACTCGGCATGTTAGGAACAGCGCCACCGCCACGACCAACAGAAAGTACCCAGCGTCCTGAACACGCAAGAGACCATGGGTGAATTGCTCGCTATGATATCGCAGCGACAGGGCCTCTAACACTCGCCCAACGCCAGCGCCCGCTGGCGTACTTAGATCCCCAACCAGGTAAAGCCCTAGCAAGATGACAAAAGCTAGGATCGCCGCAACGATCTGGTTTTCGGTCAACGAGGATGCTAGTAACCCAACGGCCACGTAGGCGGCCGCCACAATGAAGCTTCCCAGGTAAGCGATCCCGATGACCGGCAATTCCGGCGTTCCAAAGCGGGTCATGATGAGCACGAAGTAGCTACAAATGCCAAGAATTCCTGCCAGCACCGCATAAGCCGCAAAAAATTTGCCAAGCACGATGTCCCAGTCGCGAAAAGGGAGCGACACAAGCAGCTCAAAAGTCCCTGTCTTTTTCTCCTCTGCGAGGAGCCGCATGGTGAAAGCCGGCACCACAAACAAAAGAAGAAAATTGACGACCCAATAAAGATTCGACACGACGTGGCGAGTGAAGTTTAGCTTTTCAAAGCCCATTTCACGGCGGTATTGAGCATCTCCCGAAAGCAGAGAGAAATTCTCCAAAATGCCGTAGAACAGCAAACCACTCATGAAAAGGAAAAGCCCTGCTGCAATATAGACCGTCGGACTTGTAAGATAGCTTTTGATCTCTCGGCGGAAAATTGGATAGAAACGCATCCTCATGCGCGCCCCTCCGTCGAGCGTGTTTTCTCGCCTTCGCCTGTTGTCGACGTCTCGAGTTCCGCAGCATCGCTGGCAATAACCCGCAGAAAAATCTCCTCGAGTGTCATCCCAACTTCATAAAGTTCCACGAGCTGCCAACCGCGTCGAACGATAGTCTCGGCAATTGTCGAGTTCACCTCAGGTGACAGTGTGGACGTCTCTACTAAAAACTCGCACAGACGATTCTCATCAAAACCTTCCCCGTTACCCTCGTTCTCGCCCCGCTCGCGCAAGCTCACCTTCTTCACGTGCGCAAGTGTTTCCAGCATCGTGCGAAGTTTAGTGCGCGGTGCTACGGCCTTTAGCACAAGCTGGCTACCCACTCGCATTTGAGTCGTCAGCTTTTGCGGCGTTCCGCTGGCCGCAATTTTCCCCTGGTTGATGATGACAACCCGCGAGCACGTCATTTGTACCTCTGGCAGAATGTGCGTGCTCAATATCACAGTTCGCCGTCCGGCCATGCTCTTGATAAGCCGCCGCACTTCCGTGATTTGGCGTGGGTCTAGTCCCACAGTCGGCTCGTCGAGAATCAGCACTTTGGGGTCTCCAATCAGCGCTTGCGCCAGGCCAACGCGTTGGCGATAGCCTTTCGAAAGATGGCCGATCAAGCGGTGGCGCACCTCACCTAACCCTGTCTCCTCCACGACCGCATCCACAAAACGCCTGCGCGCGGTGCGCCGATAACCTTTCGCGTGGGCGACAAAATCCAGTGCGTCTTGCACCGTCATGTCACGGTAAACAGGCACGTGCTCCGGCATGTAGCCAATAATGCGCCTGACCTCGTCTGAATCTCGCACTACATCAAATCCCCCCACAGTCACCCGGCCCGATGTTGGAGGAAAATAGCACGTCAAAATGCGCATCGCAGTGGTCTTGCCCGCCCCGTTCGGACCGAGGAAACCAAGGATTTCACCCTCAAGCACCTCGAAGCTCAGGCCGTCCACGGCTTTGATGTCGCCAAAA
Source organism: Candidatus Sumerlaeaceae bacterium (assembly GCA_049968255.1). Taxonomy (GTDB): domain Bacteria; phylum Sumerlaeota; class Sumerlaeia; order Sumerlaeales; family Sumerlaeaceae; genus DRVG01. The sequence continues at coordinate 80,802 of JBMFRB010000007.1, read as the reverse complement.
TATTTCGACAGATTCTCTACCCGAACCATCGCCTGTGACTATACCTGCTCCATTCTTAGCGAATGCAATGCCAAAACGTTTGACTTCAAGCAGATGCGAATTCACCGAAGAATGTTTCCGTGGCGACCTATTCACTTCCTTTCGTTGCTGCCAGCCACTCGCCTCTTCTCGGACGCGTTTTCCACCGGCGGTGCAGCCAGAAATAGCTGTCGGGATAGTCACGAACCAGCCCCTCAAGCATGTTCACATGCTCTTGCGTGAGTCGCAGAAGCTCCTCCTGAAATGGCGCGTCGGCATCTGGCTCAATAGGCGGGAAGATATGTAGCGTCAGGGTCCGCTGACGATCGCGGTTGCGTGTCGAGAAACCGACTATGATTGGCACTTTTAGCTTGAGCGCGAAGTAAGCCGGTCCTGTCGCTGTCGAGGCAGGATGACCAAAAAAATCCACAAACATACCAGACCGTCGCGCATCCTGATCAGCGAGGAACACAGGATGTCGTCCCGTGCGGATGGAGCTGACAATCGCCTTCAGTGGACCTGTTGTCGGAATGAGTCCAAAACCTCGCTGAAGACGGCGCCGCGCAACCTCTCGGTCAATTAATGGATTGTGGAGCGGCTTGAGCACAGCATCCATCTGAAAACCAAGTGCCGCGACCGCTGCTCCTTGTAGTTCCCAGTTTCCGATATGCCCCGTGAGAAAAACTGCTGGCCGTGATCTAAAAGGCTCGGCGTGCTCCATTCCTCGAATTTCTCGAAAGACAGCAAGAGCTCCTTGCCCTGAATAGTAAGGGTTAATAAATTCACAAAATGATAAAACAGCGTTCTGGTAAGTTCTCAGAGCAATGGCGTCGAGCTCGGCGCGAGTTTTGCCCGTACCGAACGCCCGCTCGAGGTTCTCCTCCACCACCCTCCGGCGCACCCGCAGCACGCGGTACATCACCCATCCCAGCACATCCGCAATCTTTACAACGACGCGCCGCGGAAGGCGGGGAAGCACACACGCTGCCAACTTCCACCCGGCATATTCAAGCCAGTGGCGCAGGCTCGGTCTGCGCTCCCGTTTGTACTCGTTCTCGTGTTCGTTCTGCATTTGTGCCCCTAATTTACCATTGAGCCAAAATTCGGTGCACCTAGATTGAGAGTTAGCGAAAGTTTTTTGCAGCTCGAATCTAACAAAGGTGTAAGCGATGCCTTCTTCACCACGTCAGCCGGATCTGCACCTTGTGCTCGAAAAGCTTCTGGCAATTCCGCACATCGCGCGAAACTTCACGCACCTGGAGCACATTCCTGCCCGTCCGGCACAATATGCCGATTTTCCCGCAGAACTTGATCTGCGGCTCGTGAAAGCACTGCGTGCACGAGGCATCGAACGCCTTTACTCGCACCAGGCCGAGGCAATTCAGGCTGCGCTCAGCGGCAAAAATGTTGTCGTTGTCACACCAACTGCCTCTGGCAAAACACTTTGCTTCAACTTGCCAGTGCTTCAACGCATTTTTGAAGATCCCAAGTGCTGCGCTCTTTATCTCTATCCTACCAAAGCGCTAGCGCAGGATCAATACATCGAACTCGAAGAACTAGCGGCTGCCTCTGAACGCCCAGTCAAACTTTTCACCTTCGACGGCGACACGCCAACCTCGGCACGTCGAGCAATTCGGACTGCTGGCAACGTAATTCTTTCGAATCCCGATATGCTCCACACCGGCATCCTTCCAAATCACACAAGCTGGAGTCGTGTCTTTGAGCATCTAAAATTTGTTGTCATTGACGAGATCCACCACTATCGCGGCGTGTTCGGCTCGCATGTCGCCAACGTGCTGCGTCGGCTTCGGCGCATATGCGAGTTCTACGGCTCACATCCGCAATTTATCTGCTGCTCGGCCACCATCGCTAATCCCCTCGAGATCGCAGAAAAATTGTGTGAAGTGGAATTTCAGCTCGTGGACAAAAGCGGTGCCCCCCGTGGCGAAAAGTACTTTCTCTTCTACAATCCACCAGTGGTGAATAAAGAGCTTGGGATCCGCCGCAATGTCGTGAACGAGGCTCGCCGTCTCGCCACGCGTTTTTTGGCTGAAAACCTTCAGACGATTATTTTCGCGCGAAGTCGCATGCGAGTGGAACTGCTCGTCAATTATCTGCGCAAAGCAATGCCTCGCATGCGTCAGAGCCCCGATCGTATTGCGGGCTACCGCGGCGGCTACTTGCCAAACGAACGCCGCCTTATTGAACGGGGCGTTAAGTCGGGCAAAATTCTCGGAATTGTCAGCACAAATGCACTAGAACTCGGCATCGACATTGGTCAGCTCCGTGTAGCCATTCTCGCCGGCTATCCGGGATCGGTTTCTAGCACTTGGCAACAAACGGGTCGAGCAGGTCGAAAAGCCGAAGCTGCGGCAGCAATCCTTGTGGCAAGCTCGCTCCCCATTGATCAATACGTCATCACTCATCCCCATTACTTCTTTGGCAAGCCGCCAGAAATGGCGATTGTGAACCCGGACAACCCAGCAATTCTGTCAGCGCATGTGAAATGCGCCGCATTCGAGTTGCCCTTCGTCGATGGCGAGCGATTCGGCGGAGTTGATCCGACTTCCTATCTTGAATTTCTCGAAGCTGATCACCTTCTGCGCCACGTGGGCGACAAATGGTTTTGGTCGGCTGATATTTACCCGAGCGAAAACATCTCCCTTCGCAGTGCAAGTGCAGAAAATTTTGTTGTGGTGGACGTGACCGACAAAAACCGTGTCATTGCCGAAATTGATTACGACTCTGCTCCTTTTCTCATCCACACGGAGGCGATTTATATGCATTTGGGCGAGGTCTACTACATAGACCATCTCGACTGGGATCGCCGCACTGCTTTTGCGCGTCCCCACAAGAGCGAGTACTACACAGAGGCCCTAGCCAAGACAGAAATCCGTGTTCTTTATGAAGATCTGCATGAGAACATTCCAAGCGGTGCCTTTGCCGACGCCTCGATCGAAACCGCCGTGCCTCGCTCAACCAAGCTAGCAGCGCAATCGCTGGAGTACCCCGTCATACCGCGACCGGACGAACCTGTCCCCGCTTCGCGCGACATAGTGGACAATTCTGCCGAGCGCGCGTGGAAATCTCTGGAGCCGCAATCACTCCCCAACGCGAGGGACAGCGCAATCATTCCCACTGCAACGGCGCTAGTGACGCGTTCTTACGGTAACGTTGCTGTTATCACGATAATCGCCAAATATAAAAAATTGCGGTTCGAGACTCACGAGAACATCGGTTACGGCGAAGTTAGCATCCCACCGCTCGAAATGCAGACGGAGTCCGCCTGGTTTTGCTTCGATTCTTCTGTCTTGGCTCGGTTCGAAGAAGAATTCCTCGACGCCGGCGCAGGGCTTCAAGGCGTTGCTAATGTTTTGACGAATGTTGTGCCGCTCTATGTCTTGTGCGACCCTCGCGACGTCGGCGTCGTAGCGAATCTCCGCGATCCTCACACATCCGCCCCGACTCTCTTCGTTTACGACAAGTATCCCGGCGGTATTGGTCTGGCGCGCAAGGTGTTCGAAGTCTACACGACCATCTTCCGTGCGGCTCTCGAAATCGTCGAAGGCTGTCAGTGCACTGAGGGCTGTCCATCCTGCGTCGGACCAAACCTTGAGGTGGGAAAAGGCGCAAAGCAAGCAGCTCTCCTGTGGCTGGGCGCAGCTGTGCAAGGGCAGAAAGAAAGAGCTCCTTAGCATATTAGCTAAGCACGTTATTATCTTGCTATCACACTAGCTCCGTGGAGAAGCATTCCTGATCACGCGCTCGATCATTTTCGCAAGTTGCTGTCTTGCACGATTCAATTTCCGTCGCCGATCGCCTAGCTCCTTCAAAAGGAGCTTTCGCTTTTCCTGCATCTTTTCGATGTTGGTAAGAACAGCTTCGGGTGCCGGGGCTCCCAGGTGTTTCTTTCGCTCAACAATTTCCCGTGGCGACAAGTGGAACGCCACGTTCTGCGACTCGGAACTCTCTTCTGCTGCAAGCCGTTTTACTGTTTCTGTCTCGAGGTGGCCGAGGATCTCACACTGGCGCACAGCGCGCGAAACAATCTTGTAGGCTGTGCGGAATGGAAGGCCAACATCGCGTGCAAGTGAATCGGCAAAATCTACGGCATCCACAAAATGGCTCGAGGCCGTCGCCAACGCCCGTTCTTTATCAACAGACAGCGCTGCAAAGACCGAGCGGAAAATCGCTGGCGCTGGCGATGCCTCTTCAAAAATGTCCATGATGACGTACTTCGTCCATTGCGTGTCGCGGTTGTAGCCCGACACCAGACCGCGGGCGATGCCCAACAGTGTGGCCAGCAGTTGCTGCACCAACACGGCTTTGGCGCGGGTGACCTCCGCAAAATCCGGATTGCGTTTCTGCGGCATGATAGACGATCCCGTCGTGTGCCGGTCCGCCAATCGCACGATTCCAAAATGCGGCTGACTGAGCAAAATCAGATCCTGGGCGACGATGCTCAGATGCGTCATCCCAAAGGCTACACACGTCGCAGCCTCCGCCTCCATCTCCCAGCGGTTTGTGATGCAATCCAGTGAGTTTTCCTGCACCGCATCGAAACCGAGCAGGTCAGCCGTGAATGTCCTGTCGATCGGCCATGACGTCCCGAATGCCGCTGCAGCGCCGAGGGGCGAGATATTTATAGTATCAAAGCTTTTCACCACCCGTGCAGCGTCACGCAGGAGCGCCTCGGCGTAAGAGGCGAACCAATGACCTATCGTTGTGATGCTTGCTGGTTGGTAATGCGTAAGCCCCGCCACCAATGTCCGCACATGGCGTCGCGCCTGGGCGAGAATAGCTTCTACGGCTGCGAGAATTTGCTCGCCAAACGACAAAAGCTGCTCGCGAATGTACATTCGCACCACCGTAGCAGACTGGTCGTTTCTGCTTCGCGCCGTGTGCATTTTTCCGGCAACTTGCGCTCCCACGGTGGCGGCCACAAAATGTTCGATGTTGATGTGGACGTCTTCTTTTTGTGGATCCAGCGCGAGCTTGCCGGCGGTCCAACGTTTTTCGAAATCATCCAGCGCTTGGAAGATGCGTGCTGCCTCCTCATGCGCGATGATTCCCTGGCGAGCGAGCATGGCAACGTGCGACCGGTTTTGCCACAAATCATAGGGGACCAACACGGCGTCCGCCATAGGCCGCGGCGCCACGTCCCTTCCCGCGCAATACTGCACCGCAGCCACATCGGGTGACTCACTCATCCGCTCGCCCCACACTTGTGGGGTCGGTTTCGTTTTTGGCCGGTTCATCAAAGACGCTCCCTCATATAATCCGCGACTTTGTCTAGAATCTCTTCGATGCTCACCTTCGGCGCATAGCCGATCAGCGCACGAACTTTTGTGAGGTCTGGGACGCGTCTTTGCAGGTCCTCGAAATTTTCATCGTATGCCTTTTCGAATGGAATGAAATCGATTGTGCTTGAACTGCCGGTCCGTTCGATAACCAGCCGAGCCAGCTCTCGTATGGAAATCTCGCGATCGTTGCCGACGTTGAAAACTTGCCCGGCTGCCGCCGGTGTTTCCATGAGCTCGATCATCGCTTCCACGACATCACCCACGTAGGCGAACGCACGTGTTTGTGTCCCGTCGCCGTAGACGGTGAGGGGAAGCCCGCGTAGCGCTTGTTCAACGAAGCGCGGCACGACCATGCCATATTGTCCTGTTTGGCGCGGCCCTACTGTATTGAAAAGCCGGACAATCACTACCGGGAGCCCGAATTGTTTGTGATAGGCCAAGCCGAGAAACTCGTCGATTGCCTTGCTGCAAGCGTAGGCCCAGCGTGGCCGTGTCGTTGACCCCAGCAGCAAATCATCATGCTCGCTGAACGGCACCTTCGTACTCTTTCCGTAGACCTCACTCGTGGAGGTCAGAAGCACTTTCTTTTTCTTTCGCGCGGCCAGCTCGAGAACAATCTCGGTTCCGCGGATGTTCGTCTCAATCGTGTGGACAGGCCGTTCGACAATGAGCCGAACTCCCACCGCTGCAGCCAGGTGATAGACCATGTCCGCACGGTCGACGAGCTCCGCCATCAGTCGCTCGTTCATGATGGAATCGATATAATAGCTGAAGCGCGCCGACTTTCGCGCTACGTCCAGATTCCAAATCGTACCGGTCGAGAGGTCATCAATGGCTGTCACCAAATGACCGCGTGATAACAGCGCTTCCACTAAATGCGATCCGATAAAACCGGCTCCACCAGTAACAAGAATGTAAGCCAATGGTGTGTTTCCCTTCGCGCAAATAATATCCTCTCGCTATTCGTCTCTGCGAGGCGTCGGAACAGTGGGTTTGCCTTCTAGCGCGTCCGCAGCTCGCCACGTGTTCTCGCTTATATCAACGAGCAACACGAGAGCTGAAGATAAACCCAAATGGCAAAAGCCCACAGCAATCGCAAAGCACGGTTTTATAAGCGCTACGGCCAGCGCCTGAACGAGGGAGAAAAAAGAACAATGCATGCCGAAGCAAGACACAAAAGTCCGCCCGACCGCAAAGAGCCCCGAGAAAACTCCCAAGCCAAATAGTACGTATCCGAGGATTTTTAAAAGACCGCTCAGAAAAAGAACTCTGTCGGCACGCGTACGTCGCATACAGACTCCCTCTTGCTTTCCGTTACCATTGTTCCTGCTCAGAAAAAGTGGCAGCGGACCTCGTTTCTGCAATCATTTTATCGGGCAATTTTTCGATAGAAGAGCGCAATAGTTTTCGCCAAGAAACGAGCTGATGACAACCGAGCAATCCCCTGATCATTCGAAGACTTTATCGGGCGAAGACGCTTTTACCAGAACCTTGCGCGCAATCGTCCTCGCATGGATGTGGCTTCTTATTCTCTATTTTCTGGCACGCGAAGGGCTTGTGCGATTCCAGGGGCTCATCGCCTACTGGCCATCTTTGGCAAATTACATTCCACAATTCCTCATCGGCGATCCTGATCAGCCGGGTAGTTATCCTTTTATCATTCGTTCCCTTTTCACGGGACCTTATCGCATTTGGTGGGAGAACGTGCCCTGGCTTGCGCTCCTTGCTTCTTTTGTCATGATCGTCTTTTACGTTTTTCTTGGTTGGCTCGTCCTTGACTGGTTCGAAGACTGCATGGCCGCCCTGCCTCGGGCAGCCGTGGCGTTGGTGATTGGCTGCGGCATCGTCGGCGTAACCTTCGAGCTTGTCACGCTAGCGGGCTGGCTTTATCAGCCCGTCGTCATCGGCGTGTGGATAGCACTGTTTGCGGTTGCGTGGGGAGTGCGCCAATGGCGTCGCGCGCGTCCGGATCCCATTTATCCTCACGAAGATGGCCAGTTTGTGCGTGATCGGCGTCGCGGTAACGCTCTGGCGTATTTCAAACGCAACACCATTTCGTCTGCGAACCAAACTGAGGCGCTCTATCAGCTCGCAATTTGGTTTCTCATCGGAGTCACTTCTTTTCTGATCTTCTGCCACGCTATTGCGTTGCCCGAGACGTACTGGGACTCCCTCATCCTCTACATTGGCTACGCGCGCATGATATTTTTGCAACACAGCTTTCCTGTGAAGATCTGCGGTCAGGTGGGCATCGGCCTCGGTTCAAACTATCCTCACTTGTATCCACTTCTTACTGCGCAAACCGCCACGCTCATGGGGGGGTGGCAGGACACTTACGCACAGGTGCTTCCCGCTGTCGCAGGCATTGCCACCGTCGTTCTCGTTTACGCGACTGTGCTGGAATTCACGCGCGATCGTCTTCTCGCGGCTTCATGCGCACTGCTCTTTCGTGCTATCCCGTACGGGATCGCTTACTTTCAGTACGCCAGCGACTATGCTGTGGCGATCCTGTTCACGGCGGCTTTTCTTTACGCGGCGGCCAAACTCATTGTCAGTGGCTCACTTTCTGGACTTGCACTCACGTGGCTTATTCCGGCTTTTGCAGTCCACATCAATTATCTCATGTGGGTTCTGTGGCCAGTCGCATGTTTAGCCACATTTCTCGCTCACACCCGCGGCGGATCTTGCGAGCGTGCCGTCAACAGCCTCACTCCGCCCCGTCCGCGCCTGTCCGTCGACGACGACTGGGAAGATGACTGGAGCGCCACGGGCGAAATAGACCTTACCCCCTACGACCAGCGAGCATGGGAGGAGCTAAATGCTGCCGAACGCCTACGATTTTCGAAGCTGGTTCGTTCCCCTCGTTTTCTCGTCGTGCTAGCTGTCGCTGTGCTTGTGGCCTCACCTTGGTATGTCCGCAACATCGTGCTGACCGGCAATCCCGTTTACGCGTTCTTCTACAATGTTTTCCCTAGCAAAAACGTAAACCCAGCAGTCATGAAATCCGCCGAAGTCGAATGGCGGCTCAACGGCGACGGTCTGGGCCGGGTCGGCAGTACCTTGACGGAAAAAATCGCAAACTCTTGGTATTATTTTGTGAGCGGACCACTTCACTGGCGTCTGGGCCCAGTTTTCATGGCCTTATGCGTCCCTGGCTTTATGATTTTTGCTGGGCAGACGGCTTTCCGCGCCTTTCGCAAAGGGAGGAGCAGCTCTGAGGCAGACGACGAAGAAGACTTACACATCTTGCTTGACGACTGGACGAAATTCTCCTTCGTTGCCGCCCTGCTCTTTGTCCTCCTCTGGTTTTACGCCTACTGCGTCGCGGACATGTACCTTTATCAAATTATCATCGTCCTTCCGCTGTTTGCCATTTTTGCCGCCCGAGTTTTCGAGCTTTGCCCCACCATGGGCACGCGCCGCCAGCTTTATCTCGCCTCTATCATCATCGGCCTTGCCCCTGGCGTTCTCATGGCCGCCATGGGATTCAAGCTGAAATCCAGCGGCACACTCGGCACGCAGACTTATTCTCAGGTCGGACTCACAGCCCTGCGAAATCTCTTCATAGATCGCGATCTTTTCTACCGCATGGAATTCGACGGCGACATGCTCATGCTGCGCCAGATCAACTCCCTCGCCCCCGGCACACTCGTGCTTACGCATGAGAACCGTCACCTGCTCATTGAACCCCAAATTCGAATTGTCCATCTCGACGATTGGTTAGTTCAGCGTGCCTACCACAAACCACCCGAAGAGCGCATGCGCGTCCTCGATTCGCTAGGGATAAAGTACTACCTCTACGTCCCAAATGAGGACAAGCACCGCGCTAACTCGTGGCTCGGCATGGACGAGCTCATCGGCCTTGGCTACTTCCGCGAGACCTTCCGCTCGGATGCCTCCGGCAGCAGTTGGCGCGACGGGCTCGACTATCGCAATATTCCGCCCGACAAGAACGTCCTTTACCGTCGCACTTCGAAACAGGTATCCCAATCAAGCCGAGGCTAACTAGACCACCGAAAGAGCCGGTATGCGTTGTAGGTCGTTGCTTCAGCCACGCAACCAGCCACCGTGGATTTCAGCTCTGCAATGCGCTCGACGACTAATGGCAAATAGTTTGGTTCGTTGCGTTTGCCGCGGTGTGGCACCGGCGCCATGTAGGGCGCATCCGTCTCCAGCACCATGGCATCCAATGGCATTTTTCGCACCACATCGTGCACGACCTCCGCTTTTTTGAACGTGACTGAGCCGCCAATGCCCAGCAGTAAGCCCAAGTCAAAAAAGGCCGCCGCTTGCTCAGACGTGCCGAAATAGCAGTGCATAACGCCCCAGGGGGCCGCTGGGGCTCCCGAAGCGTGCTCGCGGAGAATCCCAAGGGCCACGTCATAAGCCTCGCGGCAGTGAACGACGATTGGTAGACGTAGCTCGTGTGCCAGTTCAATCTGCGCCCGAAACACCGGCACCTGCTCCTCCGGCGTGGCAAAGTTGTAATGAAAATCCAGGCCAATTTCACCGATCGCCACGACACGCGGATCCGACGTCGCGAGATCTTTCAGGGCTTCCACAGTGCTCGGACTAAAATCTTTCGCCCGGTGCGGATGCAAACCCACACTTGCCCAGCACCACTCAGGGTAATTTTTTGCTTTGGCCAAGGCATCCGCACTATTTGCCACGTCTTCACCAATGAGGACGATACGTTCCACGCCGTTGATGCGCGCTCGTTCCAGCACCTTCTCAAAGTCGTTTCTAAACTCGTGGTCATGAAGGTGCGCATGGGTGTCTACAATCTTCATTGTCGCCACTGTCGGGTCTCGTTTTTGGTTTTGCTCACAATCGCGCCTCAGGCGCCTCCTTTATTCGCTCTTTGCGTCATAAAGCGGTAACTCGCTCACGTGGCGCAACGTGTTTTCTATCTTTACAATCGCTCCCTCCGGCCACTTAGCTTAGCAATTGCAATGCTCTCCGAGGTACGGCGACTTTTTGTTTCCGAAATGGCGAAGGTATGGCGCACAAAATTGCCATACATCGGGCTCGCATGCAGTGCTCTCATGGCGTTTGTCGCGAAGCAGAGTGTCGAAAGCTTCGCCACGCCTGGTCAGGTCACGGCGTTCAACTATTTCATAAGTTCTTTGATCCTGTCTTCCACCCTCACCACGCCGATCTTCGCGACGATCTTCGCGGCGATGACGGTTGCTCCCGAAACATCGCGAGGCACTCTGCGCACCATTTTGGTTCGCCCTGTCACCCGCTCGCAATTTCTCATCGCCAAGTTATTATCCGCAGTGCTGTATCTCGTGCTTCTCGAGGTGGCCAACGCCCTTATCGCGGCAATGGTAGCTCAGAAATATCCCCTGAACGAAGCCATCGACTCGTCGCTGGATGTTCCACCGCTGGCCACGCAATTTGTGGTCTGCCTGACGGGGCTTGCTTTGGCATTGATCCCTCAGCTTGCTACCGTGGCATTTGGTTTCATGATCAGTGTGCTCGTCACCTCAGGCGGAACCGCCGTCGGTATAGCACTTGGCCTCTATCTCACAGTCACCGCCGCGAAACAATTTATTAGCATCGCCGGCTACGAGCTCAGTCAGTTTATTTTTAGCACCTATTACGATCTTCCTCTAAAAATAGCCGACGCTAAAATCGGCGGAATGTACGAGGCCTGGTTTCAAGAGCGCACCCTTTACATGTTTTCAACAAGTCTAATTGCGCTCGTTGCGTTCCTTGCTGTGAGTTTCTGGCTTTTTCTCCGCCGCGACCTGAACTACTGAAACCAGAGAGAACCCTCTTCTTCTCTTTAGCCCTCGTGGCCGCCAGGCGAAGGTTCAGCTCAGTCAATGCTCGGGTGGAATGAGTAAATAAATTTGTCTACAGTGTTTTCCTCTCGGCGAAACTCTTCTTCGGGTCCTTCCACGCAGATGAGCTTTGCAACTCCGTCCACAACAAACGCCTGAATCCGTCCTCGATACTTCTGATCCGGCTTTACGCCATTTCCTGCACGCTCGTAGGAGTAAGTGTAATCTCGCCCTTCAATGTCTCCATCGAATACTTTGAGTTTACTCTCCACGCGGATCTCTCCCCGAGCCTGTGTTTTGAGAAAGTTCAGGTAGTCCTTGATCTGCACGTAAGCGGGCGGGTCACTCGGGTCATTACTTTTGATCTCGGGCGCGGCCCAAACTCGCGCTTCGAGCCCACTCCCGGGGGGAGCCACGCCCACCGCACCGTCGTTATTGCGTGCCACGCGATAGTTCCACCCTGGCGGCCAGCGCACTGAGAACTCGTAGCGCTGATTCACGTACAGTGGATTTTTCGCTGGCAGCAACGCAGGGGCCGAAGTCGCAGCGTCGCTTCGCCCGGACTCCGTGGCCGACTGACGGCGGCTGGTAAGTTCAGAGAGCAGTTTCTCGAAGTCCAGCCCCTCGACCAGCAAAGCACGTCCATCGACCAAAATGTAAAGTTTCGCCTCGTTTTCGCCGAGCAAGTCCTCCGTTGTGCCAAAGACTGGCAATCGGATGCCCCTTTGTCCTACGATTTCCTCCACAACATCGAGCTGATCTTCATTATCGAGCTCAACCAGCGCAAACGCAGGAATACCAGCCGTCATCGTTGTCTGCAGCGCTGCGTCGAAACGAGCAAGCTTATCATAGTTCGCAGGAGCATGCTTTATGACCATCATGGCGGCCATGGGGCTTTCCGCCACTGTCACGTCCGCGTGGCCCACCGGCAGAACATTCTTTCCTGCCAGTGGCCCCTTTTGCACAACCTCGGCGAGCACCCCCGACGAAAAACTCATCAGAATCGCCCCCAGTAACCACACTAACAACAATCTTGTGCTCACCCAGTCAACGCTCCTCGGTGCTGTTTTTTCGAAGGGTAAACCGTCATTCCTGAGTCCAGTTTCCCACTGGTGAAATCTTGCGGTTCAACATCCGGACAAATCAGCACGTTCTTCCCTATTTCCATGCCAGCGGGCAGATGCGAATTTTTTCCCACGACCACGAGTCCCGAATCGAGTAAATGGGGGAAATCCTTGTTCGGGATACTGGTTTCACTTGTGCCAATCCGGCAGCATTGTTCCACACGGACGTTCTTATCGAGAATCGCCCGCTCGATCGCGCAACCCTGTGCAATGTACGAGTTGTTCATCACGATCGAATCGCGCACAACAGCGTCGCGCTCCACATGCACCCCTGGGAATAGAATCGAGTGTTCCACAACTCCTTCCACCACACAGCCACGCGGCACATAGCTATTCGATATACGCGCCTGCGGACCGATCCGAGCCGGAAGCTCATTTTGCGGCCGGGGATCGTAATAATTTGTGCGGACCCGCCACTCCACCAGATCTAAGCCCGATCTCGGATCCAGCGACTCCATATTGGCATCCCAATACGATTGGATCGTCCCCACATCGCGCCAATAACCTGAAAACTCGTACGCGTAAACTCTATCGCGGTCGAGCATACTTGGGATCACGTTCATGCCGAAATCGTGCTTGCTCTGATTGTTTTCTGCGTCTTCGGCCAACCGCCGAAGCAGGACGTCCGTGTCGAAGACATAAATGCCCAAAGAAGCGAGATTACTTATGGGATTGCTCTTAGGTTTTTCTTGAAATTGCACTATCCGACCCCGCTCATCCGTCAACGCCACACCAAACCGCGATGTATCCTCCCACGGGACCCGCTGCATGGCGATAGTCAGCTCGGCTTTTCGTTCACGGTGAAATGCGATCAGATCGGCGTAATCCATCTGGTAGATATGATCACCCGATAACACGAGGACCAACTCGGGGCTGAAGCGCGCCAGAAAATTGCGGTTCTGCCACACCGCATCAGCTGTGCCCGCGTACCAGTCGCTGTCTTCCTCACCTGTGGCGGGGGGAAGAATGCGTCCCACACGTCCTCGGCCGGCGAATCCCCACCACTCGCCATTGCCAAAATGCTCCATCAGCGAGTAAGGCTTATATTGGGTGAGAATGCCAATATAGGGAATTTCCGCATGCATAACATTGCTGAGGGTGAAATCAATGATTCGGTAACTTCCGCCAAATGGCACTGCCGGTTTCGCACGGTGCTGCGAAAGAATTGACAGACGCGACCCTTGTCCGCCCGCCAAAAGCATTGCCACGACCGTCATCCGTCACACACTCCCAAATCAGGCTAAATAACTTCTAACAGAGCGGCAACGAGGTGCAAGCACGAAAGCTTCAAGCATCTCAAGGCAATTGTACAGCCCGCATCGTTCCAGACGACAAACCAGCAAGTTTAATAATCGTCTCTTTCAGCCGTTCCTTGAAAATGTCCCGTGAAAAACGCTGCGCATGACGTCGCCCAAAATCCTCATCAAAGTTCATGTCCTCGAACTTTTCGATCGCCGCGCACAACGACTCTGGCGTCTGCTGATCAAAGAAAATCCCCGTGTGACCTTCCACCACAGTCTCAAGTGCACCACCTTTGCGATAGGCGATGACCGGACACCCTGATGCCATCGCCTCCAGAGGCACAATTCCAAAATCCTCATCCGCCGGAAACAGAACTGCCCGCGCACACGAATACAGAGCTGCTAGTTGCGAATCGCTTACCCAGCCAAGAAATTCGACCGTCGGCCCTGCAAGCCGACGCAACCGTCTAAGTTGCGTGCCAGTGCCCACAACTTTCAAAGGTACGCGCAGCCGGTTGCAGGCTTCCACCGCTACGTCCACCCGCTTATAGGGTTCAAGCGCAGACACGACAAGGAAGAACTCCGACGGCAGGCGTTCGATCATCGAATATCTGTTCCAATCCACCGGTGGCGGTAAAACAATTGCCTCACGCTGATAAATTCGTCGGATCCGTTCCCGCACGTATTCCGAAGGTGCTAAGAAATGCGTCACACGCGATGACGATTTCACATCCCACTGCTGAAGCCAGGCGCGCATCGCCAGCATAGCCAGCGATGCTGGATGGTACAAATCGCCAAAATAATCGTCAAATTTGTCCCACAAATATCGCATCGGCGTGAAGCAATACGAGATATGCAACGTGGTCTTGGGCTCAGGCCGAATCCCCTTCGCTACGCAATGCGAAGTAGAGATCACCAGATCATAGTTGCGAATAGGGAAATGTTCCACCGCACTGGGCAGCACTGGCAAAAACCAACGATAGGAGCGCCGGGCGAAGGGAATCCACCGTGCGGCCCACCACTCATGCACTTTCATCGTGCGAATGAGAGGGGAAACCTTCCGTGGCTCATAGAACAAAGTATAGACGTCGGCCTGCGGGAACAGTTCGCAAAGCACCTCAAAAACCTTTTCACCGCCCCGCATTCCATTGAGCCAGTCGTGCACTAGGGCCACACGCATATTCCCGTATCTCGGACTTGTGGCCACGCGCGGTAAAGGAAAAACCACGCTCCGGCCCGCTGGCGCAGCAACACTTGGCACACACGTCGTGGTTTCATTGCCAAGCTCTTGCCTGACACGCAAGTCCTACCGCCTTGGAAAACGAGAATACCGTGAAACCGGAAAAAGACCTATCTCGGGTAGCCAAATCACGCGAGTAGGAGACGTTTCGACTCAAAGCTCGAATCCTGCACTGGGCCATATGTTTTTCGCGCTCCTTACATGCCACATACCTAAGCAACGTCCACAGAACCAGAGCGCAATATCGGCAGTAAGGACACAACATACTAAATTCTGGTGCGCCATCTCCGAGGCACGGTTGTGCGGATTGCCACAGAATGGAGAAATAATAATAACATTATGACATTCGAAATAACAATCGAGATTGAGGGGGAAGGAAAAGAGCTGCTGCGGCCAGAATAGACAGCGAACGTCGATATCCAGGCTGACCGCAAAGAAAATGTACTCCTTAGCTCCTAAACAAAAAAGCGGATCGAGAGAAGATGCCTTATCCTCTCGATCCGCAGCCCCCCTGCCTTCGTCTCTAGGGGTTTCCTCTTCCACCCTCCACAAGCCCCTTGAGTTTTGGAAGGCACGAGGCGCCGTCTACCCCCTGAGCTCAGCCGTGGCTCCTTGTTGTTCCCCCCTGCCCACGGCGAACCCGCAGCCCTCGTGCCGTTCCGCTGTTAAGTACGAAGCAGGGGTGACAAGGGTGGTCATAGGTTGTGAAAAAAGAGACAAGCCTCGTTGCGCCTGATGTAGCCCTATTCTTCTACCAGCAGAGGTAATTCTGGCTGATGCCCGTTGCCGTCAGGCTCGCAGAAGGATTCAAATGCGCCTTTGTGGCGCTCGGCAAGGAGCAAGCGCAGCTTCGCTGGCTCTAGCACGCGGATGTGTTCGCCAAAACCCAAGAGTTTGTGGAAAAGCGTTTCATTCAATCCTACGAATAGTTCTACTTTGATAAATCGTTTGTCTCTTACGATCTTTTGCGAAACGTGGAGCGGATTTTCTTCCAAATAACTAGCCAGCATATCATCCACGGCCAGCACAACGAGCTCTGGTTTTGCATGAAACCCGCCCAGAGCATAGTCCAGCTCTTTGTCAATGCCTCGGAGCAATTCTTCCGAAAACTGTTCTCGCAGCATAACCACTTGCCCCTGCAGCCTCGATAGCCTGAAATTCCGTTTTTCTCCGCGGAGGTAGCAAAAAGCACGGAGATACGTGTGTCCCGATGCGATGAAAAGCTTTAGTGGCGCAATAATCCGATCTTTCGACAGGCGTCCCTCATGGTCGCGATAGGTAATTTGGACCTTACGTCGCTCCTCAATTGCCCGCATAAGCTGATCGTAGTGCCCGATGTCCTGCATCTTTTCGCGCATCGACGCTTTTTGCACCACAACGTTAGCGGATACCTCGTCGTAAAGGCGCCTGTATCCCTCTGGGTAGATCTGGCCCACGCGGTTCCACAATTGGTCGAGGTATCTGACCAGCTGGGCGAAATCCGTAAGCATCAGAGCATTTCGAGCAACAGCCAGAGCCAAGACTTCATTAGCTTCCGCCGGAAAGGGAAGGGGAATTCCGCTCTTCAGCTCGAGGCGCCACCACTTCGAGCCGTCGCGTCGAGTTGTGCATTTGAGAGGCCAGCCAGCACTTTGGAGAACTCTCAGGTCCCGCAAAAGTGTTCGACGACAGCAAGGAATGCCCCTCTCTTCTAGCTCCTTGAGCATTTGATGGTAAGAATAAGAACAGGTCGCCGTACTCAGCAAATAAATGAGCGTCCACAAGCGCAAGAAGTGCCTGTCGCGAAACTTCTCGGAGCTGTTTCGAACCGCACTTTTCTTCATCACGCCCATCTTGGGTGACCTCTTCATGCCAAAGCGTAAGCGCAAAGGATTGCACCTTACGAAATGTGTCAAATTGTTATTTTGAAAGCTCTAGCTGCGCTTTCGCAAGCATGGGACGCCGCGGGGCAATCGGGCGATCGTCCAAAATTTTGCCATCCCGCATCTGAATCACTCTCTTGCACCACGCAGCAATGTCCGGCTCGTGCGTCACAATAACGAGCGTCACGCCCTGCTCGTTGAGTTCAGCGAATAGCTCCATAATTTCCACGCTCGTTCGCGAGTCGAGGTTGCCGGTCGGCTCGTCCGCCAGGATGATCGTCGGGTTTGTCACGAGCGCACGCGCAATAGCCACGCGCTGCCGTTGTCCCCCCGAGAGTTGATTTGGCTCATGATGCGCTCGTTGCGCAAGGCCCACTCGTTGTAAGGCCTCCATGGCCTGATCTTTCGCGTGGCGGAATCCTGCATAGAGCAGTGGAACCTCCACGTTTTCCAGCGCTGTCATGCGTGGCAAGAGGTTGAAGTTTTGAAACACAAAGCCGATTTTACGATTTCGAATTCGCGCAAGAGCATTCTCGGAAAGTTTACTGACGTCCTCGCCATCGAGAAAGTACTGACCCGACGTTGGACGGTCCAGGCATCCGATGATGTTCATGAGCGTCGTTTTCCCGCTCCCTGACGCGCCAGTGATTGCTACCATTTCGCCAGGTTCAACGACGAACGACACGCCATCCACTGCTCGCACTTCCTGGTCGCCCATTTTGTAGATTTTCACGATGTTGCGCAAATCTATGCTGTGGGTCACGATTACCGTCTGCCACCTCCCGCTCCACTCAAACGGAACGTCGCCATCCGCATACCGCGGTCAAAGTTTGCTCCACTGCGTTGACCAGGTCCGCCTTGCCCCTGAACCCATCGGCTTTGAATCGTTGTCGGAACAAGGACCTCTTCGCCCTCTTTCACGCCTTCGATAATTTCCGTCTGAAGCCCATCTGTGATGCCGGTTTTCACCGGTTTTCTCACGGTTGTGGTCGGATCGTCTTCTTTCTTGACCTCGACGAAGTAGCCCATACGTCCGTACTGCACAGCTTCATTTGGCAAAAGCAGTACATCTTCTTTGCGGTCAGCCTGGATCTCAACATTCGCAGTCATTTCTGGCCGCAGCAGCTCTTTTCCTTCCCCTTCAATCTCGATTTTCACCTCAAAGGTCACAACGTTATTATTATTTGTGCCTTTTGTGGCAATCCGCACAACCTTGCCTCGGAAACGTTTGCCCGGATAAGCATCGCAAGTGATGGTGGCCCGTTGCCCCAATTTCACTTTACCTATGTCCGATTCGTCGACGTTGGCGTTCACAAAAATGCGCGAAAGATCGCTCAGCGTCATAAGGGTCGTGCCGCCACCAACGTTCGAAATTCCCGAGGAGATAATTTGCCCTTCCTGCACCATCTTTGCGGTCACCACCCCATCCATAGGAGCGAAAATTTTTGTCTCACGCAACCGCTGCTGTGCGTTTTGCAAGTCTACTTGGGCTCTTTTTACGTCCGCTTCCGCCAAGAGGATGTCTTGGCGCTTCATTTCCACCGTACGCGGGAAGTTTTTCGTTTGCGCAACCTTCACTTCAGCCTGGCGCATTTGATTTGCCGCGCTGGCTGCTTCGCTTCGTGCCGCGTCGAGCGCTTCTTTTGTCGTCAGTCCTTTTTTGTATAACTCCTCCTCGCGGGCCAAGCGAGACCGTGCATCGCGTTCGCGAATTGTTGCGGCCGCCAGCTCGGCAAGCGCGCTAGACGTCTGCGTCTCCATGTTCACTAGCGCCACTTCGTAGTCTTGTTTGGCTTGCTCCAATCGCGCTTTCGCTGAAATCAGTGCGGCCTCGCGTTGTGTCACATTTCGGATTTCATCAACCGGGTCGAGCTCCGCTAGCAAGGCGCCGCTGGTCACTGGATCGCTGATGTCATACGGAAAGCGGATGATTTGCCCACTAGCTTTCGACTTGATATCCACGTCGCGATTTGCCACGACGCGCCCCGTCGTTGACACTTTCAGTTCGATGGTGCCACGTTCCACCTTGACCGTTCGTGGAGCCGCTTCCACTTCGCTTGCCGGAGATTTGGCAGCACGCCCCCATTTCCAATAAATCCCAACACCAACCACGACGAGGATGGCCATAACGACCGTCTTTTTCATTGGCGCCCTCTGACTCCAGTTCTAGCAACGTTGACCACGGGCTGGATTCCGCGGCGTTGCAAAACGCTTCCTTCAGCTTTGAAGAGGTTGAGATAGGCCTTGATGTGCGCCACGACCGCCGAAATCTCATCCACGCGTGCGGCCGTCAAATCGCGCTGCGCCTGCGCTACCAACAGCTGTGTCGAACGCCCTACACGAAATTTCTCGATCTCCGCTGCAAGCTCTTCTTCGCGAAGCAGTCGTGTGATGTGGGTGGAATCAATCAGGCGCTTTGTCCGCTCAATCTCATTGATGGCCAAACGCACATCCACCTCGATGATTTGCTTGTAATTCTCAATGGCTTCTGTCGCCAGCGCCCGGTTGAATTCCGCTCTGCGATAAGCTGCTCGCGCTGTTCGATTTTGCAACGGGTACGAAAACTGCAGCCCTACTCGCCAACTCGGATAATCTCCCAAGCGCGAATTTGTATCGCTAAGATTGTCGCCTTTGGCCGCCCATCCCACATCGGTGAAAAAATCAAGCACAGGTAACAACCCATTGCGCGTCCGCACAACTTCGAGTTCGCCATTGGCCAAATCCAGTTGTGCCTGTTGAAGGTCGGGGCGGTATTTCATAGCCACCACCACATGCTGCTCTGGCAGCAGGGGTTCGTTCGGAACCACGGGCTCCTCCCGAGGGAAAATACGTGTCTCCCAGCCAGCTGGCACTCGCTCCGGATTCACCAATTGGATGAAATTGATTCGCCGGCGCTTCACTTCAGCCACGGCGTTGATCACGTCTGAAATACGCGCAGCTTCTTCCGCATGGGCACTAAACAGTCCAAGGGGCGTATCGCGCCCCACACGCACGAGCTCTTCCGTTCGGTGCCGCTGTTCCTTTGCCAACCGGTAAGCTTCAAGGCGGATCTCAAGCGTCTTATAGGATAGATAGAGATCCCAGTACGCGTTTTCCACGTTCGTGATAAGATTAATCAGCACCTGCTGGAGCTGATATTTCGAGATCAGATAGGTGTTTTCTGCTGTGCGCACTTGCACCATGTTGACTTTCGGACCTGCCCCCTTGAGTAAGTTCTGCGTGATGTTGAGGTTCACCGCCGAAGAGTAAAAAGGATAGGTCGAGTTCGTTATCGAGCGATTGATCCCGAAGCCGAGGTCGTAGTCCGTGCCCGTGGGCAGGCGCCCAGCCAGGTCGAGTGAAAGATCACGACTCCGAGCCACCCTCTCGTCCTCTGATCGCGGTGCGGACGGGGCATCCTTAGCGCGTGGAGACAAAGTTGAAGAATGTGCACTGCCTACGGAGGCCTGTGCTGACAAACGAGTGTCGAAAGCACCCCACGCGCTCTCAATGTTCGTCGCCGCAATTTCCGGACGCAGACGCTCAATCTTCAGGCTCTGGTTCGACTCCAATGCCCAGCAAAGGGCTTCCATGAGGGTGAGGGGGCGAGCGCCTTTTCCGGAGGTACTCACCGAATCAAGCTCTGCAACAGGTAGGGGAGTGGCCGGCAAAAGATTGAGTGCACTGTGGGAAATCGACGTTGCCTTCTCCCTGGTCCCCACCTCGAGCGCGCTGTCTTCCAAAGGTGATTCGGGAAGCGTCGTCGTTGCCGTGTCAAGGTCTTCAAGTAAAGATAGCGGATCCAGGTGTTCCCCCTTCTCCTCCAGTTGGTTCATGCTCAAAGCTTTTCCGCGTACCACCGTCGCGGTGGAAAACTCCGTGGCATAGCCACTGACCGCGAAAGCAAGACAGGCGATGACGAGCCCCCATCTACTCCGCGCAAATACTTTTTCACTCATACCGGAGAGCCTCAATAGGATCGAGCTTTGCCGCTTTACGAGCAGGGTACCAGCCGAAAAACACGCCAACTAAAACGGAGAAGCCAAAGGAAATCACGATGGGGAGCAACTGCACCTGCGCCCCATACGCCGAGCCCGAGAGAGCCTCAGTGATTCTGTTGAATGCCACGATTGCTCCCACACCCAGGGCCACGCCAATGAGCCCTCCCGTCAAACTAATCACCACGGCTTCCAGCAGAAATTGCGACATGAGGTCAATCGCTCGCGCTCCCAGTGCTTTACGCACACCAATCTCGCGCGTCCGTTCTGTTACGGTCACCAGCATAATATTCATGATCCCAATACCGCCAACCAGCAGCGAGACCGCGGCGACTCCTGCCAAAAGCATGGTGAAGACTTTCGATACTTGATTGAGTGAATCCGAGATTTCCTGGAGATTGCGGATCGTAAAGTCATCCGGCATCCCAGGCTGGATCCGGTGCTGCCGACGCAAAACCTCTGCGACCTTGTCTTGTGCCGTGGTCATGTCGGCACCATTGCGTACCTTGCAGTAAATGCTGCTCAGGTTGTCGCGCCCCATCACCTGATTCATCGCTGTCGTGTAAGGGATGATCACTTGATCGTCGGGGTTGAACCAACCCTGGTCTCCCTTCGGTTTTGTCACGCCAACAACAAGAAAATTGATTCCGCGCACTTTGACCGTCTGCCCTATGGGATCCAGATCGCCAAACAGGTCTTGTGCGGTTTTGGGGCCAATCACGGCCACTCGCGCATTGCGCAATTCGTCGCCCTCGGTAAAACCGCGCCCTCTATCAATCACGTAGTTGCGCACCGCAAAATAGGTGGCCGCCTCGCCGTTGACGCTGGGACGGCTGTTCTTATTCATGAATTTCACCTGAAAGCGGCCAGTTACTTCAGGGCACACCATTTCAATCTCGGGCACCTGGGCTAGAATAGCTTGCGCATCTTCAACTTTGAGATTCACGCGCTCTGCGGTGAACACGCCCGTGCCGCCGCCAGTCATCCCAGGGCGAATCACCAGGAGGTTTGCTCCCATGGTGCGCACCGATTCCATAACCTTTTCGCGCGTGCCAGCTCCGAGTCCAAGCATGGCAATAACGGCTGCCACCCCAATAATGACGCCGAGCATCGTCAGGAACGAGCGAAGCTTGTTCGCCGCCAGGCTCCGAAGGGCAACTTTGACGATAGTCCAGAAAAGCATTGTGAAATCTTATTCTCCGGCTAGAGTCTAAAATAGTTCAATAGTAAAATCATTATGCACTTCACCCCAGCTCCCCCTTCAATCCAAATGCCAAAGTCGCCCGCCGTAAGTCCGAAGAAATGAAGCAATTGCAATCTCACTCATCAACAACTTATATACCTGTTCATGACCTATTTCAAACGTCCACTGGTTCCGTTGTTGGTGGCCTATCTCCTCGGTCTTTGGGTAGGTCGCAGCATGGCGTTTGTATGGGTCTTTTTTGCCCTGCTCGTTGGTTCAGCGCTGATATGGACCTTTTTGCGACGCGAGACAACGCCCGTTGTGTTGGTTGTCTTTGTGGGGTGTGGAACCCTCATCTCCTATTCCTCCCTCCGCAAAGAAATCGCCGGGCAAAGTCAGCTTGAAAACCTCAGCCCCCCTGTGTCGGTCCTTCTTACTGGTTATGTGTCATCCGCTGATTCTCCGGACGATTCCCCCCAACGCTTTGTGGTTAGGCGCCCCTCTATCGAAAGCGAGGCTGGTAAATTTTTGCTGGACGGCGACGTCCTCGTGTTGCTCGTGCCCCGCGGTGATCAGCTCACGACACAAGTCCCTTTGCTCGGTGAATACGTTGAGCTGACCGGTGCCCTGGACCTTCCGCAAACCTACCAGAACTTCTTCGGCCCCAACTACCGCCAACGCCTGGCTCAACGCGGCATTTACGCCGTTGTGCGAACATCTCGATTCGATACCATCACACCACCTGGCCTGAAGGGCAGATTCCTCAGCGCTTTGCATAACGTTCGACGCTATGCAACCGCCACGCTGAACAACTCGCTTCCCCCGAACGAAAGTCGGTGGTTGACAAGCATGCTCTTCAACGATCGTCGCATTCTCCGCCCTCACGAAACTCGTTGGCTTCGCAACAGCAACATGTTCCATCTCTTTGCCGTGAGTGGTCTTCATGTGAGTGCGCTCGCGGCAGTGTTTCTGCTCATTCTCCGCGCTCTTCGACTCTCTTGGCCCAGTGCTTGGTTGATGGCGTGTATTCTTGTTTGGTGCTACGTGGCACTGACGGATTTTGTCCCCTCAGCGTTGCGCGCCGCTTCGATGCTCACGGCTTACGCAGCAACGACCTGGCTGCGACGCGAGATAGACCTCGTGACTGCGCTCACGGTCGGATGTTTCGCCCTGCTTCTTGCTCAGCCGAACCTTCTTTGGGAGCCAGCGTTCTTGCTCTCAGCAGCGGGCGTTTTAGGAATCATTACCTTTTTCCCAATTCTCCAAAAAATCTTACCGATTTCGCAGACCATCCCCTCTGGCGGCCATCTCCGCGCCATTCTTAAACCAGCTCACGACGCTGCACTCGTCACTCTTGCAGTGACCCTGTTCCTCCTTCCGATGCAACTTCATTTCTTCAATCAAATCAACTTGCTGTCTCCTCTTACAAACGTATTTGCAGCAATCTTATGCGGTCCCCTCGTTGCTTCCGGACTAGCCACCATCGCTGCGTCACTACTATCGCAACCCCTTGCAGTGCTTATCGGTACAGCGAGCAGCGCGCTGATGCAGCTCCTGGAGGAGCTCGTCCGCTTTACTGCTGAGCAAACTTGGGCCATTTTGCATCTGCCGCAGCTCCCGTTGCCCGCCGTTTTTGCCTATTACGCCTCCCTGACGTCTGGCTACTATCTCGTATCGCGCGATTCTCCAGAGTTCATTCCCAAGGCTCGTGCTCGTCTCGCCATTCATGTCCTTGTAGGCTTCGCGATTCTTATGATTTCCACCGCCTGGCAACGCGCCGATCGCCGGTTGCATATCTGGTTTTTTGACGTCGGTCAGGGTGATGCCGCTCTTATGCGCTTGCCCACTGGCCACACACTGCTCATCGATACCGGAAACAATATCCCAAACATGGCGCGGCAGGTCGTCATTCCACAGCTCAGCGCACTCGGCTGTTGGCCCCTCGATTATCTCGTTCTTACGCACGAAGATAGCGATCACACGGGAAGCGCACCAACGATTATCGAGGAGTGGAACGTGAAAAAGATGATCGTCAGTAACGACATGGTTTCTGCCGATCGTTTTTTTCCCACGACCACAACGGCGACGGCATTGCCAACAATCATCCGTGTCTGTGCCGGTTATCGCGTTGTCGTCGAATCTGGACTCGAGTTGGAAGTCTTGAACCCCTCCTGTTCCACATCGCCATCACTCAGCTCGAACAACGAGCGTTCCCTTGTGCTCTGCGTTCGCTACCGGAACTTTAGTGTTCTTATGACGGGCGATGCCGAGCGCCAAGCCGAACTCGAGATGCTTGCGAACAATCTGCCCCCCTGCGACGTGCTCAAGGTGGCTCACCACGGCAGCGCCTCTAGCTCAACGGACGCTTTTCTCGATGCAGTTCGGCCACAGATTGCAGTGATTTCCTGCGGCCGGCGCAACCACTACGGGCATCCTTCCCCGGCGGTGCTTAAACGGCTCGAGACACATGGAGCTCGTGTTTATCGAACTGATCGCGATGGTGCGGTGTGGGTCGCCACGGACGGCAATCGTATCGAGGTACGATCCGCGGCCCTGAAAAGCTTTGTCACCCAATTTCTGCCTTGAGTCTCACGCGCTGTTTTCGCGAATCATTCCCCATATGGATCCCAGCTTGGTGGACACAATCGTAGCGCGCGTTATTGAACGTCTGCAGCAGCGGGAGCCGCAAGCTCACCCGCAGGCGAGCAGGACGATTGAAACTCTCATCAGTGACGATCTGCGAGCCGGTCGAATTCCTATTGGCGTCTCCGCGCGCCACGTGCATCTAAGCCGAGAACATTTGGAAACTCTCTTTGGCCCAAACGCTGAACTTACCGTCCTCCGTCCACTCCGCCAGACTGGCGAGTTTGCCAGCAATCAACAAGTGCTCATCGTCTCGTCAGCGGGCAAATGTCTGGGACCTGTTCGCATTCTAGGACCACTGCGGAAAGCAACACAGGTTGAAATTTCCCTCACCGACTGTTTTGCGCTCGGTTTGAAAAAACCGCCGCCCGTGCGCCCGAGTGGAGACCACCGCGATTCCATTGGTCTAACGCTTGTGGGGCCGGTCGGTTCTGTCACTCTCACCAGCGGGGTCATTCGAGCAAATCGCCACATCCACCTCCACGTGAGCGAAGCTGCTGCGCTGGGACTTCGCGACAAAGATACTGTGGCTGTGCACGTCGAAGGCGAGCGCCCCGCAATTCTTCTCGATGTGCAGGTGCGTGCCGCCGAAACCTTTCGATCGGAGCTCCATCTCGATACCGACGATGCCAATGCCCTCGGCGTCAAATCGGGCGACTTTGCTCAAATCCTTCGCACTGAACGTTGACCGAAAAATGTCTCTGCAGCAAAGCCGCAAACGTAAAGGCCACACAGATAATTTGATGTAGAGAAGAGGACTAATCGCATCGTGAAGCGACTCGACTACATGACCGCTGGCGAATCGCACGGGCCCCAGCTCACAGCGATTGTGCGTGGCATCCCTGCCGGATTGTTCATCACTGCCGATCACATCAATCGCGATCTGGCCCGCCGACAACTCGGCTACGGCCGGGGAGCCCGCATGAAAATTGAAAAAGACACTGTCAAAATTTGCGGCGGCGTGCGCAAAGGCTACACGCTTGGCTCGCCGGTCGCCCTCGTCATTGAAAATCGCGATTACCAAGTTTGGGTAGAGCAAATGGACCCTGCTCCCGGAGAGCTTGACGAACAGCGTATTGTCACACGTCCGCGCCCGGGGCATGCCGATTTGGCCGGCGCATTGAAGTTCGGTCATCGCGACGCCCGCAATGTTCTTGAACGCGCCAGCGCCCGCGAAACCGCTGCCCGCGTGGCCGTCGGGGCCGTGTGTAGGCGCCTGCTCGAAGAATTCGGTATTTCCATCATGAGCCACGTCGTCAATCTCGGAGGCATTGAGGTTGATACCAAGGATCTCGACTACGAGACCATTCGCACACGCGCCGAGCAGAGCGATTTGCGTGTTGCGCGGCCAGAAATTGAAGAGCAGATGCGCGAACTGATTCGTCGCGCCAAGGAGAACGGCGACACCGTTGGGGGCGTGTACGAAGTGATTGCGACTGGAGTGCCCGTCGGCCTCGGAAACACGATGAACTGGGACGAGAAGCTTGATGCTCGGCTCGCTTACGCGCTTATGAGCTGTCAGGCCATCAAAGGCGTGAGTGTTGGCATGGGTTTCGGCGTTGCCGATCGCCTCGGCTCAGCCGTCCACGATCCCATTGCTTATACACCCCACCCCCGCGAACGTGACCGCTTGCGCCACGAGCGCGGACGCGGCCCGTCGGGCGGATTTTACCATCTATCCAATAACGCCGGCGGAATCGAGGGCGGCATCAGTAACGGCGAACCCATCGTGGTGCGGGCCGCAATGAAGCCGATTGCAACCCTCATGCGTCCTTTACCAAGCGTGGATTTGCGCTCGAAGGAGCCGTTTGATGCTGTACGCGAGCGCAGCGACGTCTGCGCCGTTCCGGCTGCTGCCGTCGTCGGCGAAGCCATCGTTGCTTTTGTGCTTGCTCAAGCATTTCTCGAAAAGTTCGGTGGGGATTCGGTTGCTGAAATCCGGCGAAACTATCAAGCTTACGTCGAGTATCTGGACAACTACTAGGCGATGGATAAAAACGTTGTTCTGATTGGCATGATGGGAAGCGGCAAAACGAGCATTGGCCGCGACCTTGCAAAAAAGACGGGTATGGAGTTTATCGATCTCGACGAGCTCATCGAGCGTCGTGCGAACATGACTATTCCCGCAATTTTTCAGACGCGCGGAGAGGCCTATTTCCGCCAACTCGAAAGCGAAGTGCTCGAGGAAATCATGTCGGCCCGCCATTCTGTCATCGCCACAGGCGGCGGGGTGATTCTTTCAGCCGAAAATCGCCAACGCCTGCGAGAGCTCGGCCTTGTCGTGTGGCTCGACGCACCAGCCGAAGTGCTGCTCGAACGGATTGGAGATGACCCAAACCGGCCTCTTCTTTCGCGTTCCCAGCCCCTGAAAAAGCTCACACAGCTCCTGCACGAGCGCCGCGACCTCTACGCCGAAACCTCCGACATCCACCTCGATACCACCGATCACACGACCGATGAAATTGTCGAGCGCATCATCGAAGAACTCGATAAGCGCACTGCAGACGACGAAGACGTCTTCGATACTATCGTCGCCATCGACGGCCCTGTTGCCTCGGGAAAAAGCTCGCTGGCGAAAAAGGTCGCAAAGCGCCTCGGCTTCTCCCACATCGACACCGGTGCTATGTACCGATGCGTCACCTATGAGGCCATGCGCCGTGGAGTGCTCCTTGACGACGCGGACGCGCTTACCGCCCTCGCCCATTCACTCGATATACGATATGAAGAGCGTCCCGGCGAACAACCAAATCGCGTGCTCCTCAACGGCGAAGATGTCACGGAAGCCATTCGAGCTCCAGAAGTTTCGCGCAATACAAGCCCCGTCGCTGATATTCCAGGTGTTCGCACAGAACTGGTCCGTCTGCAACGTCAACTGGCCTTGCGCGGCAGGTGCGTGCTCGATGGGCGCGATATTGGCACGGTCGTTATCCCCGAAGCACGATGGAAGTTTTACGTCGTAGCATCGCTCGATGAGCGCGTTCGCCGGCGCATCCTTCAGCATCAGCAAGAAGGCCACCCTATTGATGTGCAACAGTTGCGCCGTGACATTATCGAGCGCGATCGGCGCGATCGCACACGCACGCACGGCGCGCTACGCCTAGCCCCCAACGCAACGATTATCGACACCACTGACATCCCTCTAGATGAGGCCGTGGAAATTGTGACCTCCATTGTGGCCGGAGCCCTCGCACTCAAATGAAGCCTTTTTATTGGCTAGTCAGGGCAATCATCCGTGCGCTCGGCCGCCTTCTCTTCCGCCTGGAGGCCAAGGGCGTCGAAAATATTCCCCATAAGGGTGGATGCCTTCTTGTGGCCAATCACGCGAGCAACCTTGATCCACCACTGATTGCTGTGAGTGTGCCGCGGATTTGCAACACGCTAGCAAAGCGAGAGCTTTTCGATCTCCCTCTGCTTGGTTGGGCTATCCGAAATCTTTTTGCTTATCCCATAGAGCGTGGTGGCGTGGACCGAAAGGCTTTACGCCAATGCGTTGAGGCACTGCGCTCGGGCGAAATTCTGCTTCTCTTTCCTGAAGGAACACGAACATTCGACGGTGAGCTCCAGCAGGCAAAAGCCGGTGCAGCCATGATAGCCATGCAGGCTGGAGTTCCCATTCTTCCGGTCTACATCGAGGGCACCTACGATGCGTTACCTCGCGGCCGTAGCTGGCCCAAATTCACCAAAGTCCGCGTTCATTTCGGAGAGCCTTTCCTTCCTGATGAGCTCATCGCCGGCACCGAGGATAAGCGCGCAGCTTATAGCCTGCTCGCAGCAGAAATGATGCGCCGCATCGCCGAGCTAGCCAGCAAAGCAAAAACAGCCTAAAAATTTCATGCGCTTCAAAGGTCTTTGGCCGTGCAGAAAGAAGGCGGCGGAACGCTCTTGTTCCGCCGCAGCTCTTCACTCACTTTTCGTTTTTCAGCAGATCTACAGGATAAACACGATTCTCCCTCACATGCCGCTCTTGGGGACTTCGTAGTTTGCGGCGATCTCCCTGAGTTGCAGGGCTTTGTTGATTGCGTGGAGATATGCTTTGACGCTCGCCGTGACAACATCAGTATGCGAGCCACGTGCGCGGACCTTCTTGCCGTTCACGCGCACTGTCACCGACACCTGTCCCTGGGCATCCGTGCCGCCTGTGACCGCTTCCACCGTGTAGTCAATGAGCTCGGTGCTCACGTTCACCAGCTTCTCCACCGCGCGGAACGCAGCATCTACCGGCCCATCGCCACAAGCAGCTTCCTGCATTACTTGATCGCCTTTACGCAGCCGTACTGTCGCCGTTGGCACGGTGCTCGTGCCGCTCAAGAACCCGAGGTAATCAAGCTGATAAACCTCTGGCGCGTGGAACACTTCGTCCTCGACGATGGCGTAGAGATCTTCGTCCAGAACCTCCTTCTTCTTGTCGCAGAGCTCTTTGAACCGCTCGAAGGCCTTGTTGATCTCTTCCTCAGAGAGTGAATCGTAACCCAGCTGTGCCAACCGAGTCTTGAACGCGTGCCGACCCGAATGCTTGCCCAGCACCATGGATTCGCCAGTCCAACCCACATCTTCTGCGCGCATAATTTCGTAAGTCGACCGCTCTTTGAGCACGCCGTCCTGGTGAATACCTGCTTCATGCGCGAACGCATTCGCCCCAACAATTGCCTTGTTACGCTGCACGCGGATGCCAGTGATTTCCGACACCAACCGCGACGTCCGATAAATCTCTCGCGTGTTGATGCCCGTCGTCAGGCCGTAAAAGTCCTGGCGCACTTTCAGATTCATGACAATTTCTTCCAACGACGCATTTCCGGCGCGTTCGCCGATGCCATTGATTGTGCATTCCACCTGTCGTGCGCCAGCACGCAAGGCCGCCAACGAGTTCGCAACAGCCAGGCCAAGGTCGTTATGGCAGTGTGCGCTGAAGACGACCCTGTCCGCACCCCTCACCTTTTTCAGGAGATAGGCAATACACTCACCGAACTCCCATGGATTGCAGTAACCCACGGTATCAGGCACATTGATGGTCGTCGCCCCAGCCTCGATGACGGCGCTAATGACATCAACCATATAGTCCCAATCGGTCCGGCCAGCGTCCTCACATGAAAACTCAACATCTGGCGTAAACGTCTTTGCCAACCTCACAGCGTTCACCGCCGTCTCGATGACCTGCTCCTTAGTCATGCGCAGCTTTTTTTCGATGTGGATCTGCGACGTTGCAATGAAGGTGTGAATGCGGCCGCGCTTATTGCGCGTCACCGCCTCGCCGCAGCGAACAATATCTTTCTCAATGGCACGCGCCAGCCCGCAAATGACTGGGCCGTCGATTTCCTCGGCAATTGCACAGACGGCCTCAAAATCCCCCGGCGATGAGATAGGAAACCCAGCCTCGATGACATCCACGCCCAACCGTGTCAACTGGCGTGCGATTTCCAACTTTTCCTGTAGATTCATCGTCGCTCCGGGCGATTGCTCGCCGTCGCGAAGGGTTGTGTCGAAAATAATAACGCGGTTAGGATCACGCTGTACTGCTGTCATTATAACTAACTCCTTTTTTTTGTACGTGGGTAAGAGAATGGAACGCTTGCTATAACCTCGCGAACGATCTTCCTGCACGGGCTACATCGACGCGTCTCATAGGGCCAGGGTGCTGCGGTTGCGGAACGTGTAGTTGGCGAGCTCGCGGATACATCCGCGCACGCCAACCTGCCCATAATGACCGCATCGGCCAAAAGTGAAATCTATATTTCGTGGTTTGCACATGACTTCTAAACAAAATCCCCGCGATTCTTGAAATCGCGGGGACGAACTTTCCAGTCGTGGTACCACCCTGCTTCGCACCGTGCAAGGCGCACTGTATTGCTCCGGTGCCTTCATTTGCTCTTGTTACGCCGAGCTCGCGGCGACAGCTAGCGGCTATCCATGCCGTTCACCATCGCGGCTCCAAGGCGAGTTCGGAAGGCTCGCCACCGCTTCTCACCAACCAGCGGCTCTCTCCAAGGCCGAGCGTATTCCTACTACTCCTCTTCAACGCCTTTAGCGGCTAAATCAAAGAACGCTGCAGATTTGTGCTGCAATTACAACACGCGCGCTAGGTTTATGCGATATTCTCCAGGCCACACGTGTCACTGATTTTCAAGTGTCTGAATAATGCCAGGCACCGGCGTGGGCGTCGGCAAAGCTGGCGGTTCAACCAGGGTCCCGCGCTGCCTTTCTGTAGTCGGATTCTTCAGAACGCCGTTCTGATCCAAGATGTCATACGGCGTCAGATTCGTCGAAAGCACGTTCAATTCATCCATCTGTAAGCCCGCAGCGGGCTCCGACGAGAAAACAAAGGTCTGGCCGTCAATCGTCGTCGCTACGGGACCACCCGGATTGAAGTTCTTGCCATAATACCAATCATCCCGCCGTACCTCTCCACTCGCAGTCACCCACTGCGTACCGTTGGCACGGCGTGCCCAAACTTTAGCCCATTCATCAAGCTGGCGCTTCTGCGAGGCAATCCATTCGTAATAACGTTTTCGCCGATCTTCGCGCTGCTGAATCCGCTCATAAAAAGCCGAATTCTCATCGCGCTGTTCATTGGTCAGCTCTTGCGCTTTTTTCTCGTAGCCTGTTTTCAATTCAGATCGGCTCTGCACAGCTGCATCTTGGTTGTTTACATCAAAATTGGGATCGTCCAAATCGTCCTTTTTCTCTGGGAGTACGACCTCTTTCACATATTGCGAGTAAAGTTGAAGTTGCTCGAAATAATAGTCCCACTCGGCAAACGCGCGCGTCGCATCCCCTTGTTGCTGTTGCGGCTGCTGGCTGGGGCCGCTTGGGAAATCCCTCATGAGAAGGCGAATTTCTTTCTCTCGGATCTTTTCAGCCTCCTGGGGGCTGACCTTGAGTCTTACCGGCCCATACTCGTCATGCTTGAGGTAGAGGAACTCATAGAGTTCTTGTGGAGCAGCCGCCGCAGTGGCAACGGTCTCAGTGGTTTGCGGTTTTTCTTCGCCAATCACTTGTCCCAAGCTTGGCAGCGGAGGTGGTGTCGGCACTGCCAGAGCTGCTCCGGGTGTGGGCGACGTTGTCCCTTCAGTGCCAGGCAATGCCGAAAGCGCCGGAGGAGCGCCAGCAGGTTCGGCAGGAGAAGCAGGCGCGACCGCTGGCACAGGCGCAGCAGCCGGCGTGGGAGCAGCCGCAGGCGCGAGACCACCGGCCGCACCTTCTTCAGCCGCGGAGAGACTTCCTCCCACGCAGGCCACACACATCGCAGCCACTAACAGACTTTTCAGGATTCTCGTTTTCATTCCCATCTCGAACCGTCAAATTCGTGCGACTCGCCCTTACGACTACGCATGGAAGCGAGGTTGCACTTCAACACAATTTTCATTTTCTCTTGGCTTGTCATTGGCCACTTGAGGTTCTTTATGCAAGCAAAACAGTTCCCGTTCGAGCAGAATTCTAAATGATTCTAGCTCGTCGCGCGAAAGTTTGCTAGGCACACGAATCGGTTCCCCGAAGACAACTTGAAACCGACAGCCTGGTTTAGGAAGGCACATTTTGTCCCACGAGCGGAACCGCCAGCTTTGCCCCTCTGGCACAATCGCTGCAGCAGGAACGATAGGGACACCTGAACGCGATGCTAACAAAATAACCCCGCTTTTTACGACGCCTCTGGGTCCACGCGGCCCATCGACCGCGACAACGAGGCTGCCTTTCTGACTAAGCCACCGCTCCATCGCCCGCAATGCCTCCACTTGTCCGCGCGAAGCCCCCCCTCGCAGCGGAGTCACGCCTACCTGACGTGCAAGCGTTGCAGCCACTTCGCCATCGCGGCTTCTGCTCGTCAATGTCGCAAAATCGCGCCGTCTGGACCAGAGAGCTTCTGCTGCTCCGATGAGGAGATCGCCATGCCAGAAAGCCACGATCACAGGCGTCAAGAAAAAGCGCTCTTTATCCACACGCTCCACGTGCCACGTGTGGCGCAGGGCACGTAGCGCGCACGTTGCCATGCGAACTCCGCCGCGCAGTGCGATCTCGCGCAGAAATTTTCGCAACGCCAGACGCCAGCCACGTGCAACATGATCTTTCGAAACGCGAGTTTTCATTTCGCCTATGGTGTCGTGCCTTGGTTGAAGGAAATCGCAAGGGCAGAAATTCGCTACCAAAAAAGGAACCTGCAGCCTTTTCGACTGCAGGTCCACACCAGAAATGTTCGCAACCTTCGCGACTAGCGCTTGGAGAATTGGAAACGCTTGCGCGCGCCCTTTTGCCCGTACTTCTTGCGCTCTTTCATGCGCGGGTCGCGCGTGAGGAGACCAGCCTTCTTGAGAATTGGCCGGTATGCAGGATTAGCTTCAACGAGTGCTCGAGCAATTCCGTGAGAAATAGCTCCCGCCTGACCTACCTTGCCGCCACCCGAGACCGTTATCTTAAAATCATATTTCGTCAGCGTGTGTGTCTCTTTGAGAGGCTGCTTGATGACGGCCTCAATGGCCATTTGGTTGCCGAAATACTCTTCCCACGGCACACCGTTGACTTCGATGCGTCCTTTTCCAGGCCGCAAAAACACACGTGCACTGGCTGTTTTGCGCCGACCCGTTGCGTAATACTGTTCCATAATTCCTGGCATCTTTTTAATGTCTCCTCACGGTGAGCTACTTCGTCAATTTCACGACTTGGGGTTTTTGAGCAGCATGCGGATGCGTCTCACCCGCATACACCTTCAAATGTGTCACGAGGCGGTCGCCCAATCGATTCTTAGGCAGCATCCCCTTGACAGCCAAGCGAACGAGCTCGCCAGGCTTGCGCCTGTTGATCTCCTCGGCCGTAAATTGCTTGAACCCGCCGGGCCAACCGGAATGACGATAATAAGTCTTCTCGCGCATTTTTCGCCCGGTCAGCACCACCTTATCTGCATTGATGACCACCACATGAGTTTTCGGATCTACGGCCGGGTGATAGGTCGGCAAATGTTTGCCACGCAGGACCGCAGCAATCTGCGAGGCCAGACGCCCCAGAGTTTCACCCCGGGCATCAATCAAATACCACTTTTCCGCAATATCACCCGGCTGTGGATAATACGTCTTCATCAGATGGAAATCCTCCACAACAGTAGAAAAACAGCCGTGCGCATATATTTCCCCATCGCGCCTTTATTCGTTATTTCGCTTCTTGCCTTCCCGGTTCTCCTACCCGACACGCGATCAAGTTCAGGCCTCCCTCGAGCCTTTCTGCACCCGCTGCATCACCAGCAAATTTCCCGCGGTTTTCATTGCCACGTTCTAATAAAAACTTGTGTGTGAAAATGCGGAATGAAGTGCGACGAAAAGAATATGAATTGCGCAACTGAATCGAGCACGAGCGCCTTTTGCATTGCGTCTCGCACTCGGTTCATGGGGATTACACGCGAATCAAGCTGGATGGAAAGGAGTCGGCTATGCCAAAGGGTCGAAAGCCTTTTGAAGAAGACGAAGAACCAAACGATCTCGACGAAACCAGAAACGTATGCATGGATTGTGTTTATTGGGATGTGGATCCGGACGATGCATCGGAAGAAGCCATCGCTCCGTGTATTCATCCCGACCTCGAGGAATACGAGCTCATGGTTTCCGGCGACAGTAGCTGCAACCTCTTCGAGCCTCGCGACGAAGACGACGAAGACTATACCGACGAGGCAGAAGAAGACGAGTACTAAACTTACTCGCGTTGTCGAGCCCGTCGGATCCGCAAATTCACTTGTAAAAGTGCGCCTTTGACGTCGTCAAGGGCGCACGTTTTTTTATCCGTCAAAGCCGGTGACCTCGAGATGCTTAACAGAATATCTTGCAATGATGCTTACTTGAAAAGACGATAACGAAACAGCGTCTTCACCGCGACGAAAAAGTCCTTATAGCCGATTTTC
The DNA here is from genome assembly GCA_049968255.1 of Candidatus Sumerlaeaceae bacterium. Taxonomy (GTDB): domain Bacteria; phylum Sumerlaeota; class Sumerlaeia; order Sumerlaeales; family Sumerlaeaceae; genus DRVG01. The sequence continues at coordinate 46,548 of JBMFRB010000007.1, read as the reverse complement.
TTCCCCTCCTCGAATGTCCGTGCCCGATAAACCACCGGAACCTCGAGGATTTTCTCCCCACGGCGCAACACTTTCGCAGTGACCTCAGGACAAAACTCAAACCGCTGACATTTGAGATCAATGGACTTGATCACTTCCCGCCGAAAAGCTTTGTAAGCAGTGGCTTCATCCGTAATGCGCTGGCCGTAAAGCAATGTCACAAGCCAGGCTAAAATGTAGTTTGCAATGCGATTGGGCAGGCGCATTCCCTCAATTCGCCCAAGGAATCGCGAACCATAGCAGACGCGCGTTTCGCCACGAAAAATCGGCTCCACAACCTTGAGGATATCGCGTGGATCGTATTCCATATCTGCGTCCTGAATAATCACCACATCGCCGCTGGCGGCCTTGAGTCCTGTCACAATCGCCGCCCCTTTGCCTCGATTGCGCTCGTGATAGAGCACACGTGTGCTTGGCTTTGTTTCCTCTTCCCTGAGCAACTCTCGCGTGCCATCAACGGAGTAATCGTCAACGAGAATCAGTTCCTTGTTCAGGGGCAGGCGTCGAACCTCCTCCAAAACAACGGGCAGCAATTCACGCTCATTGTAAATCGGAATGATGATAGAAACGAGTGGCTCGCGCGTCTGTCCCTCAGGTTCCCAACCCTTGTCCTTCGGCGTCGAGCGATCAATGTCTGGCAGTTTTTGTCGCATCTCGTAGATTCACAATCGTGCCCACCCATGCCACGCAAGAAAAGAATCCGCCCGGGCATGACCCCACGTGAATGTGACCTACCGGACGTTATCTGCTACGAAAAAGCGCTAGTCGTTCGCATGATCCTTCTTTTCACTTGACCTGTAATAAAATAGGACCCGCCACGGTACATTTTGTACGGTAGACGTCTAGCATGATCTCAGCGAGTATGCGAAGCTTGGCGGTGCAAAATGCGCGAGAGTTCAGGTCTATGTTCAAGGTCGGTAGGCTCACATGCGCGCTGAGAAAAAACGCGTCACGCCACAAAAGAATAAAGAAGAACTAATTTAGTACTATTTCAAGGAGCGCGCAATGATCCGACTTACAAAACTCACTGATTACGGGCTGGTAGTGATGACCCACTTTGCCAATAACTTGGAGAGGCGGATATGGAATGCCCGCGACGTTGCCAGTGCCGTTCATTTACCAGTGCCGACAGTGAGCAAGCTTCTCAAGGCGTTTGCCAAAGGCGGCCTTCTCAAGGCCCATCGTGGTGTGCATGGGGGCTATAGCCTTGGAAAGCCGCCTGAGGAAATCACGCTTCCACGGATTGTGGAAGTCCTCGAGGGGCCAGTGGCTATCACGGAATGTCAGCAGGGCGGCGAGACCGACTGCCTTCTGCAGCTCCTCTGCCCGCTTCGCCCCACCTGGGCGGATCTCAATGATGCGATAAAGTCCACCCTCGAGAGCGTCACACTGGCAGAGTTGGCGCGAAAAGCTGCTATGCACAGCCAGCGCATCGAGGCCGCTCTCGACGCCAAAGGCGATTCTCCCAACAAGGCGAATAATCCATCAAAAGCCCAAAACTCGAAATTCTCGCTCAACACAGCCGCGGCACCAGAACGCCACTCACCAAGCTCAGGAGCGGCTAAAGCCAAGCATAAGGAGTAAACCAATATGACCACTGACACCCGCGAAGTCGAAAATCTTGCCCAGCAAGAATATAAGTACGGCTTCGTTTCTCCCATCGAAGCGGAAACGGTTCCGAAGGGGCTGAATGAAGAAATCATCCGAATGATCTCCGAACGAAAAAAGGAACCCGATTGGCTTCTGGAATGGCGGCTCAAAGCCTATCGTCATTGGCTCACAATGAAGGAGCCACACTGGGCCAACGTCCATTACCCCCCGATCGACTATCAAGATATTTACTATTATGCAGCGCCAAAATCCCTGAAAGATCGGCCGAAAAGTCTGGACGAGGTGGACCCCGAGCTACTGCGGACTTATGAGAAGCTTGGCATTCCGCTGCGAGAGCAAGAAATCCTCGCGGGTGTTGCCGTCGATGCAGTCTTCGACAGTGTTTCCGTGGCCACAACGTTCAAAGAGAAACTCAAAGACCTCGGCATAATTTTCTGCGCATTTTCCGAGGCGGTGCAAGAGCATCCCGACCTCGTGCGCAAATACCTCGGTAGTGTGGTTCCCTTTACGGACAATTTCTTCGCCGCATTGAACGCCGCGGTCTTTAGCGATGGTTCATTCTGCTACGTTCCCAAGGGCGTGCGTTGTCCGATGGAGCTTTCGACCTACTTCCGCATCAATGCTGCAAAAACGGGACAATTCGAGCGTACCCTGATTATCGCCGACGAAGGTGCTTACGTTAGCTATCTCGAAGGTTGCACTGCGCCCATGCGCGATGAAAATCAGCTCCACGCCGCGGTTGTGGAGCTCGTTGCCCTGGACAACGCCACGATCAAATACTCGACAGTTCAGAATTGGTATCCCGGCGATAAAGAAGGGCGAGGCGGAATTTACAACTTCGTCACAAAGCGCGGCAAGTGCCTCGGAAAAAACTCAAAAATCTCGTGGACGCAGGTTGAGACCGGTTCCGCAATTACCTGGAAATATCCAAGCTGCATCCTGCTCGGCGACAACTCCGTGGGGGAGTTCTACTCGGTCGCCTTCACCAATAATTTCCAACAGGCCGACACCGGAACGAAGATGATTCACATCGGCAAGAACACACGCAGCACCATTGTATCGAAGGGGATCTCCGCTGGTCGCAGTCAAAACTCCTATCGCGGGGCCGTACGGATTCTCAAGACTGCAGAACATGCACGGAATTTCTCGCAGTGCGACTCGTTACTCATCGGCGATAAGTGCGGAGCTCACACGTTCCCCTATGTGGAAGTGCAAAACCCAACGGCGACCATGGAGCACGAGGCTTCTACCTCCAAAATCAACGAAGACCAGCTATTCTACTGTCAGCAACGCGGCATCTCGAAAGAGGACGCCGTTTCCATGATTGTGAATGGTTTCTGCAAAGAGGTCTTCCGCGAACTCCCTATGGAATTCGCCGTCGAAGCGCAGAAGCTTCTCAGCATCAGCCTGGAAGGCAGTGTAGGCTAAGTTTCGTCGGATCGCGCGCTCCTAAACAACAAATCCGACAACAACGAAAAGAGATGACGACCTATGGCAATGCTTGAAATCAAAAACCTTCACGTCACCGTCGAGGGAAAAGAAATCCTGCGTGGGCTCGATCTCACGATTGAGAAGGGCGAAGTCCACGCCATCATGGGGCCCAATGGCTCGGGCAAAAGCACGCTCGCGCAGGTCATTGCTGGCCGCGATATTTACGAAGTGACGCAAGGCGAAATCCTCTTCGAAGGCAAAAACCTGCTTGAGCTCGAACCGGAAGAACGCGCCTGCGAAGGCATCTTTCTTGCCTTCCAATATCCTGTCGAGATCCCTGGCGTCTCGAACACATACTTTCTCCGAGCCGCTCTCAACGCTATTCGGAAGTACCACGGTCTCGAAGAGCTCGACGCAATGGAATTCCTCTCGCTCATCCGCGAAAAGATGCGTTTGCTTGAAATGAACGACGAGCTTCTCCAGCGCTCCGTCAATGAGGGGTTCTCGGGCGGCGAAAAAAAGAGAAACGAAATTTTCCAGATGGCTGTCCTCGAACCGAAGTTTTGCATCCTCGATGAGACCGACAGCGGTCTCGACATCGACGCCCTCAAAATCGTTGCCAATGGCGTCAATGCCCTGCGCAGTCCCGAGCGCTCCATGCTTGTCGTCACGCACTACCAGCGACTGCTCGACTACATCGTTCCCGACGTCGTCCATGTTCTCGCAAACGGCCGAATAGTGAAGACCGGGGGCAAGGAGCTCGCCCTAGAACTCGAAGAGAAAGGCTATTCGTGGCTCGAAGAAGCCTTCGCCTCGTGAAAACAGCTCCCCATGACCAGAAAGGATTGACGACGATGACCCAGGTTCTCAACGACGCCCCTGCATACAATTCGTTAGTCGGCCGTTTTAGCGCGGCTGGCGAGCCGCAATGGCTGCGAGATTTGCGCGAAAAAGCAGAGTCGCTCTTCGCTCAAAAAGGGCTCCCGGATGCGCATGACGAGGAATGGCGGTTCACCCCGCTGGGAAAATTCCCCAGACATGAATTCACGCGCGCTAACCAAGTTGTTCCTCCGGCGGAGCTGCTCAAAGCCGTCCCCGAAACTTTCGGTGGCTGGCGCGCTGTCATCGTCAATGGCTACTTCGTGCCTTCACTCTCGACGTTGCCGCATCCGTCTTCGGGCGTTGAAGTTCTTGCGCTCGACAAAGCTATCGCCCGCGGAGGCAGTGACCTGCATCAACATTTCGGGCGCTTTGTTCCGATGGAGGAGCTCCCTTTTGCGGCGCTCAACACCGCTCAGTTCTGCGAAGCGCTTGTTGTGCGCGTTGCTTCACAGGCCAAACCTGCGCTGCCGCTGGAGCTTATCTTTTGGACTATCCCAACAGAGTCTGATCCTGTTGTCTCTTACCCGCGTGTGCTTGTCATCGCCGAAGATGCGAGCCGCCTTAGCCTGATTGAAGTTCACGCGGGCACGGGCGATACCCCCTATTTCACAAATCCAGTGTTTGAGTTCCATGTGAAACCAGGGGCGCGTGTAACGCACTATCGTGCGCAAAGCGACACCACCGTAGCATTCCACATCGCTGCAATTCAGGCAAATGTCCGTGCCCAAGGAGCGTACGAATTTTTAGGCGTGAACTACGGGGCTCGACTCACACGCGCCGATGTCCGCATTCGCTTGGCAGAGCCAGGCGCCGAGACGACCCTTTACGGTCTCTACCGTATTGACGGCGACCAGCTCTCCGATCTCCACTCGGTCATTGAGCATGCAGCACCGCACTGCCCAAGCTGGGAGGTCGTGAAAGGAATCTTAGAGGGGCGAGCGCATGGCGTATTCAATGGACGCATTATCGTGCGCCCCGCTGCACAAAAGACAGACGCCAAACAGACAAACAAAAACCTACTTCTTTCACGCGATGCTGTTGTGAACGCGAACCCTCAGCTTGAAATTTATGCAGACGACGTGAAGTGCACCCACGGCGCTACAGTGGGGCACCTCGACGAGCAGGCTCTTTTCTATCTCCAATCGCGCGGAATTGCTGCGGATCAGGCGCGCGGCCTTCTCACCTACGCCTTTGCCAACGATGTTCTGCGTCGCATAGAGGTTGCGGCCCTGCGCGAGTGGCTCGAACTCAGTATTTTGGAAGTGGAGCATCTCGCATTTGATCGAGGGTTGCTGGAGGTGAAATGATGCTTCAGTCGGATATGGTGCATGGGCACAACCAACTGACGGAACTTGCACTCGATGTCGAGCGTGTGCGCGAGGATTTTCCCATCTTGCGCACGGTTGTGCGCGGACGTCCCCTTGTCTATCTCGATAATGCGGCCACTACGCAAAAGCCTCTGGTAGTGATCGAACGCTTGCGTCGCTATTACGAGAGCGAAAACGCAAACATCCACCGGGGTGTGCACCACCTCAGCATGATCGCAACCGAGGCCTACGAGAATGTCCGGGAAAAAGTGCGTGCCTTTATCAATGCGCGCGAGGCTCGTGAGATCGTCTTTGTGCGAGGCACCACCGAAGCTATCAATTTGGTGGCTCGCACGTTTGGAGCAGTCCGCGTTGGCGCAGGTGATGAAGTGCTTATCAGTGCGATGGAGCACCATTCGAACATCGTTCCCTGGCAGATGCTTTGTGAAGAAAAAGGGGCGCGGCTGCGTGTCATCCCTATGACCGATCGTGGCGAACTTGTTTTCGATGCGATCCCCAATCTTCTTTCGCAGCGCACAAAGCTTGTGGCAATCACGCACATTTCGAATGCGTTGGGGACTATCAATCCCGTGGCTGAAATCATCCGCCTCGCACACGACCGGGGTGTACCTGTGCTTGTGGATGGTGCCCAGGCAGTGGCCCACATGCCTGTCGATGTTCAAGCGCTTGATTGCGACTTTTATGCATTTTCCGGTCACAAAATTTTCGGCCCAACAGGTATCGGCGTCCTCTATGCGCGGGCCGAGCTTCTCGAAGCTATGCCACCCTATCAGGGCGGCGGCGATATGATCGCTTCAGTGACATTTGAGAAAACAACGTACAACGAAATCCCCTATAAGTTCGAAGCAGGAACCCCAAACATTGCCGGTGTCATAGGCTTAGGCGCTGCGCTCGATTATGTTCAGTCCATTGGATTAGAAAAGATTGCGGCTTACGAAAAACATTTGCTCGACTACGCCACCGAGCGCCTTTCGGCATGCGAGCATGTCCAGATCATCGGCCAGGCGCAGGACCGGGCTGCACTTGTCTCGTTCAACCTGCGTGGTGTTCATCCCCATGATGTGGGCACTATCCTTGATCAGTTCGGGGTTGCAGTGCGAACAGGTCATCACTGCGCGCAGCCTGTTATGGATCGGTTCGGTGTTCCCGCCACAGTTCGGGCCTCCTTTGCTTTCTACAATACGACACACGAGATAGATCTACTTCTCGACACGCTGGAAAAAGTCCGCGAGGTGTTCAAATGAACCTCTCCTCTGACCTCAAAGAGCTTTATCAAGAAGTCATCATCGATCACACAAAGCGCCCTCGAAATTTCCGTCGCCTTGAGAATGCTGACCGCAAAGCCCAGGGGATGAACCCGCTTTGTGGCGACAAAGTAGAAGTTTTCGTGAAAATGAACGGCGACGTGATTGAAGAAATCACCTTCCATGGCGCTGGCTGTTCGATTTCCACAGCTTCGGCATCGCTCATGACCCAAGTGCTCAAGGGGAAAACCCTCGCGGAAGCGCGTGAACTCTTTGAAAAATTTCACGATCTGGTCACAGGCAAAGCGAAAAATCCAGATTTCCAAAAAAAGCTCGGCAAGTTGCTCGTTTTTTCCGGTGTGTGCGAGTATCCGGTACGTGTCAAGTGCGCCACTCTTCCGTGGCACACCCTCAAGGCAGCGCTCGAAGGCGAAGCGGAGAAGCCTGTTTCGACCGAGTAATTTGCGCTCATGAGTTCATGCAAACTAATGGAGGTGTTGCTCAATGACCGAGTCGCAAGAGGCCCAGCCCAATTCCGATCATCATACAGATGATGTGTTGTCGGCAGGAGCAAGTGGCGCGCAAGCAGCGTGGCCCTCGCAAGCTGTTGCCCCAAGTTCCAGTCCCGCCTTTGGGCACATTGCCCCTTCAGCCAGTGAGACTTTGCCCCAGTCAGATGCCCCCGCCGACGGAGCTGCCAGCGACACCAATCAATCTGTTCAAGCGCTGCCGGCGACAGGCGAAACCGACCACTCCCAGCTTCGCGAACAAATCATCCAGATGCTTCACACCGTTTATGATCCAGAGATCCCAGTGGACATCTGGGAACTGGGGCTCGTTTATCGCTTGGATGTGCGCGAAAACGGCGATGTTTACATTCAGATGACACTGACCTCCCCCATGTGTCCCGTGGCTGGCTCGCTTCCTCCTGAGGTACGGCAGAAGGTGGCGAGCGTCCCGGGAGTTCGTAACGTGGAAGTCGAGCTCACTTGGGATCCCCCTTGGCACATGGGGATGATGTCCGATGTGGCACGACTCAAGCTGGGTTTCATGTAAGCCGAACCTCGTGTCCCCTCCCTATTTCAAAGCGCCCAAGCTCCCTCTTACCTCGGCAAAGAAAATCGGCGTGAAGCAATTTTGCTTCGCGCCGAAGTTTCAGTCCCTGCGCCGCTATGAAGAGCAGCGCTCCGAGTAAGGGAGCCTGTTTACTTTTCCTCTTTCACAAGCTTTTCGACGAGCTCATTCAATTCAGGCGGATGCACATCAACTCCGCGGATCACGCCCTTCTTATCCACGACAACGAGCGTTGGAAACTTTGACACGCCGTAGGTATGAAGCACTGTCGTCGTGCCCCCATCGCCCTCATAGACCTGCGGCCAGGCAATCTCCTGATCCTTCACGTACTCTTTCAAATCATCTACGCTGTGGTCGGCGCTGATTCCAATCATCGCAAAGGCTTTGTCTTTGTTCTGCTCATAGAGTTCTTTCATCTTCGGCACGAGCTGGCGGCAGGGACCACACCAGGTCGCCCAAAAGTCGAGCACAACAACTTTTCCCCTCAGTTTAGCCAAGTCGATTGCTGAGCCATCGAGTGCCGTGGTTGTAAAGTTCGGGGCAATTTTGCCTTCGCGAATTTGGGCCCAGTTGTTTGCTTGAGTTACGCTCAACTCCACCTGCGAGCGAATGTCTTTTAGCAGCGGTGCAAACTGGCCGTCAGGGAACTTCGCCAAATACGCATCGATGGCCTTGGTGGCTCCCGTCGTGTCCGCACCTTCTCCGGCCACTGCTTCGCGCAAAGCTTTAAACGTTGTCACACCTAACGCCGCGTCCTCTTTGAGCTTTGCCAACGCTTCTTTGGTCATTGTGCTCTTGCCCGTGCGCTTTGCTTCTCCCTCCAGAGCAATTTCGCGGGTGGTCCCATCCTGCGAAACTTGGATGACCACGTCAAACTGAAGATGTGTTGCAAGGGGCAACCCCTCTTTTTCCGAGAACGTATTCTCAACCTCTAGGACTTTGATTTTCAAAGGGAGCTTTTCTAAAACCTTGCTATTGGGGTCGGCGACAAGTTTTTGGGTAACGACGCCGTCCTTGACACTCTTCGTCACTTTTGCCTGCAGCGGAAGCATCATGATCGGATCGCGGTAGTCAATTGTTGCTCCGTTCTCTTCGTTCACGAGTTGGGGCAACTCAAAATTCACTGACCAGCCCGGGAAAATGCCCTGCGGCAAAAGTTGCCCCTGTTTGAGAATTTTCCCATCTGGCGACAGTTGCACGGTATCGCATGCATAGCCACGCATGCGTTGGCGCGCGGTCTGCTTAGGGGTGATCTTCGCAAAAAGGTCGAAGCTATCGCTTCGCGTTGCCAGCACAGTATATTCTGCATTGTGCTGCCATGTCTCTACGCCTTCGCCGCGGATGCTGGTAAATGTGGCTGAGGTCTCGAATTCGAGAACACTTCCCTCCTCAAGTTTGTAAGCTAACCTGTCTTTTCCTTTGTCTTGCTGCTCTGCCTGAATGCCAGTTGCCGCAGCCAGGAAGGCTGAAGCGACGAGGGCGAATTTCACTCGCCTCATGAGGTTTACTCCTTCTTTGTATTTTTGCAGCAGAGGAATCCTGCCGGCATCAACTTCCGGCACCGACGCAAAATCATAGACATCGTGTCGGCCTAAAGGCTCAACAGTTCAGAAGCAGAAATCTGCACGAAGGATCGAATCTTTATGCTTTTCTTTTGGAAAAAGAAACAAGAGCAACCGGCGCCATTAGCAAACGAAGGCGGCACCGAAGCGCAAGAACAGAGCTTACAGGACCCCGTGGTGCAAGAGTCCTCAGAGGAAGCGACCTCGCCCGTGGCTGATACTGTGGCCCCAGCCGAGGCGGTGCCAACGAGTTCTGTTGCTCCTGCAACAGATGTCGCGCAACCCGTGCCCAGCTCCGAGAGTCTGTTACAAGCCAGAGAAGCCGAGGTGGTGGCACAACAGGCGCTAGACGAGCAACCTCGAGGATTCTTCGGGAAACTTAGAGCCGCTCTCGGTCAGCGAATCCGCAAAACTCGAGAGGAAATCGTTGGTCAGATCAAGGCCGCTGTCAAAGCAGCGGGCAAAGTAGACGAGCACCTCATCGAACGCATCGAGGAAATTCTCATACGTGCCGACGTGGGAGCAGAAACCACGTTCAAAATCATTGAAGAAATGCGCGAATTCGAAGCACGCGGCGCCTCGACCGACGAACTCATCGCAAATTTCAAAAAACAGCTCCTTCAAATTGTGGGCGTGCAAATGCACCGACTCACTCCGCCAGCCGAGCGTCCGTGGGTTATCCTTTTCGTCGGTGTAAACGGCACCGGAAAAACCACGACAATAGGAAAACTCGCTGCAGAGTTTCGAGCGCAAGGCAAAAAGACCTTGCTCGTCGCAGGTGATACTTTCCGCGCAGCCGCAATCGAGCAGCTTGGAATATGGGCTCAGCGTACGGGGGCCGAACTTGTTGCGAAACAGATGGGGGCTGATCCAGCGGGCGTGGCTTACGATGCCATCACGAAAGCCATGACGGAAAATTATGATGTCCTCATGATAGATACCGCCGGTCGCCTGCACACAAAAGCTAACCTCATGGAGGAATTAAAAAAGATTGTGCGAGTTGTCAAAAAACTCATGCCCAATGCTCCACACGACACCCTCCTCGTTCTTGACGCCACAACCGGCCAAAACGCTATTCAACAAGCGAAAGTGTTTACAGAGGCAATTCCCGTCACTGGGCTTATTATGACAAAACTCGACGGGACCGCTAAAGGCGGAGTTCTTATCGGCATCAGAAACCTTTTCGCCATCCCGGTTGTGAAGATTGGCGTGGGCGAAAGCGTCGAGGATCTGCGCGATTTCGATCCGCGCGAATTTGTGGATGCACTCTTCGAAGACGAGGAAAACGCATAATCGCGTCTTGCTCTTCTGCTGCATCCGCAAGGCAACTCTCTGGCGATCGACCTCGAGCCATGTGTAGAGTGGGTGCGCCTGATCGGTCCAACGCGCGCCAGCACCCGGTCAACAAGGCTAAAAGCCAAGAGGGCGATTGTCAGGTCGACTAACCGAAATCGCCCTCTGTATAACCGGCCTTGTAAGCGAGGTGCATGCGTAAGCGGTTTGTCAGCGCTGAAGCTCTTCCGCGCGCAGTCTCAAGAACTTCATCCCAAGAAACTGCGCGTGGTTCTTTTTAGCTCGCTCGGCATTCTTTTTCACGTTCTCTTCCACGTATCTCAGCAGTGGCACCTCAACGACCTTTGGCGGAGTCGAGTGAATGAGCGTGACCTCACCCTTTTCGTTGTGAGCGATGAGCCCGGTGTGGCCAACCCACACATCGGCCCCAATTCCGCGCACCACGTTCACGAAATCCCCGTCGCGTAATTTCCCAACAATTTCTGGAATCGCCTCCGCCGGAATGTAATCGTCCTGCAAGATCTGCACCGGAATTCCCTGGCCAATGCCAAATCTCGAAAAGAACTTCTCGCGGTCGATCTTCTCTGTGAAATGGGCAACCTTCGATCCGCCTAGTTCGCGCGTGACGTCTTTCACCAGCCACGAGTTGTTCTTGTTCCAGTCGGCCTCGGTGTAATGGTTGCGCGTCAGCATGCCGATCTCGCCATTCTTGTAGCGAATCTTTTGAAGCGTAGCGAAGAACTCCTTCCAGTTCGAGCTCAGCGCCATGGCATAAGTGTGCTCGCAGAAGACAACGCAATCGCTCTTGCTCAGCTCGAAAAGGGGCTGCGGATCGTAAATCTCGAACGGAAATTCGCCTAACAGATACATTTCGTAAGGTTGTCCCACGCGTTTGCGTGCATAGTGCACTACGCGCTGTCGCAACTCCGGAACATTCTGCTTAGCCCAGCCGAGGTACACATCCAGTTCTTTCGGCGTAATTTCCCAGAATCGCTTTTGCGCCACGCGCTCGAGACTCGCTGACGTTTGTTCCGCTGTCAGTCGCGGATTCGGCATTGTCTCCAGATACCATGTCTGCCAGCTTTGAGGAAGCTTTTTCCACGGAATGTCGTGAAGATACGCCAGCAGTTTCCACTTCTCCGGATCCTCTAGCTTGTTGACAGGTTTAAGCGCTAGCTCCCGAATCTCTTTTCGCAGTCGTTGCTCAAACGTTCGAGTGGTTTCCTTGGCATGGGGCTTAGCGCTCCATGCTCTCTTCGCGATTTCCACACTCACCGGTGGCAAGGGGCGCGCCGTTGCCCAAGCGCTCAAGATGCACAATCCAACGACCAAAAAACGCTGAGTGCATAAAGTCGCCTTTTTCATCATTGTGGACCCTTTCCCATAGAGTAACCGAGCAGTGCTCGCTCTGTCTATGTGCGTCAGATGCCCTACTGTTCACTCCACGTCAACACGAAGATTTTCCGCTCCGTCTTGGCGATTGCTTTTTCTGTCTCGTATGTAGCGCGTTACGTGATCGACGGTCCTCTGGCCGCCAACAAATGTTTCGCTCGGTGGAACTATGGCCAAATATCTAGTCACTGGTGGGTGCGGATTTATCGGTTCAAATCTCGCGGAGTATCTTGTTGAGCAGGGGCACGAAGTACGAATTCTTGATAACCTGGCAACGGGCAAACGCGAAAACATCGCTTCCTTTGCGGACAGGATCGAATTCATCGAGAGCGATCTTCTCGATCGAAGCGCAGTTGAACGTGCCGTGCGAGGCGTAGATTATGTGCTGCATCAGGCGGCGCTGCCCAGCGTACCACGCAGTATCGAAGACCCAGAGACATCGAACCGGGTCAACGTGGAAGGGACAGTGATTCTCCTACGTGCTTGCCTGGCGAGTGGCGTCAAACGCGTCGTTTATGCCGCAAGCTCTTCCGCTTATGGCGACCAGCCTTCCCTCGTGAAATCGGAGGATCTTCTTCCGCGTCCCAAGTCGCCCTACGCTGTGTCCAAGCTCGCCGGCGAATACTACATGCATGCCTTCACCACCTGTTACGGTCTAGAAACCGTGTCGCTGCGCTATTTCAACGTGTTCGGCCCGCGCCAGGATCCGACCTCGCAATACAGCGCCGTGATTCCCAAGTTTATTACGGCGATGCTGCGAGGCGAACGCCCCACGATTTATGGCGACGGCACGCAAACGCGTGATTTTACCTTTGTCCTGAACAATGTGCTGGCGAATGTGGCCGCAGCGGAGGCGCCGAATGTTGCCGGCCGCGTGTTCAACGTTGCCTGTGGCGCAGCTTTCAGCCTCCTCGATCTCGTTCGCGAAATCAACGACCTCCTTGGAACCTCGATCCAACCAATTTTTGCGCCGCCGCGTGCAGGCGACGTCCGGCACTCCCTTGCCGATATTTCTGCCGCCCAGAAAAGCCTTGGCTATAAAGTGGTTATTGATTTCCGTGAGGGACTTCGCCGGACCATCGAGTGGTATAAGGAAAAACTCGGCGTGTAACGGTTACCCGCGTGCGTGCGCAATGGAAATGGAAGCGAAATGTCGTCACAGTTCTGGGGATAAGCTTTGCTCTTGCAGTGCTCGTACGTCTACCCGCTTTCCAGCAACGTAGTTGGTGGATTGACGAGCTCATAACAGCCCAAGTTGCTACGCGCCCCCTCGTCGGTCCAGACTTGTGGGATCCCACGCGCAAGCCCGCGGAAAGTCTTATCGGATTCACCATCCAAGACACGGGGCCAGGACCACTTGCCTACCTCATGGAAGGACTCTTCGCCAAGATGACTAAACCAGGCGGCGGAGAGTTCTGGCTGCGCCTTCCTGGAGTTGTTGCCGCTCTCTTCTTTGTCGCCCTTACCTACGCTTTCGGAAAGTCTTGGTGGGGGAGCAGGCGAGCCGCGGCCACCATGGCTCTCTTGGCCGCAGCTTTCCCTCCTTATGTGGATTTTTCGATGGGGGCGCGCGGCTATGCATGGACAGCCCTGTTGTTGCTTGTTCAATGGCACGCGCTTTGGAAACTTGCTTGCAAACCCGCAGCACGGTCCAGCAAATGCTGGAGCCCGCTCGGCGCGTTGACCCTCACCACGGTGCTCTCCTTTTACTTCACCCCCATTAACTTAGTCTGGTGTGCTCCTGCCTGGCTTGCTGCACTTTCGTTGTCATCACAGCTGGACGCTCTGCGGCGACCCGCTGCACGGAAATGGATGCTTGGGCATCTGCTTGTCGCAGGTCTCCTGATTGTTCCCTATCTCGTTGCTTGGATATCCCGTATCGCCGCAAAAGCGACGCCAGGGGGAGAAGTCTCTGTTTCGCGAGCTTTACTCCGTCTGCGCGATTTTGCGAACGAAATCTCTCATGAGCCATGGTTCGCAATACTAATCTGCTTACCCCCTGTCACACTAACAGTAGTATCGATCTCCCGTCTGCGACATCGTCAGCCTGAACGCACATTGATCTTTATGGGCTGGGGCACAATGTTCGGCGGTGGCATTTTGAGCGCTGCTCTTCTCACGACGTTCTTTCTCGCGCCCCGCTATCTTGTTGGGTTCTCGATCCCCTTGCTCTGGAGTTGCGGCGTGCTCCTTCAGCGCGCACTTGCTCTCTTGCGTCAGCGCTGGGGGCCAACCGTGGTCGCCTCCGCCTGGTTAGGGACGAGTGCCATCATCGCAGCTCTGGAGCTACCATCAGCCGTGTATTATGCGCGCACACCTGTTCACGATTGGCTGTCCGCCGTTAAGTGGGTCAGTGCACGCATCGGCCACACCGACATTGTATTCTGTGGACCGAATGCAGACATTGAGGTGCTCTGGGCCTACTCGAAAGTGTTCCACTGGGATCACCAAGTACCGCGCTGGCTCATTCTCGAAAACGGTCGCAAGGTGGATTCTTCCACCACCGAAGCATTGCGGTTGGCCCTCTCATCTAATCGCCGACTTTGGTACATCACGCCCTTTTTTGGGCAGGTACGACCCCAAGAGTACTGGAACCTATTGCGCCAGCATTTTCGCGAAGTCGCTCGTTTCCCTGGGCGCGGAGATATTCACGTTCTTCTCCACGAGCCTGCAGGATCACAATAAAACTAAATCGATAACAGACGACTACGCAGACGAGATCTTTTATATATTCCAACCCATCTCGCGTGCGAAAGCCCGAAATGCCGCTTTTTGCTTCTCGGTGAGATTTTTCGGCGTGGCCACCTTCACCACGACGTGCTGATCACCTACCGCTGAGCCGCGCCGGTGCACACCTCGCCCCTTCAGCCGAAAGACGGTGCCGCTTTGTGTGCCCGCGGGGATTTTCAGCTTCACCTCACCATCGAGTGTGGGTACCGAAACCTGGCCGCCTAAGACAGCAGTCGCAAGGTCTATTTCTTTATCAACAATGATATTGTCCCCCTCGCGACGGAAAATCGGATGCGGCTGCACATGGACACGCAGCAAGAAATCGCCCGAAGGGCCTCCATTGATACCCGGTTGACCCTCGCCCGCTAGCCGAATGATTTGCCCATCTTTTACCCCAGCAGGGATCTTCACCGTCAGTGTTTTTGGCCGTGCGGTGTAACCAGTTCCGCGGCACACAACGCACGGTGTTGTAATCACGTGGCCACGTCCTCCACAGCCAGGGCAAATGCGCGTAACTCCAAAGGCCCCCTGCGACACCGTCACCGTGCCACGCCCACCGCACTGCGCACATGGGGCCACGCGACTTCCTGGTTGAGCACCCGAACCGCCGCAATTGGGGCAGCGGTCTGTTTTCGTGAAAGTGATCGTTTGTTTACCCCCCCGCACCGCGACCTCGAATGGAATTGTTATATCCGCCTCGACATCATTGCCGCGGGCTTCCTCTTCATCGAACCCAAAGTCCGCAAAACCAGTGCGGGTGCCGCGCCCGCCCCGTTCTCGAAACAGTTGCTCAAAAATGTCGGCGAAGCCACCAAATTCACTGAATGTGAAGCCTGTTGCGCCGCCTGCGCCTGCAAACGGACCTTGTGCTCGTCCGCCTCCTGTGAAGCCGCCAGCGAATGCACCGCGCCGCATGGCATCGTATTGAGCCCGTTTTTGCGGATCGCTCAGAACTTCATACGCTTCGGTAATCTGTTTAAACTTCTCCTCAGCTTCTGGATTGTTGCGATTGCGGTCCGGGTGGTATTTTAACGCAAGTTTGCGATAAGCTTTTTTGATCTCCTCTTGGGTTGCGTTTTCAGGCACTTCCAATATGCGATAGTAATTTTCCTTCATCACACTTCCCCCTTTCCTACAGGTCTCCTTCGTTGCCTTCTCGCAAAGTCGTTGGTTGTACTTACTAGTCTCTCAAATCAAAAAATACAATTGTCTATTCTGTACAATAGCAAAGCAATGTCCCTGAATGCTTCCCAGATCGATCAAACGAGGAAAACATGGCTGGTGTTACGCGAAAAAAAGAGGCGCACGTTGGAATCATCGGAGCTGCGGGTTTGGGAGCAGGCCGCCTCATAGATATCCTTCTTCGTCATCCCTTCGTCAAGCTAGTCAGCCTTGTCAGTGAATCATCGCCCGGGCAACCGATTTGGTCAGTGCACACTCATCTCCGCGACGTTGATCTCTCTTTTGACGATTTCGACACAAAAAAGCTCGCCAAGTGCAGCATTGTGTTCTCGTGCAAGCGGCCTGGCGAAACTTTCCCGCACGTGCGGGAAATTTTGGCGACAGGCGCCAAATTCATCGATTTGAGCGCCGACTACCGCCTCAAAAATCCTAAGGACTATCCTACGTGGTATGGCCTGGAACATCGCTATCCTCAACTACTGCGTGAGGCTGTGTATGGGTTGCCCGAGCTCTATCGCTCGAAAATCGCCAAAGCGCGGATCGTTGCAAACCCTGGCTGCTACACCACAACCGCCATTCTTGCATGTGCGCCGCTCGTTCAAGCAGGCATAGGTCTCCGCTATCCAATTCTTATTGACGCAATTTCCGGCGCTTCGGGCGCAGGCCGAGCCCCCAAGCTCGAAAATCAGTTCATCGCAGTCGCAGAAAATGTGCGCGCCTACCGAATCGGCAATCACCAGCACACCCCGGAAATCGAACAAGAGCTG
Source organism: Candidatus Sumerlaeaceae bacterium (assembly GCA_049968255.1). Lineage (GTDB taxonomy): Bacteria > Sumerlaeota > Sumerlaeia > Sumerlaeales > Sumerlaeaceae > DRVG01. Next base: position 30,013 of record JBMFRB010000007.1, on the reverse strand, counting down.
TCCTTTGCGGCGAGTCGCCGAAAGGGCGCGAAGAAAACGCAGCCGTTCACGGACGTCCGTGTCCTCTTTGTGCCTCACGTCGGTCCTTACAAGGTCGGAATTATGGCCGATTGCTATTTACGCATCGCCGACGACGAGCCTCTCCCTACTGCCGACGACGTATACGAAATTCTCCGCTCAGCCTACCGCGACGAGCCGTTCGTGCGCGTCTATCCTCCGGATAGCCTGCCGCAGATCGAAACCGTTGCCTACACTAACTACTGCGACATCGGCGTCCGTGTGGATCAGCGCACCCGAACCGTCGTGGTAATTTCCGTCACAGATAACCTGCTGAAAGGTGCCGCGGGCCAAGCCGTGCAGAACATGAACATTATGTGCGGATTTGAAGAAACAACCGCGCTTCTCGGACGCCTATAAACGAGGGATTTCCTCTCATGCGCATTTTTGCCGGCAAAACGACAGACTTCTCTGAAGGAAAAATCATCACGGTGTGGGTGGGACCCCACTCGCTCGCGGTTGTGCGAGCAAACGGCAAACTCTGTGCTTTCCACAGCGAGTGTCCCCATCGTGGTGCCCAGTTGGCGCAAGGCAACCTCGAGGGAACGCAAATCACCTGCCCATGGCACGCATGGCAATTCGACGTCGCCACGGGCAAAGGTCTCACAAACCCCCACGCACGCCTGACTCTCGCGCCTGTTTTCATCGAGGGCGACAGCGTTTTTCTCGAGGTCCCCGACGAGTGGACAGGCTAGTCAGCCGCTAGAAAATTCCAATTGCATCGGATTGTTTCCTCACTGAAAAAGCGATCAAACAATAATTGGAAGAGAGGATTTCACGACAGTGGCTCTCGTTGTCCAGAAATTCGGAGGATCGAGCGTCGCCGACCCGGATCGCATTCGCCACGTCGCAAGACTCGTCACGCGCGAGTACGACCGAGGCAACCAAGTGGTTGTCGTGGTCTCGGCGATGGGCAAGACGACAGATAAGCTTCTCGACCTTGCCCATCAAATTACCGACAACCCCGATCCACGCGAAATCGATATGCTCATTTCCACAGGCGAGCAGATTTCCATCGCAATGCTCGCCATTGCAATTCAGTCCATGGGCTATCCAGCCAAGTCATTCACTGGGCCTCAGGTTGGTATCATCACAGACAATGCCCATCGCAAAGCAAAGATTGTCCACATCAATGATGAAAGAATTCGTGCCGAACTCGACAAAGGGCGAATCGTCATCGTCGCCGGCTTCCAAGGGATGACGATGGACAACGAAATTACCACCCTCGGGCGCGGTGGCAGCGACACAACAGCGGTCGCCCTTGCTGCCGCCCTTAATGCCCACGTCTGCGACATTTACACCGACGTCGACGGCGTGTACACGGCTGACCCGCGCATTGTTCCCAACGCTCGCAAACTCGAGCGAATCTCGTACGACGAAATGTTGGAACTCGCCAGCCTCGGCGCCAAAGTCTTGCACTCGCGCAGCGTGGAATTCGCCAAAAATTACAATGTCCCCATCCATGTCCGGTCGAGCTTCGTCGACGTGCCGGGCACAATGGTCGTCAAGGAGGTCAAAGAAATGGAAGATATCGTCGTCAGTGGCGTGGCTTACAATCGCAACGAAGCCAAAGTCTCGATTCTCGGTGTGCCGGATCGGCCCGGCATCGCGGCGGAGGTGTTTGGCGCCTTAGGCGCCAAGAACATTGTCGTCGACATGATCATTCAGAATGTCGGCGCCAACGGGCTAAACGACATTTCCTTTACTGTATCGAAAGAAGACCTCGCGCAGGCGCTCGAAGTGGCTCGCGACGTTGCTCAGCGCATCGGTGCAAAAGAAGTGGTCTCCGATAGCAAAATTGCCAAAGTCTCCGTCGTTGGTGTGGGAATGAAGAGCCACGCGAACGTGGCCGGGACGATGTTCCGCGCTCTGGCAAAAAATAATATCAACATCGAAATGATTAGTACGTCCGAAATCAAAATCTCCTGCGTCATTCGCGAGGAGGACGTCGATCGCGCCGTCCAGGCCATCCATGAAGAATTTGAGCTTTCGGAGGCCAAAAGCGCCTAGCTGTGAAACTCCCAGTTCTCGATTTCTCGAAAATCAAGACCTACTCCGTGGAGCGACGCCCGACGAAAGTGGACCTTTCGCGGGTTGCGAAAATCCCGAATGTGGATTTGCCGCTTTACGAGTTCTTTGACTGTTTACCTTCCCTGCTCAAAGCCGAGGAGCTCGTCTTCGCCGCACAGAAAATCGCTGAGGCCAAACTGCGCGGGCGCGGAATCATCGTCATGATGGGGGGGCACGTCGTGAAATGCGGCCTCGGCCCCCTCATTGTCCACATGATGAAGGAAGGCCTCATCACTACTGTCGCGATGAATGGCGCCGCATCCATCCATGATTACGAGCTTGCCCGCTTCGGCTTCACGAGCGAAGATGTAGAAAAGGGGCTTGAGACGGGAATGTTTGGGATGGTCGAGGAAACTGCGGTCGAGATGAATCGTTTCATCCTCGAATGCCTTCGCTATGGCCTCGGGCTCGGGGAAGCGCTTGGCCGCGGACTGCGGCACATGGCTCCTCGATACGTCTGGGCCAGCATTCTCGCCAACGCCCACCGCCTCGGCATCCCAACCACCGTGCACGTGGCCATCGGCACAGACACGATCCATCAGCATCCTACCTGCAATGGTGAGGCACTTGGCGCTGGCACGATGCGCGATTTTCGTCTCTTCGCGGCTGCAGTCACCACCCTCAACGACGGAGGGGTCATCATAAACTGCGGTAGTGCGGTCATCCTGCCCGAGGTTTTCCTGAAAGCCCTGACCGTCGCGCGTAATCTTGGTTACCCCGTGCGCAACTTCACCGCCATTAATATGGATATGATCCAACACTATCGTCCGATGAACAACGTTTTGCTTCGACCGACGAAAACGGGCGGCACGCCAATTTCCCTTACTGGCCACCATGAAATCATGCTGCCTTTGCTCTACGCTGCTACTCAGGCGCGACTTAAGGCAATGTACTCTGTTCGCTAAATGATGCATAAATATGCACCATGGATCGTTATTGCTGCAGTTCTTACACTAGCAACCTTTATGTATCTTGAGAACAGAAGGCTCATCCGGAAGCTTGAGCGCGTCACTCAAGTCACTCAAGTGACACCTCCTGCTGAATCCGCAGCATTGCGGACAAAAGAGCAAACGCTCCCTCGCGAAAGCACCCCGGTGGTCGTTCATGCTGCCCATTCGCCTAGCCCAGCCGCTCCAGCGCCGAGTCGTGTACTGCGTGGACTTTGCCTGGACCCAGAGCACAACGCCATACCCGGCGTGGAGATTGTCGCCTATGTCACCAAAATTGGGTCATCCGAACCCCAAACTGATCACTTCAGAACGGTTGCCGATCAGGACGGACAATTTGCCATTGAATGCCGCGAAGGAGAAACCTTCGACTCCCTCCGCGCAGAGCGGGAAGGCTACGCCCCTGCAGAACTGTCGCGCGAAGATTTGCTTTCTACCCGTTTCGTGGAACTCGTCCTCGAACCACTTGCGTCTTGTGAACTCCAGGTCTTAACCACTCGACCCGATGGCGCGCTCGACCGGTATGCAGGTCCAGCAACGATTTATGTTTTGCGACGGGAAGCAGTCAGCGACCTCGCGCCCCCCCGTTCCCACGAAATTCCATCTCTTGCCGGAAAATTTGTAACAATCGGTGCTGAAGAAGCTACGATCCAGCAAGGGAGATACGTTCTCCGTGGTTACCCCGCCGGCATTTACAAGATTGCCCTCGTTGCCTCTGACGAGTATGCCGAAAGTGATCCCTTCAGCCTAAACCGCACTGGCCAAGCCGTGGCCACTATCGTTCTCGGCAGTCGCCATCGTTTCTCCGGACGGGTTCTCTCGAAATCTGACCTGCAGCCTATTGCAGGTGCTCACGTCTCGCTTTCCCTTCAGAAATTACCCGAGGCGCACTTAGCTAAGAACCTAACTTATCAAACAATCACTGACAGTGAGGGCCGATTCGTTTTCGAGAAGGTCGTACCAAGCGTGTATGTTCTCACCATTGCTGCTGACGGATACACGACCCAGGTCGTGGATGAGGTGACAATCTCGGCGGGCGTTGAACAAGCCGAAGAACCTGTCTATTATCTCACTGCCGGAGCCCCTGCCCTTCGTTTGCGCGTCATAGGGCCGGATGGGCTTCCCGCTCCAGCAAAGATTGTGCTCTTCGCCATTGCGCCTTCCCAAACAGCGCTTGGCACCCGGTTTGCTGAAACCGATGGCTCTGGACAGGTTATCATCGAAAACCTCCTCCCGGGCCGCTTCAATCTCATTGTGTCGCTTGCCGCGAATCCTAACCGTCAAAAGCAACAAGAGATCGTTATTCCCGAGCGAGGTGTGCAAAATGTCAGTGTTAGCTTCCAGCCCACCGTGGAGGTGCGTGGTGTGGCACGCCTCGCAGGAGGAGAGCCGTGGGGCGGACTCCTCTATTTCGTCCCACGCGGTGCGATTGGTCCTAAAACATTCACAAAATGTGCTTTAGATGGATCATTTCAAGTAGAACTTGAGCCAAGAGAATACTTGGTAGGACGCGCGGATCAACTTCCATCTGCGCAGCTCAGGGTTTATCATTCTGGCAACACGGACATTGCTATCACCCTCAAATGAGCCTGGCGCCCATACTCGCCCCAATGGAAGACTCGCCGGATTCCCTATAACCTATGGCGCAAGCGCGGCACCTAAAGCAATCCCTGCAGCATCTGTCCGGCAGCGCTGCGCCGGAGGTGATTCAATGCCTTCTGTTCAATGCGCCGAACACCCTCCTGGCTGAGCCCTAATTCTTTGCTTGCCGCGCGCAGACTCTGCCCATCCTCGTCGCCGTCAATGCCGAAGCGCAGCCTCAGGACCTTCTGCTCTCGCGGGGGCAAGGTTTCTAGCGCTGAGCGCACCAGTGCACGACGCTCGCGCGCCATGCACGCATCGACAGGATCCACCGCGCGCTCATCGCCGATTCGATTGAGAAGCTGTGCGGGTTCATCCTCGTCCTCCTCACATGCGTCAAGCGAAAGCACCGCCTCGCGGACCTTCAGAAGTTGCTCGAGCTTATCTTCGTCCACACCCAGAATCGTTGCAAGCTCGCGTGGCGTAGGCCGTCGTCCATGCGCCTGCGTAAATTCGCGCACCGCCTCGGTCACGTGCCCCAGCAGACGGCTTTTGCGAATAGGGATGCGAATCATGTTGCACTGCTTGCGCACCGCCACCTCTATTGCCTGCCGAATCCAAAACGCTGCATAGGTCGAAAACCGGTAGCCCTTGCGCCAGTCGAATTTGTCAACTACTTCAATCAGGCCAATGTTACCTTCCTGCACAAGGTCAGCGAGCGGAACCCCTCGCCCCACATACTGAAGGGCAATTTTGATGACAAAGCGCAAGTTTGCCTCGATAATGGCTTCGCGCGCACTGCGGTCCCCCTGCTCAAGTCGCCTGAAAAGCTCCATCTCCTGTTTATGCGTCAGGACAGGGCGCCTTGCCACTTCCACGAGATAGGGACTGAGTTCGTCTCTCAAATGAGCTTTCATGGGAGTCCGCTCCACATGCTGTTTTGAAAACTGTCCCTATCTCAGCAAGCCTCAGGCCGCATCATCTCTACCCGAGCAGTGGATTATGAACAATTGCCGAGTCATAAGTTACGCACTGAACTCTCCGTCATAACTTGCAAGTGTTGTCATTGACGCCTGTGCACTATTTCTCACAATGTAAGAAAAATCTCCCATAACATGTTTGGTTGCTTTTGAAAAATGTGGCCGTAGCATCGAACCGAAAATTCGTGGTGAGAAAATGACGAAAGTATTTCCGAAAATGTTTCTGAGATGGAACATGTGGATCGCGCCTGACCACTTTTTCCGCCCGACACTGCTCGCATTGCTCGCTGGGCTTGCTTGTCTCGTGTCAGGGATTGTCCTCGGCGCCGACACAACGGGAAGTCTCCTGTTTGATGAGAGCCGTATGCTACGCGCCTCCGATCTCAAGCCCGGCATGAAAGGCTACGGGCTTACCGTTTTTCAAGGCACCAAGCCCGAACGCTTTGAAGCAGAAGTTGTCGGCGTGCGCCACCACGCTTTTCCGGGTGAAGATATGATTCTCTGCAAGCTCTCGCATCCCTTGCTCCAGGATATCGGTGTCGTGGCGGGAATGAGCGGGAGCCCTGTTTTCATCGACGGTAAACTTATTGGTGCTGTGGCCTACGGATGGACTTTTTCCAAAGAACCACTCGCCGGCGTGACCCCAATTGAACATATGTTGCGTGTCCTCGAAGCCACCTCAGAGAATCTTCGCGATCCAGACGATCTCACCGGCAAGTCCCAGGCCTTTGATGCGTTTAGCGAAATGCGCCGTACGCTCGAGCTGCGACCTCTCCTGCCATCAGCGATTTCGCCCAGAAGTGAGTGGAAAAAATCGGAATTCACTCTTTCTCCCCAAGCAGCAGTCACATTGCCGGAAACATTTCAGCTCGAGCCCATGGCTGCGCCCCTCTTCGCGTCTTTCTCTTCACCTCTTGCAATGTCTGCCCTGCGCGCTGTTTGTCCCAGTGCTCCTGTGTATAGCCTTGCGGGAGCAGGCGGTTCCAGCGTCTCCGTCTCCCAGAAGCCGGAAGCGAACACTACCGATGCCAACGATGGGCTCACTTCAGCGCTCGTCGCTGAGCTACAGGGCGGTTACGCACTGGCTGTGCCTCTCCTCGAAGGCGATCTCGCTCTGGCCGGCATTGGAACCATAACTTATCGCTCAGGCCAAAAGCTTCTAGCCTTCGGCCATCCCATGTTTGAATACGGCGTCGTACGCTATCCGATGGCGGCAGCACGAATTCATTCCATCGTTCGAAACCTGGCTCGCCCTTTCAAACTCGGCGAGTCTCTCGGCCAGATCGGGACAATTCGCCAGGATCGGCTTCCCGCTGTTGGCGGCATGTTCGGATCTCATGGCCGAATGTTTCCCATCCATGTCGTCGTGCAAGACAAGGAGTACCGCGGCCGCCGTGAATTTACTTATCGGGCTTGGAGCGACAAATTGTGGGGCCCCTCCCTCGCGATCATCGCCCTGACCGAGTCCCTTGGCGCGGCCGGGCGTTCTGCCGGCGAAACAGCAGTCGAGTTTCGCTATACGATTGCATTGGACGACGGCACGTCCATCACAAAAGAAGATTATTTCGTCGATCAGTATGGCGGCGGCACAGCCGGAATTGCGGTCGGCTCCGAGCTAGGCATGTTCACGACCAATCCCTACAAACGCGTGTCGCCTGCGCGACTCGACTTTCATGCCACGCTCCATGCCCGCTATCCCGAAGCCCAGCTCCGCGCTCTCACCGCCGAGAAACGTGTTTACCGGCCGGGTGAGGTGGTCCGCATTTTTTGGGAACTCGAGCCCTATCGCAAGCCTATCGAAAAGGGCGTACATGAATTTGGATTGCCGCCCGATCTCCCTGATGGCGACTACGAACTTGTGGTGACTAATTCCGTCGGACGCGAAGCGCTTGACTCCCAGCGCAACCCTGCCACCGCTCAAATTCGCGACTACGCGAGCCTCGTCGAGCAGATTCGGCGGTCATTTCCTCGCAACTCGATCTACATTGTGCTCCTCGATTCCGACACCGGATCGTCGGTTCGCGGCCAAGAACTCTCGCGGCTGCCGTCAAGCGTGATCTCCACGTTGGAATCCACGACCGAAGCTGGACATTACGCATCGGTGCGAGGAAATTTCCTTTTGGACGAACGTCTTCTCACGAGCTACGAAATCGGCGGACGAGAACGCCTGACGCTAAAGGTTCGTCGGTCTGGCCGCGAATAAGCCGCGGAGGCCAGTGTTGCCCAACAGTTTATCCCTTCGCGCCAATCACATCGCGCATCGTGAAAAATCCGCGTGTTTTATCGGCTAGAAACCGCGCCGCTCGCAAAGCTCCCATCGCAAACGTCAAGCGGCTGTGGGCGCTGTGGCGCAGCTCAAGATGCTCACCCTCGCCAGCCAGCACGACGATATGCTCACCCACAATATCCCCACCGCGCACCGCATGGAGCCCGATTTCCTCGGCTTTACGCTCGCCTACGATGCCATGGCGCCCGTGCCTTGCCACGTCGCTAAGCGTTTGCCCTCGCGCACAGGCCGCGGCCTCCGCCAGCGACAGCGCAGTCCCACTCGGCGAATCCTTCTTGCGACGGTGATGCATCTCCACCACCTCAATATCAAAGTCCGGCAGCCGCCGCGCCAACTCTTCCACCACTGCCAACAGCACCTGAATGCCTGTGCTCATATTGGACGACACGAGGACTGCTGTTGTTTGGCTAGCCTCGTAAAGCAGTGCTTGGTCTGAATCGCTTAATCCTGTCGTCCCTACGACAAGCTTCGCACCGAGGTGCGCGCCATGCTGAGCCAGCTCGCGCGTGACAATAGGATTGCTAAAATCAATCACCACGCTCCCAGAAGGAATTCTCATCTCCGCAAAATGCGATGCTGCGGGAACTTCTTTCCCTCCCAGGACCAAGGCACTTCGCCCCGCCAGTTTTTCCACAGAGTCAATCGCCCCTACCAGCTCAATATCGGGAAAGTACTCAAGTGCTTGCACAATCGCAGTGCCCATGCGGCCGAGGGCACCACTGATGAGCACTGGAATCGAAGCTATCGTCATAATTTTTTTAACTCCTCGAGCACCAGATCGAGCCCGTAACGGTTGCTCTCGTAATAAAATTTTTCTCTCGCCTTCTCTGCTGGCAACCATTCATAAGCGCTGTGCTCACTGGACATCCGAACATGGTCCTTTCCAACTTCGCAGGCAAAAATCTTCTCTACAACTTGCTGATCACCTTTCGTAAATCGCACCTCGCCAACGCTCGCAAATATTCCGCTCGGTGCTAGCCCCGTCTCTTCGAAGAGCTCTCGCTGCGCGGCCTCGTCAAACTCTTCGCCTTCTTCGACCTTTCCCGTCACGGGCTGCCAAAGAGAATTTCTGTCGGGCGTCCTTTGGAGGGCGAGAAAAAGCGGAGGCCTCTGCCGCTCTATGCGGCGAAACACGTGAATTTGTACTTTTTTTAGCATGTCGCTCCCGCCAGATGAAATTCCACTGTGTCTACTGTGTCTATTTTTCTCGCCTCAGAGAAGCGGGCTGGGCGACTATTGCCCGAAAAACTGGCGCCCGGCATCCCTGGCACGGTACAAAGAATCCATCAATCCACGTCTCCAAACGATTACTGCTCACCCGTTTCGTTGGCCAAACTGTGTTTTGGGTTATCCTCCCAGAGTGGAAGCGATTCATCGTGAGGGTAGGTTTGGTGATGGATGCTTACGAAACTGACGTTGGGAAAGTGCTTCAGAAGCGTTTTGCGCACTTCGCTTTCAATAGCTTCCGCTTCTTTGGCTGTGGTGTGTTCGGAAATCACAATGTGCAGGTCCAAATGAACCGACGTTGCTGTGCCATGACTGCGAATGGCATGCGTATTGAGGACACCGGGCACCCGATCAACAATCTCCCGTACCTCCTGAGGATTCAGCCGCACACGGTCCGTGAACACGTCCATGTTTTCACGCATGATACACCAACCTGCGTAAAAAATAAATCCCACGACCACAACAGCCAGCAGAAGATCGAGCCACCAATATCGGCTGCCAAGGCACAGAGAAACGAGACCCATCGCTGTGACGACAACGTCGGAGCGTGTGTGCATGGCATCTGCCGTGAGGAAGGAGCTCTGAAGTCTTTTTCCCGTACGCCACTCATATGTGGAAATAGCCATATTCGCTGCTAACGTCCCCAGCAGTAGCGCCACATAGCTCCACTCAAAATGCGGGCCGCTTGCCTCACTCTGCAAAGGCGTCCCCCTACAAAACTGTGCGACTTTCACGAAGACTTCTTTGCTGATTTCCCACCCGATAACGAAAATCAGGCCGCCAATAATCATGGCCGCCACGTTTTCAAACTTGTGATGACCATAAGGGTGGTCTTCGTCAGCTGGCGCACTCGCAAGACGCATGGCCACGATGCCGAGAATGTTATTTGTGCCGTCAATAATGGCGTGAAGCCCATCCGCCAGAACGGTCATGCTTGCGCCGACGACTCCCACGCCTATCTTGATTGCTGCGATCGTCCAATTGAGCACAAGTGTTACCCAGATGACGCGAATCACCGCGCGGTTGCGTTCTTCCACTCCCGGATTATAAGTTCCCTCTGGCAAGGCGCGTTCCTCATTCGTTCAAGCATTACGCGGCCGAGCTTCAGTGCACCCGCTTATCTGTCAATCCCAAGTTTGTTATCAAGCCGTCGGATTCCAGCGTGTTCCATCCACAGCGCCGGCCTAGCCCAAATTTCCCTTGGCAGGGCAATTGCGCAGGGCCACGCTAGTCAGAATCCATGTCAGGAGTTCTGGCCAATGTCGAGTATGCATCAGAAAAACCTTTTTAGCTTCGTCTTTTTCTCTCTTTGTGCATCTCTGCTTTGTGCAGACCCGCTGACAACTCCGTCGTTGCTGGCAACGCCGCGTCTGCGTAATTCCATTGTCACCACTCGCACTCTCGATCGCGCCTATCATATCGCCCCCTCCGAGTGGCGGCAAGTGAATCGCCAGACATGGCTGTCACCCAAGATTCGCGCGGCTTTCCCGTTCGATGAAATGATCTACTGGTGGAAAATTCGCATTCCCCGCGATGAGGGGTTTCGAATCTATGTGCAGGTGACGTTTCCAGACAAGAAGACTTCGCCGTGGCTCTATGCCGGTTATTGGGGCAATGTTTCGTACGTGGCAAAACGTGAAATTCCGCGGTTTGATCGCGGTAAGCTCGACTACGATCAATTGCTTCTGACGACGGCAGCAATCAGTTTCAGATTCAAACTCGAAGACGACGGAAAGAAGCCACTTTCGACCAAACCAGGGCTTGGCATCATCCTCACTGCAAACAGCCCTGACGCAAAGTTACTCGCTGAGTTTGCCGACCCTGCGAAGTCCTCCACGGCTCCCTCGCTTATCCACGATGTTCCCCTTCGGCTCCAGCGCGATACTGCAGGCAACAAGCTCATCGACCGCTGTCAATCTGCTGCTCTCGCGTCGGCGCTTCAATATTTTGGCACGACGGTCCCGCTCGAACTCATTATTTGCTGGACCACTGATCCCGAATACGAATCGTTCGGTATCTGGCCCCGAACAATCGGCGCGGCAATCGAACACGGCGTCGACGCGTATCTCGACCGCTTCCGTAATTGGGACAAGGTTCGCGACACCATCGCGCAGAACAAAATCATCCTGTGTTCCATCACTATGCCAAAAAATGATGAGTATCTAGCTCCGCCTTACGAGCGAATGTCAGGCCATATTGTTGCTTTCTGCGGTGTGACCGATGACAACCGAGTCGTAGTCGTGGACTCCGCCATCGAAAATGACAATCGCGGCCACCTCGTCCAATGGCTGCTTCCCGATTTCGAAAAGATTTGGATGCGCAACAAAGGTGGCGTCGGCATGGTGATTTGTCCTCCGAAAGGTTTTAAGCCAAAGCTTGTGCGTGACCTACCGCCTTTTCCACGCTCCGTGGGAAGTGTCGGCTGGCCGGACGATAAACAGACCTCCGGCAGCGCACCACAATAAGGAAGAGTCAGCCCCAAAATCACTGGGGCCTTTGCGAGAAAAATCCTGTAGCCTTGAGAGTTTCAAGGAAGACGGGAGAAAAACGTTCTGCACCAAGCGCAATCATCTCGCACAGTTCTTGGGGGCGCACGCTGCGCCACTCCGCGATTTCGTCGCTGTTCGGCCGTAGCGGAGGCGAGACCTGTGCACGATAAACGCAAATGAACTCCTGACCGGTCGTGGGGCTCGCATTGAGTTTCACAACGAATTTCAGATCCCTCGCGGACACGCCTAACTCCTCTTCCACCTCACGCAGGGCAGCAACTTCGTAGTTTTCCCCCACCGCCACATGGCCGCCCACACATTCCCAGTGAAGTGGATAAGTGTCTTTATTTTTGCTGCGGCGCTGGATCACAAGTTCCCCACCAGGAAGAAAAACCAGCACGTGAACCGCCCGATGAAACAGACCGAGTTCGTGAATGAGGCGGCGCGACGCGCTGCCGCACTCCTCGTCATGCTCATTCACGATTGCGAGCAATTCGTTCGGGTCATTGTAGTCCGCCATCGCCGCACTGCCTGCACTTGATATTTCCGCTTCGTGGTTTTGCACTCTTTCGTAATGCCAAAGAATATCGAACAAATTCACTCCGCCAATTCTCAGCATGACAAAATCTCATCGCGTTACGTTCCGCGTGAGACTGCCGCACTTTTGGTCGCTGGGGTACTTGGTTTTCTCGCGTGGCTGATTCTTAGGCAGCCCATCCTGCGCCAGTCGCTAGTTCAACTCGTTCCCCATCGCTATCCCATAAGCTTCGCCACTGAGCGTCAGATCTTGGCACCTCGTTCGGTTGCTCTCGCGGCGGCAGTGTTCTGGCTATTGGCAGCCGTCAGAATTGTGTGGCATCGCATTTCACTGAGCCGAATAATCACACCGCCATTCACTCGGTTTGCATCAGCATGTTTCGTTGCCATCCAAGCGCTGATTGCTATTTCGGTCGTTATTAATATAAATAGTTATTTTTCTCGCAAGTTTCACCACTTGCCATGCCACCTGAGCGAATCCGAGATTTTCCATCATTGGGTCCCGCAGGCCTATCAGCATGCGCTCAAGTTCAAACAGCAGATGCCAGCGCGCGCTCGGGTGGGGCTTTACGCTGAGGGAGGAACCTTCAACCGGTACCTGTTTTCGGCCCTCGCTTATCCGATTCAATTCTATGATGTGGACCGCGAGATTTTATCTGTCGAGTCTCCGAGCACCGCCAGTGCTGAGCTGCGCAAGCGTGGCGTCGAACATATTCTTTATTACGCGCCGTTCAGCACCACAGAGCCACTTCAACTGCGGAGGTTCGCGGGACAGTGACACCTTCTCTCATCCACGCCCTGATTGCGCAGTGCTGCATCGGCTCTGCCGTTCTTTCGCTGGTGCCCCCAACCATGCTGAGTGCCAACAGTCGTGCCACGAAAGCAGCTATTATTCTCCTGTGTGGCCTTCTTGTGCCTGGCCTTTTCCTCCTTTTTCTTCTGTGTCTCAGTTTCCCCTTCGATTCCCAGTGGCTTTATGCCATTGGCGCACTCGGGGCCGTGATCACCATTTTCCGGCGCAACGAAATTTTGGGCCATTGGCGGACACGAAGCTCGAGCACCTCGACACCGTCTCGTTTTCCAATTGCCCTGGCCATAGGGATCCTTGCTCTTGCAGTTTGGACCACGCTGGCTGCCATCTGCTTGCCATCTGTTGACTATGACAGCATCGTGATCTGGAGCTACCGCGTGCGCGTGTTGCTCACAGAAAACACGCTTTACACGCCAAGCTTGCGGGACCCTTTGCGCATTGCCCCCATGCCCAAGCACCCCTATCTTCTGCCAGTCATCGAAGCTGCTTTCTGTGGCCGCTCAGGTTTCAGTCAGCTTGCAACTCATATCCCACATCTTGGGTTCTACTTCTCCTTCGTTTTCCTCGCCATCGGCGTTGCTCGCGAATGGTTCGCCGGCGAACTCCGATTCGTTTTTCTTGCGGCGATGCTTCTGATGCCAGCGCCCTCTGTCCAATGGTGGCTCGAGGGTGCGCGCGAGCCAGCCATCGGCGTTGCCGCGTTTTGGTCAACCTACTGGTTCATCCGCTGGATGCACGAGCCCACGCGTCACGCCACAGCGTTTATTGGGCTTGCAGTGGCTGCAATGTATCACATGAAGATTGAAGGGGCTGTTTTTGCCGCGGGGACACTTGCCGCCATGCTCACGGTTGCACTTTTATCAGCGGACGAACGCCGTCTCCGCTTATGGCAGGTGGCAGGAGTAGCATTCCTTTTTGGTTTCTTCGCGGTTCCGTGGTTGATCTCGAAAGCGTTGATTCCGCCAACGACCCAAGATTACGATTTCACCGAGGGCTTTGCTAAGGGGTGGGGACGTCGCTTGCACTTTGTGCCTACTGTGATGTGGATGGGGTTCAGCGAGATCTTTTTGCGCCCCGAGCTTTACGGCGTTGCTCCTCACCTCGCGGTTGTCTGGCTCGCGCGAGGAATTCGCCAGCGTACGTGGCGGATTGTTCTTCCCGCTATTTTCCCCACAGCTCTGTGCCTCGCAGGGATTTTGGCCATTTACGTAGTGCGCCAGGAACAGCTTGGTGCTGCGCGCAATGTCACTTTCTCACGACGTTTCGTGTGCGTGATGCCAACCTTCGTGCTTGTGGCCGCTTACGCCTTTTCTCAGGCGAGCCAACGCCAGAAACCGGCTGATGGGTAATAGCTAAGAATCCAGCAGCTTTTTCAACGCATGGACAGTGACCGCGCGCCCCATCTCAGCAATCGAGTCCGTCAACGGGATCTCTTTCGGACACACGCGCACGCAGTTCTGCGCATTGCCGCAGTCGTGCAAGCCTCCTTTGCCCATCAGCGCTTCTAACCGTTTCGAAGCGTGCATTTTCCCCGTCGGATGCGCGTTGAACAAGCGCACCTGGCTAATCGCCGCTGGGCCGATGAAGTCGCTGTGGTCATTCACCTGAGGACAGGCTTCCAAACAGCACCCACACGTCATGCATTTTGACAATTCGTACATTTTGGCGCGCAGCCCTTCGGCCATACGTGGCCCCGGCCCCAGATCGTACGTCCCGTCAATAGGGATCCAGGCCTTCACGCGCTTGAGATTCTCAAACATCGACGAGCGATCGACCACCAGATCACGAATCACCGGAAACTTCGTAAATGGTTCCAAAATGATCGGATCTTCGAGCTGATCTACCAACGCCGAGCACGCCTGACGCGGCACGCCGTTGATGATCATCGAGCACGCCCCACAGACCTCTTCGAGGCAATTACAATCCCAAGAAACCGGTGGCACACGTTTGCCCTCCACCGTCACGGGGTTGAGCTGGATTTCCTGCAAAACGGAAATCACATTCATCCTTGGCCTATACCCCACGCGAAACGTTTCCCAGTGCGGCTTCTCAGTGGCAGATAGCTGACGTTTGACTTTCACTGTGATCTGAGAACGCTGACTGCTGAATGTGCCTGACATCTGCGACCCTCCACGTGTTGGCTCTTGCATCGACTTGCGCCTTTTCGGCTACTTCGTTCTTGCCTAAATTCTGTACCAGGCAAGAAGGCCCAATATGCAAGACCGAATTCGTGAGAGAGGCACATCAACGCCATCGTGGTCGGCAGCACAGCAATGTTAAGAAAAGCGCGACAGCTCATAGAACTTGTGCTTTTTCTTCCTGCCGTTGTGACGTGCGCCGTGCGCGCATTGCGTGGCCTAGCGCAACAGCCTTGGCCGCCCGAGCGCATGCTACTGTACTTCTCAGAAGTGATGTGGGATGAAGTGTGGCAGCGGCCCCAGGAACTCGCCACGCGGTTGAGCCAGACGATCCCCACGGTTTACATCTCTCCTGTGCAGTTGCACCGATGGCGTTTCTCGCTGCGCCAACGCTGGCAATATATGCGCAGTTTTGTTGCCGAAGGGCAGCGCGATCTCATTGTCCTCTCGCCGCTGATTCTCCCCGGTCACTACCGTTCTCGACTTATTTATAAGCTCAATTGTTGGCTGCTGACGCTGATTCTTCATCGCTGGCTCAAACATAGCCGCGAAATTCGTTGCGTAACCGACAGTCCGTTTGCCTGGCCTGTGATCGACGCCTTATTCTTCTGCCAACACCAGCGCATCTTGCCTCTGGCCAAACTTCATTACGATATCATTGACGATTTTCCGGCGTTCGAGTGGGCGCCAGCGTGGGCTCGTGAGTACGACGCGAAATTGCTTGATCAAGCAGACACTGTTTCCACAGGCACCTACGAACTTTGGCATCAGCGCCGCGTCCGTCGGCCTGATGCCGAATTTATTCCCTGCGGCGTGGACTACGACGCTTTCAATCGCCCCGCCGGTGAGATCCCCCCCGATCTTGCCTTGTTGCCCGAGCCCCGGATTGGGTATTTTGGATCCGTAAGCGACCGCCTCGATTATGATCTCATCGCACTCCTCGCCGATAAATTCCCGGCAGCTTCGGTAGTTCTCGTCGGACCAATCCGCATGGATACCAGCCGACTTCCGCGTAAGCCCAACATCCATTACCTGGGATTGAAACCGCACAACGAGCTGCCGCGATACGCACAAAATTTTACCGTTGCACTGATTCCTTTCCTAATCAACGAAGCCACGGCCAAGCTCAATCCTGTGAAGACGCTCGAGTATCTTGCAGCGGGAATTCCTGTCGTCTCCACGGCCATACCGGACGTTGTGCGCTTCTTTTCCCATACGGTCCTCATCGCTCGGGATCGCGAGGAGTTTACAGAACTAGTTCGCCAAGCCATCGACAGCCCCGACATCGAACGCATCCGCCATGGTGTGGATCTAGCGCGTTCATCCTCATGGAATGAGGTTGCGCACCGCATGGCTTCACGAATTTTAGGCCCGAGTGAGCGCCGCCCGCCACGTGTTAGCAACAACGCCGGAGGTGTCGCATGAGGATCGCCATAGATGCCCGCTATCTCAGCGAAGACTACTCCGGAATAGGGGTGTATTCCGAGAACCTCTTGGAAGCCCTTGCCAGCGTCGACCACGAAAACGAATACGTTGTGATCACACATGCGAGTTATCGACGGTCTCTCAAGCTGGGCGAAAATTTCGAGCTGATAGAAGATTCGGCACCGCCGGTCTCATTACGCACAGTGGCGACCCTACACCAACTCGTGCGCCGGCTCGGCGTCGATCTTCTCCACTCCCTCTATCCATTGAGTCCCTTGCTGTGGGACGGCGACTTGCTTGTTACGGTGCACGACCTTCAGCCGCTGCTTGATCCGCAATTCACTGGCCGAAGGCCAATGCTCAAGCGTCTGCTCTACGATCTTTTCTATCGCACCACATATCCGGCCGTCATGCGAAAAGCCGACTGCCTCATATGCGATTCCTACGCAACACTGCGTTGGATCCGAGATCTCTATCCTGATGTCGCCGCTAAAGCTCTCGTTATTTATGGGGGAATTGATCCTGACGTCGCTAAGCCGCCCACCCGTGATGAAATCGAGCATACTCGCGATAAGTATGATATTCCCGATCGCTTCCTTTTCTATTTGGGTTCAACGCGTCCAAACAAAAATCTGCCCATGATGCTCGATGCGTTCGAAGAGTTCATCCAACGCCACCCCGAGCACACCGACATCTGCTGGGTTCTGGTCGTAAAGCCTGATCGTTTTTTTGATCCCTTCTTTGCTCGCGTACGCGAGCGTGGCCTTCTTTCTCGCGTAAGAATTTTCAGCCAAGTAAGCGAAGTCGAGCGCCGCGTCTTCTACCATCTTGCAACGCTGCTCTATTTCGTCACAAAATATGAGGGCTTTGGGCTACCCGTGCTTGAAGCGCAGGCCAGCGATCTACCCGTTCTTGCCTCGCTTCACGGCGCACTTCCAGAAGTTGCAGGAAAAGGCGCAATCCTTGTAGACCCGGATGATCGCGACAGCATCGTGGAGGGACTCACCCGTTTCTTCTCCGAGCCATCGCTTCACGACTTGCTCGTCCAGCTCGGCCGTGAGAATGTTCAACGCTTTTCGTGGAAAAGGACGGCACGTGAGCTGCTGAACGTCTATAAGTATATTTTCGGCACGGAACCTGACCTCGAAGAAGAACCATGACGCGCTACGACCTCGCATACCTTGCACTCTCGCCCTTGGCCATCCCGCACATTCTCTACCGTCGGTGCACCCAAGGGAAATATCGCGAGAGTCTGCCGGGAATGTTTGGCCGCAACTGGAATGTGCCTCATCGGGCAAAATGGCAGCGTGGGTGCGTGTGGCTCCACGCCGTAAGTGTAGGGGAGTGCGTTGCCGCAAAGGCGCTCGCGCCGAAATTGCGCGAACTTTTTCCGGACTTGCCGTTGCTCGTGACAACCGTGACCGAAACAGGGCAGGCAACGGCGCATCGCCTCTTTGATCAGCTCGCGGACCAAATCACTTATTATCCAGCCGATTTCTCATGGGTCGTCGAGCGTTTCCTCGCAACCTATCGACCGAGAATTTTTGTTATCATGGAGACAGAACTTTGGCCCAATGCTATCGAGCTTGCTGCACGATGCGGGTGCCTCGTCGTTCTCGCCAACGGCCGAATTTCAGAAAAATCGTATGCCTCGTATCAGCGCCTAAGCTATTTCTTCTCTCGGCCGCTTCGGTGCATTTCTGCGTTCTGTATGCAATCGCGGGAAGATGCCTCCCGGATAATCGCCATGGGCGCGCCTGAGGAGCGCGTGTTTGTCACAGGCAATTGCAAGTTCGACGTTCAATACACCCATCCTTCACCTTTGCGCCTAGCCGAGCTTCGCCAAATGTTGGGGCTGCGCGAAGAGCATCTTGTGATTATTGCAGGCAGCACGCACGCCGGGGAAGAAGAGATTATGCTCGATGCCTTTCGCGTCATCCAGAGTAAATTCCCTCATACCCGATTGGTCATCGTTCCTCGTCATCCTGAACGTTTCGACGCAGTGTGGCAATTATTGAGTTCTTCACGATTCCGAGTTCGCCGCGTGTCGACAGCAGAAGTTGTTCCTCACAGTGATGCGGCGGGGGGCGAAATCATTCTTGTCGATAAGATGGGCTTGCTCGCCGAGCTTTATGCACTTGCGGATGTTGCTCTCGTGGCAGGTAGTTTTGTCCCAGGAATAGGGGGGCATAACTTGCTCGAAGCCGCTGTTCACGGTGTCCCTGTGGTTTTTGGCCCTCACATGGACAAGCAGCCCGAGCTCACACGCATTCTCTCTTCTCACAACGGCGGCATTGTGGCCGATGCACAATCTCTGGCGCAGGTTTTGAGTGAGCTACTTGAAAATCCAATTAAACGTGAAGAACTAGGGGAGCGCGTCCGCGCGGCAGCTCTCTCTCAACAGGGTGCTGCACAGCGAACCATCGAAATCATTGAGAGAGTGGTCCAAGCAGGAATTTGTGTGCTCGCTGGGCAGAAAACTGGCCAAACACCCCACTAGGACATCACGAAGTGCCAGTTCACTCTCCTCCCACTTCAAACGTGTTGCTTCCTCTATCCGCGACCACACAGACTTCAGTTGATCATGCGCATAGGAATTGACGTTCAGACGCTCGAAACTTTCGAGGCGAAGCGCGGGATAGGCCGTCTCTGTCGGAGTACAATCGAAGCATTACTGCGCCATGCGCCAGAACATAAGCTCGTCTTGTTCGGCCGAAGTCCAGAGCCCGCCCCAGACGTCGTTCCATGTCTCGCGCGAGGTGCGGAGTATGTCCCCATAGAATTTGACGGCACAGCTGAGCAATATCTCGACCATGGTGCTGTTGCTCATTTTCTCTGGCGGACAAAAGCCGCCCATTCGCTCGACGTTTTTCACGTCACAAGTCCGCTCATGCCGGACATCGTCATCCCTCACACGGCCCCATGTCCGATCGTCGCGACACTTCTCGATGCAATTCCCGCACTGATGAACGAGCGGCGTCAGCCAATGTTCGATGAGCAGGCGTGGGAGCGCTACTGCCAGCGTGTGCGGGTGCTCCGAAGTTGGCAAGCATTTGCTGCAATCTCAAACACAACGGCCGACGACTGTGTGCGTTTGTTCGATCTCGACGAGGAGGATGTGTTCGTTACTTACGTGCCTGTGGAGCAGCGTCCCCTTGCTGGTTGGACAACAGAACGCATTGGTGCAGTCCTGGCTGACTACAATCTCTGGCCCGGCTACGTTCTCAGTATAACCGGTTATCATCCCCGAAAAAATTTTCAGGCGCTATTTGGCGCCTATGGGCGACTTGCCGCCCGCCTTCGTGCTCGAGCCCCGCTCGTGATTGTGTGTTCGCTCAGCCCTGCTGAAAAAGAGCAACTCTACGCCTTAGCCCAGAAGCATCACTGCAGTGATCATGTGCGCTTGCTTGGTTTCGTGCCTGACGAGCACTTTCCAGCTATCCTGGCAAGCGCCGGTGTACTATTTTTCCCGTCTCGTTTGGAAGGGTTCGGATTGCCGGTTGCGGAAGCTATGGCCGCAGGGGTGCCCGTGGTGACATCGAATCGCTCAAGTTTGCCCGAGGTGGTTGGCGACGGAGGCCTCATGTGTGATCCGGACGATCATCGTGGTTTTGCGGCAGCGCTTCAGGAAGTACTCGAAAATCCTGACCGCCGGATTGAGCTGCAAGCTCGTGGTTTTGTCCAGGTGTCCAAGTTCTCACCACAGCATTTTGCAAAGCGCTTGGTGGAATGCTACCATGATGCTGCACGCCGGATTGAGAGGCAGCTGCCAACCTCTTCAGTATCTTCGGTAAGTGCTGAGGGGGGCCTGCGCGTTGCCGTATTTACTCCGCTCTCACCAAAAATGTCGGGGATTGCTGACTTTGCCGAGCAGCTCCTGCTGAACTTTTCCCAAACCGTGCACCCAGAATGCTATACCGAGGATTATGTTCCTGCTCATCCACTCATCCGCGAGCGGATTCCGGTACGGCCCCATTGGGAATTTGAACGCGAGCACGAGCGCCGTCCTTACGATCTAATCCTCTACGAGCTCGGCAATAACGTGCTTCATGCCTACATGCTGCCCTACGTCGAGCTCTATCCCGGCATTATTGATCTCCACGATTTCAGCATTTTAGGACTATTTCAGCACCTCGAACGCGAATACGGCTGGGCTGGGGAAGCCCACCGATGGCTTGAGCGCGAGCAGAAAGCCGCCGGAGAACGCCACGGGAAAGTTGTCGATCTGGCGCACCTCGATCCCTTGAAGGTTCCCATGACCCGGTGGCTGCTCCGTCATCACCGTGCGTTTGTTGTCCATTCACAGTGGCTGAAAGACCACCTTCACTCATTGGCGCCTCAGCACGCTTGCATTGAACATATTCCCCTCGGCGTAGACCTCGGTATGGTACGTCTTGGGCGTCCGCCACGTGAAGAACTAAGGCGCAAGTATCACCTAAGCCGCAACGCATTTGTCATTGCGTGCGTAGGCGTCGCAAATCGTCTCAAGCGTCTACCGCAGGTTTTTGCCGCATTTCGCGAATTCAATTTTGCATTTCCAGAGAGTTACCTTGTTTTCGTTGGCCCGGCCGATCGGATCGTCCTTCGCGAACTCACGCAGATGGCTGCAAGATACCGTCTCAAAAACCGCATTCGCGTGCTTGGCCATCGCCCCTTACCGGAGTTCTATGAGATCCTCGAGCTTGCGGATATCTGCGTGAATCTGCGCTATCCGACAATGGGCGAGTCCTCGGCTACGCTTGTGGCCGCATTGGCTATGGGCAAACCCACCCTTGTGACTCCCCTGGGGCAATATGCCGAATTTCCCGACGATGTGTGCCCGAAAGTTCCGATCGGAGCACGTGAGAAACGCGTGCTGATTGAAAATTTCTGCCGCTTCTGCGAAGATCCCCAATGGAAAGAGACCATCGGGCAAAATGCGCGCCGCTACATGGAACATTGGGCTTATCATCAAATTGCCGCGCGCTATGAGCTGCTTTTTCTCGAAATTCTCGGCCGAAAGACTTCTACTTGAAACACGTGAGGGCAACGCCAGGAGAAAGAGATACATGAGACCACACCTCAAATACTTCATCCAGTGCGACGACGTACGCAACGAACAGGGGAAATTTAGTGCCGTTGGCATTTTCGACACCATCTACTCCCTATTTTTCCCCACGAATCATCCGCGCTTCTTCGTGCTGATAGGATTCGTGGGACCCAAAGGGACCTTTCCGCTCGAAGTTCACATTTCTGCCCCCGATGGCCACAGCATTGCCGAAGCGAAGGGCAAATTACAAATTGGCGCGCCACATCAAGTTGCCAATATCGTTTTCTGTTTCGAAAACTTCCCCCTCATAGCGCCCGGACAGTATACCATAACTCTTTTCCTCGAGGGTGATTTCCTGGCTGAATTCCCCTTTTTTGCACGCCCTCCATTCGAGACCCCTAAACGCACACCGGAAGAAGTCGCCGCGTTGCTTGAGCGACCCGACATTGTCAAATCGGCGAACGCAGATGTCCAGTGTCCGAAATGTCGCAGTCTCTATCGTTTTCAGCATAATCTCGATCCCAAAGCACCCGTGGCGTCTGGGTTTCTCCCACTGCCTCCTGGCGATTCGTTCGTATGCTCGGTCTGTGCTACAGTGATCCCCATCGTGCAACTACGCGAGAATCTCATGCGCATTGTGGGTGTGCCCGAATCGTGGTTGAAGGCGCATCGGGGCGCTCCGCAACCGCCCGCAGACAAGCAGCCACCACAACCAAGCGGAGAAGAAAACGATGCGTGACGAGCTCTCTCGCCGACTCTTCGAACGTGCATCGCGGATCCTTGTGGGGGGCGTCAATAGCCCGGTGCGCGCTTTCAAAGGTGTCGGGGGAATACCGCGCTTCATTCGTGAGGCCAAGGGCGCCTTTGTCATCGATGCGGACGGCAACGAATTGGTCGATTACGTTTGTTCATGGGGCGCATTGCTTTTTGGCCATGCCCCAGAGTTCGTGAGGCAGGCGCTCGAACGATGCGCGCGAAAGGGTACAAGCTACGGCTTCCCCACCGAGCTCGAGATCGAGATGGCTGAACTCGTGCAAGAACTTGCACCCCACCTCGAAATGATGAGATTTGTCAACAGTGGGACCGAAGCAACGGCAGCTGCTATTCGGCTGGCACGTGGTGTAACAGGAAGAACAACAGTGCTCAAATGCTCCGGCTGTTACCATGGCGCAGTTGATTCACTGCTTGTCACCGCCGGCTCTGGAGTGGCCACACTCTCTATTCCCGAAACTGTTGGTGTGCCCCAAGCGGTCGCAAAGGAGACACTTGTTATCAGCTACAACGACCTCGAAGCACTGGAACATGTCTTTGCCACACGCGGACAAGACATCGCCGCGTTTATCCTTGAACCCATCGCGGGCAACATGGGACTTGTTCCTCCCGATCTCACGTTCCTACGCTTGGCACGCGAGCTGACTTCGAAATTTGGAGCAGTGCTTATCTTTGATGAAGTCATGACCGGTTTTCGGGTCGCGGCCGGTGGCGCCGCGCAACTCTTTGGAATCACTCCCGATCTCGTCTGTCTGGGAAAAATTATCGGCGGGGGAGTCCCTTGCGGCGCCTTTGGCGGGCGCCGAGAAATCATGCAGCATCTTGCACCGCTTGGCCCAATCTATCAAGCTGGGACGCTCGCTGGTAACCCCCTCGCGATGTCTGTTGGGCTTGCGACCTTGCAGGAAATTCGTCGTCGCGGCCCAGCGCTTTACGATGACCTCGAAGCACACGCAGCAAAGCTAACGGAGGGACTCAATAAGCTTCTGTCTGCAGCCCAGATCCCCTGCGTAATTCAGCGTGTTGGCTCGATGTTCACCGTATTCTTTTCTTCCGAGCCGATCCGAAACTACGTGGACGCCAAGAAATCCAACACCAACCGATTTGCTGCTTTCTTTCACGCGATGTTGGGCAACGGCATTCATCTTCCGCCGTCACAATTCGAATGCTGGTTCATCACAACAGCTCACGACGATCACGTCATTGCCCGAACTCTTGCTGCGTGCGAGACCGCGCTAAACACTCTCTGAAGGCAATGCCCATTGCACCGTTGACAACCCCCCTATGACACTGCTGTCTGCAAGTGGAGAAAAAAGATGAGCGTCTCTATGCCACGACCACAGCTCTCACGGGCCGCATTTAGCGTGATGTTCGCACTACTGCTTATGTGTTCCTCAGGAGTATGTTCTATGTCTTCCCATAAAGCTTCCCCTCCCCGTGCGACCACATCTCTGCCTTATGGTGTTCCTGCCGATGCAGGCATGGACAACTCGCTTGGTTCACAAATTGACCGCGTCGTTGCGGCGTCGCTCGACCGCAAGGAAACATCCGGCGCCGTGGTCCTTGTTTTGCGCCGTGGCATCATCGTCCACGAAAAAGCCTATGGCTGGCGTTCCATCGTCCCTACTCGCGAAGCCATGACCACCGACACGATCTTCGATCTCGCCTCCCTCACGAAATGTGTCGCTACGGCCACCGCCATCATGAAACTTGTCGAGAATGGGGATATCCGCTTGGGCGATCCCGTGAAAAAATACATTCCCGAGTGGACCAACAGCCCCGACGAACAAGCACGTCTCTCATCCTTCGAAAAACTCATGAGGTTCATTCGGCAGCGAAAACTGCTCGTGGAACCGACGGTCGAGCTCTCCGAAGAAACCAGCGAGACCAAAGTCGTGAAGAAAGCAGATAAGCCTGCCGAACTATGGAAGCAGCTTTGGCGCAGCGGCGAGCTCCGTCTTGCCTCAAAGTTTTGGGAAGAAGTGCTCGCCCCTGCGACCTATGACCGCGAAAGCATTACCCTTCGCCATCTCCTCACCCACACTGGTGGCCTCGATCCGTACGATAACTATTATTTGAAATTTCCTGAGGGCAATGCACGCAAGGCCATCATCAACGACATCGCGCGCCGGCCGTTGCGGGCCGCTCCTGGAGAGAAGTTTATTTACAGCGATCTCGGATTCATCACGCTCGGCGAGATTGTCGAGCGGGTAGCGGGGCTCGACTTGAACCAATTTTGTCGCAAGAATATCTACGAACCACTTGGCATGCACGACACAATGTTCAATCCCCCCGCCGAGCTTCGCCCCCGCATTGCGCCTAGCGAGTGGCGCATTCCTGCCACAAAGTCAGCAAAGGCAATCGTGCGCGAGAAGTACATGATTCGCGGCGAAGTGCACGACGGCAACGCATTTGTCCAAAACGGAATTAGCGGCCACGCCGGACTGTTTTCCACAGCTCACGATTTGGCAATTTTTGCACAGATGATGTTGCAGGAGGGCACATACGGTGCGGTGCGTGTTCTCTCGCCTCTCACGGTCCGAGCGATGACTTCCCCGCAAATCAATTTACCTGACGGCACACGCCGAGGTTTTGGCTGGGACGTCTCCAGCGGTTACTCGCACCAACGCGGCGATCTTTTCTCCACAGGCTACGGCCACACCGGCTGGACAGGTACTTCACTGTGGTCTGTGCCTGAGGAAAACGTCGCCATTATCATTCTTACGAATCGCTGCCACCCGGATGGCTCGGGCGATGTGGGCTCGCTGCGGGCAAAGATCGCGAATGTGGTTGCTGCCTCTATTATCGAAAGTGATGCCCCGAAACACTGCTACCTCGGAGCAGAGAAATGAAGACGCTGAGAATTGCGATCCTAAGTTTCGCCCACATGCATGCGTATTCTTATGCGGACGTGCTAAGTCGAACACCCAACGTGGAGCTTGTTGCTGTTGCCGATCCCGATGACACGCGTCGTGAGCAACTGCGCCGACGCTATCCGAACGTGAAAAGTTGGTACGACGACCATCGCAAGCTGCTCGACTCCACGCCGTGCGACGCCGTGATCATTGCCTCGGAAAATGCCAACCACGCAGCTCTCACGCTCGATGCGCTCGCAGCGCGAATGCACGTCTTATGTGAGAAACCTCTTGCCACGACTCTGGCGGACGCCCGACGTATGATCGAGGCAGCCCAGAGAGCGAATCGCATTTTCATGACCGCCTTCCCGGTGCGATTTAGTCCGGCGATCGTACGTGCAAAACAAGCAATCGACAATGGTGAACTCGGACGTATTCTTGGCGCGGCCACTTCAAATCACGGCTCCATGCCCGGTGGCTGGTTTGTCATCCCCGAGCTTGCTGGCGGTGGCGCGGTCATCGATCACACCGTGCACGTTGTAGATTTGCTGCGATGGCTGTTCAGTGCAGAAGTCGAAGAAGTTTACGCGGAGTACGCAAACAGGTTGTACCCCGAAATTCCTTGCGAAGATGTTGGCCTTCTCTTATTCACGTTGGACAATGGGGCAATTGTCACCCTCGACACAAGTTGGTCGCGCTGTAAAACCTATCCGATTTGGGGTGATGTGAAACTTGAAATACGCGGAGAGCAGGGCCGGCTTTCGCTAGATTGTTTTCCGCTTCAAGTTGCGCGTTTCGATGACAAGCATGGCCGCGCACAAGCTTTCTCACTCAGCGACAACCTCGACGCATTGATGCTTGAAGAATTTTTATCGGCAGTTCGCGACAATCGGCAACCCGCAGTAACAGGCGAAGATGGGCTCCGTGCGTTAGAGGTGGCTCTCGCCGCCTACCGTTCTCAGCGCGAGATGCGCCCCGTTCGCATAACGGAGTTGCGCGATGAGTAGCCACTAGCGTGGCGTTGACGAGCCCCCCGAAGATTCAGGTTTTGTCTGAGCGCGGCGTGCAATTGCCACTGCTTCTTCGTGGCTCAGCAACCCCTTTTCAACGGCAACCTGAAGTTCCGGTGGGATTTCAGTTGCATCGGCGACAGCCGATGCGGCGGTGGATGCCTGCTCTTTTTGTGCGCGTTTGGCCTGAGCCAGCGCTTCGAGCCGGCGGACTTCGTCATCAAGCAGCAGCGCCTCTTCTCCCTTGAGCGGAGTTCGTGGCCGATTCGCTCGCTGCATTGCCTGGCGAACCAAAGCATCTCGAACCTTTTTAGCTTCTTCCGGAGTCAGTAAGCCCCGCTTTTCGAGTTTCGACAAATCGTCAAGCCCCAGCGGCCCCTCAGAAAGTTTTGTTTGTCTCCGTTTGATGAGAAAACCGCCCACAAGAAACAAAATCATAGCCCCAGCGGCAATCCAAGTTGCAGTCTTGTACATGCGATAAGTCCGCTCGAAATCAGACAACTCTGGTTGATTTTGTGCTCGACCTGGCGGCGCCACCGCAAGGGCCGCACACACTAACGCCCCTATGATCCATCCTTTTCTCATAGCTCCTTTTTTACTTTGCAATGCTCTGCAGCGCCAACGCAAGACTCGACCGTATGAAAATCCTCATAGCAGGTGGCGCCGGCTATATCGGCAGCGTATGCACGGAATTGCTTCTGCGTCATGGTCTTTCGGTCGCTGTTGTGGACAATCTTTCTCGCGGCCATCGCCAGGCTGTGCCCCACGAAGCAGAGTTCTATTGCGGCGACATCGGCGACGCGGTTTTCCTCGACAGCGTTTTTCGTGCCGTCAAGCCAGCGGCTGTCATGCACTTTTGCGCATTGTCGTTAGTCGGGGAATCTATTGAAAATCCATTAGCTTATTATCAGAATAATGTAGCAGCAGGTTTGATTCTTCTTCGCACAATGTTGGCGCACGGCGTGACAAAGCTTATTTTCAGCTCGACAGCCGCAATTTTCGGCGAACCACAGCTTATCCCAATTCCCGAGGACGCACCTCCCTCGCCCGTGAATCCTTACGGTGCTTCGAAATGGATGTTTGAGCAGATCTTGCGCGACCTCGCAAAGTCAGTTGGCTTTCGCTCAGTCTCACTTCGTTACTTCAATGCCGCGGGCGCAACTGACATCCACGGCGAGGATCATCGGCCGGAATCACACCTCATTCCCCTCCTTCTCGACGTCGCGCTTGGAAAACGCGACAAAATCACCGTATTTGGGAACGATTACCCCACCCACGATGGTTCGTGCATCCGCGACTATATTCATGTCGCGGATCTTGCCCAAGCGCACCTTCTCGCGTTGGAATATCTCGATTGTGTCAAGGGAGCGGAAGTTTTCAATCTCGGCAACGGCCACGGCTTTTCTGTGTTTGAGATCATAGCCGCCACCCAAACCGTGACCGCTCGGCGGATCCCGGTCGAAATTGGGCCACGCCGGCCGGGCGATCCTGCTGTCCTGGTTGCCTCATCGGAAAAAATACGCCGTGTGCTGGGCTGGAATCCGCGTTATCCCGACATTCACGAAATCATTCAAAGTGCTTGGCGTTGGAAACGCGAGCACCCCCACGGTTACGCCGACTAACGGTTCTTTGCGCATCTAGGCCGGAAAAGGCCACCTTTGTCCCAGGGCTTCCGCATGATACTCTTGCAAGCTGCGCAACGTCACCCGCCGCGCTTTCATGGCCGTGATGCCCTCGGCCGCTGCTCGCGCCGCGCTCACTGTTGTGATCAAAGGGATACCGCGAGAAACCACCAGTGTTCGAATTGCTCTCTCATCCGGCCGGCCTTGCGGACCGGAGAACGTATTGATCACAAGCTGAATTTGTCCGTTAATCACGTAGTCAATAATGTTCGGCCGCCCCTCTTTGATCTTGTTCAGCGGCGCGGCCGCAATCCCATGCTTTTGCAGAAACCGGTGCGTTCCTTCTGTTGCATAAAGATGGAAGCCCAGCTCCACGAGCTTCTGCGCCACCGGCAAGAACTTTGGTTTGTCTTCGTCGTTGATCGAGATAAAGACGCCGCCGCTCAGCGGCAAGGCGCAGCCCGCAGCAGCCTGGGACTTCGCGAAGGCAATACCAGGATCAGGATCAATCCCCATGACCTCTCCCGTCGAACGCATTTCCGGCCCCAAACGAATTTCACAACCTGGGAATTTATTGAACGGCAGCACCGCCTCCTTCACGGAGAAGTAGGGCACGTTCGGTTCCTCCGTGAACCCCAATTCGTCCAGTGTCTTGCCAACCATGCACAACGCGGCGAATTGAGCAATGGGGCGCCCAACGGACTTCGACACGTATGGCACCGTTCGGCTGGCCCGCGGATTGACCTCGAGCACATAAACTTCGTCGTCCTTCACCGCGTACTGAATATTCATCAGCCCGCACACCTCCAGGCTTTCCGCCAGCGCCCACGTATAGCGGCGAATCTTATCCAATGTCGCTTCGCCTAATGTGCGTGGTGGGATCACACAAGCACTGTCGCCCGAATGAATTCCCGCCTCCTCGATGTGTTCCATGATCGCTGCAATCACACACCGCCCCTCCATGTGACCCGTCGGCGATCGCCGATAATCGCACACGGCGTCCACATCGACTTCGATCGCGCCATCGAGGAATTTGTCTACGAGAACCGGATGCTCTGGCGACACATCCAACGCGATACGCATATAATCGCGCAATTGCCGCTCGGTGTATACCACTTCCATTGCCCGACCTCCCAGCACGTAGCTGGGCCGCACCATGACAGGGAAGCCGATTTTCAGAGCAAGCTCACGCACTTCGCTAAAGCTGCGGCCGCTGCCATGCGCGGGCGCAGGAATTCCTAACCGATGCAGCAGTGCCCCGAATCGTTCACGATCCTCGGCGAGGTCGATGGAATTCACAGAAGTGCCGAGAATCCGTGTGGGCAGTCCTTTGCGATGGACGTAAGACTCGATCGCATGCGCAAGTTTCAGCGGAGTTTGACCGCCGAATTGAACAATCAGGCCCACCACTTCACCGTTAGCGCACTCGTTTTCCACAATGTTCAGCACATCTTCCGCCGTGAGTGGCTCGAAGTAGAGCCGGTCGGCCGTGTCGTAATCGGTCGAGACTGTTTCCGGGTTGGAGTTCACCATGATCGTCTCGTAACCCGCCGCTCGCAGCGCAAACACAGCCTGAACGCAGCAGTAATCGAACTCGATGCCTTGCCCGATGCGATTTGGGCCCCCTCCTAATATGATAACTTTTTTTCTGCCACTCGGCTGAGCTTCATTGCGTAAAGAAAGATCCGCGTCAGCCTCGTACGTCGAATAAAAGTAAGGAGTGTAGGCCTCGAATTCGCCGCCGCACGTATCCACCGATTTGTAGATCGGACGCACTCCAAGCTCTAAGCGCCTATCACGGATGTCCCATTCGGAGAATTGCCGACGTCGCGTCGAAGCAAGATATGCAATTTGTGCGTCGGAAAAGCCCAACTGTTTCGCCTCGAGCAAAAATGCTCGCTCACGCGCGTCTTCGTCAGCAGAACTCTTCGCCCCGGGTTTCTTTATGAGCTTGTCGCGTCCAGCCGCAGCGATGCGGTGTTCAAAGTCACACAGCTCGCGAATGTTTTCCAGAAACCACGGATCTATGTGTGTGTTTTGAAAAACTTCTTCCACAGACATCAGCGCGTTTTTACTTTTCCCGGCCAGCTTTTCCTCGGGGCCATCAATGGCTTCTGGCCCGTAAACTTCCATTTTCCCTTTTGCGCCGGGCACGCGCCCACGCAGTGCCGCCCTCA
>JBMFRB010000006.1:71799-254206 GCA_049968255.1 Candidatus Sumerlaeaceae bacterium | reverse complement strand
CGCTACCGAATAACACGGCCGCCACTGAGGGATGGATTCTCGGCGACTACCTCTTTGGCTATCATCTCGATGCCGTGAGTGCCGTCAGCGAGTGGGAGTTCTACTAAAAGAGGGGGGCGCCTTGTCGCCGTGCACGGGACGAATGAGGCGCCCCAAGGAAATGCTCTGAAATTCTGCCCCACACTAATACGTCACAAAAACGGAACTCGTGTGTTCAAGCTTTTTCCACCAAACAAATAAACTATTAATTCGTTGACTTGCTGATAGTGCCCCTGCGAAAGCGCGGCGCCTAGGACCGTCGGCGTCCACCGCGGCCTCTATTCTTCGAAGATGATGCCGTCTGCTGCCGGGAGGGTTCCGCACGCCGTGATGGCGCGAGCTCTTCGACACGCATTTCGCGCCCCAGCTCGCTTGAACGGTATACTCCTTCGATGATGCGTTGCACATTTAGGCACTCCTCGGGCTTAACAAGTATCTCGGCTTCGCCGCGCAGGCAGGCCACCCAGTGCTGAATTTCTTCAATGTGCGGATGCTTTTCTGGAAACCCTGAGGGAATAACGTCGAGCAGCGCCTCCTCGCGGGAGCTGAGAATCCTGACGCCAGCACCAACACCGAACGGTCTCAACATCACACCGCCTCGGTCGCCCAAAACCAACTGCGAGAAATCCTCGTTTTCCTCAATGT
This sequence comes from Candidatus Sumerlaeaceae bacterium, assembly GCA_049968255.1. GTDB lineage: Bacteria > Sumerlaeota > Sumerlaeia > Sumerlaeales > Sumerlaeaceae > DRVG01. The sequence goes on along the minus strand of JBMFRB010000006.1, from coordinate 253,522 downwards.
GAGCTGCCCAACTAGCTGCCAGGCTCAGTGTGGCCCCATTGGAAAAACGCACGAAGCCCACTGCAAAGTCCTCGACGTCGAAATCCTCGCGCTTGTATTCGCCCCATGCCGAGAAAAACGACGTCCGATTGCCAAACATTGTGTAGGTTTTGCCCGTGACCGTGACCGGCTGCGGACTGCCCATCAGCCAAAGAATGCAATCGAGCGCGTGCACGCCAATATCAATAAGCGGCCCACCGCCCGATTTATCGCGGATGTGAAATTCGCCCCATCCAGGCACGCCTCGACGACGTAACGCGTGCGAACGCCCGAAATAAATGTCGCCCAGCAAGCCCTCGTCAATGCGCCGTTTGATGAATCGAATGAATGGCACAAATCGGAAATGGTGCCCCACCGTCAGCATTCTTTTGGTCCTGTGCGCCGCTTCAACCATCCGTTGCGCTTCCGCTACGCTCATGGCCATCGGCTTCTCGCACAGCACATGAACGCCGGCTTCTAGCGCGGCCACCGTTGGTTCGCAATGCGCGTAATTGGGGGTGCAGACGGAAACCGCATCGAGTTTCTCATGTGCTAACATTGTGCGATAATCGCTGTACGCACGGGGGACGCTAAACTCTGCAGCAAATTGTTGCGCGCGTTCGAGCGAAATGTCTGCGCACGCAACAATTTCTACATCCGGACAGGTAGCGTAGCCTCGCGCATGCTGCCCTGCAATCCCGCCGCATCCGATAATTCCCACGCGAATACTCATAAGAGGATAACCCTTTCGCCAGGGAGAAATCTCAAACACTTAGCTTTCTTTCCCTTCGTCTTGAACCAAGGCCTGGCACGCAATCTCATCAAGCGGAAAACATTAGGACCGCCTGAGAAGCCACTCTTGTAAATACGGCCGCAGTTGAGACAATGCTCGCGCCCGGTGACTGATAGTGTTTTTCACGTCGGTGGCAACTTCGGCAAGATGGCAGCCAAGCTCTGCCACATAGAAAACAGGATCGAACCCGAAACCATGCGTCCCGCGCGGCTCATGCGCGATGCTGCCTTCTAATTCGCCACGCGTCAGTGCCACGATGTGCGGCGTGGGGCAAGGCAGCGCAAACGCCGCAGCGCACACAAACCGTGCCGTACGCTGGATATCTGGCACATCGCGCATTTCAGCGAGCAGCTTGCTGATACGTTCGGCATCCGTTGGTGCGTAGCGAGACGACATCACGCCGGGGCGGCCACCGAGGGCGTCCACGACCAACCCCGAATCGTCTGCCACGCAGGCCAAACCCGTGCGCTCCGCGTAATAAAGAGCTTTGAGCCTTGCGTTGTCCTCAAAAGTTGTGCCTGTCTCTTCGGGCGCCTCGATCTCCGGAAAGTCCCGTGCCGTGAGAAGCCCAACACCTTGCGTCTTGCCGAGAATCCTTTCCAGTTCCCGGAGCTTCCCCGAGTTTGTTGTGGCCAGTAAAATCTCTCGCATCGTTTTTGCCTGCTCGTATATGGTCATTGATGACACGCTTAGGCATGGCATAAGATTTTCCAGAGAAATTGCAAAGGATACGACAGCCATGAGTGATCTTTGCTGGCAGAGCAAATTGTCGATGACAAGGGCGACAATTGCGTTGCTTTCTGTCCTCACGTTGCTTGTGTTCGTGGGATGTCGTGCGCGGCAAAAGACCCCGGATGAGGCCGCTGCTGCCATGCCCGAAAAACGCGGCTACATCACGGGCCGCGCACTTCTTGCTGATGCTGCGCCAGGCGGACATCTCGGCATTCTCGTCTATCTTGCCGGCACCTCGTATAATGCGCACACGGACGAAAACGGCGCCTATACCATCGCGGATTTGCCGGCCGGCACCTACACGATTGTGGCCGAACGCCAAGGGTATCAAACAGCTACCGTCGATCGCGTCGAACTCGATCCTACCATCCACACACGCGAGCAGCCTTACATTGCCCGCACAGCAATTCTGGAACGCCTCGGCAGTCCTCTTACCACAAACAGCGCCGCGATGCTCCCGCAGCGGCGCCTCGGTTCGCTTCTTGGCTATGTGACGCTGGTCGATGCACCGCGTAATGACGGTGTACTTGTGCGGCTCCAAGGCACGCCGCTCGTCACGGTCACGGACGAAGCCGGCGTTTACCGCTTTGTCAATGTCGAGCAAGGGGCCTATCGCATCACATTCGAAAAGCCCGGCTACCAAAGCGTGGCTATTGACGCTGTCATCGTTGGTGGTGAGGAAACGAAAGCCGACAGCGTACTCATGGAACCAGAGCAATCGGCTCAAGAGCGGTTCGCTACCGCGCCAATCACACGCGCTGAACTTTCGGGCGATCGCATGATTCTCGGGCGCGTCCGCCTCTTCGATGCCTCCGGAAACGAAATCAGCGAGTTCTCGCGCGTCACACTCGCCCTCGATAACTCGGACTACATCGTGGCGCCGGACGAAAACGGCCGCTTCGAGTTCGCGCGTTTGCCCGCCGGCCTTTACACCGTATTGGCTTCGCTCGATGGCGCATTGCCCCGCTCCTATCTTGCTGACCTGCGCGACAAAAAAGTCGTTGAGCTCGCCATTGATCTTACCCCACCACCGGCTGAAAAACCCACACCTGGCAGTGTGAAGGGCAAGGTCGTGCTCGAGGGCGAAACTCCTGACCAGCCAGCCGATCCCACAGGAGTCCAGGTCGCACTTGCTGGAACGCGGCTCATAAGCGCGACCGGTTCCGATGGTGCATTTCTCATCGAGCAAGTTCCGCCTGGAACCTACGTTGTCACTGCCACACGCGAAGGTTACGAGCCGGCACGTCTCGAGGCTGTAGACGTGCAGCCGGGGCAAACCGTCGACGTCGGCACCATCCAGCTCGAGCTCAAGCGCGACTACCCGCGTGTGATCTGGACCGATCCCCCCGACGGCGCGCGAAATGTCATGGTGAGCTACGAGCTCATCGTGAAGATCAAATTCTCCAAGCCCATGGATACTGCCAGTGTAGAGAAAGCCATCGTCATGGAGCCACAGCCTGTCTACACGTTTCACATGGGAACAGGAAGTCATCCCGCGGCCGATGATCGCACCGCCGTCCTCGTGTTTTCCAACGACGACGACACTCGTCCCATTCGTTTCAACACGCGGTATCAAATCACTGTGGGGCGCGGAGCCACCGATCAGACAGGCCTCGCGATGAAGCAAGACTACACGTTTGCTTTTGTCACTGGGGCGCCCGGCATCATGCGCACGAGCCCGCGCGACGGCGCTGTGGACGCTCGCGTCAACGGACAAAATATGCCTATCTCGGTCTTCTTCAATACGCGCATCCGCACCGAGACTTTCAATCTCAACTCGGTGAAAATCCGGCCGCGCCTCGATGTAGACCCCAATATCGTTTTCGACGCAGACCCCAAGACGGGGTGGACTGTCGCTCGAATTTTCGCAGATCTCGAAGGAGGCAAGGAATACACCGTGACAATTGACCGCAGCGTGCGCACGAGCACGAATCAGCCACTTTCCAACACACCGTACACTTTCCGCTTCCGTACGCTGAAGATCGAACGTGAGTTCGTGGTTCCCGGACGTATGCGGTAAAACATCTTGTCAGGAAGCGATGGATGCCATGCTCGTGCGTGGCAGAGGCTGAGAGTTTAACTCGCTAGCAAATTATCGTTCGAGCGTTGCGCTGTCGCCCTGCGCGATGACGCGTTCTGCCCCAGCGCCAATCAGCTCGCCCAACACCTGCCGCGCGCGTGCGATGAATCGCGGTAGAGCCGCTTCCACCGCTAGGGAGAGACCTTCCCTCACGGTGAAAGGATCCTCGACCTCAAGCGCGAGAATCCGAATTTCCCGTGGAAAGTCGAGCTCTAGCCGCTGCGCCAAATCGAGCACTTCCGGCAGTCCTGCATAATGTGGCGAGGGAGCAACGACTCGCGAAAAATCTTCCGGCCCATACTCCAGGACTGTTCCCACCTCGTGTCGCGCCGTTACGCACGCGTCGAGCAAAAGAGCCTTGTCGTAACCTTCTAAGAGTTCCACAAGCGCAAGCCCTGCCTCCCCCGTCTCAACAAACTCAGCCTTGCTTTCGAAATCTTCGCGAAGCGCGCGAGCTGCCAAAAAGCCCACAGCGTCATCACCAAGGATGTCGTTCCCCATCGCCAGGACAAGAACTCGCGCGCTTTGCCTGTCTTCCCCTTGCTGCATCCCTACGCACCCATCTCCTTGCACGCTTAGCGTCGGACTTCCTGCATCACCTCGCCGGCCGCGTTGCGAATGCGGGCGATCAAAGGCATTTCTCCGGGCAGCGAGTGAGTGGCACACGCATGACAGGGGTCGTAAGCTCGGAAGGCCATCTCCACCTTGTTCAGGAGCCCCTCGCTGACTTGCCCGCCTCGGATCAGAGCTTTTGCGGCTTTCTCCACACTCATCGCCATGCGCGCCGAGTTGTTTTGCGTCGCCACGATGAGATTCACCTTCGTGAGAATGCCACGCTCGTCAGTCTCATAGTGGTGAATCAGCGTTCCGCGCGGAGCCTCCACCACCCCTATTCCCACACTCGGGCGTTCCGTGGGCAGGCGCCGGATTTCCGTGTTTGTGATTTCCGGATCATTGATGAGCTCCACCATCCGTTCGGCCGCGTACACCATCTCGACAACCCGCGCCCAGTGATTGGCGAGTGTGTGATGAACCGGGTAGCCAAGCGTGGCGAAGTATTCCTCCCGAGCCTTTTGGGCTTCCGGTGTGGCCATACGCTCGGAGGCGTTGAGGCGTGCCAGGGGGGCCACCGAGTAAATACCGCTCTCTGGGCCGTCCACAAACCCTTTCCACCCAATCGGCTTCAAATAGCAGAACTTCACGTAACTCCACGGCTCGACATGTTCCGCCACATAATCCAAGTATTTTTGCACGGGGAACTTTGCCACTTGCTGGCCGGTTGGATTCACGACGCGAATCATGCCGTCGTAGAAATTCGGGCAATTGTTCTCGTCCACCAGCCCCATGTAATGGGTGCGGTGCGTGTAGGCGTCCGATGTGATGAGCTTCACGTACTCATCGTTTTTCAACACGATATCGCGGAAGATTTGGAGAGTAAACAGGGCGAAATCGAGCGCTTCTCGGCACAGTTCCTGAAATTGCGGCAGATCGTCCTTGGCAATGCCTTTGGCCACGCCGCCGGGCAACCCCAGCACAGGATGGATGACTTTGCCCCCCAAATAGGCAATAAATTCACGCAGCTTGCGGCGCGTGGCGATCACCCGTTTCCCAACTTCGAGCCCAGCCTTCTCCACCACGCCCAAGATGTTGCGCATGGAAGCTGGTGCCTCCGGACCTACGATGAAGTCTGGCCCGCCAAGCACAAACACGTGCAAAGCATGGTCCTCGAGCATGAACGTGTTATAAACGAGTTCGCGTAGCTTTTTCGCCGCCGATGGGGGCTCCACCTTAAAAAGGTCGTCCAGCGCTTTTGTCGCGGCCATGTGGTGGGCGGTGGGACATACGCCGCAGATGCGGCTTGTGATTTGTGGCATGTCCTCAGCAGGACGCCCCAAGCTAAAAACCTCGAAGCCGCGCAGCTCCGGCACCTGAAAGTAAGCTCGCTCGACGTCGCCTTTTTCATCGAGGAAGATGTCAATCTTGCCATGTCCCTCCAGCCGCGTGATGGGATCCACTGTGATGCGCCGGCGTGCTGCCGTGTACGCGGCGTTGGCCTGCTTGTGTCCTTCGTTGAAAACATCCTGAATCTGTTTATCCATGGCTCATCACTCCTCGAACGTTCATTTCAGGTTTGCACGTCGCCGCAGCAGCGAACGCGCCAGGCTATAGCGGTAAAAAGTCCCTACCGGATCTGGAATCGTGGCCAGGACCTTTTCGATCTCCGCTTCTTCGTCTGCAGCCACATTGGCGCACAGCGACGAAAGGATTTTTGCTCCCTGATCGCGCACTCGTGACGGCGGCCCATAGCAACCTGTGCAAGGCATGTTGCCGGAAATGCACGCCGCGCCGCATCCGCTACGCGTGGCTGGCCCCATGCAAATGATGCCTTGCGCCAAGAAGCACAGGCTCGGATCAGCAAGGACTTCGTGCGGCCGCTTGAACTCTTTGAAGCTGACTTCGGTCGGCTTCGATTCTTTGCGCGGACATTCGTCACAAAGAGCCACGTCGGGCGCGAGCACGCTGCCTTTCGGCGGAAGCTCACCTTTGAGTAGGGCGCCTACCGCTTGCGCTAAAAGCTTAGGCGAGGGGGCACAGCCTGGGATATAGTAATCCACATCCACCACTTGATCCAGGGCCCTCACCACATTGCGGAACTCCGGCAGGGCCACCTCGTGACCATTGTCGCGAAATTTCGGCTGTGGCACGACGCCCTCAGGATTCGTCACTGTCGGCGCTTGCTTGTATACGTACTCGAGAATCTGCTCTCGCGCGAACTGGTTGGCTAGTGCTGGCACCCCCCCCAAATGAGCACACGAACCATAGGCGATGAGGTATTGGCTTTTGCGCCGCAAGAGGCGCGCCATCTCTTCCTGCTCAGATGTGCGGATCGCGCCGTTGATCATTGTCGCCAGAATAGACTTGTCCGGCATGGCCTCAACGTCGCTCACCTTGAAATCCATGGCCACAGGCCAAAACACAATGTCCACCGCGCCGACCACGTCCAGGATGCTCTCCGCTAAATCAACCACCGACTCCTCGCAGCCGCCGCACGACGCGCACCAGTAGAATGCGATCTTTGGTTTCTCAGGCATGGCTGGTCACCTCCTCGTGCGATGCTTGCTCCTGCTGCGCAGCGACAACCTTGTCCTTGAGCTCGGAAACCTCCTTGTCCCACTCAACGAACCGCTGCGGTAAATTTAGCGGCGAAAGCTCACGCAGCTTTGCCACGAACTCGTTCACCACTTGCCGAAGCTTGTCGCCCTCAGAGGCCGAGATCCATTCGAGGCGCAGCCGCTCCGGTTCGATGCCCATCTGCTCCACCACGCGTTTGAGCAGCTTGAAGCGCCGCAGGCATTTATAGTTTCCGCTAATGTAATGGCAGTCGCCGGGGTGACATCCCCCGATAAGCACGCCATCCGCCCCGCGAGCAAACGCCTCGAGCACGAACTGTGGATCCACACGGCCGCTGCACATCAGGCGAATCGTGCGCAGATTCGGCGCGTATTTCATCCGCGACACACCTGCCAGGTCCGCCGCTGCGTAGGTGCACCAGTTGCAGAAAAACGCCACGATTTTGGGCTCGTATGTCTCAGACATGGCTCAACACCTCGTCAATTTCGCTGAAGATCTCTTCGTCCTCGAATAGATTTTGGATGATCGACCCCGACGGACACGCCGCGACACACGTCCCACACCCCGCACACAGCGCCTCATCAATGCGAGCCTTCTTGAGCTGCTCATCGAAGCTAATCGCATGATAGGGGCATAGCGGGATGCACGATTTGCATCCGCTGCAGTGATCGGGATTGATGTAGGCCGTGTTTGGCTCGATCTCCACGAAGCCTTTATCGAGCAAGGCGATCGCGTGCGCCGCAGCGGCCCCAGCCTGCGCCACAGTGTCAGGAATATCTTTGGGGCCTTGGCAACAGCCCGCGATGAATACCCCGGCAGTCGCAGTTTCCACAGGCGCGAGTTTCGGATGTTTCTCGAGGAAAAAGCCTTCCTTCGAGCACGAGATATTAAACATGCGCCGTACTTCATCGGCACCCTCTGCAGGTTCGAGGCCGACCGAGAGCACCACCATATCGACGGGGATGCGCCGGACGTAGGCTGAAAGCGTATCCTCCACGCGAATGACCAGTTTGCCCTCTTCTTCAGGCGTCATTGTCCAGTCGGTAACCTCAGCGGCGCGCCCGCGGATCATTTGAATTCCCTCATCCAGCAGGCGCTCGTAGAATTCATCGTAGCCCTTGCCAGGGCAGCGCATATCAATGTAGAACTGGTAAACTTCCGCGCCCGTATGCTCGCGCAGCAGATGCGCTAGCTTGAGCGAGTACATGCAGCACACGCGCGAACACCAGCGGTTTGTCTTTTTGTCGCGCGAGCCAACGCAGTGAATGATGCCAATGGATTTCGGCTTGCGTCCGTCGCGGCAAACAATCTCACCACCCGTTGGCCCCGACGAATTCACAAGCCGCTCAACCTCCAGCGACGTGTAGACGTTCGAGTAAATGCCGTAGCCATACAGCGGAAGACGCGTCGCATCGAAGGTCTTGAAGCCCGTCGCGATCACGACCGCACCGACTTCGATCTCTTCAATTCGCTCGGTTTGAGTGAAATCTACCGCCTTGCGGTCGCACACCGTGGCGCACGGCGATTTGCATTTGCCCGTTTTGAATTTCAGGCATGTGTCCGGATCAATTGTCACCACTGGCGGCACTGCTTGCGGAAAGGGCATGAAAATCGGTTTGCGCTTGCCTAGTCCCTCGTTGAATTCATCCTCGAATTTGGGCTCCTTATAAACGCACGCGCTCACGCACTCCATGCACCCCACGCACAGGTCCTCATCAATGTAGCGCGGTTTGCGCCGCACCTTGACCTGGAACTTGCCGACGTGGCCCGCGACCTCTTGTACTTCCGAATACGTCCACAACGTAATATTCGGATGCTCACGCACCTCACTCATTTTTGGGGTGAGAATGCACGCCGCACAATCAAGTGTCGGAAAGGTCTTATCATACTTCGCCATGTGCCCGCCAATCGAAGGCTCGCGTTCGACAAGGAAAACGTGCTTGCCACTGTTAGCAATTTCGAGGGCCGTCGTAATGCCGGCAATGCCGCCACCGACCACAAGCACGCTCTGCTCCACTGCGAAGCGCTTGCGCTCAAGCGGCTTATGATACTGAACCCGTGCGACTGCCGCCCGCACTTGGTCTTTCGCCTTCTCAGTGGCCGCCGCTCGATCCTCGTGCACCCACGAGGCATGCTCGCGGATGTTCACCATCTGGAAAAAGTATGGGTTCAGTCCCGCACGCTGCAGCGCACCGCGGAAAGTCGCCTCGTGAAGATTCGGCGAGCACGCCGCCACCACGATGCGGTTCAAGCCGTGCTCGGCGATGTCCGCGATGATCATCTCCTGGCCCGGATCCGAGCACATGTACTTATAAGTGCGCGCCAGTGCTACGTGCGGCAGCGTTTGCGCGTAATCACAAACAGCTTTCACGTCAATTGTGCCCGCGATGTTCAGGCCGCAGTGGCAAATGTAAACTCCAATGCGCACCTCTTTGCCGTTATTCTCCATCGTACTCACCTCCTTATGCTCCCACCGCAGCAGGCGCGAACCGATTGCGTAGCTCACACTGGTCCCACGTCAGATTGCGCTGCAGGCCTAATGTTATGGGATCTATCCCAAAAGCTAGCCCCATGAGCTGCGTGTAGTACATGCACGGAATCGAGACGTCCTCGCCGAAGCGGCGCACAATCTCCACCTGATAGGAGTCCAGATTGAAGTGGCACAGGGGGCAGACGCTCACGATCAAATTCGCCCCTTGTCGCTTGGCTTCGCGAAGAATCGCAAAGACTAGCCGCTGGGCCACCGCCGGAAGCGTACCCATCTGACTGCCCCCGCAGCAGCGCGTCTTCAGCGGGAAGTGCACAGAGCTGGCGCCGAGCGCTTCACATAACTCATCAATCTTTGTGGGAAAGTGTTGCTGGTCAAAATCCTTGAAAGGACGCACCGTCTGACAGCCATAGTAGGCCGCAACTTTCACACCCTTCAATGGGACCTTTACGTGCTTCTTGATCTCATCAAGGCCCACGTCGTTGACAAAGATGTCGAGCATGTGACGCACGCGCACGTTGCCCTTGTAGTTCAGTCCCGCCTTGCGCAGCGATCCCTTCACCCGATTGCCGACTTGAGGATATTCCTCAATATAGTGCTTTGTTTTATTAAGAACAAGATAACAACCACTGCAAGGTGTCGTCATTTGCGTGGCGCCCTCTTGTTCCGCCAGGGCAATGTTGCGAGCCGCGAGCGCTAGCGCATTGTGTTCGTCCACGGACATGTAGGCTGTGGCCCCACAGCAGTTCCAATCGTCGATTTCCTTTAGTTGCACGCCAAGTTCGCGGATGACCGCTTGAGTGCTTTCCTCACACGCTCGTCCCGTGCCCAGCACCGAGCATCCAGGGAAGTAATGGTATCTCATTGCGCTCGCACCTCCTTTGCGTTTCCGTTTTCGGGATACTCCATGATCTCGCGGATGCGTTGTGGATCGCGCACGCTCTCAGGCCGCAGCGAGAATCGTCCGCGTCGGATCAGCTCGATTCCCAACCGTGCCATGCCCAACATCTTAAGCGGATTGGTCAGCAGATTCAGCCGCGTCACCAAGTGGATTTCGTTCACGCGGCCACGCGCCCGCACCATCTTGTAAAATTCATTCGCCAGCACAACCATCGCAAAGCGGCGTGGGTAGGCGCGCTCCCGAATGGCCATCTGCTTCAGTGCGTACATGATGTCCGTCACTTTTATCTCGCGCGGACATTCCACCGTGCATGCATAACACGAAGAGCACAGCCAAATCGTGTTCGATGCCATGACCTCTTTTTTGAAGCCATAGCGCACCAAGTTCATCACACGCCGCGGGGTCATGTCCATGTAGATACTTAGCGGACACACGCCCGAACACGTGCCGCACTGGATGCAACTGTCGAGCTTCTCACAGCCCGGAATCTTCTTGATCGCTGCAGGGAAACTCTGGTCGCAATCGGCCTGATATTTGATATGCCTCGTGGTGACATCCATGATGGCTATTTGGCCCTCCCTTCCTTGGGAAAAGTCGTTGGCCCGCCTGAATCATGCCACTGCGCATTTTGCTCACCGCCAAGCGATGGCTTGATGGCCACGTCCAGCCGGGCAACTCGCTGGTCGCGCAAACGTCGAGCCGAGGCCACGCACCGCAGATTCCCCGCGTCCGCAACTGTGGCGTGCAGCAAGCCCTGACGGACCATCTCCACCGTCTTGGTCCAAAAGCGGTTAAGAGGGCACGTTGCACTGTCGCCGCAAATTCGCAGCCCTAGCAGGCACGGCGCGCTAAAAGGCCGGCCCGTCACCGCTTCCGCCACCTCCAGCAGAGCGATAGCATTGGCCGGACGGGCCAATGTTACCCCTCCGCGAAAACCGCGCCGCGTCGTCACAAAGCCCTTGCGCCTGAGGCGATACACCAGCTTTGCCAGATAGGCCCGCGGAATGCCAGTCGCCCGCGCGATTTCCTCCACGTGCAATGGCTTGCCGTTGGGATCCTCGAGCAGCCCAAGCGTCAGAATGGCGTAAGCCGTTGTTTGGTTCAATGCGAGCATGGTCTCGTGCTATTTGTGAAAACTTTCACGACCATTTGTGATACTTTTCACAATGAAAAGGACTCAAAGGTCAACATGAAAAATGACCACTGCATCCCAATTGATAAAGAATTGCAAATGCACGTGTTAGCGTTCAAAAAAGCCCACGGCCTCGCCGTGCTCCGTCGACGATTAGGCTATTTTTCGCGGATTTTTTGCGAATTTTACTCCGCTTCTCTCAAAATGCCAAAAAAGAGGCCGGAATCAGTCCCCCTTGTGCCCCCCTCCCGAGATGCTTTTAGCTCTCGTATTGTAATCCCCAGCGAGGACTGCTTTTTGTCGTTCCGTTGCCTGATTCACAACTTTCGCAAGAAGGAGGATGCTATGAGTTTTCGCGCTTACGCCGTTCCCGCGGCAGGAAAGGAATTGGAGCCCATTCAATTGGAGCGTCCCTCCGAGCTTGGTCCCTTCGATGTGGAAATCGCGGTGGAGTGTTGCGGCATCTGCCACAGTGACATCCACCTCATTGACAACGACTGGCGCGTGAGCACTTACCCGCTCGTCCCTGGTCACGAGGTCGTTGGAATTGTGGCACGCAAGGGAGCTCTTGTCCAGCATCTGAAAGAAGGCGATCGCGTAGGCGTCGGATGGCAATGTGCCTCATGCATGGCGTGTGAATGGTGCGAGCGTGGCGAAGAACCAGCTTGTGCTCGCCACGTCGCGACTTGCGTGGGGCGGCCAGGTGGTTATGCCGAATATCTTGTTGCCGACAGCCGCTTCGCTTTTCCCATTCCTGAAGGAGTCCCATCAGAACATGCAGCCCCGCTGTTGTGTGCTGGAATCACCGTCTTCACGCCGCTCAATCGTTTCGCTCGGTCCACGGATCGTGTGGGCGTCATTGGCATTGGTGGCCTCGGACATCTTGCGTTGCAGTTTGCGCGAGCCATGGGCTGCGAAGTCACAGCCTTCTCCACATCGCCTTCGAAAGAGGCGGAAGCCAAACGCCTGGGCGCTCATCATTTTGTCGTCACGAGCGACGACAAAGCCATGAAAGCACTCGCAAACTCTTTCGATCTCATTTTGTCCACTGTCACTGTGGACCTAAACTGGCCACAGTGGCTCAGCCTTGTGCGCAAACATGGCCGTTTGCAGCTCGTCGGGGCCTCGCCCGGGAACATCAGCGTCCCGGTCATGCAGCTCGTAGGCGGACAAAAAACTATCAGCGGCACAATTATCGGGGGACGCGCTGGCATCCGCCAAATGCTGACATTTGCGGCACGCCACGGTATACGAGCCCAGGCCGAGGTTCTCCCACTCGATCGCGTGAACGAAGCCATCGCACGCGTTCGTGCCAACCAGGCTCGATATCGCATGGTGCTCAAAGTACGGTAGGATCTTGTCCTCGCAGGCGTGGCAAGAACTCCCTCAAGCAAAAAGCGCGAGCCTTCTCTTCGGCGTGTGCCATTTCTCTTTTCGGCCCCCTCATGGCTCGCGCTCTTTTTTGTTCTCCTCACGCCGACTTGTGTTGAGCGCTGCCCGCGTCTAATGCGACGATTCGTGCGAGCTTGTGGCACTCCCTAGATTCTCCGCAAGCGGCTGAGCCTCGCTCTGCTCCACTTTCTCTGGTTTAGGTTTTTGCGATGCAAACACATAGGCCATACGAGCTTCGTGCAGCGCGTCGGCCAGCAGCCGTTGTTCGTCGTTGGTCAAGTTCCCTCGGGTCTTTTCTTGAATGATTTCCAGAAGCGAAATCTCCAGCTTCGCGAGTTCCAGATGGCGGTCCTCTTTGGCGCTGACTTCGCCGCAAAACCATAGCGCCTGCGTCAGATGCTGCTGCACAAGCAGCGCAAACGTCTTGTGAATGCCTGTTGTGCTCATTGATCCTCTCCTCCAGCACTGGTGGTCTTTCGTCACTTTTTTGGGCGATGCTTTTACAACTCTTCTACCGCAGCCTCTTCGATGATCAGTTCTCCTTTGCGTGTATCCAAGCTCCCCATCACGCCAAAGGGGATCGTTGTGTAATCATCAATGTGGCCAAAAGGCGCTCCAATCATGACCGGTATTCCCAACGGCCGCAATCGGTCTGCAATCACATCGTCAATGATCTGCTCATAATCTCGCGATGGCTTGCGAGGGAAACCTTCGACCTTGCGCGCGACGCCCTGAGCGAAGCGCTGAGTCTCGATTTGCGCTGTATCATTGTCCGGCACGTTTCGCCCGAAAACAATGCCAGCCGCATCGCGAAGTTTTCCTGCCAGCAGAAGTTGCGTCAACATGCGATCAATTCGGTAAGGTTTCTCATCCACATCTTCAAGATACACGATCGCCCCACGCGTATCGATCTCGAAGGGAGTTCCCAAGAGTGCCGTCACCAGACACAGATTGCCGCCCACGAGTCGTCCCCGAGCGCGTCCGTCGCGAACAACACGATAGCGATGGTCGGGGGCGCCTTGCCACACCGAACCAGGTGGCAGCGCCGACATCACAGTGCGCATCATGCTTTCCACGGTAAACGGCCTCACTTCCTCTTTGGCAAAGGCGCTCAGCAGCATCGGGCCGTGAAAGGTTACCAGCCGACAGCGGCGCCAGAATGCGAGGTGAAGCGCGGTAATGTCGCTGTAGCCCAGGATCGGCTTCGGATTTTTACGGGCCGCCTTGTAATCAATGCCCTCCAACAGCCGCATCGCCCCGTACCCTCCACGGATGCACATGATGGCATCCACTTTGGGAGCGCGCAGCATGGCGTTGAAATCAGCAAGGCGGTCCTTATCCTGCGCGGCAAGGTAGCCCAGGCGAGTGCGCGTGTAGCGTCCTTCATACACCGCGAAACCGAGCCGTTTCAGGTTCTCGATTCCTTTGTCAATGGCCTGGATATCCCGGGCAGCACTGGCCGGGGCCACCAGCCCGATTGTCATTCCCCGTTCGAGTTTATGCGGTTTCAAAACCATGATTGTGGTCCTTGTACGCCGAAAACACAGCCCCCTTGCTGTGCGTTGACAAGTGGGAAAAAACGCCCGACGCTCCAGATCGGCAGAATTTGGCCAAGTGGGCAAACGCAAAAAAAGCAGCGAGAAAATCTCGCCGCTTCGCGATCCTTTTACCACGATATCTTTTAGGCTTTGCTCGCTTCCTCCGCTGGCTTTTTCGCCACCTTCACGAGAGCAGGGCGAATGAGCCGTCCCTTGAAGCGATAAGCGGGCCGCAGCACCTCGATGATCTGTCCGTCGGGAACGTCCGCACGTTCTTCCGTGCTCAACGCTTCCGCAATCGTTGGGTCAAACTGCTGCCCAAAGGGGTCCACTCGCTCGAGCCCCTCGCTTGCGAGCGTGCTCATGAGCTGGCTCGCGATCATCTCGATGCCTTGGCGCACACTCTGCACATCTTTCGCACTTCGTGCGCTTTCCAGCGCCCGCTCAAAGTTGTCGAGCACTGGCAAGAGCGTCGCGAGAAAGGCTTCTTTTGCTGCATCGCGCAGCTCCTCTTTTTCCTTCAGTGTGCGCCGACGAAAATTGTCGAAATCCGCCTTCTGGCGCTTGAACGCCTCGCGCAGCTGTTCATTTTCGATCGCCATCTGTTTAGCCGCCAGATCGATTTGGCGCACAAGCTCCGGATCCAGCTTGGCCACTCCCTCCTCAGCCACCAGACGGCCGAAGTGCTCGCGATAAAAAGCCCGTCGCAGCCGATACCGCTCTCGTGCGCTATTGTGATGGTTCATTGTCAGTCTCATAGCCCGTCGTTTGCCGGTTCAAAAAACCAGGTTGGTGGATATCCCCTCGATTTTGCCACGTTTATCTACCACAAGTTCGCGCGATCATTTGCTAAAGCGCGAGCACAAACGCGGCTGTCCGGCCACATCACAGACGCTTCCCGTGCCAACAGCAACCCACTCTCGCACTTGAGCATCGTCGCATGAACGAACCGCACACGTCCTCAAAAGTACTTTTTGCCCCGCGTGCACAAACAAGTCTTGCCTATGCCGTGGTTTTATGCCAACATAACGCTCTGGCTTAGCGAAGAAGTTGCGAGCTTGCATTTACGTAGAAACAGATATTTTCTCCATAAACAAAAGGATGTCACCAAAGTAAGTCGTGATGACAGTGAAACGATTCCTCGCAATCACCGCACTCCTGGTCAGCTGCGCCGCAGCGTTGGCCCAGCCAATCGACGTCCCGCCAGCTGACCCAGGCGTGCCGCCAGTGCCCCAACCTGCTGGTCAACAGCCGGTCGAGGCACACCCGCCTGCGCCCGCACCCCAAGCGGGACTAGCCCAACCCACGGCCACAATGACCCCCACACCAACGCCAATCGTCTTTGAAAACGTGCCGGTAAAAACGCTGTGGGATCAATATCGCGAAGCAGCAAAAAAAATTACGAATAAGGCCCCCGATGGCCTCGAGGCGTTGCTCCGCGTTTTTAGCTCCGAGGACGAACAATGGTTGCGGGCCAACACCCCACTGCTCATTGACCTGCTGAGTTCCGGAACCATTGCATCGAGCTCAACCGAAGAGAAAAAAGTGTTCGTAGCGGAAGCGCTGCTTCGCAACATGCCACGAGACATCACCGGCCTGCCAAAATTCTACCGTCCCGTCGGCAGTGCTTACGGAGTGGCACTTGTGACCGACAGCTCGAGCGGCCGCCCTGTGGACTACGTCACACTTGTTTACCAGGAAGCGGGGCGATGGGTGCTTTATCATCCCTTCTTCGCCCGCGATTTCGTGTGGCTGCCGCAGTTGGCCGCTTACAAAAAACTCAAGGGCCTGCCAAATTCTCCCGACGAAGTGGAATACTTGAAAAACGGTTTTGCGCCTTTCACACAATGGGCGCGTAGTTTCTTCACGTATTGTGGTTATTCACCAGGAGAGGACACACGTGGCAAACCAACAGCACCTACAGGCGCAACGAGTCGCTGAGCTCGTGCAACGCATTCACGCTGATGCACTCGACGAGCGGGCTCATTACGAGCTGGCGTGTGAATATCTCCGCGAAGGAGCGCTTCTGCAAGCTGCCGCAGAATTTCGGCGCTGTGTAGAGCTGAACCCCGAGTTTGTCGCAGCGTGGCAAGGACTCGCTGATGCTTACCGCGCTGCCGGCGTGGAAAAAGAAGCGCGCATCGCCGAAGACAAAGTGCGCGCTCTTGGCGCCCCTCAAGCTTTGCTCTGAACATGGGAAAATTCTCGCCGACCTGCTCACAAGTGGAAGTTAGAAACGCCTTGTGCCAGGTCGACCAAGTTATAATTATTTCTAAGCGATTGAACTGCTGATTAGGGACCTTGAATCACTGATTCGCTTGCGAGAGCACGCCCTTCTTCCGTAAGCGTCAAACGCCCGTTTTCCAGTGTGACAACACTCTCCGCAAGTGCCCGACGCACCACCAGTCGCGCAAAATCGTTCGTCCAACGGATATGTTCCACCAAGTGCTCGGGACGATTCTCTACCAATGCCTCTGGGCGCCGCTCGTGTTGCGCCAAATGCACGGCCAGCATTCTCAACGCAAACTCGATTCGCTGCTGCTGGCGCCGTCGAACCTGCGCCACAAGGCCAACTCCTGGAGCGAAAAAGTAGGTGGCCAGAAACATCATACCGCATGTCGTCGCCATGGAGCCCGCGATAGAAGCGTCCATCGCATGCGCTACCCAATAGCCGATCAGTGCCGAAGCAGCACCGATGCCCGCCGCCAGCATCAGGACCGCTGACAGCCGATGACTGAGCAAGAGGGCTGTGGCGGCTGGCGCGATCATGAGCGCCACCACCAGCACGCTACCCACTGCATCGAAAGCTCCCACGGCGGTCATGCTGACCAACGTCATGAGCGCATAGTGCAGCTGGCCAGGCGCAAAACCTTGCGCGGCTGCAAATTCCGGATCGAACGTCGCCAGTTTGAGCTCTTTATAGAAAAGGCTCACGAACAGCACATTGAGCAGCAGGATACCACCCATAACCCATGCAGAAATCGGACCAACATCATGGCCAAAAACCTCAAAGCGGTTGAACGGGGCAAAGGCCAACTCGCCCAAAAGCACACTGTCGGTATCAAGATGGAGTGTGCGCGCGTAGCGTGCGATGAGGATCACTGCAAGTGCAAAAAGAGTGGGAAAGACTAAACCGGTCGCGGCATCGTTTCGCACGAGACGCGTTCGCGTAAGGGCTTCCACGAGCCACACTGTGAGCACGCCCGTGGCTGTGGCTGCCAACACGAGGATTGGTGAA
Organism: Candidatus Sumerlaeaceae bacterium; assembly: GCA_049968255.1. GTDB lineage: Bacteria > Sumerlaeota > Sumerlaeia > Sumerlaeales > Sumerlaeaceae > DRVG01. Next base: position 236,078 of record JBMFRB010000006.1, on the reverse strand, counting down.
CTGAGATCGCGCACAGCGAAATAGGCAACGACGATCCCGAGCAGAATCGAATGACTAATTGCATCGCTCACCATGGCTGCACGCCGCAAAACCAAAAACACACCTGGCAACGCACAAGCCACTGCTACAAGCACGGCGATAAGCTGAATTTCTAGCTGAGGTTGCGTCATCGCTTCTCCTGCGCCTTTTCCACCATGTATTGAGCCTCGGCTTGCCCCATTTCCGTGAGCGCCCACGCGCGAGGCGAGGTTTGCTCGACGAGGCGGCGCTGCTCGAGCTTGCGCAGGCGCCGGCGAACTCCCACGATGTTTGGCGAGAGTGCGCGAATCGCCCCTTCGGCATGGCCATGGCGCTCGCCTCCGTGTGTTTGCGCCAGCTCGTATAGCCCTATGAGGATGGCTTCCTCCGCAAGTTGCCGCTGCAAGATTCGTAAACGCAGCCATTGCCACAGTAGTCCTCGTTTCGCACCGAAAAACAGTGAACCAACTGCCCACATCGTCGCGCCAACGACAATAGCCGGCCCTGTAGGCAAGTGGGCGACTAGCGAACTTGCCACTGCACCGCCCACACCGGCTCCTGCACCAAAGAGCGCCGCCAACACGACCATCATCCCCGTATGATTTGTCCACTGACGCGCCGCCGCTGCGGGAGCCACAATCATCGCACTCATAAGGACGACGCCCACTGTGCGCAATCCCAACACGATGCCCCCGACCAGCAACAGCGTCAGCAACAATTCCAGGCGGTGCACCGGGTAACCAACAGTCGCGGCAAACTCGCGGTCGAAGCTCACCAGCTTGAATTCTTTCCAAAAAAGAGCGACAATCCCCATCAGCAACACGCCACCGCACGCCAGCACCAGCACATCCTCGTGCAGCATTGTTGCCGCCTGGCCAAAGAGGTAAGTGTCGAGCCCTGCCTGATTCGCATTAGGCAAGCGCTGAATAAACGTGAGTAGCACCAGACCAAAGCCAAAGAAAGTCGCCAACACAATACCCAGCGCCGTGTTCTCATCCAGCCGAGTCGTTCGCATAATGGCCAGGACCCACACCATTCCCACCCATCCGGCCAGCGCTGCCCCCAGCAGGAGCCCAACAGAAGATTTCGTGCCGGTCAGCAGAAATGCCAACGCGATGCCCGGCAACGCCGCGTGCGAAACCGCATCGCCCACAAGGCTTTGACGCCGCAAAAGTGCGAAACATCCCAAGGCCCCACTGACTGCGCCTAAGATCCCTGACCCCAACGCCACTGTGCGCAGAATGGGACTTGCCAGCATGTCTCCTAGCGACGCGACGTTTTCCGGACCGGGACCCATCAGCAGCCCCCCTCGCGCAGCTCGATGAAGAATGCCATACGCCCGCCGTAGGCAGCGCGGAGGTTTTGCTCGGTGAAAACCTCACGCACGGGTCCACACGCGATTCGTCGCACGTTAATGAGCGTGACCCAGTCAAAGTACTCCGGCACTGTCTGGAGGTCGTGATGCACGACGACAACGGTTTTATTTTCTGACCTCAATCGTTGAAGGATTTCAATAATCGCGCGCTCCGTCGTGGCATCCACGCCTTGGAACGGCTCGTCCATAAAAAATAATTTCGCGTCTTGCACCAGTGCACGCGCCAAAAACACGCGCTGCTGCTGACCACCCGAAAGCTGGCTGATCTGACGCTTGGCAAAATCTGCCATTCCCACCAGGCGTAGCGCTTCCATTGCTTTCTCTCGTTCAGAGTGCCCGGGACGTCGAATCCACCCAACGTATCGGTAGAGCCCCATAAGCACGACGTCTAGCACCGTTGTCGGATAATCCCAATCCACGCTGCCGCGCTGGGGCACGTATGAGACCACGTGCCGCTGCTCCGCAAGTGGGCGCCCGAAGATCAGCACCTGGCCGGCCGCAATCGGCACCAGCCCAAGAATGGCCTTTAGCAACGTTGTCTTGCCTGCACCATTCGGCCCCACAATTGCCATCAGCACACCCTGGGGCACCGTCAAGTCTACATCCCACAGCACTGGCTTTGTCTGATAGGCGACCGTGAGATCGCTCACTTCCACAGCGGGAAGCGCGTCACTTGATCTTTGTGTCTCCTCACCGTCGTTTCTCATGGTTTCAGCGCCTTTACAATTGTCTCGATATTGTAACGAACCATCCCCACGTAAGTTCCTTCGGGGGTGCCCGGGTTGCCAAGAGCATCAGAAAAGAGTTCCCCGCCGATGGCTACGTCGCCGCCTCGCGCCCGAACTGCCTGTTGCACAGCCCGCACGGTGCGCTGCGGCACGGACGACTCGACAAAAATTGCCCGGACGTGCCGCTCCGTGATAAGTCTAGCTAGCCGCTCGATATCATTCGTTCCCGCCTCACTAGCTGTGGAAATTCCTTGGAGCCCCACAACCTCAAACCCGTAGGCTCGCCCGAAATAACGGAAGGCATCGTGCGCCGTAATGAGCACACGCTGGCGTGCCGGGATCGTTGCCGCTCGTGTTCGTATGTAAGCATCCAGCTCTTGCAGTTCTCGATCAAAGGCAGCCGCGTTGCGATGAAATGTGTCCGAGCTCGCCGGATCAAGCTCGCTGAGCGCATCCCGAATCTCCGGCACAGTGAGGCGCCAAAGCCCCACGTCGAACCACACGTGGGGATCGGGTGTCTCGTGGTTAGCTTCGGTCCGGAGCAAACGCTCGCGGGGAATCCGCGCTGTCACAGCCACCGTTCGCACCCGCTTGCTAATTTTCTCCAACACATCAGCCATTTTCGCTTCCAGGTGCAAACCGTTGTAAAACACCACATCGGCCTGCGCGATTCGTAAGACGTCGCCTTCGCTAGCTTTGTAGAGGTGAGGATCAACCCCAGCACCCATCAATGCGTGCAATTCGATGCGGTCGCCGGCTATCTGGTGCACCATGTCCGCCACAATGCTTGTCGTGGCAACAACCCGCAGCCGCCCGTCGCGCTTTTTCTCGGGCAACTTTTGCGCACAACCGGCAAGAAGCAAAGCAACACTCGCGCCCAGTGCCACCGCCAACCGTACATGCTCGGCGCAGAGTTTGGTGCTGCTCAAGGAAAGGCCCGAGCGCAGGACGCTTAGCTTCCGCAAAAAACGCGAGATCACTGCTCTTGCACCTCGCTCCAGTCAAAAGCCACGCCCACATACTTGCCAGGTTGGTTAGCAAGGGTAGAGTAAATCTCGTCGCACTGAGCAGCCGACACCACCGTTGTCACAAGCGGCTCCACTGTCACTCGCCCCTCACTCATAAGCCGCACGAACTCGCGCAAGTTTCGCCCCTCCGTCCAGCGCACGTAGCCATAAGGATAGTCCACTTTCCCTTCTTCGTATTGCGGATCATAACGGCCAGGGCCGCCAGCTCGCGACACCAAGAGCGATGCTTCCTTCTCGAAAAGGGCATCGCGCGGCAAGACAGCGTCTGCTGCGCCCACAATCACCAGCTGACCGCGCAAGCGCAACAGACGAACACACTTTTCCAAAAGATCGTTTCCGCACGCATGAGCAACCATGAAGGCGACGTCCGCTCCATGGCCCTCTGAACAACTCTCGATTTCCCGCGCCAAATCCTCCCAAGTGCCTTGCACGACGAGCCCCGTGCTCTGTGCCATTGCGCGGCGATCCGCATGTGACTCCACCGCAATCACCCGCCCACCGGCACACGTGGCAAGCTGCGCCACCAAATTCCCAAGAAAGCCCATCCCCACCACCGCAACGATATCTCCAAGCTGAGGCGCTCCTAACCGCACCGCATGAAGTGCAATTGTGCCTAGACCGCAGAAACTTTGCTCCGGTATCGGTTCTGGCGTCTGCACGGGAGCGCAAAGGCGTTCCGGCACATCCAGAAAGCTCGCGTGGCAAACATAAGGTGCGCCGTAGCATGCAACCACAGTCCCCTGCGCAATTTGCTGAACACCGGCCCCAGCCGCGATCACCTCACCCACCGCCTGGTAGCCTAGCGCAAGCGTGCTCTCTGGCTCCAAGGCGCTGCGTCTGATGATGGCCAGCTCGGTCCCCGCACTAATACCGCTAAAACGCACACGCACGCGGACAAAGCGCTCTGGTAACTCTCCCAGTTCGATCGCGCGCAAAACCGGCCTTCCTTTGTTCACCACAATCTGTTGTGCTTTCATAAGCCCTGTGATCCTTTTTGCCAAATTGTCACTCGCGAGTCTGCTACCTCTTCTTGCACAACGTAAACATGAAATTTTGCCTAGCCTCTGCCGCGCCAAACAATGTGAACAGGCCAGATAGCTCTTGCAACCATGCGAGCGGCTGAGGTAATAAATCCTATTCGGCAAGTAAAGAGGTGGCTCCATGGTAAGCGCATTGCGTCAAGGGTACGCGACACCGGTGGTGGGGGGCATGATGATTGCACTTCTTGCTGTCGCTGCGGTGTCTCAGGGGCAGCCTGGAAGTTCTCCCTCTGCCCAGGCTGGGTTTGTGGTTCCGATTTCACAAATAGATCGCAACTATCTGCGCAGCGAAGTAACTATACAGGGAACGATCACCGCCTATAAGGCCTCGTGGCGTGAAACCGCCCCACATTCGTTTATCCTCAGCGACGGCACCGGCAATCTGCGCATCGCCATCTGGCCGGGCGTTTGGAACAAAATCCCTTTCAACGACAAGCTTCGTGAGGGGCAAGAAATCACAGCGCGCGTCGCGATTGCCGAATTTCGTGGGGCTTTGGAAGGGCACCTCGACAAATTCGATCAAATCTGGCTCGGTCTAGCGAAGCCAGAACTCGCTAAGTCGTCAGTGCAGGAGCTGTCGGCGGCAACGACAACAGGTGCGGCAGAAGGGATCATGCAGGCGCCACCGATCGAATGGAAGAACTCCATACGGGACGCACTCGAAACAGCAAAAAAATCGAACAAAGAGATCCTTGTTCTTTTCGCCAACCCAGATTCGGATAACGGGCGCTTCGTGGAGGAGAAAATCTTCGGGGACTCGCGCGTGCGCGCGGCACTCGCAAAAAAATTCATTGCGGTGAAAATTGATATGCGGACAGATGCAGATCTGGCGCGCCAGCTTCAAGCCTTTCGCGCCGGAACGGTCGGATTCTACCGAGCGAATGGCCAGCCCAAGCGTGCTCACCTCGTGCCGCGCACAGTGGACGAGCTGCTCGATGCCGTGAAATGACGCGACACCACCCTTTCTTCCCATCGCCCGCATTGTCGTGATTCGTCCAATGCCACCGTTTTCACAACCACACGCTATGTGCCTGCAGGCGTGCGAGTACTCTTTGCGCTACCTCCCCAGCGCTTTTTTCCGCTCACCGCGTGCCGTGGCGCACAATTTCCTCGTCCTCGCCTCGATAAAAGACAACATTGTTTTCTGTCTCCCACAATCGCACTTCGTAAAGCTCGCAAATGCCTACCAATCGCTTCTCCAGTAGGCCCCAGAAACTCACGACCAAGTTCTCGGAAGTCGGGATCACGTCGCGCAGAAAGTCCACATCTGTGTTCAGATTCTTGTGATCAACACGCTCCACGATTTCCTCGACGATAATCTGCTTAAGTTGCTTGAGGTCGATGACCATCCCCGTGCGCGGATCCATCCTTCCGCGCACCGTCACCTCAAGTGTGTAATTGTGGCCGTGCCCGCTTGGGTTAGCACATCGGCCGTAAATAGCCCGATTCTCCTCTTCACTTAGCGCCGCGTTGTAGAGGCGGTGACTTGCGCAGAACTCAACTTTTCGCCGTAGATAAACCATAGCCTCTCACCTTATTTCTTCTTCGTTGCATGCCCTTCCCATGCCGTGCACGTGGAGGGATTCAGAAAACGTGAAGAAAGAAAAACTTTCATTGCACATCCCGCTTCGCTTAGGGATATACTCCACCGCAAAGAGATCGAGTCATGAGAGCATTTATTCCCATGGGCTATGCGATGAGTGGCTTACGGTTGGGGCGCATCATTCACATTGTGGTCGTTTTTACCTTATGTGTTGTTGCGGCGATCTCACAATCTGCCCCGCCGCGCTCCGATTTCGTCACCGGCCCCTCCCGCAAAGCGGATGAAGTTTATAACCGTTACGCATCGCAGCGCGTCACTGGCTACCAGCTTAGCCCATTCATTGTCACTCAGATCGTTCCCCAGCCCACTCCGCTGCCCGGGGCTGCGCCCGAGCGTTACAGCGATTTAGAGTACTCGCGACTCATTCTCTCCACGCTGGCCTTGCCCCCGCTCGAACCTCTCAGCCGGCGTGATCCGAACCGGACCATCGTTCGCACGGAGACAACGCCGGAGGGGCTCGTGCGCTATGCCCCCGCAGAGGCCGAAGTTGTTGACGTGCTCAACCGGTGCGTCCTCCTTCTTGACACCGGCGAGCAATTGCGATTGCGCGGCGTGCGCTGCTATGGCCAGCGCGATCCTGATCCTGTCATTCGCTATTACGTGCGCGAAGCCACACGCCGCCTGCGCGAGCTCACCCGTGGGCAGAAACTTCGCATCACGCTCAATGATCCCCTCCGCGATCTCGACGGCAATATCCTCGGCATCGTCCAAACGCCAGACGCACTAGAACTCAACACGTTCATGCTCGAACAAGGTTATGGGTACGTCGAGCCGTCGGATTTCTATCCCTTCCAGGATCTCACGCCTTACTTGCGTGCAGAGAGCGCGGCGCGCGAAGCCCGCCGCGGGATTTGGTCAAAGGGCCGCTAGGCTTCCCCATGAGAAACCAATTGGAGAAAGAGGTCCACTGCGCGTGGGTCAAAATGCTTCCCCGATTGCGCAGCGATGTAGGCCAACGCTTCTCCTTTTGGCCATGCCTTCCGATAAGGTCGATCACTCGTCAAAGCATCCCAAACGTCCGTTACCGCGAACAGACGGGCAGGCCACGGTATCGCCTCACCAGCGAGGCCGCGAGGATAGCCCGTTCCATCCCATTTTTCGTGGTGGCAATAAGGAATGTCCATTGCCGGCTGCAGATACTCGATTTTCTCCAGCATTTCCTTGGCGAGCACCGGGTGCCGCCGCATGATTACCCACTCTTGGTCGGTGAGCGGTCCAGGTTTGTGCAAGATCGTGTCAGGGATGCCAATCTTCCCTAAATCGTGAAGCAGGGCACCTCGCTCGATATGCGGCAATTGTTCTTCCGGCACGCCTGAAAGCTTGGCCAGCCTCAATGTCAGGGCTGTTACCCGATGGGTGTGACCTTCCGTCTCACGGTCGCGCATTTCGAGAGCCTTCACCCAGCCTTCCATCGTTGCCGAGTAAGCCAGCTGAAGTTCCTCCGCATGCTGAGCCGTTTGTGCCACGTGCCACGCCAACTCCAAACCAATCGCGCCTTGCCCCGCCAGCGTCTCTAAGAGAATAAACCATTCCTGCGTAGGAGTGAGCCTACGGCGCGAGTAAAGTTCGAGGAGAGCCAGAACACGGTCGGGCGTCATAATCGGTTGTACGCAAATCCACGCAAAACCTTGCGACACAAAAAAATCGCTTAGAGCAAACTCCGTGGGAATGCTGCACGGATTTTCCACCACAACGCGGGATTTTGTTTTTACGGCCTTGTGGCGTACACCACCCGACGGTAGCGTGAACTCGTTGGGAGGAAACTGCGTGAAGCCACTATGCAACAAGATTTTCCCTCGCTCACGATCGGAGATTGAAACGACAGCTGCGGCATCAACTTGAAGCCCACCAATGACTTCTTGCAGTAGCTGGGCCATAACCAGCTCAGGGTTAGGATCCGCAATGACTTGTAAATCAATGCGGCGAAGCCCCTCGAGCTGCTGAAGTCTTTGCTGGGCCAGGTCGTAGGATAATTGCCCCGACAATTCAGCCGCAATAAATGGCGCAACTTCCCGAATGATCTGCTCCCCACGGCCCACGAAATGTCCGCTCTTATCGGAATAGAGAGTGAGGTTGCCCAACACCTGGCCTTTGTGAATCAGCGGAACCGCAAAACCGCTACGAAAACCAAACTCGTTCAGACGCGATCGCCACGGAGCAACGGACGGTTCGATTGTGAAATCAGGAAAACTTTGCTCGTATCCCGTCACCACGGCGCGTCCCGTCGGCCCTTTCGAAAGGGGCGTGTTATCCCATCGCACCTGAAGATCGTCGAGGAAAGGGTGGTTCTCTGGCCACGAGGCAATGGGCCGAATCGTCCCGTCAATCTCCTTCAATCCGATCCAGGCAAGGCTTGCCTCCACGTTCTCAGCACACTTGCGAACCGCAGCCCGTGCGACCCCCCCTGCGGTGATCTCCCCAGCAAACGCCCGCCCGAGCTCGTATATCGTCTGATGCCGATGGATCTCCTCTTTGAGAAGCTGTTCGTTGATCACGCGACGCGTGATATCCGTCCACGTCACAAGCACTTCCACCGGTCGCCCGTCGTGCACCTTGGTCACACGCGCAAAATCTTGGATCCAAATCTCGCGCCCCCATTTGGTGCGCACGCGATACTCAAGCTGCTGCTGTCCCTTCGCCAATACTTCTCTCGAGTGGCGAGCCACCACGTCACGATCTTCTGGATTCATGACCTCCAGCCACCACTCCGGCCGCAGCGCCTCCTCTACTGTGTAGCCCAAAACATATGCTACGCTCGGGCTGACCCATGCGGGAACAAAATCACCAAGCCTCTCATCGTAGCGCAGCACGTGCAAGATGATGGGCGAGCTTTCGAGTACATATTCTAACCGCTGCAGCGTTGTTTCGAGCTGCTCCTGCCGCTCGACCTGATTTGTCACGTCACTCACGCAGCACGCAAGATCTGCGTGCTGGGTAGGAAATGCGGTCAGCTCGAAATAACGGCCACCAGCTTCGGTTTGGCCAAGGAACGTCACGCATTGCTGGGTTCTATAAGCTTCGCCCACGCGGCGGATCCATTCCCGTTCAAAGCCCATAGGGGCTTCAGTGAGAAGACGCCCCTCCACATGCTTTTTCTCGACCCCGAACAGCTTGCATGCCTGCGAGTTGATAAAGCGGATACGATAATCGAAAATGTCGCCTTGGGGATCGAGAAGCGGACGCAACATAAGAAGCGCCCACGGCATGGCGTCAAGTTCCGTGCTTTGCAGCGGCGGTTGCGGCTGCAGCACAAGCAACCACTCTTCGGACGACACGTTGCCACCGGCAATTACAATCCCTTCGACGTCCCGTGGTTCGCCCGCTGGGCAGAGTGCCGTCAGTGCCAGCCAGCGCACTGAGGGGGATTGTGTCGCGTTTCGCGCATTGTGCAGCGCAGCCACACTCTCAGCCGCAAACAGCTCCTGGAGCTCCTTTCCCTCAATCGTGTCGCTGCCGCGGCCCAGAATTTGCCGGACGTCGCCGCTTGTTGCGACGACTTGCTCTCGCTGCACCGTCAGGATTGCTAAAACCCCACGCTCTGCTCGCGTACTCATAGACGTAGACTCCCCTGCGCCTAGCGCAGGTTATGTTTCGGCAGCTAAATCGCAATCGCTGATTTCCATTTATGGACCCCCACGCTTTTACGAAAAAACATCCCTGCATTTCAATTCGAACCGCACTATGCGCTTTTGCAGTCAATTATGGCATTTCAATGATTTGTAGCCGACGGCTTTATGTTTTGCATCGACTTCGGCGCGGCTCGGGGGGAGAAAGAGTTCACTTTGGAGCTGCCTGTTTTGGGATCAATCGGGCCCAGGGCTGCCAGCCGACAATAAGCCCGAGCAGAGCCACAGTCCAGGTTAGGGCGCTCACGGTCGCTCCTAGCCATAACCAGGGCGTCGAGTAGCGAAGCTCGACAACGTGCTCGCCCGCCGGTACTGGCACAGCTATAAACGGGCCATTGGCACGCACGACCGGCGTCTTGCGTCCGTCGACCGATGCGCGCCACCCATGATACCATGTGTTCGAAATGCAGAGCCAAGCTCGATCGTTGCCGCGTGTGCGGATTCGCCAGAACTCCGGATAAGGATGCTCGACTTCGCAGTGTCCCACAAAATCCGCGGGCCGTTGCGCGTTATGCGCAGCGAGCGATTCCGTCGTGGCAAAAGCCTTTTTGTCCACCCACACGGTGCGCCTCGGATTCCAGGCAGGGTCGTCCAATCGCTGCCGCACCCACCGCAGACTCGATTTGTAGCTTACTGGCTGTGCCTCCGGCGCAAGCCATGCCCAGCCCAGAGCACTCGGGCGCCGGTAATAAATCCAGCGCCGGGGATCGCGCGATGGCACCGCGACATAGCCCAGACCTTCCACGGCGGGGTGAACGTGTGCCTGTGCCTCGCTCGTGATCTCGATCACATGAGCCACGGAGAGCCACCGTGGCGCAGTGAGGTTTGCTTGAATGCGCACGGTGCGCACAGGCTTCGTCGTGTTTACGTCGAAACGTGCCAAGAAATAAGCCGTCGACGATGTGCACAAATCGCGACCCTCTTTGAAGGCGAGCGGCGGTGCGACGTGAGCCGGACTCAGCTCTAGTCCTGGGTCGAAATACGTCCACTCGGCCGTCTCGTGCCCCAGGCGCAACGCGAAACTTGTGATTTCGTCGCCATGCTCACCCAGCAAGCTCACAACGCCCACAGTCGTGCCGTCTGCTTCTCCAGACACTCCCATGGCGCCGCTGACAACGGCTACGCCAGCGAGATCCTTACCTTTCGTTGAGATCTCTAAGGTGGAGCTCAATTGCTCGCTTGTCTGCGCAAGGTAAACGCTTCCCGTACCCGTGGTGAGCTCAGCGCGGCGAGAGAGTCCCGGCAACTCCACAGTGCAAGTGCCACTAGGAGCCGCCACGTGCGTGACATTATAGACATCCAGCAGTCTCTCGCGCGATTTCCAACCGTGCGTTGGTTCTTCGGGGGGAAAGCAAGCATGGGTCCACCGAAGTATCATTGGGTTGTAGCCAGTCGTCAGGGGAATTCCCGATGCTTCACCGGTGTTTTTCTCCCAAGGGCCGACCGCAAACGAGTGGAGACGACCGTCCACGCGCTCGCCTATGAGTGCATGCATGGGCGTGACGGCCGAAAAAAATCCCGCGCTATCGGTGCGGATATTTTTGTAGATTCCGTAGACCGTCAGTTCCGCCGCCATCAAGACAACAGCAACGAGTCCAAGCGCTCGCGAAGGCGATCGTCGTCGACCCGCCAACCACAGCCAGCCGAGTGACGCCACGAAAAAACAACTTGCTACGAATGCCGCCGCCCTGATGTCCCCAAGGAAGTCTTCCACACTCCGGTGTACACCAACCCGGAAATTCGGATTAATCACCAGCAACATCTCGACTGCCGATTCCCAGCTATCCGTGACAAAAAGTGCCCACGCGAGCAGAGTGGCGATCGCAGCCAGAAGCCAAAGGAGCATAAGCATGGCGCCAGCTCGCGCCCATTTTCGCCACGGCCAACGCGGCATCCTCGTGGCGGCGTCTACCCCTCGGCCGAGAAGAACTGCTCCAGCCAGGTATCCCACCCACAACATCCGCGGTGGAATACGGATTTGACGAAATCCTGGCACGTGAAAATAGAGCCAGCGATAAAGCGCAAAATCTTCGCCCATCGCGGCCACGATAGTAAAGAGAAGGGCTGCGGCCAACAACCACGACGAAAGGCGTTTTGCGTAAGCAAACAAGCCGAAAAGCATCAACGCCACAGCCACAATGCCGATCCAAAAATGAAACTCCCACGCTCCGTCCATGCCCCACGTGCTCCAGCAGAGCTCCCAACGGTTTTCAGCTGGAACACGCCAGACCAGCGGTTGATAAAATGCAGGCGCAAGAAGGCCAGCGAGCTGCTTAAGCGGTAGCGAGTAAGCCAGCGCATCGCTCAAGCCGAGCTTCTCGCGCGTCGAATGTTTCAAGAACTCAAGAGTCGGCAGCACTTGCACAAGAGTGCCTAACCCGGCCACAACAAAGACGAAAGCCAGTCCCACGAAATTTCGCCACCCCGTCATGAGCGAACGACCGCGAAAAGTTTCACGAAGGACGAGGTAGAGGCCCAGAGCAGTGGCGGCATACCACGCAAACATGGAGGTCTGCCAGTGGCCTGTCAGCACCGAGGAGGCCAGGCAGAGGGCAGCAGCCCACCAAGCACGCGGCATGCCGTGGGCACAGGCTAGCGCCAAAAAAAACATTCCCCACACACCCGCAGCAATGGCGCTCGTGATCACCGTGTGGGAAAGATGATTCACCATGTAGCCATTGAGTGCAAAGAACACACCGGCGCCGATTGCTCCCAGCCGCCCCCCTCCCAACCCACGCGCGAGCGCTGTGGCGCCCAGCCCCGCGGCGAGTACGAATCCCAAGGCCACAGCATCGAAGCGGCGTGATGTGTCCGGAATCCACCCCAGGAGCTCCATCACCGCAAAGGGCGGAAAAAAGACTGCCGTTTGCGGATCACTGAGAAAAGGATAGCCGCCAAAGGTCATATCTGACCATTCGGGCAACTGCCACTGCTGGATACGCTGCGTGGCGTAAACCCGGTGCGGCACGTTTTGATCGAGACTATCACCGAGCACGAAGCTCGCATGGGGAGAAAAACGCGGCACATAAAACGCGAGAATGAGCAGAACAGTGGTGGTCAGTGTAAGAGCATCCAGCGCAATCCCCACCGGCAAGCGAGTTCTGCGGATGGGACGTATCTCTTGCGATTGCATGGTCGCGATCCTCGCCACTGAGGACTGCATATGTCAACACGCCACGTTCACGGCGGAGCTGCTATGCTTGGCAGCAAAGCGTAGTCATCGAGCCAGAACTATGAAGAAATGATCACACCGCCGCAAAGCCAACACCACTTCGGCCCCAAACGAAGGCACGAGTCTTTCGTAGGCGGGACGCTCGTTGCTCCGGATGGCCCCACAGCCCAGCAAGGTCTTTCCGAGCAATCGTCGGCAGAAAAAGCGTGTTGCTGCCCAGCTTAACGAGCCAGAGGGCCACTCTTCTGGCCAAATGTTCACTACTCGGCGGACTCTCTTTGGAGCCTCACTCTCTTTCTCTCTGCCACGCTTCGATGTGCTCCTGACGAGCACATCCCTGGCTTGTTTCGCGAAACATCTCTTCGTCGTCCCCACCGCGACGCACGGAGAAAAGAGCGTCGTCGCACCACCACTCGTCCGAATCTCCGCCATTGGAGGTACTGAGCGCCCTCATCTCTTTGCGCTATGGCGCCTTGTCTTGACATCCGACGCTCGGGAAGAGAAATAAATCCTCACATTAGACGAGGAGCTCGCAAAATGACAGGTGCACCGTCGTACGTGCGCTGCGCTGACCCGATTTAGGCTTACGTCATTGCAAGGTGGACGAGCGCTCCGCGCGTGCGACGGCCAGGGGTTTTCTCGCTGTTTCCTCTCAGCAGACACGAGAACGAGCGCAGTCAAAACCAAAAACTAAGGGAGAATCGTGATGGAACTCCTGAAAGAGATAGCAGACCTCGTGGCGATGGGACACGCCAATGCACAATCGAAATATCCGCCTACGCTGGCTGGACAAGCGGGTGTGGCGGAAAAAGTGACGCAGGCAATCTCCGGAGGGATTGAAGCCCAGCGCATCCTCGTCCATGGGCTTATGGCAGGGATGGAGATTGTTGGGCGCCGCTTCTGCACGGGAGAAATTTTTCTCCCCGAGGTGTTCATGGCCTCGAAAGCGATGAAAGCTGGCGTCGAGCTTCTCAAGCCCCACCTTGCAAGCGCCGCTGTCCCACGTCGCGGGATTTTTGTTCTTGGGACTGTGCAAGGCGACGTCCACGATATCGGCAAAAATCTAGTGAAAATCATGGTCGAGGGCGCTGGGTGGGAGGTGGTGGATCTCGGAACGAGCGTCCCAGCCGAACAGTTCGTCGAGGCCGTTCGCCAGCATCGGCCCCTGGCCCTAGGGCTCTCCGCCTTGTTGACCACGACCATGCAGCAGATGCCCGTCGTCATAGAGTCCTTGCGCCGTTGCGAGCTCGACATCCCAGTGATCGTCGGTGGAGCTCCGGTCAGTGAGTCTTTCGCGCGGAGCATTGGCGCTCATTACGGACACGATCCGCAAGCAGCTATCGAATTTTTAGCCGGCCTCAATTAGAGAAGCAATTCTCCAATTATGGGGTCTTTAGCTTTCGCTGATCCGGGTAAAGATCCAAAAAGCGAAGGCGCAATTTTAATCAAAGCAACAAACTACACAATTTAGAGAATAATTTCTCTATTGGAGGACTATCATGACAACGAAACGAGAAAAAATTCTCGACAGCGAGGCGAGGGAAACCCAGGAGATGGGTGCCGGCACACTGAGCAAACAAATAACCAACGCAAAACCAAAGACGGTCCCCACGCCCTCCGTCAGGCGCCTCCCGCTTTATCTCCGACTTCTCCGGGATTACCAGGCCCGGGGCCGAACTGTCGTCTCATGCACGCAACTTGCCGCAGATCTACGTTTCGATCCCACACAGGTCCGCAAAGACTTGGCGCTGACGCAGATCTCGGGGCGCCCCAAGGTGGGGTACCCTATTGCCGAGCTTATCGCTGCCATCGAAGACTTCCTTGGGTGGCGTCGGACGACCGAGGCCGTGCTTGTTGGCGTTGGCAGCCTGGGGACGGCTCTCCTTGGCTATAATTTCTCGCTCTACGGATTGAACATCGTTGGGGCCTTCGACGCCGCACCGGAAAAGGTGGGGCTCGTGGTGCACGGACGCGAGATCATGCCCATCGGCTACCTCACCAGCTTCCTGCGTCAGCGAAGCATTCCCTTGGGCATCCTCACTGTGCCAGCCAGCGCTGCGCAAAGCGTTGCCGAGATGATGGCTGCCGGCGGCGTGAAAGCCATTTGGAATTTCACCAGCGCCGCTTTGCAACTGCCGGAAAATGTCCTCGTCGAGCGGGCGGATTTTTCTGCCAGCTTAGCCGTGCTCACGCGTGCCCTCACCCTGGGCGTGCTGTCCCTCGCCCCCACCATTCCCAAGAAGGAGGTCACCTAGTACCCTCTATGGCGCCATGTGCTTGCGAAGTTGAACGTCAATCCAACGCTGCCCGCTTTCAGCAACTCTGCGAAATTCTCGATCGCTTCGAGCGAAACCCAAATCTCCTGGTGCCGATTCTTCAACAAGTTCAACAGGTCTATCGGTACCTTCCCCCTGAAGCTCTCGAATATGTGGCGACAGCTCTCGGCCTCCCCTCCGCCCATGTTTACGGTGTAGCCACCTTCTACGCGCACTTCACGCTCGAGCCCAAAGGCAAGCACCAGATCAGGGTCTGCGACGGTACGGCTTGCCACGTAAAGGGCTCCACGGCAATCCTCGAGGCCCTGCGCGAGCGCCTGAAGCTGGAAGGTTCGTCCACCACGACCGATGACATGCAATTCTCGCTCGAGACCGTCTCCTGCCTTGGTGCATGTGGCCTGGCTCCCGTCGTTGTGATCGATGATGGTGTCCATGGCAATCTCACACCTTCGCAAGCAGTCGAGCTCGTGGACAAAATCGCGCAGCAAGAGGAGGACGCACAATGACAACCGTTGTACGCACTGCGGACCTGGAAGCCATGGCCGAGGAATATCGCCGGGCCACCCGCAACATCCGTCAACGCGTGATCGTCTGCGCCGGCACCGGCTGCGTGGCTAGCGGTTCCCTGAAGGTCTACGAAGCCCTTCTGCACGAAATTGCCAAGTGGGGCCTGGATGTCGAGGTCCAGCTCAAAGCTGAGGCTGTCGAGGGACAGTCTGAGCCAACCGACCGCATCCCCGCCAAGTTCCTGGTAAGCCGCAGCGGCTGCCAGGGGTTTTGCCAGATGGGGCCGCTCGTCTCCATCCTTCCCCAGAACGTTTTCTACGTCCGCGTGAAACCAGAAGACGTCCCAGAGATTGTCCAAAAGACGCTACTAGGCGGCGAGACGGTCGATCATCTGCTATTCGTGGACTCGCGCACGAAAAAGCGCGTGGTCAACACTGAGCAAATTGATTTTTACACAAAGCAACATCGCTTAGTGTTAGCCCAATGTGGTCTGATCGATCCCGAAAACATCCTTGAATATATTGGCCTAGGTGGCTACAGCGCTGCGCAGCAAGCTTTCATCCAACTCACTCCTGCTCAGATTTGCCAAATCATCACAGAGGCGGGTCTGCGCGGCCGAGGAGGTGGTGGTTTCCCGACCGGCCTGAAATGGGACGCAGCTCGTCAACAGCCCGGCGACATCAAGTATGTCATCTGCAACGGCGACGAAGGTGACCCAGGGGCCTTCATGGATCGCAGTGTCATGGAAGGCAATCCCCACGCGGTAATCGAGGGAATGTTGATTGCAGCCCGAGCGATTGGCGCCCATAAGGGTTACCTCTACGTTCGTGCCGAGTATCCCTTGGCTGTCCACCGGCTGCGCCGAGCAATTGACGACGCCTACGAAGTGGGGCTCTTGGGCGATGACCTTTTTGGGACCAACTATGCCGTGGATATCGAGCTGATGGAGGGCGCTGGGGCCTTCGTCTGCGGCGAGGAGACCGCTCTCATCGCTTCAATTGAGGGGCAGCGAGGTATGCCGCGCCCCAAGCCGCCATTCCCTGCTCAGTCGGGTCTTTGGGGAAAGCCAACGGTGATCAATAACGTGGAGACGTTGGCTACCGTCCCGCTCATTATCCGCGAGGGGCCGCAGAGATTTCGCGCGCTTGGGACACCATCCAGCCCCGGAACAAAAACCTTTGCACTCACCGGACATGTGCCCAACACCGGCCTCATCGAGGTGCCGTTCGGCGCCACGCTGCGTCACATCATTTTCGACATCGGTGGAGGGGTGACCGACGGCAAGGGGCGTATCCGCGAAGACGCTTTCAAGGCCGTACAGATTGGCGGACCCTCCGGCGGCTGCCTGACTCACGAGCATCTCGACCTGCCCCTCGATTTCGACAGCCTCAAGAGTGTCGGCGCCATGGTGGGATCCGGCGGGCTTGTCGTGATGAACTCTCAGACCTGCATGGTGCAAGTGGCGCGCTTCTTCATGCAGTTCACGCAAAACGAAAGCTGCGGCAAATGCGTCCTCTGCCGCGAGGGAACAAAGCAAATGCTCGCCCTGCTCGACGACATCATCGAGGGACGCGGCACGCCGCAAACGTTGGAATTGCTGGAAGTCGTCGCCCGCACGGTGCAGAAGGGATCGCTTTGCGGCCTTGGCAAAACCGCCCCCAATCCCGTGCTCTCGACGTTGCGCTATTTCCGCCATGAGTATGAAGCACACATCCACCGCAAGCGCTGCCCGGCTGGTCAATGCAAGGCTCTAGCCGTGCCCACCATCATCGCTGAGAAGTGCCGCGGCTGTGGCCTATGTATCCGAGCGTGTCCCGTGGGGGCCATTAGCGGCGAGCGCAAGAAACCCCACGTCATCGATCAAGAGCGCTGCATTCGCTGCGGAGCCTGTTTCAGCGCCTGCAAGCTTGATGCCATCACTTATGCCTAACTCAGCGAGCGAGGAGAAAGACCAATGACCCCATACGCGCAGCAAAACAAACTTATCATAGATGGTCGAGAAATCCCATTTGGTCGCGAGCGGAATTTACTCGAAGTATGCCGCAAGGCCGACATTGATATCCCCACATTTTGCTATCATTCTCATCTCAGCGTCTATGGCGCATGCCGCCTTTGTCTTGTCGAGGTCGAGGGGCTGGGCATTGTCACCTCGTGCACCACGGTTCCCA
Source organism: Candidatus Sumerlaeaceae bacterium (assembly GCA_049968255.1). Lineage (GTDB taxonomy): Bacteria > Sumerlaeota > Sumerlaeia > Sumerlaeales > Sumerlaeaceae > DRVG01. The sequence goes on along the minus strand of JBMFRB010000006.1, from coordinate 218,537 downwards.
AGCCTGGCATGCGTGTGCGCACCACGTCACCTGAAATTCGAGAGATGCGTCGCGTGGCTGTTGAACTGTTGTTGGCCAGTCACGACCGTGATTGTCCCACTTGTCCGAAAAACGCCGCGTGCAAACTTCAATCCCTAGCGCGCCGTTTGGGAGTGCGCGAGGTCCGCTTCAAAACGACCATCGCCGGCCTGCCGCTGGATAAGTCTTCGCCGGCACTCGAACGAAATCCGAACCGCTGCATTCTCTGCGGCGATTGCGTGCGCGTGTGCCGTGAAGTCCAGTCCGTGGGGGCGCTAGACTTTGCTTTTCGTGGTAGCCGAACAGTAGTCACGCCGGCGTTGGGGCGGCCGCTCGGTAGCAGCGAGTGCGTCCATTGCGGCCAATGCGCAGCCGTCTGCCCCACTGGGGCGATCGTAGCTCGGCAGGAAATCGAGCAAGTGTGGCAGGTTCTGGCCGATCCCACCAAAAAAGTGATCGCCCAGATTGCCCCAGCTGTTCGCGTTGCTGCGGGCGAAGCTTTAGGTTTGCCCAGCGGCACGGTGGCCACGGGCCAGATTGCCGCGGCGTTGCGCAGGCTCGGATTCGCCCAAGTTTATGATACTTGTTTTGCCGCTGATCTCACAGTGATCGAGGAAGGCACGGAGTTTTTACAGCGCAAAGAGCAAGGCGGCAAACTGCCTATGTTTACCTCCTGCTGTCCGGCGTGGGTGAAGTTTGCCGAGCAGTACTTTCCGTCTTTGCTTGGCCACCTAAGCTCGTGCCGCTCTCCACAGCAGATGTTCGGTTCGCTTGCCAAGGCCACATTACCCACCGCGCTGGGCGTCGAGCCCCAGCAGCTAGTGTGTGTATCCATCATGCCGTGCACAGCCAAGAAATTCGAAGCACGGCGGCCAGAGTTCACGCGTAACGGCCGGCGTGAGGTGGACTACGTCCTCACAACACAAGAACTGATTGCGATGATCGAGGCCCAAGGGCTCGATCTGGCCTCAATACGTCCCGAGCCAATGGATCTGCCGTTTGGCCAGAAGTCCGGTGCCGGAATTATATTCGGAACAACAGGTGGCGTGGCCGAGGCCGTTCTGCGCTATGTCGTTTCCAAAACTTACGCCACCGACCTCGTACGAATTGAGTTCCAGGAAGTCCGTGGCACCGAGGGCATACGCGAAGCAAAGATCGAAATCGGCGGAATGCCAATCAGCATTGCCGTGGTACATGGCCTAGCCAACGCGCGCCGGATTGCAGAGAAAGTCGTTGCCGGCGAGTCCTCCTACGATCTCATCGAGGTCATGGCATGTCCTATGGGTTGCGTGGGAGGAGCCGGCCAGCCAGTCTCCACGCGGCGCAACACCATCGCCAAGCGCGCAGCAGCCCTCTACGATATTGACCGTTGCGTCGAGATCCATACTGCCCAACAAAACCCCGCAGTTATGGAGTGCTATCGCACTGTCCTGGAAGCGCCGGCCAGCCCCAAAGCACATGAACTCCTGCATACGCACTACCTGAGCCGCCGACGCGTGGCTGCAGAGCCTGTGGACATCGTGCGCCCCAAAGCAGCGCGCCTCAACGTGACCGTTTGCGTGGGTACGAACTGTTTCCTGCGCGGCAGCCGCAACCTGATCAACCAGCTTGTGCAAGCATGCCAAGCCCGCGGCTGGGAGGACAAAGTTGCTGTCAAAGGAACCTTCTGCTTCGAAAACTGCCGCAACGGCCCAAACGTCGCCGTGGGAAGAAACCTCATCAGCGAAGCGACAGTTGAGGGCGTTGTGGAAGAAATCGAAAGGCAGCTCGCCATGGCAGAAAGCACCGAAGTGGCAGCGAGGTGACCGCCAATGAATGGCCTTGCCCCAAATAGAACCCCGCTGATTTCCACTAATCGCGCCAAGTGTCGCGACTGTTACCGTTGCGTACGGGTCTGTCCGGTCAAGGCCATCCGGATGAAGGACGGGCAAGCCCAGGTCGTCGAGGAACGTTGTCTCTTCTGTGGCACCTGCGTCCGAGAGTGCCCCCAGAACGCAAAGGTCATCCGCGACGACACGACTTGGGCTGCGCAGCTGCTGGCCTCAGGCAAGAAAATCGCAGCGAGCGTTGCGCCGACTTATCCAGCGGCATTTGGCGAGCACGAAATACCTCGGCTCGCTAGTGCGTTGCGCAAACTAGGCTTTTCCTACGTGGCCGAAACTTCGGTCGGGGCTGATGCTGTGGCTCGTGCCACATCCCAGTGGCTTGCGGAAAAGCACGACGGCCCTACGCTTGTCGTGACGAGCGCCTGCCCCACGGTCGTTCGCTATGTCGAGCTCTATGCTCCCCACTCGGTCGACGTCCTGGTACCCATCGTGTCGCCGATGATCGCCCACGGGCGGCACCTACGCAACGAAGTTGGCGCCGATGCTGTGGTCTTCATCGGACCCTGTGTGGCCAAGAAGTTCGAAGCTCAGCGTGCGGTGCACCAAGGGTTAGTGGACTGTGTGCTCACGTTTGGCGAACTTCGTGCGTGGTTCGAGCGCGAGGGCCTGAGATTCGACCAGTTGGAAGAAAGCCGATTTGATGAGGAGGGGTCCTCGCGCGGCCGCCTTTTCCCTGTGGCCGGAGGCCATCTTCACGCCTCCGACTTGCCAACGGACCTGCTCACACCTGAAGTCTTCAGCATCTCGGGTGTCCAGCCGCTGCAGGAGTGTCTTGCAGCGCCTATGCCGCAGCGCCTCACCGTTGTCGAGCCGCTCTTCTGCAATGGCGGCTGCATCGGTGGCCCCGGCATCACAGACGAGGAGAGTGTTTTTCAGCGCCGCTTGCGCGTGCTGAGTCATGCACGCCAGAGCAATGGCCCAAGCAGATCTCCAAGCACGCCGCCGCTGCCGGACTGGAAGCCTTGGCTACTTACTAGCTACACGCCGCATGCGGTTGATGGCACCGTCCCCACTGAAGACGCAATTCGCCGAGCTCTGGCCCGCATCGGTAAAATTGATCCGCGCGACCAACTAGATTGCGGCGCTTGCGGTTATCGCTCGTGCCGCGAAAAAGCCCTCGCCGTCGTCCGCGGTCTGGCTGAGCCGGAAATGTGCATGCCGCGCATGCGCCTGCTCGCCGAGCGCCGAGTGGATCGCATCATGGAGACAAGCCCCAATGGCATTGTCATTCTCGACAATGAGCTGCGCATCATCGCGATGAATCCAGCCTTCGAGAAAATGTTTCTTTGCTCAAATGTCATCTTAGGGCGTCACATCTCTTACCTGACGGATGCTACACCTTTCGAGCAAGTACTTGCTGGCCGGGCCGCAAGAGTCGAGCGCACCGCACCAGAGCCGCGCTACGGCCGCATTTTCCACCAGATCGTTTACGCGCTCGAACAAGACGAGCAGATCGTGGGGATCTTTGTGGATGTCACCGAAAGCAACCTTAATCGCGAGCGCCTGGCCACGATTCATCGGGAGGCCCTCGAGCGCAGTCGCCAGTTGCTCGAACACCAGGTGCGTATGGCGCAGGATATCACGAGGCTTCTGGCTGAGCACACTGCGCACGGCGAAGAACTTGTCAAAAACCTGCTCGAAGCGGCCCTTGTCGAACCACACGCAATCGACCTGCAACCGAGTGCCATGCACGCCAATCATGCTAAGCCTTTACGCTGAAATAGAGCATGCCCAGATCCCCAAAATCCCCGACAGCCCAAGTGGGGACGTGGTGGTGACGCTGCGCCAGCCCGAAGCCACCTATGTCATGCTGGGTGACGGCCTCAAGAGTGGCATTCGCGCAAATCTGGCGGCCCATTTCGCTCTCACACGCTTGCGAGCAAAGATCGAGTGCGCCACCCCGCTCGTCCATGCGCTCGGCGACGTTATCAGCACCCTCGAAGAAAATCGCCGCCAACTCTCCTTGTGGTCGGCCCTCTCGGTGGCCCATTTTATGCCTTCGGGCGCTGCCACCGTCTATGCTTACGAGATGCCCGAGCCACTCATGCTTTCGAGGCGACGGCTGCATCCTGTTCCGGCCGAGCACGTCTCCCTTGGCGGGGCCCTCGTAGCCAAGTATGGTTTCGAACTAAGAGAGAACGACGGCCTTTTGCTCTTTTCTGACGGCGTCACTCAAGCTGGTGTTGGTCACGGATTGCCTTGGGGATGGGGCATCGAGGGCATCCGCCGCGAAGGGGAATTCTTTCTTGCCACAGAGTCGCTGCGACGCTTGCCGCATTTTCTCGTCAAGCGGGCACAGGAGCTGTCGGCTACGGATCAAACAGACGATGCCACCGCCGTCTTCATTCTCCTGCGACGGGCTAGGCGCGTTGTTGTTCTCACCGGTCCTCCCAGCGATCCAGCAAGGGACGCGGAAGTTGTCAGGGAATTCTTGTCCTCCGAAGGATGCAAAATCGTGTGTGGCGGGACCACGGCAGGAATTGTCGCGCGCGTACTGGGCACGGAAGCCATCGTTGACCCTAAATCACTTCACTCGTATTGCCCGCCCCGCCTTTTGCTCGACGGCGTGGACTACGCCACAGAAGGTGCAGTCAGCCTCAACCAGCTCTATAACCTGCTCGACGCCGCGCCACGAGCTATCGAAGAGCGTAACGTGGTGGTCCAGCTCTACGAGGAATTCGTTCGGGCGGACCACATCACTTTCTTGGTGGGGAAATCCGAAAATCCCGCCACGGCATCGCAGCCTTTTTTCCAGATGAGGATCTTGCGGCGTCAGCAAATCGTTCCCTTGTTAGCCGAAAAGCTCCGTGCCATGGGCAAATTGGTGATCATCGAGTGGATATGAAAAGTGGAGCTGGCGGTCGGATTCGAACCGACGACCTGCTGATTACAAGTCAGCTGCTCTGCCAGCTGAGCTACGCCAGCATCCGTAAATGTTCCGCCAAAGCGTACCGAGAACGAACGTAGTTTATTTTTTGTTCTGCGGACTAACTTTGGGGGCTCACGGCGCCGGGCAAGCGGCACAAAACCACGCGATCCTCGCCGTCCACCTCGGTCAGACGCACCTGCACCACCTGCGAGTAATCGGTCTCGATGCGCCGTGCCACATAGTCCGGTTGGATTGGATACTCGCGCAACCCGCGATCCACCACCACAAGCAGACGAATCAGGCGCGGCCGGCCAAAATCCACAATCTCGTCAAGCCCCGCGCGGATCGTGCGCCCCGTGAAGATCACGTCGTCAATGAGCACGATCTTCTTGTCCGTCACGTCGAAGTCTATCGTTGTCTTGCCCACCACAGGTTGCGGCCCAAGGGTCGAAAGGTCATCGCGGTAGAGCGTGATGTCTATCTCGCCCGTTTTCACTTTTTGCCCATGATTCGCTTCCATCAACTGCGCCAAACGCTGTGCCAGGAAAATGCCGCGCGTCTTGATGCCCAGCAGCACAAGTTGCGGGTCGTGCGGAAAGTCACGGTGAAGCGTGGCGGCCAGCAGTGCTAGTTCCCGCGCAAGGTCGTCCGCTTCCATGATCACACGTTCAATCGGGAAATTCTCAGCCAAGGCAGCTCACCTTTCGAAAAAATTTTGCGCTAAGTCTTGCGCAGCAGCGGCATGCCGCATGAGCCGTACGCTGTGCTCGGAAGCATCCAACCCAAAGGCAAGCTAAAAGTACATCTCTGCTGGGCGACGTGTCATGCCTACTTCTTCGTCCCCGCAAAACCTTAAGCACGAAGCAGTTCAGCCAGGGCAACATCCAGCGAGGGATGCACGAAGCGATAGCTCGTAGCTTGAAGCTTTTCAGGGAGGACCCGGGTGCTTGCTAGCAGCATTTCCTCTGCCATTTGTCCCATGATGAGCCGTAGGGCGAATGCCGGTGCAGCGAAAAAGGCTGGCCGACGCAAAGAGCGCGCCAGCTCACGTGTAAATTCCACATTGCGCACGGGCGCGGGCGCTGTGAAGTTCACGGGACCTTGAAGCTCCCGATGTACGAGCGCATGCAAGATGCCGCCAACAACGTCGCGAATGGAAATCCAGCTCCACCACTGCCGCCCTGAGCCCAGGCGCCCACCGAGTCCACAACGAAAAAGCGGCAACATTTGTGGCAAAGCGCCGCCTTCTTGGCCAAGCACAATGCCGAAACGCAGATTCACCACTCGTGCTCCAAACGTGCTCGCCTCCAGCGCAGCTGCCTCCCACTCACGTGCGACTTGAACCAAAAATCCCTTAGGGCCCGGCGCGCTTGTTTCGGTCAGGATCTCCTCACCGCGGTCGCCGTAATAGCCAATGGCCGAAGCACAGAGCAGGGTTTGCGGCGGTTGTGCGAGTTGCCGCAGCGATTCGACCAATCTTTCTGTGCCACGCACCCGACTCTCGCGGATTCGCGCTTTTTTCGCGGCTGACCAACGCAGACCGCCCGCAATGCTTTCTCCCGCAAGATGAATTACAGCATCGCAACCTTCCACTTTAGCAGGTTCGCGAACACCTTGCTCAACAGACCACGCGACCTCGTTGGGCGCGCCACTAGGCCGCCGCACCAGTCGCCACACTTTTACCCCCTGTTGTTCAAGCGCTGTGGCGAGAGCTCGTCCAATGAAACCCGTTGCGCCTGTTATGGCCACACGCATGCCGCCAACTCCACCTGTTTTTATTGTAACAACACCACCACATGTTCGCACGTCACGTTACTGTGCGCCGATCACAGCGATGGCTGTAAGGTTGACAATATCCTTTACCTCATCGCCTCGCTGCAGAATATGGACAGGCTTCTTCATGCCGACAAGAATCGGGCCCACAAGCTCTGCATCGGCAAGGCGTGCCACAAGTTTGTAGCCGATATTCCCAGCCTCCAAATTCGGGAAAATGAGCACGTTCGCCTCGCCTCCGAGGATGTTGAATGGATAAGTCTCGTTCAAATGCTCTGCATTGAGGGCCGTATTAGCCTGAAGTTCCCCATCCACCTGGAGCGTAGGATCCAACTGGCGCGCCATCTTCACAGCTTGCTGCACCATCTCCGTCCGTGGGTGGCGCACACTTCCAAAGTTCGAGAAGCTTAGCATTGCCACGCGCGGCTCCACTCCAAAGCTCCGCGCCAGATTTGCCGTAAGCACCGCCACGCGCGCCATGCGTTCGGCATCGAGATCAATGTTCACTGTCGTGTCGGCGAAGAACAGCGTGCGCTGCTTCGTGATGATGAGGTAGACGCCTGCCGCCGTTTTATGCTTGGGGTCAACCCCAATGATCCGCATCGGCGGCCTTAGCCCATCCGGATAATGATACTCGATTCCGGAGATCATCACATCGGCATCCCCCTGTTCGACCATAGCCGACGCGTAATAGTTGGGATCCCTGACGAGTTCAAAAGCCTCACTCAGCGTCACACCTTTTCGGCAACGCAACTCGAATATGCGGCGTGCGTATCGGTCGCGGTTTGGCGAATTCGCAAGACTTTCAATTCGCATTCCTGTGAGGCTAATTTGAAGTCGAGCAGCTTGGGCTTCGATTGCTGGAGGATCGCCAAGCAAGATAGGAGAGGCAATCTTTTCATCCACAAGCTGTCGCGCGGCCTGAAGAATTTTCGAATGGCTTCCTTCCGCAAACACAACCCGTTTGGGTGCCGTGCGAGCCTTATGGAACACGATGCGCATGATTTCGCGTGAGCGCCCAAGTCTGTTTTCCAGTGCCTCGCGGTACTTGGCGATGTCCAGCTTGTGCCGCGCCACGCCGGATTCAATGGCCGCTTCGGCCACTGCAGGAGCCACCCACGTGAGAACTCGCGGATCCAATGGCTTGGGAATAAGATAATCCGGCCCGAATGTGATGGTTTCCAGACCGTACGCTTTTGCCACTGTCTCCGGAACACTCTCACGGGCCAACGCCGCGAGCGCTTTTGCCGCTGCCACCTTCATCTGTTCATTGATCTGACGCGCACGAACATCTAAGGCCCCGCGAAAAATGAAGGGGAACCCCAGAACGTTATTGACTTGATTAGGATAATCTGACCGTCCCGTGGCCACGATGGCGTCGGGCCGCACCGCCTTCGCGACATCGTAGGGAATTTCCGGATCGGGATTGGCCAGTGCGAAGACAATGGGCTTCGCGGCCATGCTGCGGAGCATCTCCTCTGTCACAAGTCCCGCCACCGAAAGACCCACGAACACGTCCGCACCGCGCATAGCCTCAGCGAGCGAGCGTGCCGACGTCTCGGTGGCAAACTCTTGCTTCCACCGATTCATGCCCTCTTTGCGTCCCACGTAGATTACCCCTTTGGAATCCACAATGGTGATGTTCTCTTTGCGGGCTCCAAGAAGGCAATAGAAGCGCGCCGTTGCGATGGCGGCTGCTCCGGCTCCACTGAACACGATGTTCACTTGCTCAATGCGTTTCCCTGCGAGCTCCAGCGCGTTGAGCAGTGCTGCACCAGAGATAATTGCAGTCCCGTGTTGATCGTCGTGAAACACCGGAATCTGCATTGTCGCGCGCAACGCTTCCTCGATTTCAAAGCACTCCGGCGCCTTGATATCCTCCAGATTGATTCCGCCGAAGGTGGGTTCGAGAAGTTGGACGGTGCGGATGATTTCCGTTGGGGCCTTCGTGGCCAACTCAATATCAATGGCATCAATATCGGCAAAGCGCTTGAACAGCAGAGCCTTGCCTTCCATCACGGGTTTGCCAGCCAGCGGACCGATATCACCAAGACCCAGGACCGCTGTGCCATTGCTCACCACGGCCACAAGATTTCCGCGAGCCGTGTACTTAAACACCTCTTCGGGGTTCGCTTCGATTTCGCGGCACGGTTCTGCCACGCCGGGAGTATAAGCCAGCGCCAGATCGCGCTGCGTGAGACAAGGTTTTGTCGGCCGAATTTCAATTTTGCCTGCGGGCGGCCTGCTATGATAGGCAAGAGCTTCATCGCGTGTAGTCATGAATTTCTTTCTCCTCGACCCGAGATAGGCGAGAGTTTGCCGTCTCGCCAGCAACGATTCTATTCTCCAACCTGCCTTTGCAAGTGTCGCTTCGCGCGAGCCATGCCGACCGCCTATTTTCTTGCCATGCTACGTTCTTCGAACCGCAAATGTGGCGCCGTGAGCCATCGTGAAGCGCTGAAAATCACCCGTGCGGATCTAACCGTCATTCTTCTCGACGTGTTCGCTCTCTTGTGCTTTGGCGGGGCGCTCATTCTTTTAGCACTCAGCCACGACCCTTTGGGGTTTCAGCCCTTGCTCGCCCACACACTCCTCGCTGCAGGGTTCGTGGGGAGTATGGCGGCCCACAATCTTAGTGGGCGCCAGTCGCTTTACTGGTCTCACTTTGATTTCCTCGTCGCTGTGTTTTTTGCCTACTCGGCCGCTTCCTTGCATTACAGCGAAGCGCCTGGCGCAACAGCGCTTGCGCTTACGTGGATGCTTGACGGCGTGTGGGCCTATCTCCTTGGTCGCTATCTGTTTTTCCGTCGCCTGCGAAGTTTCAACCTTGTGGCCTTGGCCGTATGTTTAGGACTGTGGGCAGGGGCTGAGCATCTGCTGTCGCGTCCGGCCCCCGCTAACGAAGCAGCTCAGGCCGCCGTTGTTTCGCTTGAGGCCATGCAGAGCCTCGCCTTCACTTTCGGATTAGTGATTCTGCTGGCTCAGCCTTTTTTTCTTCTGCAAAAGCCAGCAAATCTCGTTTTTGTTTTGTGGTCAGGGGCGATACTCGTCGGCATATCCGTGTGGATCGTTCAGACTCTCCTGGCTCTTCTCGAATCGTATCGCCTTGGCATATTCGGCAATTGGGCATTTACACAGGCCTTACTCCTCTCGACGGTCCGGCGCCTTTTTCTTGCCTATCCGATTACGGGCGGTGGAGTCGGGACGTGGCCCTGGATGGCCGCGTCTTTTCGGCCAGTCGGCTACCTTGAGCTACCGCCAGTGGTACCAGCTTTCGCACGAATCCCGTGTGAATGGGGCGCCGTTGGCACCGTTCTCTTCGCTGCAGCATGGTTGCGAGTGCCGGTGTTTGTTTTACGTCGCTGGCAGTTATTTCCCAACCGGCGGCTGCGGCTCAGCGTGCTCGTCTATCTGACCCTCGTTCTATTAGAATTCGCGCGACTTTTTGTGACGGACGATCTTGCTCAACCTTGGGGCTGGGTTTTTCTGTGGGCGATTGTTGGCACATTTGTCAGCTTGGTTGCGGTCCGCGATCCTATGCGCATTTTCTACGAGAAATGGAATCTCGCTGAGCAGCATGCCACGGCCACGCCTCGCGTAAGAGGGAAATTGAGCGCCGCATTGATGCGCCACGAGCCTTCGCGTTTGGGAGTTGCGGTGCGTACATCTGTTGCCGGCGTGACGGCCCTCATCCTCCTTACCCTCCAAGCCATGCCGCACCGCGCCAAGGCCCTTGCCCAACGCCGCGAAGGGGAAGCTCTTTCCGACGTGAACTACGGCCAGCGCGTTGAACGTGCTGTGTTCATTTTCCCATTCTATGCGGAAGGATGGGCACGGTTGGCTCAACATTATCAAGAGCGCGCTGTTGGGGATTCGCGAGCCCTTCTTGCTCTGGCCCCACGCGTGGAAACAGCTTACCGACATGCCATCAAAGCAAATCCTTACGTGCCGACGTTTTATGAGCAACTTGCGCTTTTTTATAGCGACACGAACATCCCTTCGCGCGCACAGGAAATTCTGCGCCTTGGTGTGGCGAACAATCCTAACCATTTTGTCCTCCGTCTCCTGCTCGTTCGCGAGCTCGAGCGTGCCCAATCCTTCGCCCTTGCTACTTGGCATCTGCGCCAGGCGATTTTTCGGATTGCGCCGCAGCAAGCCGAACTTTTTGTGCGGCTCGCCGAACTTTACGAATACCGCGGCATGCGTATGGATGCTGTGCGTTCCTGCCAGTACGCCCGTCAGGGCCTGCCAGACACTTCCAATGTCCTGATGCGACTGCGTCGGGTGGCGGAACGCCTCGGGATCAGCAAAGTTTTGCTCTGAAGATTGCTGTTTTGCTCCTCAGGCATTGCCAGGATCTCTTCGCCGCCCATGCCGGCGTGGGGTGAGACGTGCAACGATTGGCCTCAGCCCTCCTCGAGCAGATACATCGCGGCCTCGGCGCGCAAGTTAGGCAGCCATCGCACCTCGCTGCCATTGCTTACAAATGCACGATCCAGCACTCGCCAGCCTTCTGCCTTTATAAATTCTTCCCAGTCCAACACAGTCAGATAATGGCGGTTCGGGGTTTCATACCACGTGTAGGGAAGACACGGAGTGCTAGGTGCACGCCCAAGCACGGCGAGTTGCCAACGAGCGAGCCAATGCCCAAAATTGGGAAACGTCACAACGAGCTGGCGCCCTACACGAAACGCCTCACGCAGCAACCGCTGGGGATGACCCAGCTCTTGGATCGTCAAACTGAAGATGACGATGTCGAAGCCGTCATCGGCGTAGTGGTCGAGGCCTTCTTCCGCGTCTCCATGATGCACACTCAGGCCACGCTGAATAGCTTGACGCACGTTTGCTTCATCGAGCTCGATTCCAGTTCCTCTCGCATTCTTCTCTTTCACAAGGTGCTCAAGTAGCCGGCCGTCGCCACATCCCACATCCAGCACGCGGGCGTGCTCAGGCGTGTGCGCCACTATCCAATCCTCAATAAATTTCTTGTTAGATTCCCTCACCGCCGTCTCCTTCGAAAAAGAGCCCGCTGGCACGCTCAAGGAACGACGAGATAAGTGGTGCCTGCGTCGCGTGTTCGAGAAGAAATGCGTCGTGTCCGTAGTCGCTGTTGATTTCGCAGTAAGTAGCGTCGCCGCCCACACGGCGCACGGCATGCGCCACTTCCTTCAACTGCTGCGGGGGATAGAGCCAGTCCGAAGAAAAAGTCATGAGCAAAAACAGCGTCTTCGTGCCAAGGAAAACTTCTCTCAACTCCCCAGTTCCCTGCGTCAGGTCAAAATAATCCAAGGCCTTGGTCAAATAGAGCAACGAGTTGGCGTCGAAGCGCTCGACAAAGCTTTGCCCCTGATAGCGCAAATAGCTCTCCACTTCAAAATCAATCGAGGTAAAGTCAAAACCATAACGTTCGCGATTGCGAAGACGCCGGCCAAATTTACGCTCCATGCTGATGTCGGATAGGTAGGTAATGTGACCGATCATGCGCGCTACAGCCAGGCCCATGCGTGGCCCCTCGCCGTCATAGTAATCGCCCTTGTTCCACGCCGGATCAGCCATGATGGCTTGGCGCGCGACCTCGTTGAAAGCGATCTGTTGCGCCGAATGTCGCCAAGTCGTCGCAATGGCAATCACGGATTGCACCCGTTCCGGGTAAGCAGCTGCCCATTGCAGCGCCTGCATTCCGCCCATCGAGCCACCCGTCACGCACAGCACGCGAGAGATCCCCAGATGATCCAGCAATCGCGCCTGCACGTTGACCATGTCGCGAATCGTCACGACCGGAAAGCTCAAACCGTACGGCTTGCCCGTACGCGGGTTGAGAGAACTCGGCCCGGTTGTGCCATAACAACTGCCGAGCACGTTCGAGCAAATCACAAAATACTTATCTGTATCGAACGCTTTCCCCGGTCCGATCATGATATCCCACCACCCCGGCTTTTTCTGGCCGGGAAGCCATCCCGCCGCGTGGGCTCCCCCCGAAAGCGCATGACACACGAGCACGACGTTGTCGCGAGTGGGCGAAAGCTCACCGTATGTCTCATAGGCGACCGTGATCGGACCGAATCGCACACCGCTCTCAAGTTCGAGGCCGTCCTGGCATAGATCAACGTACTTTGTCTCAACCAAGCCGAGTCCCGGCCGCTCTCTCGGCTGCGATACGCTTTCGTCCTCTCGTTGAATCTTCCCCGACATGATTTCGACCTCGTCTAGGCTTAGCGCTGACTGGCCGCAATGGCCTGATCCAAGTCGGCGATGATGTCCTCCACATGCTCCAAGCCGATGGACAGCCGGATGAAGTCTGGTGTCACCCCTGTGGCCAACTGCTCTTCCGGCGAAAGCTGCTGATGCGTCGTCGAAGCCGGATGAATGATCAAGCTTTTTGCGTCGCCTATGTTGGCCAGATGACTAAACAATTTAACATGATCAATGAGCTTCTTTCCAGCTTCAAGGCCACCTTTGATGCCGAAACCGATGATGGCTCCACAGCCGCGCGGCAGGTATTTCTTCGCGCGCTCATAATCCGGGTGACTTGGCAGTCCTGGGTAATTCACCCAGCTCACAGCCGGATGCTCTTCTAGCCAACGTGCCACGGCCAGGGCGTTCTCGCAATGCCGAGGCATCCGCAAGTGCAACGTTTCAATTCCTTGCAAGATCTGAAACGAATTGAATGGAGAGATGCACGGACCAAGGTCGCGCAGCAGCGCAACTCGTGCGCGGATGATGTAAGCCGCGCCTGGCACCACCGCTTTCTCGTGCAGCCCAAATGGCTCCCAGAAGACCAGGCCGTGGTACGACGGATCCGGCTCCGTGAATTCCGGAAATTTCCCGTTCGCCCAGTTGAATCGCCCCGAGTCCACAATCGCGCCGCCAATCGAAGTGCCGTGACCACCTAAAAATTTCGTCAGCGAATACACCACAATATCTGCCCCGTGCTCAAGGGGCCGGAAAATGTAAGGACTCACTGTGTTGTCCACGACGAAAGGAATGCCAGCATCATGCGCAATGTTCGCAATCGCCTCAAAATCATCCACATTGTTTTTAGGGTTGCCGATCGACTCCATGTAAACGGCGCGCGTCTTCTCGTCTATGGCCGCCGCCACATTGGCAGGATTCGAAGAATCCACAAAACGCACCTCGATCCCCATCTTTGCCAGCGTGTGCTGAAACAAGTTATAAGTGCCCCCGTAAAGATAACTCGTCGAAACAATGTTTTGTCCCGTACGGGCGATGTTGAGCACCGCAAGCGTGATGGCCGCTTGTCCCGACGATACTGCAAGCGCACCCACGCCCCCCTCGAGTGCTGCTAATCGCTTCTCCAGCACGTCCGTCGTCGGATTCATGATGCGCGTGTAGATGTTTCCGAACTCCTGAAGCGCAAAAAGCCGCGCCGCGTGTTCAGAGTTGTCAAAAACATAGGACGTTGTCTGGTAAATAGGAACGGCGCGCGCTTTTGAAGCGGCATCAGGCGTGTGGCCGGCATGAAGCGCCAGCGTCTCGGAGTGTAGCTTGCGCTGCTCTGTCATAGTTTGTGATGTCCTTTCTTGTCCGACTGTGCTGTGTTTCAACTGTCGGAAAGTCGCTAATCAATCACTGCAAACCTCTGCTTCTGTGCATTCTACAATGCCCAGCGTGCTGAATTGCTGCTTTGCGCAACTGTAAGAAAAAACTGCCAACGCTGGGGAGTCGCCAAGTGGCTAAGGCACGGGTCTTTGGAACCCGCATTCGAAGGTTCGAATCCTTCCTCCCCAGCCATCACTTCTTGTGGGCCCATTGGATTTCGAGTGGAGAAGACGTGTTCATCTCGCGGACGTAAACATCAAATGCTGGACCGGACTCGATTTTCCTCCACGTCTTCGTCACGTAGAAAGCCACGGTGGAATTAATGCCCCCGAACTGATAATGCGGAAGAAGCTCCGATTCCATGAGTTCCCTGCGCAAAAAGACAACAGCACCACTTCGATCCAGCTCAAGCGCCACATCGCGCCACTCGCCAGGCAGCTCGTAATCTTCCACCCAGTCCACAGGAATCGGCGGAATGGTGTTCGTGAGATAATTCGCAAGCGGAACATTCGGCAGCGTCTTGAAATTCGTGCCGTAGCGTTTCGTGAGCGCGGCAAGTTCGGAGTAGCAGCGCCAGGAGCGCTCATCAGCCCAGATAAAAGAAGCCTTCTTAAAGATTGTGCCCATGGGATGCACGCACCGCCAGATGGGCTTGGACTGATAGGGAAAGCAATTCGCGAACGAATACACGGCCAAGCCGCCCCAAAGCAGAATCTGCGCCAGAACTTTTGCAGCTCGCCGCGGCATCAGAGGATAAGCCGCATGAAAAAGCGCAAACACCAGGGGCCCTGAACAAAGTGCGGGGGTGGGATAGCCATTGGTTGCCGAGCACGACCACGCCAGAACGAGCCCGTACAACGGAAAAACTGAGGCCGGCACGCGGCGAAGTTGGAGTGTCGCAAGTGCAGCCCCTAGGCCCAACCAGAAAAGGCTCCGCACTGCGTGAAAGGGGATATTGAATCCCATGCCGCCATCGCCCCAGCCTGGGTGATGGACAAACTCTTGGAAAATCTCTGCAAAGCTCTTGCCGCCATAATTGCGTGCCATGAGACCAAATGTGAGCTTTGCAGCAAGTCTCCGAAAAAGAATTTGCGGCGCTAAATAGTTGTCGAGCGTTTCGAAAAGCAGCGCCACGCAACAGGCGAGCGCCACAAACGCGAATCCCTTGCTCGCCGCTTTTGGCCATCGCACAGCCGCAAGGCGCAACATGGCAAACGAGAGCACTGGCAAAAAGTAGCTAGCGCGCTCGAAGTACGTGAAGAGTCCGCTATAAATAAACACATTCCCTCGACCAGTCGTGTTCGTGGTCTGGTAGATCATCGGCTCCAAGACGCCTACGGCCGCACCCCAGAGCGTGAGGAGCAGCGAAGCGCCAGCAAGCACCCCAACCGCCCTCAGTAGCGCGCGCCAACCGTAGAGCGTTGCCACTACGGCAAGCGCAAGTGGCGGCATAGCGATAAAAGATTGTTTTGTTAGCAGGCCAGCCAGCACAGCTAGCAATCCGGGAATGAGCCAACGCCACTGCTCGCCACGGCTGAGGAAATACAGTCCAAGCGAAAAATAGAAAACGCCATCTGTCGTCGTCCATGCCATCGGGGGAAAATTGTGCATCGAATAAATGAACCCGATTGCGGAGACGACGTAGAGATCCAGTCCAAAACGCCGAAGCGGGAGCCAGCGGTCCATGGCAGCAAAAAGAAAGAAACTGGCGGCCGCCATTTCTGCGTAATTCAGCAGCCGGTCAAAAATCATTTCCCATGCTTCAGGCATTAGCAGAAGCGACAGCGCATGATCATAAGCAGACATGGCTGGCCGCACGCTAATGAAGTCCCGGTGGGGAAGCTGACCATTGATGACGCGCCACGATTGCGCAAGTACGAAACCGTCATCGCGCTCGCCAAGGCCATAGCGCCCAAATGCTAGCCAGTAATAAACCGGCAGAGCAACAAGAAGAACCTTCCAAAACCAATGAGTGCGCTCGCCGTCCGCCATCGCCGACGGTTCTGGAGTTGCCAGCGACAAGCCCAGCCGTTCGCGCCACGATGGCTTAGGTTCCAGTCCAGCTTGAGGCTGTGCGCTCGGCTGAAGGCGACCGCGGCGTCGACTTCGTTGGGAGGACGTTAAGCTACGTTGCTTGGCTCTCAACTGTGTCTGAGATGTCTTTCCCTGTTTCACTGCTCACTGCGCTTCTTCAAAAATGGAATGAGGCGCCGCTTAGCGCCAGGCGTCTGGTTTGCTGGTGGCGGTTCGAGCTGCTTGGGTTGCGACAGCAGCGCGGGCGTTGCTGTTGGCGCCTGCGTTGCTGGCCGCTTTGCCCTCTGGCTGCGGGGGTTTTGCGTTTCGCTCTGGGTCTTTGCACCGCCACCCGCAGGCGACGTCGCTTTACTCACCTCGGGATGCGGTAATCGCGGCGTCAAACGCTTGTTGCGCAGCTTGACTTCATAGCGTGCCATTGCTTCGTCGTAAGCCATGCCAATAATGTGGTCACGCACGGCGGTCTTGACTGCCTCACGTGCGCCCTCAAAGCCAGGCTTCGGCTCCTCAATTTCGACAACCTTCAGCAACTGAAAGCCATCGCCGAGCTCGATGACGTCGCTCACCTGTCCTGGTTTCAGATCTGCCAGGGCTTGAGCTTGTCGTGGTGAGAGTGGTTTCGACGCGTCTATCCAGCCAAGGTCGCCATTTTGCTCGCGCGTTGGGGATTCGCTTTCGCGCTGCGCCAGTTCCTCAAATGTTGCCCCCTTTGCGATTTCTAGCCGAATGCGCTCAATCGCTGCTCGTGCTTCCTGCTCTCGCCCTGGCTGTTTCTGCTTAAAGATCTCGCGCACGTGCAACCGCCGCGAGGGCGTATAGCGCTCCGGATGTGCTTCATAAAGTTCGCGGAGTTTGCTCTCTGGGTATGTTTCCGCCATAGTCTTTTCCACGAGCTTGTCCACCAGAAGCGCATTGCGCATTTCCTCGCGCACTTCTTGTTCCGAGAAGCCAGCCTGTCGCAGCGCGTTTGGCAAGTTCTGACCGAATCGCGCCTTACGTCGCTCAATCTCAGCCGACACTTCCTCGTCGCTCACGGTCAGGCCATGTTCGCGCGCGATCGCCGCAACAGCTGTGCGCTCGAGCCAGTCCTGCGCCAGCACGCCTTCAATATTGACGCGCTGATCTTCATTCAATTTGTAGCCGCGAAGAGTTTCAAATGCGCGCACGTGGCGCTCAAGTTCCTCGCGGGTGAGAATGCGGTCCCCCACACTTGCCGGAATCGCTTTGCTAGCTAGCCGCTGCGCAAGTTTCGTGTCGCTTCCAGTGCGCGCTAGCTCCTGAAGCCGCTGCTCTACAAGTGGTTCGCTCTCGTCCTTCGGTTCGAACTTGGGGATGTCTGCAGGTACCACGGTGGTCGCTTCCGGCTGCGCCTCCTTAGGAAGCGCCGTGACTTTCGACGCTGAGACCGTCGGCGTTTCTTCCTCTCCTGCGACCGTGGAACTTGTGGCCGACAACCGTGTTTGCACACTCTCTACGGGGACATTTGAGAATGTGACAATTGCTCGACCTTTTCGCACGGTAAATTCCCCAGTTGTGCGAATTTCTTTTTCGAACGTAGGCGGCGGTGTTGCCCACGTCCGTTCACTTGGGGATATTCGCGATTCGTGCCCCAGTGAGTGTTCGAGTTCGCGCGGCGCAGCGCCACGCGGAGAGGCAGTCGGTTCGCTACTGTCGACCGCAGCAGTCGGCGCTTGTGTCGGCCGCAGTGTGGCCTCCGGTGCAGTTGCTCCAGGTGTGAGAGATGGGTTCCCTTCTTGAGGCGGTGATGCCGAGAAAACCTGCGGGGTCACGACGGGAGAAACCCTTTCGCGTGACGGCGTGTTCCTCGCACCAGAGGGGACACTCGATGCCTCGATGCGCGGGACTCGGCTCACGGATGGGGTGATGGCAAGCGACTCCGCTGAAGACACTTGGAGTGTTCCCGAAGGCACCGTCGGGATTGCGACCGTGTCCTCCCGCAGCCCTTTTAGCAGCGGATGATTGGGGTCGCTCCACAATGGAGTCTTTCCCACATCCGTTGCCAAAGTTGGGTCAGCAGCAGGAGAGGGTTCATCCGTGCTCGACGAATTTGTCAGAATCGGATAGGGCGTTTGAATGAGGTGCGTGGGGATGTTGCGCACTCGTTGCAAGACAGATGCAGTGCGCGTGGGGGCGGGCGTAGCTTGCGCCAGCTCGCGCGGCATAGCAATCGGCGGCGGTGTTGGGATGGGCAACCCACGGTTGCCGAGCGTACCTGGATTTGTCGGCGCCATGGCGCGCCGGATCTCTTCCAGCGGATCTCTCTGCCTTTGATCGAGACTCGGCTTCGAAGTTGCCGCATAAGGCGCAGTACCAAGCGTCGACGAACCCCTCGCATTCGGTGCTGCCACTGGCAAATCGAGCGGCTCACTGGCCGTTGGGGTGGCACCATCGGCCGAGGGTGCTAAAGTTGAATTTCCACGAAGCACCGCAAGATTTTGAGCTCCTGCTGGCGGACCCACTGCAGCTCGTTCAGCAGGCGCCAATGCCTGCCCCGATATGGGGGAGGAAGCCACTCCCAACGCATCCGCTTGTGCTTCTTCCGCCGTCAAATCCGCATCCGTGTGTATTGCGGCGCTCTGGGCCTGCTGACCAGGCGCACTCGCTCCGGACAGTTTCGTTTTCGCGAGCATGATTTGCAGCTCGGACGGTAGCGGAGGTTCCCTGCGCACGGACGTCTGTCGCTCCGAACTCATCAGGACCAGCGCCACCATCATCGCACTCATCGTCACTGCCACCGGCAAAGGGTTCCATCGCAGCCGGCGCAACTTCTCAGGATCTGTCCTCATTTTGCCTGTCATGGGTCGAATTGTTCCCTCAAGCGATGCTCATCTCGCTGGCTCTGGAATCAAGGTAGATTCGTGACTCTCGTTTGGGGATAACCCTCCCAAACTCGCGCTGGCGCTCCACACGAAAGCTCGTGCTCGGAAATAAGTCCTCCGGTATTAATTGCAGGTTCCATTTGGCGATCTCTCTTCAGTGGCTTTGACGGTCAATGTTTGGCCAGCACCCGCCTCATTTGCTCCACCACGTTGCATTGCCTCACGTGCATAGCGCTTGAGTTCTGCCATCTCCGCGGGGCGTATGGCACCGCTGGCCCACCAAAAAACCGAGTTATTCTGCAGCAGCGGTTCCTCTGCAAGTGCCAGCTGCGTCGTCTGGCACGCGCGTTGCCATTCTGCCGTGCCGGGAATTGGGGAGTATTCCGCCAGGCGTGGTGTGCCGCCTTCTTGCACAACGAGGTCCACCGAATGCCTCACTTCCTCAGCATGCTGCCCTGGCAGACCACACAAAATGTACACCCCTATTTGCTCCGGCCGGTAACCGACCGCCCGCAGGTTTCTCATCGCCTCGACAAAATGGCGGGGCCGAATCCGCCTCCCGAGTTTTTCTAGCCGCTCATCACTTGCGGTCTCCAAGCTCACCCTTATTGTTTCGAACCCCAGAGCCCGCATCGCCTCGGCTACTTCGCGCGAAATCATGCTCGCGAAAAGGCTATTGGGGGTGTGGAATCGGCAACGGATGCGGCGGCGTTCCACCTCTTTTGCCCACGCGAGAAAATGCCGACTGGGATTAAGGAGCAATGCATCATCCGCAAAAGCGATATCCTCAGCGCCAAGCTCGTTTACGGCGAAGTCTATTTCGTCCGCCACACGTGTTGGCGATTTTGCCCGCCATCGCGCAAGCAGCAACTTCGTTGCGCAGTATGAGCAATGATAAGGACACCCCCGACTCGTCTCGACCACTACCGCTTTGTTCCACCGGCGAAGCTCCCAGGCCGGAAAAGGCAGCGAATCGAGCACGTCGAGCGAAATCCTAGACAGCGGCGCCGCGGGCGTCCGCACCCCTGTCAGCTGCTCCACAACTTCCAGCAGCGCTTGCTCTCCCTCGCCGCGAAATACAAATGTCGCACCCGTTTTCAGTCGTGCGTGGTCGTAGCAAAGCGTCGCATACGTCCCTCCCAAACCCACAGGCACATCGCGCCAAATTCGGCGCACCAAAGCAACCGCCTCGCATACACCTGGGTACCAATACGTCATGCGCGAAGTAACCAGCACGACGTCAGGCCGCGGACGCTGCGCCAAATCCGCCTCAGCAATGTCCGGTGGGAGGCCGTAGCGCTTGTAGCGCCGTGGTACCCACGCGATCGCGGGAGGCTTGGGCACCTCCTCCGCATAGTATTTGCCCGTGTGAAAACACTTTTCTTTCAGCTCGCGTCCAAGCCCAGGGTGGTGGCGATCCGTCAAGTCCACAAACTCGACTTCCCATCCGCTGCTCCTCAGCACGGCTCCAAGACTAAGCAAGCCCACCGGACACGACCAGAAATCGTACGCCGCAAAGTCGTAGATCCAGGGAACTAGCAGAAGTGCGCGCGGCATTATGCGTCCTCGTTGAAAGACATGAGAGAGCGAGCTGGACAGTGTCACTTCAGCGGTCGGTCTTCTCCCGCCCTCTATTTGATTCTCACAGCGGATGGCGTGTTGCTATCGATCCGTGGGCCGCTGCAAAAATTCCGTCGAGCGGCACGCTCTCGCTGAACGCCGATAAAGGCTCCGTGCTGACGGCTACAATCTCTGGCCCACAGTGCACGTAAATTGTATAATAGTGCCGATACTTCTCGTCCACCGGTCCTCTCACAGCAACCAGCTTCTTTTCGCTCAACAACAGGGCATTCAGTGAGCTAAACTCGCACGACACGTTCTCGATGTCCTTCACAGTCGTCGCTAGCGCCTCCTCCTCGCTATCGCCACAGGCCAGGCGCTCCTGCACAAGTGCAAAATACTGCTCTGTATCAATGGCGTCCGGCGCGAGTGTAATGTTGGCAGGTCGCGGCAGCCGCTCTCGTCGCGTGATACTGCCGTTATGGCAGAATGCATAGGTCTGCCCTTCGATCACGGCGCAGAAAGGATGCACTTTCGTCAGGTTCACAGGAGTGTTCGGCGAAGCTAGCCGTGCATGCACCAGCCCGCTTGTTGCCTCCACGCCTGCAAGTCTTCCCAACGAAAACTCCCAGATCGGCCGATTGCTGTGGGCCACAAACCAGCCCGCTGGGGTCAGCAGGGCCATGCCCCAGCCATCGCCGTGAGGACGCCCCCACGGCTGGCAACCGTGCTGAGCTTGTTCTGCCACCGCTTCCAAAAATGCTCCCACCCTCACAGGTTTCGCTGCCGTGAAACCTACCATGCGACACATTCTCGTCACTCTCCGCGAACAATAAAGTCGGGCTACGTTGTTATGTCACACAAAACGCCCACGCTGCTCGTTTGTTCACCACACCATTTTCCACGCATTCCCGCTTCCGAATAGGCCACTCGTGCCAAGCATAACCTGAAACATGAGCGAACCAAAGCTGAATGCAGAAGCGCGAGCTTTAGAGGAAGCGCTCAAGCGCCAAGTCATTGGCGAAGTGCGCTTCGATCGCGCAACGCGCGCGATGTACGCCACCGACTCCTCGAACTACAGACAAGTTCCCATCGGAGTGGTGATTCCGCGCTCAACCGAAGACGTTCTTGCCGCCATCGACCTGTGCCGCACCTTTGGTGCGCCAATCCTCAGTCGCGGCGGCGGCACAAGCCTGGCCGGGCAATGTTGCAACGTTGCGGTCGTACTCGATTTCTCAAAGTACCTCAATCGAGTCGTGGAGATCGATCCGGCACGCCGCGTCGCACGCGTGCAGGCCGGCACGATACTCGACGATCTCCACCGCGCGACTGCACCCTACAGCCTGACGTTCGGTCCCGACCCGGCCACCCACGATCGCTGCACCATAGGCGGAATGATTGGCAACAATTCCTGCGGCATTCATTCCGTTATGGCCGGTCGCACTTCGGACAACGTGCATGAGCTTGAGATCGTCACCTACCGCGGCGAGCGCATGCGCGTAGGACCAGTGAACGAGGATGAGCTCGATCAGATTATCCGCGCGGGAGCCCCGCGTGCAGAAATCTATCGCAAGCTGCGCGACCTCCGCGATCGCTACGCCGACCTCATCCGCACGCGCTTTCCGCGATTGCCACGTCGCGTTTCTGGCTTCAACCTCGACGAACTGCTTCCTGAAAATGGCTTCAATGTCGCCCGGGCGCTCGTCGGCAGCGAAGGCACATGCGTGACAATTCTCGAAGCCACCGTGCGCTTGGTCTATAGCCCTCCCTCGCGCTGCCTTGTGGTCCTTGGCTATCCGGACGTCTTCACGGCTGCGGAGGAAGTGCCGGAAATTCTTCGCCATGGCCCTGTCGGCTTGGAAGGAATGGACGACTACCTTCGTCGGTTCCTGCGCCGCAAGAAACGTCTTGGTCCGAATGATTATGATCCATTGCCCGAAGGAACAGGATGGCTGCTCGTCGAGATGCCAGGTGAAAGCCCCAAAGAAGCACGCGAGCGAGCCGAGGCTCTCGTGGCAGCTCTCGAACGCCGTCCGCATCGTCCTTCCGTCAAATTCCCGGATGAACGCGAAGCTGCACTTATTTGGGAAGTGCGCAAAAGTGGGCTCGGGGCCACCGCATTTTTGCCCGATGGACGTCACACGTGGCCTGGCTGGGAAGACGCAGCAGTTCCCCCCGAAAACCTCGCTGCTTATCTGCGCGATTTCGCTGCATTGCGCGACAGTTTTGGCTACGAGAGTGCACTCTATGGCCACTTTGGCGATGGCTGTGTCCACCTGCGTCTCGATTTCGACCTGCAGTCGCGCGAAGGCATCGAAAAATTCGTCCGCTTCCTCGATGCCGCAGGCGACCTCATTGTTCGTTACGGTGGCTCGATGAGCGGTGAACATGGCGACGGTCAGGCCCGTGCGCATCTGCTTCCCAAAATGTTTGGCCCCGAGCTCGTTGAAGCGTTCCGCGAATTCAAAGCGATTTGGGATCCAGACAATAAAATGAACCCAGGCAAGATCGTAGATGCCTACGGTCCAGCCGAAAATCTGCGCCTTGGTGAGAACTATCGGCCATGGCAGCCGCGCACTCACTTTTATTTCCAAGAAGGTCTCGGTAGCTTTGCGCGTGCTACGCTGCGGTGCGTGGGTGTCGGGCGTTGCCGCCGTCTGGAAGGAGGCGCGATGTGTCCGAGCTTCATGGTCACACGTGAAGAACTTCACTCCACGCGTGGCAGAGCGCGCATGTTGCAGGAAATGATCCGCGGCGATTTCCTCACCAGCACCTGGCGATGTGAGGAAGTAAAGCAAGCACTCGACCTTTGCCTCTCGTGCAAGGCATGCAAGAGTGACTGTCCAGTCAATGTGGATATGGCCACTTATAAAGCTGAGTTTCTCTCACATTATTATGAGGGCCGTCTGCGGCCCATTGAGCACTACGCTCTGGGGCTCATTCACCGCTGGGCGCGTTGGGCCGAACTTTCACCGACCCTCGCAAATTGGTTTCTCGGCGTGCCGCTATTCGGAACGCAGCTCAAGCGCTTGGCCGGCATTGCCCCGCAGCGCCAATTGCCACCGTTTGCTTCCCAAACCTTCACGAAATGGTTTTTCGAGAAGCGCCCGCTTGATGCCGCAGAAGGAGCTGTGCAGCGCGCAAACATCAGCCAGCGCACCCTGATTTTGTGGCCGGATACCTTCAACAATCACTTCACTCCCGAACCGCTCAAAGCCGCGCTGGAGGTGCTGGAGGCCGCAGGTTGGCGCGTCCTCGTGCCACGCAAACCTTTGGCCTGTGGCCGTGCGCTCTACGACGCCGGAATGCTCGGCCTGGCAAAACGGCTACTCTGTGAAATTCTCTCCGCACTTGGCCCCGAAATTGAGGCTGGCGTACCAATCGTCGTGCTCGAACCCAGCAGTGCTGCAGTGTTTCGCGACGAATTGCTGGGACTTTTCCCAGAAGACAAACGCGCGCAGGCCCTCGGTGAGCAAACCTATCTTCTTGCCGAATTCCTTGTGAAACAATGTGGCGATTGGCCGCTCCCGCGTTACGAACGCCGCGCCGTCTTTCATGCCCATTGCCACCATAAAGCTGTCATGCAGGTGAAATACGATGAGCAGGTGATGGCCGCCATGGGAATCGAATTCGGCGCACCCGAGCCCGGCTGCTGCGGCATGGCAGGCAGCTTCGGTTTCAAGGCTGCAAACTACGAACTTTCGATGAAGATTGGGGAACGCGCACTCCTGCCCGCTGTGCGCAACGCCGCTCCTCAAGACCTCGTGATTGCTGACGGTTTCAGTTGCCGCGAACAAATTCGTCAGGCAACAGGGCGTGTGCCGCAGCATCTTGCCGAGGTGATTCGCGACGCACTCCATCGTGCTGCGGCATCTCCCTCCTGATGTTGCACTCACCGCGCGCCCGCGCAGGTTTCATGCTCAAGCACAGCAGGGGAGATACGCGTTGCCCAAGCGCTGCGCCGCAAGTCATCTTTGTTCTCGCGCAAATTCTCAGCCTCTACGTCTCCAACCCAGAGGAATCAGTTTGAAGAAGCGCGGGCCGCGCATGTGGCGCCTTACCAATCACCACGAACAAGTGCGGGGGCACTCACTGGCCTCACACGAGATACCCCACCACAGCGTCAGCTCGCATCAGGCCTTTGCGCGTAAGACGCAGGTGCGTCTGCGTGATTTCAAGAAAACCCTCTTCAACGAGAGGCGCGAGACGATCAAAATAGCAGGCAATCACATCCACACCAAAGCGTTGGCGGAATTGCGCAAGTTCGATTCCCTCGACAAGGCGCAGCCCCATAAAAATGTTTTCGAGGAGAAAGATGTTCTCGTCGCGCGCATCCGCCAGCTGTCGAGCAAGTTGTCCTGCGCGAACGATTTTGCTGTATGCGTTGACGTCCGGCGGATTGACGTAGCGATGCGGAAAGATGAAAGAGTGCGCGCCAGCACCCAGTCCAACATAGTTACCAAGTCGCCAATAGTTTTCGTTGTGCCGCGAGCGTAACCCAGGCTTAGCAAAATTCGAAATCTCGTAGTGCTCGTAGCCGGCCGAAGTGAGGTGCTCAATGGTCCAATCAAGGATTGCTAAACGAAGGTCTTCATCCGCCTGGTGTACCCGCCCTTCTTCAAGCCACGTTCGCAAGCGCGTGTCAGGATAATAAGTTAGCTCATAAATGCTTAGATGAACTGGTGAAAAACTCAGCGCCGTTTCCAGATCCTCCTGCCATTGCTCAAGAGTCTGGCCGGGCAAAGCCGCGATAAGGTCTATGGAAACGCGCCCGAAGCGCTGCGCATCGCGGATGAGCTCGACTGTATCGGCGACGGAATGCCGCCGCTCAAGCAACGCGAGCAGCTCAGAAGAGAATGTCTGTGCACCGATAGAAAAGCGGTTCACGCCAGCTTCAGCATAGCTACGTAGCTTTTCGAGATCCGCGGTGCGTGGCTGCATTTCGACCGTCACCTCTATATCGGGCGCAAACGTCACATGCCGTCCGACCTGATCGAGAAAGCGTCGCATGGCCTGGCCAGAGAGCAAGCTCGGCGTCCCACCGCCGAAGTAAATGGTGGCCACCGGATCGCTCGGACTTACGTCTCCCGCCTCGATCCAAAGTTCGAGCTCACGCCCCGCGAGCTCAAGCCAGGCATTCGCCAACTCCTGCGCTTGGGCTCCTTTTCCCAACGTAAAAAAGTCGCAATATGGGCACCGAGCTTCGCAAAATGGAACGTGAATGTAGAGAAACTGCGCCATTTCGGGAATAACTCCTTGGCCCTGACATGACTTCACCCTTACGGTGCTGGTTTTTTCGTATTCCCGAGTTGTCAGCGCCGTCGGCTCGACTGCGACCACTCCACGAACTGCTGAAAACGCTGCGAATGCGCGTGACACAGCGCCGCCGCTAGCGCGTCCGCGGCATGACTCGTCCGCGGCTCCTCCCGCAAGCCGAGGATCGCCCGCACCATTTTCTGCATCTGCTCCTTTGTGGCTTTGCCGTAGCCTGACACAGCCAGCTTGATCTCGAGCGGTGTGTATTCGAAGAGCGGGACATTTGCGGTAGCCGTCGCCAGCAAAGCAACTCCGCGAGCTTGGGCCACGGCAATGGCCGTGCGAACGTTCGTGCAGAAAAAAAGGCTTTCCACGGCTACGGCTTCGGGTTGCCACGCTTCTATCACCGCATGCAACCTATCGTGAATCTCCTGCAGGCGCAGCGCAAGAGCCGCATCGGCCCGCGTCACAATCTCGCCCATGACCAACATGCGGCTTTCGCTGCCCGTAAATTCGATAACTCCGTAGCCAGTGTGAGCAAGCCCCGGATCTATCCCCATAATGCGCATAATTCTCCTTCTATTGGAACCTACTCCATCCTGCGAGCGAAAAAAGTTTCTACCCTGGGGCAAAAATTCCGCGCGTGACAAGCCATGCAAGCCTGGCTCCTTACTGTCTCCCGATGAGCACGAGCAGTTCGGCTAGAGTTCGCGCATTCTGTGCCCGTTATTGGCCCGAGTTACTGGCCGTGGCCGCGGCTTTGGTTTTTGCGTTGCGAATCATTGCTCACGCTTGGTTCCTCCCGCCCTCGCGGGTTTACCTCGGATTTGTCCAGGTAGATCAGCCTGTGTATTATGCCTGTGCGCGCGAGTATGTCGAATCCGGCAACGGCCTGTTCGCAGCAAATCCTTACTCAAATCTTCCAGATAGCCGACGTCACTATTCCCACCTTTACTTCCTACTCGTTGGCTGGATTTGGCGGCTCACCGGAGTATCGTTTTCCGTCATTGATGGGGGAGTGCGTGTGCTTTTCGGTCCGATTATGCTGCTATTGGCCGCCCGCATCTTTCGGTTCCTCCATGGCTGGCGGCGCGGCGCCAATCCCTTACTCGCTCTGATGCTTCTCGGAGGCGGACTTGCTTGGGCCACAGCATTGTTCTCGACAACCGTGAACGTGCTCGTCGGCCAGCTCAACAAAACCCCGCCGGATTCGTGGCTCAGTTTGCTTTGGTTCCTTTTCACGAGCGAATTCTCCACCGCGGAAGGTGGCTACGGCGACTGGCAAGTCCAGCTCTTCCGCAATCTTTTCTATTCGCCCGAAATCTGCTATCACATTCTGTTCTTTGGCGCAGTTCTCTTTTGCATGAAACGCGCATTCGCAGCCGGCTGTGTTACGGTTTTTCTCGCATGGTGGGCACACCCCTACACCGGACTCGAAGTCTCCCTCATTCTGGCAAGTTGGCTTGTCGTGGAGTGGGCGCGCGGCAATCGTCCCTGCTTACGCCCCTTTGCCGCCATCGTTGCGATCAATGCGCTTTTCGCGCTTTACTATGGGGTCTTCCTCGCGCGCGATCCAGAACACCGCTCCGTTTACCAGCAGATGCAAAACTTCCCAGCCGTCATGCTTCTTTCGCAAATCGTGTCCGCGTATGGCCTGCTCGCGCCTCTCGCTCTCGCGGCATTTTTGCCCCCGCGCTTCTCGGAGCAATGGAAGCGTTCTGAATTTCGACTTGCCGTTGTGTGGGCCGTGGTGGCAGCACTGCTGAATTATCAGGATAAAATCCTGCCGCGCGGCTATGGAATGCAGCCGCTTCATTTCTCGCACGGATATCTTTACGTTCCACTCGCCCTTCTTGCGACGGAGGGGTTGGAAAGCGTGCTTCGCATGTGGAGGCCCCTTCACGCCGAGCGTCTCATTGTTTCGTGCGCAGTTGCACTCTTCTTTCTTCATCTGCCTGACAACCTCATCTGGTGCACGCGCAACGTTACGTGTCTACCGCGCACCAGCATCCTCTTCGCGCCGCCGAAAGCTGACATCGAGTTGCTCAACGCCTTGGACAAATTGCCAACCACCGAAACAGTGCTCGTTGATGACCTGCCCCCTGCCACCAGCTTTTTTGTTCCCCTTATCCCTGTTCTCACTCACCATCGCAGCGTGAACTCACACCTATTCAACACGCCTTTTGCGGAGGAAAAACGTCAAATGCTGGATGAGTTCCGAAGCACACCCACACTAGAACTCGTCCGCCGTATGCATGCCACTGCCGTGCTCTCTTCGCCCCGTCGAGCAGAAGTTTTGAAGCACGCGCTTGGCGAGAATGTTGAAGAAATAAAACTGGGCTTTCCTCATGCAGTTCTATTCAAAGTCAGGACTCACACCGCAGAGAAGTCCGAATGACGTGGCAAAAGGTCATGCCAGTGCCACACGAAGCTGCCACCATCGCGCACGGACTTGCAGATCCACGACACCTGGGGCGCCTAGACCTCTCCGACCATCTTTGCCCAAAAGAACTCTGCAAAATGCTACGGTTTGTTAGCGGACGCAGACAATGTTTTCGTACTAGAAAGCCTAGGCGAAAACTTGTCTGCTCGTTGCTCTAGCCCTTGATGAGAACTCGTGAACGAAAAGCGATGGGGACAGAACACCGGCACGGTGCGCTAGAAGAGCGCCGCGCGTGGATAGCCACCGCCCTTCTCACTGTGGGCACGTTCGTGTTTAGCGAGTGGATTGCGCTCACCCAATGGCTTTCCGGCCGTTGGTATCTCGCCGATGTCGGCAACATCCACTACTGCCTTTTCAACACCCTGCACGGCCGATTTATGGTATCGCCGCTCATGGGGCACCTGAATCACTTTGCCTTTCACTTAACGCCCTTTCTCATCCTTCTCGTTCCACTTGTTCCGCTCAGCGCCTATCCGGTCCCCCTTGTGACGAGTTACGTTGTAGCACTGTCTCTATGTGTGCCCGCTATGCATCTTCTTGCGCGCCGATGTCGTGTCTCTCCCGCGGGCAGCGTGGCCTTGGCCTGGCTCTTTTTTGCTAATCATTTTGTAGGCTCGCTACATCTTGCCAACCATTTCGAAATTTTCTTTGTGCTTTTCAGCCTCTTGGCCATGGCGATGCGCCATTCGCTGCTTCTGTTTCCGCTGGCGCTTCTTGCCATGAGTGTGAAAGAGGATGCCACCGTTTGGATCGGGGCCTGGGCTTTTCTCGAGGCGCTATTGGCCAAGGACAAGAGGTTTCGTCGCAGAATGTTGCTTCTCAGCGGCATTGCGGTCGTCTATGCCGTTGTTGCCGCCGGCACGATTTGGTTCTTCCAGCACAAATTTGGACGCGGTGCTCTCACCGACTACGGCTCGCGTTTCAGCAACTTTGGCTTCGGGCTCGATACTGCTGTTATCTTGCTGCTTCTCGTCGTCTCATTTGCAGGGATCCCTCTTTTTGCTGGCTGGCGAACATTGCTGATTCTTATTCCGCTTCCGATGCTCCTCGCCAGCTTCCCCTTCATGCGAGCGCTACTCTATTACTATAGCTATCCCTTCCTCCCGCTTCTCGCTTACTTGAGTTGCTTGGGCTACCGGCGCGTCGAACTCCTGGCTCGCAGACGACACTGGTCCTACGTCCGCGTCGCACTTCCATTTTTCCTTTTGGTTTTCGGCGCAGTGGAGTATTTGCTTCCGACCCGCACCGATGGCTACCGTCGCCTTCCCTTTGAGGTGACGGCGCGCGATCGCTACCGCTTCGAGCTCGCGCGCACACTCTTGCCCTTGGATGCTCCCCTTGCCCTGCAGTTTGGTCTCTGGGGGATCACTCCCCACCGCCTCGACACGCATCTTTTATCGCCGCGTGAGCTGCGCCCTTGCGATTGGGTTTTCATGGACCTCAATTCGCCGCACGGCCTGCAGCGCGAAGAATTCATTGCCGTTGCGCGCCAGCTTCTCGACGAAGTCCGAGCAGGCAAACGGCATGCCCACCACACCGCCTATGATATTTTCATCGTGGGACCGGTAGAGAAATCCGAGGCAAAGAATCCGTGAGTGCTAGCGCGGCAATACTCCGCACCCGTGTGATGATGGCGCGCCACCTTGCGCGTCACATCCGGCGCTACGTTTGGATCCACGTGCTCGCCGGAATCATCACAATTCTCCTCGTCGTCGGCATCGGCGGTGCCTTTTTTCATTTCCTCTTTCGCTTTCTTGTTTCGCAGGAGCCTTTCGGAGCGCCGCTCATGGAACGCCTCATGGGCATCGTTCTCCTCACCTTTTTCTCCATGCTGATTTTTTCGAATCTCATCATCACGTTGACTACCACATATATTTCCCGCGAAACGGAGTTCCTCTGGGGACTGCCTGTCCAGGACCGCACCATTTTTGCTGTCAAGCTGACGGAAAGCATCTTCTTCAGCTCCTGGGCGTTTGTCGTGCTTAGCCTTCCCCTTTTCGCTTCATACGGACTTGTGAAGCATGCGCCGGTGTGGTTTTATCCGGCAGCTTTCATCCTCGGTTTTCCTTTCCTCGTGATACCAGCTTCGATTGGTGCCGTCCTCACCATGGTGATCAGTGCTTTTTTGCCCGCACGCAAGGCGCGGATCTTCACGATCGGAATCCTTGCTGCTTCTCTTGGCGTCACGGCGTTCATTGTGCGCTTCATGGGCCTACGCACCATGGTTCTCCAGACACAGGATTTTTCCCAGATCATGGAATTGCTCTCTGCCGGAGCGTCTCCGTGGCTTCCCAGCACCTGGTTGGCCAACGGGCTGCGAGCAGCCTCTCAAGGCCAGTTGGCCGACGTGCTTTTCTGGTTTTTTTGTCTTCTTGCCACCGCGATGATGGCAGTGCAAATCTGCTTGTGGCTCGTCCCGCCGCTCTATTATCGCGGCTGGACACTCTCTCGTGAAAAAGCCAGCCCAGTGGCAGCAGCTCGCTCCTATTCTGTCTTCACCTTACTCGATTGGTTGCTCAGCGTGTTGCCGCCACCCCTCAAGGCTCTACTCGCCAAGGATGTCCGCACCTTTTGGCGCGATCCAGCCCAGTGGTCGCAACTCGTCATTCTTTTTGGGTTGCTTGTCCTTTACCTTGCGAACATCCGCGGCGTCTCGGCTCAGATGCGCGGCATTGAGGTTTTCTTTCGCCACTGGAGAGTCGTGCTATCGCTCTTCAATCTCGGCGCCACCGCTTTTGTCCTGTCGATTCTTACCACGCGTTTTGTTTTTCCGATGCTCAGCTTGGAGGGAAAACAGTACTGGGTAATCGGCTTGGCCCCATTTCCTAAGCAGACCCTCCTTTGGGAGAAATTCTTGCTTTGTCTTACCGGCTGCGTCGCTACCTCCGTCCCACTCATTATGCTCTCCAATGAAATGCTCGAAGTGATGACCTTTATGAAGTGGCTTGGCCTCGTGACGGTTGTTGCCCTTTCCGTGGGGCTCACAAGCCTAGCTGTGGGATTCGGGGCGATCTTCCCCTCGTTCAAAGAGGACAATCCCGCGCGCATCGCAAACGGCTTCGGTGGGACAATAACCATTGTGACAAGCCTTTTCTATGTGAGTGGGACCCTGGCCCTGTTGATTCCAGTGACCCTGGCCATAGCAGAAGCACAGCACATCGGTGGCGCGAGTGCTCTCCGCGCCGCTCTCCTTGCTTCGGCTCCCTTTCTGGTCGCGTGCTTTGCACTCCAGGGACTTACATGGTATTTGCCCGTGGCCGTAGGGATCCGCCGCTGGCTCTCTCACGAATTTCATTTCTGAGCAGCCAACGCGAGGTGGTTGTTCACGCTTGCAACGAGGCGCACCACCCGCGTACACTACAATCACTTCAACGTTAGGAGAAAAACAATGATTTCTCGGGTAAACCGTTTTTCCCGGTGCTTAGGTCTTACCTTAGCTCTGGTGGCGGCGGCTGGCTTGGCCAGCGCAAAAGTTGTCGCTCCGAAAATTGTCCCAGCAAAAGCAACGTCTGTGGTTTCCATCCCTGATACCAAGGCAATGGTCGATGCCTGCCAGGCTAATCCTCTTGCTCCTATGGTTCAGAAAATCGTCGCGGCTGCCGGCGGCAAAGACAAACTCGCTGTCGTGTCAGATTTGCTGCCACAGATTGAGAAAGAGCTCGGCTTTCCCATCAACTCCCAATCAATGGCGGCAATGATCAACGGCATCGACATTTTTATGACCCAAAACCCCGACGAGGACAAGCCGGGCGGTGGAGTGGTCGCCAAACTTGGTGAAAAAGACAAGTTCCGGCGCTTTCTTGCCTATTGGGAAAAAGCCGCCATCAAGGCTGCAAAGGAAGCACAATCACAGGACGAGTCTAGCACGTCGACCGAAGAGCGCGCTTTTATTACCACCGACACCATTGCCGGAGTGCTCGCCAAGCACTTCACCGCGGCCAACGGCATGGACGTCTACTATGCGGAAATAGAAAACTATCTGCTAGTAGCCACCAGCAAGCCACTGTTCGCCGGTATGGTCGAGCGGGCCAAAGGCAAAGATGCTAGTGGGGGCCTAGACGCCGCAACCGACTTCGACAAAGTCGAAAAGGCGCTGGCGACTCACCCAGGCGTTCTTTACATGTATCAGAATCCCCGCGCGGCGTTAGCCAGTAGTACAAAAAAAACCGATGGTCTTTCCAAACTTGCGAAACTGATGGAAGACCTGACACCTGTGGCCATGTCCGGCTCGGTCGTCCAAGTTACACCGAAGAGCATTCACACGTACAAATATGCGCCCTTTGCTGAAGGCACAGAAAACAACTTGTTGCGCAAGCTTCTCGAGCGGGCATCGAACAACGGCAAAATCGCCGTACTCGATTTCGCTCCCGAGCAGTGCATGCTCGTTGGGGCCACGAATGCCTTCGATGCATTCTTCGTCTACGATATTCTGCGTGAAGCCGTGCAGTCGCTTGGCGGAGGAACGAAGGAGGCGGATCTCGACAAGCAGCTAAAAGACCTCGAGCCAATCCTCGGGTTCTCGGTGAAAGACGATCTGTTGCCGGCAATGGGCAAGAACGTCGGCTTCCTGGTGAACGCACTCAATATTTCGGACATAGTGTCGGCCGACGCAGCGCTCGTCATCGAGGTTCGCGACAAAGACAAAATGCAAAAGGTCCTCACCGTCGCGGAGCGCCAAATCAGCGACAGTTTGAACAAGCGCATGACCCCGCCGGCTGATCAGGCGAAAACTGCCGCCCCGGCCATTGCGTTCAAAACAGTGAAAGAGGGGGACTTGAGCATTCGGTACCTCGAAATCCTGCCTCTTCCCACGATCACCCCGGGCTACGCGATGGTGGGCGATTATTTGATTATCGCCACCACGAAGGAGAGCATCCAGCGCCTGGTTGCGGTCAAGGCCGGCAAAGAAAAGGGACTGCTCAGCAGCTCGGTCATTGATCAGTTCGACACGGTAAAGCCCAAAGGCGTGAGTTATGGCTACATGAACTTTCCGGCCGTGTGGGATACTGTGCAAAGCGCAGTGGGCAAGATGGCAGGTGACAACGAGGAAGCTCGCAAGGTGATCGAAGCTTTGAAAACCATCAAAGCGGGTGCTGGCTACGCTGCTGTCGAAAACGGCGCCATGACAGGCGAAGCCGTCCTCCTGTTGGAACCAGCTCGCTAAAATGTTGCGCTGGTGTGGCCACGAGATTCCCAAATCTCTCGGGCGCTCGCAAGGGCGCCCGAAACTTTTTTCTCGCAATCCTAACAGGCGCTTTTTTCCTAGGACTCTGTGAGCTGTTTGCAGACAATTCGGTTGGCCACACGCGGCAGTGCCTTGGCGTTGGCTCAAGCACGTCGCGTCGCTGGGCTCCTTGCCGCCCACACGCCTGCGCTGCGTGTCGAACTTGTCACGATCCGCACTCTTCCTGATCGCCATCCCCACACCCCTCTTCACGCTTTTGGCGACAAAGGCGTATTTGTCAGGGAAGTGGAAGAAGCAGTCGTGGCGGGCAGGGCCGATGCCGCAGTTCACAGCCTCAAGGATCTCCCTGCTGAGCTCACCCCAGGGTTTGAAATCGCCGCTATACCTGAGCGGCTCAGCCCAGCCGATCTTCTCATTAGCGCATGGGAAGAAGCAAACATTGACACACTTCCCTCCGCTGCACGCATCGCCACGTCAAGCTTGCGTCGGCGCGGCCAGCTCCTTCACTACCGTCCCGATGTGCAGGTCGTGGAGATGCGCGGCAACGTGGACACGCGCTTGCGCAAGCTGTTGGATGGCGAGGCGGATGCCCTTATCCTTGCCAAAGCTGGACTCGAGCGCCTCGAGGCTATTCCGATGAATGCAAGAGAACTCCCGCCTGAGCTTATGCTGCCAGCTGCATGCCAGGGCGCCATCGCCATCGAAGTGTTAGCTGAATCGCCGTGGCTACCTCTCCTGTCGCAGCTCGACGATTCTAGCGCACGGCTTGCTTGTGAAACAGAGCGCGCCTTTGTGCGGGCGATTGGCGCGGATTGCCGCACACCAGTGGCCTGCCTCTGTGTGGTAGGGGAGAGCACAGTTCGGCTTCATGCAGCCGTCTGCACACCAGACGGCGCGCGTCTGCTTCGCTTCGAGAGAGAAGCTCCGTGCGAGGCAGCCAGCGAGCTTGCTCGGGAAGCGGCAAAGTCCATGCTCGCCTGCGGTGCGCGGGCGATCATGGATCAAGCGAGGTCTGCACCGCCCACTGGAGGCATATCGTGAGCTGCAAAGCTTACTGGCTTCATTTGCGGCCGCGTTCGTGGCCAATTGTTTTTGCCCATTACTTTTGCGGTGCTTTGCTTATCTTGCCTCACGTGCCACGGGACCTTGTATGGCCTGCAGTGGTGCGCACCCTTGTCGGTGGGCTCATCTGGACCGTGTGCCTCAACGGCGCAACCCTTGCCCTCAACAGCGCATTCGATCGCGACGAAGGTGACATTGGCTATCTCGACAATCCGCCACCCCCCCCGGCGTATCTGGCGGCCTTCTCGCTTGTTCTTCTGGGGTGCGGCCTTCTCGCTTCTTATTTCTTCCAGTCGCGCCCCTTTGTTTGGCTCATGGGTTTCTGCGTGATGCTATCTCTCGCCTACAGTGTTCCGCCCGTTCGGCTCAAAGCGCTGGGCGGTGCAGACCTCGTGATCAATATGCTTGGCTACGGGGCTGCAACCATCGCCGCCGGCGCACTCGCCACGGATCTTCTTTCTCTCCTCGACCCTGTGTGGCAGACACGCGTGGTGTTGGTTGCTGCCGGCTTTGGTTTTCTTTTCGGCGCCTTCTACCCGATGACGCAAATCTATCAAATCCCCGAAGATTCTGCTCGAGGGGATCGCACCTTGGCGATCATGCTGGGCCCCAGAGGTTCGCTCCGTTTTGCGCTAGCACTTGAGTTCATGGCCCTGGCTTGCCACCTTGCGGGACTCGTGTGGGGCGCGCCGAATCTCACCCGTCTGCTCCTTGCAAGCGCATTGGTCCTCGTCAGTGGGATTGCTTGGATCCTGTTTACCGCGGAATGGTTACGACAAATACCCTCGTATCCGGCCAAGCGAGGCATGTATCGCGCGCTGTGGCTTTGGGCGCTCAGCGATGTTGCCACCGTTCTTGCTTATGGGTTCGTGCTCGCGTAGGACAGCGCCGCCAGAATTGAAAAAATCCGTTTACTTTGTGCCAGCGGCACGGAAGGATTGGAGCCTGTCATGAGTGCAAGAATCATTGATGGAACGGCGATAGCCGCACGCATTCGCGAACAACTTATGGTCGAGGCCGAGACCTTCACAACGCGCACTCGCGTGCGGCCAGGACTTGTTGTCATCCTTGTCGGCGAAAACCCCGCATCGCAAGTCTACGTGCGAAGCAAGCGTAAGGCTTGCCTCGATCTAGGATGGTACTCGGAGGTCATTCAGCTACCGGCGGATACTCCCCAAAAGCGGATCGAGGAGACCATAGATAAGCTCAACGCCAACCCGCTCGTTCATGGCATCCTTCTCCAACTTCCTCTTCCCGAGCACCTTGATGATCAAGCCTTATTGCAGCGGATTCGTCCCGAAAAGGATGTAGACGGCTTCCATCCTTTGAACGTCGGAAAGCTTGTGCTTGGTCTGCCAGCCCCAGTTCCCTGCACACCGCTCGGCATTCAGCGGCTTTTGCTGGAAGAGAAGATAGAAACGTCCGGCAAGTTTGCTGTCGTCGTCGGCCGAAGCAACATCGTTGGCAAGCCAATCGCCGCACTTCTCATGCGCAAGGGGCCTGGCGGTGATGCCACAGTTTGCGTATGTCATTCGCGTTCTGAAAACCTCCCTCAGATTCTCCGCCAAGCCGATATTCTCATCGCAGCGGTGGGGAGACCACATTTTATCAAGGCAGGCTGGATAAAACCTGGAGCCACAGTGATCGACGTAGGCATCAACCGCGTAGATGATCCAGAGGCGCTTCGAGGCTATCGTTTGGTGGGAGACGTCGACTTTGAGAATGCGAGGGCTATTGCGGGCGCCATCACCCCTGTTCCAGGCGGAATTGGTCCCATGACCATCGCCATGCTCTTGCACAACACGCTTTGGTGTGCGAAAAATCTCAGCACATGAGTGCCTCCCCGCCGCGAGATTCAGCCACCACCGAGCAGCGTTGGCGCACATTCGTTGCTGAAGCTGCGGTGTGGAATTTGCCAGCACGCTACTTTTG
This sequence comes from Candidatus Sumerlaeaceae bacterium, assembly GCA_049968255.1. Taxonomy (GTDB): domain Bacteria; phylum Sumerlaeota; class Sumerlaeia; order Sumerlaeales; family Sumerlaeaceae; genus DRVG01. The sequence goes on along the minus strand of JBMFRB010000006.1, from coordinate 182,119 downwards.
GGGAGGCTGTATACTCAGCGGCCTTCTTGGGGGACCAACGTTCGCTCACGTCGTTCGTGGCATCCGGTGGGATGCCGGCAGCGCGCAAGCGATTCCAGTCTTTGCCTTGGGAAGTTGGCCACTTGCTTGGATTGCCCTCGCACCTTTTTTCATGGCCCTCTGTGGCGAACGCTCGCGACGCTGGGTGAGCGGGACACTAGTGTTCGGATTCCTTTGGCATTTTACCTCACTCGTGTGGCTAGCCACCCTTATCCCGTTTAATCCCTTCATTCCGTTGGGCGTTGTCCTTTTGCCACTTGCCCAAGCAGGCTTCACGCTGATTTTCGCGGCAGTTGCCCGTCGCTTGTTCCGGCAAAGCTCATCCGTGATGTGGCCAGCGATCCTCGCCACGACGTGGGTGGGCGTCGAATATGCGCGCACCCTCGGCCCGTTCGCGTTTCCGTGGAACTTCCTCGGCCACTCGCAAGCACTGGGCAACGCATGGGCCTGCCAGGTGGCAGACCTCTCCGGCGGGAGCACAGTGAGCTGGCCAATTGCTTACCTCAATGCCACACTTGCGCTGACTCTACTTCGCTTGCTCCAGAAAGGCCACAAGGGGCTTCCCTCACCTCACAGCACCCCCGTACAACTGCGAGTTCCCGTTGTCATCGCTGGCGCTCTCCTGCTTTTTCAATTTGGCTTTTACCCGCTGCTCTTTCCTAAATGTAAGGCCGAGAGCAGAGATTTGCATGTAGCAGCGCTTCAGGCCAACATTGCCCAAGTTGAGAAGATGCGATTCTATGCCGCCCCTGATCCGGACGTAGCAAACCTCCTCGACTACGAGATGACAAGCCGGACTCTCTCGCTCATCGCCCGGGCTTGTACCGCCACGTCAAACCCCCTCGACCTTCTTGTGCTACCTGAATCAGCCTTTAATTCCAATTACTTCGTTTACGACCGTGTGCTGCATAAAGAATTGGAACTGTTGTCGCGCACCTGCCGCGCAGATATTCTTTTCGGGGCCGACCGCCGGGAGCCCGCGACCTCCTATACCGCACGTCTGGCTTCGCCATTTAGCGGGACGTTCTCACGCCCTCTCCCTGCGCTTGAAATTTGCATGGCTGCTGATGGCACCACGTATCCCTGCGAGCGCCAGCCGATGGTCTCCACCGTTTCGGCATTTTTCGTGCGATCAGAAACCGGCCTGACATCAACGGTGTACGACAAAATCCACCTTGTTCCGTTTGGCGAGACTGCCCCCATCTTAGACAAGATTCCCTACTTCCAGGAATGGATCCTGATGGTGGGCACCTACGCCCGTGGCACCGAGTATACGATTTTTCGGTCCCACGAAACGAACTTCGGCGTCATGATCTGTTTCGAATCGACATTTGCGGAGTTGGCCCGTTCCTATGCTCGCCGCGGAGCTCAACTTATCTGCATCATCACCAACGACGGATGGTACGACCCATCCCACCTTCGCTCCCATGAGGATTTCTGGCGCTCCCCCGACACTGACGGCTCGGCCGGCTCGCGCCTAGCGCTATTTTGGAGCACTGCTTGGCGTCGAGCATTTTCCCTTCCCCCGCTAGCGGTCTTCCTCAACAGGGGGCCCATTCAGCATTTCGCCCATGCAGTATTGCGTGCCATAGAGACCCGCCGCCCTGTTTTGCGCGTCGCTAACACCGGCATCAGCGCGCTCGTCACGCCCGAGGGAATCGTAAGGCAGTGGCTACCGTGGCGCCATGAAGGGGTACTCTTCGCTACGATCAGGATTTGTTCTTCTCCCCCTGAAACACTAGCAGTCCGCTTCGGCGATTGGTGGGGCGTATGCTGCTTTCTCGTTGTCGTGGCCGGCGTTCTCTTACAGATCCGTGATCTGTTTCGCGCGCGACGCCTGCAGCCCGACCGATCGTCCTCCTAGCTTTTCGCAGCGTATCTTACGTATTCTGGATTAATGCAAGTTCTTGGCACTCGCCCCTCAAAGAAGTCGAGAATATTGAGTGCTGCGAGTTCTGCCATTGCCGCCCGCGCTTCGTACGTTGCGCTTCCAATGTGCGGTAGCAGCACAACGTTTGGGAGGCCTAAGAGGCGCTGTTCCACAACAGGCTCGCGCTCGTACACATCGAGCCCAGCGGCAGCCAACCGGCCTTCAGCCAGTGCTTCGGCCAGCGCTGCCTCGTCCACAACCGGCCCGCGCCCCGTATTCACAAGGATGGCGGTCGGCTTCATGAGCCCGAGCTTCTCGCGATTAATAAGGTGGTGAGTCTCGGGTGTGAGGGGCGTGTGAATCGAAACAAAGTCGCTCTCGCGTAAGAGATCATCGAGAGCTGCAAATTTTGCCCCCAGCGCATCCAGCTGGGGAGATGGTCCCGAACGTTTCGTGTAAAGAATCCGCATATCGAAGCCCACAGCGCGTTTAGCCATAGCCGTTCCGATGCGGCCGGCACCGACGATTCCCAACGCTTTGCCTGCGATCTCGTGGCCCAGCAACAGGAGCGGATCCCAACCATGGAAACGCCCCTCCCGCACGAAGCGATCTCCCGCCGCCACATGTCGTGCTGCGGCGAAAAGCAAGGCCCAAGCCAGCTCTGCCGTCGCGTTCGTCAGTACGTCCGGAGTGTTCGTCAAGGCAACGCCGCGACGCGTCGCGGCTTCCACGTCGAAATTATCGTAGCCCACTGCATAATTTGCAATGAGCCTCACCCGGGTCGCCTCCTCGAGCAGCTGAGCGTCAATGCGATCGTTCAACAAGCAAATCATCGCGTCAAAATGACGTAGCACTCGCCGAAGTTCGTCGCGCGTGAGCGCGCGCGGCTCTGGGTTGATCCACACTTCAAAGCCCGCCTGCTCCAATATCTCGCGTGCCCGCTCGTGGATACGCCGCGTGATTGCCACCCGTTTTCGGTCGCTGGTCATGAAGAGCTTTCCTCCGTCGCTTTATGGACACGCCACGATGGATGCTTTAGACCAAACTTCTTCACACGCGAATGCATGCGGTCAACGCTGATGCGCAGCAGTGCCGCAGCTTCTTTTTGATTCCAACCTGTGCGCTCCAGCGCCTCGATAACAAGCTGTCGTTCCACCTCCTCAAGATTCACCCCCTCTTCCGGGAGGCTGACAACGCTGTTTCTTGGGAGTGTGCTTGAAGGCCCTTGCCCCAGACCGATCTCTTCAACGTCGCGCCGCGTGATCACGTCCCCGCGCACCCGGATTGCTAGTCGCTCAATGATATTGCGCAGCTCACGGATATTCCCAGGGTAGGGATAATTACGCAGCAACGCCATCGCACCTTCCTCGAAGAATAATGGTGGCTTGTTGTACTTGCGCGCGAACTGATCTGCGAAAAATTTCGCTAGCAGGGGAATATCCGCGGGGCGTTCACGCAACGGCGGAACGTGAATCAGAAAGACCGCCACCCGATAGTAAAGATCCTTGCGAAAATTGCCCGCATCCATCTCGGCACGCAGATCCTTATTCGTCGCGAAAATAAACCGGCAATTCACACTGATAGGACGCATCCCACCCAACCGCGTGAAAGTCTGCTGTTCGAGCGCCTTCAGGATTTTCGCCTGCGACTCACGCGACAATTCTGCGATTTCGTCCATGAAAAGCGTGCCACCGTGGGCAAGCTCGAACTTCCCCTTGCGCAAATAGGATGCGTCGGTGAAAGCGCCCTTTTCGTGGCCGAACACTTCGCTTTGGAAAAGATTATCGTCAGGCAGAGCTGCACAGTTCACCTCCACAAAGGGCCCTTTCGCCCGCGGACTCGTTCGGTGAATCGCGCGCGCCACGAGTTCCTTGCCCACACCGGTCTCGCCGGTAATCAATACGGTCACGTCGCTCTGAGCGATTTGTGAGATTTCTTCCTTGATCCGCTGGATTTGCGGGCTCTCGCCGATGATTTCGCGAAATTCGTCGCGTTCGGCAAGTTGGGCACGCAGCAAACGGTTTTCGTTTGCCAATCGCGCTTGCTCCACTACTTTTCCAATCCGGATGAGAATCTCCTGCCGCTCGGCCTCTTTGGTGATGTAATCAGCCGCACCAAGCTTCATGGCCTCCACAGCAGTCTCAACATTGCTCACGCTCGTCAGCACGATGATCGGTGTGTCCGGATCTGCACCGACAACCGGTTCCGTTTTCACACGCCGAATAAGTTCAAGACCGCTTGCGCCAGGAAGCCGAATATCCGTCACGATGAGGTCAAAATTCTGGTCGCGTAAGAGCGTCAAGGCTTGTTCCGTACTCTCCGCGATGACTGCTGAGTAGGAACTCAACTCGAGATTTTTCTTCAGCCTCTCGGCAAAAGGCCGATCGTCTTCGACCAGAAGGATCCTAAGCACACTCGTCACGATAGACCTCTCCAATGCAAGCAGCCCCCATGTTGGCTTGCAACACAGATTCAGGTGTCAACAGGGCATTTCCAGAGAAAACGCATGCACGGGGTGCCGCGTGCGCTTCACAGAGCGCAATGCGGATCAATTGTCTTCCTTTGGGATCAAGCCGTCAGGTGGTTCCGTGCCAGTCTCCGGCTCCACAACAGCTTCTCTCTCGCTCTCCTCCGACAGCGGAGTCGCCGTGGCCGCCGTAGTCTCCTCCTGTGGGTTTGGTGCCCCAGCTTTCGTTGCACCCAGCGGCGGCGCTACTCGCCCGTACTTAGGCTTGTTGGCCAGTGCGGCCTCCTTGGCGCGGCATTCATCGCACAGCCCTCCGGGCAGAGCCACAAAGAAAACGCCGTGACACCGCTGACAAACGTGCCGCCGCTTCTCCTTCTTCGGTTTATGCAGGTGGTTGAGCTCGCGATAAAGAATCTGAACGTTTTCTTTCAGATTCTCCTCAACCATACGTGCCACATTGGGCGGAATAAGATAAGGGTATTTCTCACGGAACGACTGCATCCGCTCGATGCATTGATTCTGCCAGCGGATAATCTCGCTCAGTTCATTGAAAATGAGTAGTTGTTCGTAATCCAATCCCATATCACCATCCTTTTCCCCGCACAATCCTACACCTTGCGCCCGCGGGTTACGGCAGACGTATCTTTTTCAGTTGCGCTTTCCAGTCCGATGCATCAACTTCCTCCAAGGGTTGCGCTGTCAGTCGGCACTGGCAGGGGCCCTCGTTGAGATCCGCCCCGCATTGTGCACACAGTCCTTTGCAATCCGGCGAACACAACGGCAACATCGGCAGTTCGATCATCAACGCCTCGCGCAACTGCTCTTCGGGATGGATGATCTCCCCGTCGAACCAATAGAGGTTTTCGTCCTCGCCCGCCCCCAGCTGCGCTTCCAGAGTAAGGAGCGAAGGGTTATTTTCATAAAAAATGTCGAGTACACCGCGGATCGGCACCTCGACAACTTTCAAGCACCGCACACATTCAGCCTCGGCGACTGTTTCCACATAGCCTTTGGCCCGCACGCGATGCTCAACCAGCGAGAAATGCACAAGTCCCGCCACTCGCTTGCGGAAGCGATACTCGCGGTCCACCAGATCTAGCGCCTCGGGTTTGCAATCGAGCTCGAGGTCTATCGGGCCTTCCCGCAGTTTGAGAACGTCTATTTTCAACCAGTTCATCATGCGCGTTGGTCCTCGATGGTTATTATATGCCTTGAACAGCTGCTGCCTAGCAGAAAAATCATGCCTTGCGCCGCACGGCACTCACTTCGGGGTCGTGTGTCCCCGCGCACTCCGCGTTCTCGCGAAAACGATAAATCACTGGCTCAGGCCACCACGCCCGCACAAAATGCCACTCATTTTGCCCGCCCCCGGAAAGAATGACATAGGCAAATTCTTAGTTGCTCAAATTCACCACCATCACGAAAGTTCATTCATACGCGTTGCCCCCAAGCTTTGATCGATGAGGTGAGGATCTGTGCGAATCATTTTCATGGGAACACCATTTTTTGCCGTACCTACACTCAAACGACTCATTGAATCCAAGCACCACCAAGTTGTGGCAGTCGTCACGCAACCAGATAAACCTGCTGGCCGCGGAAAAAAGCTCCAGCCTCCACCAGTGAAAGAGCTAGCCCTCGAACACAATATTCCTGTCTTTCAGCCCGAAAAACTCCGGGGCATGAATTTCCATACCGTTCTTGTACCATTCCAGCCCCATGCGATCGTCGTTGTGGCCTATGGCAAGATTTTGCCGCCGGAAATTCTTCAGTTGCCGCCATATGGCTGCATCAATCTTCATGCTTCGCTGCTGCCAAAGTACCGCGGTGCTGCACCTGTGCAATGGGCAATCATCAACGGCGAGCGCGTCACTGGCGTCACCATCATGCTGCTCGATGAAGGCATGGACACGGGCAACATCATCGCCACAGAAGAGGTTGAGATCCTCGACGACGACGACACGATCAGCCTCTCGAACATGCTGAGCGTTGTCGGTGCGAATCTGATGCTCCAGGTGCTTGACCGCATCGAGGAGACAGGCAAAGTGGAGAGCACCCCCCAGGACCACACCCAGGCCACCTACGCCCCGATGCTCAAAAAATCCGACGGACTACTGCCATGGGAGCTGCGCACAGACCAGATTCTCTGGCGCATTCGGGGGCTTCAGCCGTGGCCGTCGGCCTTCAGTTTCCTCCATGGCCGCATGTGGAAAATTCTCAAAGCCGAGCCTTTTCCCGAAGCTGATAGTTTGTTTCTGAGAACTAGACAAGCAAAAGAGCCCGACGACAAGCCCCTTCCAGGAAGCGTCACTTCCCTTGTGCGAGGACGTGGCTTCACTGTAGCCACGGGCGACAGCCACATCCTCGTGCGGATGGTGCAGCCCCAGGATAAACAGCCCATGGAAGCCACCGCCGCAGTCAATGGACGTCTGGTTCAGGTGGGCGACGTGTTTGTCAGTGATCCGGCATTTCTCACAGGGCTAGGCGAGGACGCATCACACGCCTGACCGGGTGTTGCTGACAAATCTCAACCAACGTTCACTCCGCTCCGCCGTGCGACGCCACCGAGTTAGGAAACTTCACTTAGCTCACCCTGGCTTGTCCCGCTGCGCCTCAGGCCTGCCGCTGCCGGCTCGTGCTTTGTTCCGGGGATAGCGCCTCTCTGGCCGAGCACGTGCACAGGTTTTTCAGAGTCGATGGCCGATCGGCCCTTCCTCTCGTAAGAATATGAAGAGCTTCGTGATCCCGTCAATGAGCTGCTTGAGGTCCACACCGATCAGGTATTCCGAGTCCATGGCGGTTTTGATGCCCCAAATAAGCGCACCGCCTGGGTGCATACGCAGATCGGCAAACTCCGCCACAACTTCTCCCGTCGCATTATCAATCAACTTGCCTTCCACCTGAACTTTTGTGGCGCCAGCGCCAAACCCAATAAGTGCACGCACGGGCGGACATCCGGGGCTGAACTGCGTGACGCGCATTTGCAGCGTCAAAGTCCCCTGCTTCGTCGTCGAGAAATAAGGATCAGTCGAAACGATGCGGAAAATTTCAACCTCTTGAAGTGAGCGGTTCAGCGATTTGCGGAACGCCTCCACAAGCCGCTGCGCCATCTCGCGTGTGCTGTCGCCCCGATTTGGCAAAGCCCGTTGGTCCACCTGCACTGGTGCAATATACAGCGTATGATAGTCGCGGAGATCGAACTCGGGGTTTACCCACACTTGCTCAATCGGCACGCCGCCAATGTGTTCCAACCGATGATAGTCTTCCAGCCAACCCGAAGGTTGGACCTGCGAGAATCCCACCAGCAGCAACATCGCTGCTGCAGCGACAAAAATAGCATTGAATTGGCGTTTGGTCAGCATGACTTATCTCTGCTCCCACTTCCAGTATGGGAATACAAGGAAAATTGCAAATTCACGCCGGCATCTCCGCGATTTCAGTTGCGATGCGAACGCGCTGTCGAAAAGTGTTCTGCCATGGCTTGCGGCGAAACGAAGGTTCGGTTCAATGACATTTTGGCTACCTACCACGAAACCGCGCCAGCCACGTTGGCCGCAATCGCTCGCGTGCTAGAAAAGGGAGATTTCATCGGTGGCCGCGCTGTCCATGATTTTGAGAGCGAATTCGCCCGCTTCTGTGGTACCCGTTTCGCCGTTGGGTGCGCCAATGGGACCTCGGCGCTTCATCTCGCCCTTCTCGCGGTTGGCATTGGCCAAGGCGACGAAGTCATCACCACACCCATGACCTTCATCGCCACGGCTGAAGCCATTGGACACGCAGGGGCACACGTCGTTTTCGCCGATATCAACCCTGCAACACTCAACCTCGACCCCGCCGCTGTGGAAGCTGCCATCTCGCCGCGCACACGCGCCGTCATCTTCGTTCATCTCCACGGCAACCCGAGCGGCCTCAATGAGATTGCCGAAATCTGCCGCCGCCATAACCTCGTCCTCATCGAGGACTGCGCTCAAGCACATGGCGGTTTTCTGCGCACGCGCGCCGGTGCCCCTTTACAGCATGCAGGAACACTCGGACGCCTCGGCTGTTTCAGTTTTTTTCCCGCAAAGAATCTTGGTGCATTTGGCGACGCAGGAGCAATCATCACCGACGATGAACATACCGCCGACTACGTGCGCCGTCTCGTCAATCATGGCCGGCGCGATAAATATCTCCACCTCTGCGAGGGTTTCAACTACCGTCTCGACACCCTGCAGGCTGCTGTGTTGTCCGTGCGCCTGAAAGGATTGGCCAAGGCAGTCGAGCGACGCAACACGATTTGTTCACGCTACGAACAAGGGCTCGCGGATCTCCCCCTCACCTTTCAAAAATTGACCGACGAAGGAATCCACGCGCGGCATTTGTTCGCAATACAAACCGAAGCGCGCGACGCTCTGCAGAAATTTCTCGCTTCACGCGGCATCGAGACGGGCATTCATTACCCAATTCCGCTCCATCTTCAGCCAGCCTACGCCCACCGCGGTTTTCAAAAAGGACAATTCCCTGTTGCAGAGCACGTTGCGCTGACCACACTCTCTCTGCCGCTCTATCCGCAGTTGCCAAGCGAGCACGTCGATTACGTCGTCGAGTCAGTGCGAACGTTCTTCGGAAGATAAGGCACACGGCACATCCCGCCCGTCGCGCGATCAATCAGTCTCGGCCCCTGGCAGCCGCACCACCCCCCAAGTGAGTCAGCATACCGCGCAATAACAAGTAAATTAGCGCTCCTCCCACAGAAACCATCGTGGCAATATAGCAAGCGTAGACGTAAGACCCCGTCATTTCGTAAAGTTTGCCACCAACGAACGGCCCCAGCAAGCCTGCGATACCGTAGGCGAGAAAAACCCATGGATAAATGATCGCAATCCCGTGTCGTCCGTATTCACTCGCAAGGTCCGCTGCATAGAGAACAAAAGCGGAACCGAACAGAAAACCGCATGTGGCAGCGAGCGGAATAAAGAACGCCGCACCCTGTGCATGAGCCAACCCCGCCAACACAATTCCCTGGAGTACGAGTGCCAAAGGCAGCGCCCAGCGCCCCAGTCTGTCGTACACACCACCCCACACGAGGCGGCCGCCCGCGTTGCCAATTGCAAAAATGCCGATAGCTGTCGCGGCGACGTCCGCGGCCAATCCGTAGGATAGGCCTAAAGACTTTAGGTTTCCAATCACCAAAAGTCCGCCAAATGTCGCGCTGAACATGCCGACGACTCCCGCCCAAAACGGCTGTCTAGAAAACACCTCGCGAAGACGAATGACCTTTGACTCTATCTCGGACCCAGCGGCCGCCACTGGCTGCGCGGGTGTTAGCAGAAATAAGCCACCAAGGAATGCAGCTCCTCCATTGACGACGGCAATCATCCACAAGACATGATGAACATCCCACTGCTGCTTGAGTAGCCATTCAGCCCATTGCGACAACAGCAATGCCCCAGCACCGAATCCCGCCACAGAAAGACCAGTGATAAGGCCTTTGCGTTGTGGGAACCATGCCAGGCTCGCGGTGATGGGCGCCGTGTAGGTACAACCAATACCAGCGCCGACCAGTACTCCCGCACCTAAAACAAGCACAGCGTAGCGGCCGCCTGCGAAAGAGCTCACGAGATACCCAATCGAAAACAGTGCAGCTCCGCATAAGGTCATGACGCGTGGCCCAAACCGAGCCACACCGCGCCCCCCTGCAATCATGACGAGTGTGAAGGTGAGAATCGCGACGCCCACAATTGACGCCGCTTTTCCTGGTTCGAGGCCGTAATGCTGCTGCAGAGCCGCCCCAAACGTGCTCCAAGCGTAGAGAGCCCCCATCGCAAGCTGGACGAGGACGCCTGCTCCGACAACCACAATTCCCCTCATCATACGACGCTCCACCATCTTGCTAACCTGCACAAACTTTAAGCTTATGCAGAACTAGCTATACACCACACCGGTTTTCGAGCATAGGTGTTGAAAAGAGCTCTCTTGAGTTCTTTTCTAACTAAATAACATATGAGAAAATCCAAAAAATAATGGAATACCCAGCGTCAGGTTGAAAGGAAACGTAATCCCCAACGAGCAACCCAAATAAAGGCTAGGATTAGCCTCCGGCAGTGCAATCCGGACAGCCGCTGGCGCGGCGATGTAAGAAGCGCTCGCTGCCATCGTTCCCAACACCCCACAGCCGCCTTCCGAGAGTCCTGCAACTTTTCCGAAAGCCACGCCCAGAACGCCATGAAAAAGAGGTACCAGCACCGCGAAGAGGCCAAGCTTGAGGCCGTGCCGCAACATAACCGGAAGCTCCTCCGCAGCCACCATCCCGAGCTCAAAAAGAAAGAGCACGAGAGCACCAGGGAATCCGCTCACAAAAAACGGTTCCACCGGTTTCAAGCGCTCCGGGCCAGCGATATATCCAATAAGAATGCCACTCACCATGAGCAGCACACTTGGCCCCGTCACCACCTCGTGGATGACATCTCGCAACGAACTGTCCCGCCCCTCTCTAATTTGAACCAGCGCCAGTGCCACAATGATGGCTGGCACCTCGAGTAGCGCAATGAGCGAAGGCATGAAGCCTTCGCACGGCACGCGAAGACTTCTGCAGAATTGCTGAGCAGCAAGAAACGTAACCGCCGACACCGAGCCATAGTGAGCCGCTAAAGCACCAGCATTAGGTCTGTCGAGTTGCACAAATCGCCGCGCGACAGCGTACGCCGTCAAAGGCGTGATAAGGCCAAGAGCCAGCGTGGCCAACACTGGCAAGACGATGGCCAACAAACCCGCGTGGCGTAGCTCGCCACCGCCTTTAATTCCGATGGCGAAAAGCAAATAAATGGAAAGCGCCGTGTACACCGGCTGCGGCACGCGAAAATTGGTGCGCAACAGGGTGGCTCCCACTCCGAGCCAAAAAGCAAGCACCATGGGGGAAAGCATATTGTTGAGCAAAGCTGTCGAAAACATCATGAGCTTCCTTTGCGACTCAAGCGTTCTCAAAACCTTGACTCATTGCGATCTTCCCAGCCCGCTGCCAAGAAGTGTCTGTTGGGCAAGAGAGCCAGACTCGCTCAGCGAGTGCGAGTGGGTTGCCACCCCCACCAGTGCACAAGCGCGCCATTCCCGCGGTCGCCATGCCTGATGGGGCGCCCGAGAATTGTGACCCCGTCGCCGGCCTTCTGTGAATGGTCACACGCCCTTTATCGCGCTGGGCTATAGAATGCATGACGGTCGGCCTATACCGCAGTCATGCTGTGAATTTGCGGTAATCCTCGACTGTCCCACCATCCAAGCAGCATTGGATAATCTCGTGCCCGAGTTGATCCAGATGCGGCACACGGTATTTGCGAAGTTCTTGCCTGAAAAAGTCTTCGAGAATCTTTGCGCCTGCATCGTAGCCGTTCGTGCCAACTTCGGGTTGCGACTCGACATTGAGAAACCACGAGCTAATCGAAGTTCCTTCAATGTGAATATTTCGCAGACTGTAGCCCAGGAGCGAGCACCGCGAAGGCGCAATCTGCTCAGGTCGGAACGGTGCATAGCCACGGCGCGCTAGATATTCGCGGCAAAGCCACTGCGGCATGAACCCTACTTTCCAAGCACCAATGTGCTGATTAGGAATCAGAACGAACAAAGTGTCCGGCGTGGCCATGATCTGGCGCAAAAGCAAATTTGCGAGTTCCACTCGCTGACCGGGCGCGAAAGGCCAAAAGCTTCCCACGCCCTCACTCTCAAGCTGCCCTGTGCCCACAATGCTCGGATTGTCGTGTCCGCGCGGCGACACTAGCCGCCACAGCCATGCAAGCGCGGGTGGGAGAATGTGAAACAGACCGAGGATCCCATAGGTGGGATTCTCAGCAGTGCACGGTGGCGTTCGCACACCGAAACTACGCACGTCCACCGTCACATCGTCGTCAACGATTCCCGGCACAATCGAACGCGGAAGAATCACGCGCGGGTTTGGGCACGGCTTGCCCGGCGCATCTTCAATATGTTCCCAAAGCAAAGCGGTCGCTCCGGGCCTTGCGTCAATACTCAAAAATAGCAGCGGGGCCTTAGGATGGATCGTCAATTCCTCCAGCGTAGGATCAGTGCCGTAGCGGCGGATATGATTCACGCGGACAAACCATGCCTGCTCGGCATCGCGTAGCCGCAATTTGCGTGCATGCGCATCAAGGGTGCGATGGCAAAGCGCCATGTCATCGGTCACCGGTTGGAGCGCGCAGCCGCGCGGCAGCGTCAGATAGCGAGCCTCGCCCGTCACGAGATTGCGTCCAATGAGCAGGCGTCCGTCGCTCTCGCGGTGCGGATATTGCAGCATTTCGGATTTACCGCCGCCGCTGGCTCCTTCGTGCATGAACACCACGTGATTGTCGTAAGGCGTGACCACCCGAACCGTCGAGCAATGCGCAGTAACCCATCCCTCGCTCTCGCCCCGGCTCAAAAGCATGCCGTAAACACCCTTCTTCGCGCTCGGGCCAAGGTAGAGATTATAGCTAAACAGCTCGTGACGCTGCGGCAGGCGGTTATGCACGACAACTTGGCGTCCGTTGAAATGCGTGTGACGGAAGGTTGGTGCCACCAAAATAAAGGCCGTCGGCGAAAAATCCTCAGGCAGGTCGTCGAGCGGAAGAATGCCCTGAATCATCGCCAGACCCAGAGCGAAAAAACCAGCATTAGCCGGGCAAATCGCCACCGCATCAAAACTTTTGGGCTCCTTGCCCGATCGGAACACAAAAACAGCGAGGTCCTGCTTGGCCAGCCATGCAAAAGTTTCCTCGCGGACAGGCCCAAAAGGTTTGCCAAATCGTTCATGGAAGCGCGGTTGATCGGTTGGGCCGTCGTCGCCAACGAACATGCAATCGGGGTCACGCCGCCGCATGTAAGGTTCGAGATAGTTCACGGAGATCCCGTTGCGCACCCGGCATACGTGTGCCTCCACGAGGCGACCTTTGCCCTCCACTTCGTAGCCGACTTCAAACCAGCCATCGCATGTCGTCTGCGGCACGGCGAGCTCAATCAGCTCCTGCACAGTGCTCGCGTAACGCACGATCGGCGCAGCCCGAAGGACCCGGCTAATTTCGTCTGGGACATCTGGGATAGGAATTTCGCGGTGCTCAACCGTCGATGATTTCCCGGCGTGGCCGTTTTTCTGAATTTCGCTCATTGTTGTCACCTTCCGTATGATTGTCAAACTATCTTCAGACCTTCAATAGAATTTCATAAATAATGTTTATAACAGATATAAGGAAAACCTATGGATCTAACCGCGCTGAATTTTCACCACCTCTTCTGTTTCTGGATGATTGCGCTCGAAGGATCGGTCGTGGCGGCCGCAAAACGCCTACGGCTGAGCCAACCCACCCTTTCAGCACACCTTCGCCAATTCGAAGAACACTTGGGAACGCAGCTCTTCGTGCGAGCGGGGCGCCGTCTTGTGCTCACAGAAGCCGGCCGCACTGCCTTCGCCTATGCGGAGAGAATCTTCTCCACGGCGCAGGAATTTGTTGACACGCTCAGCGGCAGGCATTCCAGCGCCCCCGTGCTGCGTGTCGGGGTTGTAGAAAATTTCCCCCACCTTGTCGCTCTTCGTTTTTTCGAGCGGGTCCTGAAGCTTCGCGCAGATTTACGTCTTCTAGCAGTGAGTATGGCCCTTGAGCAATTACTCGCGAAGCTCATGAACGGCGAAATAAGCCTTGTGCTGGCGGACACGGCGGCTCTGCGCAGCTACTCGCGACAGTTCCAATGGATAGTCCTCGAAGCCTCTCCTCTGGCCCTCTATGCCCCAGTGCGCCTAGCAGACAGGGTTCGAAGCGGTGGCCTCCAAGCGCTGGCTGGTCGCCCGTTTTTGCTTCCAGGGCCATCCTGCCCGCTGCGGCAAAAGGTCGAGCGCTGGCTCAATACCATCTCCCCGCCTCCGGACGTCATTGGCGAAATCGACAACAGCGCATTACTCAAAGCGCTTGCTACCTCCAAGGGAGCCTTCTTTGTCATGCCCTATGTCGAAGCCAAACAGCTGGAGCGTCTCTATCACGTGCGGCACGTTCACGTCATCGAAGATGTGCGTCAGCATTACTACATTGTCGCTCAGCGGTCGGTGCTTCCGGAGTCGATCGTCGCACAAGTTTTGTCGCTTCTTCCCGGGACAAACAGGGCGCAGGGGCCAGGGAAAGCAAAAGGTCGTCGGGCCTCACGAACAGGAAAATGATGGAACCTTGACACGCCGTAAAGTTGCAGAGCGAAAAGGGGCTGCCAATTTTCCTCTGCGGATTCATCATTATTTCTCGCTGACGACGAAGAAAGGCTCCTGGCTTAGCCCCCTAAAAATGTGTGCCAGTCGTAGCAACTTGCCGGCGCTCTTCGTCGGGCCAGCAGCAAGCAAGATCCTTTACGAGCTTGTCGTTTTTGCCACCAGTTCCCGGAACTTTCTTCCAGGCTTGAAAATGACCACCGCTTTGGGGGGCACGACAAACTGCTCGCCTGTTCCGGGCTTGCGTGCGCGACGAGCTCGCCGCGCCTTGAGTTGGAAGGTGCCGAAATCCACAAGCGAAACTTTTTCACCTGCCTTGAGCGCATCCTTAATCGCGGAAAGAAAAATTTCCACGGCCTCCCGCCCCTGTTTCTGGCTCAAACCGGTTTTCTTGCATAACAGATTTGCTACTTCCTGTTTTGTCATTGCAGGCGACCGCCTCTCTTCTGAGATCATTCCGTCTTCAACACAAGCTGGAGACTTTTCTTTCTCTTAGTCAAAGAGAATTGCGCTCGGGCACAGAAGGGGACCCATCTCGTCCCTCCAAAGCTGGCAACGACAGCACCGGCTACGACGCCCGACGTAGCGCCTTGCCGACGAGCCGCTCCACACTCTCAACCTTGCCGCGCAACCGTCCCGTCCTGCCCCGTGCATCGTCAATTTTGATGATCACACTCACCCGTGGGAAGCGTTCGCTCATGTAGCGATAGCACTTCTCAATCACGGGCATGACTTCATTCCATTCGCCTTCGATGATTGTGCCCATGGCGTGAAGTTCGTATGGCAGGCCGCTCTCGTCCACAATCTTCAGCATTTCGGCCACCGGCCCAGATAGATGTTCTTCATGGCCCAATAGGGGAGCGATTGAGAACTCAGCAAGCATCGGTAAGCCTTCCTCCATATTATTCTCATGTTCAGCTTGCCCCGAACGCAGCTGCGCAGCTGGTGCCTCAGCGCATCCGCATGCCCGCAACCCTCATCGCCGTGCATGTGGCGCGCCCGTCTTTTGCTGCAACAGTGTGTGGTAAATCTCCGCCGTTTTTTTCACCATAGCCTCGATCGAAAATTCGGCCACGGCGCGCGCCTTCGCTGCTTCTGATAATTGCGCAGCTAACTCGCGATTGCGGGCCAGCTCGCAAATGGCACCCGCAAGTTGTTGCGGGTTTCTTGGCTCGATGAGCAGAGCTTCGTGCCCGTGGCGGACGAGCTCTGGAATGCCCCCCACGCGCGTCGTGACAATGGGCAGGCCCGCGTGCATTGCTTCGAGCACTGCAGCTGGCAGTCCCTCCCAATGACTTGGGAGACAGAAGATGTCTATCGCAGCCAGGAGAGTCGGAGTGTCTTCCACGTAGCCAAGGAAGCGAATAGCGTGAGCCACTCCTTTCTGCTGGGCCGTGCGCTCGATAGCGCCGTCACTATCGTCGCGTCCGGCAAAGAGAAAAATCGTCTGTGGGAACTCGGCAAGGATTTTGGGCAGCGCCTCAATGACGTCGCGGTGTCCTTTCATTTCTCGTAAATTTGCTAAAATGCCAACCACAGGATAAGCGGCGCAACCTACGCCAAGATTCGCCCGAATTTCTTCGCGCCGCCCGAACGGAATCTCGCGGGCAGGAATGCCGCTGTAAATGACCTCAATGCGCGAAGGGGCAAATTTCTCTCGCTGGATTGTGGCCTGACGGCCCGCCTCGCTGTTTGATATAAATTTATCAACGAGCGGTGCGGTCAGGCGGTCGAGCCAGACATGCCACCACCGCCGCCAGGGATCAATGGAGCGGATACTCGAAACAATGACGGGCACGCCCGCCAGTTTAGCAACGACACGCCCGATGGTGTCCGCGCGTAGCCCGTAGGTCTGCACAAGGTCAATTTTGTGGCGCCGGAGGAAGCGCAAGAGCTCCCACGCTCCCCGCGCCGAAAGCCTGTTCTGGCGACCGAAGTGACATGCTGGCACACCAGCTGCCTGAGCCCGTCGGAGGAGCTCCCCCTTGCCTTGCATGCATCCCACGAAAGGTTCAAATTGCTCGCGGTCAAGATGCTCGACCAAGAACAGGATCATGCGTTCAGTGCCGCCCATGTCCGAGGTGGAGGCAAGTTCCAACACCCGCCAGGGATGTGCTGGTCTCTCCGCCATCGCCGGTGCCTTTATGCTCACCTAGTATGCACGTGCGAAGTACACGTTGTATTTGGCCGGTGCGCCACACCGCACGCAGACGCCTTCCGTGGCTTCCACCACGCGATTATCATCGTCCAGGGGCAGGCACCGGATAGTCGCTTTCGTCTCCTCCTTCACCTTGAGCTCACACTCGCCATCCCCGCACCAAGGCGCGAAAATAAATCCTCGCTTGTCTTCCATCACCTGCCTGAACTCCTCGTAATTGGTCACGGTGCGGGTATTTTCGTCCCGGAAAACACGAGCGCGCTCAAGCATGTCCTTTTGGATCTGCGCAAGAAGCGCAGGAATGCGGTTTTCCAGTTCGCTGAGCGGGCAGAACAACTTCTCCCGGGTGTCGCGCCGCACTAGCACACATTGCTCTTTTGCTAAATCTTTTGGCCCCAACTCGAGCCGCAGCGGGACCCCGCGCAATTCGTACTCATTGAACTTCCAGCCAGGCGTGTACTGATCGCGCGCATCAATGTCGCAGCGGCAAATTTTGCTGAGCTGCTGCTGCAGCTCGGTGGCTTTTGCCACCACGGCATCCCGCGTGGCTGCCTGGAAAATTGGAATCACGATCACCTGCGTTGGTGCGATTCGCGGAGGGAGAATCAGCCCATGATCATCACCGTGCGTCATGATCACACCGCCCACGAGTCGCGTGCTCACGCCCCAGGAAGTCTGCCAAACAAATTTGCGCACGTGGTCCTCGTCCTCAAACATGATCTCAAACATCTTCGAAAAGTGCTGGCCGAGGTTGTGCGATGTGCCCGCCTGCAGTGCCTTACCATCGCCCATCATGGCTTCGATCGAATAGGTGTATAGCGCGCCAGGGAATTTCTCATTTTCGGTCTTTTGTCCCGCAATCACTGGCATAGCCAGCTCGGTTTCTGCGAACTCCTGATAAACGCGCAGCATCAAGAGAGTTTCTTCCTGCGCCTCTTCCATCGTGCGGTGACAAGTGTGCCCCTCCTGCCACAAGAATTCCGTTGTTCGAAGAAACAAGCGTGTCACCTTCTCCCAGCGCACGACGTTCGCCCACTGGTTGATGAGAATAGGAAGATCGCGGTAGCTCTGCACCCACTTTGCATAAATCGAACAGATGATGGCTTCGGAAGTCGGACGAATAGCGAGCCGCTCCTCAAGCGGTTCGTTCCCGCCATGGGTGACCCACGCCACTTCCGGCGCAAATCCCTCCACATGGGCCGCCTCCTTCTTCAGCAGCGACTCCGGCACAAACAGAGGGAAATAGGCATTCTTGTGGCCCGTGGCCTTAATCCGCTTATCCAAAGCGTCGCGGAGGTTTTCCCAAAGGGCAAAACCGTAGGGTTTGATGACCATGCAGCCTTTGATCGTCGTATAATCCGCAAGCTCGGCCTTGCGGACCACATCCACGTACCACTCAGAAAAATCCTGAGATTTCGGTGTGATCTCTTGAACAAACTGTTTCTCGTTACCCACGATTGGTGCCTTCTCCTGGAAAATGCAATTCGCGCCCGCGGCGCAGCGTTCAGTCGGGTTTTGCTAACACCCACGAGCGACGTGAATTCTCAGTGCGACGCAAGCAAATTTCTTCATGCGATCCCTATTTGTCCTGAGAGCGGGTTTAGCTGCGAACTTTTTCCGTTTGCGTTAGGGAAGTCTCTTGCTACATGTCAGAAACAACTTGTGTGAGTGACTCTAGCGAAAAAAGGGTTTTGCCCCTGTGAAGATGCATGCGACAACGTTACCCAAATTCGCGGCGGCACTGACGATTGCGTCGCTGCTGGCCGGCTGTGTCATGCTTGGCGACCGACTCGATCAGTTTCGCTGGCACTTTGGAACCATCCCCTTTTTCGTCTTCGACAACGCACCGGGCTACAAGCGACCGCCTCAGCCACCCGTAATGAACAAACCGGTCAACGTCTGCATCGCCATTAGCGGCGGTGGCACACGCTCAGCAGTCTTTGCGGCCGGTGCCATGGAGCAATTGGCCTATCTGCCGCGGGCCGAATCACAGTCCGTCCTCGAACGAGCTGAAGTGATTTCTGGCGTCTCTGCGGGAAGCATGGCAGCTGCCTATTACGCACTCTACAAGCCTTCGCGTTTCCGCAATCCTCAGGAGAAGGAAGCGTTCTTCCGCCAGTTTAAGTCGCACATGACAGTAGATTTCTGGATGCGTGGCTGGGCTCATTACCTTAGCCATCCTTGGGAAGGGGTCCTCAAATACTACACGCGCTACCGGTTTGCCCAGACGCTCGCGAATACCTTCGACGAGCATCTGTTCCTCGGTCAAACATTTGGCGATCTTGCGCGCCGCGAGGCAGCAGGCGAAGCTCCGGTCACGCTCATTAACGGAACCGTTCTCGACACCGGAGAGCGGTTTGTGTTCACAAACCTTGAGGTCGCGAAGAATTTTAGCGTGAGACCGCAGCTCTTCCAAAACGACCCCATCCTTGGAATCCTTGCCACTGCCATGACCTCGCCAAGCTACCGTGCGTTGGGCTTCGACGGGATTAATTCGGACATATCGAGCTTTCGCATCGCCAGCGCTGTTGCAGCATCCAGCGCATTCCCTGTTCTCCCCGGGCCACTCACCATCCGCAACTATGCAACGGGCGGCTACGTTCACATCGCCGATGGTGGCGTTTCGGACAACAGCGGTGTGGACAGCCTCGTGCAATTATTCATGGCGCGTGCCGCACGTGAAAACTCGAGGCTCGTCGTTATTGCGCTTGATGCCTCTGCACCATTGGTGCCCAAACGGCTCAAAGACCCCAACGGCTATGTAGGATCGGCTAAATATGCCGAACATGCAAACTTCATTCAGGGCAGCCGCTCTCAAACCCTGGCCTTCCTCATGTACAACGCCACGCCGCGCATCCGCGTGGTGCGCCTGCCGCTGTGGGAGTCACCTCATGCTCAAGGACTCGATCCGATGCCCCAGCTCTACATTTCCGAGATGGACTGGTATCGCATTCTTTGTGCGGCGGAAGAAATTGTGAAAGCGCATCGCGCCGAGATCATTCAGGCAGTGTTTGGCGAGTGAACCCGACGGCGCGTCCCCACCACTACGATCCCGTTTCGGGTGCTGTGCGGCGCCCGCAGGTGATTTTGGCGTTACCAGCCTACAATGAAGGCGATAATCTCCGGCCGCTCATCGAAGCGGCAGCACAAATCTTCGCTAATGAAGGACTTCACTACCGTGTCGTCGTTGTTGACGACGGCTCGACGGATCATACGGCCCAGGTGCTCGCCGATCTGCAAAAATCTCTTCCCTTAGAACGGATTGCCCATGAAGGCAATCGTGGGCTGGGCGCCGCAATTCGCACGCTTATTGTGGCAGCCCTTGAACGCGTCGCAACCCCAGACGACGCTATTGTGTTTATGGATGCGGACAACACACACGATCCTGCCTACGTGCCAAACATGGTGAAAAAACTGTGGGACGGCCCTTATGATGTTGTCATTGCTTCACGATTTCGCGATGGTAGCCAAGAGCTAGGCGTGCCTTGGCAGCGAAGACTTCTCAGCCGTGGCGCCCGTTGGTTGTTTCGCGTTTTTTTGCGTCTTCCCGATGTCACCGATTACACATGCGGCTATCGCGCATATCGTGCGGCGCTTTTGCGCGCAGCCTACGACAAGTATGGGGAACGTATTGTCACGCGCAAAGGGTTTGCCTGCACCGACGAACTCCTGGTTCATCTCAGCACTCTTACCAAGCGGATGACGGAGGTCCCATTCGTGTTGCGCTACGACCGCAAGCGTGGCCGCAGCAAACTGCCTCTGCTTCGCACCGTGTATGAGACCCTCAAGATGCTTCTTTTTCGCAACTAGTTTTTGCGCCGTTTCGGCAAAGGTGCAGTTGTGATTTCGCCTTGCAGGACCTTGCGCGCCAACTGTTGCTCCGGATTGAGCTCGAGGGCACGGCGTGCCGCTCGTTGGGCTTCCTCGGTCTTGCCTTTTGCCGCCAGAGCAGCCGCATACACGGACCAGCTCAATGAGTGACGGGGCAAAACACCAAGAACAGCCGAAGTCTCCTCCAGCGCGGTTTCTACGTCACCCAGCTGCCAGCTTATCACCGCAAGATTGGCTCGCGCCGCGAGTTCGTCGGGAGCCAACGTCTTCGCTTTACGGAAACACTGGGCAGACTCCTCTAGCTCACCGCGTTGCGCAAGCGTCGCACCCAGCATCACCAGGAGATTGGCGGCGTTGGGATTATGCGCCAGTGTGTGTCGGAGAAGTTTCGTCGGTTGCGCATAAAGTGCCGAATGCATCATGCTAAGCGAAAAATAAATTGTGAGAACAACTGCTGCAAACCCAGCGAGTTTCAACCTTAGTAAGCGCTGGCCAGCGTAGCGTTTTGAAACATATGTGTATCCCATCGCCGCCAAAGCACACGGTGCCATGGACGCCAGATAGAGGTAACGGTCCGCAACGAAGGAATGAACCATGAAGCTGTGGGGGATGATTCCTAATGTCGGCCCAAGAAAAATGACGAACCATACCAGCCATGCCACGAGCGGGCGAGCGCTTGGCAAACGAAACCAGCAAATTGTCGCACCGCCTGCTGCCGCGAACAAGGCCACGCTCGGCCAAAAGTGCGTAAAACTACTGCCGCCGAGTTGCCAACGCGGATAAAGGGCAAGCAGAGGAACGGGCCAGATGAGCTTAGCCACATACCACCAAAAAGTCCGTCCTACCAGTTCGAGGCGTTCGACTGCTGAGAGTGAAATCGTGGCATGAGCCACACGAGCGGTCACCCTCAAGTCGAGCCACAGCAGAATCGCTCCGAGGAAAACGTAGACCGTCAAGGCAATGTCATGTTTTTTGATTCGGTCAGGCAGGTATGCAGCCAAGAGAACTCCCATGGCAACTGGCCACCCAATCGCCACCGTCTTGCTCCACACTGCTAACACATAAAGGGTGCCCGCCGCTATCAAGCCAACTGCACGCAACGCAGGCGATTGCAAAGAGTTCTGTTGAACGAATGCGACCGTTGCCAGCAGTAGCCAGAAAGCAGACAAGACATCCTTTAGCTCGATAATCCAAGCCACACTCTCCACGTGTACGGGATGCACAGCAAAAAGCGCCGCACCCAACCACGCACTGCCAATTCGCAGTTGGCGCAGCAACAGAAACACCAAAAGCACATTAGCCGCATGGAGTAAAATGTTCGCGAAACGAAACGTGAACGGATCAAGGCCGCTAAGCTTATGCAGCAGCCAGAATCCTGTATAAGTCACTGGCCAATAATGTTCTTCAAGTGCTATTGTGGGCGGATATTTCCAGAACTCTGCAAGCGGGCGATTGAGGAGGTCTCCCTGTGCCAAGCTGTAATCATCCCAGAAAAAGCCCCCGCCCAGCGACACTGCGTGAGCCGCTATCGCGAGAATGACGAGGGTCAGCGGTGGTCCCCACCGGAGCAACGCGCTCAACAGCGGACTGTGCCTGGGCGAGGTCGCGGGGCTTGGCATGCTCATCTTGTTGCGCCTCCGTAGAGCTCGCGTATCCGCCGCAGCGCGTTGGTGGTTTCTCCATTTTTTAGTTCAATGGCTGCGATAGCCAGAACAGCCTGGCCGCGTAGCAAGGGCAAAATGCTTGCTTTCTCAAAACAGGCTTTCGCTTCGGCGGTGCGACCGCGTCGGGCGGCTAAAAGGCCCCGATTATAATGGGTTCTCAGATCCTGCGCGTCAGCTTTTGTAAGTTGCTGCTGGAGCAGATTCTCTTCGTCGCGCCCAAAAGTCTCTAGCGTGCCCCAGAACACGCTCGAAAATTCGCGCATTGCCTTCTCGAAATCACCACGCCGTGCGAGGGCATCGCCCAAATAGTAGCGAGCCGTCCATGCGTGAGGATTCTTTTCAGCGGTGTCGATCGCGAGATACTCCACGTCTCGATAAAGAGCAGCGCGGTGCAAGGTTGAAATGGCCAACGCACAAGAGATCACTACGAGTGCAATTTTGCCTATTCGCGCCGGTAATCGCATCCGTGCCCATGCAGCAGCCATGATGGCGACCACACCCGGCAGAAAGATGGCGCTGGCGTGATAAGCGAAGCGATCGGCTACAAAGGACTGCCGCTGATAGCTGAACGGAATCAGGCCAAGCGTTGGGGCCAGCAGCGCGAGCGTTCCTACCAGCCAAGCCAAAGCCATCCGCGCCGCTCGTGAATGAAACGCTCTTCGTGCGAGCGCAACGACAGCCCCTGCCATCACGATCCCCACACAAACCGCTACCGTCAAAGCGAGCGGCGTTAGGGGCCATTTCGCATAAGTTGCGCAGAGGCTGCTGGGCCACAGCCAGGTGCGCAAGTAATGCAGCAGCCCAGTCCCTGAGATAGCGACACGCTCCGCGATGGAAAAGCGCGGAACGGCGCTTTTGCTAGCAGAAGCGTACCACATATCAAATGCACCCACTGCCAGTGCGGCGACTATCAGACCCGCCAGGAACTGGATTCGCGTTTTCGTAAGGCCGGGGGGCAAACACCACAAGATGAGACCGGCACAAAGTGGCCACGTGATCACAGCGCTTTTTGAAAGCATGGCCGCGACAAACAGCGACCACCCAAGTGCCATGCCCAACCGTTTCCCCGTCTGTTTCTTTTCGAGCGAGAGAAACACAAGAAATGAACTCGCGGCCAAGAAAAACGACAGAACGTTTTTGAGCTCAACAATCCACGCAACAGATTCGACCTGTAGGGGATGCAGGGCAAACAGCAGGGCGCCCCAGAAGGCGTGATGAGCAAGCACCCGCCGGCCGATCGAATACACCAGCGATGCGTTCCCCGCGTGGATCAAAACGTTCACGATGTGAAAAGCCCCAGGACTTGAGCCCCAGACCGTGCGAAGGAGATAAGCCACCGTGTATGTGACGGGCCAATAATGTTCTTCTAACGTGTTGGAGCGAGGGTCAAACCACACGCGAAAAAGTCCGCTCAGGCTCAGCAACAATGGATTTCCCAGAAACGCTTCATCGTCCCAGATGTGTTGAGCCCCGGTTAGAACTGGAGCATAAGCCACCAGGACAGCCAGCCAAAGCGTTGCATGCGCCAAAGAGGTGCGCATACCCCTACTGACTGTAGTTGCCTCTGGAAACGTAGAGAGGTGGGCGGCAGTCTTCGGCCCCGATGCGCCCATAACCCCAATGTCAGCCTTCGTGTCCGGCACCGTCGCAATTTATCGTGGCGATGCGCCTAGCGTGTCAAGCCTCGCTGGGTCCCTGCCTCTACTCATTCAAATTGCGCAAGCTCTTTTGCGACGCGCTCTGGACTTCAGCGCAATCCCGCCAGTTAAGAATAAGCTCATCGGTCAAAGGGGCCTATGGATCGCTGGTTACGCTTTGGCAAACTCCACTTTTGCTTCAGCGGCTCAGGGGGCGGGCACGGCTATTCGCTTCTTTACAGCAAGGTTGTCTCTCCATAACTACATTGATAATAGATGTCTGTCACACGGACATTTGGGGGCTAAATCAGGAAGCCCTCGCCGACCTTCAAGGGACTCTCAGCGGGACGAGTAGAAACTTCATTGCCGCCGTCGTGCCTTTGGCGAACTTGGACTTTGCGCTTGCTGCTTTTTCGTCGCCGCGAGCTTCTCAAACTTCTTTGGGGAAGTTTGTGCATTTCGGTCTTTCGCCTTGATGCAGCTGACAACAGGTTTCTCCGCGGATGTTAATCCTGCAGAAGCCCAGGCTAGGGGAGTGGAAGCTAGCGCGGAAAGGAATCCCGCTTCGGCGCCTAGGGTCAAAACTTCCTTGCGTTGGTCCATCGCAATCTTCGTCGAACCTTGAGTCTGATTTGTTTCAGAACATGTCTTCGTTTAGCAACAGCGATTCCCGGCCTGCGCAAAATCTTACGCTAGCACTCGATACGTCTCATGGCCATCGGCCAGACGAAAAATGATTTCAGCTCTTAAATTTGTCGGGCGCTTTCATTCCGAACCTGTTGGCCGCCGGGCATCTCGACTGGTCGGCTCAGCTTGCGGTTTCCGTCGAAAATGCGAGAGCATGCGAGGGCGCGTTGAAACCGGCTTGGAGAACAAGAGGCTCATGTGCTTCTCCACTCACAGAGTATGCACTTTGCCGGATTATGATACGAGGAGCATTATGGTTGAGAGCAGAAAAGCTCTTTTCCAGGAGAGCTCGGATTTTTCAGGCCTCTTAGTGGGGAATGATATGGGGCACATAGGGAGCGACGGAGCTGCCAATCGAGCAGGTGGGGTCCACCCCAATAGGATTAGCCGCGTAGATACCGTCGGCTGGGCAGCGCGGAACTACTTTGAGAAAACCTTGGTTAGAACCGGTTGTTCCAGGTGGCGAAACGAGGTCGTCTGGATACACGAGCGTACCTCCGTTTGAAAGCCGAAACTCCATAGCATATTGCTCTTTGGCTTGGGAGATCTTTACCAGATTCTCCTGACAGGCAATCCCACGGGCATTTTCGCGCTGGCGAAGCCACGTAGGCGCCGCAATCGCAACAATAATGGCAATAATCGCCAGCACAATCACAACCTCGATGAGGGTCAAGCCGCGTGACCATTGTTTTGTCCCTAAGAGCATGGCGTTCCGACCCTTCGCTAGTAAAACACTGGCGGTAGAGGAACATCCGCCCCTCTACCGCCACAAAGATCCACCCCCTCGGTGAACTCTAAGTGCCTTTTTGTGCTAGCCTTCCTCTCACCTTACGGCAGAACGTGCGGAGTGAACGGCGCGTTGCTCGAGCCGATGGAGCACGTCGGGTTCGTCCCAATCGGGTTTACCGTATAGGTACCGCCAGAGGGGCACTTGGGCTCTGCCTTCAAATATCCTTCTTTATTTCCAGCCGTCGCTCCAGGCGGATCAATCAATTCCGCCATTGTGACCGTCCCGCCGTTGGACAGACGGAACTCCAGAGCATACTGCTCTTTTGCGCCGTCAATCTTCGACAGGTTTTCCTGGCAGGCTTGACCGCGCGAATTCTCACGAGCGCGCAGGAACGCAGGGACCGCGATTGCAATGATGATCCCGATAATGGCGACAACGATCATGATTTCCACGAGGGTGAAACCCTTGCGGGCTGAGTACTTCATTGTTCTGACTCCTTTCAATTTGATTTCAAGCTACTCGCCACTGGTGAAGCGAACTGCATGCCAAGGCAATCACGTGTCGCAATGGAAGAAGTAAGTTCTATAATTTCATAGGTTGAGCTGCACTCCACGAGGGAAGTGCCAACCTTGCTCGCGGTTGCCAATCCTGTGCAATGGGTAAGCGCTTACACATTTGAAGTGAACTGAATTACACATCAAGGTTCGGCCGAAACAAAGATGTTCTCGACGTGGACCGATTTCTCCGATCATCACTTGCACTTGACGACCCAGTCTTTTGCGAACGAGCTGAGGAGCTATGAATCACGAGAAAGATCTGATGAAGCCGCACCTGCGCGCTAAAGCAGTCCTGTGCGAGGAAGCGCGAGCTTTACACGTAGTGGCCGATCGCCTTGACGACCGTTTCGATAGAGCGGTCGAGCAAATTCTGGCCTGCAGTGGCCGAGTTGTGCTCACTGGCATGGGCAAGCACGGCATCGTTGCCCGGAAAATTGCAGCCACGCTTGCCAGTACTGGCACACCGGCCTTCTTCATGCATCCTGCGGAAGGCCGCCATGGCGATCTCGGCATGATTAGTCCTGATGACCTTGTCATCGCCGTGAGTAACAGCGGCAATACGGAAGAAATTCTCGGCTGTCTTCCCTACTTTAAGCGCAACCACAATTTCCTTATTGCGATGACGGGCAACCTTCAAAGCGAGCTTGCGCGCCACGCAGATCTGGTCCTCGATATCGGGGTCGAACGCGAGGTCTGCCCCCTCAATCTCGCACCCACGACAAGCACGACCGTTGCCATGGCCATGGGCGATGCTCTTGCGGTCGTCCTCCTCGAACGGCGCGGTTTCCATGCCGAGGACTTTGCCCTGCGTCATCCCAGCGGCACCCTCGGCAAGCGCCTCCTGCTCAAAGTGACCGATGTGATGAAACCCGACCGCAACCCCGTCATCCATTATCGCGCGCGCTTTGAACAGGCTATGGCCGAAATCACGTCAAAACAGTGTGGCGCCGTCAGTGTCGTGGACGACGACGGCCGACTTGTCGGCATCATCACCGACGGCGATCTCCGCCGTATTTTCCAACGCGAGGCCCAACAGGGCACCCCCACCGTGGCCGAGGTGCTCGACCGCAGGGTTGAATCGCTCATGACTCGCAGCCCAATGTACGTTTTTGCGGACACACTGGCTGCTCAGGCACTCAACATGATGGAAGACGGCCCACGAAAGATCTTCGTCCTCCCTGTACTCGACAGCGACTATCGCCCTATCGGCATGATCCACCTCCACGATCTTGTCAGTGCCGGTCTCTAATGGCCTCCTTTTCATGCGATTATGCCTATGGCGTGAGATCGGATCGTTTGACCCACAGCGAAAAAACACCTCGCTACGCGTTGCGGGGCCGAGCTTCAGACTTTGCGCCGCCCCTCGAGGGCTTCGCTCGATGAGCATATCAACCTGGCAGCGCCTCATTTGTACGGGCAGCTCATGGCGTCGCGTTTGGGACTGATAGGACGGAGACCCGTGCGCACCTCACGACCAGAGGAACGTCATTTGACGCGGCCAATTCTGGTCCAGGGCCAATAGCGGAAGAAAACGACTCCGACGATGCGATCGGCCGGCACCGGTCCATAGTCGAGGCTGTCCACACTGTTCGCACGGTTGTCACCTAGAACGAACACGTGGTCCCGCGGAACCACCAAGCTCGTGATCCCTGCTGCGCGTACGCGCTTCCATGGCATGGGGATAACTGAGTGATTCACAATCACGCTCGGGCCAACCACAGTGACCCGATCGCCTGGTAACCCCACGACTCGCTTCGTCACGATTTCTCCGCGCTGAGTCGGGTCTTCGAACGCAATGACACTTCCCCGCAGCTTGTCGACAGATTCTGCTGGCCGCGTCAGCACGTAGTCGCCTACCCACAGTGTTGGCTCCATGCTCGCCGAGATTAACTTGAAACTTCTCAAATCGCCGCGCAGGAAAAGTGCCCAAATCCACACCAGCGCAAACACGACAACAGTGGACACCACCCAGCGGATCGCGGAGATGCGTTTACGGTATGGTGTGAATATGCTGCCCATCGAGTGCGTTCGTTTTCCATGGACAGAAGGTCTGAATCAACAATGGAATTCGAGTTGGTCAGTGTGTGCCCACTTAAAGTGGCTGAAGCTTGGCTGAGGAAGGAAGGCCAGAATTGCCTCATCTTCGGACGAAAGAACTTGTGAAGGAATTCAGTGGACGCCGCGTTGTTGATGGCGTTTCCATCGAACTGCGCAAAGGTGAAATCGTGGGGCTGCTTGGCGCCAACGGTGCAGGCAAATCCACAACGTTCAACATGATTGTGGGCTTTCTCCGTCCCACTTCAGGCCGCATCTACCTCGGGGATCTAGATATCACAGAACTACCTATGCATCGGCGGGCGCGCCTTGGCATTGGCTACCTGGCCCAGGACATGTCCATTTTCCGCAAGCTCACTGTTGAAGAAAACATCGCTGCAATTCTCGAAACCACTACCCTCAGTCGTGCCCAGCAGCGCGAGCGCCTGCAACTGCTCCTTGAAGAGCTAGGCATTGCTCACCTAGCAAAGAGTCGTGCCTACACACTCTCAGGTGGCGAGCGTCGTCGCGTGGAAATTGCCCGCGCTCTCGTGCACGAACCCGACTTCATCCTTCTCGATGAACCCTTTTCCGGCGTCGATCCCAAAGCTGTGGAGGAATTGCAGGACATCATTTTCCACATGCAGGCGCGCGGCCTCGGGATCCTCATCACCGATCACAATGTGCGTGAAACTCTGAGCGTGACAGATCGCTCCTACATCATCTTCGAAGGTCGCGTCATGCTCTCCGGAAATGCCGAAGAGCTTGTCAACAGCCCCGAAGCACGAAAATACTATTTGGGCGAGCGATTCTACATAGACACATCACACGTTGAAGCACGCAAACGCGAGCTCACAAAGAAAGCCCAACTTTCGCCACTGGAAGGTGAATCGCCACGCGAGCCAGCTTCCCATGCAGAAAATCGCTAACCACAAAACGTTCCGTCGGGCCAATTTTCTTGGCGTCCCCCTCTGCGCCATCACCACGGAAGAGTTCGTCGAGCTTGTAGTCTCCGAGACCTCTAAACGACGCCAGCACCCCACCCTTCCCCCCTTTTTTGTGACGTATCTTAATGCCTACTGCTCAAACTTGTCGCAGCAATGGGCCGACTATCGGCAAATTCTTTGCGACGCCGATCTCGTTTACGCCGACGGCCAGGCTCTGGTCTGGGCATCGCGTTGGATCGGCGACCCTGTCCCTGAACGTGTGAATGCCGGGGACTTCTTCATCCAGTTTTGCCAGCGCGCTGCCCGACATGGATTGCGTGTGTTTCTGCTCGGTTCGGCGCCCGGTGTGGCAGCGGGCGCCGCAGGCCGATTAAAGACGCAAGTGCCCGAGCTCGACATCTGCGGGACCCACCATGGCTTTTTCTCTGACGCCGAAGACGCGCAAGTGATTGCCGATGTACGCAATGCCGCACCCGATATCCTCATCGTAGGAATGGGGGTGCCTCGCCAAGAACGTTGGGCATGGCAACACCGCCACCAATTGGGGGCGCGAACAATCTGGTGCGTCGGCGCCCTTTTCGAGTACTATTCCGGCTATCGCTGGCGTGCACCGCTGTGGATGCGCAAAGCAGGACTCGAATGGTTTTTCCGACTCCTGCTCGAGCCACGCCGCCTCTGGCGCCGCTACCTCTTTGGCAACGTCATCTTCCTCTGGCGTGTTGCCCGCACCGCCGTCCAGCGCCTTTCCTTTCAGTGACGTGGGCCTTGCCCCATTTTCGGCCCTCAACGTGGCGAGGCATAATAAGTCTTGGCTTCGTAGCCCTTGCCCTGATCCTCCCAAACGTAGATCAGATTGCCATTCTGGTTCGTGGTGATCACATACCGCGGCAGAAGCGAAACCCCAATAATCGGCGCCTGCGCTTGTGCATGGGAAACAATTTCCAGATCTTGAGGGAAATGCCGCATGGCGCCGATGCCCGCGATCCGAACCGCAAAATCCGCTAACGCTACGACAATCGCCACCACAAGAAGTTTCTCAACGCGCAACATAGTTTGCACCCTCCTTTGCTGTGCATGCTTGCCCGCAGCTTTTGTAGCTTCATGTCTCGAGCGCCAGAATTTCAAGTTGAAGTCTTGTGTTCGCTCCGAACTAATCCATCCAACAGAATGCAGCTAGAGGGCAGAAGCCCGAAAAGTTGATTCTCACAACGAATGAGTTTGCGACAATGACGACAAAGCCCCGAGCTAAGAAGCATCCTCTTGCTGGCAAAACGATGACGGGCGCTGAAATGATCGCCCAAATTCTCGCTGATGAAGGCGTGGACACAGTTTTCGGTTATAGTGGCGGTGCTATCCTTCCCACTTACGATGCCATTTTTCGCTACAACGCAGAACATGCGAAAGGCGGTAGGGACGCGATTCAATTCATCGTTCCCGCAAACGAGCAAGGCGCGGGGTTCATGGCCGCTGGCTACGCGCGGTCAAGCGGTAAAGTTGGGGTGTTCATTGTCACCTCGGGGCCGGGTGCCACAAATACGGTGACTCCCATCCGCGACTGCATGGCCGACTCCGTGCCGGTCGTCATGATCAGCGGCCAAGTGCCCCGTAGTGCCATCGGCACAGATGCGTTCCAGGAAGCACCAGTTTTCAACATCATGAGCGCCTGTGCAAAACATGTCTTTCTCGTCAAGGATCCAGAAGAACTTGAAGCAACGGTGCGCACGGCGTTTGAAATCGCTCGCTCCGGCCGCCCAGGGCCCGTGGTGATCGATGTGCCGAAGGATGTCCAAAACTGGAGCGGGGTTTTCAAAGCCGAGGGAGTGCTCGAGCTGCGCGGATACCGCGAACGGATGGCTGCCTTAGAAGAAGCGCGTATCACAAAAGAGCAGGCAAAAGAATTTTTTAAAATGTTAGCGCGCTCTGAACGGCCACTCATTTACGCAGGGGGAGGCGTCATCAATGGCGCGGCAGCCGCTGAACTCCGTCGATTCAGCGAGCGTTTCGGCATCCCTGTGACGACAACTCTCATGGGAATCGGCGCCGTAGACACGCGGGCTCAACTCTCGCTCAAGATGCTCGGCATGCACGGCACCGCTTACGCCAATTATGCCGTAGAGGATTGCGATTTTCTCATCGCGGTCGGGGCGCGCTTCGATGATCGTGTTGCCGGTAAGGTAGCCGAGTTCGCACCAAATGCTCGCGACATAGCTCACCTCGACATAGATCCCGCGGAAATTGGCAAAGTGAAAGCGGTGACGTGGAGCCACGTCGGGCCGCTAAAGCGAGCGCTCGCGGATTTGGTCGAGTACGGCCGACACTTCCAAAAAGACTTACGCAAATGGCATGAGCACATTGCGATGCTCAAGCGCGAGTATGCATTGAACTATGATCGCACTTCGCCGCTCATCCAGCCCCAGTACGTCATGGAAGTGCTCAACGAGATCATTCAGGGCAATGCGATCATTACAACTGGCGTCGGCCAGCACCAGATGTGGGGCGCCCAGTATCTCGATTTCCACACTCCTCGCACATGGCTGACGTCCGGCAGCATGGGCACGATGGGCTTTGGTCTGCCTGCCGCGATAGGCGCCCAATTCGCCAATCCCAGCAAACTCGTGATAGACGTTGATGGCGACGGCAGCCTTCGGATGAACCTCGGCGAACTCGAGACAGTCACCACTTATAATCTGCCTGTCAAAGTCCTGCTCCTCAATAACTACGGCGACGGCATGGTCCGTCAGTGGCAGCGCTTGTATTTTGGCAAGCGTTTCATGGCCAGCGACAAATCGCTTCGAAAGAAGGATTTCATCGAAGCGGCACGGGCAGATGGCTTCGAGTTTGCGAAACGCGTGACCGAGAAAAACAATGTCCCCAAAATGCTGAAAGAATTTGTCGAGTACGATGGGCCAGCGCTGCTCGAAGTCGTCATTGATCCCGACGCAAGCGTCTTTCCTATGGTAGGACCAGGAGCAAGCTACAAGGAAATGGTCACCGGCCCCTTTATCAAAGCGCGACCTGTGCCACCCCGGCCCGACGAAGTCGAAGTCGACATGACAAAAATTCCGGATCTCTTCTGAGCGCAGTTGCTGAACTGCCACAGCATTTTGCTGCGGTGCAGCAAGCGGAAAAGATACGATGGAAACATTCTTACTGCTGCTCGCTTACGCAGGCAGAGCAATCGTCATACTCACGGGAGCCTTTGGAGTTGGTTGGCTCTGTACGCGAAGCAGCGCGTCGCTCCTGCCGCGTTCCATCGCCGTCGTACAGACCATTGCCCATGGTTTCGGCATGCTCGGTTTGGTTGCCCTCTTGCTGGGCCTCACGCGCGCCCTTTCGCCGACGGTTTTGCAAGTAGTTCTCTTCATGGCTACCGCCGCTTTTGTCGCAGTAGCGTGGCGTGCTCGACTTTCTTTTCGTTTCGCCTCCTTGCCACTAGGCTTTAGCATGCGGCAACTCAGTTCCCACCACTGGTTGATCATCACGGTGTCCGCCTTATGCCTGGCCAACGTCACGATCGGCGCATTGGCGCCCGATGCCTCGCAGGATTCACTGTGGTATCACCTATCATGCGCACGTGCTTGGCTGCATTGGCACGCCCCCTACGCCTGGCCAACTGTCTATCCGTCGGGATACAATCTGCATGGTTCCCTGCTTTACGCTTATGCCTTGTCCATTGGGGATGAAATTGACTGTTCCATCCTCTACGCGGTTTTTGGCCTTCTCACCTTTACGGGTGTGGCAGCTTACGCACGTGACTGGTTTGGCTGGCGGGCTGCACTGTGGGGCTGGTTTCTCTGCGCCACCGCTTATGCCACCTATGTTTGGTTTGTGCCCATCAACACGGGTTCTGATCTCATGGCGGCCATGTTTGCCACTCTTGGCGTCCTCGCAGCACTCGACACGCTTCGCTACGACGACGACCACCCGCGTCATCGGGCTCAACGCAACGCAGCCGCATGGCTCCTCGGTTGGGGCGTTGTGACGAAGCTAACAGTGCTTGGTTATGTGCTTTTGCCCGTCGCGGCTGTGCTGGTGGTCAACACTCTTGGTATGCCCATGCGCTCAGTGCCGGCGGAGCATCGGTCAGGTGCAAAAGTTTGGCAAGGTGCCATAGACTTTCTCCTCTTCCTCTGCATCGCTGCGATCCCACTATTGGTCTGGAGCGTTCGCAGTATTTTCTACGGTGCGGGCAATCCGTTTTTCCCCCTTTTTCGTGACCTCTTGCCGCTCAAACCTGAATTCGCTCTGACGCGACGTAACCTCGCAATCAACACGATGTACCCTCTCTCCCTCCAAGGTTTTGCAGAGGTGTGTCGCAACATTCCCAACAAATTGACCTATGCCATGGTGGCGAGGTCGCCGGGTGTTCTCTTCCACGCATCACTTGGGCTGGGCTTGATTGTCTCGCGCCACAAACTTTGGCGTGCGATCGGTGTTATAGCCGTCCTGCAGTGGGTTGTGTTTTTCTGGAGCAGGGGCTTCTGCGAAACAATAAAGTACTTTTCTGTCTGCTTTCCTGCAGCGTTTGTCTTCGTCGCAGCGCGAGTGGCCCATTTCGAAGAAAGTTCGCTTGCGACGCCTGCGCTGAAGCGATTTGCCCTGCTAGCGGGCATCATGCTGTTATCGTATATTTACGCCGCACGCCAAATCGAGTGGGGGCACTACAAAACAATCAATTGGCCTTACCGGCCAATCCTGCGCCACAAAGAACGGCTTGTTTATCTAAGCACCAAGCCCTATCAGCTCGAGAATATCTGGCTTTACGATGCAGCGAATCAATTACTACCTTCCCACGCAACCGTGTTATTTCCTGACAGTGCTTATCCCTTTTATCTGAATAGAAAATACATTTGGGTCGACGACGATTTAGATTTTTTCAGGCATCTGACTAATCTCGGAGTATCCGATGGGCAGGACGTGAGACTTTTCCTTTCGGATAGGGGAGTGACACACGTCATCGTCTCGCCCAGGAAGCTGGCCCAGTGGCCAGCTTGGTCCACTGTCCTGGAACCGGTTAACCTTTCGACGCCACAAACCACCGCTCGTCTTTACCGTGTGAAACAGTAACGGAAGAAAAAGGAGCATGTTGATCATCTAGGTTGCGCTCTTCCGCTGTGGCTGGTGTCACCCGTCGTGTCGCCTCTCGAGTGCGCCACTCACAAACTTCAAAACATGAGTCGGAAATCGTTATAAAGTTTGCGCCACATTTCGGCCGGATCTAGTGTGCCTAACCACCAGTAAAGGACACCAGCAATAAAAGCGATGAGAATTGCTGCAAGAAAAAGATGCTTGAGGAGCGCGATAAACGAGAAGTGGCGGCGCGGTCCTCTTGTGTCGAGAATGTTTTGCCGGAGCTCAAGAAATTCTCGATGGCACCCGTCACTGCAAAAGGTCCCTTCAGCCAGGAGAAGCCGGCAATCAGAGCACAGCGGTTGGCCGCACTGCTTGCAGTGCTGAACCGCTTTTTTCGTTGGATGATTGACACAAAATTCCTGCAGTTTCATTTCCAGCGTCGTCTCTCCTGCGAAGGCACCACACTAGGAGTGCACCAGAAACCTCTCTCAATAAACTTTCCAATTCCCGACTTCTGTCGGAGCAAAGAAGAAATTGGCTACACGTCTCGCAAACTCGAAGCGAACGCTTTCACTCGTAATCGTCTCAAACGGAAATCCAGCTAAACAGATTTTTGCCGACTTGCTCCCATTGCCGACAGTCCCCGTGTATTGGATCCCTGCTGTGCCGCCGGTCGCATATTGCAGTACCGCCACGGAGGCCCCTTGCGGCGTTAGTACGTCGGGATAGTACACGTTGAACGTGCCGCTGCTTCCGTTGTCAAAGCTGCCAGCAAGCCCCTGAAAAACCGAGCCAGCCACGCCCGTAAAAGCATAGCCGTTGCCAGCCGTTCCATCGCTCGCATAACCACATTTCAGGTAATTCTGGACGAAGGCGAGATCGTTGATCGTATTCGCTTTTGCCACAAGGTCATACAAAAGTTCCGACCCAGAAATGAACAAATTGCCCCCTGCCTCGAGATAATCCTGCAGGGCCAGTTGCTCCTGATAACTCAGCGCATCATCGGTGCTCGACTCGTCACCAAGCAACCACCACACGGCATCGTACGAACTGAGCGACATGCTGCGGTCTAGTACGCGAAGGTTGTCAACACTGTCGAAGGCAAAGCCGAGCGTAGCCAGCGGTTTGGCGTCTCGAACAAGAAATGTGTGTGCATTGCCGCCCGACTCGGTCTTGCGGGTCCAACGATCGTAACCATTCACGAGCAGAATTTTTTTCGCAGCTGGCGCAATTCGCATAGCCAACACCGGGGAAGGCGAGGTCTCGGTCGAGCCGTTCACTGCCGTCACCCGAACAAAGTACGTCGTGCCCGGCTGGAGACCGCTCAATGTGCACTGCTGGCTTTGCGGGCCCAGCAACGTCTCGTTCGCCGCCAAGCTCCATGTGGCGGCATCCGTTGATGTGTAAACGCGGAAACCGGTTGTTGCTGCCCCAAGGAATTCGACTGTTGCGCTCCCACCGCTGCCCGCCACCACCTTCGTCAAAGAGGGCCATGCCACGACGTAATTATAGCGCAGCGGCACGTAGTTCGAATCCGTCGCAAGCACTCGCCGCGTCACGCGTCCGGGCGAAACACCTGTCGTACATTCGAGCAACATTGTGAGATTCGTGCCCGTGTACTTCTCGAAGATTCTCACGTGCGAGCCGGCGTTGTTCATAAGATCGCCCGGTGCGATGCTCGTGTAGGTCACCTGCGTGCAGATGCTCGGGAACGAGCTTGTCGTGTAGCGCCCCGAGCGCAAGCAATTCGACGCGTAGCCCGAGCAATCGTCGCCATAAGTTCCACTGACGATTGCCGCACTGTTTGTGTCGCCGGCCCAGCCGTGGTTTGTGACCACGTTTTTCCAGAAGCTGTCGCGTGTGTCGGTCCCACCCCATTTATACGAAATCCCCTGCTGCCAACCTGGAGCTGAGTATGGGCACGTGGCGTTTGCCACGCCCGAGTAGATGTTGTAAGTCTCGCAGTACCATTTCAAAAGTTGAGCTTCATAAGCGATCTCAATAATTTGATCGCGAGCCATCGTGTCGGGGACGGCCAAAACTTGTTGAACTCCGAGCGCTGCGAACACTCCCGCCAGCAGTTCTCCGCGCCCTCTCATTGGCCCACCTCCCAGCGCAGAAATTTCACACCGTCAGCACTGGGCAACATTTGCCAAACGCTCTCGTCCGGTGCCAGGGCGATCTTTTTGTAAACCGTTGTAAAGTAGCGATTAGGCAAGTCGAGCGAGCTCGTGATCTTGCCATTGCGTAACGCTTTCATCACGAGATGCACATCACGCCCCACGATCTCCTCGGTCTCGAAAACGAAGGCATCATCGCGTTTCAAAAACCCCCGAAAGAGAACTGCACCCATGTGCGCTCCGCTGTAGCGTTGCGCGACATGGGCACTCATCACGATTTCGCCAGCACCCCGAATTGCAGCTTCCTGCGCCAGCATTCTGGCCTTGGCGGCCATAAGCCGCCGAGCCTGAATGCCTTGCGCGTTGCGGCAAACCAGGATTCGCTTCCCTTCACCTGCAGGCCTCCCGGCCAAAATCAAGGGAGCGGTCGTTGGTGCTAAATCCTTTTCCGGATCGAAGCAGTAGACGTTCTCGTCAGGATCATTCACACAAATGAGCCCATTTTCCGCCCACACATCCTGGCCATATCCTTCAACCAGGGGGACGTTTTCCGGCACGAGGAGGTCGCCAATGTGCTGACCTGTCGACGAGCAGATCTCCACTCTATGGCCAATGAGGAGAAGCAGCAGCCCCCGACTATCAAAGCGCATTGCCGTGGGACGAACTTGTTCCATGACGACTCCGTCAAACGATCCATCAGGCTGCCATCGCTTGATCTGTCGATGGACCGTGTCCGCGACATAAAGTTCGCCCTGAGGCGAAAGAGCAAAAGTCAGCGGCCCTACATTCTCAACCTCTTTGCCGGTGATCAGGCCAAGCTGCTCTGGCCTGTCACCCCATGGCACGAGAAAAGAACTCAGTGGCGAAGTCGTGGCCGCTTCGCATGCAGCAGCATGGAGCAACATCACACTGATGGGGAGAAAACAAAGGCGGGCTATGCACCGTAATCGTAACATGTTACCACTCCAGCACCGTTTGCCGACAGCGTATCAATCAATGCGCGGCGGCGTCTTCGTGGGATCTATTCGGACGTACAGGCGTAGCTCCGTCTTCTCAGCTTCACTGAGCGTCCATTTGCTGTTCGTGTCCCACTTGTCTTTTCGAATGCCGAACCATTCCCTCACGAGCGATCGGTCAGATTTCCCGATGCGACGGAAGTCGTCGTGATAGAGCACGAACGCCCGTTCTTTTCCGTTAGTTTTTTCCTGGAGCACCTTATCACACAGTTCAGGATTGGACGGTGGGCGTAACTCAGAGAAGGCCAGTCCCTCCATGTAGCGTGCCAAACCTCGCTCCAGGCCACCAGGACTCACGACAAGGAAAGCATCTTGCTGCGCGGCATAGTCCGCTTTGCGAATCCGTCGAACAGCCTCCTTGAGGCCATAGCCTGGGTCGCTCAGCCCCAGGAAATTGTAGAACGTCATGGCCAGCACAAATAGCAGCCCCATCACGATCGTGCCCGGCCTGCCTGGGGCCGCATCTATGCCACAGGCGATAAGCACCAACAGCGGTGGAAGGCTCACAATAAAATAGGCTGCGTGTAACAGGTGTCCCGAAGCGAAGCCGCCCACTAGCATAATGGCGATGGCTGGCACAAGAAATGTGACCCACTGATAAAGAAGAAACGATGCCAGACTCAATCGTGTCCAGTGCCCGAGCACATCTTGCGTTTCGTCCACCCACATCACGTGCTCTGGCAGAGCCTCAGCCTCCGCCTGGCGCACTCGATAATAAACCCAGCTAAGGATCAGAGCCACAAGAACAAATAGGTAAAGAATCGCGCGCACAAAAAGCCGACCGCCATACTGGTAGCGCGCGAAATCACCCAGTGTGGCCGACACTAACCCCCTCGAAAGATCCGCCACCGATGGCGCATCAATATCAAATCCCGAAAAATGCTTCTTCGCGTACACGACACCGATAAGCATTAAAGCAATGATCGCGAGAGTGCCTGCTGCAGCCACAATGACGAAACTCCGCGGGGTCTTTTTGGGCCGCATCAGAGCAAAAAAGAATTGTCCCAACATAACAAACCAGAAGAATGGATGAGTGAGTGCCCCCAAAGCACTCGTGATAGCCCACCCTACCCAATAGCGTTTCTCGTTTTCATCCAGAGCACGAATCGCGTAATAATGTGAACCAACCACAAACAGGCTCAAAAGAGCGTAACTCGACACATCGTGAGCCGAGTGCACCAGTGCGGGGTTCAAAGCAAAGCCAACAAGGCAGAGAACGAACGCCAAGCCCCGCAAAAAACGGAATGCAAAAACGACAAATGCAACGCATGCGCCGAAGGCAAACACCGCAGACGGTACCCGCAGCAGGGCATCGCTCGCGGTGCCCACAAGCTTGCCCCAGGCTCGGAGAAGCTCGTAAAACAGCGGCAGATGCCCACGGAAAATCTCATCCAAGAGGTTTGGCCGCTGGGCCGTGATGTAGTCGAGCCCAAAATACTCATCGCCGTACAGGTCACGGCGCCCGAGCGCCACAAACCGCAAAAGAGCTGAAACAGCCAAGCAAAGCAGAATAAGCAGCAGAGTCTCACGCCCAATCCTTCGATTCGGTGGCGCAAACACATCAACGGAAGATCCCGTTCCGTTCGTGCTCACAATCGCGGTGTTTCTCTGATTTTCCACGTTAGTGCGAGTCAGTGTGGCGGCTCAAAACCTACACGCAAGCACAACTCACTTGCCGCTGCGCTGTCACGGAAAATTCATGCGACGGCTTATGCCCCACGTGCACTGGCCGCTTTTCGGTCAACTGACATTTTCGGCTAAAAGCTGGCGATCCACGACCGCTTTCCCCCGCCGCGCTGCCTCGAAAAGCGCTGTATGGCAGAGCCGATTGATGTCGCGGGGGATTCCAGCCGACAGCTCGTGAAGCAGCGGATAGACGTCTGACGCAAAGACCGCTGGGCGCCCGCCACTCACAAGACAGCGGAATTTTACGTATTGCTCCGTTTCTTCAGCTGTGAGTGGCCGCAACCGTGCACGAATAAACATCCGATTTGCGATCGAGGCAAACTCCGGCCGCGCTAGCTTCTGTTGGAAAAATTCCTCGCCAAAAAGCAGAAGTGTGACCAGCTTGCGCTCCGGCACTTCCATATTCGATAACGTCCGAATGACCTGCAAAGCATCCAGTCCGAGGAAATGGCACTCATCCACCGTGATGACGAGTTGCTTGCCGGCCGCATACAGCGCCATAATGCGCTCCTGAACAGCGCTCATCAGTTGATGAAAGGGAGCCCGTGCCGGCAAGGCCTCGAGCCCCAGCTCTGTGGCCACTTCGCGCAGCAAACCCGAACGCGTCATCCCCGGATAGGCCAGGACAAGTATCGTCTCATACTGAGCTGGATTTAGCTCCGAAATAAGAATTTGTGTGAGCAGCGTTTTGCCCGTCCCGCTAAGCGCTGTTGTCAAGCCCACGGCCACGTGGTCCTCGATACAGCGCTTCATTTTGATATAGGCGTCCTCGTGCGCTTCCGTGCGAAAGAAAAACTTCGGATTCACGTTATCGCCGAACGGGTGCTCATGGAAATGGAAGTGGCGCAGCACATAGGCCGTTCTTTCCTCGAACTGCACAGCTCCGCTGCTCGCCCCATGGTCCACTAAATCAACGATATTGTAGCTTTCGCTCATTTCTGCGTGCTCCCGCTTTGATCCCGCTCCTCGCCCAAGACGCCTGGTGCTTGTTTTCAGCGGATGCCTGCCGAGAATGGCCTTCACTCAGCAGGCATCCGCGAAGGGTGGCCTTATCCTGTTGCCGCGGGCCAGCCTCAGACGTGGACAATGTCTGTCAAAGAAACGTACACGGCCACGAGCAGCGAGCAAATCCCCGCTGTTCCCACGATGAGCCGTGCAATCCAACGTTCCGATGTCGTCATAGTTCGGTAAATCATTCCGGCTTCTCCTTTTTGATGCGTCATCATTTTCAGATAGCCACCGCTGACCGCGAGCTAGTCATGCTGCGTTTCAAAGCACCCATCAGGTCCGCAAAACTCGATTCCTTACGTTCGTTCACAAACACACGCGTATTGAAAATTGTGTCCACGATCGCGCGGAAATTGTGCGTGATTTCCGAATGTGGATAGGCAAAGACGACTGGCCGACGCTGCTCGGTCGCCACGCGCATCTGCTCGCTCGTCACGAGATATCCCAGATCGTTCAGCTCATAATTGAGGACCTTGCGCATTGCTGCCTGCAGCTTGTTGAAAACATTTTTGGCTTCATAGCAATCGCTTGCCATGTTGGTCAGCAAACCGATTTTCGAGTTCGGCTCCATCTCCAGCAGTATCTTGATGATGGAGAAACAATCAGCATTTGCTGCGATGTTGGGGGTCGTCACCGCGATGATCTCGTCTGCAAAAGCCGCGAATCGCAACACGTTTTCGCTGATGCCGGCGCCCGTATCCACCAGCAGCACGTCAACCTCCTGTTCGAGCTTATCGAGTTGACGCAGCAGGACGCGTCTCTGTTCATCGGTCAAATTCGCCAGCTCGCGAATACCCTGCCCGCCACTGATAATCTGAATTCCCAATGGCCCTCGCGTGATAATGTCTTCGAGCGGAAAATCATTCTGGATTAGGTGCGCAAGATTGAATCGTGGTTTGATCCCCATGAGGATGTGAACGTTGGCTAGGCCAAGATCCGCGTCAAAAATTGCAACCTTTCGCCCCGTCTGAGCAATGGTCACCGCAAGGTTCACCACGATGCTTGTTTTTCCGACCCCTCCTTTTCCGCTGGTGACCGCAATGACCCGCGCATAATTACTTCCTCGTACTGGCACGGGGATTTTCGCACGAATATCGTTAAGCGTGGTTTTGAGTTCCCGTTTA
This sequence comes from Candidatus Sumerlaeaceae bacterium, assembly GCA_049968255.1. Taxonomy (GTDB): domain Bacteria; phylum Sumerlaeota; class Sumerlaeia; order Sumerlaeales; family Sumerlaeaceae; genus DRVG01. The sequence goes on along the minus strand of JBMFRB010000006.1, from coordinate 141,261 downwards.
ACCTCCTCGATCGTGAATCCGCGCTTGTAGATGAGCTCCTTGATGCGGGTCAGAATTGCAATGTGGTCCTCGGTAAAATCGTTCTTGTCGAGGCCCATCTCAGTAAAGGTGAGAAATTCTTTGAAAGCATTCTCATAGTACCGAATTTCGGCTTCTTCCAGACCCGTCCGTTCGGCCACTTGCTTGATCGAAAATCTCCGGATCATTCGCAGCCACTACCTCCGCAGTCCACATTTTCCACCGGCTGAGCCTACCGCCGGCCCGATCAGCATCGGTTCTCGCATCAGCCTATCCAGCCGCCTCTGCGTTTCTGGATCCGTTCTCTTCTTATCGTGATCGCAAAAATAACCGCTAGAATTCCTAAAATTCCTGAATTGTCGGATTGTTGCTAACGGCCCGAACACTCATTGTCAATAAAAAGTCACAAAACCCTTGAGAGCGGGGCAGCCGATTCCTTCAGGAGTGAATGCACCTTCGGCGCAACCGATACTATTGACACCGAAATGACCGCGGAGAGCAACATGATTTCTCTTACAGTAAACGGAAAAACTCAGAGCTTTGACAACGTCTCGAACATCATCGAGCTGCTCAAGGCGCTTGGCATCCAGCGCGATCAGGTGGCGGTCATGCTCAATGGCGACGTCATTCGCCGTGCTGAGCACGAAAGCACACCGCTCCACGACGGCGATGCCATTGAAATCATCACGATCGTTGGCGGGGGCTGCTAGGCTCCTCGCTCAGGGGCGTTTCAGGATCTCGTCGAATTTGTCCGCCGTCAGTCGGAAAAAGTACCACTCAGCAAGGTGCTGGGCGCCATAACGCTTAAAGAAGCTCTGTGCTGTCACGTTCCAATCGAGCGTTACCCACTCGATACGCCCGCAGCCTCGTTCTTTGGCCAGCTCCACGCATTTGCGAAAGAGCGTGTGCCCCACCCCCGAACCGCGATACTCAGGCAACACGAAAATGTCCTCGATGTAGAGTGTGGGGCGTGCCAGAAATGTCGAGTAAGTCTCGAGAATAAAAGCATAGCCTGCGGCTTGGGCACCCACCTCTGCCAGCCACACCTCGAATCGTGGCTTCTCGCAAAAGGCATCCCTGACAAGCCGTTCTTCTGCCCCTTTGTCCGGCGGATCGAGTTTCTCGTACTCGGCAAGTGCCCGAATGAGACGCAACATCGTCGCCGCGTCCGCGGGCATCGCCCGGCGCACCACAACATCGCGAGCCTTCGAGGGCGAATCCTTTTCCATCGTCATAAGGCTGACGGTTGTGGCACCGATTATCCGCTGTCAACTCTGCTGTTTTGGTGGATTAGGCTTCTCCAATCCGAACGTGCGCAGCATCTCAATGGGGAATGGGAAGACAATCGTCGAGCTTTTCTCGGCGCTAATTTCCACGAGCGTTTGCAGGTAGCGCATTTGCATGGCCATCGGATGGGCCGACATCATATCGGCCGCGGCCACCAGTTTCTCCGCAGCTTGATATTCTCCTTCGGCGCTGATGACTTTCGCACGCCGCTCACGTTCCGCCTCCGCTTGCCGCGCCATTGCGCGTTGCATTTCCTGAGGCAGGTCCACCTTCTTAATCTCGACAGCAGTCACTTTCACGCCCCATGCGTCCGTTTGCCGATCGAGGATCCCCTGAAGTTCTATGTTCAATTTTTCTCTTTCGGCAAGCAAGTCATCTAATTCCACCTGACCGAGAACGCTTCGCAGGGTTGTTTGCGCCATTTGCGAGGTGGCAAAAAGATAATCTTCCACCGAAATGATCGCCTTCGCCGGATCTATGACCTGGAAGTAGATCACCGCGTTGACATGCACCGAAACATTATCACGTGTGATGATGTCTTGCGGCGGCACATCTAAAGTCACAATCCGAAGACTCACTCGCACCATACGATCGATTGGCCAAAAAATCAGCACGAGTCCCGGCCCCTTGGGTTGCGGCAGCAACCGCCCAAGGCGGAACACCACGCCCCGTTCGTACTCGTTAAGCACATTGATACATTTCGCCAAATAAATCACGATGATGAGTAGCCCTGGCACAACAGGGCCGCTCAGCAACCAAGCGAAGAAGTTCACATCGGTCGCCTTCACTTTTACACCCTCCTTGAAGTTGCTAAGTCGCTTATAACATTCGGAGAATGCGCAACTCCATGGAAAAGAGCCGCATTTCAAAAAACGGAGACGTTTTTCTTGGCATCGTCGCCACAAGTTTGGCAGCTAATCGCACAATGACTGACAAGCCTGATGCACAATGGGCCGTCGAGATGCTCGACATCACGCACTCCTTTGCGCGCGTGGTGGCGAACGATCGCGTCACGTTCCGCGTGCGCCGCGGGGAAGTGCATGCCCTCGTTGGCGAAAACGGTGCCGGCAAATCCACCCTGATGAAGATTCTCTACGGACTTTATCGGCCGGATTCTGGCGAGATCCGTGTGCACGGCCGCACCGTCGAGTTCCGTTCACCAGCCGACGCCATCGCAGCAGGCATTGGAATGGTCCATCAGCACTTCATGCTTGTCCCCCCCTTCACCGTTGCCGAGAACGTAATCCTCGGCGACGAGCGTGTGCGTTTGGGCCTTTACATCCCGGCGGAAGCGGCGGCGCGTGTGGCTCAGCTCATTCGTCGCTTCGATATGGCGCTCGATCCCAACGCCGTTGTAGAGACGTTGAGCGTCGGCGAACAGCAGCGCGTCGAAATACTCAAAATCCTCTATCGCGATGCTTCAATCGTGATTCTTGACGAGCCCACCGCTGTGCTGACTCCCCAGGAAGTCGAGGCGCTCTTTAGCACAATTCGCACCCTCGCCGCCGCAGGGAAAACGCTCATTATCATCACTCACAAGCTGCACGAGGTCATGGCCGTATCCCAGCGTCTGACGGTGCTGCGTGCCGGCCGAGTCGTCGCAACACTGGAAACAGCATCCACCACACCCGAGGAAATTGCGCGTCTCATGGTTGGGCGCGACGTCATTCTGCCAACACTGGCACGCGACATTGAAAAAGCGCGTAGCGGGCGCCTGCCCCGTGCGACCCCGCAGTCAGACGCGGGCCCCGAAACTTTGTCACAAGAGCAGCCAGTGCTGAATGCAGTTGTGCCTAAGCCACGAGATCTGCCCACACCGCTTCGTCTCGAACACGTTTCTTTGCGGCGCAGCGCACGGGGCCGCCCCTTGCTTGCCGATATCTCTCTGGAAGTGAAAGCGGGCGAAATCGTTGGCATTGCTGGTGTCGAAGGCAACGGCCAGAAGGAGCTTCTGGAAGTCCTCACCGGCCTTGCTCTGCCAAGTGAAGGCCGGATCCTGATCAATCAACGTGATGTTACGGTGCTGTCACCGCGCAAAAAGTTCGCCGCCGGGATGGCGTGTATTCCCGGGGACCGTCAACGCCAGGGCCTCATCCTCGATTTTGATTTGCGCGAGAACCTCCTCCTGGGTCGGCATCACAACTGGTCACAAGCGCACCGATTCGATCAAGAAGCGGCCAAGCGGCTTCTCGAAGATTTTGATGTCCGGCCTGCTAATCCTCGTCTGCGTGCCAATCAACTCAGTGGGGGCAATCAACAGAAGCTCATCGTGGCGCGAGAATTCACGCGCGGCGCCAGCCTGCTCGTCGCGGCGCATCCCACCCGCGGGATTGACCTCGGAGCCATAGAATTCATCCACCACAAGCTGCTCGAGCTGCGTGCTGCTGGCGTCGGCATCCTTCTGATTTCGGCCGAGCTCAGCGAAATCCTTGCGCTCAGTGATCGCGTGCTCGTGATTTACGGCGGCCGCATTGTTTTCGAAGCCCCCAATCACAATCTTCAAGAAAAGGATCTCGGAATCTTTATGGCAGGCGGGAGCACCAAAGCCGCTCAACCAGAGTCCGCAACCTAGGAGTTTAGCCGATGAAACAGTTCCTTGTGCGAGCCATTTTTGCACCTGCTATCGCGCTCCTGCTTTCCGTTCTCGCAGGGATGGCGTTTCTGGCACTCACAGGCTATCCCGTGATTTCCACATTTCGTGCAATCTTTCAGGAGAGCTTGCGCGATTGGTACGGGCTTGGTCAGGTACTGCACACGGCAACTCTGCTCACGTTCACCGGTCTGGCAGTTGCTGTCGCATTCCGGGCTGGCCTGTTCAACATCGGCGCCGAGGGGCAACTCTACTTGGGCGCGATGGCCCTGGGTATCGTGGGCTACTATCTGAAAGGCGTTCCGAAGGAAATCCTCCAGAAGGTTCCATGGTTCGTGTGGATGGTGGCTTTTGTTCTTGTCGCGATGATCGCTGGAGGGCTCTACGGCGCAATCCCTGGAGTTCTCAAGGCTCTCACGGGTGCACACGAGGTTATCACAACGATCATGCTAAATTTTGTCGCCCTTGCGTGGATCAACTACTTGCTACGCTACGACCCGAATAGTTTTGCCGTTCCAGCCACGGTGCGCACACCTGCGTTTCCAGAATTTCTCCGGCTTCCCCGCCTATCCGTGTGGTTCCCGGTATTTCAGGGGTCAATTGTCAACGCATCATTGTTTTTGGCACTCGTGGCCGCGTTGGGCGTGTGGTGGATGCTGCGCAGGACAAAGCTTGGCTATGAAATCCGTGCTGTTGGGAAAAACGCGCTGGCCGCGCGGCTAGCCGGCATTGTGCCAGCACGCGTTATCATCGTGACGATGTTTCTGAGTGGAGCTCTCGCTGGGCTTGTCGGCGTCGGATTCGTGCTCGGTCACAAAGGGTATTTTGAAGAAAACTTCTCTGCTGGGCTCGGTTTTCTCGGCATCGCCGTGGCGCTTCTTGCAAACAATCACCCCATCGGCGTCATTTTCACAGCACTTCTTTTCGGTGTATTAAACTATGGTAAGGTGGCCGCCGCCAGTGAGCTCCCGAAAGATATCATCGAGATCATGGAGGCGGCGATTATTTTTAGCATTGTGATTGTCAACCGCGTTGCGGCGCGACTGCTTCTCAAGATGGCCAAACGCACGCTTTCCGCAGGGGCATCCGCTGGCGATAAATAATTTCGCGCGGCCATCGTGTTAGACAGTGCAAGCAAGCGCCACGCGCCCCAGCACAGGAGATCGCAGCATGGTTCACGAGATGATCACATGGCCCCCCTCATGCGTCCCCAGCAGGGAGTGGCACATTGGGCCACTCGGCCTACGCACCCGCGTCCTCCCCGCACCGATGTGCAACATCACCGATCGCCCATTTCGCGAAATATTGCGCCGGATGGGAGCGCATCTTGTCTACACGCAGATGATTTCCGCCGAAGGGCTCATACGCGGCGACAAGGGCACCTGGAGTCTTCTCGACATTGGGGGCGAGGCCCCTCCAGTTGCCGTCCAGTTACTCGGCGGCGAGCCCGATCGTCTCGCTGAAGCCGCAAAAATTATCGAGCAGCAAGGGGCAGCCCTTGTGGATATCAATATGGGGTGTCCGGCTCGCAAGGTCACGGGCAACAATTGCGGCAGCGCTCTGATGAAAGATCCGCAACGCGTCGCTGCCATTGTTCGTGCTCTACGTCGCGCAGTCCGCATTCCCGTCACAGTGAAAATGCGGGCTGGCTGGGAGGATGGCCAAATCCTTGCGATAGAACTGGCCCGCATTTGCGAAGCCGAAGGCGCCGATGCTGTGGCATTGCACGCTCGAACTCGCCAGCAGGGGTATCGCGGCCCGGCCGACTGGCGACTCATCGCAGAACTCAAGCAGGCCGTGAGCATTCCTGTCATTGGCAATGGCGACATCACCTCGCCGGCCGACGCTGTGCGCATGATCCGCGAGACGCGCTGCGACGCCATCATGATTGGCCGTGGCCTCATAGGCAATCCCTGGCTACTTCGCGCTTGCGAGCGCGCCATGCGCGATTTTTGCGAGGGGCGCATCGCTTCCGAAAAGCAGGTTCCCACGGATCAAATGGTCGAGTGTGAGGAGAGCTACGGCCGAACAGTCGTACGCGTGCCTGCTTACTTGCTTGATGTGAGCATCGAGCAGCGTTTCTCGCTCGTTTTGGAGCACACGCGCATGATGGTCGCAGCAAAAGGCCAACGGCGTGGCATTCTCGAGATGCGCAAGCACACAGTCCAGTATTTGCGCGGGTTGCACGGTGCGCGAACGTTCCGGGAACGCCTCATGCATATCGAGACACTAAGCGAGCTCGAAGCTGCGCTCAGCGAGTACTTAGAATGGCTGCGCGTTCGGCCACAAGCCACGACCATTGTGACGCCGCGTGAACAAGCCACGGAACTGCAAGTAGATGAGAGGCAGAATGCGACCTGAATTGGTCCAAAAAATCGAACGCCTTGAGGAAGCATTTCGCCAAAGACGGCGCGTGCTCGTCGCTCTATCGGGCGGTGTGGATTCGACGCTCCTGCAAGAAGTGGCCCATCGCGCGCTCGGATTTGAGCATGCCATCGCCGTGACCGCAAAAAGCGAAACACTCACCCTCCAGGAATTTAAGGCTGTTTGCGAGCTGGCACGCACACGTGGCTGGAATCATCGCATCATCGAGTACTCCGAGCTCGCAATTCCAAATTACGCCGGCAACCCCGTCAATCGCTGCTATTTTTGTAAGCGCGAGCTTTTTGTGCGCTTGCATGAACTTGCCGAAAAATGGGGATGCGCGGCTGTGGTCGAGGGAACAAACGCGGACGATCGCGGCGACTATCGGCCCGGCATGCAAGCCGCCCATGAGCTCGGGACGTGGGCACCGTTGCTCGAACACGGTTGGACAAAGGACGAGATCCGCGAAGTGGCGCAGGCCCTCAATTTGCCCACCTGGAATAAACCTTCCGGTGCATGCTTGTCCTCGCGCGTCCCTTATGGATCGCCCATCACGCGCGAAAAGCTCGAACAAATTGCCGCAGCCGAGCAACTGCTTAAAGATCTGGGGTTCTCGCAAGTGCGCGTCCGGCACCACGATACCATTGCGCGCATCGAACTGCTTCCCGAGGAGATGCCGCGACTTTTCACCGATCGCTTGGCACCACGCATTGCTGAAGAATTTCGCCGCATCGGGTTCCTTTACACAACGCTCGACCTGCTAGGCTACCGCACAGGCAGTCTCAATGCGACTCTTCTGGCCAATGCTCCTGCGCCCATGCCCTCTCATTTCCCCCCCATTCGAGAATCCCGGAGCTAAAATACCTTGCGACTGGATGGCCGATTACGCTAGCGTTAGACTATGGAAATTGACCGCGAGCAGGCAAAATATCTCACCTACGAGTTCGAATGCTTCGTTCGCATCGGACTCGATGCCAATGCGCGGCGCGATGCCATCCAGCGCATCGAGGCCTATTTTCTTGGCCCTGCGGGCGCTCCCCTTCCTACTTTCCATTTTGAGATCCCTGACGCACGTGGGCAAATCAGTCGCATCATTGATTTTGAGCCCGACGAACGCCAACTCGTGCGCTTGCACGAATTTCTAAATCGTTGGACGATTGAGCAGGTGCAGGAAATGACATCCCTTCTCCCGCGCGACACGGACTAAATCCGCCTCACGCTCCTTCTCGCCCAGTGCTCAGTCCACAATCCGGAAATGAGCAAACTGTTCCAAATGATCATACCATGCCTTCGCAGCAATCGGATAATTCTCAACCACACACTCCGCGGCTCGAATCCCCATGAGCATAGAGTGGTCCATGTTGTTATGGTTAAAGAGTCCCTGGCGCCCCGTCGTGAGAAGATTGGGAACTTGGCTCAGCGCTTGGCAAACCCGTTCGAGATACCGGCGAAAGTCCAACGTATAAATCGGATAAGCATAGGAAAGACGTCTCGAGAACGTTTCCAAAACGTCCTCTTTTGAAAAAAGCCCCGCCCTAATAGCATCGTGCACAACTAAATCGCGCAAATCAGCGTCAGGTGTCTGCCACAACAGCGAATCTAGCCGCGCCGTGATTTCAAACACAACAAAGGTGCGATCCGAGGGCGCCATGCTTGGATCAAAATTGCGCGGTTCATAGGCACGATTGAAAACCAGATGCTCCTCAGGGAAGTAAATCCAAGTGTTTAGCGACATTTGCGGTTTGGCCAGTGCCACTCCGACGAGAATCATGCCTACGTACTCGAGCTGACGTGCCGCTTCTGCTCCTTCGCCAAGGCGCGCACCCAGCGTCGCCACAAGGTCTGTGATGGGCATGGTAGACACCACCGCACTCGCTTCGAACAGTGCATCGGACGCCTCCTCACTTGTCGCTTCGGCGCAAACGGATTTCACTCCGCCCTGATCCAGCTCGAACGCTGTCGCACAAAGTCCCGTTTCGATCGTCCCACCACGGCTCAACACCTTGCTTTCAAGTGCATGAACAAGTCCCTCCACGCCCCCACGAATATAGGTGAAACGGTCAAGCGCCGTGGGGCGCGATGGCGTATCGCGGCGATGCAAGAGGCGCTTCACGATTTTGTTCGTATTTCCGGCGCTTACCCGCACTCGCGCCACCTCTTCGCTCAATTGCTCGGGAGGCGTCTTCCAGACCTTTCGCGTGTATGGTTCGATAATTTTTTTGTAGAGCGCTCTTCCGAACGCGCGTTGCATTGCATCTGCATAGCTTCGCGGCTTGCCCATCAACGCCTTCATTTGTCCCAGCGCCGCAGAGGCGCCGTAATATCCAAGCCGCAAAGCCCCCATCACTCGCAAGATCTCCCCTGCGCGTACAGGGTAAGCATAATAATGCCCATCGAGATACAGTTGGCTTCGCCGCTCAACCTGGATTTCATCTTCAGTCGCCACGAGCTTCGGGAGCAGTGCGGCGATTTCCGGAAGCTCTGTGTAAACACGATGCGGGCCTAGATCTGCTGAGAATTCTCGACAGCGCCACAGTGAAGCGAGGCCCCCCACCCGCTCTTCTGCTTCTACCACTGTCACTTCGCAGGTTGGCTCGATCTCCAGCAGTCGAGCCGCACATGCCAAGCCAGCCACGCCACCGCCCACCACGAGAATGCTCTTTCTCATGGCCTACCTCGGCGCAAAAATTGCTGCTCGTCCTGAAACTGTCTGAAAGTATCTATGGGAAATTCTCCAGGCATCCTCGCAGTCTACGCGACCTGTTTCGCTTACATTCAGCGCGCCCTAGGGGGTCGGAGACTGGAACAATGGCAGAGGGATTGGCGTGATAGAAGGTTGAGCCGCAGGACCGCTCACCCGGAATGCGACAATGACTTTTCCAAGTGTGCGATCGGCCATGCGCGCCAGATCGCCCACGACGGGGATGGCCCCCAGCAGTGACGACTCGAAAAGATTCAAGCGTACTTGAGCGTCTATCCGATGATCCTCTAAGAAGTAGCGCCCTCGAAGCTCAAGCAGCAGTCCCTCGGTTTCCAGTTCCACCCGGTCCCATGTCATCACACCATCGGAAATCAAAAAATGCGCCTCATGTTTGGAATTGTACGCTGCTTTTTCGAAGAGCCCCCGTGTTTGGGTGAGGTTTACCATCTGAAAGAGTTTCAGAATAAATGGTAGTCTTCCCACTTCCACCTGGAGCAGATTCACACGTCCTTTTCCTTTTAGGCGCTGAACGTCGGTTTTCATGCCTTGCAGCTCGATGCGCCCAGTCAGCGAACCCTCGACGAGTTTAGGGTCGCGAAAAACCCAACGACTTAGCGGTGGAATGCGAACATGATCGAGTTGCACCTCTGCCTGCCACCGGGGATACTCTTCAGGTTTGTCGCGCCACGACTCGATGAGCCCGTACCCTCGCATGATGCCGCCGAAACCTTCAATGGTGACGTTGCGAAATTCTGTGCGTCGCGGCGGCTCACCAGAAACATAAACATAGGAGAGCTCTCCCGAGCATTGTCCCACGTGTTCTCCTTTGTAAGTTGCGCGTGGCGCGACGATGGTTCCACCAAGCTCGAAACGTTTCCCTTTTAGCGGCGCACCACGTCGAGCAGGCGGGTGAAAATCTGCACCCCATCCTGTGAGCCAAGTATCGAAACGCGCCTCATCAGTTGTCTCCACCCGGAACTTAAGAGAAGGATAATGATTCGGGATAAAAGCAATCGTGCCCGATAGCCGACAGTTAGGCGTGTCCGCCATTGCGCAGCGAAGTGGCGCATTCTCGGGCACTTCGATCGTTGTCCCTTTGAGGGCCAACACTCCATGAATGTCTGTAATCTCGCCGCGTGGCACGCTTATGCCATAAGGAAGTGTGCGCGCCGGCGGCATCGCATGGTGCCGGAAGGAAGCCCCTTGACTGGAATTGCCCGCCACAACCTGCCCGTTCACGTGAATCCGCGCATTTTGATAAGCCCGAAGTACTCGTGGCCCCACTCCGGCAATCAGCTTGAGTAATTGATGTTGTGCCGCACTGTCAGAGGCGGCTTGCCCCTCCAAAATTTCGACACTCGCATCGCAGAGAGCCGGCCCATGAATCTCAGCAAACGGCTCCATGCGCGGGAACATGGCCTGCACCTGTTCTAGGCTCCCCTGCGCCTTCAGCTGCAGCGCAATCCTCGACCCATCCACAGTGGCACTTGCGGAAGCACGAATGCCGTTAACTTCACCGTGAAAGCTCCTTAGAGCGAACCGCTTGCCATCCCATGCCGCTTCTGCGCTCAGATTCGCCACCTTCGCAACGAGGTCATCCGTGGCAATTTCTAAGCCGCCCTGGGATAAGGTCGCGCTACCCGTGATCTCAGCACGCTGCCACGAAGCTAGCGGCACGAGGCACTGAATCGTTGCTGCGAGCTGCCCCGACGGGCGATAGGTATTGATGAGGCTTTGCAGGTTTGGTTCGAAGCTCTGCACCCAAGCCGAGGCATTTGCAGCCACTGCCAGCGTCGCGGATAGCACAGGATCCTGCCAAAAATAGCGATCGCCAGCAAGTTCGCCCGACACCACCACCTGGCTCTCACCAAGCTTCGCGTGCAAACTGACAAACCTGACACGAGCGTTGTCGATTTCCAGCTCGCCATTCATCTCGGTCACGGCTGCCGGCAGTGCCTTGTGTCGAAAACCCAGATTCTGCACGATCAGCTTTCCGCTTACACTAGGCGCGGGCCATGAGTTTGGGTCGCCTTCGATGATCTGCGTCAACTCGCCCTCACTGAGAATCATTCCCCCGAGTGGTATGATGGTTTCGGACGTATGCCCCACGGAGGTTCCTGCCGATTGAACCAATTCACCCAGCTCGCGTGCATCAGCACGGCTTTGCCAAGATAAGTGGAGAGTTCCCGTTCGGGAAGTCACGTAATCTCCGACGAGTTCCCCCCCCACGGTAAGCGTGGCCTGCCCCAGCTTCCCTGCCAGCTCATGGAAAACTAATCGCTGCGGCTCGAAATCCAGCTCACCTTTCAGCTCGCGCACAGCCCGGTGGAGGTGGGGCGTCTGCAACGTCACGGACGAAAACGTGAGTTTTCCCACCACGGAACGAAGCTGAGGTCCTTCTCCACTTACGTGCAGATTCGCCTGCACCGATCCTTCACCAGCGTTGAGCTCAAAACCACGAGGTAAAAGACCATTCAGAAGTTCAATATAAGGAGCACCGATGCGTGAGCCTAATAAATTCGCTTCATAACTCGGCCCCGCGTCCCATTGACTGCGTCCTGTCGCCTCGAACTGGATCTGGGGACTCTCAATACTCCCTTTCATGAGAACCAGCTCGTGCGTCCCCCAGTCGATCGAGCCCCGCAGTGCCACGTGCACGTTTTCATCCTGATACGCAATGCTGTGCTTAGGCATGACAAGAGCCAGCGCCCCCACCGATGCATCGGCGACGAATTCACTCTCTCTATCGCGGCGCAGCACGCGAAGGTCCATCCGCATCTCGCGTGCTTCTGTGGCCACCGAACCGCGGAAACCCATCGGCCAGTAGGCACGAAAAGCCGGGCTTTCCAACTCGCCAGCAAACTCGCTGTTGCCCAAAAACGTCCCACGAATTGTGAAGGGCGATGGGGCCTGCCGCACGGTGATCTCACCGTGGCATCTCAGGGCGTAACGCTGCCCGCTCAGTTCACGCATTTGAAATGCCGAAACCAAAACTGCCGCAAGCGTGGTTTCGTAAGATTGTCTTTTCCTTCTAACGGGGAGAGCAGTTGTCCGGTCGATCCCTTGCAAAACACTCAGTGTGGCATCGCGAACTTCGACAAAGGAGAGTGGGACGTCAAATGCGCGTTCCTTAGCCCCTTTTTGCGAAACACGTTCAAGAAGAGTCTGCACTGGTGCGGGCCACTGCAGGCCTCTGCCGTCCGCGCGCACTTGTAACGGACCTGGCCTCACAAGAAGCAGCGAGCGCAGTGGCTTGCCAAAACCAAAGCCCCACCACAGCGGATTGAGTGAAACCTCCAAGCGCTCCGCTCTTAGTTCCTCGCCTCCTGGGCCAGTGGGGGCCGGCACCAGACGCGGATGTTCGAGGACAATGCGCGGAGGCAAAAGCCAGAGCTCAGCCCCATCGAGCGTGAGCTCCATACCAAGTTGATTTTTCGCGAAGCTCTGAAGGCGTTGAGGAACCGCCTCGAAGCGCACCGGCACCGACGCCAGCAAAGCCACGACAAGGCACAGTGCTGCTGCGAGCATGATCGCTAGTCGCCATCTTAGCCGCTGACGCCGGTTCTCTCGGGCATCCCGTTTGCTTTGAGCCCGACGTTTACCGCCCATGACGGTATCGTCCTTTCGCTCCCTAAAAGAATCGTGCGATTTTGCGTCGCCACCTCATGCTCATTGTATTGGAAGAAGCTATTGAAACGCAGGTTCCTCTGCCACAAACTTGTTGTGTGAAAATTCGCAGTTTCCAGGCAGGTAAACGCAAGGGCGATCCGATCACTGTCATCTTTGAAGATAATACCACCCTTGCTGTGGATCCTGAGATCATCGTCCGTTTTCAGCTCAAGTCGCAAATGTTCGTGGATGAGGCGTTGCTTGCGCAGCTACGTCAAGCGGACGAGACCCTGGCAGCACGACGTCGCCTCATTCGGTATCTCTCCACCCGCAAAAAAACCACAGCCGAAGCACGTCAGTATCTCGCGAGAGCAGGATTTTCCGATCCGGCCATTGAAAACGCCATGGGCATTGCGCGCGAGCTGGGCCTTCTCGACGACACCGCATTCGCGAATGCTTTTGTGCGGACACAGAAAAAAGTGGCCAAAAAAGGTCCCCGAGCCATTGCGCACGAGATGCGTGCGCGTGGTGTGACGGACGAGCTAGCGGATGCAGCGCTCGCCGCGAATTATCCGACGGAGCAACAGCGTGAATTGGCCCGCGCCGCAGCGCAAAAGCGTCTTGCGTCTCTAAAGCCAAACAAGCGCGACGCCACTACAACCCCAAAGCTTTATCAGTTTCTTCTCCGCCGCGGCTTCGAACCAGAGATCTGCAGCGAAGTTGTTCGCGAGCTTCTTGGTGATCCCTTTGATCAAGAAAACAATTGAATGCCAGCGTAGGAGAGACCGAACAATTAAGCTTCACGAAGTTAGAAAGCGGTGATCGGCAGGCAAACGCCAGACAATTCAACCTTCATCGTCGCCGCCGCAAATACTCGCAGCATTCGCAACCGTTTGGAGAGGACAGAGAGAAATTATGCGCCTTGAAGATCTGCGTGGAAAAACGATCGCATTTGCAGCCTCCGGCGGACTCGACAGTTGCACCATTACGCGCTGGCTCACCGATAACGGAGTCCGTGTGGTCTGCGTCACACTTGACCTGGGTCAGCCCGACGATCCTGACCTTGAACTTGTGCGGCAGCGCATGTTGGCCTCCGGAGCAGCTGAAGCACACATTCTCGATGGCCGTGAGGCGCTCGCGCGCGAGGGGCTCGCCGTCATTCATGCACAAGCTAAATATGAAGGCGATTACTGGAACACCACTGGTATTGCGCGCCACGTCACCACAAAACTTCTCCTGCGCTTCATGCGTGAGCGCGGCATCACAATTTTGAGCCATGGAGCAACGGGGCGAGGCAACGATCAGGTCCGCTTCCAAATCGTCACCAATATGCTTGAGCCAGATTTTCAGGTCTATGCTCCATGGCGCGACGACGCTTTCCTCAAAGCTTTCGGTGGGCGAAAAGAGATGATAGATTTTTGTCTTCAACGCGGCATTCCAATCAAAGCCAGCCACGCCAAGCCCTACAGCACCGACGCGAATCTGTTGGGGCTAACGCATGAGGCAGGGAAACTTGAATCGCTTGAGGTTGGCGCACACGCAATCGAACCAGAATTCGGCGTGCTTCCGACGGCGGCGCCTGACAAACCTGAGCGGTTTGCTGTGCGTTTTGAAGAAGGTGTGCCTGTGGCCATTAATGGCCACTCTGTGAACATTCTCGAAGCGTTCCAGCACGCAAACGCGGCCGGCGGACGTAACGCTGTAGGCATTGGGCTCCATCTTGTGGAAAACCGCTTTGTGGGCATCAAATCGCGCGGTGTCTACGAAACTCCCGGCATGCAAGTGCTCGGCAAAGCTTACGAATACCTGCTTCAACTTCTGCTCGATCGTCGCGCCCGGAGACTGTTTGATTTCCTCTCCAGCTATCTCGCAGAGCAGATTTATCAGGGGTATTGGTTCGATCCGGGCTCCGCCGCAGCCAAAGCCGCTGTGGGCGCGTTCACTCACCTTGCCACCGGCACGATTGAGCTCCACCTCTACAAGGGACACGCAACCTTCGCCGCAGCTAAGGACGTGCCACACTGCGTCTACTCCGAGACAGCAGCCTCCATGGAAAAAGTCGGCGAATTCAACCACGCTGATTCCGAGGGATTCCTCAACGTCCTCGGCGTTTCGGCGCGAATTCTTGCGCGCGCGAAGCAAATTCGAGAGAGCTGAGATGCTGCTTCATCCCATGCGACGCAAGGCGTGAGCGCAATTGGCATACCGATGCCAATTCGCAGGTGTTGCATGCACCTATGTCCGGCGTGGTAGGACAAGCCCCCACGATGCCCAAATGACAAAGCGCGAAATCAAAGCGCACAGGATCACGCACATCAAGTGTGCGGAAAAAATGAGTGATGACGCGAGCCACCTTGAGTGTCGCAGAGGTCGCACGCACAATTCCCACGTTGTTAGCAATGCGCAGAACATGCCGATCGACGGGGTAGAGTAACTTGCCTGGGTCGCAGCGCCGCCACAGTCCCAAATCCACTCCATCGGGCGGGCGCACCACCCAGCGCAGAAAAAGGAACCATCGCTTGCAGGCACTCCCACGCTCCGGCGTGGCCAATAAGTGCACAAGAGAGCGCTTGTCCTTCAGCCGACGCAGTCGCGGCGATCGACGTAACCAGGCAAGCCATTGGTTGAGTACGCCGATCAGCGCACCAGCGTAATCCTCCTCCCCGTCGAACCGAAGAAATGCGTTTTCCAACGAACCAAACTCTTCCTGCGTCCTGCGGACAAGCCACAGAAGGGCCGCAATGTCCTCGCCGTCGTTGAAGCGGTATTTGAAATTTTCGAGCGCTACGCATGCATCGCGAAAATCAAAATGTTCGAGAAACCTGGCAGGTTTCCACGACACACACCCGAAAAGACTATTCAGGGAGCCATTGATCTGCTTCACGCCTCCATACGCGAGAAGAGCGCTCAAAAGGGCAGCAATTTCACGGTCGGCAGGATCCTCAAACCGATGCACAATACTGAGCGGATCCGCTGCCAACAGCTCAGGCCGGTGATAGCGATAAAACAGAGCCTCAAAGTAGCGCGCCGTATCGGCTCGTGGTTTTGGTTGCCGTCTCATGCCAAGAAGCTACTGGCACCGACTTGCCGTTATTTGCGCGCACCGCGCCCACCGACGCGGGCGCATGGGCTTACGCCGACGCGCTTGCCCCTAGTTCTACATTTGGAAACATGAGCTTGGAGTGACATTTCGGGCAACGGATCCATCTTGCGGAAAAAGCCGGACTCAATTGAATCGTTTGCCCGCAGATAGGACAATCCAATTTTTGCCAGCGCCCTCGCTGCCTGGCTACCGGAAGCATGACATCTTGGGCTGGCGGGATCGCAGGAGCTGCTTCAGCTGCCACTGTGGGCACGCTCGTCTCCTCGATTGAATGACTCCGCGTTGCAGCTTGATCCCACCGCCCTAGGCCGCTGCCGCCCACCTTGCTGATGTCGGTAGCGACCACCCCCGGCGGCGGCAGCGCAATGACATGCCCACAGCGCGGGCATGTCATCGTTTCAGCTTCATGAGTTGGCGGCACCTTGATCGTCAATCCGCACAACGGGCAGGTCACCATCCGGTAACCACCCAGCATCCGATGCAAATCGGAAGCGGCCAAAACTGCAGCAGCACCGATCGTTTCGGCCACATGCTGAGGAGCGCGCATCGACTGCGAGGCGCTTTCCTCGGCGCTCCTGCTCCGAAGAATCGGGCGCCCAAGCACCCGTTGCGCAGCCTGCTGATAGTCGGTCAGCGACGCACCGGCCATACTGCGTAAAATCCTAATGCGCTTTTCGACCGGAGGATGCGTGGAAAAGATGCTGTCCGCGTTGAGGCTCTTAAAAGGATTCACGATGAAAAGTGGGGCCACAGCCTTATTCACTTGAGCCATTTTCCGCGGAGAGTAAGCGATTTTTTCCAGCGCCCGCGCCAGTCCCTCCGGATAGCGCGTGAAGATAGCCGCGCTGGCGTCTGCAAGGTACTCGCGCCGCCGCGAGCTAGCGAAGTACAGGAGTTGGGCGATGAGCGGCGCAACCACCATAAAAACTAATGCTGCCAGCAAAATGATCGCTTCTGCCCCGCCGCTGCTACGGCGCGATGATCGTGAACTCGATCGCCCCCCTATGCGTGCACCCACGTATAACGCACGATAAGCTATCTCGCTCAAAACGATTATCGTCCCGAGCATCACAGCAGCCAGCGTCATGAAATCAATGTCGCGGTTGCGAATGTGGCCAATCTCGTGGGCGATCACCCCTTGCAGCTCATCGCGGTCGAGCATCTCCAGCAGTCCCGTCGTCACCGCCACGGACGCTTTCTCCCCACGTCCGAAGGCAAATGCGTTTGGCGCTTGATCGAAGATGAGATAAACGCGCGGCATCTTCCCCAGCCCAGAAGCGATCGTCATCTCTTCCACAACGTTGATCAGTTGCGGAATGTCCTCCTTTTTTACCTCCTGAACCTGGAAGCCACTAAAGACAACCGTCTGCGGCGAGAGCGCGTACACGGAGTACTGAATCAGGAACACTATCCCACCGATAATAAAGCCGATCACTGCCCACTGCTGGTCGTTCTCGTCTTTCGGCGGAGCAAAGATGAGTCCGATGACTAGCCCCAGGGCGATCATCAGGATAAATAGCAATGTCAGCAGAAAAGCGGAACGTCGTTTATTCGCCGCGATCTGTTCCCACACAGTTCTACTCGTTGGCCTCGGGCAGAGATCTCATCACGCCGTGAATTTCACGCTGGGGGCCTCGCGTTGAGCTGGATTCTGTACCTCAAAGAAGTCCCGACGCGCGAAGCCAAACATGTTCGCCACGATGTTTGCCGGAAACTGTTGGATGCGGGCATTGTAACGCATCACGCTGTCGTTGTAATACTGGCGTGCAAACGCGATGCGATTCTCCGTCGAGCTGAGTTCCTCTTGTAGTGCCAGGAAGTTTTCATTGGCTTTCAGATTCGGATACGCTTCCGCCAGAGCGAAGATCGAACGTAGCGTGCTCGTCAGCATATTCTCGGCTTCAGCTTTTTGTGCCACGCCCTGGGCTTGCATAGCCATATTGCGTGCTTGGATGACCTTTTCCAACGTCTCACGCTCGTGGGCTGCGTAGCCCTTCACCGTTTCCACGAGGTTAGGAATGAGATCGTACCGGCGCTTCAATTGCACGTCAATCTGCGCCCAAGCATTGTCAATTTCTGTGCGCATGGCGACGAGCGAGTTGTAAGTCCCAATCACCCACAAAATCGCCAAGATCAGAACAACGAGGAGAACTCCTGTCACGACTCCCATGTTAGCCTCCGCCTGAGAAGATGATGGAGTAACCGTTTCTCACTTCGTTACTCGTGGCCGAAGACCTCTTTCAAGAAAGAACGGAGCCGCTCAGCATTGCTTTGGCTGATTACGACGTTCCGAAGATACGTCTCCAATTCGTTGCCGTCGAACCAAAACCCGTGGTCGCGCGGACACCGATCCAGACTCAATGGCTCGCCTTGACCTGTATCGACCATAAATTCGACAAGCCGCCCATCGCAGCGTGGACACAGCCGCTTCGACTTACTTTTCGGGGACGTCTGCCGCTTGCCGCGAAGCCGCTCCTCCAGCTCCGACGCATTGTCCCCCACAATGTTTTGCAGCTCCCCCCGATCCAACCACACTCCTTGGCACGCAAGGCAGTAGTCAATTTCCACGCCCTTCCATTCGAGCGTTACCATGGGCTTATCGCACACCGGACATACGGGAATGAATGTTTTCGTCACGAGTCCTTTTGGTTGCAAAATCGAAAGCGTTTCGTCAAACTCAATTGCGGTAAGAAAACCCGCAGAAGGAGGTTCTGAATGAGAGCCAGCCGCACACCCGTGAAAATCCTGGTCCCCCTGTGTGTTGGCGCTTTGCTTTGCGTCACCATTCTAGTCAACGCGTCCGAAACCACCGGAGGTCAAACTATGAAACTCACAGTCACAAGCCCTGCGTTCGCGGAAGGCGAAATGATTCCCAGCAAGTATACTTGCGATGGTGCTGATGTGTCGCCGCCACTTCAGATCAACGGAATTCCCCAGGGCGCAAAAAGCTTCGCCCTTATCAGTGATGATCCCGATGCACCGCGCGGTACCTGGGTCCACTGGGTGTTGTACGACTGGCCCGTCAGCTCGCCGACCTTTCCCGAGAACCTACCAAAGGTCGGCGAGCTTCCGAATGGAGCCAAGCAAGGGATAACCGATTTTCGTCGCCTTGGCTATGGCGGGCCGTGTCCGCCCAGCGGCACCCACCGTTACTATTTCAAAGTCTACGCACTCGATGTTGTTCTTGGCAAACCCGCAGGCCTAACAAAGGCCCAATTGCTCGACGCCATGAAAGGCCACATTCTCGCTGAGGGCATGCTGATGGGGCGCTATAAACGCAAATAACTAGGCCCCTGTAGCGCTGGCTCCAACCAGCGCACTTCGAAAAGTTCGCTCTCTGCGAGCTTTTCGCACTCGCGTGACTGCTGCTCGAGGTCACGCACCGTTCCTTGGCTAATGCGCTCCAGATATTCAGGACGCGGAAGAAACACGAGCAGCAGTTTGCGATCCGACGCGCGACGCACGCTAACGTGGGTGAGCTCGGGCAGAGCAACCTCCGCCCACAACAGGTCGAGCCGCCCTTCACTGTTGCCCGTACCTACGGCTAGGCCATCGAGAATACACGAATAAGGTGTCGTCGGAGGAATGTGAGCTGTAATCACGTATTCGTGACTACCCCACGGTGTTCCTAGCTCACGCAAGATGTATCGACCCATCCGATAGCCGAGGACGTTCCAAGGTCCGACGTGACCATGCCTATTGATGAGCTCTTGCCACCAGTCGGCTGGCTCCTTGCCTCGATTCCATACGTTAGGGCCGCTTGCTGCTTTCCGCACGACTCGTACGGAAAATTCTGCCGAACCATGACTATGTTCATAGGGTGAATCGTGCATTGCCCAAGTCCTTCCTCCGTTGCATATCGTCGAGAGCAAACCCAAGCTCTATTTTGGCTATGGCCTTTATACAGAGCTTACGCGCCACACGCAAGCACAGTTGCCTCACTGCCGTGGCACGCTTTCACTGTACTTTTGCGTTCGCACGATGTCGCCATTGCTGACTGTCCCATTGGTCGGATCATAAATAATGTTGAGCTTCGCATCCGCGCCCCGGTCGCCGTCTGGCCCGCAAGCAATCATCCGCCACTGTCCGGACTTGTTGAGAATATCCTGCTTATCTGCTTCAGACATTGGATTGTTCAATGTGTACAGGTGATATGGTAGGTTGATATAGTTGATGTAGCGAATGTATGGCTCGGGTCCTGGAATTTTCGTCGCAAAGGGATCCTCAAAACGCGACGTGATATAGGCAATCGGCGTGGTGATGGTATACATCGGGAATTCATTTTTGTCGTACATACCCACGGTTGTTGCTGGCTCGTAAACCGAGTTGTCCGGTTTGATCTGACCGTAGAGAGGATACGTGTTGTTGTCCACGGCGTACGACTCTACAGCTGTAGCCATCGACCGCATGTCGGCCTTGCAGCGCGCCACTTTCGAGCGCACTTGTGCTTCTAAGAAATTTGGCACAGCAATGGCCGCAAGAATCGCAATGATGGCGACCACAATAAGCAGCTCAATGAGCGTGAATGCTCTGGAACGCGACGAGAAGGTACTGCGGTGGGACATGAACATCGAAAACAATCTCCTTTCACACGTTTTTAAAAATCGTATGACACTGCAATGCAACAAAATCCCACCAATTTTTATTCAACTCTAAGCATACTGCCTCCCGCGCGAGCTTGAACCTTCGTTTTCGGTTAGCTTTCCGTAGAGCATGAGGAAAATGTGGCAGTCCAGAAGCGGGCGATACTCTGAACAATTGAAAACGCTGATTTGCGCAGCATACACAGTAGATGTGGTCAGCGACAAAAGTTGAAACTCTGAGGTGAGTGCTTTGGTGAAAAAAGAGTCCAACGAGCGGGGAGCGGCTCGCTACACGGTTTCCATGGATGCGAGACTTCTCGCAAAGTTCGATCAGCTTATTGCAAAACAAGGGTATGCAAACCGGAGCGAGGCCATTCGCGATCTCATCCGAGCAAAACTTGTGGAGGAACAATGGCGCGACGCAAAAGGCAAGGTGGCTGCTACGGTGACGCTAGTCTATGATCACCACAACCACCAAGTGTCAGAGCGTCTCGGTGACTTGCAACATCACCACACCGACCTAGTCGTCTCAGCCACGCACGTGCATCTCGACAATGACAATTGCCTTGAAGTCGTGATTCTTCGTGGCGAGGCGGGCCGTGTGCGGGCGCTCGCGGATGAGCTCGTTGCCAGCAAGGGCGTCAAGCATGGTCGCATTGTTCTCACCACAGAGGGCCGCGATATCCCCTGAGATCGCGCGGCGCACTGCAAGTTCAAGAATACCTTCCCCCTCGCGCTGTTACGCAAATCGGGCTCGTATGACGGGCCGCTTGATTTTCGTTCAGGAGCGATGGATCTTATGCCGCTGGATCGGCGTCTTGCTGGAATCCTGTTGCACCCGACGAGCCTGCCGGGACCCTTCGGAATTGGGGATCTTGGCCCGCAAGCTTACCGCTTCCTTGAGTGGATGCAGTCGGCGGGCCTTGCGTATTGGCAAGTTCTTCCGCTTGGGCCCACAAGTTTTGGCGACAGCCCCTACCAGTGTTTTTCGGCTTTTGCCGGGAACCCCCTGCTCATCAGTCCCGAGCAGCTTGTGGCCGAGGGGCTGTTGACCCCCGAGGAAATCTCGCCTCCCCCATTTCCCGCGCATCGCGTGGACTATGGCTGGGTGATTCAGTGGAAGCGTGAGCTTTTGCAAAAGGCATTTCGCCGGTTCTTTGACGACAAATTCACATGGCTTCGCGAAGAGTTCGTGCGGTTTGCCGCACGCCAGGATGTTGCCAAGTGGCTTGATGATTTTGCCCTCTTCATGGCGTGCAAGGATTCCCATGGCGGTGCGCCGTGGTACACTTGGGAACCGGAGTTGTGCTCATTCCGCAAATCAGCGCTGCAAAAAGCCCGCAAGCAATTTGCAGAGCTCATCGACTATCATCGCTTCGCACAATTTCTCTTCTTTCGCCAATGGGATGCTCTTCGCGCCGAGTGCCATCGC
The DNA here is from genome assembly GCA_049968255.1 of Candidatus Sumerlaeaceae bacterium. Classification (GTDB taxonomy): domain Bacteria; phylum Sumerlaeota; class Sumerlaeia; order Sumerlaeales; family Sumerlaeaceae; genus DRVG01. The sequence goes on along the minus strand of JBMFRB010000006.1, from coordinate 119,574 downwards.
CGTGGCATCGAGATGATCGGCGACGCCCCCATCTATGTCGCCTACGACAGCGCGGACGTGTGGGCTCACCAAGAGCTCTTCCTCCTGGATGAACACGGCACTCCCACCCACGTGGCCGGCGTTCCGCCGGATTATTTCAGTGTCACGGGCCAGCTCTGGGGCAATCCCATCTACAATTGGAAGCTCATGGAGCGCCAGGGCTTCGAGTGGTGGGTGGATCGCATGCGCTCGATTTTTGCTCTCGTGGACATCGTTCGCCTCGATCATTTTCGCGGTTTCATGGGCTATTGGAGCGTGCCCTATGGTAGTCCCACTGCAGAAACTGGTCAGTGGGTTCGTGGGCCAGGCCGCAAACTCTTTGAAGTGCTCAAACGCTATCTTGGCTCACTTCCCATTATTGCAGAAGACCTCGGCGAAATCACAACCGATGTCGTTGCCGTTCGCAAAGAATTCGGTTTTCCCGGGATGCGTGTCATGCAGTTTGCTTGGTCGGTCATCACGACAGATCCTTTTGTCCCAGATCCCAACAATCCCTTCATGCTGCATCATCACGACGCCAACACAGTGGTCTATACCGGAACACATGACAACGACACGACGATCGGTTGGTGGCGGCACAGCTCAAAACCCGAGGAGCGCACGTGCATGCAGCTCTATCTCGCCACCGACGGCAATGCGGCCAATTGGGATCTTATCCGCGCCAGCTTCATGTCAGTTGCCAACACGGCAATTGTACCCGCCCAGGACTTTCTGGGGCTTGATTCGGATGCACGAATGAATTTCCCTGGCCGCGCGGAAGGCAACTGGACTTGGCGACTCACCGAAGGCCAGCTCACGCATGACCTCGCACGCCGTATCTGGTCCATGCTGCTTCTCTATGAACGTTGCGCAAAGCCGCCAGATTCTGTCAAACAGGCGCGCCCGAAGGAACCACTTTACTAAAAGCGTCGCACTTGCTCAGGATTCATGGCCTCGCGCGGCATTCACGCGACTTAGTCGGCCTGCGAAGCATCAGTTTGGCGCACTGTGGCGATCGACAATCCGCGCGGAAAACCTATTGCACCGACGCCTGCGCCAATCATCGCAAGCCCGCTCAAGATCAACGCGAGCTGAGCAAGTCGCTGCTCATCGCCGCCGAAGCGGGCCGCTAGTTCCCCGCCCTCTTTCAATATCGTGCTCCCTGCGAGAATGGAGCTCAAAAGTAGAATGTTGAGCACCAGATTGTTGAACGCAAACACGCGCCCACGCATTTGGTCAGGCACAGCGCGTTGCATGACCGTTTCCGTCGAAACCACGACCCCACCTGCTGCCAGACCAATAGCCAAATTCACCCAGTAGAGTGTCGCCGGTGGCAGCGGCAAAAGATTCAGCAACATGAGGGCTGCCGCCGTGACAAAGCACGCGGGCAAAAAATAGCGAAGATGCAAGTGCGCCGCCACTCGCCCTGCAAGAATTCCACCGATCGCAAGACCAAGCCCCAAAACGCCGTAAGCCAAACCCAACTGCAGCGTGGCATTGGCTTCCGATTTCACAAGCCGAAGGTACGTGAGCTTAGTCGTCAGCGTGAAATAACCTCCTCCAATAAAGAAAAACCACGAAACCATAAAAGCTGCTACAGCGGGCACGCGATGCCGCGCCAAGAAGATCACCCCATCGAAGGCACGGCGCAAGAAGCCATCTTCCGAACGAAAGGCCGACTGGCGCTTCGCAACTTGGTCCCGCTCCTGAGCCTGAACCACGATCAACCAGAGCAGCAGAGCCGACACCAAATAACTGGCAGAATCTATCACGAAAGCAGCTGCGATTCCTAAAGGCATCTTAATGACGCTGAGTGCTGGAATCGTGTGGTGCGCGATATCGTTCAGTCGCGAGAGACCGGACACAAGAGCACCGCCAATCATGGTACCGAAAAGCGTCGTTAGAGTGCCCATGGTAGCGGTCACAGAGTTCGCACGCAACAATTGCCGCTCGGAAACGATTTCCGGCAGAAACGCGCTCTTTGCCGGAGCAAAGATCGCCGTGGCACATCCAATAAGAAGGACCAGCGCATAGATGACCCTCACGTCGTGCTCAGGCGAAATTGTGAAGGGCAGAGCCACAACAACAAGCGCACGAAAAATATCGAGCGCAATCATAAGGCGTCGGCGATCAAAGCGATCAACGACAGGGCCCGCAATAAAACTCATAAAAACGTACGGCAGGGTGGCCCAGAAGGTGATCATATTTGCGCGATCTGCAGCAATGGCCCCCTTCACGCCCGCGCTCACCACAGCAATCATCGCCATTTGGTCGACCCGGTCACCCAAATACGAAATGACCTGCCCAACCCAGAACTTCACGAAATTGCCATTGCGAAAAAGTTCGGCAAGTGTTGGTTGGCTGGATGAACTCTTTTGCATAGCGGCGCAAAGCATCGTGCGGGCAGTGACACGTGTCAACGCCTCAAGCCGATACTTTTCAGTGAAAATGAAATGTTAGGAGGATCCATAAGCATGCCAAAACATCCCCTCTGGCTACTTGGAGTGGCGGCCGTATTTGAAGCTGCGCTGACTGCTTTCTCCGCAAATGACCTAGCCACGCCGCCTCACTACGATATCATCATCCGCAACGGCCGAATCATTGATGGCACGGCTGCACCTTGGTTCCGTGGCGATGTGGCAATCAAGGGCGAGAAGATCGCCACAATCGGCAAGTTGGATCCTTGCGCCACAGCGCCGCTAGTCATTGATGCCCACGAGCGCTACGTCACGCCCGGTTTTGTGGACGTGCACACGCATTGCGAAGATGATCTCCTCAAGATGCCCCAGGCCGAGAACTTCGTGCGTATGGGCGTGACCACTGTGATCACGGGCAATTGCGGCAGTTCCTATCTACGTCTCGATGAAGCGTTCACATCGATGTCGCTGCGCGGCCTCGGGGTGAATGTTGCCTCACTCATTGGCCACAATACGGTGCGCTTCGCCGTAATGAAAAACGTCGCACGCGATCCTAGCACCACCGAACTTGCCGAAATGAAGCGCCTCGTCCGCGAAGCCATGAAAGACGGCGCCCTCGGTCTCTCCACCGGCCTTATCTACACGCCAGGCATCTACTCAAAAACGCCGGAAATTACTGAGCTAGCCAAGGAAGTGGCTCGCTTCGGCGGCATCTACGCCACCCACATGCGCAGCGAAGGAATCGACGTGATCAACGCTTTGGATGAGGCTCTGACAGTCGGCCTCGCTGCGAAGATTCCCGTTCAGGTCTCGCACCACAAAATTGTCGCACCCATGCGTTTCGGCCAAACCACAATCACACTCGCCATGATGGACAAAGCACGGGACTCCGGTATTGACGTCGCGTGCGACCAATATGTTTACACAGCCTCATCCACGAGCATCTCGACTATGTTGCCCGACTGGGCCGTCGAAGGAACGCGCGAGGAAGTACAGTCGCGTCTACGAGATCCGGCTACGCGCGAAAAAATCATCGCAGGGATCATCGAAGAGCGCCGTGATAAGTCCGGCCGGAAAGATCTCGGCTATGCCGTCGTGGCTAGCTGCCGGGCGGATCCATCAATCAATGGCAAGAACCTGTTAGAACTCGCACGCGAGCGCTACGGTTGCGATTCTTGGCATGCGCAAGCGCAGGTTGTCGTGGATATTATGACCAGCGGTGGCGCCAGTATGGTCTTCCACAGTATGGCCGAAGACGATGTCCAACGTGTGGCTTGCCATCACAACACCGCGTTTGCGTCGGACTCTGGTGTGCGCGCCTTCGGTGTCGGCGTCCCCCATCCTCGCGGCTATGGCAACAACGCACGGATCCTTCAGCGCTACGTCCGCGAGCTGAAGCTGCTGCATCTTGAAGAAGCTGTGCGCCGGATGACCTCGCTGGCCGCTCAGCGCATGCACATCTTCGATCGCGGTATTCTGAGGCCGGGCATGACTGCCGATCTCGTCGTTTTCGATCTTGATCGCGTAAAAGAGAAAACAACGTTCGATCAGCCTCATGCATATGCTGAGGGATTCGATTACGTGATGGTCAACGGACGTTTCGTTATCGAGGAGGGGAAACTCACGGGTGCACTTCCGGGCAAGATCCTGTACGGCCCAGGAAAAGGACGCGACCCGGACACGGCCTGTGAGAACGCATTTCGCTGGTAGGCACGAAGAGATTTGTGAGCGTCCCAAAACCAACTAAAAAAACCTGGAGCATGACGCCGAGCTTGAGCCAGCGTGCGACACATCTTATAGCCACGACACTAGTCGTGCAAGCATTTGTCGTCGCTGTCGCGTTGCCAATTTGGTGCAATTGGCCCTCCGATCAGCCTAGCCCAAATCAATGGGATGCTGCTATCTCACCTAGTAAACTCATTAACGGGATAACAGCAATTGTCAGTGCGTTGCCTGCGTTTCTTCTCCGCGCTGAGACATGGAAAAATATCGGACTGTTTTTCGTGTGGCTAGGCGCTGTCCTAGGCTGGGGTGGGCTGGGGCAACGCTTTTTGCTCTATCACCTCACCCGCAACGAGCGCACAATTTTGCGCTTTTCTCTGGGCATTTTGTGGTTAGGTCTAGCCACAGTAGTGATGGGGCTGGCTGGGGGCTTCCGCAGCGGGGGGTTTATAGCCATGCTTCTCGTTGGCTGGCTGTTTTTTGTCCCCTCTGCACGTGCGTGTTGGCGAGGCAAATGGGCGCATTTGCGGTTAGGGGGGAAAACGCCAGTCTTCACTGCTCTCTCAACGTTAATAACAATTTATCTATTTTTCTTGCTTCTGTACGCCCTCACGCCACCGATTCAGTCCGATGGGATGCGCTATCATCTTGCAGCCATACAGGAGTGGCTTCGCCGTGGGCGTGTTGTTTACCTCCCCCTTAACGCCTTCAGTAACTTTCCCTTTCTCATCGAGATGCACTTTGCTTTTGGGGTTGCGGCCGGCTTGCCTGAGCAAGCCCAGCTCGTTCACTTCACGTTCTTTTTAGCAGCCGGCGGAACGTTGTACGCGATGACAGCGCGTATGTTACACGCGCACGCACGCCGTTGGAGCCGCTCGTCTGTTGGCCAAGTCGTCGCATGGCTTCCAACGTGGCTTTACTGGACGATGCCAGCCCATGCCATTGTCGCCGCCTGGCCTTTCATTGATCAGGCGGTCACGTTCTACTGGCTTGTCAGCATTTTTGCTGCCTATCTTGCACTAGAACGCGGCCGACTGTCTGATTTTGCTGTTTTAGGTTCTGTCCTTGGCGCCGCCCTTGGCACAAAGTATACGAGCCTAGCCTACGTAGCCTTGATGATTCCTGCCGTGCTGAGCCTTCACCTCACTGCTCAACGTTCTCAACCAAGACCCATTCGCAAACTCGTGCGGAACTTTCTTTTCGCTCTCGCACTCATGGTGCTGACCTCGTTTGTTTGGTTTGCGAAAAACATCGCCTACACCGGAAATCCACTCTATCCGTTGGCTGGCTCGATTTTCGGGTACGGGGAATTCGGCCCCGCGAATGTTTCCCTCTACGCAGCAAAGATGGCGGAAAAAGGAATCTCAAAGACTCCTGCAAATGTTCTCCTTTCGCCCCTGGCTGCAACCTTTCACTGGATAGCCTTCGAGCACCACTTCCTCAGTGCCCACCTGCTTGTTGGCTTGCTGCTCGCCGCGCCCGGTTTTCTTCTTTGCCGTGCTCGCACAGGGCGCACATGGCACATCTTCATCTTTGTGTTTGCGTTGCTCCTCTACGCGCTCTGGTTCTTCACGTATCAGAGCAACCGTATGCTCGGTCCCCCAACCGCTCTGTTTTTTCTCGGAGCGTCCTTTGGCCTTTCCCATTTAGCAATGCAGAGCTGGGCGCGTCGCGCGGGCTTCATCGCGTGCGCGCTAACCGCGTTTTACGGGCTTCTCTACAACGTCCAGTACGTGACCACCATTCATCGTCCACCGACGAGCGCGTATCTTTCTGGGGCGCTTTCCCGTGATGAGTATCTGGCCGAGGCATTGAATTACTATCGCGCATACCGTTGGCTTGGCGATCACGTGCGCACGGGGGAAAAAGTGCTCCTCATTGGCGAACATAGAATTTTCTATGCACCGTTCGAGGGCATTTGGAGCGACTGGTTCGACACCCCGGCCATTCTTGCCATAATGCGGGAGGAGAAAACCACTGATGTTCCCGCCTTACTCAAAGCGCTTCATCGCCGTGGAATTGCCTGGATTCTCGTCAACGATACTGAGCTAGCCCCGCAGCTGGCCCGCTATTGGAAGCCAAGGTTCTCGCCACACGAATGGCAGCTCTACGAGAGTCTTCTCTCGCACTGCAGTACGCAGCGGGTGCGAATTCCACCCGGTGTAACAGTGTTCCGAATTTTCTCAGTTGACGAGCGAACCACCCAATGACAATGCTCTCCACATTTGTCAGAACACTCTTGAATAGCCCCGCACTGCTCCTGGCCGCTCTTGCGGTCTACGCGTATTTCCAAGTCTGGCAACCTCTCACGCATCTCCACAGCAATGACTTCAAACATATTTATCTGGGAACGCAGGCTATTTGGACTCACCGCGATCCCTATTCGGCAGAATCCCTGCTTGATGTTGCAAAAGACTATGGCCTCGGAACCGCCGCCCTAAACCCTTACGTTTACCTTCCATTCACAGGTATCGCGCTTGGTTTCCTGAGGTTTTTCTCCTTTCCCACCGCCGCCCATTTCTGGTTTGTCACGAATCACATGCTCCTTTTTGCCTCTCTTATCCTGTGGGCCCGCACCCTCACCCCATTCACCCAACCCCTGATCGGCTCCCTTGGCTGGCTCAATGTTCTCGCCCTCCTTGCAGCAATTTCTCATCCCCTCAGCCGGACTTTTACCGCAGGCCAACTCAATATCGTGCTATTATTATGTTATGTTGTTAGTTTTATATCACTTCAGCGGACCCGCGACTTGCTGGCCGGTGCCGTCCTTGGTTTTGGCGCCATGTTCAAGCTCGCGCCCGGACTCTTTGCACTTTATCTCCTGCTTGTCCAGCGCTGGAGAGCGCTGCTGGCCATGGTGGCGACATGTGCCGCATTGCTCCTCGTTTCGATAGCAATCGCTGGCTGGCGGATGCACCTCGCGTTTCTTCCCGTGCTGGCGCAAATGGGGTACGGCAAGTCCACATGGCAGCACTATGGCGCCACCTTTTGGAAAGACCCTTGGAATCAAAGCCTCAACTCGCTTCTTACACATCTCTTCGTGGAAGCAAACCATGTGACCGTGAGCTGGTATTCCGCTTCCCAAAAGCTAGCTAACTTGCTAACGATCACGGGTAGCCTTACGATGCTCCTGCTGTTTGTCTTCGCTGCTTTTCACGCAAGCCGTCGAACCTTAGCACGTGATCCGAGGGCAAGCGCGCTTGCCACGGAGGGGCTCTTCTTCATGGCGTTGCTTCTCAGTCTGCTGCTGCCCTCCCTTCTGTGGGATCACTATCTTATCCTTTTGCTTTTACCCGTATCCTGGCTCGTTGCGCGGGGCATCGAGCTGCATTTTGAAGGTTTGGTGCTTGGCGCTCTTATCTGCTATCTCATCACTGCGGTTCCCATCCGGTTTGACGCCGAACATTTTCGCCATGGCTGGGGCGTCCTGCTCATGAGCAGCAAATTTTATCCAACGCTAGCGCTCTATCTTACGCTAACGGGCCTCGTTTTTCGCTCGCAAAAACCTTGCAGACTGTCGGCGGCTGCTGGCTAAACTAGACATCGGATAAAAAGGAAGAGCTGCTCGGGTGCGCTAATCGAAGAAGCCGCTCTTCCGCGTTGGAGGGAGAATGATGAAGAAGGTGGTCGCGCTGGTCCTCGCCGGAGGCAAAACAGGTCTCTATGGTGTGCTTACGCGCAATCGCGCCAAAGGAGCACTCACGTTCGCCTCTCATTATCGTATAATAGACTTCACGCTGTCGAATCTCAAGAACTCCGGCATCGAGCAAATCGGTCTAGTCATTCAATATCTCCCAGCGTCGCTCATCGAGCACGTAGGCGTCGGCCTGCCTTGGGATCTCTATGGTTACGGTCGCTGCCTGAAAATCATGCCGCCCTTCGTAGGCGTCGAGACCACAGCGTGGTACAAGGGCACGGCTGATGCTCTTTGGCAGAACTGGAACTTCATCGAGGACTGTAATCCGGAGCACATCGTTGTGCTCAGTGGCGAGCATGTCTATCACCTCGATTTTCGGCCAGTGCTCAATTTCCACTGCGACATGCGTGCCGACGTCACCATGATTACGTGCGATCTGCTTGCCGAACAACGCCGGTCACGCTTTGGCTACGTCTTCGTGGGAGAGAACTCACGCATCGAGCGCTTCATCGAAAAACCCGATGTGCCGCCCGACACGTGCACATCCACGGGCATGTATGTCTTCCGGCGCGAAGTGCTCGAAGAGCTTCTTCGCGAGAACGCTCGCGACACCAACCACAACCTGGCTAAGCATGTGCTTGAGCCACGCGTCCATACACTGAACTCCTATGCTTACTGCATGCCTGGCACGTGGGACTACATGGAAAATGTGATCGACTATTTCGACACGCAAATGCGAATGCTCCACGCCGACCGCTTTGCGGAGCTTCAGAGCTGGGGGATTCTTACAAATCTTGAATTTCGGGATGTCGGTGTGGCACCGGCAACACGGATCACAAGCGCTGCCAACGTCGTGCACTCTTTCCTCGGCCCGAAATGCCTCATCGAAGGCACCGTTGAAAACTCCATTGTCTCGCCCGGTGTGCAAGTGGAGCGGGGCGCCACAGTACGCCACTGCATCCTCATGCACGACTGCATCGTTGGCGAGGGAGCCCAGCTTGAATACGTCATTAGCGATCGCGACGCCGTTTTCGGCGCACGCTGCCGCGTGGGAGAAGGCACATTGCCTCAGCCACCTGACCCAGCCCGTGGGCCCCTTACACTTATCGGCAAAGCCGCACGCATCAAGCCCGGCGCCGTTGTGCCGCAAGGCCACGAGGTCAACCACCGACAAGTCTATCCCTGAATTCTTCCACTAAGCCGGAACCGCGACCTTGCCTGTGGTCAGCAAAAGGCGGTATAGCTATCCGTGCACTGCAAGAGGCGTCGCCTAAACGCGCGGCCCACCAGCCACAATTTCAGGGCTAATTCCAGAAAAGCGCTCGAAATTCGTTTTGAACGTTTGAGCGAGCTTCTTTGCTGCCTCATCGTAAGCTGCCTTATCTGGCCAGCTATTGCGTGGGAGCAGAATATCCGCCGGCACCTCTGGCACAGTCTTTGGGACAGCAAAGCCAAACATCGCGTCTTCGCTATAATCGACATCTGCTAGCTTATTATCCAAAATAGCATGGATAATTGAGCGCGTGTAAGGCAGATCAATGCGGTGGCCCACTCCGAAGGGTCCGCCGATCCATCCAGTATTCACCAGCCAGCACTGCGCTTTGTGCTTGCGAAGCCGCTCACCCAGCATCTCTGCATAGACATGGGGCGCCAACGGGAGGAAGGGTGCACCAAAGCAGCTCGAGAACACCGACTGCGGCTCTTTCACGCCGGTTTCTGTGCCGGCAAGCTTCGACGTGTAACCGCTCAAGAAATGATACATGGCCTGAGCCTCGTTGAGCCTGGCCACGGGCGGCAGGACGCCTGTCGCATCAGCGGTCAGGAAGATGACGTGGTTTGGGTGTCCCCCAATGCCAGGAATCACCGCGTTCTCGATGAAATTAATGGGGTAAGCACAGCGTGTATTTTCCGTAATAAAATTGTCAGTATAATCTGGATTGCGTTCATCATCGAGCACAACGTTTTCGAGAACGGCCCCAAAACGGATCGCATCGTAAATCTGCGGCTCTTTTTCTCGCGTCAGCCCGATGACTTTCGCATAGCACCCGCCCTCGAAGTTGAACACGCCGTCATCGCTCCATCCGTGCTCGTCGTCGCCGATCAGGCGGCGCTTCGGGTCAGCGCTGAGAGTGGTTTTTCCTGTCCCGCTAAGTCCGAAGAAAAGCGCCACGTCGCCGCGCTCGCCCACATTGGCCGAGCAGTGCATTGGCAACACGCCTTGGCGAGGTAAAAGATAGTTCATCACAGTGAACATACTCTTCTTGATCTCGCCGGCATAACGCGTGCCTCCGATGAGGACGAGTCGCCTCTCATAATTGATGATAATAAACGCTTCAGAGTTCGTATGATCGCGCTCGGGGCGCGCGCGGAACGCAGGAACTGCAATCACCGTGAAGCTCGGCCGATGAGTCCTGAGTTCCTCATGCGACGGACGGATGAAAAGCTGATGTGCGAAAAGGTTGTGCCATGCTAGCTCGGTTTTCACGCGAATCGGTAGGCGATAGCGTGGATCGGCGCCGGAATAACCATCGAAAACGTACATGGTCCGCTGGCGCACGTATTCCGCAGCCCGGCTAAAGAGTGCATCAAAATGCTCGGGCTCAAAAGGCGTATTCGGCCCCCAGTGAACAAGATTGGCCGCCTCGCCACTCCGCACGATAAATTTGTCCTTTGGCGACCGTCCTGTTCGTGGTGCCGTGATGGCATTGAACGCCCCATTGGAGGCCAGTTGGCCTTCCTTGTGAGCAATAGCAAACTCAACGAGCTGAGGGACCGAGACATTGCGGATTGCATGACCCGGTACGGCAACGCGGAATTCTTGTAAAGCCTCATCATGAGGATCGTATGGCATTGGTCGCGTTTCCCTTTCTTCTCTTCACAATTGATACGGCCCGCACTCGTCCGTGCTGAGTCAGTGAGCCTTACGCACTTTCCTTTTTTTGCCGTGCCACGTAATGCGGCTCTGCCTTTCCCTCGATCACGTCCGCGTCAATGATTACTTCCGCCACCTCAGCGGCCCGCGACGGCAAATCGAACATGATATCCAACATCACCGTTTCGAGAATCGCCCGTAGGCCGCGCGCACCTGTTTCCATCTTGAGGGCTTGCCTGGCGATGGTCTTGAGAGCATCCGGCGTGATGGTCAGCTCCACCCCTTCCATCTCGAAAAATTTCTTGTACTGCTTCACGAGGGCGTTGCGTGGCTCGACGAGGATCTGAATAAGCTCTTTTTCGCCTAACTTCTCAAGCGTTGCCACGACCGGTAGGCGCCCAATAAACTCTGGAATGAAGCCGAACTTCATAAGGTCCTGCGGCGTGACCTGCGCTAAAAGTTTTCCGATATCGCGATCGCGCCGCGAAACAATTTCCGCTCCAAAGCCCATGCTCTTGGCCGAAACACGATGCTCGATGATTTTTTCCAGTCCTGTAAAAGCCCCGCCACAGATGAAAAGAATGTTGGTGGTGTCGATGGTAATATATTCCTGGTGCGGATGCTTGCGTCCGCCGCCAGGTGGCACATTCGCCACGGTGCCTTCGAGAATCTTCAAGAGAGCTTGCTGCACACCTTCGCCGCTCACATCGCGAGTTATCGAAACATTTTGCGTCGTACGCGCGATCTTGTCAATTTCGTCAATGTAGACAATGCCACGCTGCGTCCGTTCCTTGTCTTGGCCCGCGTTCTGCCATAGTTTGAGCAGGATATTCTCGACGTCTTCCCCTACGTAACCCGCTTGCGTCAGTGTGGTTGCATCGGCGATGGCGAATGGCACATCGAGGATTTTTGCCAGTGTTTGGGCCAACAACGTTTTCCCGCTACCCGTCGGCCCAATAAGCAGGATATTTGCTTTTTCAATCTCTACGTCCTCGGCCGTGTAATTAAACATAATACGTTTGTAGTGATTGTGGACGGCCACACTGAGGATTTTCTTAGTCCGCTCCTGGGAGATGACGTACTGGTCAAGAATCTGTTTGATCTCGCGAGGCGACGGAAGGCGCTTGACGTTCTGCAACGCTGCTTCTTCTGCGCGCAAGAGTTCCTCCTGGCGCAGCCGTTCACTGCACTGCATCACGCAGTCGTCGCAAATGAAGACGTTTGCCAACGTATCCTTCGTTGGCATGCCCCGAAAAAGTGTCTTTACCGCATGTTGGTCTTTACCACAAAACGAGCATCGAAGTCGCATAAACGTCCCTGTTCTTCGGCAGTTCTCCTCAAGAGCTGATGATTAGCCAAGCATTCGTCCACCACCGGACCCGAGCCCTGCTTCTTTTTGCTTTCTTTGCTGATATAAAGCGCGCCATCTTCTATTCTCAAGCGCTTCTCTATATGAGTAAGCTTCATTCCAGTGCCGATGTAATTCAAAACTCCATCAGCTGCCAAGCGCTGCATTCTACGGATGAGCCTAAGCGTGAACGCACAGTTGGCCGACCATTCTTGACAAGCCCAGCCCTGTACTATCTTCTGTTCTTTTTGGCCGTTGTTGCTTTCAATTACGCCCACTTCACTTATAGGCGTGCCGTTCCACGCACGCCTTATCTCACCGGATTTGACGATCTGGCGTACTTTGCTTACGCGCGGTCTCTCTTCTTCGACCGCGATCTCGATTTCAGAAATGACTATGAGTTTTTTGTCCATCTTTTCGGCGAAGACCTTGCTGGCCCTCCCTTCGCAGAATGGCTAAAGGCCCAGCCTTCTGGCCCACCCCAAAACCAGTTCAATATCGGCACTGGGCTAGCTGCGCTTCCTTGGATGGGACTTTTTTATCTCCTTGCTGTGGTCCTTACCTTCGCACGAATTTTGCCGGCCATGCCATCGCCCTTTGCCCCCTGGTATGCTTTCGCTTTCATTGCCGGCAACATTGCCTACGGCACATTTGGCTTATGGCTCACCGCGCGCGTTTTGGAGAAATTTTTCCCACGGCTCACTGCTCAATTAGCGGCATTCTCCATCATTACAGCTGGTCCCGCACTCTTTTATTTTCAGTACCAACCGGGGATGTCGCACCTAACGAGCTTTGGTTGCGTTGCAGCCGCCGTCGCAGCCACCTCCGCTTGGGAAAATGAAAGAACACCGTTGCGCCGACACTTATGGGCTGCGCTTTGGGGATTCATCGTAGGGCTTGCCCTCAGCGTGCGCGCGACCAATGCCCCACTCCTCTTGCTCACATTTGTCCCGCTGGCACAAGCACGGGCGAAGAAGCAACCAGGCCCACAGCATTTGTGCTGGCCCGTGCTTAGCGAATTCGCCCTGGCTGGAGGCGGTGTGCTCCTTGGCTTTGTGCCACAAATGTTGGCATGGTGGACACTCTATGGGAACTGCCTAGCCAATCCCTACGATTACAAAGCCAATCTCATCCCTCCACACCTCTTGGCTGTCTTGTTCGGACGTCGTCACGGCCTGTTTTTTTGGCACCCGTGGCTACTTGTGTGCGCTCTCGGCCTTGCATTCTTCGTCCGCCGGTGTCCGCGTTGGGGACTTGTGAGTTTTGCCATAATTCTGGCCACAGCCTGGATTTACGGGAACTGGCGTGTTTACTGGCTGGGAGCATCTTTTGGAATGCGAGGTTTCCTCGAGTTCGCGCCGTTTTTTGCATTCGGCGCAGGCCAAGTTCTCCACTGGCTAGCTGAGCGCACGCGGGCGCAATTCGCTCCCACGGGACTCACTCTCATTTTCCTCCTGCTCAACCTCCATCTGATGATTGCTTTCCGCGGAGGGGTCATTACCGTAGACGGACCCCTCTACTGGCTCGACACGGTTTCCCATGGGCGCAATTACAAAGCCCAGCTTCTGCGTGAGTGGAGCATTCTCACCACTTGGCAACAAGGTTTTGCTGTGGGCGAGCGTGCGACGCTTTGGGAAAACCCATCTTGAACCATTAGCCTTGTCTCTCGTCACTTCGCACGTTTGCCGGTGAAGTTTTGCACCGCTGCTGCTGTTGAAAGAAAAAGCGTCCTCGGCCAAACATCTTGCAAATTGCCATGAGGACTCCCAAACAGACACAGAAAAGTACGCGGAAGACTGTCGCGGATCCCTAGAGGTCTTCGCAGCTCTTCGTAACAAAAAGAGGGATGAAACCATGTCCATGCCATTTGAGTTCGAAACTGACTACGTGCAGGGTGCAAAAATTAAGGTTATTGGAATCGGGGGAGCGGGCTCTAACGCCGTTGATGAGCTGATCAAATCGAACCTGCAAGGCGTCGAGTTCTATGTCATGAACACCGACGTCCAGGCGCTCGGCCTTTCCAAGGCGCCTAACAAAATTCAGATTGGGCGCGAGCTGACCCGTGGCCGCGGCGCTGGATCAAATCCCGACATCGGACGCCAAGCCGCTGAAGAGGCCGCCGACGAGATCCAGCGGATTCTCGCTGGCGCGGACATCGTCTTCATTACTGCTGGCCTAGGTGGCGGCACGGGCACCGGCGCCGCACCCGTTGTCGCAAGGATTGCCCGCGACCTCGGCATCCTCACCGTGGCCGTCGTCACATTACCCTTCGAATTTGAGGGCCGTCAGCGCGCAAAAAACGCGCAGATGGGACTTTCTCAACTCCGCGAAATTGTTGATGCTTGCACCGTCGTCAACAATAGCCGGTTGCTCTCGCTCGCTGATAACAAGACCGGTTTCGAGGAGGGGCTGCGCATGGCCAACGAAATTCTCACCATGGCCGTGACCAGCGTCAGCGAGATCATCAACGTCCCCGGAAAAATCAATGTCGAATTCTCCGATGTTCGCACCATCATGCAGGGCAAGGGCGGTGCTGTCATTGGCATCGGCGTCGGCAAAGGCGATCGCCGTGCGGTGGAAGCCGTGGAAAAAGCACGCGAAAACAAACTGCTGGATGGACTCGATATTAGCGGCGCGACCGGCATCCTTATCTGTTTCACAGGCGGTCCCGATCTCACGCTCCAAGAGGTCAACGACGCTTGTAACATCATCCACAAGGAAGCCGATCCCGATGCGAATATCATCTTCGGCCTTGTGATTGACGAAAAGATGAAAGACGAGGTCCGCGTGACAATCATCGCGACAGGTCTCGACCGCGGTTTACCTGACGATCGTATCGTTAGCCATTTAGGTCCGCGCGTCGAGCCCGCGCGACCGGAAGTGCCGGCCACCCCATCGGTTTCGCGTATATCATCGCCAGCGCCCTCCTATTCGTTCGTTGAGCCGCCCGAAAAGGCAGCCCCATTTGCTGGCCCGAAGAGCCCCTCTCCCGCAGAGAAAACGGATTTTCGCCTGGAGGCCGGAGTGGGTGAAAAAAATGCGCCGGCACCCGAAAGCTCCGCTGCATTCCCACGCCCGAGCGAGCCGGTCCAGCCCGCAGCAGCCAAACCTGGTGCTGAGCAGGGAGCACCGGCGGAGCCTCCCTCACCCCCGCCAGACAGCAAAGAGGCCCCTGCCTATTACCGACGCCGCTGGGGGCTCTAGGCACACAGGGGTGAGCTACTCTCGCGCCTTTGCGGATTTCGGCTTTGTCAGCCGCAAAGGCTTTCGCTTTTTGCAACGGAGTCAATCTGCCTGAGCGCGTGCGAATTTGCGCATTGAATCAGCCAACGTTCGGTGCCTGCATTGAGCACGATCATGCGAGAAAAGATTTCGATTATCATTCCGGCCTACAATGAGGAAAAAAACATCCGCGCTGCCATCGAGTCGGTGCGGTGGGCCGACGAAATTCTCGTGGTGGACTCTTTTAGCACCGACCGCACCCCCGAGCTCGCCCGAGAAATGGGAGCGCGCGTTCTTCAACATGAGTATGTCAATTCTGCCACGCAAAAAAACTGGGCCATTCCTCAAGCCACACATCGCTGGGTCATGATTCTCGATGCCGACGAGCGTGTCACACCGGCCTTGCGCGATGAAATCCTCGAATTTCTCGAAAACCCGGGCGACGTGGTTGGCCTTCGCGTGTATCGCGCGAACCATTTCATGGGCCGCCCCATCCGCTTTAGTGGCTGGCAGGACGACAATGTCCTGCGCGTATTTCTCCGCGACAAGGGACGTTATCTCGATCGAGAAGTTCATGCCGACGTCGTCGTCGAAGGTCCCGTCCGTTTCCTCCGCTCGAGGCTCTATCACAACACGTTCACAAGCTTCGAGCAATACATGCGAAAATTCGATCGCTACACAACGTGGGCTGCCGGCGACCGCGCGAAAACCACGTGCCATGTGACATTTGTCCATCTTTTCCTCCGCCCCTGTTGGCGATTTTTCCGCCAATATGTGCTGCGCTTCGGCTTCCTCGATGGTAAGCCAGGCCTCATCGTGTGCATGCTGGCGGCGTTCAGTGTTTTTCTCAAGTATGCAAAACTCTGGGAGCGCATCGAGCGTGAGCGAAGGGGTAAGCCGGAGTGAAAATTCTACTCAAAGCCCCCAACTGGATTGGTGACTGCGTCATGGCGACGCCGGCGGTGGCATATCTGCGCTGTGCATTTCCAAGTGCCAAGCTCGTCATGCTCTCGCGGCGCAGCACAGCTGGTATCTGGCAAGACCACCCCTTGCTCGATGAGCTTATTGTCGCAGACGACCGTGAACTGACGCGCGAGCAAATCGCGGGGCTGCGTCGCCAAAACTTTGACGCAGCGCTTCTCTTGCCCAATTCGTTCCGCTCCGCATGGACTATCTGGCGGTGTGGCATTCCCCGCCGCTTTGGCTATAACCGTGCTGGGCGCATTTGGTTTCTCACGGATCCTCTATCGTTCCGTCGCCGCGATTGGCAGACACCGGCCCCACAGCCAGTCAGCAAAAAAAGTCTTCGCCCTTCGCGCAACGACAAACCACCGCGCCACATGGTCGAGTATTATCTCGACCTTGCCGTGTATGCCGCCTCGCGTCTGGGTGCAAACTGTCCTCCACCGATTGTCGATCGGACTCATGCACTTCCTCCCCTCGTTCTGCCTGTGCAGCCGACAGCAGCCGCCGCGGTGCACCAACTTCTTTTGCAAGAAGGCGTGAGTAGCACCACTCCCCTCATTGGCATTCATCCAGGGGCTGCGTACGGCAGCGCAAAGAGATGGCCCCTCGATCGCCTCGCTCGAGCAGCAGATGTGCTCGCGCGCCAGCTCGATGCCACGGTCATCATTACTGCTGGTCCCACCGAACAAGAGCTTTCGGCCCAGTTGGCACGAAACATTTCCGCACCAGTACTGGAACTGGGTCCGCGACTTGATTTGCCGGCCCTCGCCGCGTTACTCCAGCGTTTGCGCCTATTCCTTGGCAACGACACAGGTGTTACTCACATGGCTGCTGCGGTTGGCACGCCAACAGTTGTCGTTTTTGGTCCGATGGATTGGAACGTCACTCATCCGTGGGCTCCATGCACACGCATCGTGCGCAGGAGTCCGCCCTGTGCTCCTTGTTTTTTGCGCGAATGTCCCGTGGATCATCGCTGCATGAATGATGTGTCGCCCGAGCAGGTTATCGAAGCTGCATATTCCCTGCTTGCCCAAGGAGAGGGGGGCTCGCATGTCCCTGGATAAACCGCGCATTCTTCACCTATCCTCGGAAAAAGGGTGGCGTGGTGGAGAACGGCAGGTTCAGTTACTGACGAACGGGCTACTCGAGCGCAATTGGCCCTGCCTCGTCGCCTGCCCGCCCGACAGCGAGCTTTTTCGCGAACGCAAAAAGAAAGATAGCAACTTAGTAAAACCACTTGTTATTCGAAATGAATTGGATCCCATCGCCCTTGCGCAGCTTGTTCAGCTTGTCCGCAAACATGAGATAGATCTCCTGCATGCCCACACCTCCCATGCTCACGCACTGGCCTGGCTGGCTGGCAACCTCACAAATCGCCCCGTCGTTGTCACGCGTCGTGTGGACTTTCTCATATCCACCAATTGGTTTTCTAGGCGCAAGTACCTCTCGCCTCGTGTGACTTTTATTGCCATCTCCGAGGGCGTGCGCGATGTGCTTCGCGCCGGAGGAGTGCCAACCGAGCGCATCCACCTCGTGCACAGCGGTATCGACCTTGGCCGTTACAACTATCGGGCTGGACCGCGTGATGAAGAAGCGGCATGCAGCCTCGGTGTGCGTCCCGATGAAGCTCTTATTCTCAACGTCGCTGCCCTTGTGGACCACAAAGATCACCTCACCCTCGTGCGCGCAGCCGCAGAATTGCAGAAGATCGCGCCTCGCCCGTGGAAGCTTCTCATTGCCGGCTCGGGAGAAGAAGAACCACGCATTCGCCATGCCATCGCTGAGCGTGACCTTCACGAGCGGGTCAAGCTTCTCGGCTATGTTCACGAGCTGGCCCCGCTTTATCGCGCGGCGGACGTTTTTGTGCTGTCGTCGCATCTCGAAGGGCTCTGCACCTCGATTCTCGACGCGATGGCCGCTGGCGTGCCTGTGGTCGCCACCAATACAGGCGGTGTGCGCGACGCTGTTCGCCACCAGCAAACAGGACTGCTGGTCCCGCCGCGAAATCCCACAGAACTTGCCAACGCGATCCTTCGCGTCTTGCAGATGCCAGATTTCGCGCGCCGCCTCGCCGCACAGGCACGCGACCTGGTGGAAAAGGAGTTCACCGCGGACGCGATGGTGACGGGAACGTTGCGTGTTTACGAAAAAGTGTTGGCTGATTTCCAGTGATGAAGCCAGATGCGCGAGCGCACTGCCATTGCGCAGCGCCACGTTTGAAAAAAAATATTGCATACGAATGCACCTGCTGTTGTAAAAAAAGTTCAGCAATGCATCCCGCGAAGAACATACAGCGCCTTCTCGCCGAACGAGAGCTTCTCCTCCTCGTCGTCGTAGTCGTCGCTGTATGCGGCCTTGCGCCGTAGCGGGGAGGCACATGTAGCTACTCGAAGTTTCGAGCCCCCGCCGGCGCAAGGGTCGGCGGGGGCTTCTCAATTTTACCCCTCCTTCCTTTGCCCGACCGGTGGCTGACCCCATATCAAAAAGGAGTGCAAACGATGAAAGCCACAGGCGCACAAATCATCGCTCACCTGCTTGAGCGTCATGGCGTCACTATAGTGCCTGGCATACCAGGTGGTGCAAACCTGCCGCTCTACGATGCGGTGCGGGCCAGCCGCGTTCGCCACATTCTTGCGCGTCACGAACAGGGCGGCGGTTTCATAGCGCAAGGCATGGCACGCACCACTGGGCGAACCGCCGTCTGTTTCGCGACTTCTGGGCCGGGCGCGACGAACCTACTCACGGCCATCGCCGACGCGAAGCTTGATTCCATCCCAATCGTGGCAATCACTGGTCAGGTTCCTCGCGCCATGATTGGGACAGATGCCTTTCAGGAGATAGACACGTACGGCCTCACTATCCCAATCACGAAGCACAATTATCTCGTGCGCAGCGCGGCCGAACTTCTCGAAGTGATTCCCGACGCCTTTCGAATTGCCGGCTCGGGGCGCCCCAGTCCCGTCGTGGTGGATGTCCCGAAAGATGTTCAAAACGAAATGGTCGAATTCGATCATTGGCCGGACCCGTTGCCCCTGGCACCGCCTCCCAAGCCAAACGCCGAGGAAATTCAGCGAGCTCGCCAGCTCATGGAACCGGCCGAACGGCCAGTGATTCTTATTGGTGCTGGAGTGGTGGCGGCTGATGCCGGCAGGCTCGTGATAGAGCTCGCCGAAGCCCTCGATGCTCCCATCGCCTCCACTCTCCTCGGTCTGGGCGCTGTGCCAAGCACCCATCCACGGATGCTTGGAATGATGGGCATGCATGGCGCGCCCGCCACGAACTTCATTATTCACGAGTCCGATCTTGTGGTGGCACTTGGCATGCGCTTCGATGACCGCGCCACCGGCAAGGTGGACGAGTTCTGTCCCAACGCTGCAATCATTCATGTGGATCTCGACCGATGTGAACTGGGCAAAATCAAGCGGCCGGCTCTCGCGGTCGAGGCTGACGTGCGCCAGTTTCTCTCGCAATTGCTCCCACATCTGACACCGTCCACACGTCCGGCTTGGCATCAACGCACGGACCAGCTCCGTGCGGAATTTCCGCTCGTTATGTCCGACACCGACGATCCTTGTCAGCCATACGGATGCGTGCTTCAGACAGCAAATCTTCTCGACGATGCCCCCATCGTCGTGACCGACGTGGGGCAGCACCAGATGTGGGTGGCTCAAGCCTTTCCATTTAGCTTCCCTCGGCAATTGCTCACTTCCGGTGGTCTCGGCACGATGGGCTTTGGCCTGCCCACGGCTATTGGCGCCGCTCTGGCACGGCCCGAGAAAACCATAGTTCTCTTCAGCGGCGAGGGCAGCTTTTTAATGAACATCCAGGAAATGGCCACAGCCGCCGAGCTTCGAGTGAACGTGAAGGTCATCCTCATGAATAACGCCCACCTTGGCCTCGTCCGTCAGCAGCAGGAGCTCTTTTATGGTGCGCGCTTCCACGCAACGCGTTTCGAA
The DNA here is from genome assembly GCA_049968255.1 of Candidatus Sumerlaeaceae bacterium. Classification (GTDB taxonomy): domain Bacteria; phylum Sumerlaeota; class Sumerlaeia; order Sumerlaeales; family Sumerlaeaceae; genus DRVG01. The sequence continues at coordinate 99,416 of JBMFRB010000006.1, read as the reverse complement.
TTCGAGCCGGATTTCGCCGCTATCGCCCGCGGCTTCGGATGGAAAGCCTACGACCTTGGCCAGAGTCGAGACCCAATGCACACGATGGCCACAGCGCTTTCGCAAGAGGGACCGTGCCTGATCAATGTCCCCATTCCGCGAACGTTGAATGTGCTCCCCATGGTGCCGCCCGGTGCACCCAACACCAAAATGATCGGAGGAACACCCCATGTCTGCCAGAACACATGAAGCCCTTACGCCAAACGCTGAAATCATACGCGACGAACATCGGCCAGTGCTGCGCCTGCTCGTGCGCAATCACCCTGGCGTCATGTCACACGTCTGCGGCCTCTTCGCTCGTCGCGCTTTCAACGTAGAAGCGATCCTCTGCCTACCAGTCGAGGATGGCCAACGCAGCGTCATCCTCCTGCTCGTCGACGAGGACAAACGCCTCGAACAGATGGTGCGCCAACTCGAAAAACTCGAAGATGTGCTCGAGGTTACACGCGAAGAAGATGGCCACGAACCCTTCGAGGCCATGGCGCGCTATCTCGCGTCGTGACCAATGCCGACAAGTGACGCAAGCAGCTTTGCCGTGAGCGAGAGAAAAGCTGGCGGGGCGGCAGCCAGTGAATGGCTGCCGCCTCCCCTCGCGCCTGTCTGATTTCACCTCAAGAGTTCTTCGAAGATTGCTCGGCGTGCGTCAAAGCCCACGACACACTCGAGCGGAAACGCCACCACAGCGATGCGAGCTTGGTTCACCTGGTCAACGATACCCGCCCCAACACCCGTGTCGACATAGCGCAAAACCAACTTGCCGCTCTTGTGAGCTGGAGCAATGCCGCCGGGCGATTCCACACCATAAACACCATCTTCTCCAACCCCTAAACTCACATGGACCTGTAGCGACGAACTCAGCGTGCGTACATCGTTTCTCGTCGTGGCGCGCTCGGCGGTCCACTTGCAGCGCAGCACGTCGCGGACAAACGACTTCGTCTCGCCTGATGCAAGAGCACCGACCACAGGATCTGAGGCCACGTACGCGCCCGATGCGATCATGGTCACCCGTTGGGCCGTCAGCTCCCGCACCCATTGCCGCAAGGCGACAGGCCAAACCTCGAACCGTGGCCCCATGCGATCCGCCACTGCACCTTGCGGATCATGCGGTGGCGGTGGGAGAGTCGTGCGCTGCTCCCCGAAGAGAAGGTCTATCACTTCATACCGTTGCGCAGCAGCCGCGGTGGGCAACTTGGGGCAATCGTTTGCTGAAATGGTCTCTACGCCAAAACCCAGGGCAGCCAGCACCTCCGCATGCCGCAGTGCGAGATCCGGCGTCCGTCCGAGCTCGCACGTTGTTTCCAAGTCGCCAAAAGAAGCACCGTGGCCGGGATGATCGTTCGTGTAAGGTGAATCATCTCGTAGCCACGCGTGTGCCCGATCAAAATCAAACTGATCACCGACCAGGGGGGAGTTCCAACGATCGGCCACGCCACGATCCAGCGCACGATTCACTCCCTCAAAACTTGTCCCTCCCAACGAATCAGGATTTGGTCCCTGCGATGCGGCCAGAGCTGGCGGGGAGATCCGGTCAAAACCGTGTACGACCAATGCACGCCTTCCACTTCCCACGCACACACTGTAAACGTCCGACAGCGACGATTCTCCCCCAGCGTTTACCGCAGACACGCAGAAGCTTTCCACAGTGCCAGGGTTGCTGGAAGAGAGCGGCAGAATTGCGGAAGTGGAATTCCCGACGTAAGTTCCGCTGTCGAGACCGCTGTGGCCAATTTTTCGGTAAACGATGTAGCCAGCAGGCGTAGCAGTCGGCTCAAATGGGTCAGGAGTGGGTTCCCATTCGAGCCGTACTTGCCTTCCCTCCACGCGTGCCGCGATCAGGCGAGGGGGCAACGGTGCAACCACGGCGTCGTAGCCGTACTCTGTAGCCAAGAAGCGCAGCATTCCCTTATAAATCGCCCGAGCCCATACCTCCCGGAAAGTGGGATCGAGTGCAAACTTTATATCATCATAATTCTGATGCGAAAGTGCCTCGATGAGTACGCACGGAACGTTTGGCCTTCGCGCTTCCGCGTAGTCGCGGTCGGCCAGCTCGCGCCTGTTCCACGTGCTGCAAAACTGCGCACGAATGTCGTCAACGAGCTGCGTTTGCACCAGGTCCGCCAAATCACGGTTGAGCATTCTATCGCGTCCATCTGGGAAAAACTCCGATTTCGATTCGTCCTCCAACCGATAAATGGCCAGGGTGCCGACCGTTCCTGTGGAGACGCTTGCGTCGGTGTGCAGTGCAAAAGCTAAGTCCACGGGCACACCTTTTCCAGGAGCATTGCGATCCGCGTTTGGTCCCCGCGGGGCACCCACCAAATAGTTAGCAAATTCCGGGCGCCCCACGTAATCCTCGGTGTAATCGTTTCCCGCGTGCTTTCCGAAAGCATAGACGAGCGCTGGGTCAGCTCCGGTGTACTGAAACCAATAGCGTGCTGCCTCCAGGTAACGAGGGTAACCACTCGATCGCCCCTCACGCATCACATTTCCTATCCCGCCGCCGAATTTTACGGCATCAGCACTCAGCGAGCCCGACGCAGAGCCCTCCCTCAGTAATTCCACGCTCCCATCCGTAGCCGATTGCCCCGCACGGAAATGGAATGTGCCAAGATAAACCCACATGTTGCCAGCCATCTGCTGATTGATGAGGACATCACACACTCCGCCCCAATAACGCACGCGGTAGTGGGCACGCGATGAGCGCTGCGGGGCCGCGCTATACGAGACGTAAACCGCATAATCCCCGTCGGCAGGAATCCGCGGCGTCCAGCGGGCAAAAGCCGTTAGCTCCCTGCCGTCGCTCACCTGGGTTGTGCCAAGCGCGTGCGGATTCACGTTCTCGGCATAAGGGGCTTTCCCATTCGCGAAGCCCGGCGCCTCACTTGGGGCAAAGCCGCTGGTCTCGAAGGTGCCGTTGGCCCCTCTCGTGCCGTCCCCGTCGTCCACGATGATCTCATGGATCTGGGCATCCCGCTCCCGGCATGAAATCACAGTGGCGCCCGCGCGCTCGAGCATCGGGATAAGATAATCGTTCACCACCGACATTGTCAGGCGGTCTTCTACTGTTGTGAACATTCGGGGCCGCTGCCACATCCATCGGCCGCTCGCTTTGTCATAATAAAGGCCATGGCTCGGCCATACCACGATGTGTCTGCCGGCAAGCCCCTGCAAAGGCACAGGCGCTCCGCGGGGACGAACCATTTCGCGCAACGGAGCCGCGGAGCGGGGCGGCGCCTTCGAAGGACCACATCGCGGCTTGCGCTCGGACCGGAAAAAAGGTGCTACGTAGTCTTCGAGCGGCCGGCCACCCACACGCACAACTACTTGCGAGGTCATGGCGATGCTTGCCGCTCGTCTTAGCCCATCCTCCAGCAGACGAATATCCTCCGGACGCCATGGCCGGTCCACGGCTTCCTTTGAGAGTTCAATCACTACCCCAGTCGTCAGCATTTCTGTTTTCACAACCTTGGTGCGCTTGGGGAGAAGCGGCGTGCTATCAGCGGCCACAAGTCCGGCCAGTGAGATATTTTGGGCAGGTTGAGGCACACCGAATGCTACAGAACTTACAAAGACTGCCACACCGGCTAACCGCCTCAAATACCAAAAACATGGCCATGGGCGCATAGGGAAAAGATCCTTTCATCGAGAGCTCATGCCGGACCCTTGCTGGGCAACCGTCTTGTCCGCAAGAACTAGTTTATCGGCGGATGTCAAAAAAAGAAACACCACCCATCGCTGTGATCCCTAAAACACCACCCTGCCAGAGAGGCACCGCATTTCGTTTCTTTCTCGAAATATCGCATACTTGGGAGAGCAAGAGCTGAACTCGCTAAATTTAATTAATATGATAATCTGTTTCTCTGGTTTCCGCGCTTCGCTGGACAAATTTGCCACGCAGATCGTTGGTGGGATTGAGCTGAAATTTTCCCGTTATCTAGCGGCATGCGACATTAATGGAGTCGCACGGACCTAAGGTTGCTTCACGTAGCTCGACGGTTAGGGGATTTTCTTCCGATTGCTCACAAAAGTATCACGTGTCCCTTTGCAACTCCTCCCATGCCCAACCCAGCCACGCAAACACGCGTCTCGATAACCTTCTCCTTCTTGAGTTCGTTTCCAATCGCGTATTCCAGACGCCGATTATCCGTCCGATGCTCCTTCGTTCCGAAAACAACACAAAATGCGCCAGGACCTAGTTTTTACCCGAGAGTTTGCGCCGCACAAGGGGGTAAAGTCGAAATTGATTCTTGCTCCCAATGTCCTGCACAACTGGCTGAGCGAATGAAAATTCGCGGTTGCCGTTGTCACATGACTTGACGGAAATGAGTCTATGAAATCGAACGCTTCGACATGGATTCAAGGCAGTGAAGCCGTCAGCAACAATCATTTGCTGCCCATGCTTTTCGGTGCCTTTATTTCGATCGTAGCTTTTTCGGCGTTTGGCGTCGAAACCAAAGTTTTCCGCGACGACACCTTCACCGATTTCTATCGGGGAGAAACGACGGGAACCGAGATCCTCGCCGAAGGTAAAATAACCATCGGCCCCCTGCCTAAGCGTCTTGCACGCACCGACGACGCGATTGCCTGGAAAGTAGCACTCGACCGCTATGATGATAATTTGTTTGTCGCCACTGGCCACGAGGGAAAGGTCTGGCGCGTGCAGCCCGACGGCAAGACTGAACTGTGGGCGGACCTCCCCGAAGTCGAGGCCACGGCCATCGTCGTGGATTTTACGGGCGGAGTGCTTGTCGGTGCCTCGCCCAGCGGGAAAATTTACCGCGTCGTTCAGGCAGGCAAACCGGAGCTCTACTTCGACACAAAAGAGCAACAAATTTGGGATCTCATTTTCGACCGCGATGGGGTGCTCTATGCAGCAACGGGTCCCCATGGCAAAATTTTCCGCATCCGTGGCCCCAATAACGGCGAAGTGTATTGCGACACGCCGGCCACAAACGTCATGGCTCTCGGCTTCATGAGCACCGGCTCCTTGCTCGCGGCCACGCAGGGCAAAGCCTACGTTCTCGAAATCCCCAAAGCGCACAGCCTGCATGTTCGTTATGCAGCCAGCGACGACGAATGCCGCGGCCTTGCTGTGGATGCTAGCGGCAACATTTTTGTCGCTGTCAACAGTGCTCGCCTTGCTTCCGTACTCGATCGCTTGCGCACCGAAACGCAGGCACCCCAAGGTGCTTCGCCCCCTCAAGCACCAGGCCAACCTCAACCATCGGCTACGGCGCGCGCCGATGCCCTTCGCGAAGCATTGGCTTCGATGACGAGTAGCCTTGCCGGACTCGGCGGCCAAAGCCAGGTCGTGAAAATTGAGCCAACGGGATTTGCCTCCACTTTTTGGACTGCTCCCGAAGCTCCAATTCATGCCATCGTCGCTGATCCCGAGGGCAAGGGAATCTATGTGGCGGCGGGAAGCCATGGCAAAATTTACCGGCTTCTTGGCGATACAAACTATTCGCTGGTCGCTGATGTCGAGGAGCAGTGTGCACTGTCGTTTACCTCTCATCACAAGACTATCTACTTCACCACCGCTGACCGTGCCGCGGTTTACGCCCTCGGCGAGCGTGTGACCACTTCCGGCCTCTACGCATCCCGTCCTATCGATGCCGGCACGATCGTTGTCTGGGGCAACATCATGAGCGAGGCCGAAGTTCCCCAAGGCTCGAGGATTTCGCTCGATACTCGCACGGGCAACACACCCGATCCTTTCGACAAAACCTGGAGCGCATGGCAAAAAGCCTCGCCCGCTGGCGACTCGCTTTGGAAAACAGGGATGCCCGTAGCCCAGTATTTGCAGTACCGCCTCCGCCTCGAAGCGGCTCCCGACGGTGCACTGCCTTCAGTGGACGCCCTCCAGTTCTTCTATGTGCAACGCAACGCATCGCCTGTTCTGAAATCCATCAAAGTCGAGAAAATCGGTGGTGAAGCCACGCCGCCCTCATCCCAACCTCAACCCAGTTCGACCCCCACGGCTGGGGCGACCGGCACCCCCGGCCGACCAGATTTGCAAACCGGCTCGCGCCCATCCATCTCATCCGGAGGACTCAATGCTCTTCTCGCGGCCATGGCCAGTTCCCGGCCCGATGCGCCGACCTCGCCCTCCGGTCAACCGCCAGCCACCGCTCTCGGTGCCCCAACCAACTCAAACAAATTCAGTGTCAGCTGGGATGCTAGCGATCCTAACGGCGACAAGCTCATTTACCGCGTCGCCCTCAAAGCCGACGATGAGACCGAATGGCAGACGCTCGAAAAGGAGTACACGAACACTCGTTATGTTCTCGACGCGTCCCTCTTCCCTGATGGGCGTTACCAAATTCAAGTGGTGGCCTCTGACCGCCAGCAAAATCCCGAAGATGTCGCCAGTTCCGCCACTATTGTCAGCCGCACTTTCACCATTGATAACACACCGCCCGACGTCCCTCAGCTGGCAGCAAAAAAACTCGGTGCCAACCGCTGGGAAATTCGAGCCCAAGCCGGGGATGCCCTCTCTATTCTTGCCTCCGCCAGCTATTGCCTCGATTCCGAATCAACGTGGTATGCGCTCTTACCCGAGGACGGGATATTTGATAGCGAAAAAGAAACGTTCTGCTTCGAAGTGGAGCCAAAGGAAAAAGCGACCGAGCATCTCCTGCGACTGCGCGTGGTTGACCGCGAGGGCAATGCACGGGTGGCCAAACTCATCATAAAATAGCCGCCCTCGGCATGGCAGGGAGCCGCCGAGTTTTCCTTCGGAAATGGCGGCAACCATCGCCGCCAAAGCTGATGACCAGCCGCAGGACGGCTTCAAATTATCCTATCCAATGGAACCCAAGCGCGCAGGAATGCGCCCTGCTACTCCGCGGATTCGACGTGCCCTTCCGCATCAATCCGGATTGCGCCGAGAGGGGCATCGCCAACGGACACCGTATAGACTCCCGGCGCAATGCTGGCTTCAAGGACGCCATCGCGCCATTCAGGCCGAATGGTATCCCCCGACTCGCGCGACAGCAGAACAACCTCTGCGCCGGGCTTTACTGTCATCGAAGCTGGTAAACTGAAGCTGATCCGCGGCGGCGGAGCGAGGTCTATCTCCACACTCACTGTGCCGCCCTCTGGCGGAATCGTCGCACTCTTGCGCACGTGTCGCACGCCCTGCTCAGCAGTGCCCTCTTCCGCTTCGATCACGTAAAGATCGGCCGGTAACCCTTCTATACGGAACATCCCCCCCTCGTCGCTCCCCGTCACTTTTGGCTGGAACGATGCGTCGGTTTGAGATTTGATAGTGATTCGCACACCCGGCTGAGGCGTTTGTCCCTTGCGAACACGTCCTTCGATCACTCCGAGATCCATCGGACGAAGTCTCACGGTGGACATCCGGCCGGCTTCCACACGCACATTGATGGCGCTCGCGTTGAATGTGGAACTTGTGAGGATCACCAAATAATCCCCGGGCGGCAAATTCGTCAGTACGGCGCTGTCACCTTCTACATTGGCAATCGCATGTTCGGCAGCGCTCAGCGATTCCGGTAGTATCATGTTCGTTGCCACGAGCTCTCCCTGTTCAATCTGAGCATTTTCGAATTCTACGCGGAGCTGACCGGTTTTGTCCGGCACGACAATGACTGGCGCCGGCAACCCTTTTGCTGGATCCCAAGCGATCTCGTCTGACACGCCGACTCTCGTGCCACTTGTCCCCACAGCAACAATCCGGTAGCGCCCCTCAGGCGGCGATGGGAATGCATCTTGGGATCCACCAATGACACGCGCCGACGCCACTTCGCGCCCTAGTAACTGCTTTGCATAGGTGCCGCTTCCCCACGCATCCACCCTCATCAGAAAGACTTGCCATTGTTCGGAAGGAGCGGTCTGCACCAAGAAGGGTAAGGCCGTCTCCATCTTGAGCACAATCTCAAGGTTGTCGCAGGGCAACGCAATATCCCGGCGCTCCCACCTCACATAACCTTTGCGCTCGACCTGAACGAGCGACAGCACTTCGCCGTCGAGCTCCTTGACCTCAAACTGCCCCTGTGCATCCGTTTCCACCATGCCGGCTTTGTTCGAGCCGTCTGCCGCGCGGACGTAATAGCGCACTGGCATACCGCCCAACACCTGTTTCTTCTCGTCGCGCACGATCCCCGCAAAACGCTTGCCAGCTGGGAGTTCCACATCAACTGTCAGCTGTTGTCCAGGAGCAAGCGTGACTGTGCGGCTACGTTCAACTGTCCCCCCAGCGGCTGCAGCAACCAATCTGTAATCGCCGGCAGAGACGCATGGGAAACGGAACCAGCCATCTGCCGCCGTCCCCGTCTCATATACGGCAGGAATGTGATCAAGGGCGTGCGATACGAGCTTTTCCGGGATCAATCGCACCGTAGGTCGGGCCGACGTTGTCCCCCCATCCCCCGGGCGAAGCACACGTCCTTGTACTTGTGCACTCGGCTGCAACGTCAATGACACTTTTGCCAAAGGTGGGGCCGCCTTGCCGACACTCGCCAACCGCGTCGCCCATGATTGATTGTCTGTGCACCACAAAATTCCCCCTTGCTCAGTCTTGAGCCGCAGAACGTGAACATCTGTGGTCATGCGCTCCACGATGCCCGCACCGTTTTCCCCCACGAAGACAAGTTGTAGGGGCTGGGTCGTCAGATCATAGCCCGCAACCTTCACCTGCACACGCCTGATAGGCCGCACCCACACGGTGTCCCCGTCGATGTTACGGAAACCGTCAGTTTCGCCCTGCACCACAAGCGCACCTAGTGGGGGAGAGGCTAGCACGTAGCCCGACTCCTCAAGAATTTCGATGGTCGGCTTTCCAACGAGCCACAGCGGTCCGATGCGAAAAGCTCCGTCGCGCCCACTCGTCGTGATTCTATCCTCCACCTTCAGGACCACCCCCGCCGCGGGGGTGCTTGTTGTTGCGTCATACACAGTTCCGCTCAGCCAGTATCCCTCGCTCACCAGGACCCGCAGTTCCTTGCCATTGTCGCGGGGAAGCTCGATCAGTTGCACTTGCGACACTCGGGGATGTTCCACAAGGGCCTCGATGCTAAAATTGCCTGGCGGCAGGCCCTCATAAACGAAACGTCCCTGACTGTCTGTTTTCGTAATGAAATTGAAACCGTTGCCATTCAGCCACACACGTTGCCCAGCAAATTTCTCCGGGGGCTGTGATGGCGAGGCCACGACGCCGTTCACGCGTGACCCCCCTTTTTTCAGGCGAACAACAAGATTGTCCACCCCTGCTTTCGCCTGAACATTTTCGAGCTCGTATCCTGGCTTGCGCACCAAGAACTGAAACGCGCGCCTTGGCATGAGGCCATCAATCGTAAAACTCCCATCTGGCGCACTTCGCGTCCACACTGGAACATGTTTTTTTGTTAGCGACATATCCTCGTCTGGAGACAACACCACAGGTCCGATTTCCGCATCGCCAATACGCTGGCCAGTGATCGCATCCATCACGGTCCCGCGGATGTTTTCTCCTCGCTCAAGCGCTAGGCCAACTTTTGTATAACCCTTAGGCAAATCGGTGAAGGCAAAACGCGCACGGCGAAAGCCAGGAGCGTGGGCAATGATCACAAAATCTCTGCTAGCTTCTACTGGCAGGGAAAAATTCCCGCCATCGTCGCTCACCACGCTCGCGCGGGGCACAAGATCTTCGGGGAGCTGAAATTCTGCACGAGCCGGCAAAAAATCAATGCTCGCCCCCTTGATAGGACGTTGATCCGGCCCAACAATAACACCGCTAAGTGGGCTATTCTTAGGTTCTTGCGCGAAAGAAAGTGATAACCCACACAGGCATGCAAAAAACACTTGAAAACTCAAAAAAAGCCGTTTTTTATAGGCGGTTAGCATTGTGCATTCAAACCTTTTGCCACAAACAATAGGTTGACTATCGTTTAGATGTTGCAAACTGGACAAATTTTCAAGCTTAGTTTAGTGGTGGTGGCAGTAGCCTTGCTCGGTGTCGTCGCTTGGCGCGTGGGGCGCTCACCTCATGAGGGAGTTCAAAGTGCTCCCCGCGCCCGTGAAAAATCCGCTCGCGTCGCGAAAATAGAGGAAAAAACGTCCTCCTCTCTTTCAAAACTTGATAAGGTCTTCTTCCTTCCCGAGGCGGATCCAGGCTACACGAGTCGCCTGCGTCCATCGTCCCGAAAGCTTCCCGTCGTCAACGGAACGCGTCGTATTGGACCCCCCCGCGCTGTCACAAATAAAGCTGAGGGCGAATTCATCGTGCCGCGTTGGTCGCCAGACGGCCTTGAGTTGATGTTCTCAAAGCCCGGTTACAATGGGCTCTTCGTGAAAGGAGTCGATGGAGGCACCTTGCGGGAGCTTACCGATTCAGCACACGTTGGCTATAAGTCCAAATGGAATCCTGATGGCACAATCACAGCCATCTCAAACGACGGACGGGAGCAAAAGCTAAATCCGGACGGAACACCTGTGGATGCTCCTTCGCCATTGGACGACACCAATTACGTCGGCGCTTTCACTCAGAACGACAAAGTGTACTATCGCTCCGCGCCGGGCGAAACTGCCCGCGTGATCAGCGAAGGAGATGATCGTTTTTACGGAGGTGTTGTGAGCCCCGATGGTCGTCACATCGCCTACAATGGCCTCTACACTGGGCTCTACATCGCCGCGCTTGACGGCTCGCACCCGCCAATTTATTTGGGCGAAGGTTACTCACCAAGTTGGCTGCCCGATGGCTCAGGAATCGTCTACAACATCTCCATTGACGACGGCCACCAGCTGCTTGCTAGCGATCTTTACCTCGCGACAGTGGACGGCACAGCAATCTCAAATCTCACACAGTCCCCAGATCAAATCGAGCTCAACCCCAGTGTCAGCCCCGATGGGCAATGGGTCGCTTTCGAAGTTGACGGAGTCATTTATGTTGCGCCATTATTTTAAGTGGAAAGGAGGTGAAAAAAACGCATTCTCGCGAGTCAAGGCAGCTCGGTGGGGACGAGAATGCACCGGCGGGCACACCCGGCTAAAAAGGGTGCCAACATTTCAACACACTGCGAACTGCCTCTTGAAGGAGGGGTAACAAATGACGATTTACCGCAGCCTCGCTATTGCAGCGCTAGCTGCAGCAACGGCCCTTTCGTGGGGCGCAACTGCCAAGGTCTGCATTGATCCGGGCCATGGCGGGAGTGATCCCGGCGCGGTCGGCAACGGCCAGCAGGAGAAAACAAACGTCCTCAACACCGCTCTCAAATTCAAGGCGTGGCTTGACAAGGACACGCAGGATGCAAACGGCGGTGGATCATGGCAGATCGTGATGACGCGTTCGACCGACGTTGACGTCTCGCTGCAAGGGCGGTGCGACATCGCGAATAACAATGCCTGCAACCGCTTCATGAGCATCCACAACAACGCGGCCTCTGACACGTCCGCCAACGGCACGGAAACTTATTCCTACACCGCGCCAAGCACATCGTCCGATCTGCGTGATAAGATTCAAACCCGCATGATCGAGGCGTGGAACCGCACAAATCGCGGCGTGAAGACGGCCGGCTTTTATGTGCTGAAATACACAAATATGCCAGCCACGCTGTCCGAGCTAGCCTTCATCACGAACGCTGCCGATTCGGTCTACACGGGCGGTTCTTCTTGGCAAGATCTCGCCGGTAAGGCCCACATGTTCGCGCTGCAAAACCACTATGGCTTGGCCGCCTACACACCAGTAACGGCGCAGACTTACATTGTGGACAACGGCAGCTCCGGCTTCACAGCCTCATCAAACTGGTTCGCCAGCACGAGTGTCGCCGGCTACTATGGTACAAATTACCACGCGCGTGCCACCGCAGCGGTAAGCGATCCCGCGCAGTGGACAGCCAACATTGCCACGAGTGGCAACTACCAGATCTATGCTTGGTGGACTGCCGCATCTAACCGTGCCCCGAGCGCGCCCTACATCCTGCCCAACGGCACAACTGTGAATGTCAATCAGCAAGCCAATGGCGGGAAGTGGAATCTGCTCGGCACCGTGTCGCTCTCGGCTGGCAATCAGACGACTAAGCTGTCTTGCTGGACCACGAGCGGATACTACGTCATTGCCGACGCCATCAAGTACTACGGTCCGAATTGATGCTCTCATCGCGAGGGTAGTCGCCAGGGAGAGGGATCGCACCATCCCTCTCCCTTATTCTATGGGCCCCCTCGTCTGCGCTCTAGAATATCGTGATCCCTCTATCTTTTGAAACACCTTTGCGACGCACTCATCCTATTTACTGCTACAACTCAATCTCAGCGGAGCTCTGCCAGTGAGGAATTGCATTCGGACACTAACGGTCAGTCTCGCTCTCATCTTGTTGTGCATCCACGTTTCCGTAGCACATGCATCCTCTGCGGAGACCACAGCTGGTCTGGTTCAGGACGCAATGCGTGCCACAGCAAAACGCGATTGGAAGGCTGCTCGCAAAAAATATGAACAGCTCGTCTCACTCGACCCCCAAAACGGTTTCCCACTCTATGCGCGTTTTCTTGCCAGGACAAAACAGACAACAGCAGTCAAGGAGCTCCTGTCGCGCGACACCTTGACTAAACTTCCACCCCTTGTCCGCGCGCGCACCTTTCTGGCCGCTGGCGATACCACCCAAGCCCTAGAACTGTTCGCGCAGGCAAACTCCGATGCCGAATTCTATGCCGCAACCGTCGCTCTTTATAACATTCTGCGCGATGCTGGGGACACTACTCGCTCGCAGCAGCGCCTGATCGCAGCACTGCGCTCTGCGAATCTCGCCCCCGCTCAACGCCTCGACCTCTTCGAGCGCCTTCTGCGCACGGCACACCCGACTATTATCGCCGATGTTTTTTGTGAAGTCCTCACATCGCTCGGAGACAACTCTGTGCTGGATTTTCCAGATCTACGCCAGTTTGCGGCCGAGGCTCTTGCAAATCTCGATGCCAAACCCGGCTACGCGAAGTTACGGGCCGATCTGTCTGCCCGTGCGCCGAACGACCCCGCTGCCGCCTGGCTCGACTCCCTGGCGTGGCAGCGCCGCGGAGATACCGCTCGCGCCAGGACCGTTCTCGAAAACGCGCTTCACGATGTGCACCTGACGACCAACTCAAAAGCGCTTCTCCTCGAAGAATTGGCGCAACTCCCAGGAGTCGAACTTGATCGTGCGGAACAGCTCTACAACGAACTTCTCCCTCTTGCAAAAAACCCCGACCGTGTGCGACTACGTCTCGCAGGCATTCTCTTCAAAGCCAAGCGCTACGACGAAGTGTGCCGCATTATCGAGGCCATCGACCGGCAAAAGCTCGATGAATCCGACCGTAAACTGGCCGCTAACATGCGTCTGACTGCTTTGGCAAAAGTGCGTCCCGCTCGCGACGTCGTCGCAGCGTTTGAAGAAGAGGCACGCGGAAAGGACTATCTCTTCCTGCGAGAACTGGCTGAAGCACCTTTCGCCCTTTTACCCGAGACGAGCGATCATCTCAAATATCGCGAGGCTCTCCAAGCGCGCCTGCGTGAAACGACAGCCCCGACGGAGCTCCTCGTGCTGATGATGAGCACTGAGAATCAGCTCCGAAGTCCTGACGCTATCGTGGCCGCGTTGGAGGCCTATACGCAGGCGCGCCCAACGGATTTCGAAGCGCTCAACGAATACGCGATTGCCGCCAGCCAGCGCGCGTACTCGCTTGTCGTAGGCCCGCACGAAACGACCCCCACGCTCGAGACGGTGCACCAGAACGTGGACAAAGCGGCGCGCGCTCTCTGGCAAGTTGCAAAAAACCGTCCTTACGCCACAGAGCCCTACCTTCGCCTCATGGAACTCTATCGTGTGATTGGCGACCGCGAAAAAGCCATTGGCGTCGCTCAAGCCTTGGCCAAACACACCAGTGCAACAGCCGAGGAAATCCATCTCGCCGCCTATCTCCTCGATGAGGCTAATTTCACCACTGACTCGTTAGCATATTATCATGAAGCGATTCAGCGTGATCCCCAAAATGGACGCTTCAAAATGAATCTCGCGAATGCATACCGCAAATTAGGCCGCGACAAGGAAGCCATGGCACTCTACCGTGAGCTCTTTGAGCGTGGATCCTATGGGCGCCAGCACCATATTCATCAGCTCACGGAGGACGCCTATGCGCTTGCCGAAAAGCTCGGCCAAATTGGCGAACTCATCCGCTTCTGGAAATCGCTTGCTACGCGAAGTGACGTGCCACAACGCGATGAATTTCTTGTGCACGTTGGATCTCTGCTGGTGGAAAAGAAGCGTTTCGCGGACGCGGTGGAATTTCTTGATCTTGCGAGGAGACTCTATCCAGAGCAGCGCGACGAGATCGAGCCGCACATTGCGAAAGCTGCTGCAATGCAGGGCGACCTGGAACGGGCCAAGGCGATTTATCTCGCTTGTGCACAGAGGGCCGCCACAACTGACGAAAAAATTGAAGTTCTTACGGACCTAGGAAGACTTCTCGCTGCTGCTGGCGATTTTGCCGCAGCTCGCGACCACTGGGAAAAGCTTGCTGAAGATTTTCCCGATCATCCGCGAGCGGCGCGCGCGTTGATTCTGGCTGCGCAGGCGGCAAGCACACTCAATAACCGAGCGCAGGCGCAGCAGCTTCTTCTAAAATACCTGAGCAGGGACCGCGGTGATTCGGAAGGAGAACGCCAAGCTCGCGAGTTCCTGGACGCTCTCTCCAAACAGACGCTTCAAACGACTCCCAGCAGTCAGAAGTGACAGAGATGCGCCAAACCCAGCGGGACGCCCCACATTTCGTTGTTGAAGCACAACGGCCACCTGCGGCAAGAAAGCGACAGTGTGAAGTGAACGACGAGCAAATCTCTTCTCGAGAGCTCGACGACGATCTCAAAGGAGACCCGAAAATGAAGACCACGCTTGTCATCGTAGCGGGAGCACTTCTGCTCTCGGCTTGCTGCTATCGCCCGACGCCTCGACCCTGCCCGCCAGCCCCTAGCTATGTCGCACCGGCCTGTGCACCTTGTCAGGCCGCAGGCGCAGCGAAAACGTCTGGCGGCACTGTCGAGAAGTAGGCGCATGCGCACGTGGAAAAAAGTTGCCGCACTGTGAATTTTTTCGTTGCGATGCGATTTTAGAAGTGTAGCTTAGACCTAGTTTTGTTTGGTAAAAGTCCAACAAAACTATCCACTTAGGTTAGGAGGAGTTGTCATGAAGAAGGCCGTTACCGTTGCCCTTCTTATCGCCTGTGCCGTTGCTTTCAGCGGCTGTGCAAACCTAAAGGCCCGCACGGCCCCGAAGGCGCCTGCTGCGAAACCGGCAAAGGTTGCCTGCAAGACCGTCGAGAAGTAAGTCTTCTTCTCGCGAAATAGCGTGCCCCTCTCGTCCCAAAACGGGCGGCGAGGGGCTGTTCTTTTTGCGCCGCCAAAACTAAACACATTTGCACCCGTGGTCTAGCTGGTAATTGTGTTGACTCCTGAAGCTCTTCTCCGACGTCTCGAAGAATTTACCGGCCTGCGCTTGCACTTGCGGCTGAACCGCAATACTTCGCAACTGATTTCGGTGCGACATTCGCACGGCGACCAATCCGTGCACGTCTCTGTTCATCGCGCTTTTCTCGCGGCAGACGTCAACGTCATCCGCGCGCTGGCCCAATTCGTCAAGAAACCCAGCTCGGCTAGCCGAAGAATTTTACGAGAATTCATTGACGCCATTCCTCATACCCATTTGGCCAAACATGCGCGCCGGCCTCGCCTTTGTGCACGCGGCCGCTTTTACGATCTCGACCAAATCAAACGCGAGCTCGTGGAGCAATATTTCGATGGGCAGCTCGACGTAGCCATTACTTGGGGACGCAATGGCAAACCATCCCGCAGGCGCCGGCGCCACCTCCAGCTAGGCTGCTATCAACACGTCCAACGGTTGATCCGGATTCATCCCGTGCTGGACTCGCCCGACGTGCCCGAGTACTTCGTGCGTTTTGTCGTGTACCACGAGCTCCTGCACGCAAAGCTTGACGTACAACGCGACAACGCAGGCAGGCGACGCCTACACACCCCCCAATTCCGTGCTCTTGAAAAGAGATTTCCCCACTATCGCGAGGCTATGGCTTTCGAGCGCGAATTTCTCAAAACACTATAGGCACGACGCCCTTTCCTCAAACCATTGTTCCGCGAGACAGACTTTGCGCTCGCCAGCTAGAGCCGTGAGATAAGCGCGCAAACGCGTCATCCGCGTCTCGGCTGACATCGAAAAATATCCGACCTGTTTGAGTGCATCGAGGTCCAATCGCGCAAAGTCCGTCACGTCAGAACCGTGAAGCAGAAAAACAACTGGGGTGACACCACTGACTCGGAGCAAGCCGTGCACAAAACCAAAATATCGCGGACCTAATTGTAGACAAACGCTACCTTGCATCGGGAGACGCAACAATGGTGCGGTGGCCACGGGTAGCTCCCAGATTCGGATTCCATCGGCCCACCTCATTTCGAAAGGCCGAATCCGATGAGCCGCGTCCCACAAACGTGGGAACTGCGTTTTTTTCATCCCCAATCGCCCACTCACCTTCCGGGTTAGTCGCGCATCGAAAAAACGGAAAACCCCACCAAACGGATTTGGCATGAGCGAAGAGTCATAAAGATAGCCGAGTTCCGCCAGCAAACGCACGAGGTTTTGAGACCAACCATAGCCAGGCGCTCGGAAACCACGTAGGCGAATCCCCAGATGTTCTTCTGCGGCACGATGCGTACGTAAAATCTCGTCACGCATCGCTGTTGCGCTGAGGTCGCGAAAACCAAGATCATGAGAATAGCTATGATTAGCGAGTTGATGGCCCGCGCGTAACACTTCGGCGAGTGCGCTTGCACACGCCTTGTCTTCTAGGTCGGCCCCGCACACAAAAAACGTGGCCCGCATTCCCAATTCTCTCAGCAATTCCAGAAGGCGCGGCAAACCGTCTTCATAAACAAAATGGCGGAGGCGCTGCGGAATCACAAGACCGTAGCATTCGCCGATCGCCCATAGGTCATCAAGATCAACGTGAACAAATAGCTCTTTCATTCGCTCGTGCGTGCACCGCTCACAGCACGGACGTCGTTCTGATCCTTGTGTGGCGCTTCGTTCCTTGCAGTCATTTGCCCGCCTCTATGTTCACCGCGGCGCCGTTCATCCCGAGAACACGCGCAATGGCCGAGGTGCTCTCCTCGCTATCGTCTTGCTCCACGATTGCTGGCGCCGGTCCAGCCATGCTGATGACTTTTTCCACTTTACCGCTTCGAGCACTCCTCGTTGTTTCGGGTTCCTGAGGCCTCAGTTGAGGCGTAGGAGTTGATGAACGCGTTGACGGAGATGGCGTCGCAGTTCCCGACGATGTAGACGAAGACGGTGTCGGAATCGACCCTTTGATCATCGGCGGAGTTGGCGGCGGGATCATTGGTGTGCGACTCGACGAGGTGTCGATGGTTCCTGTCGGAAGAGGCTGTTTTGTCGCTTCGCTCCGTGCTGCAGGCGCTGCGCTTCGCACGTACTCTGTATGCGTGGAGCTTGTTGCGACAGCCTTCAAATTCGTGAGTGTCGGCGACGTTGTGTCTTTTCGAACAAGCGACACGCGTCTAACGCTCAATCCCTTCGTTGTGGTTGCCTCGGAGCGCTGGACGGATTTTGTCGTTTCGTTTATCCTCTCCGTCGGGAGAACCTCAGCTGCCTTGTTCTCAGTGGTGGTTTCGGGAGCCTGGGGAGGTGCCACGTGTTCTTCCCCAACGGGCGCAAGCGAATCCTCGAAATCCGGCGCCTTTTGCTCTCGCGATTTTCCCGAACTCTTTTCGGCGGCGATCCCTTTGGCTTTCGCAACAGCGACCGAGATCTTAGAACTTCCCGATCGTGCCTGTTGCTCTTTCCCAGCTCCAGTCACTTCTGGCTCAGCGCGCGCAACCCACATGCGGCCGCCCGTCATCGGTCCTTGGAGCGATTGAAGCACGGGGTGCTTGCCGTGCTGGGGTGCTTCCAACTCTTTCTCCGGCGAAAGCAAGATCGTGCGCTGGACGGCATTAAATGGGCCAGGGACCACGCGGCCGCGCTCGTCGATGAGCTCCATGCGAATCGTGTGGTACCCCCCTTTGAGTCCGCGCAAGTGCACACTCTCTTGCCGCGACATGATGTAGCGGCGCCCATCCACATAGTATTGCACGCGATAGCCGTGCCGGCTCAGCGGTGCACCACTCACAGCAAAGTTCAGAACGATATCAGCGCAATCAATTCCGCGATATTCCCCCTGCGGCAAAACATAGGTCAGCAGAGGTTCACCACGTTCAGGCCGATTTTCCCCATCGTGATATTCCACAGCAAAAGGCACAACACAAAGAGTGTCGCCAACAATTTCGTGATAGGGATTCGCCGCATACACACGCAGTGTATGAGTGCCGGGCGCCACATCGTGAAAGATTTGGGGGCGCGATAAATCATATTTTACGACAAACGGCTCATTGTCGAGCATGAGATGGATCGAGTGGCACCCCGCGCGAATATCCAGACCTTCGCATTCAACCCACACGACGACGTCAGGGCCTCTAAGCACCTCTTCTGGTTGGGGAGAGAGGACCCTCACTTGATAGCTCGGACGTGCGAGTCCAAGTGTGGCTAGACAAAGAAAACATGTTAGCAAAATTGCTGTGTAATAAAGCTTTTCGTTGGCCTTCATGGAAACGCAGCATCTCCTTCGCTCATTGCCTTTCGCCATGTGAACCACTTCCCAAGTACGAACCGATGTACTTTCGGTCAAAACAAATTCTTTCACTCAAACCACACCCAAAAAGTTCCCGCCTATCCACCAAACCACTGACGGGTAACAATAAGTGACAGTGCAACTTTGTAGCTCGATCGAGACGACAAATCTGACAAAAGGACCCTTGGCCGTGAGCCTCTCTCAGCGAGTGAGGAAAGGTGATTTTACGCCCGAAGAGATTTCTGAAGTTGTGGAGCGCGTCGAACGGAGAGATGAAGAGCTCCGACGCTTTGGTTTTGATATCCGTGCAGCAATCTCTGGCATTTTGGAAAAAGCCCTCCCACTGCCGGAGCCCGTTCTCGAAGTCGCCACAGGTAAAGGACGTTTCCTAACTGCTCTGGCCAGCCATGTAAGCGAAATTGTGACAGTAGACGTCGATGCCAGCGAACAAAAAGTGGCGAAAATTCTGGCGCTATTTCGTGGCGTGGCTGACCGCATCGAATTTTTGGAAGCCGACGCGACATCTCTTCCCTTTCCCGATAGATCATTCGGCTCAATCGTTTCCATGAACACGTTCCATCACTTAGAGAACCCCCATGCAGTGCTCAAGGAAATGACTCGTCTCGTGGGCCCAAATGCAAAAGTTGTGATCTCCGATTTCGATGAAAAGGGCTACGCAGCCATGGAGCGACTCCATGCCGCAGAAGGACGCAAGCATCCTCGTTCACCCTTGTCCATGCAGGAGATCGCAGAGTTCTGGCGCAAGAATGGTTGGGAGGCAGAAATCGCGACGGCTCCCTGCCAGGAGATCGTCATCGCTCACAGGCCGCAGTTGGTTCGCCACTAAGGCATGGCACTCTGCAAGGACGCAAAACGCACCTCTCGCGAAAAACTTCAAAAGCTCTTGCGCGCCAGGCGTATCACGCTACTGCGATGGTCCAGCAAAAAAAACATTACGGTGCCGTGACCGGAAGATCCTTGATCGCTCGCAAACAGCCGGCTCCCCCGTCGGCAATGCTCTCCGGTTGTTTCAAACAATCGGCCAGGCTCATTTTGCCCTCAACCATGGCGCGCGCATGTGGCGCCACCTGGTCCACCGGTTTAAAGCCTAGGTCTCCTCTGCGCACGTACGGCCGGTGTGTGCCAAAGTGGTTCATTGTACTGCAGCCCGCTATCGCGGTCAGGGCCAGCGCCCCTGCAATCAGTCGAATTACTGCTTCTGCTTTCATCGCCATCTGCATACCTTACATGACGTCACATGACATCCACATTTCCAGTCTGCAATGTGAGAAAATGAAAAACCCCCGCGCAACTCCATATTTTTCGACAGGAATTGTGCGGGGATAACAACTCACGACGCCTTGTTCGGCCCCCTGCGACAGCAGTGGCCACTCCCGCGGCCTTGGCCGTGCTTGGCGCCATGGCCACGATGTTGCCCGTGGTGCTGACCGCATTCCGCAGGGTCACGATGCACCTGCGGCGAGTGACACTCGGGGCACTCCCGCGGGCAACCGCCGCCGTACGGAAGCTGCCATCGGTGGCCACACGCGTCGCACACAAAGGTCCGTTTCTCAACTTCCACAACCATTGGGATTTCACCTCCTTTCACAACTAATCTCACCCCCTCGACTAGCAGTGTCGCCACTTTGCAGCGTGCGCTGGTGACAAGGCGCGTAAGGGTTGGGCGCGAAATGCCCATGAGTTCCGCTGCTTGTTCGTGATAAAGTCCCTCGTAATCGGCCAGCCTTAGCGCCTCAAATTCGTCCAGCGTCAACTCCAAACGCTCCAGCTCACGAGAGGGCCTACCAACCGGCTTGAATTCTTTCACCGGCGGAAGGGCACGTATCCTGCGACAGCATTTAGGTCTGGGCATTCTTTTTCTCTGCAAGACGCCTACAAGAATAATGAACGAATGTTCACAATCAATCACACGTCCGCAATGCACTTCTTCCTGGTGTCGCTAAGCCGGCCCACTTTCCTTCGCTTTTGCATTGCCTCTTGTTCAGCGCTTGCCACGAATCCGGTGGCGTATGGAAAAAGGTTCCGACGCGCTGAAAAGCATCTTTCGATTCGGCCAGAAACAAGAGAATCTTGCGCACACCTCTTCTTCCGCGAGCGGGGGCGCGCTTGCGATGGGGAATGCACAAGCATGGAGACTCCTCATTGCGAGCATTGCTCTGCTCTTTGCGCACGTCGCTCGTTTTTACGATCTCGCTGCAAAGCCACTCCACCATGACGAGAGCCTGTTCGCGTATTACTCTTATTTTCTGGCTTGTGGCTACGGCTACCAGTATCAGCCCATTCTTCACGGTCCAATCCTGGAACATGTCACCGCTCTCGTCTTCTTGATCTTTGGCGATTCCGACTTCACCATGCGTCTGCCCGCCGCCGTGGGCAGCTTGGGGCTTTTTGCTGCCCTGCTCGGCTGGCGGCACTACCTGGGCAAGACCGGTACCTTAGTTGCTCTTGTGTTGCTCGCGCTCTCCCCGTCGATCACTTACTATTCACGTTTCTTGCGCAACGATGCGCCCTATCTCGCGGCGACGTTTTGGTGCGCCTACGCTGTGCTGCGTGCTTTCGAAACTGGCGAGCGCCGCTACTTTTGGCACGCTGGTATGGCCGCAACCGTTATGTTCTGCATGATGGAAAGTTCGATCTTTTTCTTTGCGGCCTGCTTGGGATTTTTTGCTATAGCTGTGGCGACGGATTTGCTGCGCGGCGCCGTTGTGTCGCCACGCTGCCATCGAGATTTTCCCGGACGGGCGGTCTTTTTTACCCCCCGCACAACTGAGGGCACACGTGATTCGCTTGCCAGCGAAATCCTCACGGTCTTGGTCAGTTCTGGCCTCGGGCTGCTTGCTGCTCTCGGCCTAAGTTATCTCTATGTCCGCGTCCTCTCCGACTCGCTTCCCATGCCCGGCTGGCATCGCGAAAACGATCTTTGGTTCCCACCGCTTTGGAAGCGCGTCGTCGAAGTCCTCCCCCTAACAATCGTTGTCACCGTTCCTCTCAGTGTGCTGGCCGGACTCAATTGGCACAGCCCACGCGGCGAGCGCGGAATCCTCTATTATGTTCTGCATGTCTGTTGGCACCGGCGGTGGACACTCGTCGCGATTGCCGCTGTCGCACTATCCGTCTACACGACACTTTTTACCACCTATTTCACTCACACATCTGGGCCTGATTTTTTCGGAAAACATGTGCGCTGGACTCCGCTTCAGATCTATAAAAATACTTGGGACTATTGGTGGGACCAGCACCAGCAGCATCGCATCAAAGGTCCCTTCCACTATCATCTGCCGATCCTCCTTCTGTACGAATGGCCCGCTGTTCTCCTCGCTTTTGGTGGTGCGGCCCTGTCGCTTTGCAAGCGCAGGACATGGCTGCACCTCGCCGTGTTTATCCTACCCCAGGCCGCCTTACTCGTCTACGCTCTGTGCGGGGGCTTTGCCTCCTGGGACTGGCAGGCGATCGACCGCCGTTGGCACGTCACGCATCCCTTCCATCTCGCGTTGGCGCTCTTCTATGTGCAGGTGCTTGTCTACTTATGTGCGGTCTTGGTGGCGCGCCGCGCCAATACTGAAGCGTTCCTCATCTTTTGGACCATCACGAGCCTTTTCGCCTATTCCTACGCGGGGGAAAAAGTTCCTTGGCTCTCCATTCATATCGCTGGACCGGCTATCTTGTTAGCTTCTTATTACTTAGGGCACTTGCTGGACGCGCATCGCTTTCGCCGGATTGCGTTCCTCATCTCCGCGCTGGCGGTTGTTGCCTTCGTCTGGCAACTCCGATCCATTGCCTTTGCCTGCTGGATTCACCCCACGAGTCCTGCAGAACGTATCATCTATAATCACACATCGCCCGACGTCGTGCAAGCTGTGCGCACCATCGAAAAGCTTGCTCACAACTCACAGCTCGGTAAGGCGATGCCCATGTACGTGAAAGGCGAGATGGAATGGCCGCTCTATTGGTATCTCCGGCGCTACACCAATTGGGGACCGCAAGTGCAGGAAGATCTGTCCGAAACCAGCAGGCCAATTGTTCTCATCAACTGGGAAAACGTTGAGGACTACCCCTTTCTTGTGCCCGAGTATGAAATGATGCGCCTGAAGGTCCGCGAGTGGTGGGAGCCACCGCTACTAGATTTTGCCGCTCTGTGCGACGTGTGGCGTGGCCTCACTCCCCGCGAAAGCCGCGGCGACACAGAAAACGGGCGACGATTCCGAGCCAGCCTTGCCGAGTGGCGAAAACTCTGGCGCTATCTGGCTTATCGTGAAATTTGGCTTGATCCAGCAATGCCTACGTACTCGAACGGCGCCAACGAGTTCGCTTTGTGCGTGAGTCGAAAATTTCTTGAGCAAATCCGCAATTATTCGTGGCTGAGTGTCCAGCCGATGCGTCGCGACGTGCCCGTATCGTCCCCATGAGTCTTGTCCAACGCGTCGGAGGAACCTTTTGTTCAAAAATGATTTTGCCGGTGCCTTTGGACTTGACCGGCCCCCTCTCGCTATCCAACGTGAGCGCGAAGAAAAATGCAAACATTTCGCCTACGGGCTTTCACTCTGATAGAGCTACTCATCGTGGTGGCAATTATCGCCGTGTTGGCCGCTATCGCGGTGCCGAATTTCCTTGAAGCGCAAGTGCGCTCAAAAGTGGCGCGCGTAGCTGCCGATCAGCGTTCACTTGCTACCGCGCTCGAAAGCTATGCAGTGGATAACAACACCTATCCCGTGCGCCACGATAACTGGGCCACCGGCACGGGATTCAAAGCGTATCCGCCGCTGGTCGCCAAAATCTACGATCCTGCCTATCCCACTGCTTCGGTTGGGCTTCATGTCCTTACCACACCACTGCCCTACATCAGCGCCATTCCCCGCGACGTGTTCAACTTGCCGGCACGCTCACTTGCTACGCCAACCAATCGCGAACTCGAGGCGCTCGATTACTGGGACCCAACCCAGGTTGATATCTGGCTTTCCATCCGAAAAGGCTCGCTTACGCTTCAGAATGGCCTTGGCCGCGGTTGGGCGCTTGTCTCTGTCGGACCCGATCAGTATATCGGCGTCAACGCCTCCGGAAACCCCGGCGGCTATCCACCAGAACCCTACAGCACTCAGTACACCGGATACTACGTCTACGATCCAACGAATGGAACCATATCGAGTGGCAACATCTACCGCTTTGCTGGCCAACTCTCTGCGGCTTATATCTTCAGCCCGCCGTAAGAGCCTCGGCCAGCCGGGGAAAAACAGATCGACTTGTGAGCGTCGCAGCGCGGTGGTGGAAGGCCGAGCGGTGCGACATATTCTTTGAGGTTGCGAGATGAAAAAACAGCACGCGAGAAATAGGGCTATAACTATGAATGATAGCGCACGCTTCGCCGTTCGTGGTGCTTTTCTCGGTTTAGGAATGCTGCTGGGCACTATTGCTTTTGCCGCCCCAGAGACCTTTGAGTCGCTTGCCCAGAAGGCCGATGCGATTGTCGTGGGCAAGTGCGTGAGCAAGAATTGTGTCGTTCGTCGCGGCGTTTTTGTGACAACGCACCAAGTGCAAATTGGCGAAACTCTTAAAGGCAAGTCAGTGCGTGCCGGCGACACGGTGTCTGTTGCAACTCTCGGCGGAACTTTAAAAACACCGCCTCTCACCCAATTCGTCAACGATCAGCCGGAAATCCTTGAGGGTGAGGACGTGCTGCTTTTTCTTCAGCAACCTGCCAACACTAGCGCGCAGCGCAAGAGCGCCATCCCCGAGCTCGCGTCTAGCGCTCGGGTCGTCGGTGGCGCCAAAGGTAAATATTCCGTTATCACTGATCCGAAGGACAACAAACGCAAAGTCGTCAACGTGCGTTGCGAGGATTACGGTGTCATGCCGGACGATCGCCTTCTGCGCACCATCCTAAGAGCACTGGAAAAAGGCGAACTTCAGACGACCGACACCACGCAGCTTCAGGACCTTGGCGGCGGTGTGCGCGGACCCGAAAGTGCCAAGCCAATCCTTGATAACGCTGTGCGCATCACAGAATCCCTGCGCGTGGTAAAGCCCGACCAGTTCCAGCAAACCATGCGCACCAACGCAAAACCTGTCCCGGCTCCTACGCTCGAAGAAGTGAAAGCCAAAATCTCACGTGCCGTGGCAAAGTGAGAAACGAAAGAGGCAAGTTTTATGGCCACAACAACATCAAACAGCTCAAGTCGGTGGACGAAGATGATACGCCGTTATGTCAGCACACTGCTTTTTGTCACAATTTTGCCGGCTCTGCTTTGGGCGGGCAATGGCAAAGTTTTTCTCAAAACGGTCTATGAGGACATCGCCACGAGCAAAGCCAGCGGCTTGACTCTGGCAAAGGTGAGGTGGCCCGACGTGCTCCAGCCTGTCCAAATGGTCCATTACGAAGATGCCTACGGAAATATCATCCCGCCGCCGAATAACCTCAATAACATCGCCTCCAACGATATCCGCGAGGCGTTTCATCGCGCTCTGCGAGAGTGGAATGACGCGGATTCTTCCTTCAAGTTCCAAGAATACACGGTTCCCGCTTCTTTTTACGCGGGCTTCTCGCCAGACTTTCCCAACGGCCCGACAGATGTTCAGCTTGATGGATTCAATCTCATCACATTTCAGCCGCAGGCAGTGACGTTTACACTCGGCGATCCATTCTACTATACCTTCTTGACTTATTTCAACGAAGATGTTGATCTTACCGATGTCACACGCATACCCGTAGGGGTAGTCACGCAGTACGATCCGGCCAATAATCAGTACATCACGGTAACCTTCAACTTCCAGACTGATAGCTATCGCCTTCGTTTGCCCTTCACCCAATACAAAGCGGGTTCGATCATCGATGCCGATATCGCTTTCAACGATGCCTACGCCGACTGGGTCTGTCCCCCCGAGGACCCTAATCAGCTAAGTGCAAACGACCGGGCTTTTCTGATCGGGCATGCCGAGGTGCAGGCGGTTGTTACTCAGGCACTTGGCCAGGCCATGGGGCTGGATTACGCCAACCTGGTGGAGCCTACGATGGCGCCCGAAGCACTGACGTCGAACCGCGACCCTTACGATGTGCGCGAGCTCGATTTCGACGACAAACTTACAGCCCGCCTGCACTACAGCGAGACGTTTAATTTGGCTGGGGGGGGAGCAATTGCAGGAAAAATTATTCCCGGCGACATTTTTAGCGGGGCGACCCATTTGCC
Organism: Candidatus Sumerlaeaceae bacterium; assembly: GCA_049968255.1. GTDB lineage: Bacteria > Sumerlaeota > Sumerlaeia > Sumerlaeales > Sumerlaeaceae > DRVG01. The sequence continues at coordinate 73,527 of JBMFRB010000006.1, read as the reverse complement.
GTTTGTCACGCCCGTCTATGTCGGACGAGTCAACGACGATGGTGTTCTTTCACCCGACGATCGTTTTGGCATAGATCAAAACACCAGTTTCACACGTAAAGTCAGACTTTTTGCCCAGGTGTTTTCGGGACCAGAGTTCTTCCAACAATTAGCCAATAGCTACGTTTATACCCCAGAAAATGCTGATTTTCGATACTTTATCCCTGGACTCCCGGCTAAGGATTCGCCCATCAACATTGGCAACGGTTTGACGCTGCCACCAGGCCGCTACGTGGTCTACACAGAGCCAAATGCCCGCACCCAGATTAGCCCGTTCTACGTCGGCTTTGGGGGGGCAGGCTCCACAATTGCGCCTGCCGAATTTTATGGCGGTCTGCTCCGACGCTTCCTGATGCCTGGCAGCCGTCCTGCAGAGGATCCCAACACGCCGGGGGACAACCGTGTTCAAGACGGCTACCTCCGGTTTGCCTTCGACCTTCTGGGCCGCTACACGCTCGGCATTTATCTCGGATTAGATCAATTTGGCGTGCCGATTGTCAAGCGGCTCATCGATGACACCGAAGAGCCTGCCGAATCCTATTTGACATATCGCCTTGTCAAGCCGGATGGCCAGACCCTCGACATTGCCAACTGGCGCGCCAACGACATTCTCCCTCTCGACCCTCGACATGTCATTATAGAAGATGACCTGAAAAACCTGGCGCTCGGTCGCTATATCATCGGAGGGAGTGTTCTTGTCGAAGAGCGCCTTGAGTTGATCCCTGCCGTGCGGTTAGATGCAACAACCGCCCCGACGAGTTTCCGCGCCACGATCACGGCGAAAAACTTGACAACCGGCACAGTGCAGATTGGTCTGCGTCATCTGCTTCGGCCAGTGCCAAGCGATGGAAACAGCCGAGTCGTCTTTTGGGTTGGCGATACGAAATATAAAAAAGAAACCACTTTGCAGGGGAGCTCCGTTCCTAACTGGTTCTATTGGGGTACAGATGAAGTCACGTCGGCTGGCCTTAAGCAGGTTGGCGTGGTCGTCCTAAGCAACAGCCAGACAAGCGCCACAAAACCCGAAAAACTCCAGTTTGCCAACTACGCAAACATTTCGCAAATCGGTGTCCCCAATCCACGGTTTTACGACTACGTGACGCGGCCCTACGAAACCATTTCCGATCCCGCGATCGCCGTGCAATTCGCGCCGCGTTCACTTTCGCCTGCCGAACAGACATCGTTTTCTTTGTTGATCACTTATGCGAACTTGGGCTCATACAACGATGGGCCCGTACCTTTTAGCGACGATCTCGTCAACTTACCCGGCGAGGATAACCCAAATATGTTCTCTTACGTTGACGTGAAGCCGGGCCAAGTCACCGACGGTATCGATATTCTTACGAATATCGGAGCGGGCGTTGACCTCACGACCGATCCTCAAGGCGAAGTTTGCGATACCAGCTACGATCGCGACTGCGACGGCATTCCCGACCTTATTGACAACTGTCCCGACGTCTACAACCCGGACCAGGCTGATGCAGATGGAGACGGCATCGGAGACCTTTGCGATGACGATACGTTCGGTTGTAATACCAGGATCGATTCGGATTGCGACGGCATTCCCAACACCGTCGACAACTGTCCTTACACATCAAACACCGATCAGTTAGATAGTGATGGCGACGGCATTGGAGATGCGTGCGATAATTGCCCGTTTGCGTATAATCCCGACCAACTCGATACCGA